>NZ_JBICTD010000009.1:330884-404532 GCF_043197455.1 Nocardia sp. NPDC049149
TACCCAGAGGCAAAACAACTGAACCCGGACGATTGGCAGCTGCTTCGCGAGATGTCGCTGCGCAAACTCGCCGACCCAGAGACGAAACAACTGAACCCGGACGATGATTGGCAACTACGTCGCGAGATGTCGCTGCGCAAACTCACTGACACACCGTGGGCATACAAGACCACTTACGAGGAATCCGAAGCCCGATCCGAGCAATTTTGGCGCGACCAAATCGCCCACCGAACCAGCACCATTGTCGTGTTCCGGAACGGGGAACCGGTCGGCGACATCGGCGCGCTGCCGTCAGAAGACCGCCCCGGCGCCCAAGAGATCATCGCCATGTGGGTGGATCCCAAGGCCCGCGGCTCCGGGGTCAGTGACGAACTGCTCGAGACCCAGTTGCAGTGTCTCCAGGACAACGGCCATCGACAGGCACAGCTGTGGACCCGCGAGGACAATGTGGCGATGCGGCACGTGGCTGAACGGCACGGGTTCACCGTCACCGGCAACACCAGAACCCACCCCAACACCGACATTCCCTCGATAGAGCTGATCCGCGACCTGCTGTGAGTGTCGGAGGCCCGGTTGCCGCCGAACGCCGCGCTTGTTCACCGGAACTAAAGTCGCTGTAGCTCGGCTGAAGCACGTTGACTCGTCAACGCCGAGGACATAAATTCTGTCGCGTTGCAGCGAATTGACCTCGTGGTCTTATGTTTTCGAAAAATTGTCCTTGGTGAACAGAAGCGTGAGGCGTAGTGAATTCGGTGGGTAAGTCGATTTTTTCGATTGTTGCGCGGGTGGCAGGGGTCGTCGGCCTGACGATTGCCACAGCCGGGGTCGCCTCGGCCATGCCCGTCGCCGCCAAGCCGGCGGCAGCCAACTGCACCGACGTGGACGTGGTGGTGGCCCGCGGCACCGCGGAGCCAGGCATCCTCGGCGTGATCGTCGGCGACCCGATCTACTTCGCACTCCAACGCGCTATGACGGGACGCACGACCAGCGCGTACCGGGTGAACTACCCGGCCGATCTGAACGAACCGGTCTCGGTGCAGGCGGGCAACCGCGATCTGGTCGACCACGTTGTCGCCCAAGCGAACGCCTGCCCGCAGCAGCGGTTCGTCATCGTCGGCTACTCCCAGGGCACCAACGTGGTCGCCAACTCGGTCGGCGTCAGCAGTGACGGCGCACTGGTCGGCGGCCCCATCGCGGCCACGCTGCCCGCATGGGTCGAGCCGAAGGTGTCGGCGCTGCTGATGTTCGGGCCGCCGATTCGCGCCGCAGGCCGCGGCATCACCGGCCCGTACGCCGGGCGCACCTGGGAATTCTGCGCGGCGGGTGATCCGGTCTGCCAGGCATGGGGAATCAATCCCTTCGCCCACCTGAGCTACATCGCGCACACCCCCGAGGCCGCAAGCTTCGCTGCTGACCGCTGAGGGCGCGGACGGCAGCGATATAACTGGTCCGCGCTCTACGGGAGAGGGTGGAACCGCCGTAGAGCGCGGCCAGTTCTCTTCGTCTATCAGCGACTCAGGTCGCGGAAGGCGTTGACGGAGAGCGGAACGAAGATCAGCAACAGCACCACCGGCCAGACGACGGCCATCAGGACGGAATGGGCGGTGACCCAGGAGTCGCCGAGCACGCCGGGATTGCCGAAGAGCTGACGAGTGGCGTTGACCGTGGCGGACAACGGGTTCCAGTCGGCAACGATGCGCAGCCAACCGGGCATGGCGCTGGTCGCCACGAAAACACCGGAGAGCGCGCCGATCGGGAACTCCGCGGTCTGCACGCCGATGATCGCCGCGCTGCTGGTGAACGCCAGACCGAGATAGACGCCGATCCAGATCAGCGCGAAGCGCAGCAACAGGATCAGGCCGATCGCCGCGACGAGGTCGCCGACCGAACCGTGGTGACGCCAGCCGAGGACCAGGCCGGTCAGGATCATCACCGTCAGCGTCAGCATCGAGAGCAGCATGTCGCCGGCCGCGCGCCCGATCAGTACCGCGGCGGCCGAGATCGGCATCGAGCGGAAGCGGTCGGTCACCCCGCGATCGACGTCGGTGGTCACCGCGAGCGCGGTGGCGCCGATGCCGAACAGCATGGTCATGGTGAACATGCCCGGCACCAGGTAGTCGCGGTATTCGCCGCCGCCTGGCACGCGCATCGAGCCGCCGAACAGGTAGACGAACATCAGCATGACGAGGATGTTGAACACCAGCGCGAACACGATGGGCCCTGGATTGCGGCGCCAATGCGCGAGCCCGCGCAGGGTGAGGGTCCAACTGTCGAGCAGCGCCCACCGGAAGCCGCCGCTGGTCGGGACGAGCACCCAACCATTCGTAGCGTCGCTGTCGGTTCTGCCCGTCGCCCCCGCACTCGCGCCATCACCACCGGCTAGGCCCGTCGCCCCCGCACTCGCGCCATCACCACCAGCTAGGCCAGGCACTGTCGTACTCACGCGATCACCGCCGGTTCGGTGTTGTTGCCGGTGAGGTGGAGGAAGACTTCGTCGAGGGTGGGTCGGCGCAGGATCAGGTCGTCGAAGCGGATGTCGGCGTCGTCGAGCGCCCGGACCGCCGTCGACAACGCGCTCGCCTTGTCGGCGACCGGCACGCTCACCTGCCTGGTGTCGGCGTCGAGGACCGGGTCAGCGGTGCCCAACCTGCGCACCGCGTCGGCCGCCGCCGCGATGCGGAACCGGTCGTGCACCACGAATTCGATTCGGTCGCCGCCGACTCGGGACTTCAGCTCGCTCGGCGTGCCCTCCGCGATGACCTTGCCCGCATCGATGACGTTGATCCGGTCCGCCAATTGATCGGCCTCGTCCAGGTATTGGGTGGTCAGCACGACCGTGGTGCCCATCGCGACGAGCGCGCGGACCGCCTGCCACACCTCGTTGCGGCTGCGTGGGTCGAGCCCGACGGTCGGCTCGTCCAGGAACAGCACGGCGGGCGCCAGGATCATGCTCGCGGCGAGGTCGAGGCGGCGGCGCATGCCGCCGGAATAGACCTTGACCGGCTTGTCTCCGGTGTCGGCGAGGCCGAACTGTGCGAGCAGTTCGGCGGCGCGGCGGGCGGCCGACCGCGGCGTCAGGTGGAACAAGCGGCCGAACATGACGAGATTCTGGGTACCGCTGAGGACCTCGTCGAGCGCCGCGTGCTGGCCGACCAGCCCGATGCGACTGCGCACCAGATCGGCCTGGCGCGCCACATCGAATCCTGCGACGCTGGCGTGACCGCTGTCGAAGCGGAGCAGGGTCGCGAGGATGCGCACCGAGGTCGATTTGCCCGCGCCGTTGGGGCCGAGCAGGCCGCAGACGGTACCCGGTGGCACGGTGAGATCGAAACCGTCGAGCGCGTACTTGTCGCCGTAGCGCTTCCGGACACCCGCTGCTGTCACCGCGGCAGCACTCATACCGTGACCACCTCGTACGCCCGCGCACGCAACACATGATCACCGATGTCGAGCTCGGCGACCTCGCGCGCGCCCTCGATGATCTGCATGATCTTCGAGTCGCGAAAGTAGCGCCCGACCCGGCTGTCCGGCGCGCACCCCGCCGCGCCGAGCAGCTGCACCGCATGCTCGCTCACCGACGCAGCGGCTTTGGCCGCAACGTATTTCGCGACGACGGTGGCCAGGACCGCGTCGGGTTGGTGCGCCGCCCGCTGGTCCGCCGCCCGCGCACACAGCGCCCGCGCGCTCTCCACGTCCACCCAGCAGCGGCCGAGCATCGCCCGCACCGTCTGATGATCGGCGAGCCGCATCGAACCCTGCGCCCGCTGCGCGACATGATCGCGGGTGTCGGCAAGACAGGCCTGCGCCATCCCGAGGCAGCCCCAGGCGATGGTGTAGCGCCCGTGGTCCAGTGCAGTGCCGACGGCATGGGAGAGCCCGAATCCCGGTTGCCCGATGACGTTTTCGCCGGGTACCAGCACGTTGTCGAACGACAGGTGCGCGACGCGCGCGCCACGCATGCCCAGCTGGCCGGACACCGGTTCCACGGTCACGCCGGGACCATTCGTCTCGACCAGCGCGGCCAGCGAACCCGCGGTTGTCCGCCCGAGCACCAGCACCACGTCCGCGGCGGCGCCGAAGGTGATCCACAGCTTGCGCCCCGACATCCGCCAGTCCGCGCCGGTGCGCTCGAATGTCGTTCGGATGCCGGACAAGTCGCTCCCGGCGTTCGCCTCGGTCACGGCGAGCCCGGCGACCATCGCGCCCCCGGTGAGTGCAGGCAGCCATCGCGTGCGTTGCGCCGCGGTCCCCCACCGGTCCACCACCGCGGCAACCATGGCCTGGACGGTGAACAGTGAACGCACCGAAGTGCACGCATAACCGAGCCGCGCCGCCACCGCACCCAACTCGTGCGGGCCGAGGCCGGACCCACCGAACTCCACCGGCCGGTCCGGCCCGAAAAGCCCGGCATCCCCGAGCATTTCGATCGCGGAGGCCGGCAATCCGTCCCGATCCCACACCGCGGCGTCGGCCGCCGCGCTCTCGATGACCTGCTCGATCCCGAGCTCCGAGCCACACCCGCCGGTGCGTTCGCCTGCTTCCTGGTGATAAACGCACCGGGAGTCGGCCACGATCCCTCCTTGTGCCGCAAGACCGTTGCGGCGGTCAGCCGGTCATTTAGCCGGCGGTTGGTTGAGTGCGTCGAGAAGAAGGAGGCCGCCGAAGACGGCCATCGGCATGCCGACCGCGATGACGCCGACGGCGGCGCCGATGGTGGATCCCACCAAACCCGTTGCGAGACAACCACCGATGAACCCGGGGATGGCCAGGACCCCGATCGTGGCGACCAGACCGGCGGCCGCGCCGACGATGCCGCCGACGAGACAACCGATGCCTGCGCCGACGGCGGTGCCGATCAGCGTCCCGAGCATCACGCCGACGTTCAACTGGGTGGAGAACCGCATGAGCGCGTTGTTGAAGCTGTCGGACTGTGGATCGGTCGCAGGCCTGCTGTCGGCGATCGGATCGGGTGCAGGCACTGCGGAACTCGGGTCGGTCTCCGGGCGCAATGTGGCGGTGTTGCCGTCGACGGTGGCGTTGATCGGCCACCGCATCCCGTCACGCACATACGACAGCGGGAGCTCGACCAGCGGTCTGCCGCTCTGGTCGTTGATCCGGAATCCGTTGACGTCGGCGCTGAGCGATCCGCCGTCGGTCCGCAGCACGACCGCGCCGTCGACGAGCTCGGCCGAATAGCCGATATCGCGTTCCAGCTGATCGGCGTTGGCCGTGGACACCGCGCCGATCATGGTGGCGGCGGTGGCAATCGAGACCGCCGTGAGTTTTATCCGCATGGCACGTTCACTCTCCTCGGAAGGTGGCCGGATAGGCCGCGAACAGATCTCGGTAGAACGGGGTGGAGCGAAATCCGGAGTCGCCGAGATACTTTCCGTCCCAGTCGATATCGGCGTGCGGCCGGTCGGCGAACCGGGCGGTCAGCTGATAGTCCGGGTGGATTCGGTCCGCGCTCACCTGCACCGCGAAGCTCAGGTCGAATTCGTCGCCGACGGCGACGGCTCTCGGGTTCTCGACGGTCGCGGGGACGAATACCGGCAGCCACGACGTCTGTTGCGCAATCGAATCGATGGGTTCCCGATCATCCGGCGATACCCAGAGCCGGATGCCGAGGGCGATGCCGCCGAACTGTCCTGCCCGCTCGATGCGCACCCGCGACTCGCGCACCGCGTACGTGTAGTCGGCGACGCCGAATTCCAGCACTTCGACCGTCGTCGGCGCCGCCAGTCGGCCGCTGTCCGGAACGTCGGTCCAGCACAGCCGGAGATCGAAAGGACCACCCACCGACTGGAATACCCGGTCGACATACAACGCATACTCCGCCTGAAAAGCCGGGCCCGCGGCGCCGAGCACTGCCGCGTAATCGAACGGCACGGCGACCGTTTCCACCCGATGCGGGATGAATATGCCGGACGGGCGAACCAGGCGTCTCTTCGCGTCGGCGAAAATTTCGCAGATGCCTTCGGAACTGGCAATGGCGCCAATGGTTTCCGAGACGCACACGTCGGCGGGCTCGGGTAGCTCGATGGTCCGCGAGTCACCGGTGAGCACCGTGATCACGTCCGCGAAACCACGTTCGGCGATCAGTGCCCGTGCCTTCTCGGCCGATTCGGGCAGCGCCTCGATCGCCCACACCTTGGTCGCGCCCGCTTCCGCGGCAACCAATGCCCAGTTCGCCTCGGCACCGGTGCCGATGTCGACCACCGTGCGCCCGGATGCGCAGCCGCGCAGGGCGCGATCGAAGGCCTCGACGCGCAGTGCGTCCGCGGTCATCATCGAGTACAGCTTCTCGTCGTAGACCGGATACTCGCCGACCGAAGGTATCAACGTGATACGGGGCGCGTCGTCGCCGACCGATGCGACGTTCGCGCGCAGTCGACCGCCATATCCGATGGATCGCATCCGCAGACCACTCACCCGAATTCCCCTTCGAGAATGCACACCACCGAGATCGGTGATATGCCGTATTACCAAGACATCGAATGGATTTCGTATTCCGAAACCCGACAACTCGAACTCTAGGCAACCCGCCGCAACACCGTCAACGTTCGTGAACGCACAATCTGCGCACCCGAAAAGGGCACGCAGATATACAAAAAGGCATTATTGAGCGCGGCGGAATTATGGTCGCCGCGAGATAACCGGGTCAGGCGGTGAGTCCGCCGTCTACGCAGAATGTATGCCCGGTGATATAACTCGCCTGCGACGAGGCGAGGAATGCGACAAGGTTCGCCACTTCCCGTGGCTCCCCGAAACGCTTGAGCGGTATCGACTTTCGGGCCGCGGCGGCCGCCTTCGGGTCTAGCGCCTTGGTCATGTCGGTGTCGATGAAGCCGGGCGCGACGGTGTTGACGCGGATCCCGAACCGCGCGACCTCGGCGGACAGCGCCTTGCCGAAGCCGATGAGTCCCGCTTTCGTTGCCGCATAGTTGGTCTGGCCGAGCACCGCGGTCAGACCCGCCACCGACGACAACGTCACGATCGAACCCGAACCGCGCCGCATCATGCCGGGCACCACGGCCTTACAGACATGGCGGACGCCGGACAGATTGGTGCGCAGTACGTCGTCCCAGTCGGAGTCCGAGGAACTGAACAGCAGCACGTCCCTGGTGATGCCGGCAGCGGACACGAGCACTTCGGCATCGCCGAACCGCTCCTGCGCGGCCTTGACGAAATCCTCGACCTCCGCGGCACTCCCGACGTCACACGCCGCGCGATACACCTGCGCCCCACGTGTTTTGCATTCGGCGGCGACTTCTTCCGCGGCGACGCTGGGGCGCAGGTGGCAGAACGCGATGTCGTATCCGTCGTCGGCGAGACGAACGGCGCAGGCGGCGCCGATGCCACGCGCGCCGCCGGTGACGATCGCGAGCGGCCGCGCGGCGGTCATTTCTTCGCCTCCGTCTTGCCTTTCACCCACGCCGGACCGGTCAGGAACCAGACGATGGTGATCAGCAGCAGCGGCTGCAGCACGCCACGCAGCTCGGTGGCCTGGGTGGCGTCGGCGACCGTCACCGAGAGACCGAAGCACACCGCGATCGCGATTCCGGCCGCCATCAACCACTTCACGAACGATTTGATCTCGTTCTGCATCGCCTCCGGCCCCTCCTTCGGCTTCTTCTCCGGCCGTGGCGCGCCCGCGAACTTGTAGGCGAACCAGCCGTCGAGCCAGGCGATGGTCGACTTGCCGAAGACCACGGTCCAGCCGAGATAGATGCCTGCGAGCCGATGGACGCCGGTGACGGCCGCGCCGTTGTACACGTCGATGGCCACCGCGGTCACCAGCGCGACGTCGATCAGCGGCACCATGGCGAGCACCACCGTGCTCGCCTGCCGCCAGCGCGCCACATAGCGCAACAGCAGGCCGGTGGCCGCGGCGATCCAGAATGCCGCCTCGCAGGCCAAGATTATGGTCACCATCATCGCAATCACCGCACCTGTCGAAGTGTGCTCGAGCACGCGAGCAGATAGACAATCAATCCCACCGCGATCAGGCCGACACCGGCGACCACCGAGGTGACCGGGTCGAGCACCACATCGGTGATGCCAACCCAGCTCAGGTATTTGCAGACCGCGTAGCCGAACGCCGAACCGACGCCGAGGCCTGCGACCACGCCGACCGCGGCGACCACCGCGCCCTCGATGCCGACGCTGCGCAGCACCAGCCCTCTGCTGAAGCCGATCTGCCGCAACGTCGACCACTCCTTGGTGCGGCCGCCGGTCAGCACGCCGAGCACCACGCCGAGGGCGAGCAGCAAGCCGATGCCGACCACGGTGGACAGCTGGGTCAGCGCCTCGATAATGATCTTCGACTCGGCCTTCTGCTTGACTCCGTAGTCGGCGATGGAACGCGCGACGAGATTCGGCAGTCCGGCCGCGGCGGTCGTCACCGCGCCGAGGGCGGCCGGGTCCTCGGTGCGGACCAGCAGGTACTGGAAGCCCGCGGCCGTCGCCGGATCGGCGGCCACCACGAAGTCGCCCAGTGTCGGCGCGATGTCGTAGATGCCGGCGACCTGCACCGGCGAGCCCTGGACCTGAATCGAATCGCCTACGGCCACACCGAGCTTCGCCGCCTCCGCGGTCGAGATCATGGCGTGCTCCCGATCCACCGTCGCGGTTCCGGCGACCATCGAGAGCCGCAACGCACCGCCGCCGACCGGACCGTCGATGGCGACGCCGTTGCCTGCGTGACCCGAGACGTCGACGTCGTTCTGCGGCGCGACGGCCACCACTCCGCTCGCGCCTGGCACGCCGCGCAGCACACCGACGTCGGCGGCCGAGATCACGAACCCGGTCTTGGGCTCGACGACCATCTGTGCGCCGACATTTGCGTCGATCTGCCGATTGATGGAGGTATCGGTGGACGTCGCGAACACCGAAATGATCGCGACGAGTGTCGCGGTGAAACCGATGCACGACACCGCGACCGCGGCCTGGGTGCGCACCCGGCCGACGCTGCCGAGCCCGAACCAGGGCAGCAGCACCCCGCGCGTCCCGCCGATCTCGGAGAACGGCGCGAACACCCGAAGGGCGGGCGCGGCAAGCACGAACAACCCGAGCAACACCAGGCAGTAGCCGACGACAATGCCGGTGAAGCCGAACCGCTCGGCCGTCGTCGACCAGATGCCGAGCGCGATCGAGCCGACGGCGAGCACGGGCAGCACGGCACGGCGCACGAGGGCGAACCGCGGTGCCGCGCCTGCGTTTTCCGTGCGCCGCGGGCCGGAGATCACGTCGCCGAGGAACCATGCGCCGCCGAGCAGCACCGCGACCGCGAGCACCGCGCCGAGCCACGTCCACGCATCGATGGCGACGCCGTCGACGGTGAAGGTACCCAACAGAATCTGATCGGTCGGCACCAGTGCATCGGCAAGCAGCGCGAGGGCAGTGCCGACGACAGCTGCCCCGATCAGCATCGCAAGTGCTTGAATTGCCTTGACCGCCTGGATTTCTCGAGTCGGCACCCCGATGCGGCGCAGAATGTCGAACTGCGGCCGCAGGCTCATCGCCAACAGCACCAGCGAGAACACCAGGGCCGCGGCCAATCCGCAGACCAGCACGGCGGCGAAGATGATCGCGATGACGCCGACAAAGCTGACATTCGAGATCTGTTGCGAGGTCAGCTCATCGAGATAGTCGGCGCGGCTCCGCACGGTGGCGCCCGATTCGGCAAGCCGATCCGCGGCCGCCTTCGCGTCGACGCCGCTCAGCGACACCAGCGTGTAGCCATCGCCGAGCACCTCGCGGGCCAGTGTCGCCGCACCGAGACGCACCGACGTGGCTTCCGCGATCGCAGGCAGGTTGTCCTCGACCGGAACCCGAATTCCGTTGACGCCCAACACTTCCGCGCCGCCCCGGCCAGCGGCTGCGGCTTCGGCGACAACGTCGGCGGGGCCGAATGCCAGCGCGGGCGTCGGCTGTGCACAGGCGCCGTCGGCCCGGACGAAGTATCCCGTCACCGACTGCGACGACACGGCGCCCGCAGAGAGGACCACCTGGCCGGACGCCTGCGCCAAGACACACGCACCTGGCGCCGCACCGGCAGCGTCGGCGATCGCGTTGTCCGGCAGCGGCGTGCTCGACGTGACGATCAGCTCCCCCGGCAGCACGCTGCCCGCGATGGCCTGAGAGATCTTGTCGCGGTAGGACATATACAGCCCGCCCGGAATCAACAGCGCGGCAAGCAACGCGATCGAAATGATCAGGACGAGCACGGTCTGGCGCCGGAGCCGACGGAGCTGACCGACGGCGAGGCCGACCATCATCTGCAGCCGTGGCATGGTCACACCGCCACCCGGTTCTCCGAGTACGCGACAACCTCTTTCACGGTGGCGCCGACCAGGTCGTGCTGGATGCGGCCGTCGCGGATGAGCAGCACCCGGTCGGCGAACTCGACGAACTGCGGGTCGTGGGTCACCGCGACGATGGCGATGCCGCGCTCATCGACGATGCGGCGCAACAGTTCTCGGATGCGGGCCGCGTTGTGCGAGTCGAGCGCGCCGGTCGGCTCGTCGGCGAAGATGACGTCGGGTTCGGACACCAGCGCCCGCGCGACCGCCACCCGCTGCTGGGTGCCGCCGGACAGTTCGTCGGGCCGCATCGACAGGTACCGGGTGATCCCCAGGTCTTCGCACAGCGCGCCGAGCTTGTGCTGGTCGACCTTTTTCCCTGCGGCGCGGGCGGGCAGCAGGATGTTGCCGCGCGCCGACAGCGAGTCGAGCAGGCCGTACTCCTGGAAGACGAAGCCGAAGTGTTCGAGCCGCATCCCTGACAGGTCGCGGTCGGACTGCTGGTAGATGTCGCGCTCGCCGTAGTAGACCGTGCCGCTGGTCGGCGTCAGCAGCCCGCTCAGGCAGGAGACCATGGTCGTCTTCCCCGAGCCCGAGGGGCCCATGACCACGGTGAACGATCCTGCACCGATGTCCAGATCGACGGCGTCGAGCGCGACGACGGCCGCGTCCTTCTTGCCGAAGGATTTGGTGACTGCGCGCAATCGCAACACCGGAGCCGAGGGATCTGTCGAGAGCTGCACAGCACCAAATCCTTTCGTTCGCCAACCCACCCCGAGGAACGCCGAACCGCGTTTCGTACTCCGATAATGGTGGTCGTCCGCCCCTCGTCCGTCGTCCTCCTTTATGACTACATCCGGGACGAGAGGACGACATCCGCCGGTGAGCTCAGTGAATTCCGCCTGGCGGGAACGGTGGACGATCGGCGAGTCGGACGACCACAAGGCGCGGGCCGCTGCCGGCCAGCGCGGTAGTGAGCGTTTTGGGAAGTAAGTCCGGATCCGACACTGCGGCGGTGCTGAAACCGGCTTCTCTGGCCAGCGCGGTGATCGCCTCGGCCGCATCGAAATCGACGATCGTCGTGTCCGCCCTGGACAGGGCAGGCCAGCCGAATCCGCCGTTGTCCAGGCAGATATAGCAGATGTCCGCGCGCGCCCGTCCGGCGGCGACGATGGTCGGCAGATTGGTGAGGAAGGCGCCGTCGCCGCCCACCGCGACGACCCTGCGTCCGTCGAGGGCGGCGCCGAGCGCAGCGCCGAGGCCGAAGCCGAGCGGGGTCTGCTCGCTCGGCACCAACGGCCGCACGCCGGGCGGAAGGGTGAAGCAGGGCGCGTAGTACCCCCACAGGTCGGCCAGCCCGTTCTCCTGCGCGAGCACGTCGACGCGCTGGCCGGGCAGCACCTCGCCGAGTGCGTTCCAGAAGCCGACCGTTCCGGCGCCGTCCGCGGTGCGCAGCGGTCGCCACGGCTGCCACCACGGCGGCGCGCTGCTCGGTGCGCCTGCGAAATCGGCGGCCAGGCGCAGGAATACACCGGCGTCACAGACCACCGGGTAGCGTGCAGGCACCGCGCGATCGAAAACGGACGAATCGGTGTCGACGTGCACCAGCATCGGCCGTCCCGGCTCGTCCCAGCCCATCAGCGCGGTCTCCTCGAGCTGGCTGCCGAGCACGACGACCGCGTCGGCCACGGCCAGTGCCGTGCGCGATTCCTCGGGCAAATACAGACCGGCCAGTCCGCCGAAGCGCGGATGATCCTCCGGGAAGACACCGCGACCGGAGGCGGTGACGAGGCACAACGCATTCCAGGCCGCGGCAAGCGGCACGCCGTGCGTGACCACGTCCTCGGCGCGGGTGCCGCCGCCGAACAGCAGCACCGGGCGGCGCGCCGCGCGCAACGCCTCGAACACCGGCGCCAGGGTCTCAGCGGACTGTGCCGGTGGCATCGGCGCCGCCAACGGGATGTCTTGTGTCGCATCGGGCAGCGCAGCATCGGCCAGGTCGGGGGAAATCAACAGGTGCACCGGCCCGCGGCGACCGTGCTCGGCCAGATACTGGGCGCGGGTCACCGCCCATGCCAGCTCTGCGGTATTCGCCACGCGATGCGTCCACACGAACAGGCCGTCGCTCAGCGCCGCCACCGGAAATTCCTGGAAGCCGCCGCGGCCGATCACCGCATCCCGGTTAGTCGTGCTGAGCACCAGCAGCGGCGTCCGCGAGGTGTAGGCCTCCGAGATCCCGATCAGCGCGTTGAGCAGATTGGGCCCCGCCGCGGTCGCGAGCACCGCCGCCCGGTCGTTGAGCCGGGACCAGCCCACCGCGGCATACGCGGCAGTGCGCTGATCCTGCATCGCGGCGAACGTCGCGCCCGCCGCGCGCGCGGCATCGATGATGTCCGGATCGTCACCGGGCACACCGGCATACAGCCGGGACCCGGAGCGTTCCAACAGACGCACGATCTCGTTCCAGATCCCGTTCACCGCAGGTCCTTTCACTCTATGAATCGAACGCGGAGCACCCCGGCGGCGCACACCCGCGGTCGTTCGGTGTCGAGCCACATCGTCACGTCGCACCGCACGTCGACCCGGCCCGGTCCCGGCTTCGCGTCGATCACCTTGGCTTCCAAACAGATTGCGGTGCCGACCGGCACCGGTGCGGCGAAACTCAGCCGATCGAAGCCGAGGTTGATCACCCGATCGCAGTCGGGGACATCGATCGTCTCTTCGATCATGGCCGGTATCAGCGCGGCCACCAGCATGCCGTGCGCGAGGGTGCCGCCGAGTTCCGCGCCGGCCCGCTCCGGGTCGGTGTGGATCCACTGCATGTCCTCGGTGACGGCGCCGAACGCCGAAACCCGTTCCTGGGTCAGCGCGATCGACCGCGACCGCCGGGCCGGGCGGCCGATCTGATCGAACAGCACGGACATGACCTCGACTGAACTCACAACTGCGCTCCTATCTCGTCGAGCACCCGTTCCCGCACCGACCGCCAGTGCGTATCGCTGAATTCACTCGCGCCAGGCACCTGATATCCCACCTCGGCGAACTCCGCCTCGGTCAGCGTGCCGACCACCCGAGCCCCCAGCTTCGCGCCGTCCGCGACGCAGTCGGCAAGCAGCGCTTCGGGGCGCACCGCGTTGTGCACGAAGATCCGGACGGTGTTCGGATTGTGCACGGCAGCAGTCATTTCGAAGCCGCGGCGATTGTCGAAGTGATACAGATAGCGCAGCAGCACGAGCATCGCGTCCATGCCGACACCGTTGCCCCACGCCGCGTCGCCTGCCAGCACCACGCCGATGTGCATCCGCGCCGGATCGGCCAGTCGGCAGTCGTAGATGCCGATCGGCCGCTGCCCCGGCGCGGTGTCGCGGCGATAGATGTAGCCGAGCAGGCGATCCGACGCCTGCGCCATGTCGTCGAGGCTGCGCGAGTCGACCGGCGCGACCGCCGACCCGGCGACCAACCGCTGCGCCGCAGACTCGAAGACATGGCTCAGCATCTTGGACGGATCGACCCCGTTGCTCTCTTCCAGCCGGGTCCACCTGCCGAGCAAGGTCACCGTCTACTCCGTCTCGGCCAGGTGCTCGCGAATCGCCTCGCGCAACCGGCGCGCGGTGCGGGCGTAGCTCCGTTCCGATTCGGCGGCACCGTTTTCGGCCGCCTGCAGCCTGCGCAGCAGCGGTCCGGTGATCGACCACACCAGGCCGTCCCAGTACCGTCCCTCGGCGAAGAAGCGGTCCTGCACCAAACCCTCACAGCGGAAATACTCCGACGCCATGGCGTATTCGAGCAGTAGCCGGTTGTAGACGCCGAACCAGATTTCGAGGCGATGCACCTCGGTGCTGTGCAGCAGGTAGCGCACGAACTCATCGAGCGCCGCCTCGACGCCGGCCGATTCCAGCGCGGCGTCATCGGCGCTGTGCAGGATGACCTCGAAAACCCCTGGCGTTTGCAGGCGTTGGGCCCGCAGGACGCCGAGCCCGCCCTCGCCACCGCTGATCACGAAGGCGACGGCCGACTGCTCGAGCGCCGCGGCGGCGTCGCGATCACGCAACCACTGCGGGCCTGCGGTCGACACCGCCGAGAGCGGATTGCCGCTGATCAGCCGGGCCGCACGCGTCGAATCCTCCTGCGTGAGCACCGGTTCGAGCGCGAGGAACTTCATCATTGGCGCACCGGGTCCTTGCTGTTGACCAGGTCGAGCAGGTCGCCGGCGGTCTTCGCGCCGATCACCTCCTCCTCGCTCAGCGACACCGAATACGCCGACTGCAGCCGCAGCACCAGTTCGAGCATGCCGAGGGAGTCGAGTTCGAGGTCGTCGACGATCGAATCCTCCGCCGCGACCGTCGGCGGCTCGTCCAGGTCGTTGATCCGCTCGATCTCGGCGGCGACGATGTCGAAGAATTCTTTCTCGTTGGCAGGCATAGCAATCATTCCCTTCATATCTGAACCAGAATCGAGCACGATGTCCCGCCGAACCCGAAGGAGTTGACGATCCCTGCCTTCGGTCCGGCGTTCTCGACGGTGCGGCCGTGCGCGACGACCTGCGCACCGACGGCCTCGATCGGATCGAGGCAATGCTGGGTACCGAAGATCCGGCCTCCCCGCAGCGTCTCGAAAGCGACCATGGCCGAGGCCAATCCGGCCGAATGCACCGAATGGCCCACCTCGCCCTTGCAGGACGAGACGTACAGCTCGGTGTCGAGCGAGCGGCCGAGCGCCGCCACCGCATCGAGCTCGATTCGATCGCCGTGCTTGGTGCCGGTGGCATGCGCGGAGACGAACTGGGGTGTGACCCCGGCCTGTCGCGCCGCGCTCTGCATGCACCACAGCTGGCTGTCGAGATCGGATTGGGCGCCGAGGCCGAGCGTTTGCACGCCGATTCCGCTGATCACCAAGCGGTCCGTGCGGTTCGGCGCGGCCGCGCCCAGAATGACTGCGCCGACAAAGAATCCGAGCGCCGTGCCGTCGGCGCTGGCATCGAAGGGACGGCAATGGTCGAGATCGGTCAGCGCGCCTGCGCTGGCGAACGCGGCCTCCTCGATGAAACCTGGTGCAGTGGCGCCGAGTACGAGGGCGTGGTCGAAACGGCCACTGTGGATCAGCGAGGCGCCGACCGCCAGCGCCAACCCCGCCGACGCGCAGGCGTGCGAGATGATCAGCCGGTCGTTCGGCAATGCCGCAAGGCGCGGGTGGGTCCGCGTCGGCGTTGGCGCGTACTCCTCGACATTGGACGGGAAGTAGACACCGGCGGTTTGGGCCGCCTCCACGATGACCAGCCGGGAACCGAGCACCTCGGGATTGCGGTCGAGCAGCACATCGACGCAGTGCGCGAGCACCTCGGCCCTGGACAACTGCGCGGTCTGTGCGTCGGTGATGTGCGGGCCGGGATCGAAAGCCGACGCGGTCTCGTATCCCGCGGCGCGATGCGCGCCGAGATAATCTACGACAGTTGCGTGCATGGCATCTCCATCGATCCGTTCAGATGAGCCGCCACTTGGGCCGAGAGCCTGCGGCGATCCACTTTCCCCGCGGCCGTCAGCGGCACGTCGGCATGCCGCATCAGCAGAATGTCGCGCGCCTTGAACTGCACGGGGAACGCTCTGGCGTCCGCGACGATCGAGCGCGCGAGCTCCGCGTCTCCGCCTGCGTCGGCCGCGTCGGTGATCGCCACCAACACCACCCGCCGCCGTCCGTTGTTCGACGGATCCACCTGCAGCACCGCCACTTCCGGCGCGGTGCGTTCGGTGCCACGCACCTGCTGCTCCAGCACGCTGGAATGCAGCTTCGCGCCCTGGCTGATCAGCATCGAGTCCAGCCTGCCGTGCACGGCGAGCAGGCCGGACGGGTCGAGGGTGCCGATGTCCTTGGTGCGCAGCCAGCCGCCGTCGGTCAGGTCCGGATTCGGGATCAGCTGGCGCTGCTCGGCAGACCAGACCTGGTCGGCGACACTCGCACTGCGGACCTGGATCTCGTCGTCGACGATCCTGACCTCGGTGCCGGCCAACGGGATTCCGACATGGCGCGGCGAATAGTGCGCGCCGATCGAGATCGCCACGTTGGGCCCGGCCTCGGTCAACCCGTAACCGTTGTGCAACGGAGCGCCCGCGTCCTCGAAGAAGTCGAGCAGATCGTGCGCGACAACCTCGCCGCCGACGCCGCGAACAGTCAACGCCCGCACGGCATCCGCAAGATCGGCGTCGCTGCGCATGGCCTGCGCCAGATAGCGCCACACGCCGGGCAGCGTGTCGAGGCTGTCGCACCGGCGCGCGATGAGCATCGCCAGCAGATCGCTGACGGCGGTCGCGTCGCAGGTCCGGAATTCGTTGCCGTATTCGAGGGCGAGGTTGAACACGCTGAACCCGTACGAACTTCCCATGCCGAGCGCCGTCGCGTACCGCGTTGTCTCCGTGGTGCCGAGACGTTCGGTCGTGGCACTTGCCTGGTAGGCCAACGCTTCCGGTGACCAGGCGACGTATCGACCGAGGCCGCTGGTGCCGGAGGTGGTCGCCAGGACAGGGGGTACCTGCGTGCCCGTCGGGCACGCCACCACGGTGAGGTCGCCGATCGTCCGATATGTGTCGAAAGCCTTGGCCTGCTGGTGCGGTGCGCCGAGGATGAACGGGACGCCGAGCTCCCGTGCGATCAGGTAGGCGTAGGCATAGGCGCGCGGTTGTGCGGGCGCAAGCAGGGCATGCTGTCCGGCGACGAGCACCGAAGCCAATTCTCGGCGTAGCGATTCCATTTTCGAGGTGGACAGCGGCACCCCGTTGATCACGGGCAGCGTACGGCGCTCAGCCATGGCGGAAGCTCCCCAGCGTCACGGTGGCTCCCGCGTTGTCCGGTGCGGACAATTCGGCCTCGAGCAGCACGCAGAGCGGCTCGCCGGTGCCGATCGCCAATCCGGTGAGCACAGTGAGCGCGACCTCGCGTTCGCACGAGACGGCAAGGGCCGCACCGCGCCAGCCGCGCTTGGTGCTGGTGCCGAATACCCGGCAGCCGTCCGCGTTCAACACCTCGGTGGGCAGCGTCGGCCGCTGCTCGCGCTCGGCGGCCGCGTACCTCGCGGCAGCCCAATCGATGACCTGCGGCGAGCAGAAAAGGATGTTGGCGGCGTTCTTTTCGGCCTCCGGCGCGTCCAGCGTCTCGAGGTACTTGGCGAGAATCCGGCCGATCTGCGTGTTCCAGCGCAGAAAGTCCATGGTGTCGACAGTCTCGGTGCGGATTTGACCGAGTACCGGCTCATCGCTGCGCATCGACGCCTCCGCGTTCGGCCGCATAGCGGGCCAGCTCGGCGGACAGCAGCAGCGGCCGTGCCACCGGCTCGCGCCCGACACCCGCCGAGATCGTGCCGTTGCTGCCGAAGCCGCCGAACGGCTCGTGCCCGTTCTCGAACTCGAAGGCGGTGCGGGCACCGGTATTTCGCGCGCTGCCGACCCGGTCGACGCCGACCAGCTCCGCGACGCCGAACACACTCAGGTACATCCCGTACGGCTCGGTTTCCGGCGCGTCGAGGAAGTCGACGACCTGGTCGAGGTGGTCGTAGACGACCACATTGAAGATCGGGCCGAACAGTTCGGGCACCGAGCGGGCGATCTCGGGCAGCCGCCGGACCGCGACACCGATCGGGCAATGCCGGTCGTCGGCGCTGATCTCGCCGGTCCACACCAGCGCGGATTCCAGAGTGTCGAGCTCCGCGACGGCGCGATCGTAGGTGGTCATGTCCGCCAGCGGCGCGCTGATCAATCCCGGTGTGGTACCGGTCGACACGACCGGGATCGTGGCGAGTCGGCGCACCAGCGCGGCGACGAACTCGTCGGCCACCGCCGCGTCGACGAAAATGGCGTCGGGGCACAGGCAGTCCTGCCCGTTGTTGTACAGCCGGGCGGCGACCGTGGCCTCGACGGCGTTGGTCAGCTCGGGCCCGGACAGGTCGCGGCCGATCACGATCGGGTTGATGCCGGTGCCGAACCCGAGGAAAAGCCCACTGGCGCATTCCTTGTCGACCGCGCGGCCGTTCTCCGGCTTGCCGCTGAAGACCACGACGCTGCCCTGCGAGATCTCGGCGAAGGTGGCCTGCGAGTAGGTGCGCATCCGGTCGCCGATGTCGATCGGACCGTCGGACAGGATCGCGGCGAGCTCGAGGTAGGCGGACTTCACCCGAGAAGCCGGGCGGGCCAGCACATTTCCGCAGAACAACGACGGCAGTGCGACGAAAAGCGCCAAGCTGTACAGCAGATTGTTCGCGGGCAGGAACACCCGCAGCTGGGTCTCCGGGTCGGCCTGCCGGTAGGCGGCGTACTCGACGCCCGCGGTATTCAACAGGTCGATCGAATCCGCGATCTCGGTGTCGACACTGTCGATGGTGGCGATCGGGGTCAGCACGTCCCGGATCTGATCGCGCCGGCAATCGATGAGTGCGGCGGTGCTGCAGGCGATTTCGATGATCCGGTCGATATCGGCGCGCCGGGCGCCGTCGTTGCGTAGCGGCGGTGTCGACAAACTCGTCATCGGGGGCTCCCGCATGGCAGCGCGCAATCGCCGAACCGCACGGTCACCCGGTCGGCCGTGTCGAGCACCGTGCCCTTCTTGTTCGTGTATTTGACCGCGCTGACCTCGGCAGTCCCCTGCGCGTCCCGCAGATACCGCAGCACACTGCGGGCGCCGCGCCCCGCGGGTTCCCACCGCTGGTCGTCGACGGAGGAGCGAATGGTGACCACGTACTCGGATTCGGCGTCGATTCCGGTGATCGGGCACGCCCAATCGACCCGGCCGCACGCCTCGGCGAACGACGCGGCGCCGAGGCCGCGCAGCACCACCTCCTGCGCCCGTGCCGAGAGAGCCGAATCACCGCCCGGCGCAGAGCTGTTGGTGTTCTTGCCGAGGTTCGCGATGTCGCCGCAACCGGCAAGCGCGGCACCGGCCAACGCGATGACCACGCCGCGGGTCGCGACACGATACATGGTGTCGTACATGTGCACTCCTTCCTACCGATCGGACTCGGTTGTCGTACCGACTGTTTCGATGGCCGCACCGACGTGGTCGATGTAGCTGCCCGGCGGCCGCTCGGCGGTGATCGCGAGCTCGACCTGTCGCGCGATGGTCTGCACCGTCGGCAGCGGCACCCCCGACCGCAGCGCCACCTGGCGACGGTCCGCGGAGGCGGCGGGTTCACGCAGATCCATCAGCATGGCCGCCGGGGTGCCCTCGACCATGTCGCTGACGACGGTGGTCAACGCGAGGGCGGAACTGTGTGTCCGCCACCACTGTTCGATCAGCTGCTCGCCGCGGTGCTTGCTCTGCGCGATGGCGAAGTAGCTGTCGAACTCCTCGATGGTTCCGAAGAAGTGCGATTGCACGCTGGTCAGATAGACGACGGCCGAGCCGGGCCGCAGCAGCGGCGCGAACGATTCGAGAACGGCCACCTGTGCCTCGCCGTTCACCAGGGCGGCGTATCCGGGTGGCGCGTCGCGCTCCATTCCGCCCGAGGCGTTCAGCACGAGTGCGTCTACCCGGCAACCGGTTTCGGCCACCGTCGCGGCGAAGGCGGACAGCGCGCCTGGGTCGGTGATATCGGCCCGATGGCCGTACACGGCGGCATTCGGGTAGCGAAGCCGCACCCTGCTCAGCATCGTCTCGGCCCGGCGCTGTGCCTGCCGATAGCAGAAGTGCACCTCGAATCCGGCCGCTGCCAGTCGCAGACAGATCTCGGCGCCGATGCCGCGCGAGCCGCCGGTCACCACCGCCACCCTCATCGCCACTCCCCCTGGCAGATTCCCGGCAGCCAGGACTGCGCGCGCCCCTGCCAGAACGACAGCACCGCGAGCACGCCGGCGCCGCCGGTCGCGAAGTCGGCGGAGGCGCGGGCCGACAGTTGGCCGGGCACATGGAATCCGCGGGCGCCTGCGCCGGAGAACGCGGCGATGCTCGCGGCGATCTGCTCGTTGCACCGGTCGAGGTAGGCGGCGTCGAACCAGTCCGTCCGTTTCCGCAGGACCGCGTTGGCGGCGAGGCCGCCCGCCAGGCCGATGTAGAGGCCCGGCTGCACGCCGACTCGGCTGCACGCGGCGCGTTGCAGCGCGAGGCGGGTGTCCGCACCTGGATCCCATGCGTCGCCGAGTTCGGCTGCGGCGATCAACAATCCGGCGTTGCCACGGTCCAGATAGCTCAGCATCCGGATCTGGCCGTCCCAGTGATACAGCAGCGGCTCGCCCGCGTCGTGCGACACGTATGTCGCCAGCTCCGTGTCCATCGCGACGCGGGCGGTCTCGAGGTAGCTCGGCTTCTCCAGCACCGCATCGGCGCGGAACAGCGCGAGCGCGGCGCCGGACAGACCGTTCAGCAAGCCGGTCACCGCGGTATCCGACCCGAGCTGCGCGCGGACGCGGCGCTCCAGTTCATCGGCGGCCCGTTCCAGCCAGTCGGTGCCGATCTCGGTGCCGCCGTGCGCCCGCCACCACAGTGCGAGCAGCACCTGCCCGGCCAGACCGCCGCGCAGGTGCCACGGTGCCGCGGCCAGCTCGGTGGTTTCCAAGAACCGCGTCATCAGCCGGGTGGCCAGGTCGTCGGCGCCGAGTTCGGCGCTGACGATGATGTTGCCCGCCCAGCCGTCGAGCAGGCCGTTGCCGAGTGCACCGAACTGCTCGACATTCTTCTCCAGCCAGGTGAGATAGCCTGCCGCGATGTGGTCGGGCACCGCGCCGATGCGCGACAGGGCCCACACCGCGCCCGCCGGACCGTGACCGATGCCGAAGCGGGCGAACTCGCCGAATCCGGCCGGGCTGCACGGAATCGGATAGCGGTTGTCGAAATCGAAGCTTTGCCTGAGGTTCTCGGCCACCAGATCGGCGTAGCGGGCGAAGGCGTCCTCGGGTGTGGCCGCCGGGGACGACCCCCGCCCGCCGCCCGCCGTGGCGCTGTCGGCTACGCAGAGCCGGCGGCGCATCTCGGCGCGCCATGCGGTGTCCAGGTGAAAGGTGTTGGCGGCGAAGTCGATCAGCGTCGCCATCCCGTCGGTGATGTAGGTGGTGAGCGGCACCATCGGCACGTACAGGTAGAGCTCGGTGGCGGCGAGCGCGTACTCGTCCGCGCTCCGCCCGCCCGACCCGGGCCGGACGAATCCCTGTGCGCCGACGAACAATGCCGCCGTATCGGTGTCGCGGGTGGCGGCCTCGAGATCGATGAGCCGCAGCTCGCCGTCCGGCTCGACGATCACGTTCGCGGGATGCAGGTCGACCAGGATGACGCCCGCCTCGTGCGCCGCGGCGACCAGGCGCGTCAGCTGCGCGATCCGCCCGGTGACCGATTCGACGAAGGAGCGCGCGAGCTCGACCGGCACCGGTTGCTCCGGCCGTCCCTGGATCAGCGCCGGATTACGCGCCGCCGACCATTCCTGCAATGTCGACCCCGGCGCGTATCGGTAGGCGAGAAAGTCGCTGTCCCCCTGGGTGAAATAGTCGAGCACCTCCGGGGTGACCCCGGTGTGCGCCAGCGCCCGCATGCTGTCGCGCTGGGCGCCGAGCCGATCCACCGCGCTGCGCAGCCCGGCATCGAAGCCGGTGAAATGCCTTGCTTCCTTGAGGATTACGGCGTCGCCGGTGTCAATGTGCTTGGCCCGGTAAACACCACCGGTGTTGGACATGTGCAGGGCGCTGACCACGGTGTACACCGGACGCGGCCGCTCTGCACCTGTCGCGCTCGGCGCGGCGTCGACCGTCGCGGGGCGCTCGGCGAAGGGCGGGGTATACGGCCGCACCCCGCGCCGATCAGGCACCAGCGCACCCGTCTCGTCCGCAAGGGCCAGCACCGGCTCACCCGCAGCGTCGCGGCCGTAGCGCGCCATGAACGCGCCGTATCTGGTGTGCACGATCGAGTCACCCAGGCGGTAGTCGCCGAGCACCCTCGGCCCGCGGTAGTCACCGAACAGTCGCAGCAGCTGGCCGAACAGCTCGTCCAGATCCGTGTCCGCGTCCGGATAGATGACCGCGATCTTCCCCGAGGCTTCGCGCGGCGCATATTTCCCGTTGAGCGCCCACGTATATTCGTGCCTGGCAGGGTGTTTGAAGGCCAGCCCACGATCGAAGCACAGTCGCGCGGTCGTGGCGAGCACCGCGGCGACATCGGGCAGCGCGGGTGCCAGGTGCACCTTCCAGCCCTGCGGCGCGAGCTCGTGTCCGAGCGGTGCGACAACCGTCCACGGTCCCCGACTGGTCGCCCGCCAATTGTCGGGCAGCTCATAGCATTCGAGCGCGCCGTGCGGAATCGCGGCCAGGTGCGGATGCCGGACGGCGTCGAGCCGCCACTGCTCCAGCGGAGCGAAATACTCAGGGTCGGCCAGGGTTTCGAGATAGAACTTCATGGCACTCAGGCCACCCTTCGGGCCGGATCGGCGTCGATGATCGGGAACACGTCCCAGATCGGCGGGGCCACCGCCGCGTTCTCGGCTACGCTTGCGCTCGGCCGCGCCACCGGGTCGACGACCACCGTGCCCGGCCGTTCGCGCAACGTGTCCAGCAGCGCGAGCACCGCCGGATTGCGATCGGCGCCTGGCGGCAGATTGGGCGCGAGGACAATGCGCGCCGCGGTGGACTGCACTGCGCTCAACATCGGGGTGGACGCGTCGACGGCGGCGATGCGCGACAACGTGTTCAGCGTCGCGGGATAGACCAGGAGCACGTCGTGGTCGGCCAGCCAGGTGTGTGGTGCGAACGACTCGGCACAGAGCACGGGATCGTCCCAACTATCGATGGCGACCGGCGTGCCAGACAACGCGTGAATGCTGTGGGCGCTGACGAACTTCGTCGCCTGCCTGGAAAGCACGACGCGGACGGTGTCCGCGGCGCGATTCGCCTTCATCCAATTGATCCATACCGGCAGAAAGCAGCTGTTCAGCGTTCCCGTCGAAAACAAGATGATCCGCATCGGACAGCCGCTACCTTCCAGAATCACGTAAATGAAAATGCGCGAAGAATAAAATGCCCGGCCGCTGCGGCCGGGCCGGTGTTCATGTGCCGAAGCACATGAACACCGAAGCCTCAGACCTGAATCAGCAGCCGTTGGACGAGATGGAAGCAACCAGCTCCGCTGCGCCCGAGGTGGCGTCGATGTCGTGCAGGTCGGCGATGTTGGTGACGTCGATCATGATGATCTCCTTGTTTCTTTTGGTTGCGAAGCGGCATTTCCCGCCTCGCTCAAATTTCTATCAGAGCCATTCCGAATGCGGCAATGGAGCGATGGGACGAATTAGCGAGAACGATTTCAACAAACTCTCGCGTACCCGGATTCTTGCCACTAATGGCATTCGTATGCATTGCCGAATAAACCGCAGGTCATCAGCAATAAGACAGGCCACAACGACCGGGGCGCGCGAGGCGCCGACCGACCGGGGCTACCAAGAAATTGGGGGCACCGCCGTTGCCGGCGATGCCCCCTTTACGAGTGGCGCTGAGCTATCCGGTCCGATTGATATCCGAATCCGGTTGTGCGCGATCGAGTCCGCCGTCCAGCCTGCTCGCCAACTCCTGCCAGCTTCTGGCATTAGCCCTCGCCAATTTGGCCAAGGAATCGCGCGTGTGCTGCGGCGCACTGGCCGCGAGTTCTTGCAGCGCATGAATATCCGTGAATGATCCGGCCAGGCGGCGCAGCAGCACCTTGCCCCGGTCGTTGAATCT
The DNA here is from genome assembly GCF_043197455.1 of Nocardia sp. NPDC049149. NCBI lineage: Bacteria > Bacillati > Actinomycetota > Actinomycetes > Mycobacteriales > Nocardiaceae > Nocardia > Nocardia sp. NPDC049149. Next base: position 354,856 of record NZ_JBICTD010000009.1, read on the forward strand.
GAGCGCCGGGTCGTTGCGCAGCGCACGCAGGATTGCCTCTTGCGTCGAGGTCACCGTCGCAGGCGGAACCCTGCGATACCGGCCCGCCGGTTCCGGACCGCCACGCAGTCGTTGCACGGGCGGCTCGACCGCCTGCCTCGGCACACCGTCACTAGGCCCGGACAACTGGTCGCGGACCTTTTTGGCGGTACCGACGGATATCCCCGCCTCTTTGGAAATCTCCCGCAGCGAGGCCGCCGGGTTGTTCTTGATGATCTCGGCGGCGACCCCCCGGCCCTCCGAGACCGTCAACCGGTGCACCTTGCCGTCCCGGCCCACCCGGGTGTTCAGGCGGGCATTTTCCCCACCTGCACGCCGCCGCTCCGCGCCAACGGTCTTGTGCGACAACCCGATAACGCCGGCGATCAGCCGGTCCGACCACTGCGGATGCGAGTACACCAGCCTGCGCGCCGCCGCTTTGCGTTCGGCGAGTGTGAGCGGAAGTCCGTGTGCCACATTGGCTTGCACCGCGAGCGCGAAAGCATCATCATCGGATCCGTCGAAGTATTTGACCGCGATCGTCGGTCGCCCGAGTGCGATCGCCGCGCGTAATCGGTGCGCGCCGTCGATAACTCGCATGGTGGCGCGATGGACGATAATGGCGGGCAGCTCGGACTCGGTCTCGATGAGCACCCGCACATGATCGGCGCTCGTTCGGTCGGCGCCGGTGCCCGCCGTGAAACGCGGTGAATGACCGTAGGCGATCAATTCGACGCGAACCTGTTCCACGGGAATCGACGACGCCTTGGCAAGCCATTCGTGCAAAGGGGACTTTTCACCCCCGCTCGGCAACGCAGTTTCACGGCCGTCACTATGCGTCATCATCCCACCTGTCCCCAGTTGAACTCGATCGACGCCGACGTGACGAGCGGAAACCCCCTTCATCACTCCCGACATCATGTCGGCGGTAATGTCAACGTTATTTCCACGGGGAAGTAAAACAGCGGCTTTCAGAAATGTCAACGCTTCACTTGGTAGGCGACTGACAGCGCTTCGAAGTTCGCAATTCCCACACCCCGACTAACGCCCGGTGTTATCCTAACCAGTTCGCTCGAGTCCCCTCTGGTTATAATCCTGCTTCTTTCCGAGAATTTAACGCCGCGGGGTCCTCCGGTATGTCCCCCATCGGGTCGATCCGCCTCCTACTTTCGGCGGACCCTCGGCCGCCACCTCGTGTGCTGTCATGGCCGAGTGAGCTACTTGTCGACGTTGTCGGCGACGACACGGGACGCGCTGATCGCGGTCTTCGTGTTCGCGGTAGGCATGCTGCTGTACCTCGCCGGCCTCGACACGATCACCGACGCCCCCAAACCCGCACTGCCGGTGCGGATGCTGCTGCTCGTCGTCATGTGCCTGGCAACCTTCCTGCGACGCAGGCTCCCCGTCCCGATGCTGCTGTTCGGAATCGGCCCGCTGGCCATCGATTTCGCGCTCGGCCCCTCCGTCCCGATCTGGTTGCTGTTCTCCGATCTCATCTATGCGGCGGTGCTGTACGCGCGCGGTAACCTGCCGCGTCTGGTGGCGACCAGCTGCGCGACGCTCGCCGCGGCCGCCATACTCGCCACGCTGCTCGTCACCGGCGACTGGCGCAGCACCGTGCTGGCCGCCGCGCTCGCGGTCGCCTTCGTCGCGACACCCATCTGGTGGGCGACCACCGTCTACTCGCACAAGGCGATTGCCGATGCCGAACGCATCAGGGCACAGGCGATGAGCCTGGTCGCCGAGCTGGATCTGCGCGCGGCGGTGACCGAGGAACGCAAAACCATGGCGCGAGATCTGCACGATGTGATCGCCGGTCACCTGTCGGCGATCGCCATCCAATCCGAGGCCACCCTCGGCGTGCTTGCCCGCCGGAGCACCGACACACCGATGGCGGGCGTCATCGGCTCGATCAGGGCCGAGAGCGTCAACGCGCTGCAGGAGATGCGCACCATGATCGGCCTGCTCAGCAGCGACGACGGCCCCACCGACGACCTCACCGCGCCACCACGACTCGCCCAGCTGCCCCTGCTCGTCGACGCGGCCCGCGCCGCCGGGATCACGGTGCGCGTGCACACCACGATCGACGACGCCGCGCTGCCGAGCGCGGTCGATCAGGCGGCCTATCGCATCGTCCAGGAGGCGCTGACCAATGCAATGAAACACGCGCCGGGACAGCCGATCGACATCGACATGCACACGGAGGCAACCGCGCTGGCCATCGCCGTGCACAATCCGGCGGGCCTGGTCGGCAACCTGGCCGCGCCACCGACCGGCACGCAGCGTGGACTCGTCACGATGCGGGAACGCGCGACGGCACTCGGCGGCACCATCTCGGCCGGACCCGACGCGGGCGGCTGGCGGGTGGTGGCCAGGCTGCCGCTCACCGCGGCACAGGTGGGATGACATTCGGCGGTGGTCACAAAGGAGGACGACGGCGCCGGACCGGGCGGCACACGATAGGCAGTATGCATATCTGGAGGTTCGTCGTACTCGCCGCGGTCGCCGCGACGGTGTCCGCGCTCACCGGATGTTCGTATTCGACCGGACTCGGCGCCCAGTCGTCGAATCCGATGGCGGCGCGGCTCGTCGCACAGGCCGACGCGGTCCCGACGCCGACCCTGACCTGGACGCCGTGCCAGGAACCCGAGCTGGATCGATATCAGTGCGCGACGACGGAGGTGCCCGTCGACTATGCGCAGCCGAACGGGGCCAAGCTCGAGCTCGCGGTGATCCGGCAGCTCGCCCGCGATCCCGCCGCCCGCATCGGCACGCTGTTCGCCGCGGCAGGCGGGCCCGGCGACTCCGGCTTCGGCTGGGCGGCCAGCGGTGAGCTGTTCCCCGGCGAGGTGAGCCGCCGCTTCGACGTTGTCACCTTCGATCAGCGCGGTGTCGGCCGCAGCGCCCAGATCCGCTGCTTCGCCGATCCCGTTGAGCAGCAACAGTTCTGGCAGGGCACCGCGATTCCACCCGCGAACAAGGAGCAGGAACGTGCGGACGAGCGCAGCAGCCGCGAACACGCGGCGGGCTGCGCGACCCACGGCGCCGGGCTGGTCGGGCATCTCACCACCGTCGACGCGGCGCGCGACCTCGACCTGCTGCGCCGAGCGGTCGGCGAGCCGAAGCTCACCTATCAGGGTGGCTCCTACGCCAGCTACCTCGGCGCGGTGTACGGCGCGCTGTTCAGCGACCGGGTCCGCGCGCTTCAGCTCACATCGATGATCGATCCCGAGGCCTACACCAGCGACACTCGCAGTGTCATCGCGGAAACCGCGATCGGCACCCAGGAGGTGCTCGGCGAGTTCCTCCGGCTGTGTGCGCAGGCAGGTGGCGCGCGCTGTGCCTTCGCGAGCGGACCCGCCACCGAGGCCGACCTCCGGTCACGCGATGACGCACTGCTCGCGCGCTCCCGTCGGGGTCCGATCATGGTCGGGACGGGCGACGGGTCGGTCGGGCTGACCTACGACGAGATCGTGCAAGCACACGCCACCCTGCTCTACGACCCCGACCAGGGTTGGCCGCGCCTGGCCCGCGTGCTCGCCGAACTGGAACGCGGCGCCGCGGGCGACGCGAATGTGGTGCGAGAAGTGTTGCGCGCCAGCACGATGACGCCAGGTTATCTCGACTCTTACACCGCGATCTCGTGCGCGGACAACACCTTCGCCCGCCACCCAGAGTCGTGGCCGAGCCTGGCCGAGGAGGTCGCCGAGGTCGCGCCGGTGTACGGACCGTTCTGGTTGTACATGCGGCAGCCTTGCGCCTCCTGGGCCGCGCCGAAAGATGGTTACCCGCAACGGTATTCCGGACCGTGGGGGTTGCGGTCGGACGTCCCCGCGCTGTTGTTCAACAATCGATTCGATCCGGCGACGCCGGTGACCGCGGCGTATCGAGCGGAGCGGACACTGCGCAACGCCCGCCTGGTCGTCGTCACCGATGGCTATGGACACCAACCCTCGGGCGCTTGCGTCACGGCCTTGCAGGAGCGCTATCTCATCGACCTGGAGTTGCCCGCCCACGGCACCGCCTGCACCGTCGATCGGCCGCCGTTCGCCGGGTGATCGTGGCGGATTCGCCGAGTGCCGCACCCGCACGATGCTTGCCCATCGCAAAGGATCGTGGTCGAGGGAACCGCAATAGCAATGAATTGTGACCACGCCGTGTATCCGATGAAGTGGTCGCCATTTTCAGCTAGTTCCTCTCGGAAACAAGCAATTACCCGTGCCGAAGCACGAACGTAACGAACTAAAACCACTGGCGGAGCGGCAGACCGGCAAGATATCGGACATCCTCGGAACCCGGTATGCACTGCGCTCAGTGTTCACCTGGTAACTTTTCGCAACCGAACGCGATTTCGAAGAAAGTCTGACACTATAGGGGCCGAGGACACCGGCCACCATCGTAGTTCCGCGGGTGGGATAGTCCTTGCGCACGAGCGCAATTCGATGATATCGGCGGCTACCGCTCTTGGGGGTGAGATCTGGTATGAGTGTTCCGGCAGACGGGTCCTTGCTCTTCTCCCCGCAGCCGCTGGAGTCCCTCGCCGAAGCCGCCATGCTCAGCATGGCCGATGTGGTTTTCCTGTCGAAATTGCCGGCCAGCACGCTGTCGAGATTGTGGCGCAACGAGTTCTGGCTCGATCGTGTTTCGGGGGCGACGCTGCAGCAGCTGATCGCGGTGCTGCCCGGGCTGTCGGATTACGTCACCCGGCGCAGCTACGGCTCGCGCCTCGGCAGCATTCTGCGCGAGTGCGACGACGTCGGACTGGAGGTCTCGAACGGGCGGGTCGGCTCGCTGCTGACCGACAGCCGCTCGGCCCAGCACGTCGCCACTACGCTCGCCGCCGCGTCGAGCATGATGCGGCTCGACCCGCACGAAACCGTGCTCAACCTGGCCCGATGTTGGGGTGTCAGCCAGGATTTGGCGTTGAACGCACTGTTCGCGGACGAGCAGCGCGGGCTGCTCGCCGATACCGCGCCGCTGATCGAGAAGGGCCTGCAGCTGATCGACGTCCTCGACGGCGGCACCAACTCACTGCATACGACGGTCGGCTACGGAATCCTCGTGCACAAGCTGACCAAATTGACCGGCGCCGTCCCCGCCGACACCACGCCGCATGCCCGCGAACGCAATTCGGCGTTCGCCTATCGGAGCGGCATCGTCGGTGTGCTGCTCCAAGCCGGTGACACCGATACCTCGATCGCCTACGCACGCAGCCTGGACAACAATGCGCTGTTGCGGCGCAACGAATTGTGGTCGATGGCTTCTTATTACGCCGATATGCCGCGCTCCCCCGATTTCTCGTTACCGGCGCGGGGAAGTTTGCAGAATACCGCGGCCGAGGTGGTCAAGGATATCTGCTGCAGCAACGAAGCGTATCTGCATTATCTGGTCACGTCGGCGATACCCGTACTGCGCGAGCACGATCCGCTGTTTGCCTCGGATGTGCTGGCCCGTGCGCTGAGCGATCGCCTGGAGCAGGCGGTCCTGGACAAGCGTGTGCTTGCGGCGAGTACTAAGCTACTGACATCCATGTTGTAGCAACAACCGCAGAACATGAGGTCGGGATGTTGGGTGACGAGCGCGTGTCTTCCGCCTATGCACGCAATGCGCAGTTCTGGATCGACATCGTGCGCGGCGAGCTGGACGAGTATCAAATACGCGTCACCGATCCCGCATTGCTGGATATCGTCGGCGACTGTACCGGCCTGGAAATCCTCGACGCGGGATGCGGCGAAGGCTATCTCACCCGAGAGCTCGTCAAACGTAACGCCGCCTTTGTGCACGGCGTCGACTCGTGCGCGGAGTTCATCGAGGCGGCGCGGACGCATCCTGATGCCAGGCTCGACGTGACAGCCTTCCATTACGCCGACGTCGCGGCCCTTCCGCTGGCGGACAACAGCGTCGATCTGGTGATCGCGAATCGCTTGCCCAACGGTATCTCGCAGCCGGGCAAGCGTTTCCACGAATTCGCCAGGGTGCTGCGCCCGACCGGACGACTGATCCTGCTCGGTATGCATCCGTGCTTCTACGCGGCACGCGCCGAACGCGACGGTGACGACGCCGCCGCGCTGTCGATGGATGCCTATTTCGGTGTGCGCACCGTCGAGCAGAAGTTCGATGTCGCCGGGCGAGTTTCGCCGGTCGCCTCGGTCCAGCAGTTCTATTCGCTCGAGGCCTATATTCGGATGATCACCGAGGCCGGATTCGTCATCACCGACCTGCGCGAACCACATCCGACGGCACAGCAGCGCACCGAAGATCCGTGGTGGAACGAGAATTTCCGCCGACCGCTCTTCATGCTGCTCGACTGCGCGCCACGGGCGTAGTCCTTACTGCGCGTCCTCGCTCGGCACGGGCTGGCTCTCCAGCTTGTCGGCGAGTTCATGCCATGATCTGGCGTTCGCGCGGGCGAGCCTGGCGAGCGTATCGACGCAATGGCCGGGAGCTTCGGTGGTCAGCTGACCCCAGGTCCGGATATCCATGATCGAGGCGGCCAGCTGGCGCAGCAGCGTCCTGCCCTTGTCGTTGAAGCGCAGCGCGGGATCGTTGCGCAGGCCGCGCAGAATCAGTTCCTGTACCGGAGCAGCGGTCGACCGTCCGCCGCGGTCGGTCAGCTCGCCGAGATCGCCGAGCTTCGCCGCCGCGGCGCCGCCGAGCACGGCCGCGGCGTCCTCGGCGTCGTCCGGCACCCGTCGGATCGGGGTGAAGGAGGCAGGCTTGCCCGCCTGCTGACATCGGGCGTCGGGCGCCTCGGCCCGAGAAAGGCGGTCGCGCACGTCTTTTGCCGTCCCCAGTGAGATGCCCGCCTGCTTCGAGATCTCCCGCAGCGACGCGTCGGGCCTGCTCTTGATCATTTCCGCGGCGATGCCGCGCCCCTCGGAAACCTCGCGCCGATAGACCTTCCCGTCCCGGCCGACCCGGGTGTTCACCTGGGAAGTTTCCCCGGCTGAACGACGCCGCTCGGCGCCGACGGTCTTGTGCGACAGCCCGGTGATGCCCGCGATCAGCCGGTCCGACCACTGCGGATGCGAGGCAACCAGCCGTCGGGCCGCCGCCTTGCGCTCGGCCAGCGACAGTGGCAGGCCGTGCGCGACGTTCGCCTGCACGGCCAGCACGAACGCGTCTTCTTCGCTGCCGTCGAAGTATCTGACCTCGATCGTCTCGTGCCCGAGCGCCACCGCGGCCGCCAGCCGGTGCGCGCCGTCGACGACCTGCATCGTGGTGCGGTGCACGATGATCGCGGGCAGCGGCGTCGGCGCCTCGGTGAGCAAGCGGACGTGATCGTCCTTGGTACCGGTATTAATTCGTGGCGAATAACCCGGCGCGATCAGTGCAACCGGGACGCGCTCCACCGGAATCGACGACATCCGGGAAAGCCATTCGTGCGCACGCGATACCTCGTGATCCCCTCGCGAATACGTCACATCGACACGATTATCAAGAGCCATTATCTGTTCTCTCCAGTCGACGAAGGCACCGCGCCGCGGCTACTCGACATCAGTGCCAGCGATACGGCGTCTACTCAGCTTTGAACCGATACAATCCAGCTCCGCGCGATAACCAGAGCCGGGACCCTCGAGATCCTCGTCGCCGTTACGCCCTCCCCAATCGAAGCGTGATCGAACATAGAAGAGAGACTGGTCCAGAGCATAAGGTCGCGACCACCACTCTTGCACCCGTGAGAGGGACCTTGCGAACCCCGCTGCGACCGCGCTACATTGAATTCTTCTGTCGGGGATCAGGATTATCCCGCATCTCGCAATACGGGTTCACCCCTACATCCACGGTATGAACGGCATTTAGTGCTGCGGCGTGATGCCGTGTGGGACAACCGATTTCTATCGTCGGAACCATGCTCAACGCCGAAACCGCATCCCCCGCTCCCGTCACCGCAGGCACGCCGAAATTGCTTCGCGCAGTGACACTTTCGATCGCTGCAGCCGCCACACTCGGCCTGCTTGCAGTGTCCACCGGCCAGGCGACCGCCGAGCCGGGCACCGACTGCCTCTGGGCAGGCGCTCCGCATGCGCAAGGAACGACCGTCGTCGCGGGTGGACGAGTCTTCACCTGCACGATCGGCGGTCGGGGCACCCCGCAATGGGTCCTCGGCGTGGCCGCCAACACGCCGAGCACCGTCGCCAATCCCGGTGCTGTCACCCGACCCGCAGGCGCGTTCAGTCTCGGCGCACAGCAGCCGGGCACGGAATACAACGACTACTGCGTCGGCACTCAGCTCGTCGGTGGCAGCGAGGCGGTCTACGAGGTGGTCGCCGACGCGACCGGTGCACTGCGGTGGAAGGCGGCCGGACCGATCTCCCAGTGGGCCTTCGACCCGGGCACCGGACCGGTGCCAACCACTCGATCGGCCAGCCTGTGCCCGCCCGACCAGGTGCTCTGGCCCGAATTGCACACTGCGCCAGCCTAACCGAACAGCACGCAGGTGGCCGCAGCGGTCTCGAGCGCGGTCGATGGTCCGGCCGGTAGCCCGGTCGTTGGGTCGATGACCAAGCAGGTCACCGAGTTCGACTTCTGGTTGGCCGCATACAGTCGTCGACCGTCCGGGCTCAGCCGCAGATCGCGAGGGAACTTGCCGCCGCACGGCGTGGTGCCGAGCGGCACCAGGAAATCGCCTGCCACCGCGAAGGTCGCGATATTGTCGTGGCCGCGGTTGGCGAGGTAGAGGAATCGACCGTCCCGCGACACCACCGGCGCCGAGGGATAGTTGCGCTCACCGCCGGTGAGTTGATCGGCGGGAATCGAAACGCCGGGGCGCAGTTCGCCCCGATCGGCGCGCCAATCACACACTGTGACGGTGGAATTCAGCTCGTTGGCGACGAAGACCCGGCAGCCGTCGGGGTGCCAGACCAGGTGCCGCGGTCCGCTGCCAGGCACCATCGCGACCTGCGCGTGCTGGTCGAGTTTGCCGTCGACCAACCGGTAGACGTAAATCGAATCGACGCCGAGGTCGACCGCGAGCACCCAGCCGCCGGAGGGATCGATCAGCACCTGGTGCGCATGCGGTTCGGACTGCCGCTCGGGATCCGGTCCGGTGCCGGAATGCTGGGCGACATCGGTCACCGCGCCGAGCCTGCCGCCGTCGACCGCGAGCACGCTGACACTGCCCGAGGTGTAGTTCGCGGTCAGCACGTAGCGGCCGTCCGGGGTGACACACAGGTGGGTCGGCCCATCGCCTTGCACCGCAACGGTATTCAGCACGGTGGGCGTAGCACGCAGGTTGATCGCGGTGACGGTGCCTGCGCCGGAGCCCTCGTTCACCGCGTACAGGAAGCGACCGTCCGGCGACAGCGCCAGGTACGACGGATCCGCTGTGCCCACAATGCTTTCCACGGCCAGCCGACCGGTAGCCGCGTCGACGCCGACCACCCCGATGCCGGATCCGCCTGCACCGCTGGAGGTATAGCAGCCGACGAACGCCCGCTCCCCCGGCGCCGCGCCCGCCATCGCGGGTCGCACCATGCCGCCCGCCATCGCGACCCCCGCCGCGCCGCCGAGCAATCCGAGCATGCGCCGCCGTCCCAGCTCACCTTCGCGCACCAGCTTCTCCTTCCGTCCGCAGTTGATCTCTGCGATCGGGAAAGGATGACCCAAGTCACACGTGTTCGCAAGCAGTGCAATAAATGTTGCGCCACTTGCAATTTGAATGCTGTTGCGTTGCGTATGGCACGCGAGACAGCGCCGGTTACAACGCTTGATCGACCGGGTACCTGGCAGCGAGCGCCGACCGGTCACCGAGCCGCGAACTCATCACGAGGTCATCGGCGACCTGGACCAACACATCGCGGCCCTCGACCTCGGAGACCCATTCCATCGGCAATCCGGAAACACCATGGATGGCGCCGATCAGGTTGCCCGCCACCGCCCCCGTGGAATCGGAATCACCGGAGTGATTCACCGACAGCAGCAGCGCCGCCCGCACGTCGCCGGACTCGGCCGCATGCAAAGCGCTGTACACCGCGATGGCCAGGCACTCCTCCGCGATCCACCCGAGCCCGACCTGCTCGACCTGCTCGGCGGCGGCGGGCTGTTCGGACAGCTCGACGGCGCGAGTCAGTGCCGCCGCGGTTTCTCCGCCCGCCGGGTACTGCGCGAGCTGACCGATGGTCTGCTGCACGGCCGTGGGCAATTCGACTCCGTCGAGCACCCGGTCGATCAGCGCCGCGAACGCACCCGCGGCCAGGTAGCCGGTGCTGTGCCCGTGCGTCAACTGCGCGGCAAGCGCAGCCGTGGTGAACGCGCGCTCGGGACCCATGCCTGCCAGCCCGAACGGCGCGGAACGCATGACCGTGCCGCACCCTTTCGACCCCGGATTCACCGGCCCTGCCGCATCCAACGAGGTCGGGGCGACGTAGCCGCGGGCCTGCTGATTCAATCCGGACATGCACGCGTTGCCCGGGGCTCGCACCGCATACAGGAACGGCAGGCCGGCCAGCCAGCCGTCGACGTCGCGCGCGGGCTTCTTCTGTCGCTGCGTCTCCAGCCAGCGCAGATACGCCCGGCGCAGCGCGGGCAGCGGGTCGGCGTCCGGCGGGCAGCGCAGCAGTCCCTCCGCGGTGAACAGTGTCAGCTGAGTGTCGTCGGTGATCTGTTGCGGCGCACCGACCGCATGCTGTGGCAGGAAGCCCGTCACCCCGTCGGGGCCGTACCGCTGACGTATCTGCTCCAGCCGGAGGAATTCGATCGGCCAGCCGAGCGCATCACCCACCGCCCCACCCAGCAGACAGCCACGGACCCGGTCGAAGATCGGCATGTAATCCACCACGACACAACATCATTCCGTATCGGTCCACCGAATGTTCGGTTGCGACTGCCAGTTTGAGATTGGCGGGTCAATCCAGGATGTGCAGCTCGCCGCGAATGCCGACGAAGGCGGTGGGTGTGAGGCCGAACATCGCGCGGAAGGTGTCGCTGAAGTGCGAGGGGGACGCGAAGCCCGCGTCGGTGGCCGCCCTGGTGAGGTCGTATCCTGCGGCATACGCCTTGGCCACGTGCAACATTCGCACCCACTGCACGTAGCGGCGGAAGCTGGTCCCCGCCTGCTCGGCGAAGGTACGCAGGAAGTAGGACGTGGACAACCCTGCGGCGGCGGCCTTTTCGGCGGCCCGCTGCCGCTGGGTCGGATCGTCGCGGATGGCGGCGGCGACCGCGGCGATCCGCGGATCGCGGATGGTCGGCGCCGGGATGCTGGCCAGCTCCAGGAATTTCTCGATATCGGGGTCCGGTTCGCCGCTGAGCGCGATGAGCTCGGCCTCGTTGCGGTGATCGATGGCGAAACCATGGACCGTGCGGCGCATGCCGCCGAGGGCACGAGCCATGGCGGTCGAGGTCGGATCGAAGTAGCAGAACAGCTTGCGGACGTCGGTGTCGAGGATGTGGTGGGTGACGCGGGCCCGGAACAAGAAGCTGCGTGCGGTGATGTCGGGCGTGTCGGCGACCCGCACCCGGAAGGTGTTGTCGAGCCCGACACCGAGGCAGGCGATCGCGCTCGAATGCGCGCCGAGCGCCATGCCAGGTCCGACATACACCGCGTGGCCGAGTCGCAGCCACAGCCGCGCGGGCGCCACCGCGACCGCCGTCGCGTCAGCGCACGTTTCCGGAAGTGCTGGCCGCCCCATGTCCGCGACGATACAGAAAAGGGAAAGGGGACCGGGATGAAGCCCGACACACTCGCGCAGGTGCCAGCATTCGCGCTGAAGCAGATCGAGGTCGACGGCGTCGCGCTGCGCTATGTCGATGTGGGACACGGCGATCCGCTGGTGCTGCTGCACGGCTGGCCGGAAAGTCATGCGACCTGGCGGCACCAGATCGGGCCGCTGTCGCGATCGCGGCGGGTGATCGCGCCCGACTGGTTCGGCTGGGGCGACTCGGCCCGCGACACCGCATTGAGCTGCGACTACGACAGTGAAGTCGCGCGGATCGGCCGCATGCTCGACGCGCTGGGGCTCGATCGAGTCGATCTCGCCTGCCACGACTACGGCGGGTTTCTCGGACTGGGCTTCGTCGAACGCCATCCCGAGCGGGTCCGTCGCTTCGCGATCTTGAACTCCCGGGCCCACGGCACTTTCACCGCGCCCTTCTATCTGCAGTTCGGGTTGCTCACCGCGCTGGCACGGCGGCCATTGCTGCGACGGATCGTCACCGCGCCCGCGATCGAGTGGACGCACCGGCTCGGGCTCGCACCATACGTCCGCAACGGATCCTTCGACACCGAGCAGCTCGCACGCTATCTCGCCTTCCTCGACACCACGGCAGGCCGCCGCTGGTACGCGCATTTCCTCGCGGGCTATCAGGTTCGGGTCCGGCCCGAACTGGCCGCCGGACTCGCGGACATCCGCTGCCCGACCACGGTGATCTGGGGCGACCGTGATCGCGGAATCCCTTGGCGCACAGCCGAAGAGCTCGCCAAGCGCATCCCGTACGCCACTCTCGTCCGCATCGACGGCGGCGACCATTTCATCACCGAGGAACGCCCCGCCGAAGTCACCGAGGCGCTGCGGGGGTGGCTACTGCGCCCGGCCGATCAGGAGCACGGCGCGGTGTAAGGCACCGAGGGGAACAGCTCACGCCACATCGTGTCGTCGATCCGCGGTGCGGAGGACGCACACAGGTACGTCGCCACCTGGTCCGGTTCCACGTACAGCTCGGCCGAGGTCTTGTCGCCGATGCCGAGCAGCCGGGATTCGTCGCGTGGATCGAACCGCAGGAACCACGTCCAGCCGACGTCGACGTTGATCGGCGTGCTGAGCGGGGTGATGGCGGCGACGTCGTCGATGTCCCACAGCCGGGCCGTGCGGTCGTCGCCGCCGGAGGCCAGCCGCCTGCCCGACTTGTCGATGGCCAGTGTCCGCACCGTCGCGGTGTGTCCGCGCACGGCGCCGAGTTCGCGGACCCGGCGCGGATCGGTGACGTCCCACGAGCGAATCATGCCGGTGTCGTCGCCGCCGAACAGCCGGGTACCGTCCGGGCTGAACACCAGGGTGCGCAGGTTCGAGCCGTGCGAGTCGAGTGCGATCGACACCGGCTCGTCGGAATTCGCGATGTCCCACAGGTCGATTCGCCGATTGTCGTTGGCGGCCGCGACCCGGGAGCCACCCGGCGACAACGCCACGACGGTGATCTCCCTGTCGTAGCCGGGCAGCACCTTGCCGAGCGGACGCGCACCCGAGGGGTCGGACACATCCCACATCTGCAGCGACCGGCCGCCGACACCGGTGAGCAGCCGATCGCCGCGCGACGTGAACGCGAGCGGCGCGGTGACCCCCGCGCCGGGCAGCTGGCCGATCGGCACCGGCCTGGCCGGATCGGCCAGGTTCCACAGCCGCACGTCGCCGCCGCCCACCGTCGCCAGCAGCTTGTCGTCGGAACGCAGCGCCACCTGGGTGCCGTGCTTGCCCGGTGTGCCTGCGTCGAATTCACTCAGCGCCCGGCCCAACAGCGGGGACGACGCATCCCATACGCCGACCGCGCCGTCGCGCAGTCCGCTGACGACCAGGTTGCCCGCACCTCCGAAGCCGACCGAGCTGAGCGAGCCGTCGAAGAGCAGCGGAAGTTGCACCTGCGGGGCCCGCCATGCGCGGATCCTGCCGTCGGTGCCCGCGGTGACCACCTGCGTCTCCGATACCACGAGAATGGACTGGATCGAGCCGCTCGCGCCGTGAATCTCCCAGCCGGTGGGCGTGATTCGATCCCGGTGTCGCATGTTCCAGACGCGGGCGGTGCCGTCGGCGTCGGCCGCGAGCAGCACCTGCCCGTCCGCGGCGAACGCCATCCCCGCGACCGGCACGCGACGGGCCTGTTCCGCATCGATGCGGTGCGGATGGGCCGGGTCTCTGACGTCGTACACCTGCAGCACGCCGTCCGCGCTACCGGTCGCGAGCAAGTCGTTCGGTCCGAATTCGACTGTCTGCCTTCCACCTTCGCCGTCCAGCGGAGCACCGATCGGCGTCAGACCGGTCTCGCGCACGCTCCACAAGCGCACCGTGCCGTCGTCCGCCGCGCTGGCGAGCACCGGCCGATCCGGCGCGATCGCGATCGCTCTGATCGCCTTGTCGGTGGCGGGGATCGGCGGCGTCACTCGACGCATCGCCTGCGGCACATCCACATTCACCAAGGACAGCGTGCCGTCGGTGCCCGCGACGACCACGACGTGCCCCTCGGGCAGGTAAACGACTGCGGTGGCGGGTGTTCCGGTGTCGAATGATCCGAGCTCATCCGGTGCGGCCCGATTCGCGACGTCCCAAATCCGCAGGGTGCCGTCATCGCCCGCACTGGCCAACGTGTTGCCGTCGGGCGCGAACACCACCGATTGGACGTCGCCACGATGACCGCCGAGGCCGGCCGCCACCGGCGTGATCGCCCGTGGGTCCGCCATGTCCCACAGCCTGACCATGCCGTCACTCCCCGCGCTGGCCAGCAGGTTTCGGCTCGGACTGAACGCGAGCTTGCGCACCGGGCCCTCATGCGCCGCCGCGGAGGTGACATCGAGCGGGGTCACCTGCGCGGCGAGCAGGCGGGCACGGGCGCCGGGATCGTCCGGGTTGATGCGGTACGCGGCCAGCGCGAGTTCGGCGGACAGCCCGGGATCGATGGTCTCGAGCCGCTCCGACTCGGCGACGATCGCGCCGAGCCACCCGTCTTTTCGCTGCTGCGCGATGCTCGCGCGCTGAGCGACCACCGCGACGGCCGAGCCGAGAGCCACCACGAGGAGGGTGGCGACCCCGGCCAGGATCCACCGCCTGCGCACCGCGCGCCTGCGTCCCCTTGCCATCGACGCGGCGACGAATTCCTTGGCCAGGCGGTTGGACGACTGCGTGCGCGCCATCCGCTCGACCGCGTCCGCCAGCCGAGTCTTGGCGTACAGCAACGCTTCCGGACGATCCTGGGCCGCCCATTCCCGCGCGTCGGCTTCGATCCGCTGCCTGGCCAGTGCGAATTCCTTTTCCTCCGACAGCCATTCGGCCAACCTCGGCCAGCCGGACAGCAGCTGATCGTGCGCGAGCTCGATGTCGTCGTTGCGCTGCACGATCATCCGCAGTTTCGTCAACCGGGCGAGCACCGCCCTGGTCGCGTCCGGGTCCGGCGACTCGGCGAGCAGCACCTCGATCGGCATGCGATTGCGCAGCACCGCCGTCGGCCCGGTGATCGTCAACGCGAGCAACAGATGTCGTGCCGCCGCCTGCTGCCTGGCGTCGAGCCGCGACCAGAACACTTCGCCGCCGTACGCGCAGGCGCCCTCCATGCCGCCCGCTTCCCGATAGGCCGCAAGCGCCAGCGTCTTACCCCGGCGGTTCGCCCAGGTCGTGGTGAGCACAAAGGACAGCAGCGGCAACCGCACCGGGCTTTGCACGTCGACGGCGGCCAGGTCCTGCAGCAGCACCTCGACCAGGCTGTGGTCGACCCGCACGCCGACCACGGCCGCGGGCTGGACGATCACGTCGCGCAGTTCGTCCTGCGTCATCGGGTCGAGCATCATCGATCGGTCGCGCAGCGCCGCCATCAGCACCGGATAGCGGGACAACTCCGGCAGGTGCGCGGTGTCGATCGCGAACACCACCGTGGTCGGCGAGGAGGCGCCCGGTGCGGCGAGCGCCGCAAGCTCGATCAGGAAGCCGTGGCGTTGGGTCTCGTCGGCGCACTGACTGAACAGTTCCTCGCCCTGATCGACGAGCAGCAGGCGGCGACCGGGTGGCAGACCGTCGAGCTTGGACTCCAGCGTCGCGATCGGGTCGTGGCCCGGCGTCATGACGATCGGGATGCGCGGGCCGGGCGCCCCTTGCAAACCGGCCGCGAGCAACGACGATTTGCCGACACCCGTCGGGCCGACCAGCAGCGCCAGATTGATCGTATTGCTCGACTCGACGCGCGAAATCAGCGTGTGCAGTTGATGTTTCGCGCGGTTGCGGCCGAAGAACAGGTCGCTGTCCTCGACCCGGTACGGCCACAGCCCGCGATAAGGTTCGCGTTCGACGTCGATGCTGCCCGTCTCGGCCAGCGCGGCCCGCCAGAGTTCGTGCCAGTGCCGCGTGTCCAGCAGGGTGGTGTCGACCCGGTGACCGCTGAGCATGCGGCCCTTGGCCCGCGCCATCAGCATCTCCAGCACCGGTAGCACCGCGACGAAGGTCATCGGGGTGCGGCTGCCGCGCCGCCATTCGCTGATCCGCTGTTCGGTGAGCTGGGGTGTGCCCTCGCGAACCCGGGCGTTGGCCGCGTGCGCGACCGAGGTCGTCGGCGGCGACCCGGCCGCCGCGAACAGTTCGGTCAGCCTGGTGGCGAAGTCCCCTGGTCCGGGACCGGCCGCGTCGTTCGGCTGATTTGCGACGGATCCCGAACGCGCGGGGACGTGCCGTCGAGCGGGCGCACCCGGGAATGCCCTGGCGACAGCGCCATCCCCAATATCCGTGCCCATTGGTAACAGATAGCGGGATGTACGCTTCAAGCGCTACCAGGTGCTTCCACTGAGTGAAACCCGATAGCTATCCAACATGGCTGCGGCGACGTTCGGTGCGCGCGAGATCACGCGAGATCGCCTCCGCGGCCGAGCGGACGGTGGGAACCAGCTGGTCCCAGACCTCTTCCAACGAGTAGCGAGCGGCCTGCGTAGAAATGTTGACCGCCGCGACGACAGCACCGGCACCGTCGCGAATCGGGGCAGCCATCGATCGCAAGCCAACCTCCAATTCCTGGTCAACCACACAGCAACCTTCCCGCCGCACCCGATCGAGCTCTATGCGCAACGCGTCCGGTGTATGAATCGACCTACTGGTCAGCCGCGGCAGCGGCACCCGGCGCAGGAAATCGTCGAGATCCGCGTCGGGCAGCCCGGCAAGCAGCACCCGGCCCATCGAGGTGGCGGCGGCGGGAAACCGCGTGCCGATGGTGATCGAGACCGTCATGATCCGGCTGACCGCGACCCGCGCGACGTAAACGATGTCGTCCCCATCGAGCACCGACACCGACGAGGACTCGGACACCTGCTTGGACAACACATCCAGATGCGGTTCCGCCAGCTCGGGCAACGACATGCTGGACAGATAGCTGTAACCGAGGTCCAGCACCCGCGGACTGAGCCAGAACAGCGAGCCGTCGGTGCGCACGTAGCCGAGCTCGACGAGCGTCAGCAGGAAGCGCCGCGCGGTCGCCCTGGTCAGGTCGGTCCGCCGCGCGACATCGCTGAGCGTCTGCCGTTGATGCGAGACATCGAAGGCCTTGATGACGGCCAACCCGCGGGCCATGGACTGGACGTACTCCGACGACGGCGCATTCGTCACGCTCGAACTCCGAATCTTTCAGGGGAAGCAGCAGCCGGTACCCGCAGTTGCCGCGGGATGATTACCGGCGACGCAGTGTGCTGTCGAGGAATTCGTAGAACGTCTGCTTGATCGCGCGCATGTCGACGAACCCTGCGAATTCGTGATCGGCGCCCTGGTACGTGTGAAACTGGTGCTGCACACCAGCTTTGGTGAGCACACCGGCCAACTCGACGCTCTGGCCGATCGGGACGATGTGGTCGAGTGCGCCGTGCTGGATCAGCACGGGCGCGTCGTCGCGGTCGGCGTAGGTGACCGGACTCGCGGTCCGCGCGGTGTCCCGGCAGGCCGACGGCGCGCAACCGAGGTACAGATGTTCCGGCGAACCCACATCGTGCGGCAGGCCGATCACGGTCTGCTCCTGCATGGTCACGAAGTCGCTCGGCCCGAACCAGTCGGCGACCGCCTGCACGCGGCTCGACACACCGGGGGTGCCGTCCTGACCTTCGAGTTCGGCCACACCGCCGGTGACGCCGAGCATGGTGGCGAAGTAACCGCCCGCCGAATCCCCCCATGCCGCAAACCGATCCTGATCGATGCGATAGTTCGCCGCGTTCGCGCGGAGCCAGCGGACCGCCGCCTTGACGTGGAACAGCGGGGCAGGCCATTGATTCGCGGGGGCCAATCCGTAGTCGATGCTGGCCACCGCGTAGCCGCGGGCGTTCAGTTCGTTCGCGTTCGACTCGACGGTTCCCCACGGCAGCGGCGCACCGAGATTGGTGCGGTCACCGCTGGTGAACCCGCCGCCGTGGATGTAGATCACGAGCGGGCGCAGCGCCGCATCGTTGCCCTTCGGCAAGTACAGGTCCAGTTTCATCGGAGACCGGCCCTGACCGGTGTAGACGATCCCACGCTGGACTTCGTTGGCGGATATCGGCTGCGAACTCGCGCTCGGTGCAAGTGAAACGACGCTGATATGTGCCGCGAGCACCGCGGCGATTGTTGCGACAGCCTTGGTGATCCCGGGGCGATTGAACGAAAACATGGTGCCTCAACACTTCGCTATTGTTCGCTATCCGAACACAAGTTCGTATAATTGCGCGGCTATTGTGTGGTTGCACAAGGTTGACTGTCAAACGCTTGTTCAAATGAGGTGTGCCGTGGCCGGAAATGCCGCAAGCGCCGGGGTGAGCGTCGCGTCGCGGCTACTCGCTCTACTCGGTGCGTTCGACACAGAGCACAAACGCTTGACCCTCAGCGATCTGTCCCGCCGCGCCGGACTGACGCTGCCGACGACACATCGTCTCGTCGGCGAACTGGTCGCGTGGGGTGCGCTCGCGCGGCGCGCCGACGGGGAATACGAGATCGGGCGCCGGGTGTGGGATCTCGGCCTGCTCGCCCCCGTCCACACCGATCTGCGGCAGGTGGCGGCGCCGTTCCTCCAGGACGTCTACGCGGCGACGCTCGCCACCGTGCACCTGGCCGTGCGCGACGGCACCCAGGTGCTGTACCTGGACCGGATGTCCGGCCGCGCGTCCGTGCAGATCATCAGCACCATGGGCAGCCGATTACCGTTGCACGCCACCGGCGTTGGCAAGGTCTTGCTAGCCCACGCGCCCGAGGACGTCCAGGCCGAAGTACTCGCCAACCTCACCCGCGTCACCCCGTACACGATCACCCAGCCCGGCCGGCTCATGGAGGAACTCCACCGAGTCCGCCTCGAGGGCTACGCCCAAACCGCCGAAGAAATGGGCCTCGGCGCCTGCTCTGTCGCCGTCCCGATCCACGACCGCGACAAGACCGTCATAGCGTCGGTCGGCATCGTCGTCGCGAGCCTGCACCGAGACCGCGCCCGCCTCATCGCCGCACTCCAAGTCGCAGCATCCGGCATCAGCCGCAGCATCGAGTATTGAGCTCGACCCCTCCGATCCCAAAGCTCGAGCGGCTCAGCCGGTCTCGACCGGTGGCGGTGAAGTGCTAAATGCGGCCTGCGGCGGTGCCCTGTGCGGCTGGTCCGGCAGGATGCGGGGCGATCCGTAGTTGCTGGACGATGGCGAGGGTGAGCGTGATGCCGCCTGCGATTACGAAGACGGCGGTTCTGATACCTGTTGCGGTGGCGACCTGGGTTTGTGCGTGCGTGGCGCCTTCGACACCGAAATTGGCGATGAGAACGAGGACGGCGAGCCCGATTACCGCGCCGATGCCGGAGCCGGTGGAGGCGATGGCCGACGCGACGCCTTGCTCGCTGCCGGAGACGCCGGCGGCGGCCGCGATGAACATCGCGGTGAACACGATGCCGTCGCCGAGGCTCATCGCGACGAGTCCTGGCACGAGTGACGCGTACGAGGCGTCAGATGTCATCGCGAGGCCGAGCGCAAGCGCCCCGACCGCACCGATAACAAGGGCGGCAAAGAGGGTGCGGCGCAAGCCGATTCGGGTCACGATCCGGCCTGCCGACGTCGACCCGGTGACGACCATCGCGGTCGGCAGCAGAAATGCCAGACCGGTTTCCAGTGCGTCGTAACCACGAACGTCCTGGAAGTAGATGGACAGGAAGTAGAGCAGCGACCCGAAGGTGGCCGCGAACATGAACGCGGTCGCGGTGGCGACCAGCAGACTCTTGTTGCGCACCAGGGCGACGGGCACGAGAGGATCGCGACTGCGCCGTTCGACGAGCACGAAGGTCACCGGCAAGGGCAGCCACAGGACGATCGCACCGATGATCCACGGCGAGGTCCAGCCGAGGTTCGGGCCCTGAACCAGCACGAAGACGAGCAAAGTCACGGCGCCTGCCGCGGACAGCACACCGGGCAGGTCGAACAAGCGCGCCCCGTCACGGGGTTGATCGGCATCGACCAGGACGAAGGTGAGAGCAAAGGCGGCGCCGGCGAGCGGCACGTTCACGTAGAACACGGCTTCCCAGCCGAACGCGTGCGTGAGTATCCCGCCGAGCAACACGCCGATGACCAACCCCGCGGCACCGGAACCGCCCCAGACCCCGAGCGCGCGATTCCGTGCCGGTCCCTCGGCGAAGAGGGTATTGATCAACGCCAAGGTGCCAGGGAAAACCAGCGCGCCACCGATGCCCTGGACAAAACGCGCGGTCAGCTGAACCTCTGGGCCGGTGGCGAGTCCGCCTGCCAGCGAGGACAGCGCGTAGAGAGCAAGCCCCGTCGCAAGGACGCGACGCCTGCCGAGCAGGTCTGCGGCGCGCCCGCCGAACAGCAGAAAGCCGCTCGATGCCACCGCGTACGCACTGATCACCGACTGCAACGTCTGCGCGGAATAGCCGAGCTCCCTGCCGATATCGGGCAAGGCGACGACGACAATGTACTGATCGAGCGACACGATCAGCATGGCGAACGACAGCAACCCCAGGACCGCCGTCGCCGATCTGCCGTCCGCTCGACCGGCCGCGGTGTTCGGACGAGAGGCGCCGTGCGAGGAAACGTTCATCGGAGGACCCCTACCGGTACTCGAGCGATGCGTGCGTTCGCTCTATTGATGTCTCGATAGAACGACGAAATAGGCGCGCAAAGTGTGACACCGTTCGGGCCGACCGGCTGCGCGGCTCTTCCCAGCCATGGCCACGCAGCCGCCGTGCGGCGCAGTGCTATTCGGCGCGCAGTACCGCGGCGAGCGCCTGGCTGATCGGGACGACCAGCTCGACATTGCGATCGGCGGCGGTGCCCGCGGAATGCGGGCCGCCGACCCGGCTCGGCTCGTTCGCGGCGAGTTCCCGGTGCAGGCTGGCCAGGTCCCACAGGTCGAGCGCGGTACCAGGTCGCACCGGCGCGGCATGGTCGATCATCGTGGACCGGATGATCAGCACCGCATCGGCCGAATCCGGTTCGGGCAGTAGTAGTTCCAGCTGGCGAACCTGACACGGCCACTCGCACAGGCCCGAGGTGATGAGGTGCCAGAAGCCGCCGCTCGCGCCGCGGTGCGGCGTCACCGCATTGCGATGCTCGTGGCCCGCGATCCACAGCACCACATTGCCGAACCGGTGCAGCACCGCCTCGATGTCGTCGGCGAGATAGCGCGGCAGGTCAGCCTGCGGGCCTTCGACCGTGTTGTCGAGCATGGTCAGGCCGTGATGCGAGGCGAGGAGAACGACACGATCGGGGTTGCCGGTCTCGACCTCGACGCCGTCCGCGTCGAGATGCGCGGAGTGCACCTCGACGAGCCGATCGATCAGCCAATCCCGTTGCCGCGGACCGATACTGCCGGTGACATGGCCTGCGGGATTGGTGGTGTCCAAGACGATCACCCGGACACCGGGGATCTCGTCGTAGCAGTAGTAGGCCGTGCCGTCGACGAGGTTCTGTTCAGTGAATCCGTGGCCGGGCGGATGCGCCTGGCTGTCCAGATGCGCCTGGATGTACTCGGCAGGGCTGACCAGGCGACGATCCGCGTCCGGCGCGATCGACACCGCTGGACCATTCGACAGCACCGTGGGATCGGCGAGGTAACGGTCCATCGGGTCGTACGGAAGTTCCCCGGCCCCGACCGGCCGCCTGCCGCCGGTGACCAGGCGCTGGAACGTCTCGGTCACCGGCGCACGCCCTTGCGCCAGGCAATCGTGATTGCCGAAGCAAGCAAGCCACGGCATGCCGACACCCTGGGTGACGAACGGATGTGCCGCCGCCGCAAGGACTCCAGGGACATCCGGGAACCCGTGGTCGCGCTTGTAGCGGTCCCGCGAGGCAGGCGCGGGGTTGTAGAAATCCCCGGACACCGTGTGCGACGGGTGTGTTCGCAGATCGGTGGCGCCGAAGGCCGGATCGAGCTCGGTGCCGCCGTCCATCAGCGCGAGGAACGCACGCAACTCGTTGAGCTGCGCGTTGTCCGTGTTGTCTCCGGTGGTGATGACGAACTCGGCACGCACGGAGCCGAGTTCGCCGATCGTCCTGACCACTGCCTCGAAGGCCTGGAGCGCAACCACCTCCTGCGGACGGTAGGCCGGGAACATCGCGTCCCAGCCCGGCCGCCCGGCGAGGCGTTGCAGGAAGTCGAGGCGGCCTGGCGAAAACGGATCCGCGAGTTGGAAATCCGTGAGGTGCACGAAGCGCAGCACGGACTTTCCGGTCACCGGCCCCGCATGGTCCGCGAGTTCGGTACGCAGGCAATGGGGTTCGCCTGCGCCGTCGGTCAATGCCCGATAGCCGGTACTGCTACCGGTGCCGATCGTTTCGCCAGGCACAATCGTGTGGTCGAGGGTGGACATAGCGGTCAGCCCACCGCCGCTTCGGCATTCTCGCTGGTGCCCTTGGCATTCAGCGGATGCTCGGTCAGCTCCTCGAGGGTCTTGCCCTTGGTTTCCGGGGCAAGCGTGTACGCGATGAGGAGGCCGGTCGCACCGGCGGCGACGAAGATCCACAACACGTTGTGCAGTCCCCAGGCTTTGATGAGGGTGGGCAGCAGCAGGGTACCGATGATCGCGCCGATGCGAGAAACCGCGGTGCCGAGCCCGTTGGCGGTGGCGCGGACCGAGGTCGGGAAGACCTCGCTCGGGTAGACCAGGTTCACGATGCCCGGCCCGGAGTTGGCGAACAGCACCGCAATGCTCAGCAGCGCAACGACAACGGCGAGACCGGGATTGCGCAACAGTGCCAGGATGGCGAGTGCGGTGAGCATGCCAGCGAATCCGACGATCAGCAGCGGCCTGCGGCCGATCCGATCGACCAGGTTCACGCCGATGACCGCGCCGGTGACACCGAGGAGCGCGATGATGAGCGATCCGGTGTAGATGCCCGCCTGGCTGGAGGTGACCTGCTTGAGAATCGTTGGCGTGTACAGCGTGATGCCGTAGTAGGCCAGCGTGTAGCAGAACCAGAAGCCACAGCAGAACAACACCATGCGCAGCAGCGGGAAGGTGAACATCGTGCGCCACGGCGACGTCTGCGCCTGTGCCACACCGACACTCGGCCGCACCTCGCCTTCGCCGAGTTCGGTCAGCACCGCGTCGGCTTCCTGCTGATGCCCCTGAGCCGCCAGCCAGCGCGGCGACTCCGGGATGCTGCGCCGCATCCACAGCACGATCAGGGCGAACACCGCGCCGAGCACCAGCATCACCCGCCATGCGATGTCGCCGAGCGGAAGCAGCAGCAGCGCGAAGGCGTAGGTGCATGCCGCGCCGACGAACCAGGTGGCCCCCAGCCTGCACATCAGGCTGCCGCGACGCTTGGCAGGCGCGTACTCGGCGAGCAACGAGGTGGAAATCGTGTAGTCCGCGCCGAGCGCGAGTCCGAGCAGGAACCGACAGATCAACAGCTGCCATGCGTCCTGCGCACACGCGGCGAGCACCGCGAACACCACGAAGCCGATCAGGTTGAACAGGTACATCTTCTTGCGACCGAGGCGATCGGTGAGCCGACCGAACACCAAGGCGCCCAGGAACATTCCGATGACGGCGGATGCGGTCAGCGCGCCGACCATCAGTGCGGACAGGTGCCACTGTTTGGTGACGGCGGGCAGTGCCACCGCGATCACCGTGATGTCGTAGCCGTCGAGGAACATCCCGGCGGCGGAGAGGATCGTCACCTTGCGGTGGAACGGGGTCAGTTTCGTCGAGTCGAGGACGGTAAAGGCATCGCGAGACACGATGGTCCTTCCTGGCAGAGCAGCAACAACTCAAACGTTTTAGCACTGGTAAAGGCGCCGAGTCATGGTCATCTCACCGAGATGGTCGAGTGTTCAGTGAGCGGTCATCTTGGTTCAGCTTCTGTTCGCTAGGGTGTGGCTTGTGGCTACTGGCAAGGAACCGATCACGCAGCGAGACCTCGCCCAATCGCTCGGGGTGTCCATCTCGGCGGTCAGCCTCGCGCTCGCAGGCCGCGCCGGCGTGAGCGCGCGCCTGCGCGAACAGGTCCTCACCCGGGCCGCCGAGCTCGGCTACAAACCCAATGCCACCGCGGTCGCGCTGCGCACCCGACGGTCGAAAGTGCTCGGCCTGCTCATCCGCAACCTGCGCAACCCGCACTTCCTCGACGTGATCGACGGGTTCGACGAGACCTGCGCCAGAGCAGGTTACGACGTGATGGTCGGGTCGTCCCGCTACGAACCCGATCGGGAACAGGAGCTGCTCGAGGCATTTCAGAACCGGGCGGTGGACGGGCTCGCCATCGCACCGATCGGCGCCAGCAACCATGTGCACGCCTGGCACACCGCGACCAACAGACCCGTCGTCCTGCTCAACGCGGCAAGCCACACGACAGGCCCCGGCACGATGAGCGTGCAATCGGACCATCGCACCGCGGTCGACCTGGCCGTGCATCACCTGGTCGGCCTCGGTCATCGCCGATTAGCCATGGTGGTGGCCCCGCCGGACAAGTCCCCCGACCCCGAACGCTGGGAACGCTTCGAAACACTGGGCGCCAGTATGGGATTCACCGCCATCGCGGTCACCACCGAGCTGTCCGCCACCGCCGCACAGGCCGCGATCGCCCGCGAACTCCAGGGTCCGGCAGACCAGCGCCCGACCGCGTTCATCGCCAACAGCGACTACATCGCGCACGCCGTCTATTTGGCCGCCGCCGAGTGCGGACTCCGTGTCCCCCACGACGTCTCGATCGTCGGACACGACGACCTCCCCACCTCCGCGTCCCTGTGCCCGCCGCTCACCACCATCGGCGTGAACCGTCGCGACATCGGCGAACACGCGGCGACGCTGCTCATCGACACCCTCGACAATCACCCACCCACGTCGTCGAATGTGACTGTGGCGGTGGACCTTCGCGTTCGAGAGTCCACCGCCGAGCCGCCGTCGTAGTCGAAGGGGTAGCCGGGTGGCCGATATCGGCCAGCGCTAGTTCCACGGAGACGAATCGTCGGCCAGATACGGGTTCGCCGTGACGATTTCGCGCAGGAATTCCTCGACAACAACGACTCGCCTGAGCCGTTCGAGGTCGCGGGGAACCACGAGCCAGTAGGTCCCCCGCGCTGAGAACTGTTCCGTGAGTACGGTTTTCAGGGATGCGTCGGTTTCACCCAGGTAAGCGGGCAGCGGCGCGATGCCGAGCCCGCTCCGTGCGGCGAGCCAGTGGCCGGTGATGTTGTTGGTTTGGATCGCGACCTTCTGCTCAGGCGGCAGCGAGCTCGCGAGTCGCAGCGGAGCGACGGTGAGTAGCGCGTCGACGTACCAGATCAGGGTGTGGTCGCGCAGGTCGGGGAGGGTGCGCAACGGCGGTGCGCCGGCCAGGTAGTCGTCGGTGGCGTACAGGCGGAGGTCGTAGGTGGCCAGCACGCGATAGCGGACCGAGCGTGGCGCAGGCCGTTCGAGGGTGACCGCGATATCGAAGTGGCGGGCCGCCAGCGAACCGTGCTCGGTGGCGGTGACGAGCTCGACGTCGAGGTGCGGATGCTTGCGCCGGAGCTCGACCAGGCGGGGCGCAACCAGGAAGGCGCCGAAGCCGTCCGGGGTCACCAGGCGAACAGTGCCTTTCAGCGGGCCGAGCGTGGACGCCCGCGACTCGTACGCGGCGATGACCGCCGACTCGACTGCCTCAGCTCTCGGCAGCAGTCCTTCGCCTGCTTCGGTCAGACGCCAGCCGCTGGGTGCGCGGTCGAACAGGCGATGGCCGAGTTCTCGCTCCAATGCGGTGATCCGTCGCCCGACCGTCGTGTGGTCGACTTCCAGCGCCCTGGCGGCCTCGTTGAGCCTGCCGCTGCGGGCCACCTGGAGGAAGAAGCGCAGATTGTCGGCGTTCATGGTTCGCAGTCTAGGCGTGCAAATGTGCACTACGCCCTGCACTAATCAGCATTGCTCCGTGCAGATATGAGCAACCAGCATGGTGCTATGAGCACGAGCATCGCCCTCCCCCGTTTCCTCCGGATCGGCGCAGGTGCCGTGGAAGAACTGGGCTCCGTCGTGGCACAACTGGCCATCACCCGGCCGGTCCTGGTGACGGACGCGTTCCTGACCGGCCGAGGACACACCGGCCGCCTGGTGGAAATCCTGCGCCGGGAAGGCATTACCGCCGCGGTGTTCGACAAGACGGTGCCCGATCCCACCACGGAT
The DNA here is from genome assembly GCF_043197455.1 of Nocardia sp. NPDC049149. Taxonomy (NCBI): domain Bacteria; kingdom Bacillati; phylum Actinomycetota; class Actinomycetes; order Mycobacteriales; family Nocardiaceae; genus Nocardia; species Nocardia sp. NPDC049149. The sequence goes on from NZ_JBICTD010000009.1 coordinate 381,157, forward strand.
TCCCTTGCCGCCGGGCTGGAAACGATCCGCTCGCACGACGCGGACGCGGTGATCGGGTTCGGTGGCGGCAGCCCGATGGACACCGCCAAGGCGTTGGCCGTGTTGAGCACCAACGGCGGCGATATGGGGTCATACAAGGCGCCGCGCGTCTACACCGGACCGGCGCTGCCGATCATCGCGGTGCCGACGACGGCGGGAAGCGGATCGGAGGCGACGCAGTTCTCTGTGATCACCGACAGTGCGACCGACGAAAAGATGTTGTGCCCCGGGCAGTCGTTTCTGCCGATCGCGACCATCATCGATTTCGAACTCACGATGTCGATGCCGCCTCGGCTCACCGCCGACACCGGCGTCGATGCGCTCACGCACGCGATCGAGGCGTACGTCAGCCGCCGCCGGAACGGATTCAGTGACGGCTTGGCCCTTGCGGCGATGCGCACCATCGCCGCCCATCTGCGCCGCGCCTACGGCGACGGCGAGGACCGGGACGCGCGCGAGGCGATGATGTTGGCGTCCACGCAAGCCGGTATGGCGTTCTCCAACTCCAGTGTTGCGCTCGTGCACGGCATGAGTCGGCCGATCGGCGGTCATTTTCACGTGGCGCACGGACTGTCCAATGCCATGCTGCTGCCCGCGGTCACCCGGTTCTCGATCGAGGCGGCCGTCGACCGCTACGCCGACTGTGCGCGGGCCATGCGCATCGTCACCGACACCTCCCCCGACGACGTCGCGGCCGCAACGCTGGCCGAGGAACTCGAGCAGCTGTGCCACGACGTGGACGTCCCGACCCCACGCAGCTACGGAATCGCCGAGGCGGACTGGCATTCTCGCCTCGACCTCATGGCCGAACAAGCCATCGCCTCGGGCTCGCCAGGCAACAATCCCCGAGTGCCGACGGCCGAGGAGATCGTCGAGATCTACGGCTCGATCTACTCGGGTGCGAACACCTAGACGGTGACCTGGCGGGTTCGCTGCGTCGGAATAGTCAGCGGACGAGGCGGAAGAAGGCGCGCACGTCTTCGACGAACAGTTCGGGCTGCTCGAACGCTGCGAAATGACCGCCGCGCGGTGGCTCGTTCCAATAGCGGATATCGGTGAAACGTCGTGCCGCCCAACGCCTCGACGGACGCATGATCTCCTTGGGAAACACCGAGCAGCCGGTCGGCACGTGCACCGTCTCGGTCACCGTTCCCGTGATCCACTCGTCGACCTGCTGGATGCTCTCCCAGTACAGCCGGGCGGCCGAAGCACCGGTTCCGTTGTGCCAGTAGAGCATCAGATTGTCGAGCAGTTCGTCACGGGTGAGCGCGTTCTCCGGATGTCCGGCGCAGTCGGTCCACGACCAGAACTTCTCGATGATCCAAGCGCACAGTGCCGCAGGGGAATCCACCAACCCGTAGCCCGCGGTCTGCGGCCTGGTCGCGTGCATTCGCGAGTAGCCGATTTCCCAGCGGGCGGCGTGTTCGAGCGTGCGGAGTGCGGCGCGTTCGGAGTCGGTGAGGTCGTCGAAGGTGGTCGGATCGGGCGGCGCAAGCGGCGGGACGAGGTGAATTCCGACGACGTGCGCTTGATCCCGTTGCGCGAGCCGGGTGCTGATGCTCGTGCCCCAGTCGCCACCCGCGGCACCGTAGCGGCGATAGTCGAGGCGGCTCATCAGCTCGGCCCACGCGTCCGCGATCCGGTCGATGCCCCAGCCCGGCTCGTCCGGCCGGTCGCTGAACCCGTAGCCGGGCAGCGAGGGACAGACCAGATGGAAGGCATCGGCCGGATCCCCGCCGTAGCGCGCGGGGTCGGTCAGTGGCCCGATCACCTTGCCGAACTCGACGATCGAGCCCGGCCAACCGTGCGTCAGGATGAGCGGCAACGCCTTTGGTTCCGGCGAGGGTACATGGACGAAATGGATGCCGAGCCCGTCGATCTCGGTGCGCAGGTTCGGAACCGCGTTCAGCCTGGCCTCGGTCGCGCGCCAGTCGTAATGCTCAGCCCAATACGCGCACAGCTCACGCACATACGCCAATGGCACGCCCTGCGACCAATCGTCGACGGTTTCCCGCTCCGGCCAGCGAGTGGATCTGAGCCGGGCACGCAGATCCACGAGCTCCTGCTCCGGCACCTGGATCCGAAATGGGCGCATTGCACGAGTCCAACACCATGCCGGAGCGGTCGCAACCGAGTTATCGCGCCAAGCACCGGGACGACGGATCGCTGATCTCGGGCCGGTCACCTACGGTAGAGGTCGATCTAGTGCATCGACCGACTGCTGGAGGCGTTTTGCGCATCATTGCTCGTGTATTGCTCGTCGTGTTGGCCATCCTCGGTGGTGTGACGCTGCCCGTGGCGCACAGTGCGCCCGCCGCGGCGACCATCGATGCGGTCACCGCGCGGCAGATCGACGAGTCGGTGGCGCTGCGGGCGGCGTCGAGCGGGCGGAGCAAGGGCGAGCTGATCGAGATGTTGTCGGCGCGGTTCCTCGGAACGCCGTATCAGGCGAACATGCTCGTCGGGTCGGCGACCCAGCCGGAACAGCTGGTCATCGACTTCCGGCGGGTGGACTGCTTCACCTACCTCGACTACGTCGAGGCGCTCAGCCGGTCGACCGATCGGGACCAGTTCGTGGCGAACCTGATCGACACCCGGTACGCCGAAGGGCGCGTCGAATTCCGGCAGCGCAAGCACTTCTTCAGCGATTGGGCGCACACCCCCAAGGTTGCCGCCGACGACATCACCGCCGCGCTGAGTCCGGCCGCGGTGACCGTCGCCAAGCACCTCAACGCCAAGGCCGGCGGCGGCACCTACCTGCCGGGGGTGCCCGTGGTCGACCGCGCGATCAGCTACCTGCCCAGCGGCACTGTCGATCAGAACGTCGTCGGGCAGCTGCGCACCGGCGACTACATCGGCGCCTACACCAACGAGGCAGGCCTGGACGTCACGCACGTCGGCATCTTCGTCATGACACCGAACGGGCCCGTCTTCCGCAACGCGTCCTCACTCGTCGAGAACAACAAGGTCGTCGACTCCCCCTTCGCCGACTATCTGCGGACGATCCCCGGCATCGTCGTGTTCCGCGCGCGGTAGCCGGCCGACGCCCCACCCGTTCGCGAGCACCGATCGAGATCGAGATAGCCGCAATGCCCGCACACCCCCTGCTGCCCGACGTGATCGACGCCCTGCATTCGGACCTCGCCGAGTGGATGGGCACCAACGCCGCACCCAAGGTCTTCGACCGGTTCGCCAACGCACTGCACGAGGAGTTCTCCGCGGTGACCACGACCGGTCAGGTCTTCGACCGGGACGCGCTGCTTGCCGGCGTGTGGGCGGCCCGCAACACCCAGCCCGATCTGACCATCGACATCACCGACGTGCAGGAGATCGCCACCGGCGCCAGCATCGTCGTCGCCCGCTTCACCGCCGTGAACCGGCAGGGCGATCTGTACAGCCGCCGCCTGGTCACCGCGATTCTCGATGTCGCCGACCACGGTTACCAGTGGCGCTCGGTGCACGAAACCGCCGCTGCCGCACCGGAATAACGCAAGCGGCCCCGCACCTTACGGTGCGGGGCCGCTACAAGTCACGCTGGATCAGATAGCGCGGACGTCCTGGGCCTGCGGACCCTTCTGGCCCTGGCCGATCTCGAACTCCACACGCTGGCCCTCGTCGAGGGTCTTGAACCCCGAGCCGCCGATCGCCGAGTAATGCACGAAGACGTCAGGGCCGCCTCCGTCTTGAGCGATAAAGCCGAAGCCCTTTTCGCCGTTGAACCACTTCACACTGCCTTGAGCCATGTTTTTTGCAACTTCTTTTCTGTAGGTGAGCCGAGCAAATCACTTCGACAAGCCCAGTCTCGATACACACTATGCCACGTCCGCCTCGCTCGAGCATTGAACTGTGGGCTATCCGACACTTCTGGCGCCGTTTCCGCCGTGGTCGGCAGGTCGCCGGACTACCGTGGCGGCGGCGATCGCACACCTTGCGCCCCAACATGTTTCGAGCGAAACCGGCGGAGCGCCAGTGATCGGTTCGGCCCGCCATTTCATACCGGGTGGAAACAGTTGAACCGCAGGTCAGTACGGGATTCCGGGCGCCGAGTTCGACCACCCGTAGATCGTCTTAAGCCAGGCTTACCTCGTTCGTAGTGCATTATGCGCAACGGCGCCGAAGAAATCGGTAAGTGCCTGCGTACGAATTTCCGCGCCTCGGCTACCTCGAACGGGCCGCTGGCCGATTCTGAGCAGCGCGTTCGGCGGACGTTCAGTCGTCGTTGAGCATCGTGACCAAGCTGAGAACCACTGTGCGGGCGGCAGGGCCCGCGCACGGATTCGAGACAAGGAACTGATGAGCAACAAGGGATCATCGCGGGTGCTGCGCGGCGTGCTGTTGACTGCGCTGGCATTGGGCATGACCGCGACGACCGCATGTTCGGCCAAGGCCGACAACGACGTTCGTGCGGAGCAGCCGGCGAACAAGCCGTCCGTGCTGCTGGTGCACGGTGCGTTCGCTGACGGCTCCAGCTGGGTCAGGGTCGCCGAAAAACTGCAACAGGACGGCTACCAGGTCACCGCCGCCGCCGTGCCGTTGCGCGGCCTCGCCTACGACGCGGCCTACATTCGCAGCATCCTCGACGCGATGCCGGGCAAGACGCTGCTGGTCGGCCACTCCTACGGCGGCGCCGTAATCACCAATGCCGCAACGGGTTCGCCGAACGCGGCCGGGCTGGTCTACATCGCCGCGTTCGCACCCGATCAGGGCGAACCGCTCGGCTTGCTCGACGGCCGCTTCGGTGGCCCGGCAAGCAAAATCTCGGTGCCGCACATGTACCCGCTGCCCGACGGCAAGGGCACGGCCCCCGAACTGACTGTGGCCCCCGACAAGTTCCCCGAGTTCTTCGCCCAGGACCTCCCGGCCAAGGAGGCCAAGGTACTGGCCGCGAGCCAGCGGCCAGTCGCTGCAGGCGTCTTCGCCGAGCCGACTGCTGAGCCCGCATGGAAGACGCTGCCGAGCTGGGCACTGGTCGCCACCGACGATCGGATGATTCCGCCGGCCGGACAGCGGGAGATGGCCACCCGGGCCAAGGCCACCATCGTCGAACACGCAGGCAGCCACGCGATCGCACTGTCGCAGCCGCAGGCCGTCGTCGACGTGATCGAAACCGCAGCCGCCGCGACCACGCGATAGGACAGCCGTGAATCACGACTACATCGTGGTCGGCGCCGGGTCGGCGGGCGTGGTAGTCGCCCGCAGGCTCGTCGATGCCGGCCATCGGGTGCTGCTGCTGGAAGCCGGTCCGGCAGACACCAATCCGGCCATCCATGATCCGACGCGCTCCATCGAACTGTGGGGCAGCGACGTCGACTGGGCGTTCACCACCGAACCGCAGACCTACGCGGACGGGCGCCGCCTGCCGTGGCCGCGGGGCAAGACGCTCGGCGGCAGCAGTGCCTTCAACGGCATGATCTATGTCCGCGGCGTGCCCGCCGACTACGACGCCTGGGCATTCCAGGGCGCGGCGGGCTGGAGCTGGCAGGGGGTGGAACCCTACTTCCGCAAGCTGGAGCATTTCGGCGACACGAGCACGGGCCGCGGCACCGACGGCCCGCTCTACGTGCAGCGCAACCCTGGCCCGGATCCGCTGGTCCAGGCGTGGGTGCGGGCCGCGCAGGAGTACGGGCTGCCGTTCAACGACGACTACAACAGCGGTGACAGCACCGGCGTCAGCTACACCCAGCACACCATCAGGGACGGCAAGCGCCAGAGCACCTGGGTCGGTTACGGCAGGCCGATCCAGGACGATCCCGGCCTCACCGTGATCACGGGCGCGCAAGCGACGCGGGTGCTGTTCGACGAGGACCGCGCCATCGGCGTCGAATACCTGCGCGACGGGCAGCTCAACACCGCCTACGCCGAATCCGAAATCATCCTGTCCGCAGGTGTTTTCGGCTCGCCGCAGCTGCTGATGCTGTCCGGCGTCGGCCCGGCCGCGCAGTTGCGCTCGCTGGGGCTGCGGGTTCGTGTCGATCTGCCAGGCGTCGGACAGAACCTGCAAGACCACTGGTCGAGCCCGCTGATCTGGCACTCCAAGCAGGAATCGCCCGCGTGGGCCGCACAGGGATTGGAGGCACACTTCTTCAGCACCACGGTCGACGGACTGATCGCGCCGGACGTGCAGCCGATCTTCCTGTCCTGGGTCTACCCGCTGCCGAATGTCGAGTTGCCCCGCCAGGGCTTCTCCGCCGTCGCGCAGATTCTGCACCCGTACAGTCGCGGCGAATTGCGTTTGCGCTCTGCCGATCCCACCGTCGCTCCGATCCTCGATCCCCGCGTGTTCGCCGATCCCCGCGATCTGGAGACGCTCGTCGACAACCTGGAGATGTTGCGCGACATCGCCACCCAGGACGCACTGCGGGAATGGACTGACGGCGAAGCGATTCCCGGTGCGGCGGTGCGCACTCGCGAGCAACTTCGCGATCACGCCAGGGCGACCGTGGTCAGCGGACACCACCAGGTCGGCACCGCCAAGATGGGCCTCGACGCGAATGCCGTTGTCGATCCCGAACTGCGCGTGCACGGGCTGCTCGGCCTGCGCGTCGTCGACGCATCGGTGATGCCGACGCTGCCGAGCGCCAACACCAACGGTCCCACCATCATGATCGCGGAGAAGGCCGCCGACCTCATCCTCGGCCGGAAGGTGCCCGCATGACGACCATCACCGCGTCCGTCGCGCGGGACAGCGCCGACGAATTCAGCGTCGAGCAGCTGGAATTGGAAGATCCACGGCCCGACGAAGTGCTGATCCGGTATGTCGCGGCTGGCCTGTGCCACACCGATCTCGAGGCCGCGCGCGGCACCGTCCCCACGCCGCGACCGGTGGTCCTCGGGCACGAAGGCGCAGGCGTCGTCGCCGCGGTCGGGTCGGCGGTCACCGGCTTCGAACCCGGCGATAGGGTGCTGCTGAGCCTGGATTCGTGTGGTCGCTGTGCGCACTGTCTGGCCGGGCAGCCCGCGTACTGCGTCGACCATATCCCGCTGAACTTCCACGCGCGCCGCGCGGACGGCTCGGTCGGCCTGCGCGATGCCGCGGGCGCACCGGTGCACGACCACTTCTTCGGCCAATCCTCGCACGCCACTTACGGTTTGGCACACCCTCGGGGACTGGTCAAGGTCGACGCCGACATCCCGCTCGAGGTGCTCGCGCCGATGGGCTGCGGCGTGATCACCGGGGCTGGCGCCGTTCTGAACTCACTGCGCGTGCAGGCGGGCAGCACGGTGGCGATCTTCGGCGCGGGCGCAGTCGGCCTCAGCGCCATGCTGGCCGCCATCGCGGTGGGAGCTACTCGCGTCATCGTGATCGACCGCATCCCCGAAAGACTGACCTTGGCAACAGAACTGGGCGCCACCGACACCATCGACGCCACCAGCGCCGACAGCGCCGACAGCGCCGCCGCGATCGACGACCTCACCAACGGCCGCGGTGTCGACTACAGCATCGAATCCACCGGTGTCCTCGCTGTCATGAATACCGCCGCGAAAGTGCTTGCACCCCTTGGCTCCGCCGCGATCCTCGGCGTCACCGCCCCCGACGCGGCCCTGCAGGCCAACGTCTTCGAACTACTGAAAGGCCGCACCATCACCGGCTCCGTCATGGGCCACCAAGCACCGGCAGTCCTCATCCCCCGACTGCTGAACCTCTACCGGCAAGGCCGCTTCCCGCTCGACTGCCTGATCCGCCGCTATCCCCTGCACCAGATCAACACCGCGGTGGCCGACGTCAAATCCGGCAGCACCATCAAAGCGGTCCTCGTGCCGTAACGAGCTGTGCTCGGTCCGCACAGCGGACCGAGCACGCCGGGGTCTGCCCGACGCTGGCTACCGTGAAGTGGTGATCAAGAAAGTATCGGTTGCGTTCGGTGTCGCGCTCGTTCTGGTCACCGGGTCGGCGGCTGCCGCGCCTGCGCCGACTCGGGCCGATGGGGCCGAGTTGGTTTATCGGCCTGCGTATCCCCGGAGTGCACAGAATGCCGCGTTTTCCCCGGATGGGGCGTCGCTGGTGTTCACCGAGTTCTTCGACGGATACAACCTCGGCGGCGCAAGTCTGAATCGGTTGCGGAATTTCGGTGGCACCCCGGAGGTCCTGGTGCAGGACGGGGATCAGGCGGCGGTCAATCTGCCGGGGTCGGCGTGGAATGGGCCGCGCGGGCTCATCACCTTTTCGTTCGACAGCACCAACCGGGATGAAATCTGGGTGCTGCAGCCAGGGAATCCCCCACCGCGGCGGGTGACGAAGCACGACGGGACGCGGGGGTACACCGAGCCGAGCTTCTCACCGGACGGTAACTGGATTGTGTTCCAGGAGAACGACAATCAGAGCGGGACCGGTGCGCGCGGGAGCATTTTGAAGGTGCCGACGGCGGGCGGCAAGGCGATCATGGTGATCGATGGGCCGCGCAGCAATACCGATAATCGGCAACCGAATTGGTCGCCACGCGGTGACCGGATCGTGTTCCAGTCGCGCAGCGGGAATTCCGAGGATTGGGACCTGCGCACCATTGCTCCGGACGGGACCGGGTCGACCGCGCTCACCAGTGGCTCGGATGAAGACACCGACGCGAGCTTCTCGCCGGACGGGAGCTGGGTGGTGTATTCCTCCGATCATGCCGGCGCCCCGCACGCGCAGATCTTTGCGAAGCGTACAGATGGGACCGGTCAACCGGTGCGGGTGACGACCTCGGATCAATACGACGGCGCGCCGAGCTGGTCACCCGACGGGAAATGGATCACCTTCGAATCCAGCGCTGACGGCGTCGCACCCACCGCGCTGTGGCGAATTCCGGCCCCGGCTACGACCCGCGGGTGAGGTGATCCGGCAGAATCGGCAGGATGACTCGTTGGTTCGAGCTAGAGCCCGTCGACAAGACCTTCTTCGATACCGCGACGTATCGCGAGAAGTATTCGATGGAGCTGCCGGTCGACAGCGGCCAGGTATGGGCCGGATTCACCTCCGAGTCACCGATGACCTGGTGCAAGCTCATCACCACCGGTCGATACACCTCGCCCCTCGACGGGATCGGGACGACCCGCGATATCGAGCTCGCCGGCGGCGTCCTTCGCCTGCGTGAATACTTCTTCGACTGGGACGACACCGCCCGCCACCACAGCTTCTTCGTGCGCCAGGCCAACCTGCCGCTGTTCCGCGCGTTCGCCGAGGACTATCACCTCGCCGACACCCCGAACGGCTGCCGATTCACCTGGCGCTTCGCCTACGAACCCAAACCGGGGCTCGGCCTGGTCCACAAAGTCTCGGCCTTCCCCACGCGATTGATGCTGAGCAGCTTGGCCGCCGACACCGCCAAGCACTTCGGTGGCACTGCTGCAACACGGCTCCCGCGCGGGTAAACAGGGAACATGAGCAGTGCACCCCCGCTACGGATCACCCCGCTGTCCCCGGATCAGGCCGCCGACTTCGACCTCGTGTGCGCGGTCGTCGCGCTGATCAACGAGGTCTACGAAGTGGCGGAGGAAGGGCTGTGGGCCAAAGGCCACAGCCGCACCACCACCGACGACATCGCCGCACTCGTTCGTGCAGGCGAGATCGCCGTCGCCTATCAGGACGACGAGCTGGTCGGCTGCCTCCGCGTTCGCCAACTCGACACGGAGATAAGCGAATTCGGCATGCTCGCCGCCGCACCCAAACGCCGCGGCCTCGGTATCGGCCGCGAACTGGTGCGGTTCGCCGAACAACGCGGCCGCGAAGCCGGGTCCAGCACAATGCAACTCGAGTTGCTTGTCCCCCGCGAGTGGAAACACCCGTCCAAGGAATTCCTGACCGAGTGGTATCAACGCATCGGCTACACCGCAGTACACACCGGCGAGCTCGCCGACTCCTACCCCGAACTCACCCCACGCCTGATCACCCCCTGTCACCTGATCACCTACCGTAAGCCCTTCCACCCCTGATCGACCTATTGCCGCGTAAGTCGAGTGCACAATTCATATGTCAAGTGTGACAACGGGTACGGGCCGAGATCCACACTGTTTCTCGAGGTCCGCGCAGGGGAACTTCGAGTAAAGGATCGGGCGCGATGAATTCCGTTCAACTGGCTACTGTTGAAATGAATCCCGCTAATAGCATTGCTGGACAACAGGATTAAATGTCGATGACTTGTCTTTCGTTGTCTCGGAATGCAACTGGGAAGCAGGGGTTACTCTGCGCCGATGCTAACCTCCGAGCGCAGCGGGTATTTGGCCGGGAATGGGCCCCGGCGCCCGTCTCGAGGAGGATCCGATGCGACGCTTGCATCTTCGAAAGTTATCTTCCGACAATGGATTGAGAAAATATCGTGTCAGTATGTGCCTGCCGGCGCTCGCTGCCTGTCTAATCCTTTCAGTCGGACTCGAACCGGCCGCCGCGGCAGCCCCCGCGGCAACCGACATCGGACGCGCGGCGCCCGCGGAACCGTACTGCTACACCGAGACCTACAATCAAACAGCCGACCTGAGCGACCTCAAAGCCCGCTTCAATTCCTCGAACTGGATGCAGACCCTGCAGGCCATGTACAAGCGACGCTGGCCGAGCGGCGAGAAATTGGCCATTGCCCAGGCCAAGGACAAGTACTGGGACCAGTTCGTGGAGAAGAAGAATTTCGAGGCGTTCGCCGAATCGATGATGGTGGCGATCCACGAGGAAACACACATGTGGGATCTCGACGCCGCGCGGACCGAGTGGGACGTGTACACCTCGTCGTGGATCAACTCCACCCAGCAGATGCTCAAAGTGCCGTTGCACGGCGGCTTTCCGCGCAAGGAAATCCTGCCGTTGATCAAAGACAAGTTCAGTGACGACATGGACGGGATCTACCTGCGGGACCGCCAGCAGGGCGATTACCACCTGCAGGGTGTGTTCGCCGAATTGAACGCGGGCCTGATGGGCCTGCCCGCGGCCTCGGTCGTGCAGGAATACATCAAGGGCATCGGGGCGAGCAACTCCAGGGACATCGCCGCGACCAATCTGCGATACCTGCTGCTGTATCTGCGCGTGGCCAAGACCAAGCACGCCGACTACTGGGCAAAGATCAAGAACGAGCCCAAGGTGCGCGACCTGGTGCTGACCCAATTCCTGCGCACGGCTTACTGGCTGGAGAAGTCCGCGCCCTATGCGGGCAAGCTGGGCAGCCCGAACGCCGACAAGATCACCGCGACGAACTACGCACCGGAGAACATCTCGATCCTCGAGGAGTTCACCGGCCGCAAGGTTCGCACCGACGCGCAGAAGAACTGCACGGCCTGACCTCACCGAGCAAGCAACGGGCTGGGAGCACCCACAACGGGTGGTCCCAGCCCGTTGCGCTGCAGGTAGCGACGAGATTTCCCAAATCGCCGCGCATCAAGACTTGAATCAGTAATAATCCTGAACGTGTCAAAATCTGTGGACTTCGAGCGCATGCTGCGCAGGGCGGCGCTGCGCGTCACCGCGCCACGGGTAGCAGTGCTTTCCGCAGTACACCACCACCCGCACTCCGATACGGACTCGATCCTCGGCCTCGTGCGCGAGACCCTCGGCGCGGTGTCCCACCAGGCCGTGTACGACGTGCTGCGCGCGCTGACCGCCGCGAACCTGCTCCGGCGCATCCAGCCGATGGGCACCGTGGCGCGCTACGAGACGCGGGTCGGCGACAACCACCATCACCTCGTCTGCCGGTCGTGCGGCGTCATCACCGACGTCGACTGCGCCGTCGGCGCAGCACCATGCCTGACCGCGTCGGACGACAGCGGATTCGTCCTCGACGAGGCAGAAGTCATCTATTGGGGCCAATGCCCCGCCTGCTCGACACAGGTTGTGTCGCAATCACACCCGTGATCCAGCCCGATCACACACCCCCCGAAAGGAATTGCCGTGCCCCAGGAACACCCGCCCATCGCAGAGGCGAACACCGAACCCGCGGCCAGTGGTTGCCCTGTCGCGTCCGGCCGCCTCAAGTACCCGGCCGAGGGCGGCGGCAACCGTGACTGGTGGCCGAACCAGCTCAATCTGCGGATCCTGCAGAAGAACCCCGCCGTCGCCAACCCGATGGGTGCCGAGTTCGACTACGCCGCCGAGTTCGAGACCCTGGATCTCGCTGCGGTGCAACGGGATATCGAAGAGGTGCTGACCAGCTCGCAGGAGTGGTGGCCCGCCGACTACGGCCACTACGGACCGTTCTTCATCCGGATGGCATGGCACGCCGCGGGTACCTACCGCGTCAACGACGGCCGCGGTGGCGCAGGCGCTGGCATGCAGCGGTTCGCGCCGCTCAACAGCTGGCCGGACAACGCGAGCCTGGACAAGGCCCGCCGCCTGCTGTGGCCGGTGAAGCAGAAGTACGGCAAGAAGATCTCCTGGGCCGACCTGATCGTCTTCGCGGGCAACGTCGCGCTGGAGTCGATGGGCTTCACCACCTTCGGCTTCGGCGGTGGCCGCGTCGATCAGTGGGAGCCGGAGGAGGACGTGTACTGGGGTCCGGAGCAGACCTGGCTCGGCGACGAGCGCTACACCGGCCAGCGCGATCTCGAAAGCCCCTTGGCCGCAGTGCAAATGGGCCTGATCTACGTGAATCCGGAAGGCCCCAACGGCAATCCGGATCCGCTGGCCGCTGCCGTCGACATCCGCGAGACGTTCCGCCGCATGGCGATGAACGACATCGAGACCGCGGCGCTGATCGCGGGCGGGCACACCTTCGGCAAGACGCACGGCGCCGGCCCCGCCGATCACGTCGGCCCCGAGCCCGAGGCCGCCCCGCTGGAGGAGCAGGGTCTCGGCTGGCGCAGCACGTTCGGCACCGGCGTCGGCGCCGACGCGATCACCAGCGGTCTCGAAGGCGCGTGGACGCCGACCCCGCGCACCTGGGACAACACCTTCGTCGAGACCCTGTACGGCTACGAGTGGGAGAAGACCAAGAGCCCCGCCGGTGCGTGGCAGTGGATTCCCAAGGACGGTGCGGGCACCGGCACGGTCCCCGATGCGCACGATTCGTCGAAGACGCACACCCCGGTCATGCTGACCACCGACCTCGCGCTGCGCGTCGACCCGATCTACGAGCAGATCACCCGCCGCTGGCTCGACCACCCGGAGGAACTCGCGGACGAGTTCGCCAAGGCCTGGTTCAAGCTGACCCACCGCGACATGGGCCCGATCGTCCGCTACCTCGGCCCGCTGGTGCCGCAGGAGACGCTGCTGTGGCAGGACCCGGTCCCTGCGGTGACGCACGATCTCGTCGGCCCCGCCGATATCGCAACGCTCAAGAGTCAGATCCTGTCCTCGGGTCTGACTGTCGCACAGCTTGTTTCGACCGCGTGGGCGGCGGCCGCGTCGTTCCGCGGCAGTGACAAGCGCGGCGGCGCCAACGGTGGGCGCATCCGGCTGCAGCCGCAGCGCGGCTGGGAGGTCAACGAGCCGGATCAGCTCGCATTGGTGATCCCCACGCTCGAGCGGATCCAGGAGGCCTTCAACGCCACCCAGTCCGGGAACACCAGGGTGTCGTTCGCGGATCTGGTGGTGCTGGCAGGCAACGCGGCGGTCGAGCAGGCTGCCAAGAACGCCGGGTATGACATCGAGGTGCCGTTCACCCCCGGCCGCACGGACGCCACGCAGGAGCAGACCGACGTCGAGTCCTTCGCCGCGATGGAGCCGACGGCCGACGGTTTCCGCAACTACCTCGGCAAGGGCAACCGCCTGCCCGCCGAGTTCCTGCTGATCGACCGGGCGAACCTGCTGACACTCAGCGCGCCCGAGATGACCGTCCTCGTCGGCGGCCTGCGGGTGCTCGGCGCGAACCACCAGCGGTCCGCGCTCGGCGTGCTGACCGCGAAGACCGAGTCGCTGACCAACGACTTCTTCGTGAACCTGCTCGACATGGGCACGAAATGGGCGCCGTCGCCTGCCGACGACGGCACCTACGTCGGCACCGACCGCGGCACGGGTGCGGCCACTTGGACCGGCAGCCGGGTCGACCTGGTCTTCGGGTCGAACTCGCAGCTGCGCGCGGTCGCCGAGGTCTACGCGACCGATGACGCGAAGCAGAAGTTCGTCGAGGACTTCGTCGCCGCATGGACCAAGGTGACGAACCTCGACCGTTTCGATATCGCCTGATCGACGCGCGATGGCCGGCCGAAGGGCTGGCCATCGCGCGGCTACAGCACCGGCAAGGGCGGCGATGCCGGGAAGACGACCGGCAGTGCCGTCACCGCTCGGTGGAATGGGCCTGGGCGCCAACTGAGTTCGTCGGCCGCGACCGCGAGCCGGATCTCCGGGAGCGCGTCGAGAAGCTGGTCGATGGCGTCCTGTGCGATCAGGTACGCCATCGAACTGGCCGGGCACACATGCGGGCCCGCACCCCAGGCGAGGTGCGAGCGATTGCCCGCGTACTGCTGTGCCGCAGTGATATCGGGGTCGGTGTTGCAGGCGGCCATGCTGATGACGACCGGTTGGTCGGCGGGTAGCCACGCCTCGTCGATCAGCACGGGCTGCCGCGGAAAGCTGATGCAGAAGTTCGCCATCGGCGGGTCGTTGAACAGCACCTCGTCGAGCGCGTCGCGGGTCGACAGGCTGCCGCCGAGGACGCTACCGCCGAACCGCTCGTCGGTCAGGATCAGCAGCAGCGTGTTGACGATCAGATTCTGTTGCGGCTCAATGCCTGCGCCGTACAGCGTGGCCAGCTGATGCACCATCTCGATGTCGCTCAGCTCGGCCGGGTGTTGCAGCATCCGGGTGGTCACGTCGTCACCGGGTCGACTCCGCTTGAGCTGGATCAGTTCCTGCAACGCACCGACGAGCATGATGTTGCCGCGTTCGGCATCGACACCCTCGAAGATCGCGGCCATGCCGGTCGCGGCGTGCTCGGCGATCTCGGCCGGACAGCCGAGCATGGCGTTGAGCACCGCGAACGCGAGCGGAAACGCGTACTGGCGCACCAGGTCCGCGGCGCCGTCCGCGCAGAACTCGTTGATCAGCGGCAGCGCCGTCCGCGCCACGGTGTCGTGCAAGCCGTACTGGTCGACCTTGTCCAGCCCCGCCGTTGTGGTCTGCCGATACCGCGTGTGCTCGGCGCCGGCGCTGCGCAACGCGTTCGGCCGCCACTGCATCATCGGCAGCACCGGGCAGTCGGCGGCGACGTTGCGCTGCCAGGCTCGCGGATCCGCCGGGAAATGGTCGGGATCATTGAAGATGCGCAGCGCCGTGCTGTACCCGATCACCAAGGTGGCAGGGACATCCGGCGCCAGCTCGACCGGAACCAGCGATCGGTGTGTTGCTCGCATCTCCCGATAAGCGCCGTGCGGATCCGCCGCGAAAGCCGGTGTGTACAACGGCACCCGCGGTCCGTCGGTGTCGCCCGGCACCCTGCGCTGAGTGTGGTGGGCAGGCCCGCGCGCGGGGGGCGGCGGCATCGTCATCGAAAAAGCTCCAGGTGTCGATTGGGAATTTTCCCCACATGAACATGAATTGCTGTCCACTTTCTGCAGGGATGAGCGTAGTTCAAATCCATTGTTCAACTGGGGAATTCAGTGCAATGTCACCAGTAGAACACGACCAGCTGGCCTGTTTCGATCACTTGTGATCGAAATAGCCGTTACTTGAACACAATTGGACGTTCCGGAACGGACAATTGTAATCTGATGCGCGTCTCTTCCTGATCTGTGCACCGGAGGTGCGCCTTGCGGAATCTCTTTTCCCTGTTCATATTCGGCACTATTCTAGGGCTGGTAACCCTGGGGGCGCCCGGCCTGGCCGGACCCGCCATGGCCGACAATCCACCTACGCTCGAACGCAGTGTCACCGATATCGTTCCGGTGCCGGTGCAAGCGAAGGCCGACCCGAAGGCCAACTTCACGCTGACCGCCAACAGCGTGATCCGCGCCGAACACCAGGCGCGCGGCGTCGCCGACTACCTCGCCCAATTACTGCGCCCGGCAACGGGATACAAACTGCCGGTGGTGGAGCGCCACGACAAGGGCAGGCCGGGCATCACCCTGCAGCTCGGCGACGCCGATCGCCGCCTCGGCGAGGAGGGCTACCAGCTGACGGTGAAGAAGGACGGCGTCACCCTGTGGGCGAACACGCCGAAGGGGCTGTTCTCGGCCGTGCAGTCGCTGCGCCAGCTGTTCCCGTCGGCGATCAACAAAACGACTGTGCAGAAACAGGATTGGGTCGTCTCGGGCGGCACGGTGTTCGACCACCCGCGCTTCGGCTGGCGCGGCGCCATGCTCGACGTGGCCAGGCACTTCTTCAAGCCCGATCAGGTCAAGCGCTACATCGACCAGATCGCGCAGTACAAGATCAACACACTGCACCTGCACCTGACCGACGACCAGGGCTGGCGCATCGAGATCAAGAGCTGGCCGAAGCTGGCCGAGATCGGCGGCAAGACCGCGGTCGGCGGCGATCCTGGCGGCTACTACACCCAGGAGCAGTACAAGGATATCGTCAATTACGCTGCCTCGCGCCACATCACGGTGGTGCCCGAGGTCGACATGCCCGGCCACACCAACGCCGCGCAGGCCTCCTACGGCGAGCTGAACTGTGACGGCAAGCCGGTGCCGCCGCGCACCGACATCGAGGTGGGCTACAGCTCGCTGTGCATCCCGAAGCCGATCACCTACAAGTTCGTCGAGGACGTGATTCGCGAGCTGGCGGCGATCACCCCCGGCCCGTACCTCAACATCGGCGGCGACGAGGCGCACTCCACCACGCCCGCCGACTACAAGACCTTCTACGACAAGGTCTCGCCGATGCTGTCCCGGTACGACAAGAAGATCATGGGCTGGCACAACATCGCCGTGACGAACCCGCCGACCTCGGCAGTGCCGCAGTACTGGGATCCGGCCACCAGCAACGCCGACGTGGTCGCGGCGGCCAAGCGGGGCAACAAGATTCTGATGTCCCCGGCGAACAAGGCGTACCTCGACATGAAGTACAACCCGCAGACGCCGATCGGCCTGCACTGGGCCGGCTACGTCGAGGTGAAGGACGCCTACGCATGGGATCCGGCCACCTATCTGCAGGGCTTGTCGGAGAACCAGATCGCCGGAGTCGAGGCCCCGCTGTGGACCGAGACGGTGCGCACCAGTGCCGATATCGAATACCTGGCATTCCCACGGTTGGCCGGTGCGGCCGAGATCGGTTGGTCTCCGGCATCGACCCATAACTGGGACAACTACCGTGCCCGGCTCGCCAAACAAGGTCCGATCTGGACCGCACTTGGCATGAACTTCTACCGATCACCCCAGGTCGACTGGAAGTAACCGCACCACCGCTCGTGCCGGGGAGCAGTGCCGGCCTGACCGTCAGGTCGGCACTGCTCTATTCGCCACCGGATCGCCCGCGAGCACGACCCCTCATGTCCCGACCTGGGTTGTGAGGCAATCGATCCCACTACACCACAGGGAGGATCCCCCATGTGGAAGGCGAAATATTCGGCACTCTTCGCGCTCGTCGCGAGCCTGCTGATCGGCATATCCATGGCGCTGGTCGGCACGACCAACGCCGTACCGGCGCAAGCATCCTTGAAGGCACCGACGTCGGGCGGCGTCAAAATTGCCTACTACGACCAGTGGTCGGTCTACCAGAACGCCTACTTCCTCAAACAGGTCGACACCTCGGGCGCCGCAGCCAAACTCGACTACCTCAACTACAGCTTCGCCAACATTCACCCGACCGACCTGACCTGTTTCGAAGCGAACAAGGCGGCGAGCCAGGACGAGAACAACCCGAATGCCGGAGACGGCGCGGGTGATTCGTACGCCGACTACGGCAAGACGTTCGACGCGTCGAACAGCGTCAACGGCACCGCGGACGCCTGGAACGACCCGATCGTCGGAAACTTCAAGCAGCTCAAGCAACTCAAGGCGAAGCACCCGAAGCTCAAGGTGCTGCTGTCCATCGGCGGCTGGACCTATTCGAAGTACTTCTCCGATGTTTCCGCCAGCGATGCCGCACGCAAGAAGTTCGTCTCCTCCTGCATCGACATGTTCCTCAAAGGAAACCTGCCCTCGCAGAACGGCTATGGCGGCCCAGGCACCGGCAAGGGGATCTTCGACGGATTCGATCTGGACTGGGAATACCCGGGCGGTGGCGGGCACCTCGGTAATCACGCCTCGCCGAACGACAAGGCCAACTTCACGTTGCTGGCCGCCGAATTCCGCAGCCAGCTCGACGCGCAGGGCACCGCCGATGGAAAGCGCTATTCGGTGACGGCGGCCGTGGGAGCAGGCCAGGACAAGATCCGGCACTACGAGACCGACAAGCTCGGCCGGTACCTCGATCTGGTCAACCTGATGACCTACGACATGCACGGCGCCTGGGATGCGAAGGGACCGACCAACTTCCAGGATCCCATCTACAGCAGGCCGGACGACCCGATGCAGCCGGTGCCGCCGGGCAACGGCAAGTACAACATCGACGCGGCGGTCTCCGCGTGGGTGAAGGGCGACAGCTCGTACGGGATCGCTGGCGGGTACCCGCCGGAGAAGCTGACCATCGGATTCCCGTTCTACTACCGCGGCTGGACCGGTGTCCCCGCCGGCAACAGCAACGGCGTGTTCCAGCCCGCGTCCGGTCCCGCACAGGGCGCCCCGCTGTCCGGCAATGTGCCGGGCATCCGGATGTACAAGGAACTCTCGGGCGTAGTCGACAACCCGTCGAGGACGTTCTACGACACCACGGCGCAGGCGGCCTACTTCTACGACGGCACCAACTGGTGGGGCGGTGACTCACCGCAATCCATCAAGGCCAAGGCGGATTACCTGCACTGCAAGGGACTCGGCGGCGGGATGATGTACTCGCTGATGGACCTGGATCGGGCGAACACCCTGTTCAATCACGTCATCGATGCCGTCAACGGCTCGGCGCCGAGCAACTGCTCGACCACGCCGACGACAACACCGACCACCACGACCACCGTGCCGCCGACCACAACGACCACGCCACCGTCGACGACGACAACCCCTCCGACGACGACACCGTCGCCCGGCGGAAAGGGTGTGGTGAACGGTGATTTCGAGGCAGGGTCGCTGGCACCGTGGACCTGCACCGGCAATCTCGGCTCGCTCGTCGGCAGTCCGGTGCACGGCGGTAAGAACGCGCTGTCCGGTGCGCCGAGCAGCAGTGACAACGCCAAGTGCAGCCAAACGGTCACCGTGGAACCCGGCCGGGCGTACACGTTGTCGGCGTGGGTGAACGGCGCCTACGTCTACCTCGGCGTCACCGGTTCCGCCAACGACACGTCCACCTGGACGCCGTCGACCGGCGGTGCGTATAAGCAGCTTTCGACAAAGCTCACGACGGGGCCGCAGACCACCTCCGTCACGGTCTATGTCAACGGCTGGTACGGCCAGGGCACATATTCCGTCGATGACGTCACGCTGAGTTAACGCCGCACGAAATCGAAGGTGGGTCTCGCGCACCGAGACCCGCCTTTTCGTGCGCCGAAATAAACGCCGCAAATATTCGAGTTTCGTTCACGCACAAGGAATTCCGTACATTACTCCCTTGATTGAACACTCGGCGCGCTTTTACAGTCGAATCCTCAATTGAAGAAATGACCTGTTACCGGAACATATTTCGGCCCAGGTCCGTGGGACGACTTGCCGGCTTCCACCGTCCTCTCTCAGCTAGAGGAGCACCTTGTGAAAAATCGAACGCTGTCCATCGTCGGGGCGGTAGCTTTCGCCCCGCTGCTTATCGCCGTACTGCCGCAAGCCACCGCGAACGCCCACGGCTACGTCTCATCGCCGCTCAGCCGGCAGGCGCAATGCGCGAAGAACCTCGTCCCTTGTGGCGCAATCAAATACGAACCGCAAAGCGTGGAGGGCCCCAAGGGCCTGCGCAGTTGCAACGGCGGCGAGTCCAGATTCGCCGAGCTGAACGACGACACCAAGGGATGGAAGCCGCAATCCGTCAGCCGCGCAGCGGCTTTCACCTGGACCAACACGGCGCGGCATGCCACCTCCAACTGGGAGTACTACATCGGCACCACCCGCGTCGGCGTCGTCGACGGCCGCGGCCAGCAGCCGCCCGCCACCGTCACCCACAACATCGACCTCGGCAATTTCACCGGCAGGCAGAAACTCCTCGCCATCTGGAACATCGCCGACACCGGAAACGCCTTCTACGCCTGCATCGACCTCGATATCAACGGCGGAACCCCCACCACCACACCGAAACCGACGACAACCACGCCGCAGCCGACCACGACAACCCCGCAGCCGACCACCACGACGCCGACCCCCGGCCAATGGCAGGCCGGCGGCACCTACCAGGCAGGCGACGTCGTGACCTACGACGGCGCGCGCTACCGCTGCCTGCAATCCCACACCGCCAGCGACCCCACCTGGACCCCGGCGAGCACGCCGGCCCTGTGGCAGCGCCTCTGACCCGATTCCAGCGGTCGTCCTGCGCCCTCGCGGGCGCGGGACGGCCGTTGTGCCGTGCGCTAGCGCAGGTAGCGGCCGAGCAGCGGCGCGGCATCGACCGGATGCCGCGCGGCGATGCCCTCATCGATCTCGTGGAACTCCCAAGCCCCGTCGCCGGTGCGGCGCAGTGCGCCCATCACCAGCCCCGTATGCGAGGCGCCGTGCAGCTCGTAGCGCGCGATCTCGGTGCCGGACACGCTGTCCACCAAGCGGCAGAAGGCGTTGTCGATCTCGGCGAAAGTGTGGCCGGTATAGGTGGTTACAAGGAAGATCACCGTCGTCACCTCGGGTGACAGTCTGGTCAGATCCACCGAGATGATCTCGTCGTCGGCCTTGCGCGGACCCTCACCGGTGATGCTGTCGCCGAGATGATGGATCGAGCCGTCCTGGGAGGTCAGGCTCTCGTGGTAGACCACGTCCACCAGTCCGTTCCCGCTGAACAGCATTGCGGCCGCGTTCATGTCGATATCGCGGACGGCCCCGCCCCACCAGCGGTCCCGGCGCACCGGTTCCCAGCCCAGCGCCATGGTGACGAGCTCGAAGCCCGTACCACTGTCGTCGCGAAGCACGTGCACCGCGCGTTCCCTTCCACAGGGGCGAGCGGCATCGCGAAATACCGCACCGCCTAACCATCTTGGACATCCACCCTAACGGAATCCTTACGCGGCACCCCCTGGCTATCCGGCGCGGCAGCGGAAACCGATGCGTGAACCGCCGCTCGACACGGCGACCCCCTCGCACCCGATGACGTGTCGAGAGTAGGAATGACCCGTGAGATCGACATTTTCGACGACGCCGTGGCTGGAGCCGGGGCATTTCCAGCCTCGGGACCAGGCGGTCCGCATCACGCTCACGGCACGGGGCTGCACCGAATCCCCCATCGAGGTGCTGGATCCGACCGCACGGTCTGTTCGCACCGAGGGTGGCGAGACGATGGTGAGCGACGGATTCGGCGCGGTGCGGCATCGCAGCGACTGCCCGCCCTGTGCCGCGGACATCTATCGAATCCGCATCGAAGGCGGCCGCATCGACGGACGATACGCGGGACGGTGGTCCGATGAAGCCATCGCGCGCTGCCAACACCTGGCCTGCCGCATCGGCTGGGCGCGCGGCGACCACGGCTGGCGGGGAACATTCCTCGACGGGACCGAGGTGCCCGACTGGCTACGCGACACCACCGCGCAATTGCTCAGGGCCCCAGCTGGATTCGGCCTCGAAGTCGCCCAGATTCTCGATCCGCTCGACTGGCCGACCCTGCTCGAACACCATCCCGACGACCTCGATCTCGTGCTCGACGCCGAACGCGACGAAGGCCCCTTCCTCTTGGACTGGGAGCCGACAGTCGACGCGTTCCACGTCCTGGCCGCGGCCGGGCACTCCCCCTTCTTCGCCGCAAGCATCGGCATCGGCGTGACCACCCAGTTGCAGCTACGCATCACCGCACTGCTGTGCCACATCTATCCGATCGACACTGTCATCACCAACCGCGTGTCGACCGTGCTCGGCGGGATCGACTACGACGACAGGCTGCCCGGATGGTCGTGGAAGGGCCTGGACTAGCCGCGGACCACCGAACACAGCTCAGCGACCCCGTCCGCATCGGTCTCGAACCGATCGAACCCTGCCGGCACACCGACACCCGCGAAAGTCACCACCCCACCACCACTGTCCCCGCGCACCGGCGCGCGAACACCGGCGTGCAGATCCGAAACACCGGTCGCCGCGATGACCTCCAGTGCATTCGAGGCCCGCACCCCACCACACGCCATCACCTGAATCGCACCGGCCGCCCGCTGCACCAAATCCTTGATCACCGGCGCACCGTCGAGCACATTCGGCTGCCGACCCGACGTGAGAATCCGCGTGAACCCGAGCGAAATAGCCTGCGCCAGTAGCTCTTCCGAAGAAGCACTGACATCGATAGCGCGATGAAACGTCGTCTCCATCCCCTCCGCCGCAGCCACGAACTCCGCACAAGCGGGATCTGCCAGCCCATCCGCCCCCAACGCCCCCACCACTACTCCCCGCGCCCCCGCCCGCCGAGCCGCCTCGATATCCCGCACCATCACCGCGATCTCATCCCGCGAATACCGAAAATCCCCAGGCCGCGGCCTAATCAACACATGCACCTCAGTCCGCACCCCCACCCCCACAGCCGCCTCGATCAACCCGACACTAGGCGTCAACCCCCCATCCCCCAGCCCCCCACACAACTCCACCCGATCAGCACCGAACCGCTCAGCAACCCGCATCCCACCAACCGACTCAACAACAATCTCCACACGCACACCGCAAAGTATCCCCCAACAACTCAGCAGTCGCCGATCACCTCATCGATGGCCACGGCAAGCGGCAACCCAGCAACCCGAGCGAGCCGCCCCGGCCTACGAGCCCTCGCCATGCATCCGCACCCCTTCCGCGCATCCGCACCCCTTCTAGCACCCCAGAACGAGTGCAAATCCACAGAACGGGTGCGGATTCGAGGCCTCCGATCTTAAAACCGCAGCAGCCGCACACTTTCTGTCTTCCCGCACACGATTTTGCATGCCAAATCGTGTGCGGGAAGACAGAAAGTGTGCGGCTGAGAGTCTTTGATCTTGAATCTTTGTCTTCGATCTTGAAGCTCTCGAAACGGGACCACAGCCAAGTAACCCGGCTGGAACGAGCGAACGCGTGAGCGACTGCGGAGGTCAGCCGGGTACGGCAGGCGACGCCACCACGCTAATCCGGTGCAAACCCTGGGCTGCCGTACTCGTCAGGAGACCGTGGACCCGAAGGAGCTTTGCCTTCGCCGAGCCCAAAGC
The DNA here is from genome assembly GCF_043197455.1 of Nocardia sp. NPDC049149. NCBI lineage: Bacteria > Bacillati > Actinomycetota > Actinomycetes > Mycobacteriales > Nocardiaceae > Nocardia > Nocardia sp. NPDC049149. The sequence continues at coordinate 404,394 of NZ_JBICTD010000009.1, forward strand.
GGCACGGACACAGACCAACCCGTCCCGTGGGGCACGGCCTCGGGGGGACTGTAAGAACAACGGTGTAACTCCGAATCAAGGAGTGGCACATGGACTCTGATGTGATGGCGGTCGAGGTGGCCGATACTGACGCGGTGGC
>NZ_JBICTD010000010.1:0-86859 GCF_043197455.1 Nocardia sp. NPDC049149
TCATATGCCAACGCGGGCAACAGCTTCCACCGAAAACGCTGGTGGTGGCGCCGCTACGCGCAGCCACCACCAGCGGACTTCGAAACACGCCCTAGTGCTTCCGGTCGCGGGACATGCGGTGATGGAGCGGCGAAACGGCGGGCGGGGCACCCGCTACACCTGGGCGCCTGGGCTGGTCGACCTCCGGCTCCCGGACGAATCGGTCGTGCTGCGATTTCACGCCGAGCAGCCGATGCGCAGCGTGCAGATTCTCGTTCCGCGCGACACCGTCGATGCGGCTGCGGCGCAATTGAGCGGCCGCACAGTGGATTTCGAGGCGATGGCTGCGTCCTTGAGCACGGGAGATCCGCTGATCGAGGAGGTCGCCCGAGCGCTCACCGTGCCCGGCATCGGCGATGATCTCTACGCCGAATCCGCCGCCGCTTTCCTGAGCATGCACCTGCTCACCCGACATGCCCGATCGTCGGCTCCCCGGGCGCCGGTACGCGACGATCAGCGCGTCCGCTCGGCGGTTGCGGTGATGCGCGAGCGATTCGCCGATCCGATCACGTTGGCCGACATCGCGGGCGAGGTGCACCTGAGCGTGTATCACCTCGTCAGGGTCTTCCGGAAAGCAACAGGGACCACACCCCACCGGTTCCTCACCACACTGCGGGTCGAGGCGGCGAAACGGCTCCTGCGCGACACCGAACTCTCGATCGACCAGATCGCGCCGCGATGTGGCTTCGGCAGCACCGGCGCGCTGTCGAACGCCTTCCTGCGGCACACCGGCACTCGCCCCTCGGTGTACCGCAAGAACTGATCGACACTCGGCAATTTCGCGCATGGCCTCGAGCTGAACATTCACGTGTACTGAGTTCCGGAACGTGATTGACAGGTTCGAAATCGACTGCGTAAGAAGGGCAATGAGCCTTGGGCGAGGAGTGGGTGAACGACGTTGTCGCCAACTACGAAGGTGATCACGCACCGGCCCATGAGTATGCCGGAGAGAATGGCGAGTGGACCACGCTCAGCCGCCACGACCTGTTGCGGGCAGTGCAATCGAGCGCACAGGGCTGGCGAGAGGCAGGCTTGCAGGCTGGAGATCGGGTCGCAGTAGAGGCCACCGATCCGCATATCTTCGTCCCGGCTTTCCTCGGCGCGCTGTGGGCAGGAGTGGTCCCTGTTCCGGTGCCGCCGACTGCGGGCAGTCGTGCCGCGTGGAGCACTTGCGTCGCTGCGATGGCCCGAGCCGCGCAGGCCAACGCAATCGCGCTGCGCGCTGGCACCGAACCGCCCACGGGCAGTGGTCGGCCGATTGTCCTCGATACCGTGGTGGCCGCGTCGCCGGAAAAGTCGGACCCCTACCGGCCCGGGCCGGATGAGACGGCATATGTGCAGTTCAGTGGCGGCAGAACCGGCAACCCGCGTGGTATCCCGGCGCGGGTTGGCGCCGTACAAGCCTACGGGATGGCGATCATGCGCGACGGCCTCCAGAGCGGCCCCGCCACCGACCGAGGACTGTCCTGGTTGCCGCTGCACCACGACATGGGACTGGTCGGATTCGTGTTGGCCCCCTTGCTGGTTCGCGTCCCCGTCTCGTTCATGCCGACCCGGTCCTTCGTCCGCGACCCTGGATTGTGGCTGCGCGCCATATCCGAACGGCGCGCCACGATCAGCTTCGCACCCAACTTCGCCTTCGACCTCAGCGCTCACCGGATCTCACCCGAGGAAGCCGCCGCTCTTGATCTCAGCCACGTGTACGTTCTCGGCTGCGGTGCCGAACCCATCAATAACAGTGTGCTGCAACGGTTCCTGAACACCTTCGCCCCGGCGGGGTTGAATCCCGAAGCGCTGACACCGTGCTACGGGCTGACCGAGGCCACCTTCGCGGTCACGCTCTCGCCCGCGAGCCGCCGCTACCGCACGGACCATGTCCAGGCCGATGCGCTGTCCGCCGGGCACGCCACTCCCATCGAAAATGTCACTGCGACTGAAGGTTCCGATGGAGTGGAAACCCTCGTCAGTTGCGGACCACCGCTGCGCGGCCATCGGATCGTCATCCGCGACACCACCGGCGCGACCCTCGGCGAGCGCGCTGTCGGTGAAATCTGGGTCAGCGGTCCGTCCGTCGCCCATGCCTACCTGGGAGCTGATCCCGAGGCGCACAACTCAATCGGCCCGGATGGCTGGCTGCGCACCGGAGATCTCGGCTACCTCGCCGACGGAGAACTCTTCGTGACGAGCCGCGTGTCGGAATCGACTTGATCAGTGGCGCTTTGGTGCCGGTCAGCCGCTGACGTGGGCGGTGTTGTCGAGCCAGTGCTCAGCGAGGTCAGTGTCGCCGTCGATGCTAATGTCGGTGGCGACGTGGTCGGAGAGCGGGAGTCGCCGGGTCAAGGCCAGCAGCAACGATCGCGCCGGGCCACTCACCGTCACATCGGCCTGCCGGCTTCCTGCCTGCCACGTCGGCCCATCGGGCTGCCGCTCGACGAACCATGCGCCCATGCCGTCGGCGATGTCGGTGGCCAGCCACTGCAGGGTCTGCCCGGTGCCACGAATTGCGTGCGCGGACTCGGATCGCTGCATCTCCCACGTGAGGGAAGTGAGCATCGCGAGGTGGTTACTGATGAGCGCGGCAGCCACGTCAGCGTCGATGTCGGCGGGTCGGTTCGCCGCGTTGGCGGCGTCGAAGCCGTGGACGACCGCCTCATTCAGCATGGTGGACAACCAGAACCGCGTCCCGGACCGCTCGTCGCCCGCAGGGTTGAACACTGGCGCGTCGAGCGCGTCATCGGAACACGCGCTCGCGACCCGCCCCGCAGACCCCGCCAGCCACGTCGCCCACTCGCGGGAGTCGGCGGGGAGTGCCGCTCACGCGGTCCCGCTGCCAAGATCTCGTCGAGCAGGCGATGCGGGTCACCGGTGGTCAGCTCCACCGCGGCTGCCGCACCGACGGACGTGCCTACCATGAGTTCGACGTCGAGCAGGTCGATCCCAGCCTCGGACAGACTGGTCAACACTCCCCACAACCAGCTGAACCCGATGCTCTCGCCACTGCCCAACACCAACGCTCGGGACACCATCACTACCCGCCCTCCACTCGTGCTCGCCGTCGAGCGAGCTCGCGTCCTGTCGCTGACCGATTGTTGCGCCCAGCTGGCAATCACCATGGCTTACAAGCCGATCGAAGCCACCGAGACCCGCTGACGCAAGGTCGATGCACCCAAAACTGGGCATCGGCGTGACATCGCAAGTGCCGCAACTTATTTCCACCTATCTAGTCGAGTTCTCGGTGGCGAGAAACCTTCTCGCGGTTTCCGCAGACCCGCATGCTGCACCAGCGACGCTTCCCGCCGCGGGAGGTGTCCAGGAACAACCAGTCGCAGCGCGGACAGGAACGTAGCCTTTCGCGTGGCAGCGAGTAAAAGCCTTCGATCGAGAGCATGGCCAGAACGGCCGTGACGGCGTCGGGGTCCCGCCACCGGGCAGGGGCAAGGTCGGGTCTCGTGTTATTCAATCCGACGGCACCGTCGACGAGTCCGCCTGCGGCGGAACGGAAAAGGAAGCCCAAAGCCTCCGTCGCGGGCGCAGTGTTCGAAGCGATCGCTCCGAAAACCTTGGCCGATGCCTCCCTGACAGCATGGACCCGCCCAACAAAAGGCTCGTCTGCTATCCCCGCGACGGCCGCGGCTTCGCGAGCGTCGGCCAGCTCCGACGCCATGAACCAGTTCCCGATGTCACGAGCGGATCTGAACAACTCGTTGTCGGGCCCGGGCACCCGCCGGTCATACACGGCGTTCGCGAGGTCAAGAGCGGGATGCCCGCCGATGAAGTGCTCCGGCACCCATTTCGTCACCACGGCACATAACTCCATTTTGTGTGTTTAGAGGTTACGCCACCGGTAACCTCTATAACCATAGTATCCGGTAGGCGAGATGCCGGTTCGGCACGAGGAGAAGCACCAGATGCACGACCATCGCCGCAAGACTCGGCACGAGACCGTCAATGTCCAAGGCTTGGATATCTTCTACCGACATGCTGGAGACCCGGAGCTGCCTGCGATCCTGCTGCTGCACGGTTACCCGAATTCGTCGTATGCGTTCCGCAACATCATCGAGCCACTTGCCCGAACCGCCCACGTCGTTGCGCCTGATCTGCCCGCTTTCGGCTTCTCTGCAGCACCGCCCGCCGATGCTTACGACTACACGTTCGAGAACATCGCCGACACGATCGAGGCATTCCTCGATGCGCTGGAACTCGACAGATTCTTCCTATTCGCCACCGATTTCGGCACGCCAGTGGGCTACCACCTCGCGACTCGCAGGCCGGACCGGATCCGCGGCCTGATCGTGCAGAACGGCAACGCCCATGACGACGGGCTCGGGCCGGAGTGGAACGGCCCGAAGGCGTTCTTCGCCGAACCCACCGCGGCGAACAGAGCCAAGCTCCCCGAGTGGATGAATTTCGAGACAACCCGATACCAGTACATCGGAAATCAGCCAGAGCGCCTGGCGTGTCTCTATCCGCCCGAGGGCTGGCATCTGGACTGGGAACGGCTGTCGCGGCCCGGGATCATCGACATCCAATTCAAGATCTTCTCGGACTACGGGTCACACATTGCGCGCTTCCCCACCATTCGCGCCTACCACCGCGAACACCAGCCGCCGTGTCTGCTGCTGTGGGGCAGGCACGACCCTTTCTTCGATCTCAACGAGATCATGGCGTACAACCGCACGCTTGATTCGCTCGAGATCCACGTCTTCGAAAGCGGACACCAACTCTTGGAAACCCACTCCGGAGAGTGCGCGGATCTTATCTCCCGCTTCATGCTCGATGTGGAAGCAGACGGGAGATCCGTGGCGCTGGAATGAGTTCAACGTGGCAGGGTCACCGGGTCGGTGCAGCTGTCGGGGAGGTCGACGAATGAGCAGGTGGCCGGCGGCCGGGAGGGACGATAGTTGCCCGGTACTCCGCTGGATGCGGTGATGGCGCGGTAGGCGGCGACAGCGTCGGTGGGTTTGCGGGCGAGGGTGGGGTCGGTGCCGACATCGACGGAGTAGAGGCCGAAACGCAGTGCGTAGCTGCCCCACGCGAAGCTGTCGGTGAGCGTCCAATAGGTGTAGCCGATCACGTTGATTCCGTCGGCGTGGGCGCGCTGCAACCAGTAGACGGTGTCGCGCAGGTGGTTGGCGCGGCTGTACCCGTCGTCTCGCAGGCCGTTCCGCGTCACCATCCCGCTTTCCACCACATACACCGGTTTGCCGGGAAATCTGTGTGCGCAATAGTGCAGCGCGTAATAGATCGATTCCGGCTGTACCGCGTGCGTCAGCGGGCTACTCAGGTCTTGCGGTGCGATCAGCGTGTGCTCCGCCAGCTGTGGCAGCGTGTCCAGCGAGAAGCTGATGTAGGTACCGAGACCGATGAAATCCAGGCGGTCGATGACCCTGTCCACTATCAGGCTTTCTGTGGCATCCGCGATCGTGCCTGCCACGACATTGATCGACATCGTCACCTGCGCACTCGGCTGCACCAGGTGGATGTGGTCGTAGATGGCGTTGTGCACGTCGACAATCCGCAGCGCCATCGCCGAAAGGCCGGTGGTCGGTAGCGTGTCGCGCGACTCGAACTTCATGTACGCGCCCGGGTTGGCCACCGTTGTCCACAGCGGGTCTCGGGATGCGTAGCGGTCCACCACTTTGCGGGCATTGCCCAGCCACGCCTCGACAATGCCCGGATCGCCCCAACCGCCACGCTCGGCGATCCACACTGGATACACCCAGTGGTCGAGGGTAAGCATCGGGCGGATTCCGTTGGCGGCCATAGCATCCAGCACACGGTCGTAGAATTCGAAACCGGCCTCGTCCCATTCGCCGGGCCTGGGCTGCAACCGCGCCCACTCGATGCTGATGCCATACACCCCGACTCCGAGGTCTGCGGCCAGCGCGATATCAGATGTGTACCGAGTGTAGAAGTCCACGCAATCAGGGAATCGGGCGAGCGCGGTGTGTTCGGTGAACAGCCGCCGCTGGTGACTGTCTGGTGTGTGACCTTCACTCTGAAATCCGGAACCTGCGACGCCCCAGAGGAATTCGCGCCCCAGCGGCGGCAGGTCGATGGGCGGCGCCGGCCGCCCGGCAGCAGCGGCGGGTCGGCCGATGAGACCGGCCACCGCAAGACCGAATGCGGCACGCCGGGTGAATCGTCGCATGGTGTCTTCACTTTCGAACAAGCGATCACGGACAGAGCGTTGGCAGCTTCCGACCCGGCAGGTAGGTGCTGAGGTCGGTGGTGATGGTGTCGGCGGTGAGGGTGCAGATACGGCGTGCGGCATGCTCGGGCTCGAGGTCCCAGAGTCGAAGTGCGCCTTGGCCGCCGGTGCCGATGAGGTAGTTGGCCTTCGGGTGAAAAGCGACATGCCAACGGCCTGAGCCCGGTGGGGTGAGGGACGGGCCGTAGGGGCTGGGGTGCTCGGGATCGGTGAAGGTCCAAAGCCTGACGGTGGCATCGGTGCCTGCCGTGGCCAGGCGGCGGCCATCGGGACTGATGTCCACCGAGGAGACAGCGCTTCTGCTGGCCGCCAATGGATCTCCCAGCGGCCGAATGGTTCCCGGGTCGGTGATGTCGAAGACGCGGGCCGTGCCTGCGTCCCATCCGGCGACAACGGTGCGGTGGTCGGGGCTGACCGCGAGACCTCCGCCGTCGCCGAGCCAGTCGGCGGCGGTGGTGCCGATCGGCCCGGTGGAGTGTTCCAGCGACAGCGGCGTGTCCCACACGTTGAGTTTGTCGGCGAGGGTGGCGCCGATCTTGCCGTCGCGACTGGCAGCGAATCGAAATCCTGTGCGCAACAGTCGACCCGATGACGGCACGACGATCGCTGCGCTGCGCTGCACCGGTCGGTCGGGGTCGGCGTAGTCCCAGACGGTCAATGTCGCGACCGGCCCTCGGGAGAGGGTAACCAGCACCTGCTGGTCAAGGGCGAACGCAACACCGGCAGCTTCCGGGAAACGGTGTGTCGCACGGGGTTTGCCTGGGTCGGAGATGTCGAGGAGCGTGATCACCCCGTTGATCGATAGTGCCGCGAACCGACCGTCGAAGCTCACGACGGGGTAACTGGTGCCGGACATGCCTGCGATTCCGGTGACGTTGTCGACGGTGCCGCGTAGCTGCGGCGCCGCGGGGTCGTGGATGTCCCAGATGCGGGCGGCGGCGCCGTGGGCAGTGGTAATCATCCGGGTACCGTCGGCGCTGACCGCCGGGGGCTGGATCTGTCCGGCTTGCCCAGCCGGAGTGGTGCTCGGCAGCGACCAACGCTGCACCGTGCCGCCGACGGTGGCGACCGTGAAGGTGCGTCCGTCGGGACTGAAGGCTGCGCCCGCCGGAATGGTGGAGCATCGCCGGTTGCCGGATGCGCCGAGGCAGGTTGCGGCGGCGGCCAGCGGCGGTCCTAACGGAACGGGGTGAGCGAGATCGGCGAGGTTCCACAGTTGGGTGCCGAAAGATGTGACGGTCGCAAGGGTCCGGTTGTCGGGGCTGAGAATGACGCTGATCAGGTCGTAGGCGGAGGCGACGGAGAAGCCCGCGGCAGCAGGGTTCGGATGGTGGGGGTCTTCGACGTTCAGGAACCGGATTTCGGCGTCGCTGCCGGGTGGCTGCGACGGCCACCGGCCCGCGGCGACCAGCAGAGGGGTGCTGGCGGACAGATCAAGGGACATTCGTCCGTCGACGACTTGCGCCACCTGTGTTCCAGTACGGGTGCTCGGTGCTGCGTCGAGGTCCCACAGCCGAGCCGTGAGCGACTTGCCGAACAAGCCTTGCACCGATGTGCTTGCTGTCCCCAGAGTTTTGTCGTCACTGCTGAATCCCACCGCATAGACAGTTTCACCGACGGTCAGAGCCGGCGAGCGAGGTTTGGCTGTCTGCGGGTCGGTGATATCCCACAGCGTGACCTGGTCGTCGTTGGCGATGGCGACAGTGCGGCCGTCGCGCGAAAGCGCCAGGCTCGTAATCGGGGACCCGGTGTCGACGACCTGTAGCGAGCGGGGCTGTCCGGGGGTGGACAGGTCATAGATTCGCGCGGTGTGGTCTGCGCTGCCCGCAATCAATGTCGATCCGCGCCCGTCGAGACTGGTGATTCGGCTGGTGAGGTCGGTGATCGTTGCCGTAAGGGCGGCGGTGGCCGGGTCGCGTACCCGGATGACATGATCGTCGCCCGCGGTGACCAGCAGACCGTTGTCGAGGTAGACCAGCGCGGTGACGTCTCCGTCGTGGTCGGCGAAAGTCTGTGCCACCGGCAGGTTCTGGCTCGCGATAAGACGTGCTGCGGCTTCAGGATGACCAGGGCGCAGCCGCTGTGCGAGGAGGCTGAGTTCCGCGGACAGCGTCGGTTCGCTGTTCTGCAGGCGGTCGGCCTCGCTCAGGACGGTGGTGAAGAAGACCTCGTCGCGCTCCCTGCTGGTGATGTCGGCACGGACGACGCTGGTCAGCGCGGCGACCAGCAGCACGACCACCGCCGCCGCGAGCCCGGCCTGCGCGGCGATGCGCCTGCGGCGATGCCGGATGCCTGCGATGAGGAATTCGCCGGTCTGCCCGGTCGGTCTCGGTTGATGTTCGCGGGCTTGCGCCAGGCGTGCGCCGCGATACAGCAGGGCTCGGTTGCGTTGCGAGGCGGACCATTCCGCAGCGTCGGCGGCGACCCGCTGACGAACGAGGTGGCCTTCGCGATCGGCGTCGATCCATTTCCGCAGCTCCGGCCATGCGTCGATGACCACCTCGTGGGTGAGGATCGCGGCATGCGTGTCGAGGGTGATCAGCCGTGCCTGGGCAAGGGTTTCCAGCGCTGTCGCCGCGGCGTCGGGGTCGCTGGTATGAGCGAGCAGATCGACGCGGGCAACCCGGCGTCGGGTGTCGCGGGTGTCGTTACCGACGGTGACCATCTGTAGCAGCATGTCTTTGGACGCTGTCTGCTGCGAGTCATCCAGTTTCTGCCACGCGGTGTCTGCGGTGTGGGCCACGGACCCGACGACACCACCCGCGGCCCGGTAACCGTCGACGGACAGCTTGCGTCCCTTGCGTCGATGCCAGGTTGCCTCCATGACATGAGACAGCAGCGGTAGCGCACCCGAACTGTCGCCATCGGTGACGTCACCGAGCCCGCTGAGTTCGGTCAGGATCAGTTGCACCAGGCCTGATTCCAGCTTCAGTTCCGCCATGGCCGCCGGTTTGCTGATCGCATCGGTCAGTTCATCGCTGCTCATCGCGGACAATAGGAAGGGACGCTGGGTGATGGCGTCGGCCAGCACGGGATAGTCCAGGCAGGGCGCAAAGAAGTCGGCCCGCACCGCAATAACCACCGTGACGCCCTGATCCGCGTAGCGCGGCAACCGCTCGATGAACGCCCTGCGGGCGTCGTCGCCGATTGCCGCGGTGAACAGTTCCTCGAACTGGTCGACGACCATCAGGCGCCGACCGCCGCGATCCGACAGGATCTCGATCGCGGCGAGGTCTGGGTCCGGTGTGCTGATGGTGGTCGTCCATTCGGGCCCGAGAGCGGGGATCAGCCCCGCGGCGAGTAGCGACGACTTGCCTGCGCCGGAGGCGCCGAACACCACGATGATCCCGCCACCGGCCCGGTCGGTCGATCGGACCAGCGCCGCGAGGTCGTCGGTTGCGCGTTCGCGGCCGAAAAACCGCTCGGCGTCGCCCGAAAAGTACGGTGCCAGGCCTTGATACGGGCAGTGGAGGTCCTCCGGCGGTTTCCACGCATTGGCCTCAGACCACAAGCGTTGCCAGTCCCGCAGGTTGAAAAGTCCTGCGGGAGGCCGCCCTTGGGCATGTTTCGCCAGCTCGATCAGGGTCAGCAGCGCCGGTCGAAGCACTTCCCACCGGGCCGGGATGGCACCGGCGCGCCAATCACTGAGCCGCTGGGTCGTGAGCGTCCCTGCGTGGCCCCTGGCTGCCTCTTCACGCTGGTTGGCCGTGCGTGCCACCCGATCGAGGACGGGATTCCCCGCGCGTTCCCACAGTCTGTTGAACTGTCGGGTGAACACCTTGCGGGGTGAACTACCGACGCCCTGATCGCCTGCCGTATCAACCATCGGCGGCACGTCGACTTTGCCAGCGCCATAAACGATCTCCGGCCATCAACGTCTCAACTCCCCGGTTTCGACATCTTCCCCTGCGGCACAACCACATCGACGATACCTCCGGCGGGCGCAGACGCGCTTCACTGCCGGACCGGGAAACCCGAAAACATTGTCCTAACAGCAACTTCACCCGTCCGTAGACAAGAGACCGATTGGCCCGCAGCTGCCGCAGCGCCAGGCTTTCTGCAGAGCCTCACCGACCCAACGAAGCAGCTCGGGGAGGTTCGGTAAGAACGTCTGGAGGCGGATTCGGGCTCCGGAGGGGAGAGCCTCCCGCCTCCAGACGACAAACCCGGTCGAAATCAGCTCCGTCAGCACACATCCCGTACTGGCGGTCGCCCATTTCGCCCGGACAGGCCAGATCCGAAACAGGGGGGTTGAACACTATGTCGCACAACAGAAACCAACACCGGCTCCGCACCGGCTCCGGGATCACCCGGAGATCCGCGCTGACCGCGGGAATCGCGGCGTGCATCGTCGGGGCAGCACTCGGTGCCGCTGTCCCAGTGGCGAACGCAGGTTCGCAAACGACGTACGTCGTTCTCGGCGCCGGAGTCACACCGCAGGGAGCCCCCGGTCCCATGGCCGTGTTTCGGCTGAAGGCCGTATCCGAGGAGTGGCAGCGCGCAGCGAAGGCGAACAACCAAAACCCGGGTTCCCTGATCATTGTCACCGGAGCCAACCAGAATCCGAGCGGCGTCACGGAGGCCCGGGCAATGCGAAACTGGCTGGTGACGCACCACATCAGCGGGGGCCAGATAGTCGAAGAGTCGACGGCAGGCGACACAAAGCAGAACGCGCAGCGCACAGCGGAAATTCTGCGCAACCGAGGAATGATTCCAGCGGTCGTCCTCGTCACCTCGGGATGTCATATGGCGAGAGCAACCAGCCTTTTCGAGAGCGCAGGTGTGACAGTCGTCCGTGGTGTGAAGGCTCCCGGAGACACGTCGTGCTGATCATGGGCAACCACGTGCACCGAACCCGTCGGCACACCGACGAAACACGTTACTCGCCCTAAGCAATACCGAAGTTTTCGCTGGCCGCTGCGTCCCGCTTGCCCCCCAGGCAAGTGGGTGAACAGTTACAAGGTTGAGGCTGGACTGAAGTTGTGTACATGAGCGGTATCATCAGTGCGGACGCGGTGTGCTTGCGCACGGTAAGGACGGCGCTGCCGCTGGTGGCCGTCGGATATCGGAGTTGAAGCTCATGAACGCAGAACCGAAACGGATCTCTGTCGATTCGAGCGTCGCGGAACGTGGCCCGACGGCGTTACGCATCGCGGTCGGAGGTCAGTTGCGGGCGCTGCGTGAAGCAAGTGGCATCACGCCACAGGTAGCGGGCGATCACATTCGTGGCTCGTACGCCAAGATCAGTCGGCTCGAGCTCGGCCGGACCGGGTTCAAAGAGCGTGACATCGTGGATCTGCTTGACCTGTACGGGGTTACCGACGCAGAGCAGCGAAAGATGTTCCTGGATCTGGCGCGTAAGGCCAATCTGCCGGGTTGGTGGCATCGCTACAGCGACCTGCTGCCGCAATGGTTCGAGACCTATATCGGACTGGAAGGCGCGGCGCAGACGATCAGAACCTATGAGAGCCAACTGGTTCCGGGTTTGCTGCAGACACATGACTACGCAACCGCAGTGGTCGAGGTGGGGCAGGAGTCATCCAAGGATCCGGCGCGACGGGTGGAGTTGCGTACCAAGCGTCAGGAGATCCTGGATGCGCCCAACGGGCCGCTGCTGTGGGCGGTGCTCGACGAAACCGTGCTGCACCGGCGGGTGGGCGGCACGCGGGTGCAGCGCGAGCAGATCGAGCACCTCGTAGAGATGTCGACCAAGCCGAGCGTCACCATCCAGGTGCTGTCCTACCGGTCCGGCGCCAGTGCGGCCGCGGGCACCCCGTTCACCATGCTGCGCTTCATCGAGCGCAGCCTGCCCGACATTGTCTACCTGGAACAACTGACCACCGCGCTGTACTTGGACCGCACGGACGATGTCACCCACTACCGCCAGGTCATGGACCGGCTCGCGGTCCAGGCAGAGACACCGGCGCGATCGCGGGAAATCTTGATCGACGCTGCCGCAGCGCTTTGAGTCGCTTCCGGTGCGTGGTCAGGTCTTCACCGCCGCTGATGTCGCACCGATCGTCGCAGCATCGCCGTTCTGTGCCGACACGCAGGCCTTCGGAAAGATCCTGACCGCGGCATTTTGGCCTATGGTGATGACTTATGGGTCCTGATCCGCTGGAACATAACAAGGATACTGTTACGGCGTTCTACGATCTGATGTTCAATCAGAGTCGCCCGGCCGAAGCCGTCGAAAGGTACGTCGGGGACACCTATATACAACACAATCCGGGAGTGGCCGACGGCAAAGAGGCTTTCATCGGCTACTTCGAGCGCATGGCAGCCGAATACCCCGGCAAGAAAGTGGAATTCAAGCGCGTCATCGCCGAGGGCAATTATGTGGTTCTGCATTGCTACCAAACCTGGCCGGGCAGTGAAGATTACGCGGGGATGGACATATTCCGCCTCGATGAGCGTGGTCGGATTGTCGAGCATTGGGATGTGCTGCAGGTAGTGCCAGCTGCCGCCGAGAACGACAACACCATGTTCTGACTAGGCACTATCCGCAGGCGCGATCGGGACCGGCGGGTTCCGCGCGCCTTGCCTTCTCCCCCGCCGCTGTGATCCTCTTCCGGTGCGCCCGGCTCGACTCCCAGGCGGCCGTTGTCCATCAGGGACTTTGGGGGATTTCCCGCAGGTACATGCGCGACCGGCGCCGCGGTGGCGATCTGAGTGGGCGCTGTAGCAGACCACGACCTCCTGACCGCCGCACCGATTAGTTCGTCGATCTCGCGTCGTCTTACCAATATGACTACACCCACGATCGGCAGTCTGTTGTTGTCCAGCACCGACCCTGCGCGCCTTCGCGACTGGTACGCAACGGCTTTCGCGCTGAAGGTCGACCGCACGCCTGGGGAGCCGGGCTACGAGGTCCTGGACTTCGGCGGCTTCTACGTCATGATCGACACCCGCGACGATGTCGGGGCCGCGAATCCCGAACCGGGGCGGGTGATCCTGAACGTCGATGTCGAGGACGCTAAAGCGATCGTCGGCCGCATCGACGACCTCGGTGGGCGATGGCTGGCCGAACTCGACGATCGCGACGGCAGCCTGTTCGCGACGGCCATCGACCCCGACGGAAACTACATCCAACTCGTCCAGCTGAGCCCGCAGCACCGCGCTGAGATGACAGAGAGGGGCAAGTGATGCTCGCCGACAGCAACGCGTTCAGTGGATTCTCGGTCGATGACACCAAGGCAGCCAAGACGTTCTACACCGAAATCTTGGGGCTGAAGGTCTCCGAGGAGAACGGGATACTTCGACTGCACCTCGGCGGCGGAGGCTCGGTCGTCGCCTATCCGAAACCGAACCACACGCCCGCTACATTCACGATTCTGAACTTTCCGGTTCCCGACATCGACGCGGCCGTCGACGAACTGACCCGCCGTGGCGTTGCCTTCGAACGCTACGAATTCGCAGAACAGGACGAGAAAGGCATCCATCGCGGCGGTGGCCCCTTGATCGCCTGGTTCACCGACCCCGCAGGCAACGTACTGTCCGTACTCCAGAACTAGCACGTTGCGCGTTCAACGCGCCTCTCCGCACACGGTGTGAGTCGAAATCTCTCGCTTTACAAGGGATTTCGACTCACTAGCCGGTGGAGATCAGCAGGACGTCTGGAACGGGAAGCACGGCTGGGGCGGGACAGTCGGCGCGGGTGCGACAGTGGACGGGACGACAGCGGTGCCGGTCGGGCTGTCGGTAGATCCCATGTTGGCGATGGTCAGCACGACAAGCAGGAGGAACACGCCGCCGACAAGCGCGCCGAGGGCCCACAGAATCGGCATGGGCGACGCGCTGCGGTAGCCGTGAAAATACGGCGATCGGTAGCGCCCTGGCCGGGGCGCGGGCCGGTCTCTGAAGCGGACAGACCCGCGCACGTAACTCCCGCCTATCCGTCCCCTGCGAGAATGCGGCCGCACCGCTTCATACCCCATGACCATCAGTATGGCGCGAGGGTCCGACACAATCGGCCGAGACGCCCAGAAACCGAGCCAGATCCCGCGATCGACGAATTGGTCTACTGGGCACACGGTTTCGATCGAATCGGAGATCTGCCGCCACTACAACTTCGAGCTACTGCGCCTGCCGACCACCGGCAACGCCGTCGGCTACGCAGCTGGCGCCGAGCATCTGTGGTCGACGAACATCGGTGGTCGCTGCGCGGCAGTGTCGGGCGCCCGACAGTGGGCAGCGCCTCCGCGCATGATCCGCCCGCGCTGCGACGGCTCAGCGGGCCCGCGGCGGCGCGGAAGACCGCATGTCGAGGCAGTTTGCCCCGAGGCGCCGCAGCGACGGTTAGCATTTGTCAAGGCTCATTGCCGTCGACCTGATGCGATCTCGGCAGCGCAGTGTCATTGCGCGTGATCGGCCACACCCTCATACGTCATGGGACGACCCGTGCGCTACCAAGCAAACCCGCAGCTCGATGACAGGAGGCAATCCATGAGCAGCATGCCGTTCAAACACATTGTCGCACTGGGGAGTTCGTTTGCGTCGGGTCCTGACATCGAGCCGATCATCGACAAGGAAGCCAACCGCTCGGCCAACAACTACGCGCACCTGCTCGCGGAGAAACTCGGCGCCGAACTCACCGACGTCACGGTGTCCGGCGCGACCACCGACACCATCATCGACACCCCGCAACGCCTGCTCACCACGACCTACCCGCCCCAGCTGGACAGCCTCCCGGCGGATGCGGATCTTGTCACCATTACCGCAGGCGGCAACGACCTCGAATACGCCGGGAGCATGATCAAGCTCGGCAGCGCGGGACGCTTGTCCACCGACCCGCACACCCGCCCCCTTGCGTCGCAGCTCGCCCGAGGCGGAGTGCCACAACCCACCTCCGACGACATCGACCGCGCGGCAACAAATCTCGTCCGAATCGTCGACGCCGTCCGGGACCGGGCCCCGAACGCGCACGTCTTGCTGGTCGGGTACCTCGCCGTCATGGGTCCCGACACCTGCTACAGCCACGAGGTGCCGCTCGACGATGCCACCGTCGACGCATTTCGGAACCTCGGCGATCAGGTCGACGAGGTATTCACCCGCGCCGCAACCACATCCGGCGCCGACCTGGTCCCCATGCACGAGTTCAGCCGTGACCACGCACTCGGATCGAGCGAACCCTGGGTCAGAGGACTACCGAAACAGCTGCGCGAGATCTACCGCCTCATGCCGTTCCACCCCAACGACGCCGGCATGCGCGCGGTCGCGAACACCGTCTACGACTACCTCCAAACCAATTGACCGCGAATGGTGTTCGACGCCGACAAGCAATGACCGGGCGAGCGTCGCCGCAGCCATGCCCCATTCGAAGATGAGCTGCTTGTCGAACGGGACAGGACGGAGCGGTTTACGGCGCGTCGGCTCTTTCATGTCCCGTTCCCAGACGTCTCTCGCGGCGAACGGGCACATCAGTGTGATGGAGCGGAAAGCCGAGGTGTCGATCCCCATCCACGCTCGTGGACCATCCGTTTTCGAAACGGTGACGGACGCCGGTCCGCATGACCTTCCAGGTGATCACGCCGATCACGAGTTCGCTCCCGAGGGAGGGCGGAAAGCCGAGGGCACGATCCCCAAGGTCGCATCGACCTCGATTCGCTCAGCAGGCGATCCCAGGCCCCGCCTGGTTGACTTTCCTTGGTAGAGAACACGTTCAGACGCCAGCGACGCTGTCCGATCCAAGTAGTGACCCCGGCGGGAATCGAACCCGCGTCGTCCTGATCGAGAGTCAGGGTGCCCGGACCAACAGAGCACGGGGCCTCGTCGTCGCTCTTCGGCTGAGCTGACGGGCGTGACGCAGATCGGAATCGAACCGACGTAGTCCTGAGTGAAAGTCAGGGTGCCCAACCAGCAGAGCACTGCGCCTAGCGGGTGGCCGTGGGGGCGGTAGGGATCGAACCTACCGTGCGCGATGGCACCTGATTTACAGTCAGGCCGAGTCACCAGACTCTTCGCCCCCGAGTACGAACCGCTCGTTTATGACGTGATCACTGTGCAATTTTCAAAGGCGCATTCCCGCGCCCTACATCGGGTGCGGGTGGTTGATTTCCGTGGAGTACAGCCAATTACGAAAAGGGCCGCTACCGTGGCTGTCAGCCCTTGGCGCGACCCAGTGATGTGACCGTCGGTCTCGTCTACGGATCGCTTGTGTAACTGGATGATTCGGCATGGGACAGCGAAGACTCCTCCGCTGCACAGCGTTCAACGACAGCACAGAACCGCATCAGCGGATACCTCGTGTGCTTGCCCATTGCCGTTACCTTCCGTTGCCGTCGAATCCAAAGTAGCACCGGCATTCCCGTCTCCGAAACCGATTTATTCGACGGGCGGGATCGCGTCACGATGGAATCCCATGCCTGCCATGATCGTGCACAGGTGTGCACGGTAGAGGTCGTCCACGTTGGTGATGAGGCGCGGCAGATTGCCGAACTGTTCCGAGGTGAGGAACCCGAGGATCGATGCCCACGACCAGTACTGCCCGGCGTCAGTTGACGGGAGTAAGCACCACCACGGCGAACAGTCGGGTCGTTTGCTTTTGGTAGGTGGAATATTGGCCGTCGAGCACCTCGTCCATGATCGCGAACCTGCGGGCGTACTCCGGGTCGCCCGGATAGGTCGGACGCGCCGCCACCCGCACCCGCTGTCGCACGATCTGAATCTCGCACTGCGGCTGCGCCTTCAGGTTCGCCAGCCAGCCCGGCGGCTGCGGCGCCCCGCCGTTGGAGGCGGCGATCAAGTAGTCCTTGCCGTCCCGCCCGTACGTCAACGCCGACGTTCGTTGTTGCCCTGTTTTACGCCCGACCGTCCGCAGCAACAGCGTCGGCTTCCCGAGCAGCACCCGATGGCCGACCAACCCGCCGCTGTGCTCATACACCCACTGATGCACCTTCAGCACATACGGGAACACACTGGGCATGATCCAACCCTTCTTACGGCCGCAGGACATCCCCACCTAATCACCCGAATCGGTCCCGTACCCCGACCGGCTTCCCACCGGTGGTATGCCCGACGAATACCGTTACAGCGCAAGACATCCTCTACATGCCGGGCGGAATTTCGTTGCAGGTGGGCGATATCGAGTGCCGCGACCCGCCAGAAGATCCAGTATTCCGACGGGAACGCGGCGCCATCAGCGCCGGAAGGGGCCGGTCACCTCGTAGGTGATGCCGTCGTTGCTCGACCCTCTGTTACCGCGCTGGGAGGAGAAATACAGGCGGTCGCCTGCCGGGTTGAAGGCAGGCCCGGTGATCTCCGACAGGCTCGACCGATCCACCTGAAGGAACGGGGCGACAACGCCGTCGGCGATGATGCAGATTTGCATGTCGCCGCCGTCCTCGGCGACGAACAGGTCACCGTTGGCCGCGCCGGTCACGTTGTCCACCCCCGACAGCGGCGCACCGCCGCCAGGTTCGTAGATGACCGAAAGCTGGCTGCTCGCCGCGTTATACGCCCACACCTTGTTGTCGCCCTTGGTGGTGAACCAGCATGTTCCGTTGGCGTAGTGGCAGCCCTCGCCGCCGTTGAACGCCTTCGACTCAGGCACCTGTCGCCTTGTCGGCGTGGACGCGCCCGACCGATCCGGGATTTCCCGCCAGCTCACGGTTCCTGCGTTCTCCACGAGAACCTCGAGTTTGCCTGCGGAAAGGTCGGGCCAGACCGCGGGAACGAAACGATAGAACCGGCCGTCGGTGCGATCCTCGGTCATGTACACGACCCTGCGCTCCGGGTCGACGGCACACGCCTCGTGGGTGAACAACCCCATCTCCGGCCTGCGGACCGCGGGCTTGACACCCCAAGGGTCGGTTTCGAATACCGCGCCGCGCTCCACCTCTTCGCAGGACAACCACGTGTGCCACGGCGTGGCGCCACCGGCGCAGTTACGGGTGGTGCCGGACAGCGTGCGGTGCGCGCCGACGATCGACCCATCCGCAGCGAACTTGATCGCACCGACGCCACCGCTGGCGTCGATCTCGCTGTTGGACACGTAGATCCAGCCGGGGCCGTCAGCGAAACAGGCGCCGCCGTCCGGCGCGGGGTGCCAGGTGTAGTTCGACGATGCCACCTGCTTTCCCGAGCGGGCCACGATCCGGCTGGTGAAGCCCTTCGGCAGGAACACACCGTTGCCGTCCGGCCGCTTCGCCAACGGCCCATACGGCGACTGGCCGGATTCGGCGCCAGCACTGAAAGCCTCGAGCCACGAGGCGCCACCGAAGGCGACAGCGGATCCACCGACCACGCTGACCCGCAGAAAGTTACGACGATCCACAACCATCCTCCAACGCGCAATGAACGCGGCCCGACAGGGCCGTAGGGCAGTCACACCACGGATCGTCAGGGCTGTGAACGATCCATGCATGGTTGACCAGATCGCCCACAATTATGCTGACGCACAACCCTTTTTCCATTCCCACTTGACTGGTGCGCTCGCCGCGGGCGATCAGGTGGTGCTGGTGTCGGACATTCGACTGCGCAAGGTGGGGACGCCGGGGCCGGAGAGGTCGTCGCAGTAGGCGAATCGGCCGGCCATTGCCATGGTCAGCGCGATCGTTGTTCCGGTGACCAAGGGGCCGGTTCCGGTGGTGAACGGTCCGTCGGTTGCTGTCAGACGCAGGCCTTCGACCGTGTTGCGGCTGGGAACGGTGAAGTTGCGTGCGGCGAAGAAACGGGCTACTTCGGTGGCAGCTTCCGTCGACGGCGTGCGGGACAGGCCGAGGGGGCGGCGGATGTCTTGAGCGTGGACGACCACCTCGCCCAGCCAGGCTGCTGTGTGTCCGGAGGGGGCGGTGGTGCTCGCAATGATTGTTCGGAAACGGTCGAGGGTTTCGGCGGGGGTCGCACCACGGTATTCGGCGAGTTGGCGGTTGTTGTGCCGGTCGAAGTCGAAGCGGGCGGCGAGGACACTGGACAGCCAGCGCAGCCGGCCGATGCTCGCGCCAGCGGTGAGGTGGGCGACGACCTCCTCGACCACCCAGTCCCCGCACAACGACGGCCGGCCCCATTGCTCGTCGTCCAAGTCGGCGAGATCGTCGGCGAGGACCGCGCGTTC
The DNA here is from genome assembly GCF_043197455.1 of Nocardia sp. NPDC049149. Classification (NCBI taxonomy): domain Bacteria; kingdom Bacillati; phylum Actinomycetota; class Actinomycetes; order Mycobacteriales; family Nocardiaceae; genus Nocardia; species Nocardia sp. NPDC049149. The sequence continues at coordinate 19,305 of NZ_JBICTD010000010.1, forward strand.
GGCGTGCGCGAGCGCCCAAAGAGCCTCGCGAGCAACGTTGTTCGACATGGAAACCTCCAAGTTCGGGCAAGCACGAGGTGTGATTCGACGCGGTTCATCGAGCAACGGCCGCGCTCATCATCATCCGTAGTGCAGACGAGGACATGCGAACAGATTCATCGGCGACGACCAACAGCGACTCGACGCGATCCTGGCCACAAGACCAGTCGACGGCCACGTCAACCTATCGTCACGCCATTAGCAGGCCTGAAACCCCCCACCGACCGCGACATACTCGTGCGGCTCCGAGCTTGACTTCTGCGTTACCGAGCCGATCCGTCTGGTCGTGCGCGCGGCGACGGCGGCTGGTCGGGTGATCAGGGGGCTCTGAGGGCGGCATCGGTCGAGAGCGCTCCGCCGTCAGAGCCCCCTGATCGCTTGTCCAGCAGTGTATTTCGGGCGATGGCAGCCAACTTCGCGGCGTTGCTGGATGCCGCATGGCTGACAGGCCAAGGTGAGCGAGGGAAGCTGCGGTAGTTGAATCTTGGCGAGGTGCAACGACTGTCGTGATGGGACTGGGCGGTTCAGGTGTCGGCGGGGGTGGGGAGTTCGGTGGCGCCGAAGGCGATCAGTTGCCGGATGGGGTCATGGTAGGTGGTCCATTCGGCGATCTTGCCGTCGCGAAAGCGGAAGAGAGTGAGGTAGTCGTTGCGGTAGGGAAGGCCGGTGCTGCGGACGAACAGGTCGCCTTTGACCGTGACCAGCCAGGAGTTGGGGTCCAGTAGAGGTTCGATGCTGGTGACGATTTGGCGGTACGAGTCGTACCCCTCCATCGCCTGGGACGCCGCACGCAAGTTCTCTTTGCCGGTGACCTCGCGCACCGAAACCACGGGATCGAACGGGATTCGCATCCGCACATCATCGGTACACAGCTCGAGCACACTGTCCATGTCCTTGGCGGAGGTGTACTCATAGAAACTCTCGATGATCGAACGCATCCTGGCCCGATCTTCGGCAAGTGGTGTATCGGTAGGAGTCATGACTTCAGAATAGGCAAAACTCGCGAACGATCGTTCGTATTGTTGGATACGTCACGTGTGAATGTGCCTCGATCCCACCCAACGCGCCATCGTCGACATGCTCGAACGACCGATGGACCGCGACCTGAAGATCCATTGTCGACATGACCGAGGCGTGGCTGCGTCCGGTGTCTGCACGGAGGTTGGTGTGTTTACGCGCCCGCGGGGGTGAAGTATCGGCGTGGATTGTCGACCAGCATTGTGGTGATGTCGGCCTCGGACACTCCGGCTTCGCGCAAGGCGGGCAACACAATGGCGGGTATGTAGTCGTGGCGCAAATTCGGCAGCAGGCGAGCGTTGACTTCCAGGGCGTCGGGTCCGAGCCAGTCGGAGAAGCATGCGGCGTCGTGGCTCAGGACCATCCGGTCGGCGTAGCCGCGTCGACACAGGGCCGCAACGGTATTCACGCGCGCGGTGGGGCTCACGTCCGGGAACCCGAACCGGTCCATGCCGAGTATTGCTCCACTGTCGGCGATTTCGAGCAGGTAGTCCAGGTCGGCGGTGTCGCCGGAGTGACCGATGACGACTTTGGTGAGGTCGACCCCTTCGGTGCGGAACAGCTCGATCGTCGGGCGGCCCAGTTGTTTACCGGCGTTGGTGTGGGTGGTGATCGGTGCGCCGGTCTCGCGATGGGCCCGAGCGACTGCTCGACACACTCGCGCCACCCCCGGTGACATGTCCTCTTGGACAGCGCATTTCAACAGGGCCGCGGTGACCCCGGTGTCGGCGATGCCTTCGGTGAGGTCGCGCACGAAGTCGGTGACCATCGGGTCGACACCATCGGCATCGATCAGCAGCCCGGGGCCACGCATGTAGTACACGAACGGCACATCGTGGTAGGTGTATACGCCGGTCGCCACCACAATGTTCAACTCGGGCACTCCGGCGGCGACACGCTGGATCCGCGGAATATCACGGCCGAGGCCGAGCACCGTCGGATCGACAATGGTCTTGATGCCTTTGCCGGCGAGTGAGCGCAGTCGGTTGATCGCATCGTTGACTCGCGCGTCCTCGTCCCACCAGCTACCGCGCCCGTAGTTGTGCATGTATTCCGGATTCAGCAGGAAGATGTGCTCGTGCATCAGGGTCGGACCGAGCCGATCGACCTCGACCGGTCCGTGAACCGTTTCCACAGCAGACACCGGCACCCCTTCCAGGTAGAGACGGCCCTCGGCGGGCCCTCGACCTGAGGAGTGTCCCAAGCGGCAGCGGTGTCAGGGACAGCACAGCGTTGGGGCCCGCGTGTCGTATCAGTGTTCGATGCGGTTCCTGAAGACCGCAGGCACGACCGCGTCATCGTGACCGCAAGCACAAATGACGACGCACCCTGGATCTCAGCGGCGCGCAGAACCCAGCTACGCGGGGTGCAGGTGATGAAGCACAGGGCTTGCTCATTTGACGGCATTGAGCCGGATTCGACTGTCGGCGTTTCCCCCTCGAAGTTGCTGGCCCGCACAACCGGACACGTCCGATATTGCCTCACCGAATACCGTGCGACGCGGCCAGCAAGCTGGCTGGACTATTGATTACAGCGGGCTGATCGGCTGAAAGGTGCCATTCTCAATCAACGGCTCGGCAACGTTCGCGAAGGGTCGTGATTCCGTCTCCATGGAGATCGTTCACTGCCGCACCGCGACCGACCATGGCCAACACGATGGCCTCGCCGGGCCCGCGCACTTCGGGACCAGCACCGCTGGCCCAGTCCACATCCGTGGCGACCATCCGCAGTCCCTGGGTATATCGCTTCGGTTTCGCGAACGGATCCGGATGGTCCAGCACCGCTAGCATCCGCTCCGTCGGAATCTGCCGTTCCCGACCCAGCGGACGGCGAATGTCCTGCTGATGTACGAACAAACTGGATAGTGCCAGGACCGGCGACATCCGGGCGATCCACCCGACTGTCGAGGCGAATCGGTCCACCATCACGCCGGGAGGCAGGTCGGCGGTACGGCGCACCAGCCTGGCATTGCAACGATCGACAGAGAATCCGCTGCGCACCAGCACTGCGGAGTAGATCGGAAGTGGCACAGTGCCATTGAGCATATGGCCGAGGACATCACGGACCCGCCACCCAGCGCACAGTGAAGGCTGCTCCCATTCGTCGCCGGTCACGGTGCGCAGCAGCTCGATCAGCTCGGCGCGCTCCTGCGCGAGCAGCTCAGCCAAGGAAGTCCCCATCCCCGAAAGGCTAGCTGCACCAACTATCTTGGGTAAAGCATCCGTCGCGGCAGGTCACCTTCTCGGCAGCGCCGATCCTGGGGGCAAGAGCCGGCCGCTGAGGACGGGACGGTTGGTGAGGTCATCCTCGGGGATGCCGACGCCGAGGTTCTCGGCAAGCCTGTAGAACATTCCGAGGGATCCCGCTGTTGCCGCATCGAGAATTCACCGTCGCGACTGGCGGCCCCCACTTTCTGGGGCACGAGTCGCGCAGCGCGGCGTTAACACTTCGCGCGAAGGTGTCCGGAGCAGCGCGGTTCGGGCAATGCTGCGGCGAACTACGGTGACTTGCTGTCGATTACGCAGATCCGTGCCGACGAGTGACGTAACAGGGGCTGGCACTGCTCGATGTGCAGCTTGTACGCGAACGGTCGCGGTACACAACTCGAGGGGATCTCATGCGGTTCAAGTCACTGATCGTCGCCGGCCTAGCGGCGGGTGTCGCCATCATCGCCAGCGGATGCGACTCCCCCGGGTCGGCGCCGACAACGCCTCAGGCGACACGAACCCCGCTGCCCTCAGCACCTGCGGTACCGCCCACGCAAGCGGTGCAGCCTACCCAACCGGGGCAGGCGGGTGACCCCGGCGCCACCGTCCCCAAGGCCACCGAAGTGCCCGCGACCAAAACCTTCGTCGCAGACCCTCCGTCACTCCCGAAGTGCGTGACCGCCCAGCTCATCCTGGACAAGGGATTCGGCGGCCAGGTGGGCGGAACCTGGTTCCTGAAGTTCATCAACTCCAGCTCGCGAACCTGTGTCCTGCAAGGATTCCCCGGCGTCTCGCAAACCAACGGACCAAGCGGTGACCCGGTGGGCGAGGCCGCCGTGCGGGACGAGGGCCCGCAGGCGCCCAAGCCCGCCCCGGTCACGCTCGCACCGGGCGGGGCAGCGCAGTTCGAGTTCATCACCTACCCCAAGCAGGTGAACGAGTGCGCAGCCCTGCGCACCAGCACCCTGCGCGTCTACCCGCCCGACAACACCGAGTCGCTGTGGCTGCCCTGGGACGGCCTGATCTGCCCGAGCCCACAGCGCATGCTCATCGTCAGGGCGATCACACCGATCTAGGCGCGCACTGCGCCATGGCCGCTGGTGTCGATCGCGAGATGCTCGTTTAGGGCATTCGGACCACCGCTCCCCGCCGGGCTTCTACGCTGATCAAGTGGCCGTGGTGGTCGGCGTGCACGGGATCGCGCAGCAGTACAAGGGTGGCTATCAGTTAGCGGCCGCGTGGTTCGCCGCGCTGCGCGACGGGCTGGTTGCGGCCGGGTATGGCGCGGCGGCCGACCAGCTCGCGGCAGACGATCTTCGGGTGGCATTCTTCGGCGACCTGTTCCGTCCGGCCGGCGCCATGGCATCGCAGGGGCCGCAGTTCACGGTCGCCGATGTGCGGCCGGGTCCCGAGCGCGAGCTGTTGACCGCACTGTACAACGAGGCCCTCAGGGTCGAGCCGGAACTCGCCCCGCCCGCGGACTCGATGGGACCGGGTCGGGCAGCCCTGCAGGTCGTGGTGGCGAAGCTGCTGCAATCGCGCACGTTCGCGGGTGTGGCGCAGCGGGCGTTGATCGGCAATGTGAAGCAGGCGGTGCGGTTCCTGGCCGAGCCGGAGGTCAAAGCCACGGTGCTGGAACGAGTTTCGGCAATGGTCGGTCCGGACACCCGGGTGCTGGTCGGGCATTCGCTCGGCTCGGTGGTGGCTTATGAGTTCCTGTGCACGGCGGAGTCGTCGGTCGAGACACTGATCACCCTCGGCTCGCCACTCGGGGTGCCGAATCTGATCTTCGACCGTCTCACGCCCGCTCCCCAGGGCGGGAAAGGGGTCTGGCCGCACGGCATTTCACGATGGGTCAACGTCGCCGAGCCCAACGATGTCGTGCCGCTGCGCAAGAAGCTCGCCGAGCTGTTCCCGCCCGCCGACGGCGGCTCCGGCGTCCTGGACCAGCTCGTCGAGAACGGGGATGCGCCGCACGCCGTCGAGCGCTACCTCAACACCGCAGCGACCGGCGCGGCCGTCGGGCAGAGCCTTGGTTGACCCGCCGGTGCTGGTCGCTGTCGGCACCCAGCACTATGCGCGCGATGACCTCGACACTCTCGACCGGGTGCCGACCTCGCTGCGGCAGGTCGTGGAAACCTTTCGCGCCCTGGGTATTTCACCGAGAGACGAGGACGGTCACGGGTTCCTGCTCGACGTGGAACGCGCACAACTGTTGGCGACGCTGCGCAGGGCGGTGGACCGGGCGCCGGTTGTCATCGTCTACTACACCGGCCACGGCCTGCAGTTCAACAACAAGTACTACCTGCCGCTCACCAGCACACAATCCGATCTACCGGCCACCGCGATCGCGACGCGGGAGCTGCTGGAGGACTACTTCCTGCGCCTGGACGAGTACGGCGAGCCCGCGGCGGAGCAACCGGCGGTCCTGGTCATCTTCGACTGCTGCTTTTCCACCTCCGCGCTCATCGAGGGCATGCACAGCCTGCTGCAGGGCATCGGCAACGCCAATCTGTGGGTGATGGCCAGCGCCGACACCATCGAGTACGCGCAGGACGGCGCGTTCGCGAAGGCCTTGAGCGAATACCTGCGCAACCCCAGAACCGGTCCCTCGCAACGGTATCTGAGCCTCGAGATCCTCGTCGGCGAGATCAACAGCGCCACCGCCCGCGCCGGAATCGACCAGGAGGCGCGCTGGTTCCCGCCCGCGCGCCGCGGCGTGACCGGACTGCTGCCGTTCTTCCCGAACCCGGGTTTCCAGCCGCACGTCGCAGGCTTCACCATCGACGAGCAGCGACAGTGGCCGGAGTTCGACGGCTTCTACCTCACCGGCCGAGACGGCCGCATCCGCGCACTGGAGGACCTCGCAGGCTTCCTCACCAGCCCCGCCCCAGGGATCGCCGTCGTCACCGGCAGCCCAGGTTCGGGGAAATCGACACTGCTCGCCCTGCCTGCTCAGCTCAGCGCCACGCACAGTCGAGAAGAGTTGCTGCGCACCGGATTACGGAATCCGCTCATCCTGCGCGCAGGCGTGCTGCTGCCCGAGGAGCTCGAGGTCATCGGCGTGCACGCGCGCGGTCTGAACACCAACCAGGTCGCCACCGCGATCGCCGGATCGTTGGGCGTGGCGGGCACGACGGCGAATGCCATTCTCACCGAATTGATTTCGTCGAAGGCGGCAACAACCCACCGGGTGGTCGTCGACGCGATCGACGAGGCGGCCACTCCGGTCGACCTCCTCGAATTCCTGCAGACGCTACCGAAGGTGGCGGCGATCAAGGTCGCCGTCGGCATGCGCAGGCACCTGCTCGACCAGCTCGTATCCCCGGAACTGGTCGTCGATCTCGACGCCGAGCGGTATCGCGACCGCAGCGCGCTGGTCTCCTACGTGCACCAGCTGCTCGTCGCGGCATTCGAACCGGGCGTCACGACGGCCTACCAGGGTGTCGAGGAGGCGTCGACGGCCGAGGTCGCCGAGTCGATCGCGGCGAAAGCGTCCACAGCCGAGACCGATTCGTTCTTCATCGCCCGCTCGCTCGCCCTCGCCGTGCGCTCGCGCGCCGAGCCGATCGGCGACGTGCCGCCCTCGATGGCGGCGGCATTCGACGAGGACCTGCAGCGGTTCGGGCCGCGTGCGGAGATCGCGCGAATCCTGTTGGCGGCGTTGGCATGGGCGAAGGGCCCAGGCCTGCCGTGGGAGAACGTCTGGGTGCCGGTGGCGCGGGCAATCGCGGCCGTGCAGGGCGGCCCTGCGATCGACGACGACGATGTGCGGTGGCTACTGCACCACGCAGGGGCCTACATCATCGAAGACGTCGGACCCGGCGACCGGTCGGTGTTCCGGCCCTTCCACGAGCTGCTCGCCGCGCACCTGCGCGGCGCTGATCCGGTGCCGCGGATCAGCGAACAGATCGTGCAAACCCTGCTTGCTCGCGCCCGAACGACCGGCTCGTGGCGCGACGCACACCCCTACATCCGCACCTATCTCGCCGAGCACGCCCGCGACGCGGGCGCGGAATGGATCGAGGTACTTCTCGCCGAGGCCGACTACCCAGCCGTTGCCGACCCGGCGATACTCGCCCCGGTGCTGGTCACGCTGGCGCCCGACGATCCGCTGATCCGGAGTTACCGGCGCGCGAGCCCGCTGCTCACCCAGGATCCCGCGGACAATCTCGCCTACCTCGCGGAGGCCGCGACGGTCGTGGCCGACGATCCGGAGCTCTTCGCCGCCTCGACCTTGACGCCCACCTACCGGACCGTGCGCACCTGGGCGGCCCACGACGACAGTGTGCTCGCGTTCCGCGCGCACCGTTCGGCGATCTCCGAGCTCGCGTTCGCGGCCGATCCCGCCGGTCGGCCGCTGCTGCTGACCGTCACTCGCGGCGGTGACGAGGCAGAGGTGTGGGACGTGCGGTCCGGGCGCCCCATCGGAGGTCCGGAGGAACAGGAAGGCCAGCTGCACGTCGACGCGATCGGTGTCGCAGGCACGCGGGATTTCATCGGCGCGGACCGGCTGGTCGGCGTGGACAACCGCCTCTTACACATCCAATGGGAGACCATGGCGCTTGTCGTCACCGACGCCCGCACCGAGGAGACCGTCAGCACGATCCGCGTTCCGGTGGCAACCGGTCCGTGGACCCGGGCGATCCTGAACGCGGGCGCGCTGATTCGCGACTTCAAGGACGCCTTCGGTGGGGTGCTGCCGATTGCCGTCGGTTCCGGGGTCGACGATCAACTGCTGCTGGCGACCGGGGACCGACGCGGGCTGGTCCGATTGTTCGCGGTGGATTCCGGCAGGGAGGTCGGCCAGCTGGCCGGTGACAATCACGAAAAGATTGTGGCCCTGGCATTTTCGCGAGAGCCGACGGGCGACTCGCACGAGCTCGCCGTGGTGCACCGCGACGGCGAGATTCGCTGCTGGGATCTGCAGAGCCGCGTCGTGCGGGCCACCGCGCATACCGGGGAAGGCAGGTTGACCGCGATCGACTTCGGGATATCCGGGGGTACAAGGGTTTTCATGACCGGATATCGCGACGGACAGGTCCGGATCGACGGGCGCCTCCTGCGTGGTCACAGCGACGCGGTGCACGCCGTCGCACTGCCCAGATCCGGATCGTCGATCGTGGCATCGGCGGATGCGCAGGGGGTTGTCCGCATCTGGGACCTCGACTCCGAGCCGACCCTGCCGGAACAGGGCGGCACAGTGCCCGAGTTCGCGCTCGGTCCGGCGAACCACCTTGCGATCGGCACGGATTCGGGCGAGGTGCGCATCGCGACAACCACCCAGCTGGACGAGTGGCCGATCCGCCACCGGCACCTCACCGGCATCGCCGCAATCGGCTTCGGGCCCGGGTCCGCCGGACCGCTGCTCGCCACCGCAGACACCGCAGGGCGGGTGCGGCTGTTCGAGGTGGACAGCAGTCGCCTTGTCACGCAATCGGTTCGAGCGGACTCCCCGGTCGACACCATTGGCTGCGGCCTGCTCGCCTCGGGTGATCCCTTCGTCGTCGCTGCGCGGCAGTGGACGGGCGAGGTCAGGCTGTGGCGGATCGATGCCAAGGGCCGGGCGCATAGTATGGCCCGCCGCGAACTCCGGCCCGACCTCACCCACCGAGTGACGATCGAAGGCTTCGCGGGCGGCCGTTCCGGTACGGTGCTTGCGCTGGCGATGCTGCGGCCGTCGGCATCGGAAAAGGGCGCGCAGACCACGCTGACCCTGTGGAACATCACTACCGGGGAACCGATGTCGGACCGCTCGTTCGGCGGCCGCCCGGCCGAGGTGACGGCAGTGTTCGCGACCACACCCGACGGACGGCCCATCGTGGCGGCGACCGCCGAAAACGAGCCCATCCACACTTGGGATGCCATCACCGCCGAGCCCTTGTGGGAACCGGTGCCGCGCAACGGAAATAGTCGCGTCACCGCCTTGGGCATCGACTGGGCGCCCGACGGGCACCCACTGGTGGTCATCGGCGACGATTCCGACACCATCCGAATCGTCGAGCCGCTCGCCCTCCGATCACTCCTGATGATCCGCCGACGGTCGACGCCACGCGCCGTCGCCCTCAACGGCGACATCCTCTGCGTCCGCGACAGAGACGGGCTCGCAATACTCGAGGTCCCCGACATCCGATCGGCCATCCCCCGCTGAAATCGGCGCTACCGGGCCGTCATGGTGCGGGAATCGTTGCGGTGCACAGCTTCCAGCCGTCGCTGGCACGGGCGAAGAACGCGACCTGCGGGGGTCCATTGACGCTGCCCTGTAGGCGGGCGAAGGTGGTAGCCGTGTTTGTTGACCGAATTGGCCTGGGGCGTCCAGGCTGACAGGTCGACATACCTCCCCAAGCGTGGGGAGGCGAAACAATCAACGAACCTCGTCGGCTGCAACGCTGGAGCCGACGGAGCCGCAGTGATGGGAATGAGAAACCGACGGGCCAGACACGAGTGCCGCCATGACCTACCCCGCGAATGCCGACTCCGGCGCCATAACTCCAGCGCAGCAGATGCCTGCCCCAGGCGGCGCAGGCTTCAAGCAACTCCTGCTGAATGCGCTGGAGACTGCGCCGGCAACGGCTACGAATGACACACTGCTCAAAGGACATTCGCTCCGCGAAGGCGACACACGGACGTCCCCGAACGGCAACTTCAGCGTGCAGGTCAAGAACGGGCAGGTGAGCCTGTCCGATCTGAACGGCAAGACACTGTGGACGCAGGGGCTGGCGAACCAGCACGGCACCGCCGATCCGCACGCGAGCCTCCGTCTCGGCGATGACGGGCTGGCACTGAACGGATACGTCACCGCAGCAGGACGACCGCACTACACGGACAACAACTACGGTTCGCTGTGGTCCGCCGATCTCGCAAACCTCGACAAGAGTCGGATAGCGGGCCTGCAGGTGACGAATGACGGCCGCCTGGTTCTGCTGGACAGCAACCGGACGATACTCACGACACTCTTCGCGCCACCTGATAGACCCGATGAGATCAGGTTGCACTACCCCGTCGGCGCCTCGAACGGATTCTGCCACGTCGTCGCGATGGGCGAAGAAGCATTCCGGAGCGCAGACAAGTTGATGGTTCCTGGGACACCGACGCCGGCCCCCGATCCCTGGCAGTTACTACAGAATCTCGGCCTCACGTCTCCTGATCACGCCGTCACGGTCGATACATACAACTCGCATATCGGCGACATCGACGCGACCAAGAAAACGATGCACCAGCAGAACAACCGCACCGGCACCGCGACCGCCGACACGGCAGGCATTGCCGCCAACGCGATGACCGGCATCAGGAATATCGTTCACGATCTCAACAGCGCGCTCACTGCTGCCGACGGCATACCGACCACTGTCGGGCCGCTTTCGATGGCCAAGACCGCGTCCGCATTGTCCGCGGGAATCCTTCCAGCGCAAGCAGGTTCGATGTCGGGCACGGGTCAATTCGATCGAGCGAAGGAACGGGCGCTCCTCGCGAGAATCTTCGACGCGCTCGACGCCTCCTATCAGTTGGTCCGCGGTGCACAGGAACAGATCCAAGAAGCCGCGGCACGTCTCGGGAAAGTACCGAACCCCGGCGCGCTCACCCCCGAACAAGTCGACTACGGCAACGCAGGCACGTGGGCGCACGGCGAGGAAGCCTGCCGGCAATTCGTCAATCAAGCGCTCGACAAGCTCGGCATCACGGATCCGGTGGCCCGAGACAACTGGATGCGCGGCATGCTCACCATCGCCTCTCGGGAATCCCAATACAATTCACCCAAATATCAGGTCAACACCTGGGATACCAACGCGATTGGCCCTAAACGACCCGACGGTGCACCAGGAAGATCGTCACGAGGTCCCTGGCAGACCATCCCGGAAGTATTTGCCGCACACCATCAGATCGGCACCTCCACCAACATCTACGACCCGGTGGCCAACGCCGCGGCGGCGATCAAATACCTGCAGAACGACAGGCATGTGAGCCCCGACGCTTCCGACTTCACCAAGCTGGTACAACAGGCCGACCCGAACCGCGGCCCACGCGGTTATTAGCCTTGTCGCGCAACCTAATGCAGGATCCAGCGGTGCAGCAGCATCGTCGACACTGAACATTACTTGCCGCGTCGGCGGCGCTGACGCCCCGGCGACCGGTCGGATTCCGCCGCAACTCGCTCACGCAGATCGTGCGGCGCGAAATCGACGATCTCGTCGCGTGAGGTGATCGCCAGCTTCTGCAGCACCGACGCGACCTGTGCGTCCACGGTGCGCATCGAGATGCCGCGGCGGACGGCGATCGCGTTGTTGGTCCAGCCGGCCGCCGCCAGAATCGCCACCTCCGCCTCCGCGGGCGACAGCGACGACCACTCTCCGTCCGACCCGTTCTGCGCCCGATGCAGCGACAGCGCACCCATGGCGAGCAACTGCACTTCGCCGAGTTCCGGCCGCAGCGCAGCACCCTGGGTTTCCGCGGCCGTGTACGCCGCCGCACCGAGTACTGCCTGCCCGACCGCGACAGCCTTCGTGGTTTCCGCCGAAAACGGACCGAGTCGGCTCACGTCGATGTTCGTCTTCGTGAGCAGGGTTGTCGTGCCACCGGCGAGCTGCGCGATCTCGGTGGCGGCTGCGATCATCCGCTGCCGGTTCGCCTTGTCGCCCTGCCATCCCTCGATCAACCGCGCCAGCGACCAGATGCGGAACTGGACCGCCCACAGACTGCCCCACCGGTCTCGGATGCCGGTCAAATGCCCGAGCGCCTCCCGCCCTGTCCGCAATGCCTCCGCGGGCCGACCGATCCGATTCAGCGCGACGGCCCGGGTCAGCCGCGCCCACGAATGCACCCAGGAGGCGGCCGAGCCTTCCACTCGTGCAAGGAATCTCGTGGACAACGTGTCCGCCTCGAGCGCGGTGCCGAGTACCCCGGCCGCCAACGCTGCGAACAGTTCGGCCATGACCGATCCGCCGACCTCGTTGTCCCGCCGGTACTTCTCGGCGGATCTGCGCAGCACGACGATCGATCTCGGGTCACTTCGCGCAAGCAAAAGATCTACACCCCACGCGAATTCGACGGAGGCGGGCACACCGAGGTCGGTCTCCGCCGACTCGCGCCACCCGGCCGCGCCGTCACCGAGACACATCCGCATACATTCGTCTAGCAGCGCCTCCGCGTCGGCCCGCATGCCTTGGCACAGCGCGATCCAGACCACCAATGCGGTTGTCTCGACCTGATTCCTGGTCGGCTCCGGCGTCAGGACGCGCATCGCGTCGAGCGTCCGCTCGGACCACATCCGGATCTCACGGAACGAGCACCCGAGAAAGGGCAACCGGATCGCGAGCAGACCATGACAGATGTCGAGGGCGACCGGCGCCTCCCCCGGCGCGGCCAGGCTGCGATCGATCGCGGTCAGGATGTTGTCCCACGCCGCCCGCGCCCAATCGAGATACTCCAGTTCCGCGGCGCCGAACCAGTTTGCCGCCGCGTCGGCCACCTTGTTTCGGTAGTACTCGCTGTGCCTGCGCTCGAGCCGGGCGCGTTCGTCGACGCCGGTTCGCGACCGCGATTCGAGCCGCTGCTGCGCGAAGACTCGAATGCTTTCCAGCAGCGAATACCTGGCCGTGGTCGGGCTGAGATGCACCGAAACCAGTGACTGATCGACCAATTCGTCGAGCAGTTGCGGAATATCATCTCTGCGCAACACGATTGGACTGCCGTCGACGCCCTCGTCGGGGTCGGCGCAGACGAACTCGATCGCTTCCCGTTCCGCGCCGACGTCGATCCCTGTTCCGTCGGCGAAATCCTCCTGGTTCAGGTCGTAACCCGCCGCGAACACCGCCATTCGCTCGAACAGCACACGCTGCCGCTCGTCACATAGCTCGTACGACCACGAAATGACGTCCCGAACCCGGCGATGCCGCTCCTCGGCGCCCACCCTCGGCCCATCCGCCCACCGCATGCGCCGGTCGTCGGGTGCATCGCCGCTGAGTTCGCGCAGGATCATCGGCAGCGGCTCACGCACCAAACGTGCTGCGGCGAGGCGGATATAGAGCGGATGGTTGTTCACGTGATGGCAGATCTGCGCCATCATCTCGTCCCGATCCGGATAGCTCACGGAGCGGCCGGTCAATTCCGAACGCAACCGGAACAGCGCGACGCCCTGCTCACGCGACAGCGGCGGCACCGGAACCAGCTGTTCGTCGACCCATCCGATCGATTGTCTGCTGGTGGCAACGATGCTCACGTTCGGCAGCGCGGCCGTCAACGTGTGGACGACGCTGCCGACGCCGTCCAGCACATGCTCACAGTTGTCCAGCACCAACACCACCTGCTCGGCGGATTCGCCGCCGCCGAGCGCGTCGACGATCGCCTCCCACGCCGAGCGACCCGAGAAGTCGGTTTCCATCACCGCATGCGCGATCTGTTCGGCCACCGCGGTCGCGTCGGTACCGGCGGCCAAGCGCGCCAACCGCACCCAGTGGACCGCGACGCCGGTGCTTCGCTGGAATCGGACGACGGCTTCGGATGCCAACCGGGTCTTGCCGATACCGCCGGGGCCGACCAGCGTGATCAGGCGCCACGAGCGCAGCAGGAGCGTGATGATGTGGTCCAGCTCCGGCTGTCGTCCGACGAACGCGTCCGGACCCGGTGTCGAGCCGGGTCTCTCGGAATGGTCTCGAGCACCCATGTTCACGGACACTAGTCCGCCACGGCGCGATTTTCGTACCGATCGGCCTACTGATGCACGCCGCCCACCAACTAGACCAACGTTGAACTACCTGTGCACCTGCAAGGCCAACCGTGCTGAGGAGAAACCGTCATGATGTGCTGCGTGCTGCTCTCCGGGCTCGTGCTGATTCTCGGGCCGCGCCTCGCGAGCGCGCTCCGACGAGCCGGTCGCCCCGACAGCAGACAACCGGCAGTAGGGCACCGACCGCTCGAATATGCGGCCTATCTCGAATTGCTCCGCGACGCCGCCGCTCCAATGCGGGAAGAACTATGACGAGTGTGCGCGACACTGCGACACAGGACGCCGCACCGCGGTTGCGCGGACCGATCACCGCTCGAGCCTGGCGCCGGACCTTAGCGGTTTCGCTCGCGTTCTGGACGGTGCTGGCGACGGTGCCGAACCTGCTCGACCTCGCCGCCCCATGGCGCGCGTTCACGGCCGGGCTGTCCATTCCCGGTGCAGGCGTGCTCTATTCGCTGTCTGCGCAACACCACCACGCGGCCGGTTCGGTTGCCGTGCACGCGCTGGTGCTGGTTGTCGGGATCGCCGCTCTCGGTGGGGCGCTGTGGAAGCGGCGGATCGTCGCGAGCCTGCTTGTGGTCGTTGCAGCGGCGGCCCTGGTGTGGGCCGTGTTGATCGCACCGGCCGTGCTCACGGTGGCCGGGCACATCGCAGGTTTCCTGATTGTCGCGGCGCTCTCCTTGTGGGCCTTCATGTTTCGTGCCATCGCGCGCTCCGACTATGTCACCTTGCCCGCGATCGTGATCACCACGGCGATTCTCGGTGCGCTGCTGACGCACTCGACCGAGGGGCACCCGCTTCCGCTGGCCTGGATATCGTGGGCGGCGCCGTGCGTGGCGATCGCTGCCACACTGAGCATCGTTGTGCGCGAGCAATTCCGGCATCGGGCCGCGTACCGCGTCGGCAAGCAGCGGGAACAATATCTCGCGCAACGACGTACTGAGCGACACCAGCCGGTGCGCACCGCCCCGCTCCCCCTTCGACATCGGGCGCTGCCCACCGTCACCGAGGCGAGTGTCGACCAGCTCCGCCTGCACCGCTACCTGACCAGCCTCGCCATGCAACCACTCGACAGCTGGGACGGCTTCGACGACGACGGGCCAGGTCCGCTCCAGCAGTACCGCTATCAACTCAACGCCATCGGCTGGGCGCTGTCGATGTTCGGCTACTCGCACGCGCCCGCGTACTTGGGCGCGCCGCACCAGGCCCAACTCGACCTGTTCGCCCGCATGCAAGACCCGCGGGTCTGGGGCTACTGGTATCGACAGAACCTGTTGGGGAACTGGGACTTCCGGCTCCGCCGCGCCGATCCGATCGACGTGCCGCAGAACATCATGTTCACCGGATACCTCAACCTGCAGCTCGCCATGTTCCGCCAAGCGACCGGCGACGACAGGTTCGAGCACACGGAAGCGTTCCGGTTCGAACGACCACCGCAGGCGGCCACCGACTACCACCATTGCGCCATCAACGACATCGTCCTTCGCAACTTCGGCAGCGAACTGTGCCTGTGGGCGTGCGAACCGGTGCCGGTCGGCCGCGGCCGCACCCACGGCCTGGTCTTCCCGTACTGCAATGCCGTTGCCGCCGCAGGCGTTGCGGTGCTCGACGCACTGAACGGCACCCGGCACGCCGCCGACCTCGCCGCCCGGCTGCGCCACCGGCTCGCCACCGAGTTCACCGCCGCCGACGGCGACATCATCGCCTTCCTCGTCTCCGGCGCCGGACTGTCCGCTCGCGGATTCCGCGGGCCAGCGTCGACCGCGGCCATCGCGGCGTTCGTGAGCCCGCTGCTGCCCGAACTCGCCTGGCGCGCATGGGAAATCCTGCGGCACGAGTGGCTCGACACCGACGCCTACCTGATCCCGACCTCGGGCGGGAGGGAGGCGCCGACGGCGGCCGATTGGGGATCCGGCGCGCCGACCAACGCCGAACCGCTGGCGGCGGGCCTGCTGCTCGCGCAGGAATCCGGCGAGCCTGAATCGTGGGCCACCCTCTGGGCCGAGGCGTCCCGGCAACTGCGGTTCGCGCCCGACCCGCGGCAACCCGGCGTCTGGAGCTTCGAACGAGCATCCGTGCACGCCAACGGCATGCTCGGCCTCGGAGGGCTCGGCAGGCCCTACGCGCTCACCGACATGATGACCGTGCCGCGTCCGGCAGCGTGGACGCGTGGTCCGCGGATCGTTGCGGTGCCGTATCCGGCGGTCCTGGTCGCCAAGGCGGTCACCGACGGCGCCGGACTCGACGCGGTGTTCCGTCAAGGGCACCAACCGGGCCGGTTCACTGTCCGGATCGATCAGCTTGTGCCACAACGCGAGTACGCGGTACTCGGCGGCATCGATGCCATCGTCCGCGCCGACGACCGCGGCAGGGCCGACCTGACCATCGACCTCGCAGACCGCGCCGCGATCACCGTCCGTCCGACCTGGTAGATCAGGTTCGCCCGTCCCAACAGTGGGAAATCGCCTCGTCGGGACGGGTAACAATGAACACCTGGCCCACGGCGAAGGGCCGGACGTGTCGATGGGCTGAACGTGCGGAGGCGATGGTGACTGGCGGATCGGCAACAGACCTGGTCACACCCGTCGTCGGGGGTCTGTCCGAGGCGAATCGCGGGGCGCTCGGCGCGCTGGTGGCCTTGGCCGACACGTACGGCACGGGCGGTATACCGGTCGACCCGACCGCGGTCGCGGTGCGCGACCAAAAGGTCGACGGGTCCGGAACCGCTGCCGATGCCGCCAAGCAGCAAACCGGGGTGCTCGGCAGCACGGCGGGCAAGTTCAAGGGCCTGGATGCCGGGCTCGCCGAGCAGATGGACCAATTGACCAAAGCCAACCGCACGGACCAGCTCGCGATCTACCGGATCATCCGGGAGGCCTGCGATCAAATCGCCGCACTCGGTCCGGCCGCCGACACCCCGCTCGGCCAGCAGCAGATCAACGGGATACTCACCGGCGCATTGGACAGGGCGCAGACCATCGTGCGCAACGGGCAGGCCAACGCAGGAGGCTCCAGGGAAACGGTGAATCAGCTCACCCGCCAGTTCCCCGGACCACCACCGTCACAACGGGTTTCGGCGCCGCCCCGGCAGCGCACCCCGGTGTCGGCTGCCCCGGCGATCAACCGGCCAGGTCCGCCGATTCTCGGCGACGGGCGGGCCCGGCTGCCGCTGGCGCCGGGAACCTACACCGTGACTTCGCATTTCGGCCCGCGGTGGGGCAAGTCGCACAACGGCATGGACCTGGCCGCGCCGGCAGGCACGCCGATCTACGCGGTCACCGACGGCGTCGTCGTTCAAGCGAGCGACAAAGGCGATGGCTACGGCCAGCTGGTGCGCGTCCGATCCGCCGACGGCACCGAAACCCTCTACGCGCACCAGCTCGCGGGCAGCATCAAGGTCAACGTCGGCGAGCAGATCACAGCGGGCACCGTCATCGGCGCCGTCGGATCGACCGGCGACTCCACCGGCCCGCACCTGCACTACGAGGTCCGCCGCGGCGGCAAGGCCGTCGACCCGGAGGAGTATCTGGCGGCCAACGGCCTGCGCGCCTGACCGGACCTCGCTGGCTTTCGTCCGAAATGTTCAGCTGGACACACGCGCTCGCGCGAACGGAAGGGTGATGTGCTGGTGCGAGCTTTCGATGCTGTCCAAGTGGTCGTGCAGGCCGGCCAGGCCGGTGCGGAGTCCGTGCCCGTGCGGTGCGCCCGCCAGCAGCACCTCGATCGCGCAGTCGGCGACGTGATCGGTCGGTAGCGACCGGTCGAGGGTCGCCACGATCGTGGTGATCGGCTCGAGACCCCTGTCGAGGTGAGCTTCGCCGAGATCGGAAGGCGGGTAGCACCACGTGAGCACTTCGGGCCCCGAATGGAAACGGTGGAATGCCCAGCCACGTGCCCGCAAGCGACCGTCGAGGTCGGCGAACACGTACACCTGCACGGCCGGAACCTGGTGTCCGCAGGCGATTCCCAGCGCCTCCACCGCGGTGGACGGCGCGCGGTGCGGATGCGCGATCTCGGCTCTGGCCTGCGCAGGCAGACCGCCGGATGTCGTCGATGGAGTGTCGCGTTCGGACTGCCTTGCGCGAGGTCGTGCTGCCTCGCCGGGAGTGTCCCTGGACATGGCCCAATCCTCACAGCCCGATCGAGCAACACCGCAGCGACACGCGGCAGGCACCCTATCGGCTCTGGCGGGCCAGCACGCTCCCGGCGCCGGCGAGAACGAAACCGCAGACCGCGATCACGCTGATGGCCACCTGCGGCGACGTACCGTCGATCAGCAGCCCGGCGAGTGGCGCGGCGACGCCGGCGCCGATCGCGATCGACGAGTCGTACAGCCCGCTGATGACCCCTCGCGAATCGTCGGGCGCCAGCTCACTGAGTCTTTGCGAACCCGAGGCGATCGGCGGCGCACTGAAGAGTCCGGCCGGTACCAGCAGGATCAGATAGACCCACCAATGGGTGGCGAGGCCGAGCGGAAATGTGGTCATGGCAAGCGCGGCAATGAGTGTGAACAGACCCGGATGCCGCGGCACCGTGCCGTAGCCGAGGCCGCCTGCCACCGCGGCAACACACCAGGCGGCGTACACGATGGTGAGATAGTCCGCCTGCCCGGCTGATTGGAGCCCGGCGATGAGTGACAGTTCGGTGCTGTACACCAGAAACGCTCTGGTGGAGGCGGACAGGAACACCGCACCGAGGCCGGGCGTGAGCCAGTGCGCGATGCGTCGTCGACCCGTTCGCACTGCTGTCGCGGTCCCGACCCGCATCGGCGGGTTCAGCCGCCAAAGCGCGAAACCAGCTGCACCCCAGCATATTCCGATCAACCGGAGCGCAATTCCCGGTGCGAGCTGCAGGATCAGCAAGGTGCCGACGGCCGGGCCGATGATGTGGACAACGTCGACCGCGATGGCGTCGACCGCGAAAGCCGGGCGTTGGTGCCTACTCGGCACGATGACGCCGATAGCTTGACGCACCAGCGAGGAAACCGGAAGGGCGAGTACCCCGATCGTGAACACGCCGACGAGCAGCACCGGAAAGGTGAACCGCGGCAATGCCGTCCAGACAAGAAGCTGGGCGCCAGTGGTGACAGCAAGCATGGTGTGCAGGCCGCGCCGGTCGAGCAGCAATCCCATCAGCGGTGAGCCGATGGCGCGGCCGGTGATGTACAGCGCGGCAACAACGCCCGCTTCGTAATAGCTGCGATCGAGGTTGACCACGGCGTGCAGGGTCAACGCGATCAGGGTCGCGGTCGGCGGGAATCGTGCGATGCACGCGACGGTGAGCAGCGATCGGACGCCGGGCAGACCGAGCACCAGGCGATAGGCGGCGAGGCCTGCGGGTGCCGATTCAGCCGATCGACCGGGATCGAGCGGCGGCTCGCCCGATGGCGGGTGTTCCACCGTCGACACGGGGCCAGCTCCTGTCACATAGGCGCGGAAGGACCCGCCGATTGCTCGGCGGGTCCCATGGGGAATTACTTTCCCTCGTCCGGCCTTTCACTTACGCCATCGCTCGGCTCCAGGTTCGCGTCGACCTTGGCGACGCGCAAATGGCCTGCGATTTTTGTCTCGAATTCAGGGTAATCTTCGGAAGGTTCCAGCGCCGAGTAGCCGCGTTTTCCATCGCTTGTTCGCATCGAACTCCACTCCTTCTTTGTTTTTCTATTGACGCTCGCATCTCAGCGATGCAATAACTACGCCACTTCGGTCGGGTAGCCGAGATCGCCCAACTCGTATCGTCGGGCGGCATCGCCGGTAGCTGTCCACTCGCCCGATCGCTGCTCTCTATTTGCTGAAAGATCCCCAGAGTTGGGGATACCGCAGAATTCGGAAAAGATGAGGTGTCATTGAGCAGGGTTTAGCGTCATGGATTTTCCGTTTGCCGGGGTTACCCCCAACGAGCTGTCCTTCGCCGCGCGGGACGAGCGATATCGGCGGCTGCACGAGTGGGGCGAGCCGAGCTACCTGCATCCGTCCGGACTGCGCATGATCTGGAAGTACGACGACGTTCGCACGGTGCTCGAGGCCGTGCTGCGGGGTGTCAGCACCGCCAACTCCTTGGACCCGTTGGTCGGATACTCGCGGATCGCGACGACCGCCTCGGCGATACCGCCCTTCCTGCGGCACCTGCTTCCGCCACCGGCCAAGGCCACCGCGAACTTGACCGACCTGGGACTACACAAGAGGGTGCGGGACACGATGTCGGGTGCCGACGGCCATTTCACGATCCCGGCAGGCCAACGCCACGCACGCGAAGCAGCCATGTCCGCGCATTTCCACGCCGCGCTTGACGAGCTCGATCCCGGAGCCGAACTCGATGTGACGGCCCTGTCGATCGCCTACGCGGCCCGGGTCACCGGCGAAGCGGTCGGCCTGCCACCGCAGTCCTGGCCGAATGTCGCGATCTGGAGCAGCGCTCAGTCCGGCCTGCTCGGTCGGCGGATGCACGGTCGTGAGCTCGGTGCGGCAGTGGACGCGCTCGGCTGGCTGTTCACCATCTCGGCCCGCACCGTCGCGCACGGTTCCGGCTTCGCACGCCGATTACGGGAGGCGGAGTTGCCCCGCCGAGTCGCGATCTCCGCCATGGCGAATTCGCTTGCGGCAGGAGTGCATACAGTTAGCGGGACCATCCAGCAAGGGCTACAGCGGCTACTTTCCGCACCGGATCGGGCCTGGTGGAGCCTGCTCGCCGATCCGCATCAGGCGGGCAGCGTGGCGATCAAGCTGATGCACCTCGATCCAGGACTGGTGGCATGGAAACGCCGCGCTGACGAAGCGATCACCTTGCCCAGTGGCACTACACTCCCGCCAGGACCGATTCTCGCGTTGTTCGCGGCGGCCAACCGGGACACCGCGGCGTTCCCCGACCTGTGGAATCTGCACGGTAAGGGCAAGCTGCCGTTGACCTTCGGCATCGGCCGCCACGTCTGCCCCGGAAAACAGTTGGCCACGTTGGCGATCGCGGTGTTCCTCAGGGAACTACACGCGCAAATTCCGCACGCCGAGCTGATACCGACAATCGGCCGCCGCCGTCCCGACCTCCTCTTCAGTGGCGCCGATATCGCGATCACCACCTGAACGCAATCGAGCTAACTCTGCTGTGCACCAGTGGTTTCAGTTCATGTGGCTGCCTACCGACTGAGCCAGGAACGGCCAGGAACGGTGCAAGTCGTCTTCCCAGTAGCCCCACGAATGGGTGCCGACCGGGCGATCGTCCACCGTGACCGGGATATTCAGCTCATGCAGCCGGTTCGCCAAATTCACTGTGCAGAAACGAATTGCCGCTTCGATCGGCCCGCCGAACGCGATCTGCACCGGCAGCGGAATCCGGCCCTCCTGCACTCGCCGATCGCTCGGTGTGTCATGCGGAGCCGCCGCGATGCCGCTGCCCGTAGTCAAGTAGACGGCGGTCCCCCGCAGCCTGTCCGCGTTGACCAGCGGATCGTTGACCCGCCACAGCGGCCCGTTGCGCGGACCCCACATATTCTCGACACTCTGTCCGCCACCCCAGTTTTCGACCGTGAGCCGGACGAACTCCTGGCCGATCGGGTCCGACGTCTGCGCGCAACCGCTGAAGGACGCCACATTGTTCCAGAAGCCGGGCTTGGCGATCGCCAGGTTCAGGACCGAGGTGCCGCTCATCGACACACCGACCAACGTTCGATTTCCGTTGGCCCCCAAGAACTCCTCGATGACCGGAGGCAGCTCCTCGTTGAGGAACGTCTGCCACTTGTTGAAGCCGAGCACGGCATCCGTGCGTACCCAGTCGGTGTAGTAGGAGTTGGCGCCGCCGAACGGGGTCACGACGTTGATGTCCTTGCCGCGCAAGAAATTCACGGCATCGGTCTGCACATCCCATCCGCTCTCGTTCGGGCCACCGCCGGAGCCGTTGAGCAAGTACATCGTCGGCCGCGGCGTCGCCCGGTCCGCGGCACGGATGATCTGCACCGGGATCGGCCGGTTCATCGCGGGCGAGAACACCAGCACGTTCTGTTGCCGATCGTTCACGTCCTCCACCGAGACGACGCCGGGCGCCGCGGTGGCAGTACCCATCGTGCCGACCAGGCCCGCGGCCGCGAGCGCCCCGACGAGGAGCCCTCGCACTAGCGCAGTGTGTGTCGATCGCTTTGTTCTCAAGATTGCCCTCCGGTACCTGCGACGTGCACCACGCCTTTCGGCGGCTGCCGACGCCGGCAGCGAAGGAGATTCGCATCGCCGCCGCCCGAGGATTGGTCCCGCGCGCAGCAATCGCCCTGGGCGGTGCCCGAACGGGACATAGCAGAGGTGGCACGCCGGTCCCGGCTCTGCGATGTCCCGTTCGACGGCGGTACTCGGATCGGCGCGGCCGAAGTGGCGACGGACCGCCTAGTCGCGGAGGGCGGAGCCCGAAACGCCGGTCGGCCGGACGGCGATGGCCACGCGGTCCTTGGCGTCCGGAGGCACCACCGGACCGTTGGCGTACCGCTCGGACAAGCGGGTGTAGAGCGCGCCGTCGGGGTCCTCGTCGATGTGGTCGACCACACCACGGACCTCGATGTAGCGGTACGGGTCGTCCGGATCGAAGATCGAGATCGATACCCGAGGCTCGTCGGCGACGTTCTTGAACTTCTGCCGGTAGTTGGTGTGCGTGAACCAGATGAACTCGCCGTCCCACACGAACCACATCGGGTTCACCTGCGGGGCGCCGTTCGGCCTCGTGGTGCCGAGGCTCGCGTAGATCGGGCGTTCCAGCAGATCGCGGACCTTCTCTGGGATCTCGGTCATAGGTACCTCCGCTCTCGGTGCACAGTTGCATGATCATCAAACCGCACCTCCTCCAGCGTGAGCACAGCGGGTAGGTGGGCCGGAACCCGCAGGGGCGCAGACATATCAGGCGGCCAGCACGCGAGTTACGCGTACTGGCCGCCATGGCCGACCGCGGCGCCTCATCGTGCCACAGCCCCCGAACTTGTCACTGTGGCACAACGAGTTTCGTGGCTCCGACCGGTGTTGGCGACTGCGGTACCAGCTCGCGCCCCGCGCTTGTCTCCGGTTGAGCAGGTTGGGCGATCGGCGATACCGTCCTGCCCTCGCGAGTGGGCAGCAGATCGGGGGCGAAGACCTCGTGGACGAGAACGCTCTGTCCAGTGGAGAACGAGATCTCATACACCCGTCCGGCCGAGTCGGCAGGCAGCGCACCGAAGGTGGCAAGGGTGACACCTGTTCGGAAAATGCGCCGTCGTTCGAACATGCCACGTTCGCGAACATGCAGCCCGAATGGTTGGTCGCCGAGGGGAATCAGAGCTTCCCGGTCGACTCGTCGATAGGTGATCAGGTTTTCGCTGACGATCATGCCTGCGCTGTTGCGTAGCCTGGATCGACGTACCGCGAGAGCTTTGTGGTCGCCGAACACTTCTTCGAGCTCGGGACAGTCGTTGATAGGGATCGGCTGACTGCGGGCCAGCAAAGGTTCGGCAACGATCTCCGACCTCGCAAGGGTACGGAGCATCAAGGTCGTCGACCCCTCTGCCGTAAGTACCAATTGGGTTACCAGCGGTAGCTCGCGACGCGCTTCGAGCGCCGGATACTGTTGGCTGCCAACGAATTCCTCATACCATCCAGCAAACATGGCCGACCTCGGTACTTTCTCGCCCCCGACAGGTGATGGCAAGATCTTTATCCCGACGGCCCGGCAGCCGCATCGGTAAGTACTCGGTTCGCATCGGTATACCCAAGCCTGGCAATACTTAAAGGTGACCGACCGCGACCGCACCTACGATCAGCGGCATCAGAGATCCGATAGATGTTGCTCGAATCTATAGAGGTGATCGATGGCCGCGGAGTTCGATTTCAATCTGATCCGCACGTTCGTCCTGCTCTACGAAATGCGGAGTGTCACTGCGGCGGCCGATGCCCTCGGCGTCAGCCAACCCACCGTCAGCTATGGCTTGGGCAAGTTACGCAAGCGGCTCGGCGACGAACTCTTCGTGCGCGGCCCCGGCGGGCTCGTTCCAAGCTCGGAAGCGGAGCGGCTCTATCCGCCGCTGCGCACCGCCATCGATCAGATGGATGTAACCATCGGCGCGGCAACCGAATTCGATCCGTCCGGGCCGGTCAGCTTTTCCATCGGCCTGTCCGACCTCGGCGAGGTCAACTCGCTGCCGCTGGTGCTCGCGGAACTTTCGGCACGGGCACCTGCCGCGACACTGCAGGTCCACGCGTTCGATATCGAGACAGCGCCCGATGAGCTCACCCGCGGCAAGGTGGACGCGATCGTAACCGGCCCGGTGCTGGATTCGGTACGCCTGAGCCGGATCCCGCTGTTCACGGAGGGGTATGTCGGCATGGTCGCGGCCGACCATCCGCGCCTGCGCCACGACAACCCGACCGCGGCGGAGTTGCGTGCGGAGCGCCAAGTCGTCGTGGACGGCACCAGCGGCCATGCCGCCGCATGGCAGGCGCTGCGCACGTATGGTGTCGAGCCGGACATCGCGGTCCGGGTCACCCGCTTCGCCACGTTGCCCTATGTGGTGCAGGACAGCGAATTCATGGCGATCGTGCCGGAGCGGGTCGCACGCACCGTGGTCAGATCACATCCGGTCCGGATCTTCGCGCTGGCGTGGCCGATTCAGCCGGTCGAGGTCACCGCCTACACCCGCCGCACACCGGGTCGCAGCGCTGCGCAGACCTGGTTCCTCGACGTGATCCGGACCGCGTTGCAAGAGCCGGCGTGACTCAACGGATTTCGGACACCTGCTGCCCTTGACTTCCATACTGTCCGCATGCCCGACACCTTGCCAGGCGTCGCACGTGGTTCCCACAACTGGGAAACAGCATGTCGCAAATCGGTCGTCCGGTTTCGGCTACCTCCCAGCGCTTTCGCCCAGCTCGGCGCCCACGCTGACCGCAGGCCCAGCGACGGCCGCCAGCCCGACTTGACGCATACCCATATCGGAATATGATTGGCCCATGGCACGAGCAGCGACGACATCGGACGTTTTCAACGCGATCGCCGAGCCGCAGCGCAGGGAGATCCTGGCACTGCTGCGGGCGGGTGAGCGGCCGGTGACCGAGTTGGCCAGGGAGCTGGGCATGTCCCAGCCGGGGGCATCCAAACACTTGCGGGTGCTCCGAGAGGTCGGACTGGTGCGGGACCGTCAGGCAGGCAAGCAACGCCTCTACGGCCTGGACGCCCGCGGGCTGCGACCGGTTCATGAGTGGACCGGCGGGTTCGAGGAGTTCTGGAACGAGAGCTTCGACCGACTGGACGAGTACGTGCAGGACCTGAAACAGGCAGAGCAGAAGGAGAGCTGATGAGTGCAGTGGGACGAGGAACGCAGGCGCAGTCCGCGACGGCCGACCGGGAGATCGTGATTTCCCGGGTCATCGACGCCCCACGGGAGGTGGTGTTCGAGGCGTTCACCGAGGTGCGGCACTTGTCGCGATGGTGGGGCCCAAAGGGATTCACCACCACCACGCGGGCGTTCGAGTTCCGCGTCGGCGGGGTATGGGATTTCGTGATGCACGGACCGGACGGGACGGACTACCAGGAGTGGATCTCCTGGACCGAGATCGTCCCGCCGGAGCGAATCACATTGCGGCACGGCGAGTCCCACGACGACCCGAACGCCTTCGAATCGATCCTGACGTTCGACTCCGACGGCGCGAAGACCCGAATCGACATGCGCACGGTGTTCCCCACCAAGGAACTGCGCGACGAGGCGGTCGAGAAATACCACGCGGTCGAGGGCGGCGAGCAGACCCTGAACAACCTGGCCGCCTACATCATCGAGGTCGTGCAGCAGGGAGTGAAGGGCTGATGGCCGGAAAGGTTTTCTTCAGCGTATCGATGTCGCTGGACGGGTTCATCGCGCCCGAGTCGTCCACGGAATTGATGGGGCAGCAGTGGATGGAGCTGCAGCAGTGGATATTTCCGCAACGGTTCTTCCGGGAGAACCTGAAACTCGGCGAGGGCGGCGAAGAAGGGCGCGACAACGACATCGTGCGGGAGACGTTCGAACGCACCGGCGCGAGCGTGATGGGCAAGCGCATGTTCGACGCCGGTGAACAGATGTGGCCTGCGGAAGCGCCGTTCCACACGCCGGTCTTCGTCGTGACGCACCAGCAGCGCGACCCGTGGGAGCGGCCGGGCGGAACCGTCTTCCACTTCGTCAACGACGGCATCGAGTCCACGCTCGACCAGGCGCGCAAGGCCGCAGGCGACCGCGACGTCCGCGTCGCAGGCGGCGGCGCAACGATTCTCGAATACCTGAACGCCGGCCTGATCGACGAGTTCACGATCGCCCTCTCCCCCGTGCTGTTCGGCGCCGGAGTCCGCCTGTTCGACGGCATCGACGCCGCCCGCGTGGCCCTGAAGCCCGAACACGCGGAACCCACGCAGCGGGTGACCCACCTGACCTACACCGTCCACAAGCGATAGCCACACGGCACGCCTTCCCGCCTACTCCGGGTCCACCGTGGATCGCACGAGTTCAGCGATCCGCTGCGCCAGGTCAGCCGCAGCTTCCTTGGCGAGTGGTAGGACATTCGGCGCCGGCAGTAGTCGGTCACCGAGCAGCTCTGCCAACTCGTCGCCGAGCTGATCGAGCACTGCGTCCGTGAGGGATTCGGGCACGATCTGGTACGTGATGTGTGTGGACCCCTTGTCGCCAGCCGTGCCGACGTGGACCCAGCCGACGGGAATGTAGAGCACATCGCCGGACGTCAGTGTTATCACGGCGGTCGGCTCGCCCAGGCTGTCCATGTCCACCCGGGAAGGTGCCGTGCCCTCCTGCGCCCACACCGACCATGTTTTGCGCCCGTCCACTTGGATCAGGAAGTTGTCTTCCCCGTCGGTATGCGGGACGAGACCCGAGTGACCCGCTCCGGTCAGGAACACGTGCGCCTGCACCTCACAGCCGAAGTTCTCGCTGAGCAGCACCCTGCTCAGTTCCGTCGCCTTCGGTACCCAGTGCTCCGCGTTGGCTAGGACAGCGGTAGCGCCCGCCTGCAACAGTTGTCGCACCTTGTCCTCATCCACCACGTCCGCCACTGGCTGCCCGGCGAGGGTGCGGGCGCTGGTGAACTCGGCGGGATGATGCATACGGCCCGCCGTGGAGATGCTGACGCGGTCGGCGCGCAGCCCGCGCCCGAGTAGGTCGTTCACGTCCGCGAGGGTGAGCATGCCCGGGGCACCAGATTCGGTGACCTGGCCGACGGCGTGCGCGCGCCGCCAATGGCGCGCGAGGAAGTCTGAGGGCAGGCCCCACGCCGCAAAAACCTTGTCAGAGTCCATGAGTCACCTCGTCCAGCTCCTCGCGCCGGTACCAGCCGACGGCCAGACAGGTGAGCTCGGTGGGTGCCATGCGCTCGCCCAAAGCCCTCACCGCCGTGCCGTACATGCGGACCCATGCCTCGCGCGGCCCTCCTGACCGCGGCACGCCGTCGTCGGCGGCAGCCAGCGCTGCGCGGTGTTTGCGCCACTGTGCCGCGCCCGCCGCCACGGCCTCATCGAACGGGATGTGCACCACCCCTTGGTGCCACGCCTTGTCCACCAGCAACACAGCCGTGCACGGCTGTGCGGTCAACGTGGCGGTACCCAGCACGGCCAGTAACCTGCGGGCATCCAGCCCCATCAGCACTACTCCCGCCTCGGACACCGGATCGGCGTCCAACTCGGGAAGGTCGAAGGTGACGTTCGGCTGCTCAAGCACGGACGCGTTCCTTTCCGCCTGCCGCTATTTGGGCCAAAAGGCTTCCGGCCACACGGGATACGCCCACCCGGTGACCGTCGATGTTCCTGGCGGCCGGCCCGAGCACCATGCATGCCGCCGCGCCGAGGGCGTGCACGCGCGGCGCCGCGCGGTAGGCGAGGGTCGCCTCGTCGAGATCGGGCCAACCGTTGCGCAGGCGAATGACGTCCGCAGGCAACAGGTCGCTGCCGACGTTCGGCTTCGTGCCCAGTGCCAGCACGACACGGTCGCCTGTCACCGAAGCGCCGTCAGCGAGGTTCACCTCGCCGGCGCGCAGCGCGACAACCTCGGCACCCCTGTGCACGATCAGCCGACGATCGGCCTCCGCTGCCCGCAGCCCGGGCCGGAACTCGAACATGATCGATGCGACACGTTGCTGCTGCATGATTTCCAGCCGGTCCTCCCACGCGGTACCGTGGAAACGCGCTAGTCCTTCGGCACGAAAGAACGACGCGTTGACGTCGGCGCATTGGTAGTGCTCGGCCTGTTTACGCAGCACCCAGTGCACGCGCCCACCTGCGGCGAGGCAGTTGGCCACGATATGTGCGCCGGACAGCCCCGCGCCGACCACCACGGCGGTGTCGGGGCGGTCGACGACCGCTGCCGGATCGTCCCAGTAGTGGACGCGGTCGGGCAGCGGGCCGGGCCACTCGGCGCGCTCCTCGCCCGTGCACAGCACCACCGAGGACGCGGTGATGTCGCCGAGCGTCGTGCGCGCGACCACCTCGTCGGCACCGGGCAGCAGTTCCAGGACCTCGCCTTGCCACAGCCGGTCTGTGAGGCCGTGCACGGCGACCACGTGCTGCACATACGCCTCGAACACGTCCAGCGGCACGACCGAGCGGTGCCCGGCCTGCGCCATCCGCACCTCGCGCTTCTCCGCCGGGGTGAGCGCGGACCAGCACAGACGAGCGAAGTCGAGCAGTTCGCAGTCCCGGTAGCCCTCGACACCGGGATGGTGGTCGTACGGGGAGCGCAGTGTGCGCTGTCGCAGGATGTCGGCGCGGCGGAAGAACCGGCCCCCGATGCCGCCCCCACGGTCCACGATGACGATGTCACCAACACCGGCGTGCCACAGTGTGGCGGCCATGCCGAGTGCGGCGAGGCCGCCGCCGACCAGTACGACATCGGCGTGAGTAGGTAGCGCGTCCACGCGCGGCGCGGGTCGGGCGCGCCCGATGAGGTCTCGCCCGCGCGGCGACTCCAGGACTTCGGGTGATGGCACAAAAACGGTCACGTGAGCTCCGATGCGACTGATGCCGGTTCGGCCGGACAGGCTGTCGAACCGGGCAGGACGAGCAGAACAACGAACGGCAGCGCGAGGGCCGCCAGGCCGAACAGCACCGGACGCGG
Source organism: Nocardia sp. NPDC049149 (assembly GCF_043197455.1). NCBI lineage: Bacteria > Bacillati > Actinomycetota > Actinomycetes > Mycobacteriales > Nocardiaceae > Nocardia > Nocardia sp. NPDC049149. Next base: position 48,373 of record NZ_JBICTD010000010.1, read on the forward strand.
GCCGACCAGGTCGATCAATGCACCGGCGCAGGCGACGGCGAGCATGCGGACGGTGGCCGTCGCCGCCGTGCTCGCGGCAATCACCCTGCCGCGCAATGCATCCGGTGTGATGCGCTGCCGGGTGGTAGCCACGATAATGAACCCGAGCGCTGACGCGCCGTCGAGCACCAGCACCGTCGCCGCCAGCCACAGCGGAGCATCGAACAGCGCAAGCACGCCGACCGCACCACCGTTGACCGACAGCACCGCTGCCAGCAACAGCGGCCACCGGGCGGAGTCGCAGAACCGGGCAATCACGAAGCTGCTCACCAGGCCGCCGACACCCGCCGCCGACACGATGAGCCCCGTCGTGAGCGGACTGGAGCGCAGCTCCTCGTTGGCACGTACCAGCAACGGTAGGAACGCTGCCGCCGCGAGCAGGTGCAGATAGCACGCGCTGACCAGCAGCACGGCTTGCGCCCGGTCCCGCCGTACCAGCCGAAGGCCGGCCAACACGGACTCATCACCCTCGGTTTTCTGTTGTGCCGGAACATTTTTCGGTAACCGGGCCAGCAGCGTGGCCGAGGCGACGAAGCTCGCCGCGTTGACGATGAACGCCACCAACGGACCGAGCGCCTGCAGCAGCCAGCCACCCGCAGCTGGTCCCGCCAGTGTCGCCGCGGCGTCCGAACCTTCCACTAAGCCGTTGGCGCGCAAGAGGTCTCGGTCTTCGACCAGGCTCGGCAGGTAGCTGCTCGCCGACGCGTGGAACACCGCATCGCCGATGCCGGTGACCAGCGCGAGCAACACCAACGGCACCACCCGTGCCCCGCCGAACACCACCTCCGCGCCGATGGCGACAAACGCGACTGCCCGGACGACGTCCGCAGTCACCATGAGGCCCTTGCGTTCTCGGCGATCCACCAGGGCGCCGACATGCAGCGCTGCCAGGACCTGCGGCAGTTGGGCTGCCGCGCCGACGACACCGGCCGTGACCGCGGACCCGGAGGCCGCGAGCACGGCCAGCGGCAGCACCATGTCGGTGACCCGGTCACCGAGAATGCTCAACGCCCGTGCGGCGAGGAAATACCGCAGCGGTTTTCGAATGGGCGTCAAGGGCGTCGGCGGCACGGGACCGTCGCCAACGTACGAGCCTCAGCCAATGAGCGTGACGGGAATGATGACCTCGATGACCGGCTTCGGCGGCATCCCGTTGGCGACATACTCCTCAATGAGGCTCTTGACCTTTTTCGGGCTCTCTGTCGGCGCGGGCGAGAACCGGTTGTGATTCGCTTTGGCGCGGCGCTTGGCACACTCGATGGTAAACATCTTCAGCACGGCTTCGCCAGGTCGAACCTCACCATCGTAGAACATGATCCGACTGTGATCCGGCGTCATGAATGTCTTCGCGAATTGGCGGGACACGATCATCGCGTCCGCGTCGTCGACGAACCGTGTGCCTTCGCCTGCGGTCATCTGCCAGGTCAGCCACGGTGCGTCGGTCAGATTGCTCTCGGACTTGATGATCTGCCAGCGACCCGGCTCAGGCAAATCGAAGGACACGGCGATATCGTGGTCCTTCGTGTCGATCGCGCCGGAGATCATCACCACCCGACGTTTGAGATCTGCGCTAGCGGCCATCTGGATGTCACGCGCTCGCACACGTGTCTGTACATCGAAACCTGGAACGGAAAGCGTCATCGGAACTCCCTCAATTCTTGATTCGAACTCGCGGAAAATGCACGCCGAGAAAGTAAACCCCCAAAGAATAATCGCAGGTCCCAGACTCGATGCGATACATCACTAAATGTACACGAGGCACAAAGGCGCTTCAAGAGGAAATTTCCACATAGAACAAGTGGGCACGTGTCCGATCTTGTTCTGCGGCTTGATATTTGAGCATTGCATTGTGCTTGATTCGCGACGAAACCTACGAATAGGCGGCGACCGAATTCACGGGGACCGTTGTCATTTCAGGCCCTGCCGTAACACATCAGCACAGTCAATCATCTTGCACTGCAACATAATCCGGCCTCCGGGTCGCATAGGCCACGCGGCAGTGCCTCATGGGGTTCGAACAGGTCATACTTTCGTCCATCGCCGTCACGACTCGGAACCCTTACAGTGGAACAGATGTTGGCACCGACGAGATCCATGGCGTCTGGACTGCGGGTTGTCATTCACACAGCGCCAGAGTCGGAGCTGGTAAGCGCCGCCCTTGCGGTGCGGGTGGGGTATCGGAACGAGACGTCGGCGTGGTCCGGGCTGGCCCACCTTGCCGAGCACATCGCTTGCGGCGCAGACACTCCCGGCGCGCGTGCACTGGCAGCGGCCGGCGGCACCTGCAACGCTGAGACATACCCGGATTTCACCGTTTACCACGGAAGTGCGGCAGTCGAGCACAGCGCGCTGCTGACGAACCGCCTGCTGGAAGTCTTGGCCGTGAAGGAGATCTCAGCGGAGCGCATACATGGCGAGGTCACGATCGTGACCGACGAGCTGTCAGCCGCCGTCGACGGAGCAGTGACGGGCGGCTTCCCATGGCTGTGGCTGCCTGCCGCGCTGTACCACGAACCGGAATTTGCGCACAACGGCTACGGCGACCTGGATTCGCTCGGCCAGGTGACATCAGAGGTGCTTGCCGAGTTCTTCGCCAGGCACTACATCGCCGACAACGCGGTGCTTGCCGTGTGTGTCCCTGATCCCACGTCGCTGCCGGCGCGTATTCCGTTGTTGCCGCGCGGCACGCCTCCCGCCCGCTCGGACCGACTGCCTGTGGTCACACCCGGCTCAGCGACCGTGGTGTCCGCGCCCGAACAACCACACCAGGCCACCGCCGTTGCCTGGTCACTGCCGTTCTTGCCGCTCACGGCAGGCCACCTGCGGACCGCGGTGCTGGCGGACGTTCTTGTGGGTCCGCACGACGGGATATTGGAGGACTCACTGCCGGAGGCGCTGGAGGTTGCCGCATATGTCGGACCGTCCGCCGATCCATGGGACGTCAGCGCGCCGCTGCCTTTCGTCGTGGAGGTGCACCACGAAGCCGACGAAGATCCACTGGCTGTGCCTGCCGCAGTCCACACGGCGCTGAAAGAGTGCGACGTAGGCGAGGATCTGGTCGTTGCGGCGGCGCGGCGGATGGCGACACAGTTGCGACAGAGACTGGTCGACCCCGTTACGCTGCCGATGCTGTCGGTGGCCTCGGAACTGGCGCACGGTGGGATCGAGCGTCTGGCTGAGGTGCCTGCCCTGCTGACCGCCACCTCACCCGCAGATGTTCGGGCGGCGGCAGCGGAGCTCGTTGACGCGCCGTATCGCGTCCTGACCCGGGGACCACACCCATGACGACGACGCTGATCCGGCCAGGTTCGCCGCTGGCGTGGCTGCGGGTGCGGGTGCGGGTTACCGGAGCTGCCGCCGATCGGATTGTGTTGGGGCGGTTGCTCACTGAGGCGCTGCCGACCGTACCGGCCAGCGAGTCACCGCTGCACCGGCGGCTAGCACTGTTCGGTGCCGTAGCCAGTGTGGAATCGGACGGGTACGGCATGGTGGTGCAAGTGGTCGCCGAGTCCGGACAGTTGACAGCGACCGTGGAGGCCATATCGTCGGCGCTGCACAACCCGATCCCCTCCGCGCTCGTGACCGATGCATGGGACCGGTCGGCGACGACGTGGCAGTGGCAGCGCAAAGACAGCGAGGAATTGGCGGATCTGTTGGCCGATCTGGCTTTACACACACCCCCATCACAGTGGTCGGGGCTTTACGACGCGCTACTTGCCTCGATGGAATGCGGCGCGCGTACGCTCGCCAGTGCAGCCTCGGTGGGCAGCCTCTCCACGGTCTACGTCGGCCCACACGACGAAACCGCTCTGCCGCAATGGTTTACCCCCTCGGATGTACAGTCCGTTCATGACGCTTCGCCTGTCTCTCGCGGACAGTGGGCCATCGACGTCGTCAGCGACAGCAGCGCCCTCATCCGCCTGGGTTGGCAAGCACCACGCCGAGATCATGCGGACTTCGCCGCACTCGCCGTCGCTGCGCACGTCGTCGGGGGCCACCATCGCTCGTGGCTCACCAGGGAGTTCCGCACCGAACGAGGCTGGGCCTATTCACCGTGGGCACTGCTGCGCTCCGGCCCCGACCACGGCCTGTGGCAGGTGTCCCTGCGCGTGCCCCGCGCCTACGTCGAAGAGGCCGTCGCACGCATCCAGGCCATCGTCCGTTCTTGTCGCCCAACGCAAGAGGAGCACGATACTGCGGTGGCCCACGCACGCACCGAGATCCTGCGACTGTGGTCCGCGGGCGACACAGCGGCGTCCTTGCTCGGTTACTGGCAGGACCTCGGCCTGGAGCCGCACGACGAGAAGACGCGGTGGCTGACGGCCCTATCCACCACAACCCGCGACACCGTGGCCGACGTCGCTATCCGATGGCTGGACACAGAACCCCATGTCGCCGTGGTTCTGGGCTGACCTGCACGACGGGCATCAAGAAACGGCGGATCGAGAGTGCTGCGCTAGCAAAGCAATTGGACCGAAGGCCGCCACAACGACAGGGACAGCAAAGATCGCGGTGAGGGGCAGGTAGGTGATCAGGGTGCCTACCAGGGCGGCGCCGATGGCGACACCACTGTTGTTGGCGGTGCTGATCCAGGTGGCGGCCTCGGTTTTGCTGCCGTCGGGAGTCAACTGATCGGCTAGGAGGTAGCCGGTGACGAGCACGGGGGCGATGGGCAGGCCGGCAAGCACCAAAAACGGCCATGGCGACACCCCGGCGCCGATCAGCGGCAGCGGCGCGAAGCACACGATGACGCCGAGGCACAGCAGGCGGTATCGGGCGCTGATCGAGTATCGCCACTTGCGGCGCCCGTAGACCAAGCCGCCCAGCGCACTGCCGATCGACAGCGTTGCCACCATGAATCCCGCCAGGGCCGCGTCGCCGTGTCGAAGCGCGAGCGCGGGGACAGCCACGTCAAGAATGCCTAGACCAATACCGGTGGCCAACAACGGGATAAGCACACCGAGCAGGTTTCGCAACACGGCCAGCGGGGGCAGCTGCACCGACGGCCGCACTGTCTCGGGCGCTGGATGAGGCTGACGCGTGCCGGGTGCCCAGCGAGTGAACAACAGAACCGCAATCAGCTCGACGGCCACACTGACGGCCAGCGCGGCCGCCGGCTGGGTAGTCGCCATGAGCACGCCGGCGATGACCGGGCCGGCAAGAGAGAGTACCTGTTCGATGGTTGTATCCAAGGACAGCGCAGTAGTTAAGAGGGGTCCGCGACCGATCACGTCGGGCCACGCAGTCCTGGTGGCGGCCGAGATCGGTGGCGCGAACGCGCCCGCTCCTGCTGCGGCCGCGATCAATGCCGCTGGTGCCGAGACAGTCTCGACAAACGTCAGCAAGAGGATGCCCGCTAACAGATAGCCTGCGCCGAGGATAAGAACGCCTCGACGACGCCCCATACGGTCGACGATTCGACCACGCGCGGGGGCAAGCACCCCCGCGGTCAGCGCGAACGCACCTGAGGCCAACCCCGCCACGGCAAACGAATCAGCGGCCTGTCTGACGGACAGCACCAACGCCAACCCGAGCATCCCCATCGCCAGCTGCGCCAACCCTGCGGCCACCAGCAACCGCAGTGCGGCAGGGCGACCGAGCACGGCGCGGTAGGTGACGCGCGCTTGATCAACCATGCGCTCAACCGGCTTTGCGAAAGAACCCAACCACAGTGCACCGCAGACGATCTCCAGCCGCCCCATCTACCCGACGGACCGTGTGAAAGGTGTCATTGGCCAGGAACACGATCCTGTTTGGGCGGGCCTGAAAGCACAAGGGGTCGGGACCGCTGAACAGCACCTCTGATTGGGCCTCGGTGGTCAGCACCGATTCGACTTCGCCCGGATGCACGCGGCCGGATTGGAGGGCTTGTCGTACCAGTTCAGAGGCGCACTCGTCGACTACAAGCAGTTCCCCACCCCACGAAGCCCCCCAGCGGGGGTGGACGTACCACACGAACCCGCCGGTCTGCTCAGGGTTGCCGTCGTTGTGCCAGCTCAGCTGCGAACCGACGGGGTGCACCCGACACGTATGGCCCACTGCGCGCCAATCTTGTCCTGCCACCCCGACTACTTCCTCGGCCAGGTGTGCGGCTTGCAGGAGGGTCCGGTCGACAAGCGCTTCCGATGGTGAAACAGCTTCGAGCACAGTAGCGGTGCTTGCGTACGCGAATCCGTCGCTGACGTTCCCGACCTGGTTGCCAGGGGCGATGGGGCTGAGTTGCCGTGTTTGGAACCAACGCCATAGGGCTGTGGCATCCGACGGCGCAAGTACCTCGTCGATGACGATGACGCGGCTTCCTTTGTACGTCACGTGCATGATCAGCGCACCTCGGCAGGAAAGGCGGATTCCAACTGGCTGGTAGCCCGTTCCATAAGCATTACCGCCCGCTCGACGAAATGGCTGTTTCGGTCGGGCCGACGGAGCAACTCGTCGGCGCATTGCAACGCACGGCGCACGAGCACATGATCTGGTCCGTGCGCGCCACCTCGCTCGATCGACGCATGACCGACCCGAGTTCGCACATCGGCGCGCACGCCCATGATCTCTGCGGCGACTATCAAACTGTGAAAGGCGACGAGAGGCGAGCGCAGAGTCAGCGAGACTGCCGTCCGGCTGAACTCCTGCTCCCGAACAGCATCAGTGGGGTCGACATAATGTCCGAAGCGATGTTCATCGCAGCGCAGCAAAAGGTGCGTCATCTCATGCACCAGGCACTCGGCGATGTCCATGGAGCTCCATCGCGGTCCTGGTGCTACGTAGATGGTGCTCATCTGTTCAACCATGGCTCCGCTGCCGGCGACGACGACCGCCCCGTCGAACAATGCCACCTCGGTCACGACCAAACGAAACAGACGTTGCGCCGGTTCGGGCAGAAGCGCGAGACCTTCCCAGAACAGCACAACGGATTCAGCAGGCGCCGCCAGAGGTCCACTGCTTGCCGGCGAAGGTTCGCGGCCGAACTGGCGCGCAAGAGTGCGCAGGCGAATTTCATCATCCACGACATGAAGTGGGCCGGGTGCTGCCGGTTCGGTATTAGCGCTCTGGATGAACGCATGGACCCCGGCGGCCAAATCCTGTTCAGAGCGGATCGGCTCGGACGTGGCGGCACTTGCCAGGACGACCAGTGTGGTCAGGCATTCCTCAAAACCGTTTGTGTAGTACACGTGTGCACCTCGTCAGTCGCGGGGAACCGGCAGTTCGGCCCTCACGGACCGGTTTTGGTCAGGCTTGCGCGGGCGCGTACAGGGTGTGACCCGCGCGCTCAACGAGTTCGCGCATCCGAGGCGTGAGCAGGTTGTGCCGACGATCCTCGGCCACGATCTGTTCGTGGGCTTCGGCGGCACGCATCCGCAACGCGGCTGTCGGACCGTGCAGTCGGCGGCATGCCTCGTCCGGAATATGGTGCCGCACACGCCAATCGAGCAGTTCGGCTGCCACAAGCATGCTGTGCACGACTCCGGGATATTCCCGGTCGTCCTGCCGGATGGCTGACCTGACACGCACATTCGCGCTGCCAGGCAGGAAGTGACCGTAGCGGCGTTCGTCAAGAAACAGCAGGGTATGGGTCAACTCGTGCACATACGCTTCGGTCACCTCCGCCATGTGCCACGACCGGCCGGGCATGAGCCACACCGTTCCGATGTGCTTGTGGTCGGACATCGAGCCAGCCCAGTCGGCTCCGGTCACAAAGACTGTGCCCACCACGGTCGCCGCGATAGTGCCCAGTGCCTCGTCCTGTTGCCGCAGATGCCTCCAGCCGCTGACAGCTTTTTCCAGCCGCCACGCGGGTGCCGGAGTGGCGCCGTCGCCCTGACGCTGAGGAAGGTCGAAGCCACGGACGAGCTCAGCTAGTTCGTCCCCATCGCCGACGAAACTCGGGTCTTCCCCCAGTTCCCTTCGTGGCGTTGCCAAAAGCAGCGCACGGTAGGCGCGACGTAGCTCTGGAAAAGTATGCGGCGTTGCTCCCTCGGCGGAGGTCAGCACGACAAGGTTTTGCATGATCTCGCGGGCACCGACCAGGCTGTACACGTCTCCACCTACCGCTCAACCGGAATGCGGTTCAGCTGAGCGCCGCACGTCTCGAGAATCTCGATGGGCCGCGGCATCAGCAGTTGTTCCAAGTCCAATGCCTGAACGGCGCTCAGGCTGCGCACAGCGCCGGCACGTAACGTGTCGGTGTCGGGATGTAGCGCACGGTCTTGAACGGCAAAGGCGCCCAGTCGTTCTCGCGCCAGCAAGATTTCGGTGGCTACGACGATGCTGTGCAGCACCTTGTCCAACGGTCGCCGATCTCGGCGGATCGCGCTTGGCGTGAGATTCTCCTCCACCAGCAGCAATCGCATATCTCGATAGAAGCCGTGGCGACGTTCCTCCATGAACAGAGTGGTGTGGACCAACTCGTGCAGCAAGAACTCCTGCACGTCCACGTCGGTCCAGGTCGGTTTCGTCGCCGCCCACAGCACGCCTGGAACACTGCTTGCAGTGCCACCGGCCAAGCCATGCGACGGAGCCAAAACCACTACTGGCAGAAGGACTCCGAACAAGGAACGAATCTGCGACCATTCGACCGCCAGCACATCTAGAGCTGCACGGATGCGTTCCTCGGAGCGCCGCAGATCTGAGGCATCTTCGGGTGTATTCGCAGGCACTTCGTAATTTACTGCGTCAATGCGGCAAGCTCGATCAAATGCCTTCAGCAGAGCCTGTCGATCCGGCCCTTGCCCGATATAGACAGGAAGTTGACCATAATCGGCGTCGAGAACCGGGATCGCAGGCTCTCGGCGCCGGATGTACGCTTGCCATGAACGGGCCAGTCTTGCGACCGGACCCCCTGTCGGTGGTGATTCGATACCTTCGGACGCCACTAACACCCCCAGCGTTTCAAGTACTGCTGGCACTCCGTTTGTGCTGAACATTGTGAAGACCCCCGTGAACGCTAAGGCTGCGAGCTACGTGACAGTTGAGTGGTGGGCTGCCCGCGTTCGGCAAACAGCCCACCATTTCAATTACACCTTGTCCAGTGCAAACATCACGACTGGAGCGAAGGCTGACGGAGACTCCGCCAACGCCTGCGACACACGCTTGGCGTCCTCCACCTGATCGGTGGTTATCTTCGCGGAAACGCTCGCCACCATGGTGTCGAAGTCACCGTGTTCAATCGACTGTTCGCTCATAACCCCTCCTTGTTTGCGACCGAGATAAATGGTCATTTGTTACTTCTCCATGGAATTAATGTCTATCACACTTCAACACCGGCTTGCAATGGTTTGACGTTTCCGGAAGGTCGCGAAGTAGCAAGTTTCTCAATATAAGAACGCGCAATGTGAACCATGCACGGTGTGGGCTTCATGATTGCCGCAAACTTGCCGACCCGCCCCCGAATAATAAGACCGTACGGTACTCGCAGGATTCTTCGGACCGGAGGGTGGGGAGTCGGTCGGTGGTCAGCGGATGGGATCGGTTTGGATGAGGAGCGCCGAACTGTTGAGCACATTCACCATGGGATCGAAGGCAATCGCTTCGACACTTCGAGCCATCCCGTATCTGCCCGCGTCACCCATGAACCACAGCTTGCTTCGAATCGCCTCCGCTCCCAATAGGTCGCCCGATTGGTAGAGGTCATAAAGCTGGTCATCGACGCGCCGTCTATGCGCGAACTGAAGGTCGATGAGCTTGTTGGCGTCCGCCACGAGTGCATTCGGGAGCAATGCCATCCTGACAATCTGGCTGTCATCCGAGGCGCGACCGGGGAGTTGTAGGTGATACCGCTGCTTCCACGCCTCCATGCCCATCCCCATGGTGCCAACCGACTTCGTCGGGAAGTATTCGCCGCGATAGAATTCCTCCAGCTTGTCGAGTGGAATACGCGCGAATAGCTCCGTTCCCCCGTTCTGGATGATTGCTTCCATATCTTCGTAAGTACCGAGCGTTGGTGGCGTATCGAACTTTTGAGCCGCGCGGACTGCCTGGAAAATATTTCCGTCGATTTCGTCAGCATTCTCTGCGGCAACCGTAGCGTCCAAATGGAGCGACTGATAGTCCACACGATCGAGTGCGACCAGATCGTCTCCCCGCACATGCTGACTCCTGTCGAGGACCGCCTGGGCTCGAGCCTGAGGCGTCATACTGAGGTCGACGGGCGTATCCGGAACCGCATGCGCCAGCTTGTCATCTACGGACAACTTGTCGAAGTGCTTGCCATTGTCGACGAGGGTGACCTCATGAACTGCGTCGCGAGGGTGGCCGACGCTTATCTCCCTGGACGTTTTCGACATCGCGTAGGCCGCGGTGCCCACGACAGCGGAAATGGTCTCACGAAGTGTCTGCCAAACCCCGAACACAGTCCCTCACGACGTTTCATCGGCTACCGACGAATTATGACACCGTGTCCGTCGCAGACGCTCCCACTCGCGGGAAGCCCGGCGGCAGCCGCCACTCACACCAATTGCTCTCCCTCCCTAGGGGTATCCGATCCCCTACCTAAGCGGGATGTAGGTCGGGGAGGCACGGATTTAGCGTGGTCCGCATGACGATCATGCGGCGCTTGGGCCTCGACTTCGCGTACACATTCTTGGGACTGCCGCTCGCCGTGGTCAGTTTCAGCCTTCTTGTTCCCTTTTTCGCAGCCAGCCTCGGCACGGTGGTGATCTTCCTCGGGATTCCGCTGCTCGCGGTGACCCTGCTGCTTGCGCGCGGCTTCGCCGACATCGAGCGGATACGTCTTCAGCAGCTGACGGGCACGGCGACACTGCGGCCTCGGTACGTCGCGGCACCGGAGGGGGCGGGATGGTTCCGTCGGGTCACCGCACCGATCAGGCAGGGGCAGAGCTGGCTTGATCTGTTGTACGCGATCGTCAACCTGCCGATCGCGATCATCACGTTCGTGCTGCCGATCACGTGGTGGGCAATGACGTTGGGCGGCTTGACCTACTGGCTGTGGGGCAGGTTCATTCCCCGCGGCGACTACAACGACATCGTCATCGAAAAGCTCATGGGCGCCGACACTGCCTACAACAGAACAATTTTCAATACTATCATCGGTGTCGTCGCGCTGCTCACCGTGTACTTCGTCCAGCGAGGCAGCGCCGCCCTGCACGCCAACTTCGCGCAGACCCTGCTCACCCGCCTCGCCGCCATGCAGGGGCGCATTGAGGATCCACGGGCGGTGGCCGTCCCGGCGGAGGCGACCGCGCTGTGCTCGTAGGCAGTGACCTTGTCCGAGTCACAGCTGATTGCCAAGGGGGCCTCGAGCTTTCACCAGACTGATGCGGTTCAAATAGGTATGGGATCGATAGGGGCGCGAATGCTCTTGGCATCGGTGGCGACGGGTTGCGCAGCGGCACTGGCGATATCGACGCAGGCCGGTGCGCAAGACTCGGCGACGGTGGCGCCGACGACACCGACCGTGGTGAGCACACCGATTCACGGGACGCCCTCGCTCCATCAGACGCCGACGATGACACCTGCGGTGCTCGCGCAACAGATGCAGGCGGCGATCCAGGGGATTTCGCCGGGAACGGAGGTCGGCATCGAGGTGGCCGACCTGGACACCGGAGCGGTGCTCGCCGGGCTGAACGCCGATCGGCAGTTCTACACCGCGTCGGTGGTCAAGCTGCTCATCGCGCTCGACGCACTGAAAAGCCAAGGCTGGCAGCCTGTTCCGGACAGTGCGGCCGAGATCAGTGCGATGTTGTCGACCAGCGACGACAACATCGCCGACGCGCTGTGGGACGCGAACGGCGGCGACTCGATCGTCGACCGGATGATCGAGACCGTCGGGCTCACCGGGACCGAGCCACCCGCCGATCCGGCGGAATGGGGCGAGACACTGACGACCGCGCAGGACGTCGTCGCCGTCTACCGCTACCTCACCACCACGGTGCCCGAACCATCGCGCACCATCGTGCTGACCGCGCTGCGCGACATCAGCCAGATCTCGGCCGACGGAACCGACCAGTACTTCGGCATCCCTGATGGGTTGTCCGACAACAGCTGGGCGGTGAAGCAGGGCTGGATGGCGTTGAACACCTCGACCACGCTCGACACCACCGGCCTGGTCGGACCGAGCTCCGCCGCCGTACTGCCCTACGCTGTAGTCGTCCTGACCTCGCAGGGCCCGGGAACCAGCTGGGCCACGGGCGGCTCCGCGCTGACAGCCGGAATCACCCAGCTGCGCAGCATAATCCGTTAGGAGCAGACGAGTGACAGCGAATGACCCACCGCCGAATCCGACCGCGGACAACGACTGGCGCGATAACGGAGTGCGGGTCATCAAATCGGATCAGCTCGACTCGAACACCGCCCAGACACCCGGGATGAGCCGGGCCGCGGCGATCAACGCCGCCCGGGTCGGCGCCCAAAAGATCTGGGCGGGAACAGTGACCATCCACCCCGACGCCAAGACCGGCGCACACCATCATGGTGCGCTGGAGAGCGTCATCTACGTCCTGCGCGGACGTGCGCGGATGCGCTGGGGCGAGCAGCTGGAGTTCGTCGCCGAAGCAGAGCCCGGTGACTTCATCTTCGTGCCGCCCTATGTCCCGCACCAAGAAATCAACGCCAGCACCGACGAACCGCTCGAATGTGTTCTGGTACGCAGCGATAGCGAAGCTGTCGTCGTCAACCTCGACATCGAACCAGTCGAAGAACCGACCACCGTGCATTGGGTCGACCCCATCCACCCGCAGCCTTGACCGGCGGATCCTCCGGGCTTTCGGCTCAGACCTGGCTTGCATGACAAGCCGAGCGCGCAAGTGTGACAGCTAGGTCGTTTCTGCCGCGCCAACCAGTGGCACGACGGCTTCCTCGGACTGTGGATCCCAGACGATGAGGTCGAACTCCGCTGCGAGTTCGAGCATCGCTTCGAGCGCAGGCGTGCTCCGCGGTGAAAAACTCAAGCACACGCTCACATGGTCGATGCCTACCGCGAGCGGCATCGACATCCAAGGACAGTCCTCGGGATACGGCGGGAAGTCCGGAAATCGAGTCCGCAACGATTCATAGAACCGAATGATCCGCTCATCCGGGTCGCCTTCGACGTGATCCCGAGGGGAGCTGCATCTTTCGGCCATCGCCCGCACAGCTTCCGCATCGGCTGACTGGCTCATCGCGAGAACTAGAAGATCGAAACTCACCAGTCCATCCTCGGTGGACACGTCATCGAAAGATTTGCCACCGGCGGGAAGGCGCAATCACAGCGGGGGTTTGCGGGCGGCGCCGCTCGAACTGCTTCCGTAGCCCATCAGGATCACCAGGATCAGCAGCGTCATTACTTCGATGGTGTTCCAGCCCGCGGGATCGACAGCGGATCCCGCGCCCCCGCTGGCCACCGGCAGGTGCGGCACGAAAGGGGCTGCCGCGGCGGATCCTTGCGCGGCACCGGCGGCCGGTGCGGACACGGTGACAACGCCGCCGCCCGGCAACGCCCCGCCCGGCAACGGCGGGAAGAGCAGCAGCGGCGGGAACGGCGGCACCGGCGGCGGGAGGCTGGGGACGACGGTCAGCATGCAGGTCATCAGCGCACTGCCGGTGACCGCGCTGCCGACCACGGCGCTGCCGAGCGCGGAACCGCTCGATCCGAAACCGGGTGGGAGCCATAGCGACCCGGCCGAGCCGATCGGTATCCACCAGGGCGGCGCGAAGCTGCCGGGCCCGATGAAGCCGGAACCTGCGGCCGAACCGGCAGCAAGGCCGAAACCGCCGGACAGCGCACTGCCCGAGCATGCCGTTGCGACACTGCCACTTTCGAGCCCGAATACGACAGGACTGGCGACGTTCGCGTCGGCTACCGGAGTCGGATTCAGCTCTTCCGCGTGCGTGGTCTTGCCCGCGGAGCCGGTCTGGAGAATTCCGCCGAGGGCGGGCGGCGGCTCGAGCGACAACGAGTTCTCGTCGAATGCGCTGCCGGTCGAGGCGCTGTCCAGCACAGCGCTTCCCGTCGAGTCGACGGGTGACGGCGGGTCGCCGGATGCGGCACCTTGCCCGCTCGCGCTGCCGGTCGAATGGTCCTGTGGTGGCGCCCCGTCGGGCGAAACATCCTGCGACTCTGCGCTTCCGGTCGCGACGTCCGGCGGAGCAGCGCCAGGCGAAACACCTTGCGCGGCGGTGTCTCCCCCGGACGGCTCGGACGAAGGAGCATCGCCGAAAGAAACTCCCTGCGACGCACCCTCTCCCAGCGGAACCTCCGCTGCCGGCGCGCCGCCGGGCGAAACACCTTGCGGCGCACTATCTCCTGCCGATATCTCCGGCTGGGCCACACCACCGGGCAACGGTTCCGGTGCGACGCCCTCTTCTCCGGGCGCATCCTGCGCGGCGTTCTCGCTCGAAACATCACCGAAGGACTGCGGATTCGCCATCTCCGCGTCGGCCGTGGCACGACCACCGAGCAACACCGCCGTCGGCACGAACGCGCTCAGCAGGACGAGCGTCGTCGCGCTCCTGCGTAGTCGTGGCGCGAACCCACCGGACGTCGAAGGAGTGGATGCATCATTCTTGGCCACTGGCCGGTCCACCGGTGATGTGCTGGTACTGGGACTGCGCGTAGGTGAAGGCGTTCGTCGGTACCTTGATCGACCCCGCATACGGCCGTTCCAGGTCGTGAATGGCCAGCAACACGGTGCCGAGCACGACGCCGAGTAATGCCGTCATCGCCAGGCTGCGTCTGCTGACGTGCATTCCGGACAGCACTGGATTCAACAAAACCAGGACCGCGCCGAGAATCAGCGCGATGTACAGGAATTGCGGTATTCGCCGCTGCACGTCCATGGCACGGTCGTGCCGAGCCTGCGCCACCTTGTCGAGACTTTCCATCGCGCGCGCCCGCGCTTCGGCGACGGACGCGTCGCTGGTCTGAATCGAGGCCACCCGGTAGCGCAGTTTGTCGAGCGTATCGTCGACGCTGCGGCTCAGCCGGTTCTCCTTCTCCATGAGCGGCCATTCTTGGGTGAGCACCTGGTCGGTATACGCGCGCAACTGCTCCTGGATCCACTGCTGCTCGGGCCCGGGCAGCGCTTGCGCGGCCAAATAGGTGTCGACCAGGCCTTTCGACTCGGAGATGGTGCGGGAGTGGGCATTCTGATTCTGCTGCCAGCAGGTCACGAAGACGAAGGCGACGACAGCGGTGAAGAATGTCTTGGCCAGGTCGAGCACGAGCGTGTGCGAGGATTCGTCGCTGGCGTGCCGCCACGATCTCGGTCGGATCAGATCCCCCACCACGAATACCGCCACGGCAACCATTGCGGTACTGATCGCAACGAGCAATTCCTCAGCCATCTCGCTCCACTTTCCCGGTCAAAGTCGGTAAAACTGATCTCCGAGTGCGCAGTCAAGCGGCCGAGGCAACCCCGGCATCTGAACAATAGCAATAGCTACGGCGGAACATTAGTCCTGGCCAGTCGACCGCATATCGTGCCGTTATCAAACTGTTACCGATGTGATTTTCGACTGGCGATTGTTCAGCAAATCCAAACTGCCGCCGACCCCCACCCGCTGAACGTCTCGATCCACACATGGCCACCCTGCGACCCACATCACATCGGCCTATTGAATCCACTCTCGCATGGTGCTAAACATTGTGGCACGCAACGCAATATGCGTTGCATATAACGCAACATGAACCATCGCTTGACTTCTGAGGGACCTTGATGCCGCACCGTGAATTTCGCCGCAAAGGCGTTGGCGGGCACGTGAAACGCGCACTGACGTGTGGCGCCGCCGTGCTGCTTCTCGCCGGATGCGCCCCGGTGCAGTCCGGCCCAGCTGGCTCGGGTGGCGACGAGAAGACCGGCACCGTCCGGGTCTGGCTCTTCGACGAGGCGAATCGCGCGCCGAAGGAAGCCGTGGTCAACGAGGCGATCGCGGAGTTCACCGCGACCAGGCCGAACGTCCAGGTCGACGTGCAATGGGTCCCGGTCGCCGCCCGCGCGGAAAAGTTCTCCGGCGCCTTCAACGACCCGGCCAGCGCCCCCGACCTCGCCGAGTTCGGCAACACCGACCTCGCCGGATACGCCGTCACCGGCGCCTTCGCCGACCTCGGCGCCGACTTGGCGGCCTGGCCGGAGAGCGCAGACATCATCCCTTCGGTGCTGGACACCGCCAAATCCGGCGGCAAGGTCTACGGCCTGCCCTGGTACACCGGCATCCGCGCGCTCTACTACCGCACCGACGTCTTCACCGAACTCGGCCTGCGACCGCCGACCACGCTGGCCGAGCTCACCGCGACGGCCCGCCGCATTCACGCGGAAAAGCCGGACCTGTACGGGATTTCGGTCGGCGGCAAGTACACCTACGCGATGCTGCCGTTCCTGTGGGCGCACGGCGGCGAGCTCGCCCGCTACGACGGCACGATGTGGAACGCCACCGTGAACTCGGATCAGGCCCGCGAGGGGATCACCCGCTACGCGGAGCTGATCCACGACGACATCTGCCCACCGGCCCAGTGCGCCGATTTCACCGGAACCCAAAGCGTGCAGGCGTTTGCGGGCGGTAAGGCGGCGATGACGATCGGTGGCGACTTCAGTCGCAAGGCGATGGATCAGGGTACGGCGAAGGGCAAGTACGCGGTGATCCCGTTGCCCGGCACCCAAACCGGTTCGGTCGCACCGGCCTTCGCGGGCGGCAACCTGCTCGGCGTCTTCCGTGCGAGCATGCACCGCAGCCTCGCCGTCGACTTCGTCGAACTGCTCGGCGGCGCAAAGTATCAGCACAAGATGTACGTGGCGATGGGCAACCTGCCGACGCTCGCGAGCGTGCAGCGCCAGCTCGCCGCCAACGATCCGTTCCTGGCTCCCTTCGTCGAATCACTGACGGCCGGTACGAAATTCGTGCCGAGCACCCCGGCCTGGTCGAAGATCGACAGCCAGAACCTGCTGCCGACCGCCGTGCAGCAGATCGCCACCGGGGCCAAGCAGCCTGCGGCGGCGCTCAACGCGGCCGCTGCCGCGATGAACAAGGCATTCAGATAGGCGCACATGGCAATTCAAGAACTGCCGGTCATCACGCCGGCACCGCGTTCGGCACCGACACCGCGGCGACTGCGCCGGGACACCCTCACCGCGTGGCTCTATCTCGCCCCGGCGGGGATCCTGCTAGCCGCGGTGCTCGCCTACCCGATCTACCAGATCGTGCTGATCTCGTTCTACGACTACGGGCAGGCGCAGGCGACCGGTGCCGAGCCGTTGACGTTCATCGGCTTCGGCAACTACCGAGAGCTGCTCTCCGACAGCCAGTTCTGGACGGTGCTCGCCAACACCTTCGTGTTCGGCGCGGTGTGCGTGCTCGGCGGGCTCGCAGTCGGCACCGCGTTGGCGGTGCTGGCCACCCGGGTCCGCGCTGTGCCGCGGATGCTGTTGTTCCTCGCGGCGCTCGGCGCGTGGGCGACCCCGGCCATGGCCGGTTCCTACGTCTGGCTCTTCCTGTTCGACGCCGACTTCGGCGTGGTCAACGAGGCGCTCACCGGCCTCGGCTTCAGCTCGATGGCGGGACACTCCTGGACATTCGGCACCCTCAGTGCGTTCGGAGTGGTTGCCGCCGAGGTCATCTGGTGCTCGTTCCCATTCGTCATGGTGACGATGTACGCGGGCATCAAGGCGATCCCCGAGGAAGTCCTCGAGGCCGCGGCACTGGACGGTGCGTCGGTGTGGCGTTCGGCGCGCTCGGTGATCCTGCCGATGCTCCGGCCGCTGCTGCTCATCGCGACAATCCAGTCGATCATCTGGGATTTCAAGATATTCACCCAGATCTACGTCATGACCAACGGCGGCGGAGTGGCCGGGCGCAACCTGGTGCTCAACGTCTACGCCTACCAAAAGGCCTTCGCCGGGCAGGAATACGGGCTCGGCTCAGCGATCGGAGTGCTGATGACGCTGCTGCTGTTGTCGATCACCGGGCTCTACGTCCGGTCCCAGCGCAGGAGCACGCCGTGGTCGTGAAACCGTTGCGCCGCACCCGGCGTCGGCCCGGCCGGACGCTCGCCGAGGTGATCACCGTCGTCATCGCCGGGTTCGTCGCCTTCCCGCTGTACTGGATGGTGATCTCAGCGCTCAAACCCCCTGGCGAGATCCAGTCGGCCGACCCGAAACTGTGGACCCTGGCGCCGAGCCTGGACAGCTTCACCAGGGTGCTCTCGATGAACGGGTTCGGGCGGTTCTTCCTCAACAGCTTGCTGATCGCCGTCGTGGTCGTGCTGTGTTCGCTGCTGCTGTCGTTCCTGTCCGCGGTGGCGCTCACCCGGTTTCACTTCCGCGGCCGGACGGTGCTGCTGGTGATGATCCTGGTGGCACAGATGGTTCCGGTCGAGGCGCTGACGATCCCGTTGTTCTTCCTGATGCGCTCCGTCGGCGGCACCGTCCCCGCGCTCGGCTTGAACGAGCTCGGCTCGATCATGCTGGTGGATCTGGTGTTCAGCCTGCCGCTGGCGATCTGGTTGCTGCGTGGCTTCGTGGCCGCGGTGCCGGTCGAGCTGGAGGAGGCGGCGAAACTCGATGGTGCGAGCCGTCTTCGGTTCGCGTGGCAGATCTTGCTGCCGCTGGTGGCGCCGGGGCTGGTTTCGGTCAGTGTGCTGTCGTTCATCCACGCGTGGAACGACTTCCTGTTCGCGAAGACGTTCATCATCTCCAAAACCGAGAATCAGACACTGCCGCAGGCGATTCTGGTGTTCTTCAAGCCGGAGGACACCGATTGGGGCGCCGTGATGGCGGCGTCGACGCTGATGACGATTCCGGCCCTCGTGCTCTTCGTCCTGGTGCAGCGCAAGCTGGTGTCCGGGTTGGGCGGGGCGGTGAAAGGCTGACATGCCAGGCTTCGACACACTGCTCCCCCGCCCGGTGTCGGTGACCCCGCTGCCCGGCACCTGTCCGTGGCCCGCGGAGATCGAGATGCGTACCGACGCAGCGCTTCCGGCCGAGGGCTACCGGCTGGAGATCACACCGGGCGGCATCGTGCTCACCGCCGCGGATCAGGCGGGCCGGACCCATGCGCAGCAGACGCTGCGCCAGCTCGCAGGCCCGGACACCTTCCGTGCCGCCGCCATCAGCGCCGAGCACGCGGTGCCGTGCGGGGTGATCGAGGACTATCCCCGATTCCGCTGGCGTGGTTGCCTGCTCGATGTCGCACGGAACTTCCGGACCAAAGCCGAGGTGCTGCGGTTCATCGACCTGCTCGCGGTGCACAAGCTCAACGTGCTGCATCTGCACCTCACCGATGACCAAGGCTGGCGGATCGAGGTGCCTGGCTATCCGCGACTGACCGAGATCGCCTCGTGGCGAAAGGAATCGATGGTCGGTCGGCACGACGGCCCGGCGCGGGACGGGCAGCCGCACGGCGGTTACTACACCACCGACGATCTGCACGAGATCGTCGCCTACGCCGCCGAACGATCGATCACGGTGGTGCCGGAGATCGATGTCCCCGGGCATGCCCGCGCGGCCATCGCCGCCTATCCCGAACTCGGCCCCGAGACCGAAACACCGTGGGAGGTATGGACTTCCTGGGGCGTCAGCACGTCACTGCTCGATCCGACGCCGCACACCATGGAGTTCCTGCGCGCGGTCTTCGACCATGTGCTGACCATATTTCCGTCGCCCGTCATCGGCATCGGCGGTGACGAGGTGCCGGGGGCAACCGCGGCGCACGGTCGCCTTGTCGCCGATCTGGCAACGTATCTCGGCACGCAGGGTCGCCGCGCCTTCGGCTGGGACGAAGTCCTCGATACGGATGCCCTACCGCCGATGGTGATCGGCGCCTGGCGCGACGAGGCCGCAGGCCCGCGCGCGGTGACGGCAGGCCACGATGTCGTGCTGTGCCCGGAAGACCATGTCTACCTGGACCATCGGCAGTCCGATCACCCCGACGAGCCGATACCGGTCGGCTATCTGCGCACGCTCGAAGACGTGTACAGCTATGCGCCCGCGGTCGACGGACCGCACGTCCTCGGTGTCCAGGCGCAAGTGTGGAGCGAGCATCTGGATTCCGTGCGGCGCGTCGACTACGCCGCGTTCCCTCGGCTGTGCGCCGTCGCCGAAATCGCTTGGAGCCCAGCGCATCGCGACTTCGCGGAGTTCCTGCCGCGGTTGCGCGACCATCATCTGCCCCGCCTCGACGCGCTCGGTGTCGAATACCGCCCACTCGACGGCCCGCATCCGTGGCAGACCCGTCCCGATGTGCCGCCCACGTCGCATCGTCCGATCGCGCTACGCGCCTGAGCGCGCCGCCAGGTGACTACCGGAAGTCAGGGGCAAGCGGCGGGAACGTGATGCTCGGCGCCCGGTCAAGCACCGACGTCACCGGCGCCTCGATGGCGGGCAACGGGTCCGACGAATCCTCGTACCACGGCGCCACCAAGACGCCGATGACAACAAGCAGGACGGCGATCATCCCGCCGAGAAGAGGTCGGACGAATGCATTCACCGGCCCATGATCGGTAAGAATCGCTGAGGAGTAGCCCGAGTACAGGACATCTAAACACCGATGAAGCGTTAGGCAAGTGCACCCGCCGCTATCGACCCGCTCGGTGCGCGATCATGGCCGGAGCCGGTGGAAGGCCGCGAGCCGCTCGCGGTGGTATTCGAGATCGTCGGCATCGTGCTCGACACCACGCGCGACCGCGATGCCGAAGTACACCGCTTCCCTGCGCAGCCGATGCCGCATCAGTTGCGCGAGCGCGATGTCGTCCAGCTCGGCTGCCGTGCCGCCCTCCGCGTGGTAGGCGGCAACGAACGCGCCGGCGGCAGCCAGGTCCTTGCCCAGTTCGTCCGCGAACTCCAATGCGGCGGAAGCCAGTTCGACTTCGGGCGGGGCGACCAACGCCTCGTCCCAGTCGAGCACCGCGATGACGTGTCCGGCGCGGGCCAGCAAGTTGCCCTCGTAGTAGTCACCGTGCAGTGGCTGCACCCGTGCGGTCGCGGTGAACGCGGCGAGCCAACGATCCAGGTCCGGATCGGGCAGTTCGGCCGACGCCGCGCCGTCCAACCCGATCTCCAAGAACGACGGATGTGGTCGCGGCGACGGCCGGTGTTCGGCCAAGGCGCGATGCACGCGGGCCAGGAGGCGCGCCGCCTCCTCGACCTGGATCGGGTCCTCGCTGCTGGCCCACTGGCCCTCGATCAACGGCCACACGGTGATCGGCCGTCCCGCCACCATCGCGACCGTCGAACCGTCCGCCCGCGCGAGCGGCGCCACCGCCTCCGGCACGGTGCGTGCCGCCGCGACGGCGATGCCGTTGCACCATTCGACCTCGGCCGGGTCGCGATCGAGCGCACCGATGCGGACCACCACCTCGCCGACCCGGTAGGCGGCGGACTCTTCACCGCCGTGCAGGCGCTCGCCGTCGCCCTTGTGCCCCCATTCGGCGGCGACGGCGGTGCGGATGTCCTCGGTCAGCGGGATATCGACGTAAACCACGGTTCCACATCTACCAGGTCGAAAACTTCATGGAACCGATCGTGGACTTGCCGCGTCTGATCATGTGTAGGACACGAAGACGATGATCGCCGTTGGCGGTCGCACACTTTTCGGGGGGTTAACCGTGATTGAGAGTTATCCGCACCACGCAGGCCGCGCACGGGAAGGGTTTGCCCACGCGGGCCAGCAGTCGGCGAGAAGCGCCGAGACAAGCCCACAGCACACTGTTTTCGTACATCCCGGCCTACGGGAATGCCTCGACTCCGCGAATGCCTTATGGGAGAAGATATTCGCGCCGTCCTGCCGCATCGAGTTCGCCGACTACCCGGCGCTCACCAGCCGCGACGATCTCGACGGCGCGCCAATCCTGTTGCCGGTCAACACCGAATACCAGGCGGAGAACCTCCGCGCCGTGCGCGCCAGGCACGCGATGGGCCTGATCGTCGCGGTCACCAACGACATCACCGGCCACTCCACCTATTTCGCGATCCGCTCCGGCGCCAACTTCGTCGTCAACCTCGCCATCTCCGGCGATCGACAGGCCGAGATCCTGCGCGGGCAACTGCGCGAGCACGCACGGACGGCCCCACCACCGGCCGCCCCGACGCCGCTCGCCGCCACCGGAGGCACCCGCCGCCCGGCCGCCGTCCGCGATCTCCCCACCACCAAACCTCGCAGGCGCACCCTGGACGACTCCGACAAGCTTCTGATCCAGATGCTGCGCTCCTCGATGACCGTCGCCGAGATCGCCCGCCACTGCTACATGTCCGAGCGCTCCATGTACCGCCGCGTCCGTCAGCTCTACGACAAGGTCGGCGTCGCCAGCCGCGCCGAGCTGGTCAGATCCAGCAGCGGCGACGACCCCGGGCTATCGGTCACCGTCTTATCCGCCTGACCGATGGCGGCTGCCTCCTCGTCGACCGCGCGCACCGTGCTCGGCAGTCAGCTGCCCTCACGCCGATTTGGAATTCGGAGTCCACAACAGAGCGCCGTCGAGTTCGACCCCGGCGGGCCCCGGCTGCCGTGCACCCGCGACGACATCGGCCGCGATCCTCGCGGCCTTCACGTAGTCCAGGCCGCCCTGCTGGCGAATGCCGGAGATGCGGACGCGCTCGGCATTCGGGCGGCCAGGCATCGGGTCCTTGGTGAGATAGATGCTGAGGCTGTCGGCCACCGCCGGTCCTGGCCGTTCGCCGATCACGACGAGCACCGTGGTCACGCCGAGCGCCTGCCCGATGTGGTCACCGAGCGCGACGCCCGCCTGCGTGGCGATCACCGGCACCGCGAGTCGATGCCTGCCGCCGAGCTCGTCGCGGAGCGCGGCAAGCACGGCGGCACCGCCGCCGCGCAGGGCGCGCGGCGACAATCCGTCCGCGAGCACGATCCCGATCTCAGCACCACTCGGCTGCAGCATCGAAAACTGCTGCTCCGCACCGAGATCCGGCCAGTGGCCCAAGTCGGGTTCGCGCAGGTACGCCGATCGATCCGCGGCGACGCTGCGCACACAGACCGGGTTGCCCAGTCCGACCTCGGCCACCTCGGCCGCGAAGTCGGGCACCGCGAGCGGCGTGTGCACCGTATCCCCCGCCGCGGCACGCACCGCGCGAAACTCCAGCTCTTGGGCCATGGGCACCGTGCTGCTCACAGACCGTTCGGTCGGTTCGATCATCGATCTACTCCCAACGCTCGTAGCCACGCGATGCAAATGCCCTGCCCTGCCACCCTCCAGCCCTTGGCGACCGATCGGAGGTTTCCGACACTACGCACACAGTGATTATTCAGGCTAGAAGGATATGGCCACCATCACACCGAGCCCCGCCGTGTGGTCGCCGTCATTGTGCGGCCGTAAATCCGCACTCATTCGGTGGATCCGCACCGGCTGTAGCCGCAACCCAGCGACAGGTGAACCGGGTAGCCCTCGGCGGCTACGTACCTTGTGACGCTGAACAATTCGAGGAGAAACAATGGCAAGTATCGCCGCCCGTGGGGAGGCTGACGTGCGCACTCGCCGAGACCAGCCAACAATCTGGGACGTCACCCTGACCGAACTGGCCAGAATGCGACGCGGCTTCATCGGCTGGTACGTCATCCTGCTGCCCTTCATCATCACCGTTCCGCTGTATCCGATGTCGATCACCTCGCCGGAGGGGCGGTCCGGACATACCTGGACGGTCTTCCGCGATGTGAGCCTCGAGGCCTGGGGTGTCCTCATCCCGATGACCGCCGCACTGTTGGCCGCCCTGTCGGTCCGCGCCGACCAGGATGCCTGGCGGCTGTTGTTCTCCTACGCCGTTCCCCGGTCCAGGTACCTGATCGGCAAATACCTCGCCCTTGCGGTGCTGTCCGCCGGATCGACGGTGATCCTGGCCGCGCTGCTGTGCGGTGGCGCCGCGCTGAGCGGGCGGCTCAGTGGCAGCGTGCCGACGATTCTGGCCGCGTCCGTCCTGCCGTGGCTGGCCGGATTGGGCTGCGCCGCACTCGCTCTCCTCATCGCGGTGATGTGGGGCCTCGGCCCGGCCATTGCCGTCGGGGTCCTCGGGATGATGAGCGGAATGCTGATCTCGGACAAGAGTTGGTGGATGACGGTCCCCTTCGCCTGGCCGATGCGGGTGATCCTGCCCTTGGCCGGCATCGGCCCGAACGGCGTCCCGCTGCCCGCCGACAGTCCGGTCCGGGACCGTGGCGTCATCCTGCCCGCGATCGCATTATCGCTGGTTCTGACCGCGCTGGTCCTGGCAGTCGGCGCAATGCACCTGAAGCGCAAGGAGATCTGAGCATGTTTGCCCTGGAAGTGTCACAGCTGCACAAGCATTACGGAAAGCACCGGGCCTTGGACGGAGTCGACTTGTCGGTCGGCGCAGGCGAGGTCTACGGGCTACTCGGGCCCAACGGTGCAGGCAAATCCACCATCATGAAGACGATCCTCGGTTTGCAACGGCCGACCAGCGGCAGCATCCGCCTGTTCGGCCAGGAATACGACCGGTCGCAGCTCGTCGACGTCGGCGCGCTGATCGAGACGCCAGGACTGTGGCCAAAACTGGATGCGTTGACACACTTGCGTATTCACGCCAAGTTGCGCGGCGTCCCCGAGGCGTGGATCGACGAAACGCTAGCCGTCGTTCAGCTCACCGAGGTACGCAACCGCAAGGTCCAGGCCTTCTCACTCGGTATGCGCTGGCGGCTCGGGATCGCGATCGCACTCCTGGCGCGACCGAAGCTCATCCTGCTCGACGAGCCGACCAACGGCCTCGACCCGGTGGGCATCCGCGAGATGCGTGGCATCATCCGGTCGCTCGCCGAGAACGGAACCACCGTCTTCATCTCCAGCCATCAACTCTCGGAGATCGCGCAGGTGTGTGACCGGGTGGCCGTGCTGGTGGCGGGCAAGACACGCTACGAGGGCGACCTCGATGGCATCGCGGGAGACGGCGACCTCGAGGAAGGGTTCTTCCGCATCCTGGAGGCCAGCGGTTCGCAGATCCGCTGAAGCGCGACAACACAATGCCGGGTGAGGGCGATCCGAACGGCGAGCTCGGATCGCCCCGCACCAGGGTCCGCATAACCGAAGCCACCGTCGGCTTGCTGTTGCGCGATCAAGAATCCCACCGCCCGAGCCGGGATCGGCTGCGTCGACAACTCCAACTCCACACAGGCAAGCAGCAGTGTGGCGAGCGCGTCGAGGTCATAGCGGCGGATCGACAGCGCCAACAATGCATCGAGCACGGCGGCCCATTCCGACCGGGGTGCTGACGATGCGCCGACTGTCTCGAGGGCGCGCCAGCGCAACGGATCCGCACAGAGCAAGCTCATCGGATTCGACACCGGCGGTGCGGATTCCGAGTCACGTCCGTTCGGTGGCTGCGCAGCCTCGAATTCAGTTGTGGCAGCGGATTCCTCGACCGCAACCAGCCAAGCTTGTGCCGCAGTAATCGCCTGATGCTCGCGTGCAGAGCCGGAAACCGCTGCCTCAGAAGACATTCAAATCCTCTCGTATTGCGGCAGCCATGGCCGCGACCATCGTGGTGTGGTGACAGGTTCCGAACGCATACGCTTCCCGGACTTCCCCACGCAACCCCAACCATCGGTCCGGCTCGTACAGCGGACCTGGCACCGCCCCGTCCGTCCGACGGCGGCGCGCCAGTTCCCGCCATCCCTGTGCGGTCATCGGACACTCCGCCGCGCCGACCGCCCGCAGGCACAGCAACAATTCACCGGCCAGGTCCATGTCCCCGAGCGCGAGGTACATGCCGAGCAGCGTCCGCATCGTCTCGATGAGCGCTGCCCCCGCAGGCATCGGCCGAGCGCCGAAATCCGTTGCGTAGAAGACGACATGGGTCAGGGCGTAGGCCTCGTCATCGCGAAGGTAGAGCGGATCAGGCGCGGCGGCCGCGATCGTCGCCGCCGTCAGATCGGCCACCGGCAACGACGTACTGGCGAATCCGCCGAGATCCAGCACATAGCGCAGCTCGAGCCGCGTGAGCGCCGGCTGCCAGGCGCCGGTCCAGCCGCCACAACCCGTCTCGAGGACCACCTGGACACGCTCGACGGCGCTGCGCACCGGGCAACCCAATTCGGCAAGTAGCGCGACCAAATACGCTCGGTACGGGAACTTTTCGTCGGCGCGGCCAAGCGCGGCGTGGAAGGCATGCTCCGAGACAACCGCCTGCGCCAGTTCTGTCGCGCGGCCGACCAGCTCATGATCGCGAAATCGACCCCGGCGCAGGATCCGGCACAGCACAAGCAGTTCGAGTACCGTGCCCTCCGGGAATTCCCTTCGCGGCAGAAACCGCTCCCATTGCTGCTGGTCGAACCACTGCAGATGCGCGGTGAGCCACTCCACCGCGGCATCGAGGACGGGCGCATCCACGTCGGCGGCGACGCGAGCTACCGGTGCCCATCGGGGAAATCCATTGACCTGTCCACGGAGTTCTTCCGCAGGATGCAGCGCGATCATGCGCAGTCACCGTCCGATCGCGAGGCGAATTCCCAGCGCGAAGACGAGTGCGAGCGCCACGAGCACCGCCAGATCGATACCGATCGGGAGCACTCCTTGGCCGCTGCCGACCAGCACTTGTCTGCTCAGGTCCACCAGGTAGGTCAACGGGTTCAGGTGGATCAACGCCGCAAGCCAGGCCGGAACACCGTCCGGCCGGAACACCGACCCGGACAGGAACAGCATGGGCATCATCGTCAACTGCACGCACGCCTGCAGGGTCTGTATCTGGTTGAGCATGGTGGCCAGGAACAGACCGAGCAGGCTGAAGACGGCCGAGCCGCCCAGGTAGACGCACGCAGCAAGCGCTGTCTGCGCAAGCGTCGGTGACAATCCGAAGACCGGCGCACACAACAGCAGCACCAGGCTCTGCACGCCGATGATGATTCCGGTGCTGACGACCTTGCCCGCAGGCAGGCACATCCGAGGCACGGGTGCCACGGTCATTTCGCGGAGCACCCCGAATTCACGATCCCACGCGTAGGCCAGCCCGGCGGAGATGCCGATCGTCGCCACCTGAATGGCGATGATCCCCGGCAGGATGTAGGCGCTGAACGACACGGAGCCGACCGCACCGACCATGGCATCGAAGCCGACCGCGTAGATCGCGATGAAGAACAGCAGCTGCACGGCATTGCTGATCAACAGGCCGGGACGCCGGATCTGACGTTGCAGATCTCGGCCTGCGATGACGGCCACCGCGCGGACACTGCCGACCATCCGGCGTTCCGGCGGGAGCTCCGCGTAGTTCGGCGTTGCCGCCGACTCGTCCAGCATCGTCATCGCAGGTTCTCCTTGGCCAGGGTTGTCGCCGCGAGGTAGACATCGTCCATCGACGGCTGGTGCACGGAAACGCTCACGACCGCGACGCCGACGTGCGCGACGATGTCGGCCACCCGCCGATCCGGTTCCGCGCAACGGACTTCCAACTCGCCGAACCCGGTGACCACCTCGAATCCCGCGGTCCGGAGATATTCGGCGGCCAGCGCGTCATCATGGGTCCGCAATCGGACACAAGCGGCGCGAAGCGAGTCCTTCAGATCGATGGGAGACCCCGATCGACCGATCCGGCCCTTGGCCATGATCACGATCTCGTCGGCGTATTCGGCTTCGTCCATGTAGTGCGTGGAGTAGAGCGTGGTGACACCCAGTTCGTCGCGCATGCGCAGCAGATCGCGCCACACCACCCGCCGCGATTGCGGGTCGAGACCCGTCGTCGGCTCGTCCAAAATAAGCAGACCCGGCCGGTGCAGCAGTGCGCGCACCAGTTCCACCCGCCGCGCGGTGCCGCCGGACAGCTTCTCCACTGCGGTGCGGCGATGGTCGGTCAGCTCGAGCATGGCGAGCAGCCGGTCGATCTGCGCGGCCGTATCGGCACGTCGCATGCCGAACAGCCGGGCGTGGAACCACAGGTTCTGCTCGACGGTCAGCTCTTTGTCCAGGGTCCGCTCCTGGAACACCAGGCCGAGCTGAGCGCGAGCGCGCATCGGCGCCGTGCGGACGTCGCTGCCGAAGATGCGCACGGTTCCGGATTTCGGGCGCGCGGCGGTCGAGAGCACGGTGAGCAGGCTGGACTTGCCCGCCCCGTTGGGCCCGAGCAGTGCGGTCAGGCGACCGGGGGCCGAGCTCAGTGACACGGAATCGACGGCAACCGTTCTGCCGTACTGCACGACGACATCGGCCAGGTCGAAAGCGTTGGGAGACATGCGTATCCCCTCGTCAGCAGAGGCCGAGGGCACGGTCCCATGCCCGATGGGTTCCCGGTGCGACGGCATCACCGAGCAGCGCGGGCGGAATCACCGACAGCAGCGCGCAGGCCACTCCGGCCGACCCTTCGAGAATCCCTGCGACATCGAGCAGCTTGAACTCGGTCGGCCCCGGCGCCGATCGGGGATAGCGCATCGGATGCCGAAAGACGAAGGGCGCGTCGGGATCTGCCATGTCCAGGATCGTCTCGGCGAGCCTGGCCCGCGCACCGAGCAGCACCTCGTCCTGTTCGGCGCTGCCGATACGGTGCACGATCTGCAACAGCCCTGCATAACCGTGGCACACGGTGGGTCCGGCCAGGGTCCACCGTGATTCGTCTCTGGCGAGCGCGTCGTGCATGGCCCGGACCGCGTGGGCGCGCCACGCCGGGTTGTCGAGGGTGCGGCCCGCCTGATACACAGCGGCCGCCACCCCTGGTGCGCCGTAGCACCACGCGGTCCTGGTGAACAGGGATTCCGTTGGCGTGTCGGCGATCTCGTCGTCAAATCCGACTCGGCACGGCCAATAGGTGCCTTGATCGTCGACGCTGATCCAGCGGATCAGCCACTCCACCATGCGCACGAGCGCCTCGCGATGCCCTGGCACCTCGTGCCCGCGCTCCAGCGCGAGCGCCAGGATCATGACCGGTCCGGGAATCCCATGCGCGAGACCGAGATTGAAGTCACCGCGCGGGTAGTCGAGGCGATCCTGTTCCACCGGCTGCAGTTCCACCGGCACCCACCAGCCGGGCACGACGTGACCATCGACGGTGATCGGCACGCTGAGCGCAACCAGGTGCGCCAATGTTTCGGTGAGCGCCCGCTCGACCTCCGCGCTGTTCTCGGCGGGATCGTCGGCCGCATCGAGCAGCAGTCGTGCCGTGCCGGACAACCCGTTGATCAGGTCATAGGACTCCCACGAAATGCCCTGTCCCACTTCCGGCCTGAGCCGTGCGAGCCGGGCGAGCTGGTCGTCGGCGAGCCAGTCCGCGAGCCGCCGCCGCAAGCCGGGATAGTGGTCACCACATCCTTGCGCAGCCGCGAGCAGCGAGGCAGGGCCCGCATGCAATCCCCTGCTCGGCTGGCTCGGCATCGCAGCGCCCGCCGCTTTCAGATGCCGGTGGGTGGTCGCCGACCAGCGCGGGCTGATCCTGGCCAGTTCGGCATAGAACGACGCGGTACCCGGCAAGCCGGTGGACAGCGTCATCGGGCCCCACATCGTCGCACCGAAGAGGGGATCATGATTGTCCGGTCGACCCGCGACCTCCGCGACGACCTCGGGGTCGGCGAGCCGCTCGGCCACCAGGGCGACGGCTTCGGCGGCGCGTTCGGCCACCGAAACCCGGTGGTGCTGTAGGGCGTTGCTCATCGTGTATGCCTTCTTCTGTTGAGGTTGTCCTGCACCGCGCCGCGGGCGATGGCGACGACCGCGCGCTCGCGGTCGCTGTCACCGCCGAAGAGTCGATTGCAGGTCATATGCATGAGGCTGCCGATCAACCGAGGGTGTCTGGTGCGGGAGTCCGACAGCGCCGATCGCACTGCGCGGACCGCGGCGTCGCGAGCCTGGAGTGCCTCGAGCACGGCCGCGCCGTAGGGATCTGCGCGCAACGTCGGCCAGTCGCCGTACGGATCGATCAGCGCGCGCCAGCGCTTGGCGTCCACCCGGAACGCCGTCGGGAGGTCGTCCCGCGAGCCGGTCAGCGACAACCAGGCCGCAGCGGCATCGTCGCCGCACCCGGTATCCGACGTCGAGCCCGATTCCGGCACACCGAAAGCCGCGGCCAGCGCGGCGACCGAGACGGCGGCGACCGTGTCGAGTGAGTGCGGGCACGCCGGATCCTCGACCAGGTCCAGGAATGCGATCGCGGCTCGGCTGTCTGCTTCGAAGACTCGTTCGGCGGCGGCTATCGCCGCTCGGCCCCCGTAGCGCTCGGCTTCCGGATCGTAGGGACAGACTCGATGCGTCCGAATGAGCCCGGTGTGCTGCCAGCGGTCGAGTTTCGCGCCGAGCGCGGGTGCGGCCTGCGCCCACAGTGTGTCCGGATCGCCATGGAAGCGAACACGAAAATGTGGCCCGTCCGGGCCGGTGTATCGGATGAAGAACCAGCGATCGCATCCGTGTTCCCGTCCTGCGTCGACCAATTCGCGCAGTTCGGTCCGGAGGAAGTCACCGTGGCACGCCGAAGGGAGATAGATCTCCAGGTAGAGCCAATCGCTGCCGAGTCCTGCTGGTGTCTGTGGCTTTTCGGCGTAGCCGCCGTGTTGTGAGCGCGACGGCCGACTGTCCCGGCGCGACAGCGGCACCACAACTTCCATCGTGTGTCCGCCGATGCCGTCGTACGAGCCCTCCGCGCCTGGCACCTCGTGCGCGACGATCGCCGGATCCTTGCGCAGCTCGTCCCACAGCAGCTCGAGGTGGGCGGGATCGCTCAGGTCGAACAACAGTCGCTGATCCATCTGGACGACGAGAATTCGTTCCGGCACGCGCCATTCGCGGCGCCACCGTGCCACCGCGCGCGCGAAGTCGGCCTCGGGCACACCGATCAGCACGTCCAATCGCCACACCGCGGGTGCGAGCACGATCCGCCCGTGCCTGATGCGTGGCACGAAGGGCATCTCCGCCAGCGCCGCCCACGTCCACGGCTCCCACAGGCGTTGCCCCTCCAAGCCGATCTCCCACAGCAGCCGAGCGGCGTTCGGCGCCTGCGTCATCGCGCTGACCATGTTGTTGAGCACCGGCACAATCTCGCGGCCGGTCGACAGCTGCACCGCGCACAGTCGCTCCGTGGTGGCCCCGATGGCCACGTCGGCGAGCGCGATCTCCTCGACGCCGGTGGCATCGGGCAGGCCGACGGCGATGCGTTTCCCGTTGTGCGCGACGGTGTGCGTGAGGTTCGCGGCTTTGCCCGATCGTGGCATGAAGGCGAGGTCGATCCGGATCGCGTCGTTGACGTGCACCGGAATCGCCGCGGACTCCGCCGCGACAATGGCGCCGGCCTCCTGGGGAAGCAGATCGGCGAACCGCGCCAGCGTCGCCCCCGCGTGATGGGATCCGGGGCTTGGGGCCACGACGAGGCGAAAGTCACCGGCGGACAACGCATCCAATGACGGCGCGACGACATGGAACGTCAGTTCGCACGAGTTGGGCACCCCTGTGTGCACCGGCTCGTCGGTGCTCAGCTCGCCGATCATCGCGTCGGTCAGTTCTATCTCGTCGACTCCGTCCCGCAGTGCCGCGCCGAGCAATCTGTGCAACAAGCGCATTCGTGCGGGATCGCGCTGGATCGTCGGGTTCGCGGCGGTAGCTTCGGTGGTCGGCCAGGTGTATCCGTCCGGCGCGCCGAGTCCGCGAGCGGGGTCTAGCAGCTCCCGGATGCCGACCAGTCGGTCTGTCCCGTAGCGCTCGAGGAATCGCTCGTGGTAGTCACGCAGCGCGATCAAGCCGAGCTTGTTCGCCGACATGCGCCACATCAGCTCGGCCGCGCGCTCGATTTCGGTGCGGACCTGGTACGGAAGCTTGGCCTCCAGATCGAGCGCGGTATCGATGTGCAACGGAGTCTCGTACTCGAAGAGCTCGCGCGCGAGCTCGACGGTCGCCACGGTCTGGGTGAGCCGTGCCGAACCGGAACCGAGCGGAAGCCGATCACAGGAGAGCCTGCGATTGTCGATCTCGCGGAGGACGCGCAGCACGCGCGCGACCGACTCGTCCGGCCGGTCGACGCGCGCGAGGACATCGATGACATGGCGCAGTGGGTCTCCCCCGTCCAGGGGCGGACGCAGGTCGGTCAGCAGGCACTCCTGCTCCACCAGAACCCGGACCAACTCCGCGACGCGGTGCACCGGCG
Organism: Nocardia sp. NPDC049149; assembly: GCF_043197455.1. Lineage (NCBI taxonomy): Bacteria > Bacillati > Actinomycetota > Actinomycetes > Mycobacteriales > Nocardiaceae > Nocardia > Nocardia sp. NPDC049149. The sequence continues at coordinate 80,394 of NZ_JBICTD010000010.1, forward strand.
CGCCGAAATGGTCAGCCACCGTCGCGGTGAGCTCCTCGCCCCCGACGGTGCGAGCGGCTTCGCGCAGCACCATGTCGACCACCGGAGAATGACGCAGGGAGACAACGGCTCTCGTCTCGCCGTCGAGCGGCGCGCTGAGCGGTGACGGGCAGTCGAGCACGACCCGGTCGCCGCGGCGGAACAACGCGGGATGCGGGCGAACCCGTAACCGGGGCAGCACCGTCGGAGCGGTCTGCCACTCGTGCACGACACCGAGCAGCCAATGCATATCGGCGTGCGTTCTGGTGCGGTGCGCGGAGCCGCGATCTAGCTTGGCCGACGAATCGAAGCGCCCGGCCGCCACCCCGGAGAAGACGCCGAACGGCGTTGGGCGGGTGTGCATCCTGATGTCGTAACGCAGCACGGCCAACGCGGCGCGGCGCAGCTGCGTGGATTTGATGCCTGCGACGGCGCCGCTGTCGATCCGGTCGAGCAGCCTGCCGAGGCTCGGCGTCGCCACCGTGATCGCGGTACGCAGCGCCACGTCCGCCGCCGCGGCCCGCAGCACGTCGAGATGATCGCCGCGCGTCGGCAGCCGGCTCGGATCCACCGCAAGTGGAGCCCGAACCAGGAAGACATCCCAGGCCCGGAAGATCGAATCCGACACCAGCTCAATCCTTTGCGTTGTTCGATGTGGGGTGTCCGGGCTGGACAGCGCGCCCAGCCCGGACGTCTGACTCAGCAGCAGTGGCTACAACCGCTACCGCCGCCCGAGCTGGTGCAGCCAGGCGTGCAGTAGGACCAGCTCTTGATCCCCGCGTTGCCCTGGATGTTGCCGACACCGACTCGGAGGTCGAGATCGAACAGATCGAGAGTGTCGATCATCTCCACCGGTTCTGTGGTCACCGTGCTCACGGTGTTCTCCCTTCTCAGGCTGTGCCTGGTTCGGGCCGAAGGTCTCGACCCGGGGAGGTGCGTTCCGCCCGGACTTCCCGGGTCGGCGCTGTTCCCCCCGGCATCGAGATAAGCAGCGCCAACCCGGCTCGACAACGACCGCACGGCTTTCTGGCAGTCGGCCCGACACTGCCAATGGCGCCGTCCACCGCCACCCGGACGGCCGATTTCGCCACCCGGGTTGAACCGTTCGGCGCCGGCACGCTACACACGACTGTGTGGACTCGGACGAAGCGCTGCTGGCTGCGGTGGCCAAGGGGGACCAGGCTTGCTTGCGCGTGCTTTACGAGCGACACGCAACGGCAATGCTGCGGGTCGTGCGGCGGATGACCGCGCAGAGCGGGGCCGCCGAGGAGATACTCCAGGAGACCTGGCTGGCCGTCTGGCGCTCGGCGGACAGCTTCCGTGGCGAATCATCGGCGCGCGGTTGGCTGTTCGGTGTCGCCAAGCGCCAGGCCTACAACTATCTGCGCAAGTCGGTGCCCGTCGCGATCGATCTCGACGACGCCCCGGACATCTCGGATCCGGCGGACACCGTCGAAGACATCGTGCTGGCGAACGCCGCGCGCAGCGATCTCGCCGCAGGCATCGGTGAGCTGCCCGAACACCTCCGCGACGTGCTGCTTCTCGTCCTGGTGGACGACCTGCCGTACCCGGACGTCGCGGCTGTCCTCGATATACCGGTCGGCACGGTGAAGAGCCGAATGTCGCACGCGCGTAAACGACTCGCGCTGGCTCTGGCCGGCACCACCGCCGATCTGTCCACCCGCTACGGAGGCGCGACATGAGCACACCGATCCCGTTCGGCCCCCACCTGACGGACGACCAGCTGGCGCGGCGACCCGACAGCCACGTCGGAGCGCACCTCGAGCACTGCGCGGATTGTCAGGCACGCGCGGCAGGCTGGCAGAATGTGGCAGTCGCTGCCGAGCGGTTTTCCGTCGATACCGTCGGCGCGTTTCGCACCCCGTCCTTCGACGACCTGCTCGGTGATGCTGTCGGAATGCCATGGGCCGCACCCACTCCGGTCCCCAAGCCGAGCCTGAGCAGCTCGCTCTTGCTCGCCGCATCACTTGCGCTGGCACAACGGAAACTGCTCCCGCGACTGCTGCTTCCGCTCACCGTATTCGGCTTCATCGGCGGCATCCTGCTCGCCGTGTCGACCACCCGAAGTGGTTCACCGCCAACGATATTCGGCCTCGTGGTCACCTTGGTGTTCCAACTCGGCACGCTGGCGGCCTGCACGCCGCGAACGGATCCGCGGCTGGAGTTGTTCGCCACCATGCCCATTCGGCCCTCGGTGGTCTTCGCGAGCAGGCTGCTCATGGTCCTCGCGGCCGACACCGTCCTCGCCCTGGTGACGTCGATGGTGGCCAGCGAGCTCGGTGGTACCGCCGATTTCACCGACATGGTCGCCGGCTGGCTCGGTCCTGCACTGCTGGCCTCCGCGGTCGGCGTGGTCTGTGCGGTGTGGCGGTCCATCGCGGTCGGCGCGGTCGCAGGCGGCGTGGTGTGGCTGCTCGGGGCGGCCGGGGCGTCCTCGGCCGGACCGGCGCATCGGATCGGCGCGATCATCCAGCCGCTCTGGTCCACTTCCGCACTGACCGTCGCGATCGCTGCGCTGCTGCTGGTTGTGGCGATCGTCGGCATGACCAAGCCCCGATTCAGCGCCGCCGCGGCATGAACCGATCGGCGCGACCGCGCTACCACCCTTACGTGAATCCGATGTGGCTGTATGAAATTCGGCGATGCGGACGGGCCGTCCTGACCACGCCGGTCGCGGCTGCGGCCGCGGTCGGCTTGGCCGCGACCCTCCTGAGCACTGCGCCTGCGATCGACAGTGCGGCGGCGGCGACCGTGCCGCTGGCGGCCGGGCTCACCACGGCTGCCGCGCTCGGCGGCGAGCAGATGATCGAGCTGCTGCTCACCGTGCAAACGCCCTACCTGCTGACCCTGGCGCGCCGGATCGCGCTGGTCATCGCATCGGTCGGGAGCGCAATCCTCCTGCTCGGGGTGCTGACGGTAGCCGCCGCGAACGAACACGCCGGCAGCCTGTTGATCAACAACGCGGCGCTCGCGCTCGCACTGGTCGGCGTCGCCGCATACATAGTGACGACCCACCGTTCGACCGCGGGAGCAGCCACGATCGTCAGCACACTGTGGCTGGCGAAGCTGTTGGTGCTGGATCAGGTGATCGGCGCCAAGCAGGCGCAAGCCGTGCTGTTCCTGCTCGTCGCCTTCTCTGCGCTCTGGCTCACGGGGCTTCGCGCGATGGACAGTGAGGCGCAGCTGCGCGGAGCGACAGGATGATGCGAATGCCTGCTCCCGCGCTGCGCGCCACGATCCGCTACGAGGCGATCCTCACCGCCAGACACCGCATCGTGTGGTTGTCGCTTATCCCGCTCTGCGCCTTGATCCTGCTGCTCTCGGGATTTCCCTACGGGCGAAACCGGACCGACGAGGTCGCGGCGATCGGCGACACCGCCCTGCTGATCAACTTCCTCGGCTCGATCGGCATCGCCATCGTGCTCGCGGATCAGTTGGCCAGGCAACGCAAACCAGGACTGCGCGAGCTGTTCGACGCGACCCCGGCAGGCGGCCGCACCCGGTCGGCCGGAATCATCCTCGGGCCGTGGTTGGTCGCCTCGATACCAGGGTGTCTGGTTCTCCTCGTCATGGGGGCGTGGCTGTCGGTGACCGCGGGCTCGGTGCGGCCGCTCGGTGCCGCGGTGATCGGCTTGGTGACGATCGTGCTGCCCGGCTCGCTGCTGCTCACCATGCTCGCCAACGTCGCGAGCCTGCTGCTCCCCGGCGCCGTTACCCGGGTGCTTGTGGTGCCGTTCTGGTATTGGGCCACCGCGCTGACCCCGCTCGTGCCGATCCCGACGACGGCACAGACCATCCTGTCGCCGCTCGGCGATTACCAAGCGGCACAATGGCTCAACGTCACGCTCTCGCGTTCGGATGCCGACTGGTTGCACCCGACGGCAGGCGCCGCCGCCGCGATCGCCGCACTGGCGATCACCCTCGCCACGACACTGCTCGCCTTCCTCGTCGGCCACCTGGCCCTGACCAAGAGCCGTTGAGCCGGAACGGAGTTCGGATGACGATCACGATACGAAACCTGACCAAGGTCTACCGCGGAAACGCGGCCGCGCTGCGCGACGTCGACCTGACGCTCACCGAAGGCATGACCGGCCTGCTCGGCACCAACGGCGCAGGCAAGACCACCCTGATCCGCATTCTCACCGGAACGCTGCGCCCCACGTCGGGCACGGTCCACGTGTGCGGCTACGACATGGCCACCACGGCAGGACGTGCCGCGGTCAAACGACTGCTCGGGTATCTCCCGCAGGAACTTGCGCTCTATCCCGACCTCACCGGACGCGAATTGCTCGACTACGTCGCCCTGCTCAAGGGAATCGACGACAAGCAGGCACGGCGGTCCCAAATCGACGGACTCCTTGGCCGCGTCGGCCTGGATGCCGTTGGCACACAACGGATCAGCCGATACTCCGGCGGCATGAAGCGCAGGCTCGGCATCGCTCAGTCGCTGCTCGGCGACCCGAAGATCGTCATTGTCGACGAACCGACGGCGGGGCTCGACCCCGAGGAACGTATCCGCTTCCGCACGCTGCTCGGACAGCTCGGTGGCGATCGCATCGTGGTGCTGTCCACCCACATCCTCGACGACGTCGCGCACAGCTGCCCCATGGCGGCCGTCCTCACCGAAGGCAGCCTCGTCTATCACGGCACCACCACGGGTTTGGTCGGGATGGCCGAAGGACAGACGCATCTCCTGCGTGCGTCCGCCCAGCCCGACGGGGACTTCACCGTGGTCAATGTGACAAGCACCGTCGACGGCATGGAATATCGGATCGTCGGGCCGGTGCCACCGCCCGAATCACGGCCGGTGGCACCGACATTGGATGACGGCTACGTCGCAGTGCTGCGGGCGGCCCGCACCTCGACGCTCTGATCGGCGATCAGGGCACGCAGGTACGCAAACTGCCCGGGAAAGCGGTCGCGCAGCACCCGGCCGATGGCTTGGGCATGCTCGGAGGTGGCGCACCACAGCGGCAGGAGTATCGCCCACTCGTCGCCGACCGGGGCGATGCTCAATTCCTCCAGCAGACAAGGCTTGTCGTCCCGAAGGAAGTCAGCGCGGAGTTGATCCTCCAGGTGGTCCGGGACATGATCGGCAACCCGATAGCGGGGGGAGGTCGCCAAATCCGCGTACCAGGCACACATCTCAGTAAGACAGCTGGCACGCGCGGCCATCCGGTGTGGCTCGGACCTGGTGGCCTGGACGACGGCCGCGGCGACTTCACGATCGGCAACCCGGTCGAACACCACCGCCTGCGGCGGACGTAGCCCGTTGCGCCGCGACGCCGGACCGATGGTCAACAGCGCCGTGTGTTCCGTGGCAATGGCGAAATCGTGGCCGTGCCGTGCCGCGCGGAACCAGAGATCCCAATCCTCGTAGCCCGCATGGATCGTCGTCCAACCGCCCAGCTCGGCGAGCACGGTTCGGACATGGCCGACCCGGGACGGCTCGAACATCCCGGTGATGGTCTGTAGCTCCGGATGCCAGATCCGATCGACCAGGCCGCTACGGTCCAACTCCTCGCCCGCCTCGTCGACGCGAACGCAGCCCGTCGCCGCGAACGCGGCGCCGCCGTCCAGCAGCCGGAGCAGCACCGCCAGATGTGTTGGCGCCCAGCGATCGTCGTGGTCCAGATAGGCGACGAACGGTGCTGTCGCCGCCGCGACACCCGCATTGCGCGGTCCCCCGGGATGCCCGTACGACTCGACCCGCAGCAGCCGGATTCGCGGGTCGCGATAGGCGCGCACGATGTCGTCCGTGTCGTCGGTGGAACCGTCCGAGACGACAAGCAGCGTCCACTCCTCGACGGTCTGCGCCAGCACGCTGTCGATCGTCGCCCGAATCGCCGTTGACCGGTTGAACGTCGGACAGACGATATCGATCCGGGATGGTGAGTGCGTCGACACGGTCCCCTCCAGTGACTTGCCAGGCTAGTTCGGTTCCGACGCTACCGACCGAAACCGCTGTGGCCGCTGCCAGAACGTCTGTGAACCGAAAGTCGGCAGTGCGCAACGTTATGAGTAGAACGGCATGCCGACACAGGTGGAGGAAAGAATGAACTCGCAGGTCCGAACCATATTGTCGATCGGCCTCGCGGTAACGGGGGCACTCGTGGTCAGCGCGTGCGGCGGCGGCTCGGGGTCGAAGGATCCCGCACACCCGAGCCCGGTTGCCCTGCCGGAACCGACCTCGAACAGCCAGGCGGTGGCCAGTGAGAACCTGGGCTTCCTCTGGCCATTCACCGTTGATCGCGGCACCATCGAGTGCCGCGCGGGCGGGCAGGCGGTGTTCGTCGTGCCCGACGGCACGTCCTACGCACTCAACGACAAGGCCGAGCAGGCGGGGTTGGCCAGCATAGAACCGTTGCGCGCCAACGGTTCCGGCGGCGACAAGATCAGCTTGGGCGCACTGCGGAGCCGAGCGCTG
>NZ_JBICTD010000010.1:86956-363961 GCF_043197455.1 Nocardia sp. NPDC049149
CTGCAGCTGTGCAAGTTCGCAGGCTGACGACGTCGCCTCGGCGGCGCGGGCACGGTTCATCCGGAGGGGAATCCGTGCCCGCGTTGCCCCACGACATCAGGAAGGCAGTCCGTACCCGCGTCGCCACATGACATCCCGACGGGAATCCGTACCCGCGTTCCCACACGACTTCGGGTAAGGAGTCCGTGCCCGCTTGCCACACGACACCCGGACGGGAGGCCGAGCAGGCGGGGTTGGCCAGCATAAACCCGTTGCGCGCCAACGGTTCCGGCAAGGAAAAGATCAGCATGGGCGCACTGCGGAGCCGAGCGCTGCAGCTGTGCAAGTTCGCAGGCTGACGACGTCGCCTCGGCGGCGCGGGCACGGTTCATCCGGAGGGGAATCCGTGCCCGCGTTGCCCCACGACACCCGGACGCAGTGCGTACCCGCATTGCCCCACGACATCAGGTGGGAGCCCGTACCCGCAAAGCCCCACGCCACCAGGACGGAAGCCCGCACCTAGGTTGCCGCACGACATCCGTGCCCGCAATGCCGCACAACATCGGGGTGGGGAGTCCGTACCCGCGTTCCCGCACAACATCAGGAGGGGAATCCGCCCCCGCGTTCCCGCACGACATCGGGTGGAGCGGCGATCGCGCTGAGCCCGCCGCACCGTGGGCCTGTTATGTGAGTGCCTCGGCGACAATGGCTTGCACGTCGATGCCTGTCTCCGCGCGAATGTAGGCGGTCTCGTTGTTCTTGTAGTTGAATCCCCAGGTCAAGCCGTCGCCGGGTGGGTGCCGGGTAGTGAGCAGTGCCAAGACGTCGTCGAGGGAGCGTCGCGGGAATTCGACGTAGGTGTCCAGCTGTGGCTCGAGGTCCAACTCTGGCAACGGGACGCGCGGCAGTTCGACGCCGAGGCCGACCAATGCGGCGACGATCCCGTCGCGGGTCGGGCCGGGGATGTCGGCGAACAACCATCGGGTGCGATCCCACAGGACTGCCAGGACGAAATGCACGGCATCGGGTTCGGCGGCGCCGAAAGCCCAAGCGATACCTTCGGCGCGGCCGTGGACCGTGTACCACCTCGGGTTCGGGCTCAACCCTTCACCGGTTTCGACCGAACCGATTCTTTTCAGACTGCCCTCGACAGTTGTGGCGTCGAGCCCCGCTTGCTCAAGTGCTCGCCGCGCGATGTCGTCGGGATCGCCACGCAATATGCCGAGAACGGTATGTTCGGGCGCGATCCAGCCCTGTTGCAGACGATTGGCTTCGTTAGCTCCGATATTGAGCAGATCCATATATCGATAGTGCCCGAGCCGCCAGAGTTCGGCAATGAGATATCAGTGCACATGTGCAGCTGATGATCAATTATGGCAGCCATTCAGCTGTTGTGCCGCAACGCTTTTGGCAGTCTCGAGATATTCCGACCCGCCCCGTTGCGGTGTTACCGTCGGTTTCGATCGGCGCTCGATCTGCGTCGACGCGATAAAGGGGATATATTCACATGACAAGAATTCGATTGGCTGCCACCGTTATTGGAATCGCGGCGGGGGTGAGCATGCTCACCGTGCCTGCCCAGGCAGCGACCGAGGCGACACTCTCAATTCCAGCGGCCGTGTCCGCCCAGCAACTTCCGTCGTCGTTCAATGCGGCCGAGATGTACTGCTCGCCAGGGCAGGACGGGAAAATCGTATGGCTGGAAGGCGGGTTCTATGAATGCAAGCATGTCGGCAATTACAAGTTCATCTGGGTACCGAGGCCAGACCGCGGCCCACGCTGATTCTGCACTCGGTCGGTAGTCGCCCGTTATGCCAGACGCCGGGCCGCCAACATGCGTTGGCGGCCCGGCGCCGTCCGTGGAAGGGCCTCGCCGACACCAGTATTGCGCCGGCGACCGAGGTGAAGCCGACGACGCAGATGATGCCGGATCCCGCAGAGCCGCCGATGTGGAAATGCGCGCGTGAGAACCGAATCGACTGCTATGCCCTGAATCGACGAGAGAGAAGTGGTGGTTGCCCCCGTGTTGAGCGGAGAGAAATGGTTGTTGACCGGTTGAGCGGAGAGAAATGGTTGCTGACCACCGTTGAGCGGAGTCTTATGGTTGCAACACGTCGTCGCGACACGCACCATTTCTCTCATGCCAACATTTCAAGATCACTTTGAGGGCTTGGTTGGAGGGCCTACAGCCGTATGCGAGGAACCCGGCGAAGCGTCGAGCCCTGGATCGACGGGAGAAGTGGTTGCTGCCCCGTTGACGGGAGAGATGTGGTTGTTGACCCGTTGAGCGGAGAGAAATGGTTGCTGACCACCGTTGAGCGGAGTCTTATGGTGGCAGTACGCGCCGAGACGCCCACCATTGGACTCCCGTCAACCTCCCTCGAGATCACTTCCCCGAAAGGTCTTTGAACCGGACCACAGCCAAGCAACCCGGTCTGGAACAAGAGAACCCGCACCTGACATCGGAGGTCAGCCGGGTACGGCACACGACGCCACCACGCTATCCAGTGCAAACCCCGAAACCGTCCCGCTCGCCAGGAAACCGTCCAACCCGCGGATAAACCACCACCCCAAACGCAACACGCCCCACGAAACCCACACCAACCCCCAAAGCCGCGCCCCTCCAAAGCCGCGCCCGCCCGAGACCGCGCCCGCCCGAGACCGCGCCCGCCCGAGACCGCACCCGCCCGAGACCGCGCCCGCCCAAGCCCGCACCCGCCCAAGACCACGCCCGCCCAGAGCCGCACCCACCCAAGCCCGCGCCCGCCCAAGCCCGCACCCGCCCAAGACCGCACCCCACGGGCCGGGTTGGACTGCGGCCGTGCCGCTTTGGGCTCGGCGAAGGCAAAGCTCCTTCGGGTCCACGGTCTCCTGTGAGTACGGCATCTCGGGGTTTGCACCGGATTAGCGTGGTGGCGACGCCTGCCGTACCCGGCTGACCTCCGCAGTCGCTCACGGGTTCTCTCGTTCCAGCCGGGTTACTTGGCTGTGCTCCCGTTTCGAGAACTTCAAGATCAAAGACAGAGATTCAAGATCAAAGACACTCAGCCGCACACTTTCTGTCTTTCCGCACACGATTTCGCATGCCAGATCGTGTGCGGGAAGACAGAAAGGGTGCGGCTGCGGGGGTTTCACGATCAACTACGCCGAATCCTCGCTCGCACCCACCGCGCGCTCCGTAATCCGCACCCCCTCTGCGGCAACCGCACTCGTTCTGGGGATCCGCACTAGCTGTGGGCTGCTAGAACGGGTGCGGATTTGGGGGTGGGGTGGGTGCGCGGTTGGAGTTCGGGCGATTCGCGGCGGATTGCCTTGGCTTGCAACGGGTATACGTCGAAGCGGCGGATTGGGCGTCGGGTGGACAGATGAGCTTTCCGACCACTCTGTACGGCTGCACCAGCCCCGTCATTTGGGAGTAGTACGTACCCGCCATCCTATTTCGCCCACCTGTGGATGAGCGATTCGATCGCGACGTCGAAACCCTTGCGCGGCAGCAGCCGGCCCACCGACAGGACCGATGCATGCGATCGATCGCCCGAGCAACCTCGTCGACCCGCCATCACCCGCCCCGTGGTGCATCACGATGTCGCCCATAGGCGCGGAGAACTGGGCTACCCATTCGTCGTTGGTCAGGTACACCGATTGAACGGTGTCGTCACCATGTCCGGCCCGCGCTGAATCTGGGCTCGGTCGATAGTCGCCCGTTGCTCCAGATACCGGGTCGCAACATTCGTTGGCCGCCTGACGTCGTCTGTGGATGGGCCGCGCCGACACCACTATTGCACCGGCGGCGCGCGCACTATCTACTGTTCGGGTTGTAGGGATAGTCCTGCACAAGATGGAAACCCCGACCGAGCAGCGGCATGGATTCCAGCGCGATCCGACGCAGGGTGATCTCCACTCGATGGCCGTCGAGCATTCCCGACATGGTCGCGGTGTCTGATGTGGGGGTATCCAGCATGAGGGTGGAGATCTCCCCCGCTCCGTCGTAGCGGCCCAGCTCGAGCCGGTGGTTCCCGACGTCGACGACGGCCTGATAGAAGCCGATCGTGTCATCCATGCGCTGAAATTTGAACTCGTCGGGATACTCGAAAAAGACTCGCCGCCAACGGTTCTCATCGGAGAGGAGCGGCGGCACTTCTTGACCGTCCGACATCAGCCGGTCCACATTCCACACCCCGTACATCGGCGGCTTCGTTCGGCCTTCACCGTGCTCTTGCCAGGCGCCGATGCAATCGAGGACGATCGGGATCGCGATCCACACCCCGAGCACGACCTGGGCGACGGTGGCGATACGGTTCGCGCGACGCGACCGGAACAACGGAGGTTGTGTCGAAAGCCCGACCGGCCGCCGCGACAGCAGCACATCCAGCAGACGTCCGAGTTCCGGCGCCAACAGGAAGATGCTCAGCAACAGTAGGTGCAGCGACATTGTCTTGACCGGAACGTCATAGCTCAGGTTCAGCACGAAAACCTGGGTCAGTCCGACCGTGCTGACCACCGCACCGAGCGTGACCGTGCGCGGCAGGATGAGCAGCAGGCCGCCAACGGCTTCGAAGGTGCCGATCATGATCTCGTAGCTCGGCGCGGCCCCGACCGAAGACCACAGCAGGCCCATCGGCGTCAGTTCGCCGAACGGCGTCACCAAGGTGGTCAGCGGTGGGGACGGCATCTGGGTCAACAGAATCTTGGCCACCCCGTACAACAGGAGCTGGCCCGCCAACCCGAATCTGAGGAACACTCGAAACCAGACGAGCAAGGTCGAGTAGTGCGTCCGGCGGCGGTCGAGCACCGACCAGACAACGGTGCCCACAACCGAGATCACCACCAGACAGAACAGCATGACCCAGTCGTAAGTCCGGTCGCTGCTTGCGGTTTCGATCGTGACCAGTGGCTCGGCGATGCCGAAGACGTGCTTCGCGGTCCATTCCACGAGCGGTGTCGCCAACGCCGCGCCGCTGACTCCCGACGAGGGCTTGCTCAGCAACCCGAGCAGTGTGCTCGCAAGCTGGGTGAGCACGCTGTAGAGCCCGAAGTAGACGACGCAGAATCGGAAGACGATCCGAGTCAACGGATTCCACGCGCCGACCACCAGATCATCGCGCCGAACCGTGTCCGGTTCGGCCTGCGTGATCACCACCATCCCCACCCTCCGTGGTGCTAGTCGATACTGCCCGTCGACTCGGACCATCTGTCGAGTTCGTCGAGATGATCTGTCAGCGTGAGTCGATCGCCCTCACTGAGCTCGGCGCCGTCGACGGCCTTCTGAAATACGTGGCGATACAACTCGACGGTCGAACGGTCGTAGCTGTAGCTGAACACCGAACGCTCATCGACGCCGCTGGCCTGCTCCTCGATTCCGGATGCGGCAGCGAAGTCTGCGACGCGATCGACCTGTGCTCTCGTGAGCCCGTCGAGAAACAGAATCTGCCACAACCGTGCACCTGGCTCATCCATCGTTGCCGGTCCTCTCCGCGCTGTCGAAGTCGAAAAAGGCGTCGTCCGCGTCGTAGATCTGATCGCGCGGATAGGCGAGATGCGCCAGCCATTCGTCGAATCGATGGATCATCCCGGTGATGAGCGCGCGGTCCACATCGGTCAAGGGCGTTCCCTCGACAACCGCGCGAAACGCCCGCCGATGTGCGTCGACCTCCGACCGATCCAGTGCGCCCGACAACCAGAAGCGGGGATCTCGACCCGATCGCAGGAACTCCGCGGCGTCGGCGTCGGCAATGCCGTCCGCGACAGCGAAATCCGCGATCAGCTCGACTTGCTCCTTGGTGATGCCGGGATCGAAAACGATCTGCCACGATCTCGAATCGGGCATGCCATCGGGCGCACTGGCGGTCGAATGATCCAAATCAGTCACCAATCCGGTTGAGGTTCTCGTCGTAGGTGCCCATCCGGGTGTCCTTGGACGCGAGTCGTTCTGGCGAACTCGCCATCTTCCAACGCCCCCCGTTGTGCCCGTCGAGATCCTGCGAAATGTACAGGTTCTTTTTGCTGTGCTTGAAGATCAAGCACCCGTGGCTTCTGCCCACTTTGGCCTCAGCGTAACCGAGCGACTGTGCGGCGGCCCGGTCCTCGCCATCGTTGAATCGCTTGCCTGCCGCGGCCTCGAACTCGAACGGCAGCACCTGAGTGCCGTCGCCGAGCACCACAGCGGGCGATTGCGCGAGCGGCGTAGCTGCCGCCTCGACGCTGACGAGGAGCGGAAACGCGGTGATCAATGCCATGGCGAAGCCAGTGCGGATAATTCTCATGATGAAATCCCCAGTTCAAAAGGTGTGGCGGAGAATCGGGTTCGCGCATCGACATGGACGCGCGAACCCGACTACGTCGACGAGTGGCCGGCCTCAGAAGACCGTGACGATGTAGGCGTCCTCGTTGATCGCCACCGAAACCCCGCCCCACGTCACCTTCCAGGTCCGATGCTCGGGCTGCCACTGCCCCTCGTAATGGCTGGAGATGGCGGACTCGACCTGGTCCTTACTGATTCCCCGCTGCGCCATGCGGGTCAGCGCATGGTCGGTGTACCCGGCAATGTAATGCGGCCGACGGGCCAGCACCGCATCGAATCGGGTGTCGAGCACTGAAACGGCTTGATCGGTCGTTGCGTACGCAGGCTCCGCCGCAGAAGCCGCTCCGGCAAACGAAAGTCCCGATACCAGAATGGCAAACGTCGCCATGGGCGCGGCCGCGAGACGCATGATGGATCGCAAAGGTTCCCCTCCTGAATAGCACCGGGTCGACTACGACCCGGTATTCGAATCAGATCCGTATTCGAATTCGGATACGGACCAACAGCGAGTCCATCGTGCCTCGCGGCCCCCTGAATTTCGTTGCCTCACGCCGTCTTTGGCACCCACGTGGCAGACGAGTGGCAGCCGGGTTGTGCGGCTACTCTTTGCGGGCCGCGGCCTTCATCGCCGCGCTCAGTTGGACACGCGCGTTGAGCAACTCGATGCCGATCAGCTCGCCGTCCTCGCCGAAATCGAGGACGGCAACGACTTGCTCGCCGCTCTCATCGTTCACGGGGAGAGTGCGCAGCGCGCGGCGCTCTCCCCTGTTGTTCTGCGGGAGCGCGAGATAGGCGACGTTGTTCTGCTCGTCCCAGGTCAGGTAGTCGACGAAGTTGGATTGCATGGCCACATCCTCGCATCGCGAGTCGCCACAACACAGGAGATCCGACTGCCATGCCCGGCACCGTCGGAGAACACCTAGGCGTGCGCCTCGAGGTAGCGGGTGAGGGCGAGTTTGGCTTCGGCGATGATGGCCGGGTCCCCATCGGGAACGAAGCGGTAGGCGACCTCGACTGCCCGGTCGCCGAGTTCCATGGTGAGTTCGACGACCATCGGGTCGACGTCGGGTGGCAGCAGGGCACGGTCGATGAGGAGTTGACGGACCATGCCCGCGAAGCGATTCCGGTGGTCGCGGGCGTCGGCGAGTTCGCCGGTGGCGCGGCGGGCGTAGTACAGCGCCACCAGTTCCGGGTGGGCGCGGTAGTGGACGCGGTGGAGTTCGAGGATCTGGTCGACGGCTTCGGCGAGCGTGCCGATCGGGAGGGCGGCCAATCGCTGTGGCAGTTCGTCGTCGAGGCGGTCGGCGGTGCGCAGCGCCAACTCTTCCAGCAGCGCTTCCCTGTTGGTGAAGAACTGGTACAGGGTGGCGACCGAGACCCCTGCGCGTTCCGCGACTTCGCGGGTGGTGACCGCGGCGGTGCCGCCCTCGGTCAGCAGCGCTGCGGCGGCCTCGAGGATCCGTTCGACGCGCTCGCGGCTGCGTTCCTGAACGGGCTCTCGGCGTCGAAGTCGGCGTTCGGTGGGCATTGCGCCATCTTCGCATGAAAGGAGGTAAACATGAATAATGTTTATGTTACGCTGCGGCCTCAACACTGATTGTCGGGGAAAGTTGTTGACAGCCAATGAGACACGCACGCTCACTGTTCGCCGTCGTCGCCGCGCTCGCGGTGGCCACAACCCCACTCGCCCAGGCACAGCCCGACCAGCTACCCGTCCCGTACGGCAACGGCGCGATGCTGCGGATCGCCCAAACCGATTGGAACGGCGCGGTTTCCGGTGCGAATGACTACAGCTGCAAGCCCACCGCGGCACATCCGAAGCCGGTGGTCCTGGTCGGCTCCACCTTTCTGTCCGAGGCGGTGAACTGGACCGCGCTCGCGCCCTACCTACACAACCGCGGCTACTGCGTGTTCACCCTCAACTTCGGGCGCACCATGTACCAGGTCGGGCCCGGTCTCAACGGCATGGATCCGATCCCGATGTCGGCACCCGAGGTCGCCGCGCTCGTCGACCGGGTCCGCGCGACGACCGGCGCGGCGAAGGTCGATATCGTCGGCCATTCCCAGGGCGGCGCGGTGGCTCGCTACTACGTCAACGAGCTCGGCGGCGCGGACAAGGCCGATCAGGTGGTCTTACTGTCCTCGCCCTACACCCTCACCGGTGCGCCGTTCGATCTCACCGCAATCGGTCGTTCGACGATTCCCAAGCCGCTGTACGACGCCGTCCTCTACAACGGCGTGGTGCCACCGGTCCCCTTCGTGCTGATGGATCCGTGGGCGATCGGCAAAACCCAACTGCTGCAACCACATATCCGCTACAGCCAGATCACCTCGAGCACGGACGAGCTCGGGCTGCTCGGCGGCATGTACCCACCGGCGGGCGCCACCAATGCCACCACGCAGTTGATCAACGAGGTGTGCCCGACCGACCTGTCCCAGCATTTCGCCCAGCCATATTCACCGACCGCGGTGGCGATGATCGGTAACGTGCTCGATCCGGCCGCCCCGGAGCCGGTGCCGTGTACCGTCGTGCCGCTGTACGCACCCTGATCGCGAAAAGCACTGCGTCAGTGGGCAGATGTCTTGATCGCCCGCCACAGCGTGCGATAGAAGTCCGGATACGTGCGTTCGACGTGCACCGCGCGGCTGCGGGTCTCCTCGTGCCTGGCAGGCAACTGGTTGATCGGAACCGCCATCGCCGCATGGTGTTCGATGTGCAGGTTGTTGCCGTTGGTGAACCAGGTGCTCAGCCTGCTGCCGCGGATGGAGCGGGTATTGCGCAGGACGTCGGCGCTTTCGGTGTCACAGAGGATGTGCTCGGGCAGTTCGACGAGGAAGTGCATCGGGACCGCGAACAGCAGCGGGAGCAACCAGAGCCGAATGACGATGTCGTAGTGGCCGATTGCGACCAGGACGAGCACGCCACAGAGCAGTGCGCCGAGGATCAGGTGCTCGGTGACGGCGCGGCGCCGCATCGCCGGGCTGAGGTCGCCGTACTCGTAGCGCCAGCGACCTGTCGCCGCACGCACCACGTCGCGCAGCACGAAATACACTCGCGCATAGTCGAACATGCCGCGCAGCAGCAGGCCGACGGTCAACGGCTTGCGGGTATCGAAGCCGAAGAACTCGGTGTCCTGCGGGGTGCCGAGGTGGCGGTGGTGCTGCAGGTGCCGGATCCGATAGTGGGTGTACACCACCAACATCGGCAGCCCGAGCGGCACACCGACCAACCGGTGCGGCCAGGACGCCCGAAAAGCCGAGTGGTGCAACGCTTGATGTTGCAGCTCGACGGCGTGGGTGTACATCGCCGCGAGTAGCAGCACGCCGACGATCAGGAAGAGCGGCTCCGGTCGCAGCGCAAGCACGACGCCGAGCGCGGTGAGCACCGCGAGCAAGGCCAGTTTCGCCAGGTAGACGCGCTCGTCGGCGGCACTGGTCCTGGCGCGGGCGAACAGCAGCCCGGAGGCAGAGTGGGTCATGTGTTCTTCTCGAGTCGGGTCAGCGGCCGCTGAGCAGAACGACGTGGGTTCCGGTGAGCGGAGTGTGCTCGGCATAGCGGAGCAGCCCGGCGAGCGCGACCGCGCCGGACGGCGTCGGCCATGCCCCGTGCTCGGCAAGCACGTCCTTGGCCGCAAGCAGCTGGTCGTCGTCGGCGCCGTGCACCCAACCGCCGGTCTCCGTCACCGCGGCCATCGCCTCCGGCCCCTGCAGCGCATGCCAATTCACCAGTGGCTGATTGTGATCGGTGGTCACGACACCCTCGGGCGGCAGCATCTCGTAGGCACCGGGCCAGCTGGTCACGACGGGGTTGTTGGCGGCGGAGCCGACGCCGTGGATCGGCACGGACCAGCCCACCGCACGCAGCTGCCGGTGGATCGCAATGATGGTGGTGCCGTTGCCGACCGGAATCCACAGTGCGGCAGGCGGTTCGACGAGCGCTGCATGCAGCGCGTGCACCACGACGCCGTGACCTTCGAAGACCGAGTCGACGAACGGGCCGTCGACATTGCCGTCGATCCAGCCGTCGGTCTCGGCGAGCACCCGCGACTGGTCGACCGCGTCCTCGTAGCTGCCGGGCACCAGGTGCACGTCGGCGCCCGCTTCCCGCATGAAGGCGCCACCGTCGCTCCACCCTTCGGGCAGCACGACCGTGCACGCCATGCCCGCGGCCGCGCAGGCCATCGCCATGGCCCGGCCGTAGTTGCCGCAGGTCGCGATGACGACCCGCTGATAGCCCTCGGCTGCGGCACGCAGGACAACGGCGCGTGCGGCCGGTTCCTTGTGACTGCCTGAGGCGTACCGGGTTTCGTCCTTGATCAAAACCCGGACGCCGGGCACTAACTCCCCCGCGTCGATGAGCGGGGTGGCATACGCGTCGGTCGGCGCGGTGGACAGGGGTGAGCGGGACAAGGTCGGCCTTTCAGCGGGAAAGTTGAGCGTCGGCATAGCGTTGTAGGTCATCTCGGGAATCGATCTCGTTGGGCGGCAAGGCATCCGGCAGACGGTCTTCCAGCAGGCGCAGCTCCGTGTCGAGCCAGCCGCGCAGCGCCCAGGCCAATTGCAGTAGGCCGCTGAGGATTACCAGCACGGCGAGGCCGCGGCCCGGTCCGACGCCGATGAGCTGGCCCACCGTGTCGGCGAGCGCTCCGCCGGGTTCGAGCAACGGCTGCACGTAGCGTTCGGCGAGCGGGCCGACCACCAGGTAGCCGAGCGGCATGGTCAGCATCATCACGGTGATGAAGATCGACAGCACCCGGCCCTGCAGTTCGAAGCCGACCTTGCTCTGCACCACCGCGATCCAATGTCCTTCGGCCAGTGACTCGCCGAAGGTCAGCAGGAACATGCCTGCGACAACGAAGGCGGGTGCGCTGCCGAGGCCGACCACGGCCATCCCGAGGCTGCCGACGCCCATGAACGCGATCAGCCCGGTGGTGCGCCGCGGCGTGCCACCCCACAGCCCCATCACGAGACTGCCTGCCAGGCCGCCCAATCCGCCTGCGCCGAGGGCGACGCCGAGCACCGTAGGCGACTGTTCGAGCAGCAGCATCGGGGTGATGACGGCGAAGCCGAGCGTGTAGAACGCGTGGTCGATGACGAAAAACCTTAGTGCGGCTCGCATTCCGGGCCTGCGGACGATGTAGCGCCAGCCGTTGACGATCTCGCTGCGGAAGGTCTCCTCGCGGCGGTGGAACAGCAGATTCGGGAACCGGATCAGCAGCAGGGTGAGCACGCCGACGCTGAAAGTCAGCATGTCGAGCAGGATCACGCCGGAAATGCCGATCAAACCGATCAGGCCGGCACCGAGCATCGGCGCGAACACCAGCCCGACACCGACGCCGAGCTGGCTGATGCCGTTGGCGTGGCCCAGGTATCGCTTGGGCACCAGCTGCGCGACGGCGGCCAGATAGGCGGGCCGCTGGAACGCACCGGCGATCGAGGTCACCGACACGGTGAGATAGACGTGCCAGTGCTGAATGCCGCCGGTCCACACCAGAATTCCGAGCACGCTCATCGCGAGCGCGGCGGCACCGTCGCTGACCAGCATCACCCTGCGCCGGTCCCAGCGGTCGGCGACGGCGCCGGCGATCGGGCTGACCAGGATGCCAGGCAGCAGGCCGATCGCGTTGACGACGGCGAAGTCGGTGATCGAGCCGGTCTGCTGGAACACCCAGATGCTCAGCACGAGCGCGCTGAGCCCGCTGCCGATCATCGACACGAACTGGCCGAGCGCGACCAGCGCGAATTTCGCGAGGCTCGGCGGCGGTCCGGCGGCGGGCGCGGCCACCGGCTCGACCGGGGTCTCGGCCTCGCGGTCGACGAATCCGACCAGCGCTGCGGCCAGCGGCTCCGCGTGCGTCTTCACGAAGAAGTGGCCCGCGCGCGGCAGCACAGCCAATTCGATGGGGCCGTCACTGAAATGCTCCCATTCCCGGCGACGTTCGGTGTAGTGCTCGGTGACCCGGTCCTTCGCGCCGACGACCGTCAACACCGGAGTCTGCAACGGCGCACGCGGATCGGTGTAGGCCGCGGTGAAGTACTCCTCGGCGTCGCGCGCGTCGTGGCGCACGTTGCGCAGCACGAACGTCTGCTGTTCGGCGTCGTCGACGTCGGTGAAGCCGCCGCGCCCGCGCAGATAGGTGAGGTATTCGCGATCGGAAGTGAGCCGGTCGGTCGGGACGAGCCGGTAGAACCAGTCGAAGAACCGCCCTGGCAGTCGCGCCGTCGGGAATCCCGCGCCGAGCCCGACGCCGACCAGCGGAATGCCCGCGGCCTCAGCCTGTCTGGCGAGTTCGACGGTCACCGCGACGCCGAGGCAGTGCCCATACAGCAGGATCGGCCCGGTGATGGCGGGCATTTCGGCGAGGATCAGCTCGGCCACCGCCGCGGCGGGGAGCAGTTCCTCGTCCGGGCGGGCGCGATCGTGCCCCGGCAGTTCGGCCGCGTACAGCGCCCACGTCGCGGGCAGCGCGTCGGCCAGCGGCTGGTAGGCGACCGCGCTGCCGCCGGAATACGGCACCGCGACGACCGTGACGCCGTCGGGGTCGGCGTCGGAGTCGGTGAGCCGGTGCAGCATTCGACGCTCGGCGGGCCGGTCGGTGCTGCGGCCGTCGAGCAGTGCGGCGAGCCTGCGGATCGTGGGGTGCTGGTAGAGCTCGATCAGTGCCGGCGCCGGTTCGATGCGCCGGATCACCTTCAATGCGGCGAACGAGTCACCGCCCAACGCGAAGAAGGTGTCGTCGATGCCGAACTCCGCGACACCGAGCACCTCGGCCCACACCGCCGCGATCCGCTGCTCGGTCGGGGTGCGCGGCGCGGATTCCGTACCCGCTCCGGCACTTTCCGGCGGCTCGGGCAGCTGCTTGCGATCGAGTTTGCCGTTCGGTGTCAGCGGAAGCTTTGGGAGCGTGAGGATTCGGGCCGGAACCAGGTGGGTCGGCAATCCGGCGCCGAGCGCGTCGCGCATCGCGGTCTCGTCGAGCTCCGCGCCTGCCTGCGGCACGACGTAGCCGACCAGTCGGGCCAGCCCGGTCGAGCGGGTCTGCACCGTTACCGCACAACCGATTACGCCGGGCAATGCGCCGAGCGCTGCCTCGACCTCGCCGGTTTCGATCCGGTAGCCGTTGACCTTCACCTGACCGTCGAGACGGCCGAGGAAGTCGACCTCGCCGTCGAGCCGCCAGCGGGCGGCATCACCGGTGCGATACATCCTGGCGCCTGGCGCGGCGGCGAACGGGTCGGGGACGAACCGGGTGGCGGTGAGCTCGGGCCGGTCGTGATAGCGGTCCGCGACACCGACGCCGCCGAGGTACAGCTCGCCGATGATGCCTGCGGGCACCGGCTGGCGGTACACGTCGAGCACGTAGACCCGGTTGTTCGGGAAGGGTTTACCGATGGGCAGCGGCGCGGTCGCGGGCAGGTGGTCCACCGTGCCTTCGAACCACACGTTGTCGACGGAGACCTCGGTGACGCCGTACGCGTTGACAACTCGGTTCGCCGAGCCGACCAGGCGACGGGCCAGGTCGAACTCCCTGACCCGCCATTCCTCGCCACCGCCGATCAGCAAGCGGACGAATTCGAGTGTCTCCCCGGACTGTTCGACGTGCGCGAGCAAGGTGCGCAGCACGGCGGGCACCAGCTCGGTGCACTGGACGCCCTCTGTGCGCATCAGCGTGAACAGCTCGGCGGGATCGAGCAGGGTCTCCCTCGGCACGATCACCAGGCGGCCGCCGGTGGTCAGTGCGCGCAGGGTCTCGCCGACGAACATGTCGAATGAGAAACTGGCGGCCTGTTGATAGGTCCATTCGGCGCGCAGATCGTAGGCGTGCTGCCACATTCCGGCCGCGTGCACCAGGTTGCCGTGCGTCACCACGACGCCCTTGGGCTTACCGGTGGAGCCGGAGGTGTAGATCAGGTAGGCCGGGTCGTGCGCGGTGTTGACCAACGGCAGATCGGTATCGTCGGAAGGGGTTTCGGCGCTCAGATAGGCGTCATCGATGACTACCTGCGCGCGGCAGTCCGCGAGCATGTAGTCGAGGCGGTCCCGCGGATAGGTCGGGTCGAGCGGCACATAGGCCGCGCCGGCCTTGAGCACCGCCCACATCGCGGTGAACAGGTCGAAACCTCGGTCGAGGCAGATCGCCACGCGCGCTCCCGAGTGCACGCCTTCGGCGCGGAGACGGCGGGCGAGGCGGTTGGCTCGGCGGTTCAGGTCGCCGTAGCTGATCGTGGCGTCCCGGAAGGTCAGCGCCGGGGCGTCGGGAGTTGTTGCGGCACAACGTTCGAACAGCTGGTGGATGGCAGTCGCGGCCAGCAGGGGCGTTGCGCTGTCGTTCCATTCGTCGACGATTCGCTGCCGTTCAGCGGCAGTGAGGATCGGCAGCCTCGTCACTGGGGTCGACGGGTCGGCGCAGGCGGCAGTCAACACGGTGAGCAGATGACCGAGCAAGCCCTCGATCCGTGGCGCGTCGAACAATTCGGTCGCGTAGTCGATGCTCAGCGTCGCGTGCTCGAGCGGAAAGTCCAGACCGATGGCGAGATCGACCATCGTTGCGGCAGGAGTGATTTCACCCGCGTACCGAACATCCGGGTCGGCAGGGGCCGGATTGTTGTGCACGGTCAGCGTCACTGGGCTGATCCGGTTGCGGTTTCCGTTGCCGGGCCGGGCCAGCGCGTCGACCAGATCAGGCAGTGCCAGGTGCTGCTGGTCCAGATCACGCACGACCGCGGCGCGCACACGGTCGAGCAGCTCGGCGAACGACGGCTCGCCGGAAGCGTCGCCGCGCAGCGGCAGGATGTTCAGCAGCGGCCCGACCAGTGGTTCCAGCTCGGCCGTGGTGCGCCCGGCGACCGGGGCCAGCACAGTGATGTCGGTCCGGCCGGTGTAGCGCGCCAGCACCGTCTGCACACCGGCGAGCACGACCATGAACAGGCTGGCCCGCCGCGTCTGCGCGTAGCTGCGCAGGCGATCGAGCAGCGCAGGATCGACGCGAGTGCTGATGCGTGCGGCGGCAAAGGAGCGCGCGGCCGGACGCGGCCGATCGGCGGGCAGTTCCCAGTCGAGATCGGCGTCGTCGAATCGATCTCGCCAATAGGCGGTCAACGCCGGGTCGGCCTTCGCGGCAGCGGCGAGCGCGGCCAGGTCGGGCAGCGGTGCCGGGCTGGGCAATTCGCTGTCCTTGCCCGCACGAGCAGCGCGATACAGCTGTGCGAGTTCGTCGCCGACGATGCCGACCGACCAGCCGTCGAACGCGAGATGGTGGACGACGAACACCAATTCGTCCGCGTCCTCGCCACGAAGCAAGTGCGCCACCGCAATCGGCCCGTGCTTCGGATCGATCGCGCTGGTGTCCGGCGCGGATTCGACGAGCGGGATCGTCGCGTCCTGCTCGATCACCAGACTCGGTTCGGTGCCGTCGTCCGGGAAACGGGACCTGAGCAATGGATGGCGGCGGGCCAGCTCGGCAAGGCTTGCGGCGAGCGCCGCCGCGTCGAGCCTGCCGTTCCACTGATAACGAATGCCGAGGGTGTGCGCGGGCAGTCCGACGCACACCTGTTCCGCCACCCAGAAATCACGCTGCAACGGGCTCAGTGCCAGCGCCACATTCTCCGGCAGGCCGGCGACGACGTCACCGGGACCGACGGGTGCATCCGCGTCGAGCAGCGCGGCAACCGCGGCGACGGTGGGTGTTGAATACAGTTGGCTCAGTGTGAGTTCGACGCCGTACGCGTGCCGCAAGGCGACGATCATGCGCATCGCGGTGAGCGAGTCACCGCCGAGCGCGAGATAGTCGTCGTCCGATCCGTGCACCCGAACGCCGAGCACCGACTCCCACAACGCGGCGATCCGCGCTTCGTTCGGGGTGCCCGTCCACGGACTGCCGATCGGTTCCTGCGGAGCGTCCGTCGCGACCAGCGCGACTCGGTCGATCTTACCCTGCGGCGTGACCGGGAATCGTTCGTGCCGAACAAGATTCGCGGGAACAAGGTAGGCAGGAATGGTCGCACGCAGCCCCGCCATGACCGCGTCGAGATCGGCGTCGGCAGCTGCCACCACGTGACCGATCAGCCGAGGCTGCGTGCCCCGCCGATCGACCGCGACCACAGCGTCCTCGATCCGCGGATCTGCCCGCAACGCTGTCTCGATGTCCGCGGGCTCGACTCGGAAGCCACGAATCTTCACCTGATCATCGAGTCGACCGAGATACTCGAGCGCGCCGTCGGCCCACCGGACCAGATCGCCGGTGCGATACTCCACGCCGTCCTGGCCGGGACGGAACCGCTCGGCGGTGAGCTCGGGCCGGTTCAGATATCCCTCGGCGACCATGCGACCGCCGATCAGCAGCTCACCGGTCTGCGCAGCACGCCCGTCGGCATCGACAACCCGGCAGGTCACGCCGGTCAGCGGGGTGCCGATCGGGACCGTGTCGCCGGACCACTCGGTCAGGTCGGCGACGGTGGCAACCACCGTGGTTTCCGTCGGGCCGTAGGTATTGAGCAGCCGTGGCGTCCGGCCGACCGCCGCCTGCCACCGGCGCACCGCATCCGGGGTGGCCGCCTCGCCGCCGATGATGACCAACCGCACCGAGGCAGGCAGCACGGCCGTCTCGCGGTCGAGCGCCGCAACCAGTTCGTGCCAGTACGCGGTCGGCAGATCCAGCACGGTCACCCCCAACGCCGCGCACCGATCGAAGAACAGATCCGGCCGACTGATCATGTCCTCGTCGCGAAGCACCACCGCCGCACCACAACTCAGCGCAGGGAACAGCTCTTCGACGCTGGCGTCGAAGCTCAACGACGCGAACTGCAACACCCGATCGTCGACGCCGAGCTCGTACCGATCGACCGCGGCCGCACAGAACCCCTCGAGTGCGCGCCGCGAAACCACGACGCCCTTCGGCCGCCCGGTCGTCCCGGACGTGAAGATGACATACGCGGCATCCGGTTGCGGCACACCGCCTTCCACGGTCTCGACGCCGTGCTCGGTGACGAGCGCCCGCGGCCGCGCATCATCGATCATCACGTCCAGTCGCGCGGCCGGATACGCCGGATCCAGCGGCACGTATCCCGCGCCGACGCGCAGCGTCGCCAGAATCGCGACGACGGCACTCCGACTGCGCGGCAACCGAATTCCGACGAGATCCCCCGCCTGCACGCCTGCCGCGACCAGCCGCGCCGCGACTTCGTCGACGAGGTCCGCGAGCTCGGCATAGGTCAGGCTGCCGTCCGCGTCGACGAGCGCGGTGGCGCTCGGCCGATGGCCGACCTGACGTGAAATCGACTGCCAGATCCCGTCTGCCACGTCGGGTCGATATTCCTCGGTGGCCGAACTCACCAGGTCTCCTCGCGCTTGTTGATAACCACGGGAGAGGTTATGGCTCAACTGATCTGAGGGCCGATCGAGCGGACGTATCGATGATTTTTCGATGATGCGCCGCACGTACCCGGGCGACAGGTGTCGAGGCAGGTGAGCCGATCGCCGCGCGGAAGTCCCCTGGCGTGCCATGGCGCAGCAGCGATGATCCTTTGATGATGGATCAGGCAACCCGCCCGAAACGGACAATGGCGCCCCGGCGTACTACGCGCGTATTATGTGGTGGTGGGTTTCGAGTGGCCTGATTGGGCGCTGGACATGCTCATCGGGATCACGCCGGACGAGGTGATGCAGGTGTTGACCAGGCAGCGACGGTGGCCGCGACGTGGCCGTGGCGGTGCGGGCCTCCAGATGCTGACGATCTGGGGCCGGACCGCAGCGGGACGCCCCTTGATCGTGGGGTTGCGGCAGGCGGAGCCTTGGCAGTGGCAGATCGTTGCCGCGCGACCGATGAGCCAGGAGCAGGTGACCGAGTTCGAAAAGTGGGAACAGGAGAACCCGTGATGGGCGACAAGGACTTTCCGTCCACCCCGCAGGGGGTGGAGGAGTTGATGGACAGCCTCGTCTTCGACGACGAACCGGTACGCGACGCCGACGTGCCGGCCCCCTTGGCGCCCGGTGACGACATCATGGTGGTGCGCTCGCTGCGCCTCCCGCTCGCGATGGACCAGTCCATCAAGGCCGAAGCCCAGGCCCGCGGCCTCACCATGAGCGAGCTCATTCGCGACTGGCTCGCCGTCGAACTGGCCGCCCTGGCCGACGACCAGCCCATCTCCCGCGCCGACGCATTACGCGCCCTGGCCGGCGTCCGCCCGATCCACCCAAGGGCCAGTTGACTCGACAAGCTCAGCTCGTGCACGTCGAACAACCGGCCGAGGATGCGCAACACTGAGACGGCAGTGCCAGTTGTTCAGGTCGGCGGTCCGACCGACGCCGAGCCTGCGGTCCAGGACAGCTCCGCCGCCACCACTCGAGCCCTGCTCCGGTCGGTACCATCTGCGGTAAAGGCTGAGCGACGGGGAGAGCCACCATGAGCGTGCTGGTGTTGGGTGGATACGGCGCCGTCGGCACCCATCTCATGTCGCTGCTGCGCGCGGCCGGAACACCGGCGCTGGCGGCCGGGCGGAATGCGGCGCGCGCGGATCGAGTCCTCGATCTGTCCGACGTAGGCAGCTTCGAAGCCGGGCTGGACGGCATCACCGCGGTCGTCAATTGCGCAGGCGCCGAGGATATCCGGCTCGCCGAAAGCTGCGCAGGCCGCGGCATCCCCTTC
Source organism: Nocardia sp. NPDC049149 (assembly GCF_043197455.1). NCBI lineage: Bacteria > Bacillati > Actinomycetota > Actinomycetes > Mycobacteriales > Nocardiaceae > Nocardia > Nocardia sp. NPDC049149. Next base: position 105,881 of record NZ_JBICTD010000010.1, read on the forward strand.
CTCGACATCTCCGCGACCACCGATTATGTTGCCGCGCTGGAGAAGATCGGCGGCCCGGTGGTGCTCGGCGTCGGGTTGGCGCCGGGTCTGACCACACTGCTCGCGGTCGATGTCCTGTCCGACCAGCCCGGCCCTGTCGACATCCTGATCGGCCTCGGTTCCGGCGAACACCATGGCCCCGCCGCGACCGCATGGACGTACGGCCTACTCGGACAACACTTCCCCGACCCCGACGGCACCGTCGTCCGCAATTTCACCAGGCCTGCCCGCTTCGACGTTCCCGCCCAGTCGGGATACAAGTCCGGCCGCGCCCTGCGCGCCGACTTCGCCGACCAGCACCGTCTCACCCGGGAATTCGGCGTCCCGGTCCGCGCCTACCTGCGCACCGACTCCCGCATCGGCACCGCCGGACTCGCCCTCCTCACCCGAGCACCGGCCCTCCGCTCCCTGATCCCGGCGCACATGCCTGGCAGCGACCGCTGGGTTCTACTCGCCCGCGCCACCGACGGTTCCACGCGCTGGGCGCACGGCCGCGGCCAGTCCAAGGCGACCGCAGTCGTCACTGCGGCCACAGTGCACGCCGTCCTGAACCACCACCCCACCGCTCCCACCTGGATCCATCAGATCCTCACCCTCGCCGATGTCAGGGACACCCTGCACGACAACGGAATCGAACTCGGCAACCGCCTCTGAACTGGTCAACCAGAGCTCGTGCCGAATCAGCGGAACCCGGCGCGGATCGCCGCCGATCGATCTTCTCCGATCGTGTAACGCGATGGCCACCAGCGCGATTCATCCTGTGCGGGGGTAATGACGGGATTGAGGGATGGGCGAACTACGTCTGGTGCGGCCTTTGGTCGGCACAGTGGCGGCACTGGCGCTGGTCATCGGCGGGTTGACGGCATTCTCGAACACCAGCGAACCAGGGTCGCCGCAATGGCGGGTAGAACTGCTACCCGCGTGCACGGGTCAGTGCCCGGCCAACTGGAAGTGAGCGCTCAGCTCGCGAGCGTCTGCCCCGGCCGCAGCGTCGGCCCGCAGGAACCCGAATTCCGGAACCCCGGCCACAGCGGTGGCAGCACCCGCCCCGCGTACTGGCGCAACTCCTCGAGCTGAACTTCGTCGCGCACCACTTCTTTGCGCACCCAATCCTCGTCCGACATGTCGAGATTCGGGGACCGGTGGATCCGGTAGTAGTCGCGATCCATGCGGGGATCGATGGTGACCTGGTTCTGCATCCACGCGCCGTGCGTGTGCACGAAGGTGGGTTTGACCTGCTCGAACACATAGTCGCTCAGATCGGTGGGATCCTTGCCCGCGTACATGTCCGCGATCTTCGCTTCGGTCAGCCCGGCCATGTCGATCAACCGCAACCGCGACGTCAGCGACGTGCCGCCCATATCGGGAGAGAAAAGACTGCCCCGCTGCAGACCGATGATGTCCGCATAGCCGTTGAAGACATACCCGAACCGTTCGACGATCCAGCACAGCGGCACATCCGACGTGGCGCGATACGACTCGGAAGCGCTGGCGAACGCGCTGCCGGACGGGATCAACACCCCGACCAGCGTCAGCGCGACCAGCACCCGACCGCGCGTACGCAGCCGCGCCACCAACTCCCCTACCGAAACCACCACGAGGAACACCGCGAGCACCCACACCGGGGTGGCGAACCGGAACTGCCCCATCCAGTCCGGCTCCAACACGCAATAGGCGACCAGCGCGAGCGCCAACGGCACCACCACCGCGACAACGCCGTCGCGCCACCGACTCGGCACGGCCAGCGCGAGCCCGACCACGCCGATGGCGGCGATCACCGCGGGCGCGCCCGCGTACTGCACCAGATCACCAGCCCTGGTCAGGTCCTGCACCGTCGGCAGCGCCTGATCCTTGGCGACCGCGGTATTCGGCACCAGCCTGCCGAACTCGGCGAACCGCCACACCAGGTAGGCACCGTAGGGAACCGCGAACGCGAGCCCCGAGTACAGCGCGGATCGGACGGCGACGAACAACGTCGCGCGCCGGACCAGGATCACCGAAACCAGCGGATACGCGACCAGATAGATCAGCCCGTCTGGCCTGGTCAACGCCGCGAATGCCGCAATAGCACCGGCGGTGACCGCCACGGTCGGCGTCCACAGCCGCCCGTCGAGCACCGCGAGCAAGAGATAGACGGCCAACACGCACGCCGCCAACGCGAACAGCGGATTCTCCAGACCGGAGAAGCACCAGATCACGAACGAGGGAATCGCGGCAAGCGCCGCGCCGGTCGCAAAGGTGACCAGCGCAGGCCACCGCGAGACCCGGCGCGCAGCGATATAACACGCGGTGAGGATGCCCGCGCAGCACAGCAGCGCGATCGCCTTGGGGTAGAGGACATAGTCAGGAACGCCGAAGACGGTGCCGCGATCGAAGAGTCCGAACCATTCGCCCAGTACCAGCACGGCCAGCCAGGTGGGGTTGGAGAAGCCTTCCACCGCAGGCGCACCGGGTTGCAGCACCGGACCCGCGCCCTCGGCAACGCTGCGCGCATACGCGAAGGTGATGCCTGCGTCGTCGACCATCCAACTGCCATACCGGCTCGCCTGCCAGCCGATCAGCACCAATCCGCCGACCACGGCTGCCAACGGGGCCAACCACGACCGATCACGATGTCGCCGTGCACCCTCGGGTACCTCGACCGGAGCGGACAACCGCGCCGTCTCTACCTCAACCATTCACCAGATCCCGCGTTCGAACGACATTGCCAGAGGCACAACAACGTTCGCACCGTCGCGAATTCTGCCATCGGACTTGACTGATCTTAACAACAGCTACACGGGCCCCGAACACGTGATCAACGGTGGTTGGGTGGGAGTTGCCGGGGTACCGCGGAGAAATGGGCCCCGTTTCACCGGAGCTCGTCACCCATCCAGCAGTGGACGCTGCAGGGGAAAGGAACTGCGAACGATGACCGATACCGTCGTCGACATCACGGATATCACCGTTGACCGCGAGCACGTCGCGCGACCGGAGCACGGACCGCATGCGCAGCCGGACACGGCGACCATCTGGCGGGACGCCACTACGGTTTTGGTGACCAGGGTCACCGGACCGCGGCAACTCACGGCGGTGCCGCGGCTGGTCATCCCGATCGGTGACACCCAACTCGCCTTCCGGGTGTCGTCGCGATCCGCCGAGGCGCAGCAGTTGGTGCGCGACGGCCGCGTGCTGGTCCAGCCCGCCGACTGGCGTGGCACCCCGGTGCTCGGTTCCCATCAGCGACAGGGGCAGTCCCAGTTGGTGACGGCGGGCACGCTGCTTCCGTACGTGCAGTCGGAGATCACGGCCAAATACCGGTGGCGAATTCCGATGGCGCGGTTCGCGCATCGCCTGATCCGCCGCACGGCGCCGTACGGCGATGTCGTGGTGCTGGTGAACGTCTCCGAGCCGAGCCGGATCCCGATGCTGACCAGGTAGCGCAAGCGGGCTGCTTTTCGACAAATGCGCAGTTCAGCGGCGTGTCGGCGGATGCGGCACGGTCCGGCGATGTCAGGATGGCTGACAGCAGGGCAACGTTGTCGGACGCTCGTCGAGGAGCAGGTATGTCGCGTCGCCATCTTGTCGGCATCGTTGTGCCCCTGCTGCTTCCCTTCATCCCCGTCACGGCGCACGCTGAGACTGTGGTCGATGCCAGCAAGTACGTGAATCCCTTTGTCGGCACAGCGGACGGCGGCCCGGATTTCGGGCACGGTGGCGGCGCGGGCATGACCTTCCCCGGCGCGGTGACCCCGTTCGGCATGATGCAGTGGAGCCCGGACACCGTGCGCACCGCGGGCGGCGGCTACAAGTACGAGGACAACCGGCTGTACGGGTTCTCGATGACGCATATCTCCGGGCCTGGTTGCACTGGTGCGCAAGACTTTCCGGTGCTGCCGATATCCGGGGTGATCGGCAGGTCGCCCGCGGTCGACGGCCCGGGGTATGTCCAGACCTTCGATCATGCGAACGAGCAGGCGAGCCCCGGCTACTACCGCGTCACCACCGACTCCGGCGTGCGGACCGAACTGACCACGTCGACGCGAGCAGGCGTGGCCCGCTTCATCTTTCCGACGGGCAAGCCGGGCACCGTGCTGCTCGACGTGACCGGCTCGGTGAACGGTGTCGACGATGCCGAGGTCTCGATCGACGGCAACACCGTGTCCGGCTGGGCGCACACCGGCGGATTCTGCGGCGCGGCAAGCCGATACCGGGTGTACTTCCACGCGACCTTCGACCGTCCGATCACCGCGGCGGGCAGCTGGAAGGACGGTGTCGTCCAGCCGGGCATCACCGTGGTCTCCGGTGGGGCGCCGAGCAGGCGCACGAACGCGGGCGAGATCGCGAGCAATGGCTCCGGCAAGGGCATCTACCTGCAGTTCGACTCCGACCGGCCAGTGCAGATGCGGACCGGGCTCTCCTACGTCAGCGGCGAAGGCGCGCAACGCAATCTCGAGGCGGAGCTCGGAATGAAGGACTTCGACGCGGTCCGGGTCGACGCGCGGGAGGCCTGGCGGCAGCGGCTCGACCAGATCGAGGTGTCCGGCGGCGATCCGGATCGGTTGCGCACCTTCTATTCCGCCCTCTACCACGTGTTCCTGCAGCCGTACGTCTTCGACGACGTCGACGGCAACTACACCGGATTCGACGGCAAGACCTACCAGGTGCGCCGCGGCCACCACCACTACGCCACCTTCTCCGGCTGGGACATCTACCGCAGCCAAACGCAATTGCTCGCGTGGCTGGTGCCCGATGTGGCCGCCGATATCGCCCAGTCGATGTACGAGAACGCGCACGTCCTCGGTGATGTGTGGGATCGGTGGTCGCATCAGAACACCATCACCGGCGTGATGAACGGCGACCCGTATCACTCGATCATCGCCAGCACGTACGCATTCGGGGCCGATGACTTCGATGCCGAGGCGGCCCTGGATTCGATGGTCGCCGGCGCTGAGCGGGTCGGCGAGAAGTCCGGCTACACCGAGCGTCCCGGCAATGACCAGTACCAACGGCTCGGCTGGGTGCCCGGCCAGGTCTCCGACACCCTGGAATACTGCCTGGCCGATTTCGGTATCGCACAGCTGGCGGACCGCCTCGGCAACCACGAGCAGCACGAGAAGTTCCTGCGCCGCTCACACGGCTGGCAGCACCTGTACAACCCCGACACCGGCTGGCTGCAGCCACGCTCCGCCGAGGGCGCCTTCGGGTTCCCGTTCGATCCGGCCGCCACCGACGGATACGTGGAAGGCAATGGTGCGCAATACCATTGGATGGTCTTCCAGGATGTGCGCGGCCTCTTCGACAAGATGGCGGGCACCAACAGGATGGCCACCAACACCGGGGCCACCCGCGACGACACGGTGATCAGGCGGCTCAACGAGTTCTTCGCACAGCTGAACGCCGGTCCGCACGCCCCCTACGCCTATCTCGGCAACGAGCCGTCGCTGCAAACACCGTGGCTCTACGCCTGGGCGGGGCAGCCGTGGCGCACCCAGGAGGTGATCGACCGCGCCCGCTTCGAACTGTTCGGCCCGACAGCGGACGGCCTGTCCGGCAACGACGATCTCGGCACCATGTCGTCCTGGTACGTCTGGGCCTCGCTCGGCCTCTTCCCGGTGATCCCCGGCCGCGCCGAACTCTTCGTGCACGGACCGGCTTTCGCGCACGCCGAGATCCGCCGCTCGTCGGGCGAGCAGTTCACCATCAGCGCGCCCGACGCGGGCGATGCGGCCCCGTATGTGCAGGCATTGCAGGTCGACGGCAGCGCGACCACGAAGGCGTGGCTGCCCGAGCCGTTCGCCCGCGACGGCGGACGGCTCGACTTCGTGATGGGCCCCGACCCCGAAAAGAGCTTCGGCGCTTCGCCTTCCGACACACCGCCCTCGTTCGGCGTGCCCGGCCCATGAGATCACCCACCGGCAATTCATGCCATCATCGGATGTCATGACCACCAACCGGTCGGAATCCCTTCTGCTGCGGTCGAATTGGGCCCGAAACGCACTCTGACGAGCTCACTATTGACTATGGGCATAGATGAGTTGGCGGCAATAGATGCGGTAAACGCGACAGTCGGCGTTGTCGAGGATATCGACGCGTTCCCGACCGTCGACGAGCTCAACACCTTTGTCGACGCACTCGCCGAGGCGGCGGCGGGTCGAGTGACCGTCACCGAGATCGGCCGATCACGCGGCGGCGACCCGATCAGGGAAGTCCAGATCGGCGCGGGGACCAGACACATCGTGGTGGTCGGCAATCCGCATCCGAACGAACCCATCGGGATGGCAACAATCCGGCACCTGCTCGGCAGGCTAGCCATGGAGGGCATGCAGGACTTCGACGCCACCTGGCATTTCCTGCTGTGCCTCGATCCCGACGGCACCCGGCTCAACGAGGGCTGGTTCGCCGGACCGCGGGCCCGGACCGTCGTCGCGCGCGGCTTCTATCGGCCGCCCGCCGTCGAGCAGCCGGAATGGTGTTTCCCGACCAGGTGGCGCGACACCGCGGTCGGGCAGCCGATGCCGGAGACCCGCGCGCTGATGACGTTGATCGATCGGACCAGGCCCGCGTTGATCGTTTCGCTGCACAACGCCGATTTCGGCGGCGGATTCTTCTACGCCACCGGAGGCGATCCCAGCTACTGGTCCGGACTGACCCGCCAGCTCGTCGCGGCGGGCGTGCCGATCTACGAGGGCGAGCCCGACGTGCCGGGCGCACGGACCTTCGCGCCTGGCGTTTTCGAGCTGCCGTCGTTCCACCGGATCGCGAAAACGTTGGCGGGCAACGGGATCGATCCGCTGGCGATGATGTACGGCGCCGGGATCCGCGACTACGCCGCGAGCCACGGCACCGCGGTGCTGGTGTGCGAACTGCCGCTGTGGACCGACCCGAGGGTCGCCGACGAAACACCGAGCGCACGGTCACTGTCGACCGTATTGTTCGCCACCGCAACGGCTTACGAGGAGATCGCCGATATCGTGAGCGGCGTCCTCGACCGGCTGTCGGGCTCGCTGCACGGCAGCAGCCCCTTCGAGCGTGCCCTGACGGACACGGTGCGCGCCCTGCGCGGCGGCGCCATGGCCAAACGTGCTGCGGCCAAGGATCATCCGGCCGCCCTCGGCGACATCTTCATCGAGGAATACGTCTGGGTCGGCGTCGCCCGACTCCGCGCGGGCGGCATGCTGACCCGATTACTGGACGAACAGGCACGCCTGCAGCGCACCGCCGCGATCGACGCCGAGCGCGCCACCTTCGCCGCCATCTTCGAAAAGTGGTGCGCCGACATCGAAACCAACGCACCGGGCAACCCGGTGCCGATCCACCGGCTGGTCGCCATCCAAGCCGCGGCCATCGTCACCGCCGCCGCCCGCCTGCACGCCGGCCTCCCCGTCTGAGCGGGGCATGGGCTGCGGCCCTCTTCGCCGCAGCCCATGCCCCGCTCGGCGGTCCTTATGCCGTGCCGGTCGCCTTGGCCACGTCGGCGAGCATGGTGTCGGCGGCCTGGACGCCGATGCCGGACATCCAGGTTTCGTCGAGCACGTCGATGGCCTTGCCGTTCTTCACCGCGGGCAGGTCGCGCCAGACGGGGCTGGTGGTGACCGCGCCCTTCTCCGTCTTGCCCGGGTCGTCGATGGTGGCGACGAAGATCAGGTCGGCGTCGGCCTGATCGATCTGCTCGGGACTGACGTCCTTCATGGTCTTCTTCGGGTCCGTGGAGACCTGCGAGGCCGGGCGCGGCAGGCCGATATCGGCGAGCACGACGCCGCTGAAGGAGTTGCTCTGGTACAGCCGGGTCGGTCCGGCGAGGAAGCGCACCACCGAGGCCGTCGGCATGGCGCCGTTGTTCTTGGCCTTGATCGTGTCGCCGAGCGCGCGGGCCCGATCCTCGTACGCCTTCAGCGCGTCCGCGACCTGCTTCTCCAGCCCGAGCGCCTTGCCGTGCACGGCGAGGTTCGCTTTCCAGGTGCCGCCGGTGTTCTCGGTGAACACGGTCGGCGCGATGCCGCTCAGCTTGTCGTAGATCTTGTCGTGGCGGACCTTCGACGACAGGATCAGGTCCGGCTTGAGCGAGGCGATCCGCTCGAGGTTCGGCTCGAGCAGCGGGCCGACATCGGTGACGCCGCCGACCTTGTCCGCCAGGTACGCAGGGAACCCGCCCTTGGTCTTGGTGTGCGGAATGACCGCGCCGACCGGCTTGATGCCGACCAGGGTGACCGAATCCAGCTCACCGGTGTCGAGCACGACCACTCGCTTGGGCACCTTCGGGATCGTCACCTGCCCCATCACGGTGTCGAGAGTGCGCGGGAAGCTCGTCGCGTCCGCGGCCGATACCGTGGCATCCGTTGTCGCGGAGTCTTTTCCGCAGGCCGCGAGGCCGGACAGGCTCACCGTCGCGACCAGCGCCGCGATCCCGATGCGACTGAGTCCGCGCATGCGGAATCGCCGTGTCGACATGATCAGTTCTCATCTCTGCAGTGGTGACGCATCATCTCGAACGAGGCGATGCCATGGGGCCGGCCGCTCACACGCGAGCGGCGGCCGATCTGGTGGCTCTGCTGCGCGGAACCACCAGTGGCGTACCGGTTTCCGGGTCCGGCAGCACCAGGCAGTCCACCCCGAAGACGGTGCGGATCAGGTCGGCTTCCAGCACCTCGGCGGGCGGCCCGGCGGCCGCGAGGCGTCCCTCGTGCAGCACCACCAGGTGATCGGCGTACCGGGCCGCCTGGCCGAGATCGTGCAGCACCATCACGACGGTGCGGCCCGCCTCCTCGTGCAGGTCGGCGACCAGGTCGAGCACATCGAGTTGATGGCGCAGGTCGAGGAAGGTCGTCGGCTCGTCGAGCAGCAGCAGGTCGGTGTCCTGCGCCAACGCCAACGCGATCCAGGCGCGCTGGCGTTGCCCGCCGGAGAGTTGGTCGACCTGCTGGTCGCGCAGCTCGGTGGTGCCGGTGCGGCGCAACGCATCCTCGACGGCCGCCTGGTCGGTGGCCGACCAGGGACGCAGCAATCGCTGATGCGGATAGCGCCCGAGCCGGACCAGCGCCTCGACGGTGATCGCCTCCGGGGTGATCGGCTGCTGCGGCAGCAGGCCCATCCGTAAAGCCAACGCCCTGGCCGACATTCGATGGATATCGGCGCCGTCCAGGGTGACCGTGCCACCGGACGGGCGAAGCAGCCGGGTGAGCCCGCGCAGCAGCGTCGACTTGCCGCAGGCGTTGGGGCCGACGATGGCGGTGACCGAACTGCCGGGCAGCACCAGGTCGAGTCCGTCGATCACGACCCGGTCGCCGTAGCGCAGATCGACTGCGCGGGTAGCCAATTCATTGCCCGCCCGGGCCTGTTCGGCGCTCGTTTCGCTGTGCTCACTCATGCGGTCCTCCGGGAAACGGGTGCGCTCTCGCGGAGCATCAGGATCAACAGCCACGGGGCGCCGACGGTGGCGGTGACGACGCCGACCGGCAGGCCTTTGATCGGCAGCGCGTGCTGCACGATCAGGTCACAGCCGAGCAGCAGTGTCGCACCGGCGAGTCCGGTGACGGCGAGGGTGATCGCGGTGGGCGGGCCGGCAAGTCGCCGCACCAGATGCGGAACAGCCAGTGCCACAAAGGAAATCGGCCCGGTCAGCGCGGCAGCCAGCGCGGCGAGCGCGATCGTGGTGCCGAGCAGGGCGAGGCGGGCGTGTGAAACGCGCACGCCGAGCGTGCCTGCCGAATCGTCGCCGAGGTCGAGCACCGAGAGCGTCCGGTACTGCACGGCGAGCGCCGCGAGCACCAGCAGGCAGGCTACCGCCGCACCCTCGATTTCCGGCCAAGTGCGGCCGTAGAGGGATCCAGTGGTCCACTGCACGGCCGAACCGGCGAGTTCCCTCGGGAAACGCACCACCATCAGATTCACCGCGGCCGCCAACCCGGCCTGCACCGCGAGGCCGACCAGCACCAGCCGGGTGACCGGCAGTCCCGAGCGCCAGCCGAGCGCGCCGAGCAGCACCGCGGCGAGCATGCCGCCGCCGAGCGCGCCGAGCGGAATGATCGACTGGCTGGCGCCGAGAGCGAGCACGAGCACCGAGCCGAACGAGGCGCCGCCGGTCACGCCCATGACATCGGGCGAGGCCAGCGGGTTGCGGAACAGCCGCTGCAACACCGCACCCGCCACGGCGAGACCCGCGCCGGCGAGCAGCGCGGCCACCAGCCGCGGCGCACGGAACTCCTGGACGATGTACACCTCGCCCTGGTCGCCGAGGCCGACCGCGGCCCGCAAGGCCGTGCTCACCGACATCTCCACCTCGCCGACGGTGAGGGCGACGGTGGCGAGCACGGCAATCGCGGCGGCGCACACCGCGCCGATCAGGAGCGCGCGCCTGCGTTGGCGCGCAAGAACATTGCTCCCCGAGGCGGGGCGCTTGGCGAGTCGCTTGGGACGCGCCGATCCGTTCCGCAGCGCGGTGTCGTCGATCATCGCGCGGACCGCCGGGCCAACAGGGCAAGCAGGGGCGCACCGAGGAACGCGGTGACGATGCCGACCTCGAGCTCGGAGGGCCGCGCGACGATCCGGCCGAGAATATCGGCGGCCAGCAACAGCAGCGGTCCCGCGATCAAGCAGCCGGGCACCATCACCCGGTGGTCGTTTCCGAGCACCAGTCGAACCAGATGCGGCGCGGCCAACCCGATGAACGCGATCGGCCCGGCCACCGCCACCGCAGAGCCTGCCAGCAACACCACCGCTGCCATCCCGGCCATACGAATCCGGCCCACCGGCATGCCGAGTGCGGTCGCGGCTTCGTCGCCGAGCGCGAGGGTGTTGAGGGCAGGCGCGAGCACGAGACCGAGCACCGCGCCGATCAGCAGCGTCGGCAGCATGGGCAGCAGCACGCCGAGATCGCGTTCGGCGATCGAACCGGCCAGCCAGAAGCGGGCCTCGTCCAGTGTGCGCTCGCTGAACAGCAGCACCGCCGAGGTCCACGACACCAGCACCAGCTGCAGAACGGTGCCGCCGAGGACGAGCCGGACCGGATCCAGGTCGCCGGCTCGGCGACCGAGCGTCAGCGTGAACAGCGCGGCGCAGGCCGCACCGGCGAAGGCGAACCACACGTACTCGATCGGGCGGCTCAGCTGCAGCGCGTAGATGGCGACCACCACTGCGAGGCCAGCGCCGTGATTGATGCCCAAGGTGGTCGGCGAGGCCAGCGGGTTGCGGGTGATGCCCTGCACCACCGCGCCCGCGAGACCGAGCGCGGCACCGACCGCGAGCCCGACCACCGTGCGCGGCAGGCGCATGCCGGTGACCACGAGCGCATCGCGGCTGTCGTCCGCGCCGAACAGTGCCTGCACGACGGTGCCGATCGGGACCGAGCGCGCGCCGATGGCCAGGCTCAACACGATGCACAGCAGCAGCGCGGCAACCCCGAGCAGCAGCATCGGGATTCGGCGCGCAGGCACAACCGTGCGGGTCGTGTCGACAGTGACCATGGGACGAAAGCTTAAGTTAGCGGGACCTAAGTTTGTCAAAGCGAGGGCGGCAGTGTGACGCCCACCTCGTTCGAACCCCGACCAACGCCGTGACCACCGGCAACGACTCCGCAACCGATCGATTCCTCAGTCACGGTTTCGTAACGACGACTAATGGGTATCACAAGAACATGACATCGACGGATCACCGACCAACCCGGATCGCGGGCGTGGAGTCGGGGACCGCGGTTTTGGCATTCGCTACGTGCCTTGCCTTTTCGATCGGCATCGGCTTCCTGACGCAGTCTGCTGTCACCACGGTCCTCGCGTGCTTGAGCATCGCGGCCGGACTCGCCCTCGTACTGAACATCCTCCCGCACAAGGCATAACACCTGCCGCCTCTTGATTCCCCGGCGCGCCCCTGGTGCCATTGCGCCACGAGGTTCTGCGCAATCGGAGGCAAACATGCTGTCCCTACAAGAAATATCGGACCGCCTGGAAATCCAGGACCTCATGGTCCGCTATTCCCACGCGGTCGACACCAGGCAGTGGGACCTGCTCGACGACATCTTCACCGAGGACGCGCACATCGATTACACGGCGATGGGCGGCGCCGAGGGCGACGTGGCGGCGACGAAGCAATTCCTCGCCGCCATGCTGCCCCACTTCCCCGCGTTCCAACACCTGATCAGCAACTCGTCGATCGTCGTCGACGGCGACACCGCCACCGCACGCACCATGTGCCACAACCCGATGCTGCTGTCCGGCGGCGACGGCCCGCACAGCCTGATGCTGTGCGGCCTCTGGTACCACGACACCTTCGCCCGCATCGACGGCCAGTGGCGGATCGCCGAGCGGATCGAAGAGAAGAGCTACATGTTCGTCGCGCAGCCACTCCCCGGCACCAGCTGAGTCAGCCGATGACCGGTAGCCCTCGTTCCTCGCAGAGCTCGGTCAGCTTGTCTTGCATGATGCCGGTGACGTAGTCGTAGGCCGCTTCTCGATCCAGCTCGGGGCCGAGCGCCGCATGCAGGTCGATCGGCGGGAGGAATTCGACGGTTACCTTGCTCGGCAACGGGATATGCCCTGCCAGGTCACCGATGTTCAGGCCCCACGGCAGCGCGATCGAAATCGGAAACACCTTCAGCCGCATCATCCGATCCAACCGAAGCAGCCTCGCGAGCCGATCACCTCTGGTCAGCATCAACGCGGTCTGTTGCGCACCGGCATTGACGAACGGCACGATGGGAACACCTTCGTCCCAAGCCAATTGGAGGAACCCGGTGCGGCCCGCGAAGTCGATCTTGTCCTCCTCCCACGTCGGGCGATGCACCTCCCAGTCGCCGCCGGGATAGACGAGCACCACCGCGCCCTCGCGCAATACCTGCCGCGCGCTGTCCTGGTTCGCACCGACCGTGCCGAATCGGCGCAACAGCGTGCCGATCAGCGGGTAGGCCATCACCATGTCGTGGGCGAGCTGATAGAACGGCCGATGCGGGCCGAAGCGACGCACGAACGCGAGCGAGGTCACGAAGACCTCGGGAGAGACATTGCCGCCGGAGTGATTGCCGACCAACAGCACCGGGCCGTCCGCGGGAATGTGTTCGATGCCGCGGACCTCGGCCCGGAAGTACGCCCTGGCGAACCACCAGGCCGGACCCACTGTGTCGATGATGAATTCGGGATCCCGATCGGCCGGATCAGCCGCGGGCACCCTGGCCGTCAACTGCTCGGAAATCCAGCCGGTGACCTCGTCGATCCGGTCGGTCGGCAATCGAAACAGACTCATGGACAATGTCTCCCGCCGTTGCGACTTACGACTCGACTACGAGCAGTCGATGGAAGAAGCCGCGGTAGCCGCGGATCGCCTGGCGCAGCTCCTCGGTATCCGAATCGCCGACGCCGGAGCAGTGTTCCTCTAGCGTCCGCTTGCGTTCGGCCAGCGTGGTGGTCAGCTGGTAGATGAGGTCGGAGACGATCTTGTCGGCTTGGGTGACCGCGTCGCGCGGGTTGTCGACGAAAGCGCCTTGTACCTCGCGCCACTGGGTGCGCAGCTGATCCACGTCGGCCTCGGCGAACAGTGGGTCGCCGACATCGTCGAGTGATACCCGTTGCGGCGCAGCGTTATCCGTTGCAGCTGACCCGTCGGCGACGAGCACTGCCGTGGAATGGTCGGGCTCATCGGTCGGAGTGGTCACAGTGTCCGCCTCTATGTCGTGCGACTCGGCTGACACCTGGGCCGGCATGCCGTCGTCGGTGAGTGTGCCGTCGGTTGTCGAACTGTCGTCGGTCATCGAGCTTTCGGTCGTCGAGCTGTCGGTGGCCGAACCCAGCGGGGTGCCATCCGTCTCGTCCGCTCGACCCGCGTCATGGTCGGTCCCGCGGGACTCCCCGTCGTGCTCGACCACCTCCGACTTGGCGGGCCCGGTGACATCCGCGGCGGTCGGCTCCTGTTCGGGTTCGGCGATCTCCGCGGTGTGCGACGCAGGTTCCGACTCTGTTGCCGCCCAGCCGCTCTCGGCGTGCTCGCGGTCCTGCCAGCTCGGCGACTGCTCCTCGGCGGACTTGTCGGGATGCACGCTGCGTTCGTATTCCGTACTCATGACAGTGCTTTCTTGTCGTGCTTCTCATGCTTGGCCGGTTCGGTCTGCGGTTCGCCGCTCGCACCGTTCAGCAAGTCCTGGAACAGGTCTCGGTAGTGCACGATGGCGGTCCGCCGGTCCTCTGTGGACACCGCGCCAGTGTCGGCCTTGGTCGCGATCTCATGCGCGGCGCGGTAATGGCCGAGGGGTTCCGCGTGTTCCACGGACAGGTCGGCGACCTGTTGATCGAAATTCTCGGTGGGATAGCCGCGTTGGGCCAGCACCGTGGTCAGTAGCCGGTCCGCGGCCTGCAGCGCCGCCTGCGGATCGTCGATGAACTGCTCTTGCACCTCGACCCATTGCGCGGTGTAGAGCTGCTTCTGGTCCGACGTCAGTGGACGAAGTTCCAGTTCGGCGTGGCGCCGTTCCCGTTGGGCGAGTTCACGTTCGGCCGTGCGCCGGTCGTCGTGTTCCTGCACGGTCCTGTCGTATTCCGGCCCGAACCGGCTGCGCAATCGCTGCCTGCGCACCATCGGCCACACCAGTAGGGCGATCACCGCCGCAGCGACGACGACCACCAGCACGATCACTGTGATCAACACTCCAGTCGACACCTGAACCTCCTCGCCGAGCCTGTCGTATCGACCGGGTAATGCCTCGTTCGAGCAGATCCAAACTGTTGATCAAGCGCCGGTGTCACCCAGTGGGATCAGCTCAGGCGCAGCGCCGCCACTGGACAGCTGTCGATGGCCAGTTCGGCCAGTTCCCTGTCGGATTCGGCGACGGTGTCGACAAGGGGGGTGACGAGGGCGTCGTCGCCGACGCGGAAGAGGTTGGGCGCGATGGCTTCGCACATCGCGTGTCCCTCGCAGCGGGAGCGATCGGCGATGATTCTCATGACGGCAGTCGTTCCAGGTGGATGGGCAGACCATCGGCGGGCATGGGACCGGTCCCCGCGACCAGCGGCACCTGGTAGCCGGGTCGCACGGACCAGCGGTAGCGCAGGAGCATCTGGTGCAGTACGGCTTTCACGGTCATCCCGCCGAAGTACAGGCCGATGCACTTGTGCGCGCCGCCGCCGAACGGGGCCCAGGCCAACCGGTGGGATTTGTCTTCGCGGCGGTCGTCGGCGAAGCGTTCCGGGTCGAAGGTGTCGGGGTCACGCCAGTACTCCTCGATGCGCATCATCGGGTAGGGGCCGACCATGACGAGGGTCCCCTTCGGCACATAACCGCCGAGGATCTCGGTGTCTCGGATGGTTTCGCGAACCTGTTGCGCCACCGGCGAATACAGGCGCAGCGTCTCTTTGAACGCCAGGTCGAGGCCGGGTAGTCGGTCCAGATCCGCGTACTCGATGGCCGGTTTGCCGAGGGCACGGGCTTCCGCGCGCAGCCGGTCCTGCCAGTCGGGATGCCTGGCCAGTTCGTAGGCCAGCATCGACGCGGCGATCGTGCTGGTGTCGTGCGCGGCCATCATCACGAAGATCATGTGCTCGATCACCTCCTGATCCGAGAAGGTGTGGCCCTCCTCGGTTTCGGCGCGACACAGCACGCTGAACAGGTCACTTCCCTCGCCTGCCCGTTTTGCGGGCAGCTCGCGCCTGAAGTGCTCGGCAAGGATCCGCCTGCCACGGATACCGCGCGACCACACACCCCCGGGCACATTGGTGCGAATGAGCGCGGTCGCACCGTGCACCGCGTCCTCGAAAGCCCGCGCCAGCACTCTGCTTTCGGGGCCGAGCTCGGCGCCTGCGAAAACCTCGGTGGCTTGTGCGAGCAGAATCTCCTTGATCGCGTCGTAGAGCGGGAAGTCCTCGGCCGGCTGCCATCCACCGACGCCGCGGGTGATGCGCGGCGTGGTCAGGTCGAGGTAGCCGACGAGCCTCGGCCGGGTGAAGGCCTGCTGCATGATCCGGCGGTGGAACAGATGCTCGTCGAAATCACGAAGGAGCAGCCCGCCGTGAAAGAACGGGCCGATCATGAATTCCCAGCCACGCTGCGCCGAGAACACCTTGTCCCGGTCCATCAGCACCGCCTCGATGGCGGCCGGGCTGTAGACACCGACGACCGGACGCCCGAGCACACCCATCCAGTTCACCGGCCCGTAGCGCCGAAACCGATTGCGCGCCAACCCGACTGGATCACTCAGCGCATGCAGGGTGTAGCCGATGCCCGGCGCACCGAAGTTGCCGAGGACCGGCCGTAAGCCGCTGCCAGGCGGCGGCTCCGCCAGTGGACGCGCGGTGGACGGGTATTGATCGACGACACGAGCGCCGAGCTGTTGGGCGCGTTTGGCGATGCGCGCGCGCAGCTGCCGGACATCACCGGGAACATCGGTGATCCTCTGGGGCACAAGAAGACTCATAACGGCCGTCCCTTCGCTACACTGCGACAACTCGACCATACCGGAAACGCACGTTTCCGTAAACAGTTGTTTCCCGACTTCTGGTGTGCAAGGCTGCTCGGGTGACCCGAGCATTCAGCGGCACCTACCGGGGTACGTCGACCGCCGAGCGCAGGGAAGACCGGCGCAGACGGCTGCTGGACGCGGCCCTCGACATCGTCGGCACCCAGGGATTGTCCGCGCTGACCGTGCGGGGCCTCTGCGAGCAGGCCCGCGTCGGCCCGCGCTTCTTCTACGAGGCGTTCCCCGACCTCGATGCCCTCGCCGCGGCACTGCTGCTGGAAATCCAGGAGTCAGCGCTCGAACGCGCCCGCACGGCCGTCGCCGACACGGTCGGCGACCCCGCGGACAAGATCCGCGCCGGTGTCGCCGCGCTCATCATCGAACTCACCGACGACCCGCGCCGCGCCCAGGTCGTCTTCGCCCAGGCCTACGGCAACGAATCGATGATGCGCAGCCGTTTCACCGGCATGCGCCGGGTCGCCGACGTCATCATCGAACAGACCCGCCTCGTCCTCGACCTCCCCGAGGGCGACGACACCGCGGTCGCCACGACCTCGCAGCTGATCACCGGCGGCGCGTCGGAACTCGTCCTGGTGTGGCTGGACGGCGGACTCGACGTCGACCGCGACGGCCTCGTCGACCTGCTCGCCGATTTCGCCATCGCCATGGTCGCCCGCCTCCCCGAGGTCGCCGAACGCCTACGCTGACCGACATGCTGGTTGGACGGGCCGCTGAGCTAGCCGAGATCGATCGGCTGCGACTGCGGCCTCCCATTCGGCCCGAGCCACCCAGCGAAAGGATGCCACCGCCATTAACAGCGATCCCGACCTACTCGAAGATACATAAAGCCCGATCATCCAAACGCGCTTCAGGCAGGATTAGACGTGAGCATCGGCACGGCATTCAGCGATGCGTGGAAGAAATTTCGCAATCTTCTGGCGGGGGATATCAGGATAGGCGGTAATATCGCGTCGGATATGCCCCGAGAGGCTGGCACCGTATTACGTGCTGCGGCACATAAATTCAGTGCCGAAGACCACAGCCATCCAAGCGAGAATCCCGACGCGGCTGGGATAGGTAACCGTGAGCGGTCAACGGAGGAGCGGGACTCTAGTCGAGATTTTCCGGATCGGAGTATCCCGCTGCTCGAACACATGGACCCGGAAGTCGACGCACTGATCCGCCGGTACGACCACACATTGGCACAGAGAATTCTCGACCTCAGAGGCGCCGGATGGGAAATCCGCTACGGTGAAATAGGAAGCGGAAATCGGACCAGATTCGATCCTCCTGTCATCAATATCGACGGCGTGCATCGAGAGGACACGCTGAAGACGGTAAGTATTCTTGCGCACGAAACCAACCACGCCCATCCGGACGGCTACCACCCGCAGAACAAGCCAGACGAGAGAAAGACACCAGAGCGTGTGGTAGCCAAGGTGCAGGAACTGCTCGAAGCCGAGGGCGTAGCCGACCGGGCATTGCGTGACCTGTTGCATGACCCACGATGGATGCACAACAGGACATCATGGGCAGCAGCGAGGGTATGGGAGCAATTTAAAAACGAGGGCGACGCAGAAATAGCATTGCGCGATTCACGCAAGAGAATATTGAAGAACGGAGGTCCGGATATCGGACCCGGCTTCGACGACGCGGAGATCAATGGTATCTACGAAAGATATGAGAGAGGTGAGATATCTCGAGAAACGGCCCGAGAGGAAATTGGGTACGAATACGGAATTTCGCCCGGAGCTTCGCTCGTGCATCCCGATTTCGAGGCCCGCTCATATCTGGAATACTATAGCGAATATTATGGAAAGAGTTGGGACAACACCGTGACGGAATTGCTTCGTAAACAAGGTCGATGATGCCACGGAGCCGTGGCACGAGTACGACGGTCTTCGCGCCAGGAGCGGACGCGCCCTCGACCACTTGACAGGCGATCATCGACACCTCACTGCTCAAACGCGCTGCCACCCGTGCCGACGTCGGCCACGTCGCGGCATTCGCCGCCTCGGATCACGCAGCCGCCATCACCGACACCCAACTCAACATCTCCTGCGGCACGTTCTGCAACTGACCTAGGAGCTCGCGATCACGCTCGGCGCGAAGAACGAGAACAGTTCGCGCAGTAGCTGTTCCGGCTGTTCTTCGGGGAGGTAGTGCCCGCTGCCTTTGATCTCGACGACCTGGATGTCGGTGCCCTTGTCCGCCGACATCTGTTCGCGCAGGTGCGGATACGACTGCTCCCCCGCCAGGGTCAGGATCGGCAGGGTCACCGGTGGATAGGTGTCGAGGTCGGCGATGTCCTGGCGCATCGTCTGGTACCAACCGTTTCCGGCCCGGATGGCGTCGGGAGAATCGTAGGCGTGCGCGTAGATGCGCCGCGCCTGCTCGTCGACGGCGTCCTGATCGAGCAGCATGTGCCGGTAGAGCCAGTCGATCAGCAGCCGAAAGCGGTTGGCGAGCAGCGCTTCCGGCAGCCCGCGCAGCTGATTGAAGGCGAACCACCACGGGTAGCCGCCGAGCCCGTGCGCGAGTGCCTCGGCCTGTTCGTCGCTACCGGGCAACATCGGAATCGCCTGCCACGCCGCGTCCGGCACCCCCATGTCCACGGTGATCAGCCGACGCACCGACTGCGGGAAGTTCGCGGCGAGGTGATAGCCGAGCGAGGCGCCGATATCGTGCCCGACAACGAACGCGGACTCGTGGCCGAGGTGCCGGATCAGCTCGTGGATATCGCGGGCCATCGTCTTCTTGTCATAGCCGGCTTCCGGCTTGGCCGAGCCGCCCATGCCGCGCAGGTCCACGGCGGTCACCTCGTGGCGAAGGGCCAACTCCGGCATGATCTTTCGGAACTGCCACCAGGTCTGCGGCCACCCGCCGAGCAGGATCACCGGCGCGCCGGTCCCGCCGGTGACATGGTGCAGGCGAATGCCGTTGACCTCCGCGTAGCTACTGGTGAAATCGCCGGCCAGGGAGGCGGCGAGCTCGGCGTCGGTCGGAACAGTGGAAACCACAGAACAATCCTTTTCTTTAACGTTCGGTCCAGAAAATGGACACGACAATACGAAACGAGCTGTGCGAGAATTTGCGGGCCGAAGGGTCAGCCGAGCATGGCGAGCGCCTGATCGACGGTGTCGTCGAGGAACCGTTGCCGCAGCGGCGTCTTGCCGACCACCCGGACGCCCTGCAGCAGGGTCACCAGAAACCTGGCCAGCGCGACGGGATCGCGATCCGCCGCGAGCTCACTCTCGGCACGGGCTCGCATCAGCGCGCTCGTGAGCACCGTTTCCATGGTCTCGAGACCCGAGGTGACCAGCTGCCTCGCGCCCTCGTCGCCAGGCAACTCGACCGCGGTGTTGGTCATCA
This sequence comes from Nocardia sp. NPDC049149, assembly GCF_043197455.1. Classification (NCBI taxonomy): domain Bacteria; kingdom Bacillati; phylum Actinomycetota; class Actinomycetes; order Mycobacteriales; family Nocardiaceae; genus Nocardia; species Nocardia sp. NPDC049149. The sequence goes on from NZ_JBICTD010000010.1 coordinate 125,700, forward strand.
GACAGCCTTTTCGCGCGTCATCGGCCAACGAGGTCTCGGCATACCAGCGGATCATGGCGCGCACCGCGTCGAGCGCGGACCCCGGCACGGAGAGCTGACCGAGCAAGCCGGCCCTTGCGTCTTCGTTGTAGCGCTCGACCGCCTTGAGATACAGCTCCCGCTTGCCGCCGAACGCGCCGTAGATGCTGCCGCGCCCGAGCCGGAGATGGTCGACCAGATCTTGCATCGAGGTGGCTTCGTACCCCTGCCGCCAGAACAGCTCCATCGCCGTCCGCAACGCCACATCCGGATCGAATTCCTTCGTTCTGCCCACGATCGAGAAACCTACCCCATATGGACCGATCGTTCAACAAAAACGATTCGCGCTGGCCTTCCGGTCGGTTCCCGCTTAGGCTTTGCGACATGTACACGTGCACGCGATTTCTGTGCCCCGGGCCGATGGTCGGCCGCGGGGGTTGCTGCGTGCGCACACTCACGTAGTTCCTGTGGTCGGCGCCGGTTCGGGGGTTTCACCGAATCCGACCGGCTACCAAGGGATTACCGATGCCTACCTATCTCACTCCCCTCGATCTGTCCGCCGCACTGGCCGTGCGCGACCTGAGCGACGCCGCGCATGGTCCCCACGCCATGCAGACGCTGCTGCACGGAACGGTCAACGCCCTGGCGCGCGCATGGACGGCCACGGTGCGTGTTGTCCGCAACTCACCGATCGTGGCCGTCGCCGACAACTACGACAAGCTCGGCTACGACCCGGCCGACGTCACCCGCGACGCGCGCTACACCCGCTACCTCAGCCCGACCGCGATGCTGCGCAGCCACACGACCGCCGACATCCCTACTGCGCTAACGGAATACGTCGGCAAGAGCGCTGTCGACGAACTGATCGTCGTGCCGGGCCTGACCTACCGCAGAGACGTCGTCGATCGGATCCATGTCGGTGAACCCCATCAGGTCGATCTGTGGCGGCTGCGTTCACGACCCGATACCGGCGACGCGGACGTGCAGACCATGCTCGCCCACCTCGTCGACGCGGTGCTGCCCGGCGCCGCCTGGCGCACGACCCCGGCCGAACATCCGTATACCGCCCTCGGCAGACAGGTGGACGTCCGGCTCGGCGACACCTGGCTGGAGCTCGCCGAGTGCGGCCTCATCGCCGACCACGTCCTCGCCTGCGCAGGCCTCGATCCCGCCCGCTGGTCGGGCCTCGCGCTCGGCATGGGTTTGGACCGAGCCCTCATGCTGCGCAAGGGAATTCCTGATATTCGCTACTTGCGGTCCGACCACCCGCGCATCGCCGAGCAGATGCGCGATCTGTCGCCGTGGCGTCCGGTCTCCATGCTGCCGCCGATCCGCCGGGACCTCTCGGTGGTGATCACCGACGACACCGACGACGAAACCCTCGGCGACACCGTCCGCGCGGTCCTGCACGACCGACTCGACGATATCGAATCGGTCCTCGTCATCGCGCGCACCCCGTGGGCCGACCTCCCCGAAAAGGCAAGGGAGCGACTCCAGCTCACACCGGGCCAGACGAATGCCCTTGTCCGCCTGACGCTACGCCCGCTGGCCAGCACCATGACCGACGATCAGGCCAACGCCATCCGCAACGAGGTATATCGCGCCATCCATCTCGGTCCGACCTGGGAACTCGCCTGATCGACGCGGGCCGCAATACCGTTGAGGACAAGGGTATTGCGGCCCGCGCGAGAACGGTCCGACTCAGGCGGGCTCGCCGAACCAGCGAGCCAACGCGTCGGTGAGCCCGTCCAGGCTCCCCACGTCGGCGGCCCAGGCCACGAATCCGTCGGGGCGAACCAGCAGGCCGGTCAGGTCGGTCGGTTCGGCGGTCTTGGCCGTGACCACGCGCACCCGAGCCGCCCACTTCGCCGCTGCCGCACGCAATTCAGCCGAGTCGGCGAAGTCGAACAGCACCGCACCACCGGCGGCGAAGTGCTCGCCCAACCGTGACCCGTCGGACAGCTCGAGGTCCGGCATCGCCGCACCGACTCGCTCATGCCCGCCACCCAGGTCGTAGCGATGCAGCACACCGGAGATCTTCTTGAAGACCATGGTCGCGCCGTCGCGAGTGGTCAGCAGTTCGGCCATCACCTCGCGAAGTTGCTTGCTGCGCTGGTCCAGTCGCATCAGCGCGACCTGCGCCCTGGTCCAGTTCAACACCCACGCACCGATCGGATGCCGTTCGGCGGTATAGGTATCGAGCAAGTTCTCCGGCGCCCAGCCCTGCACCACCGCAGCCAGTTTCCAGCCCAGATTCACTGCGTCACCGACGCCGAGGTTGAGTCCTTGGCCGCCGAACGGCGAATGCACATGTGCCGCATCGCCTGCCAGCAACACCCTACCCATCCGGTAGTCGGTGGCCTGTCGCGTGTTGTCGGTGAATCGGGTCGCCGAATGCACCGCGCTGATGTGTATCTCTGCGCCGGTTACCGCGCGCAAGCTGTGCTCGAGTTCGGTTGCGGTGATGGGCGCGTCCCGGTCGGCGGGCGGCCCGTCGAGTTCTACGGTGAGAATGCGGCCTGTCGTCATCCCGTTGACGACGTAGATGCCGTGTGGGGTGGTGACCCAACCGGGTTCCAGCCCTTCGGCGCCGGTCAGGTCGACGATTGCCTGATGCCCGGTGATCTCCGGGCCCAACCCGGGGAAGTCGAACGCCGCCAGTTTCCGCACGGTGCTGCGGCCACCATCGCATCCGACCAACCAGCCCGCACGCACCACGTCGTCGCCCGCGCGCACCGTGACACCGCCGCCGTCGTCGGAGAAGTCGGTCAGTTCGACGCCGCGCCGAATCGGCACACCCAACTCGGCCGCCCAGGCGCCGAGGACCGCCTCGATCCGCTGCTGCGTCACCAGAAATACCGTCGCGGCTGGGCCGAGCTCGGCGAAAACCGGATCGTCGAAGTCGATATCGTCCAGATCGAGCATGAGGCCGCCGAAGTGACCGGCAAAGGGCGGCCGCTGCGGCGCTCCCTCCTCGGCCCCCTCGTCGGCCATTCCCCATCCCGCCCGCATAGCGCTGATCACCTTCCGCTGCTCCTCGATCAGCTCCGGCAACAGGCCGCGTCGATAAAACGCTTGTGCGGTAGGCACATTGATCGCACCGGCTTTGATCGTCAGATCTGGCTCCGTCAGCCGCTCGACCACAAGCACGTCCACCCCGGCAAGCCGCAATTCACACGCCAGCATCAGACCGACGGGTCCGGCGCCGGCCACCACCACATCGAATGTCTCGTTCATGACTTCGACTGTGCCCAGCACCGATTGCGGGGCTCTTGCATCGCCCTTGCACCCCCGTGACAGCACGAGGGGCGAGGCCGAAAGACCTCGCCCCTCGAATCTGCTTGTCAGGTCAGCGGTTCTGGTGGCTGCGCGCGCCGCCGAGGCGTTTGGCCTCGACCGGCTGTGCCGCCGCTCCCTTCTTGCCCGCCTCGCTGGCGCGCTTGGGGTCGTTGTCGAAGCTACCGCTGCTCGCCTTGCCACCTTGGCTGGCGATCTCGCGTTGCCGTTCTGCATCCATGGCGGCGAAGCCACGTGGGGCGGCCATGTGCATCCCTCCTTGCCTCGAGTACTGCTGTCGGCGACGGCCGTTCGGCCCGTCCCTGACGCGCTACCCGAGGATTGCAGCGGCAAACACCGCGGAGGTCAGGACTGGTGTTGCGGCACCAGCGCGGTCACCGGTTCCGGCGCAGGGGTGCGCTTGCGTCGGCCCGAGACCAGATACAGCGCGACGAGCAGCACGCTGAACCAGACATAGGTGTTGCCGATGACGTGTTGCCATGGCGTCCACGCGGTTTCGCGATTCTCCGCCGCGGGCAGCCAGTTCTGCGGGCCGTAGACGAACACCGCGGTGATGACCACGATGGTCACCGACCACCCGATGGCCTGCTTGCGCGGCAGCAGCGTGGCGTATCCGACGGCGCCGAGCAGCGCGGGGGCGATCCAGACCCAGTGGTGCGACCAGGAGATCGGCGAGAGCAGCAGGGTGAAGACCGCGTTGATGCCGAGCGCGAGCGGCGGGAAGTCGACCGCGCGCCGCATGGCCGCGACCACCAGCACGAGCAGCGCGAGCCCGAGCACCACCCACAGGCCGGTAAACAGCGGCTCCGGCACCCGCAGCCGAGCCATGACCGCTTGAATCGACTGATTGGTATGGAATGCGGAACCGCTCAAACCGGACACGTTGCCGAGACCGCCGAACCAGTATTTCGCGGAATCGTGCGGCAGGATGGCGAAGCCGAGCAGCGTGGCGCCCACGCCGGTGGCCGCGGCCGTCGCCGCCGACTTGTAGTCCTTGCGCACCAGGAAATACAGCACGAACGCGGCCGGGGTCAGCTTGATCGCGGCGGCGATGCCGATCAGCATGCCGCGCTTCCAGCGCGGCTTGTGCGTGAGGCAGTCGGCGGCGACCAACGCCATCAGCAGCAGGTTCACCTGACCGAAGTCCAGCGTCGAATGCACCGGTTCCAACAGCAGGCCGAGCGGGGTCGCGCACGCGGTCGCGAACAGCGCGAGCGTGCGCTGCTGCTCCGCGGGCCAGATCCGGCGAGCGACCAGGTACAACGTGAGGGCGAGCGCGGCCACCGACGAGACGAAGAAGCTGAACGCGGCAACCTCCCACGGCAGCAGCGCGAACGGGCTCAGCGCGAGCGCGGCGAACGGCGGGTAGATGAACGGCAGCCCGGCGCCGATGGTGGTCTGCGGCAGCTGTCCGTACATGTCCGCGCCGTGGCGTAGGGCGTCGACACCGAGGCGATACACCTGGAGGTCGATGAACCCACCGGTGATCTTCTGGTAGGGCCAGACCGGCAGCAGCAGACAGAACGCGGTGAACGCGGCGGAGAGCACCGGTGCCAGCCACACCACGACCCCGAGTCGACGGTGCTGGGTCTCCGGCTCATCGGCGGTGGTGACACTACTCATCCGCGGCGACTATACCGACTCACAGCGGCTGATACACCACGTGGGCGTTACCGCGACCACTCGCCACGCCGCTCCTCGGACAATGCGGGCATTTTCCCAGCACAGGACGGCACGCGGGCAACCGAGGATCGGCCGGGTCGCGCACCTGGTAGGAATGAGCGAATGGGCGCTGACATGGATCCGGAACTGCTCGAGCTGACCACCAAGATCTTCGGTTTCGCCAGGCAGGGCGACGCCGCCTCGCTCGCCACCTATCTGGACGCCGGCGTCTCGGCGGACTTGAGGAACGAGGCAGGCGACACCTTGCTCATGCTCGCCACCTATCACGGCCATCGCGATGCGGTCGCCGCGCTGCTCGACCGCGACGCCGATCCGACGATCGCGAACGACAAGGGCCAAACTCCGTTGGCGGGTGCGGTCTTCAAGGGCGAAACCGAGATCGTGCGGCTGCTGCTCGAATCGGGCGCCGACCCGGACCAGGGCACCCCCTCGGCCCGCGATGCCGCACTCATGTTCGGCAAAGAGGATCTGCTGAAGTTGTTCAGCGACTACTGATCCCGGCTACCCGCGCTTGCGGACCGCGGCCACCGCCTTGCGCGCCGCCACCAGCACGGGATCCCACACCGGCGAAAACGGCGGTGCGTACCCGAGATCGAGCGCGGTCATCTGCTCGACCGTCATGCGCGCGGTGAGCGCGACGGCCGCGATGTCGACCCGTTTGCCCGCGCCCTCCCTGCCGACGATCTGCACGCCGAGCAGCCGCCCGGTGCGGCGTTCGGCCAGCATCTTCACCGTCATCCCCGCCGCGTCCGGGTAATAGCCTGCGCGACTGGTCGATTCGATCGTGACGGTGACGTACTGCAGGCCCGCCGCCCGAGCGTCCTTCTCCCGCAAGCCCGTTCGCGCGACCTCGAGGTCACACACCTTGCTCACCGCGGTGCCGACCACGCCGGGAAACGTGGCGTAGTCGCCGCCGATGTTGGCGCCGATGATCTGACCGTGCTTGTTGGCGTGGGTGCCGAGCGCGATATGGCGGTCCCGGCCCGAGACCAGATCCAGCACCTCCACGCAATCGCCGCCCGCCCAGATGTTTTCGTGGCCACGCACCCGCATCGCCAGATCGGTGAGCAGCCCGCCGTGCTCCCCCAGCGGCAGCCCGGCGGCACGGGCCAGGTCCGTGTCCGGGCGCACCCCGATGCCGAGCACCACCACGTCCGCGGGGTATTCGGCGCCTGCGGTGACCACGGCGCTGACCCGTCCCTGCGCGTCGGTGCGCAGCTCGGTCACCTCGGCATCGTCGACAACGGTGATGCCCATGCCCTGCATGGCGGCGCGCACCAGTGCGCCCATGTCCGGATCCAGGGTCGCCATCGGCTCGGAGCCGCGGTTGACCATGGTGACCTCATAGCCGCGATTGATGAACGCCTCGGCCATCTCGACCCCGATATAGCCCGCGCCGACCACGACGGCGCGCTTGCCCTCGGTGCGCTCGAGGGTGTCGATCAGCGCCTGCCCGTCGTCGAGGGTCTGCACGCCGTGCACGCCTGCCGCGTCGATGCCTGGCAGCGGCGGCCGGATCGGGCGCGCGCCGGTGGCGATCACGAGTTTGTCGTACTCCGTCCAGGTTTCGGCCCCGGACTCGAGGTCGCGGGCGCGTACTCGGCGACCGGCGACGTCGATCTCGGTCACCTCGGTGCGCAGCCGCAGATCGATGCCGCGGGCGCGGTGCTCCTCGGGGGTGCGGGCGATCAACGCGTCCCGGTCGGTCACATCCCCGCCCACCCAGTACGGGATGCCGCAGGCGGAGAACGAGGTGAACCGGCCGCGCTCGAAGACGACGATCTCCAGCTCGCTCGCGTCCTCGAGCCTGCGCGCCTGCGACGCCGCCGACATGCCCGCCGCGTCCCCGCCGATGACCACCAGTCGTTGCATACTCCTCACGCTACGACCCAGCACCGACAGCCGGGCGCATGGGCCAGGTCACGGCGATTTTCGGCGGAATTCCTGGTTGCCGAGCGGTTGACCCGTGATTACTTCACACTGATCTTCTGGCAAACGCTGTGTGAGGGCAGTGTTTACACCCGGGAGCACTACATGACCGAAACACCGTCCCCGTCCGACGACGAACGTCGGCTCGCCGAACTCGGCTACAAACAAGAACTGGCCAGATCGTGGTCCGGCTTCTCCAATTTCGCCATCAGCTTCACCATCGTCTCCATCCTGACGGGCGGATTGGCCAGTTACGGAATAGGTTTGGCCAATGGTGGGCCGATCACCATGGCATGGGGCTGGCCGCTCGTCTCGATCATGGTGTTGTTCGTCGGCCTGGCGATGGCGGAATTGGCGTCGGCCTATCCGACCTCGGGCGGGTTGTATTGGTGGGCTTCGCAGCTCGGCGGGCCGGTCTGGGGCTGGTTCACCGGGTGGTTCAACCTGATCGGCCAGATCGCGGTGACCGCGGCCATCGACTACGGGGCGGCGATCTTCACGACCGTCGTGCTGAACGTGATCGGCATCGATATCGGCACCGACCGCACCGCGATTTTCCTGGTCTTCCTCGCGATCCTGGTGCTGCACGCGGTGCTCAACGCGATCGGACCGCACCTGTCCGCGGTGATCAACAACATTTCCGCGTGGTGGCACGTCGGTGGCGTGGCGATCTTCGTGCTCGTCCTCGCGTTCGGCGCGAAACAGCATCAGAGCATCGAGTTCGTGTTCACCGAAACCGTGGACAACAGCGCAGTCGGGTTCGGCGGGGTGGCGTTCAGCTTCCTGCTCGGCCTGCTGCACGCCCAGTACACGTTCACCGGGTACGACGCGTCCGCGCACATGTCCGAGGAAACCCACGACGCCTCGCGGATGGCGGCGAAGGGCATCATCAACACCATCGTGGTCTCGGCGATCGCGGGCTATCTGCTCATCATGGCGGTCACTTTCGCGATCCCGAATCTCGAGGACGCCCTTGATCCGACGAAGAACAGCGGCTACCCGGTGATCTACATCCTGGAGAATTCGCTGAACTCGTTCTGGTCGGGGCTGCTGCTCGTCATCGCCGCGATCGCCCAATTGTTCTGCGGCTACGCCTCGGTCACCTCGGCCTCGCGCATGCTTTTCGCGTTCGCCCGCGACGGCGCGGTGCCGGGATCGCCGCTCTGGTCGAAGCTTTCGGCGCGGAAGGTGCCGGTGAACGCGGTGCTGTTCATCTCGTTCTTCGCGTTCCTGCTGCTGATTCCGTCGATGCTGGTGCCCGCGGAGAACGCGCCGACCGCCTACGCCGCCGCTACCTCGGTGGCGACCATCGGGCTGTACATCGCCTACGGCATTCCGATCCTGTTGCGGCAGTGGCACGGTGCCCGATTCCGAACCGGCCCTTGGCAACTCGGCCGCTGGTATCGCCCGATCGGCGTCGTCGCGCTGATCTGGATCGTGCTGATCAGCCTCCTGTTCATCCTGCCGATGGATGATCGCGGCTATCCATGGAACAGCGAGTTCACGTGGACGACAGTCAATTACGCGCCGATCGCACTGATCGGCGTCGTCGGCGCGATCGGCATCTGGTGGGTGGTCTCGGCCCGCACCTGGTTCACCGGTCCGAAGCGCACGGTGGACGAGGCGGGCGACGAGACGGCGGTGAAGGCCTGACCGCCCTTGCTGCGCCGTTTCGATCTGCCGCGCGAATATGCCGACCAGATATGCGACCTCCCCCGAATATGACTATCTCGAGGTTCCGGTTCTGGAAGTGTTCCAGTCCGATCAAGGCAGTCACGCCAATTTCGGCCGCAGCTAGCCGTTGATCAGTGCCGAGTTGGACCAGGCGATAGCGGCTACCTGCCGAGAATGACGGGTGCCGCGCGGTATGTCGGTGGCGGTCGCTAGGTTCGAGGGATGGAAAGGATCGACCTGGAAGGCAGACCGACGGTGGGACGGATTGTCTTCCCGGGAAACCCATGGCCTGCCGGGCACGCGATCGAGGAGTTCGCGTGGACCGGGCGGATCGACGAGAACGGCAATCTATGGTTCGACCTGCATCTCCGGACGGTCGGGTACAGCGCCGACGGTGCACCGAAAGGCACAGGGGACGAGGAGGACTGGGCATCGCCGGTGGTGTGGCAGAACTACGGGCGCTGCACGTTGTCCTCGACATACTGGGGTGAGGACGACGGCACCGGATTCCTCGCCGCCACGCCGGGGAAAATGTTTCAATTGAAATCGTTGACACCACAACGCTTAACCGCGGACCCGCTGCCGCTCGTCGATGCCGATCAACTCGAATTTCTCGCCTTCAACATCTACCTGCTCGGCCACGATTCGGTCGCCGACCAGGAGGTGGTTTTCACCAGGCGCCCAGACGGCACGCACGACATCGACTGGTCCGGCCGCATCGCCCTCACCTACGTCGACGACACCGAATTCCGGCACCGATTCCTGGTCCGCAATACCGCCGCGCTCGAATACATCCGCTACCCGGCGACGCTGTCGCCGGTCGAGGCGCACGACCTGCTCAGGGCGGTTTTGGACGCCCCGGAATTATTCGAGACGGGCCTCGTCGACGGACAACCAGCATGGGTGCCTAAACAGTAATTCGCAGAGTTGTTGTCCCAGCCTGTTTTTCGGCGAATCGCGCTACCGTTGGACAGATGAATTACGAGTTCGTTGTGCTGCCGATGGGGGCCGTCGACTCGCCCGCACAGGTTCGCGACTATGTCCGGACTCAGTACGGACAACCGGTCGATGAGCAGCTGCACCGATTCGTCGTTGCCGCGCTGCATGGCTGGAATTCCCGCGTTCCCGCCGCTTACCGCCACGCCTTGCTCAATGTGGAAGCCGCAGGCCATTCGGTGCGCGTGACCGCCGCCGATCGCGCCGACCGGCGCCGACACCGCAGTTCCGCCGTCGACAGCGCGGCAACAGCGGTCCGCCGCTTGATCGAAGGCCTCATCCTGGGATTGGAGTACCAGCTCTACGACGCGGCCGACGACAGTCTGTGGCCGCCGAAGCGTTCCGAGTGATCGCCCACTCCTCGAAATCCGCACCGGTTCTAGGGATCCGCACCCACTGCGGGGGCCCTGAGGGGGTGCGGATCCCAAGAAGGAGTGCGGATTTCGGCGAGGTCAGGCCGCGGAGTGGCCGGGGAGGACGCAGGCGGTGTCGAGGCCGAGTACGCGGTTGAGGCGGCCGAAGGCCAGCCAGGAGCCGATGCTCATGCTGAGTTCGACGACCTCGGTCTGGGAGTAATGGGCCAGCATGCGAGTCCAGAAATCGTCGTCGATGCTGTGGTGGTCGAGTGCGTACAGTTCGGCGTATTCGGCAGCGAGCCTGGTGCGTTCGTCGAACGCATCGGTGGTGCGCCATTCGGTGACCGCGTCGGCGAACTCGGGTTCCACCTTCTTCCCGTCGCGCTCGGTGCGCCAGTCCTGACAGAAGAGGCATCCGTTGATCTGCGCGATGCGCAGGCGGGCAGCCTCGAATTCGCGCAGACCCAAGGTGCTGTGCGAGTACACCGACAGCGAGAACTGCGACGCGGCCAGGCCGATGCCCGGCACCATTTCGCCCCAGACGTAGCCGATCGGATCCTTGCCCGCGGGAATGTCGATGATCATGGGTTTTTCCTTCCGAGTTTGCCGACCGCCGGCCGCAGTGGGATGTCGAGCGCGTCGTAGAGCCCGGGCTCGGCGTCGACGAGCCAATCGATGGCGCTCACCAAACGCCCTACGGCAGTGGCGTTTCCGCCCGCGGCCCGATTGCCGCCCTCGTCGGTCGCCTCGATGGTGACCTCGATGCGCGGGCGGCCCTCGATGATCACCCGGTGCGCGCCGTCGCCGTCGGCGGGCGCGGGCCAGTCCGGCGCGCAGGACGCATGGATGCGGGTCACGTGCTCGATGACGATGCGCGGCACCCCCGCAACGATGCCTTGCACCTCGAATCGCACCGCCCCCTGCGTGCCCGCCTCGAAGTCCCCCATCGACGCGGTGGTGATGGTCGTGTCGAGCGCCCGCCGGTCCAGCGTCTCGCGGATCTCGTCGAGTTCGACGCCGAGTGCGCGCGCCATCAGCCGAATCTGCCCGCCCCACACCATGGTCGGCACGGTCGCCGCGAGCATCGGCGGCTGATAGTCCATCGGCTGGCCCATGCCGACCAGATAGCGGACCGAGTCCGGTTGGTCATAGGTGGCGTAGTCGAAGATCTCTTGGCAGCGCAGCACATCCACGGTGCCGCCGAGGCCGCTCACCAGCAGTGGCAGCACATCGTTGCCCCACCCGGGATCCACGCCGGAGACGAACAGTGAACCGCCGCCTTCCTCGATCGCGGCCAGCACCGGATCACGCACTTCCGCAGGCGCATTGCGCGGGTCGTACAGGGCGTAGAGCGCGGGCGTGACGACCACCGCACCTGCCCGGATCGCCCGCACGATATCGGCGAGCGCGTCGTCGGGCCGGATATCACCGGACGCCGCGTACACGATCGCCTGTGGCGCGGCGGCCAGCATCGCCTCGATGTCGTCGCTCGCGGCAACGCCGACGCGATAGTCGAGTCCGCTCAACTCCCCCGCGTCGCGGCCGACTTTGCCGGGATTGTGCACGAGCACACCCGTGAGTTCGAGCGCCGGATGCGCCTCGACGGCCCGAATGGCCGCCCGGCCGACATTGCCGGTGCCCCACACCGCCGTGGAGATCATGCGGCCGAGCGTAGCAAGCGCTTGGTCGGTTATTTGGGGTATTCGCGAACCTTGAGGGTCTTGTGACAACAAGGGGCAGCACAAGGTACGCTGTCCCTCGTCTGAAGATCTGCGAGCTGCGATCCGCGCCCACGTCTTCGAAATCCCCCGAAGTTATGTGTAACCCACGGTTACAGTTACCGGCGGTTACACATACTTTGTCGCTACCGGCAGGTCGTCGCCAGCGGTCCGCCGCGCAACGCGGAGTCGATCAGCTGCTGCATCGCCTGATCGGTCGGTTCGTCGGGATGGCCGACTTTGCGCCCGGGACAGAACGATTGAACGCTGGCATTGACGGCACCGGGCAGCAGCTTCGTTTCGCCGCCCTCGGTGTCGGAGAACAGGTGGAACGCGGGCAGCCCGGCCGGAACCGCGGGCGGCGCGTTGAGCTCGGCGAGGAACGCAGAACCGGGCAGCAGATCACGACAGCCCTGCGCGAACAACGCACACGCCACGGCGAGCGGTTCCCCCTCCTCCGGCGTCCCGAAGTCGACATAGGTGCCGACCCGGCCAAGCCCGCCAAGGAACTTCACGTAGTGCCGCTGCGCCAAACCGCCCATCGAGTGACCGACCAGATCGACCCGCGCCGCACCGGTCTCGTGCCGGATCGCGGCGACCTTGTCGGCAACCGCCTTCGCCGACTCGGCAATCGGCGCAGTGCCGGTGGGGGTCCCGAGCAACTGCATCGAATAGGCCGGGTAACCGCGCGACCCGAGCCAGGCGCGCAAGTTGTCCAATTTGGTCTGATTCGCGTCGAATCCGCCAATTACCAGAACGGGATTCGGGCCGACGGCATGCGCGGCGCCGGAAGGTAGGAGAGCCAACCCGAAAATCACGCAACACAGCACAACGGTCGAGCGAAAAATTCGCACGCGCATGAATGTCGACCCACTTTCGGAAACGGTTCGTTTCCGTAGAAACCCTACTGCCTATAGCCTGGGGGGTACGCGACTCAGCTACTGTCTGCACGAAAGGCACGCGGCAAACCGCGATGTCCTGCACGCCGGGGTGGCGGAAACGCCGATGTCAGAGTTGACTTGGTGACGAGGAAGGTGGTGATGGCAGTGAAACCAACCGCACTCGGCTATGTGCGGCGCGACGTGTCGGGCGCGCAGCAGGTTTGGGATGAGAGGCAGATGCGTAGTCTCGCAAGGAGACTCGGTTACGATCTCACTCAAACCGTCGTGGTCGATGCCACCGAGGACCGAATCGTCGAGCTATTGGGCGCGGTCCACCGCTTCGATGCCGAAGCAGTGATCACACCGAACCTCGAACACCTCGACGGCACCGCCGATGCGGTCGTCTCGACCTGTGATGTGATCACCGTGCGCCCCGAAAACACCTACGCCCGCTGGGCTTTCACACCCCACGCAGGGATGGACAAGTAACTCTCGCCGCCGATTCGGCGCTGCTGAGAAACACTCCCACCGTCCGCCATAGGCCTTCGATCATGCCGTGCGGATTGGTAGTCCGGATATTTCCGGGCAAACGTTCGGTTTCCCGGGGACCGCAGAGATACGATGCGCAGATGGCGCACCCCGCCCCGCCGGTTTCGGGGGCGACGGTCGCATCCGACCGTTCGCCCGTGGATTCCCGCGGCAACAGCGTCGCCGACGTGGTCGAGCGCTTCGCCGACGCGTGGCGCACCGCGAACACCCCACCCGATCTGCGGGCCTATCTGCCCGAGTCGCCCGCGATACGCCGGGTCTCGCTGATCGAATTGATCAAGGTCGATCTGGCCAACCGGTGGGGACGCAACACCGAACCGAAGCGGCTCGCGGAATACGTGGCGGACCTGCCGGAGTTGCGCACCTGGCCGCTGCCGCCCGACCTCATCTACGAAGAGTTCCACCTGCGGCGGCGGGCAGACCAGTCGGTGCAGGTCGCCGAATACACCGCGGCCTATCCCGAACAAGCCGAACAGCTTTCGGAAATGCTGGCAACCGACGACTACCACAGCACGATGATGTCGGCCGCCGAACCGGTCAACCTCGACGAGATCGACGTCGGGCAGAAGATCGACGACTTCGACCTGATGACCGGGCTCGGACGCGGCGCGTTCGCCAGGGTGTTCCTGGCCAGGCAGCGGTCGATGCAGCGGCTCGTCGCGGTGAAGATCTCCAGGGACAAGGGCACTGAACCGCAAACGCTGGCGCAGTTGGACCACGACTACATCGTGCGGGTCTTCGACCAGCGGGTGCTGGCGAGCCGCAAGCTCCGATTGCTCTACATGCAGTACGTGCCGGGCGGGACGCTGTTCACCGTGCTGGAGCGGGTCAGAGCGACGCAGGCGGAGCAACGATCCGGCCTGCTGCTGCTCGACGTCATCGACGCCGTGCTGACCGGCAAGGGTGAGATCCGGCCGAGCGAATCGGCGTTGCGTGCCCAACTCGCGACGCTGTCCTGGCCGGAAACCATCGCCTGGCTCGGCCGCAGGCTGGCCGAGGCGCTCGACTACGCGGGCAATGCCGGTGTGCTGCACCGGGATATCAAACCGGCGAACGTGCTGCTCACCGCGGACGGCGTGCCCAAGCTCGCGGACTTCAACATCAGCTTCAGCGGCAACGTCTCCGGCGACAGCCCGGTCGCCTACTTCGGCGGCTCGCTCGCCTACATGTCGCCCGAACAACTGGCGGCGGTGCACCCGGACCGACCTGGCACGGCCGAAGACCTCGACACCCGAAGCGATCTCTACGGGCTCGCCGTCATGCTGTGGGAATTGCTCACCGGGCGAAAGCCTTTCGCCGACGACTCGGTGACAGGAGGCGATCGCACGGCACTCGACGGCATGCTGGAGCGCCGGTCAGGCAGCCCGAAAGCGCTGCCATACCAAGACCTTCCCGCCGACTGCCCCGCCGCGCTGCAACGCGCGCTGGTCCGTGCGCTCGACCCCGACCCGGACAAGCGGTGGCGCTGCGGCGCGGACATGGCCCAGCAGTTCGAGGTGTGCCTCGACGCCAGGGCCCGCGACCTGGTCGACCCGCCGCCGACCAGCTGGCGGCTGCGAGCCCGGCGGCTCATGCACCCGGTCATGGCGCTCGCCATCGCCGTGCCGAACGCGCTCGCCATCTGGTACAGCTACAACCACAACCGGACGCTGATCATCGGCAAGCTGGATGCGCAGGCACAGCACCGATTCGACCAGATCGCGACCCTCACCTACGGGTTGTGTTTCCTCGTCGGCTTCATCGTGACGAATGTGCTGCTCGCCAATCTGTGGTCGGTGTCCAGCGGATTACGCAAGGGCAAGTCCTACGACACCGATGCGCTCGCGCGGGCACGGTCGGACACCTTACTGCTCGGTAAACGAAATGTGCTGACCTGCTTCGCACTCTGGGTCATCGCGGGCATCATCGTGCCGTTGTCCGTGCGGGTCTCGGGCAACCACCTCAGCGCCGAGTCCTATGTGCATTTCTTCATCACGCAGATCGTGTGCGGTGCGATCGCGATGGCGTATCCGTACTTCATGGTCAATTTTTATGCGGTGCGCTCGCTGTACCCGATGTTCCTTCCGCACGGCGGACTCGGCGGGAAAGACGCGCTGCGGCTCGCGGAGCTCGACCGGCGCAGCGCCTATTTCCTGGCCGTCGCCGCCGCGGTCCCGCTCCTCGGTGTCGCGGGCGCGACGTTCATACCCGCCGAAGACATTCCGCAGGTCATCGTGGCGCTCCGGGTGTTGTGCGTCGGCAGCGCGCTCGCCTTCATCGGGGTGTATTGGCTGTTCCGGATGCTGGAACAGGACCTGGCCGCGCTGGAACGCGTCGTCACGCGATGAGATCGATCGAACCGCTGAACCGCAATCTCGAGCGGTGGCGAGTCGGCCGAACGTTCGTCTCCGGCGGCCGTAAAACCGATGAACTGATCGGTATCCGGTACGCAGTGCTCCCAGCGGTGGCCCGCCGGATTGCTGGGCCATTTCCAGCTTCGGCGAGTACGGTATATCCCGCCGCACAGCGCAGGGACGGCGAGACACTTTCGGCCGGAAAGGCGGGCACTACATGAACGAGCGGTATTCGTCATGGGGTGCGCGGAATTCGCAGGAAGAGCTACCTCTCGCCGCGCGCTATCAGAGTGCCGAACCGATCGTTCTGCGTGGTAGCAAGGTCTATCCGATGTACACCGAGCAGGTCGGGCCCGAGCCGACGACCGTCACGGTGACTCTGCTCTCGGCCGCACCGCCCGCAGGGCTGCGCGGGCTCGGCATGGGGCTGTCGGTGGTGAACGGATACGTCGGGCTCAACGGCCGTCGCCTGGCCGGGGTCGACGTCTGGTCCGACGCCCTCGTCGGCGGCATCCGCTTCGACATCGTCAGCACCGCACCCGGCACGCTGGTCACGCTGACGCCGGTCTGGGTCGACGGCTACGGCGAGCAGAAATCGTGGGTCGGCAACTACGGCATCGTCATCGAAAACACCCCGGACGGGCGAATCGTCTTGTGGTGCAGCATCGGCGAAGGGCCAGCCAATTTCGCGAACCTCGTCGTCGACGTGCGCACCACACCGACCCACGACGTGGACCCGGCCAGCGGCCAACACCCCGACCTCGACGCCGTCCACACCCAGCCGCTCCGTTCCACCCCGAGCCTGCCTGCCAGCGTGACCGGCGGACACCCCGCGATCCAGCAGCACCCACCCGGCCAGCCCGCGCACCCGGGCGCGTACTCCCCTGACGCACAACCGCATCCGGGACTGCGCTCGAATCGCGCCCACCCCGGCCCCGATCGCCGAGCCCAATTCGATCCCACCCGAGCACCCAGCTCCGACGATCCAGCCCAGTTCGATCCGGCAACGCATCCCGGATCTGGTCGCATCGCTGAGTTCGATCCGACGGCGCATCCCGGATCTGACCACCCCGGCCAATTCGATCCGGCACAGCGCTCCGGACCCGACCGCGTCACCGAGTTCGAACCGACGGGATTCGATCGCGCCGGCCAATTCGATCCGGCAGCGCACCCCGGATCCGACCGCGGCGCTGAGGTTGATTCGACGGCACACGCTGACCGATTCGATCCGATGCAGTCGGGATCTGATCACAGCGCCGAGTTTGATCCGATGGCACACCCCGGACCCGACCGCGCTGGCCAATTCGATCCAATGCACTCGGGATCTGATCACAGCGCCGAGTTTGATCCGATGGCACACCCCGGACCCGACCGCGCTGACCGATTCGATCCAACAACACACCCCGGACCCGATCGCGCCACCGAGTTCGAACCGACAGCACACCCTGGATCCCGCGCTGGCCAGTTCGATCCGGCAGCGCACTCCGGACCCGATCGGCTTCCCGAGTTCGAACCTTCGACGCAGTTTGGGTTCGACCGCGCCGCCAACGCCAATTCGGCACCGCACATCGCTTCCGACCACCCCGCCCAACCCAATTCGGCACCGCACCCCAGTTCCGACCGCACCACCCAGTCGAGTCGAGCACCGTATCTGGATACCGATCGCGGCGGGCAGTTCGATCCGGCAACCCATCCCGGTTCTGCGCACGCTGCTCCGTTCGATCCAGCAGCACAACACGATTCCGGTGACGTAACCCGGTTCGACCCGGCACAGCACGGCTCTGGTGGCGCAGCCCAGTTCGACCCGGCACAACACGGTTCCGGTGGCGCAGCCCAGTTCGATCCAGCACAACACGGTTCCGGTGGCGCAGCCCAGTTCGATCCAGCAGCACAGTTCGGTGCTGATGGTGTCGGCCAGTTCGATTCGGCGGCACGCTCTGGATCCGATCGTGTCCCGGGGTTCGGTCCGGCGACGCCTGCTGGTTTCGATCGCGGCGCCCAGTTCGATCCGACCGCGCACTCTGGTTCCGATCGTGTTTCCGAGTTCGGTCCGGCAACGCACCCTGGTGCCGATCAACCGGCAAGTCCAAGCGCGCCACCGCAACTCGCTGCTGATCGGACCGTGCAACCCCGTCTGGCCCCGTACCCAGGTTCCGATCTCAACGCCCAGGCCGATCCGCCCGCGCCGCCGGGTGCCGATCAGCCTGCCCAATCGGGTCTGGCGGCGCGGCCTGATTCCGATCGGCGTACCCGTAGCGGCTTGGCCTCGTACCTCGGTTCCGGTCGCACCGCGCGCAATCCCGCCGCCCAGCCCGGTGCCGACCGCACCGCCCAGCCAAGCGCCACACCGCAACTCGGCACCGACCGCACCGCCAATTCGGCACCGCACATCGCTTCCGACCGCGCCACCCAACCCAATTCGGCACCACACCCCGGTTCCGACCACGCCTCCCGGCCCGGTCGACCACCGCATCCGGATACCGATCGCAGCGCCCAGTTCGATCCGGCGATGCATCTAGCTTCTGAGCACGCTGCTCAGTTCGATCCGGCACAACACCCCGGCTCCAACCGCGCCGCCCAGCCCGGTCGGATAACACACTTCGACACCGATCGCAGCACCGCGCCCGGTCCGGAATCGCAGTTCGACCCCGACCACGCCACACAGTCCGGTCGAGCACCGCATGTGGAAACCAATGGCAGCGCGCAGTTCGATCGAGCACCGTATCCGGATACCAATGGCGGCACGCAGTTCGATTCGGCACCGCACCCAGACTCCAACCACGCCGGGCAGCCCGGTCGGACACCGCACTTCGACACCGATCGGAGCACCGCCCCTATTCCGGAGGCGCAGTTCGGCTCCAACCACGCCCAACCCGGTCGAGCGCCACACTTCGATGCCGATCGCAGCATCGCCCCCAGTTCGGAATCTCAGTTCGATTCCAACCACGCCGGGCAGCCCGGTCGAGTAGCGCACTTCGATGCTGATCAGCCCAACTCGGGATCGCAGTTCGATTCGGACGGTGCCGCCCAGTCCGGCGTCGCGCCGAGCGGCGATGCCGAGCCCTCGTACGGGCCGAGCGCTCCGGCATCGATGCCGGACGAGGAGAGCGCCGACATCAGTTATCGGGCCGCGCTCTATGACCTCGGGGTCGCTATGTACAGCCGGGGTGAGGAGAACCAGGCGTGTGGGCTGTGGTCGCAGGCTGCGGCGGCAGGGCATGCCGGGGCCGCCTATGACCTCGGGGTGGTGCGGTTCCGGCGCGGGGATCTGGCGGATGCCGAGCGCTGGTGGCGGACGGCGGCGGATCGGCGTGAACCGCGCGCGATGGCGGGCCTGGCCGAACTGCTCGATCGCCAAGGCAATTACGCCGAGGCTCGGGTGTGGCGTGCGTGTGCGGACGAGGAACGCACCGCAAATGCCGACCAGTCGGTTGGTTCTAACTGAGCGCTACTCACGGGCGTGCCGCAGCCGATCCCGCGCCGCCATCAGGGCGAAGCCGAGGAGATTGAGCCCAGCCCACTCGGCCGGATTCTCGGCGCGCGGATCACTGGCCGCCAGCCCGATTCCCCAGATCCGGTCCACCGGGCTGGCTTCCACCAGCACCTGATCCCCGGTGCCGAGCAGGTAGTCGAGCAACGGCGGGTGCTGCCCGAATTTCGCGACGTTGCCGACGACCACGGTCTCGAATCGGTGCGTTGCCCACAGCTGCGTGTCGAAACCGCGGACCCGTCGCCCGATCGCCTTCGCCTCCTTGGGTGTCTCCGCCGCCAGCACCTGCTCGGCATTCTCGCTGTCGCCGAACACCATTGCCTTGCCCCACATCATGTAATGCTCGGCCGTCGCGAAATTCAGCCCGTCGACGGTGAACGGCGCCGGCCACCACTGACTCAAACAGCTCGGGCCGATCCGCCCGCTCGGCTCCGGCTGATGCCCCCAGAACCACAGATAGTCCACCTTCTCGCCGGCGGCTCGCGCGCGGACGAGCTCACCCACCGTGTGCAGGTTCATGATCAGAGTTTGCACTACACCTGGCAGCGCTGCCCGCAATTGTCAGTGCGCTCAGCCGGGTGGCCGGAAGGATCAGCCGATTGGCGGTGCGGGCAGGCAGAGCGCGGCGCCCGCGCCGAAGTCGAGCCAGTAGCCCGACGGAGTGGCGGTCAGGCGCAGCACAACGGCCGCGCAGTGCGCGCAGCGCGCGACCGTGCCGGGACAGTTCAGGTAAACCAGGGCACGGGCAAGGGGTTCGACGTTGCCGCAGGCACCGCAGCGGCAGGCGCAACCGGTGGGATCCACGGCGAAAACCTCGGAAAGGGTTCCGGCCAAGGCGTTTCCGTCGACATGAGGTGTGCTCGCTGTGGGGTGCATGGCTACTTTCCGCTCGGTCCGAAGCGTTCGGTTCTGATGGCGGCCGGGTCGTGACCCAGGGAAACCAGTGTGGCCGCGACGGATTCGACGAACCCGGTCGGTCCGCAGACATAACAGGTGACGTTCGCGGCAGGCGGCAACCCGTTGGCGTCGAGCTCGGCCCGAGTGAGCCGGTGCGGCGGCCGCGGGTTTCCGGGTGGCGCGGTGCGGGTGTAGGCGAGGAACAGGTCGAGCCCGCTTTTCTCGGTGAGTTCGTCGCGGTAGTACTGCTCCTCGGGACCACGCAGCGAATAGATCACGCGCACAGGCACATCGGCGCCGGACCGGGCACGGACCATCGACATGATCGGGACGATCCCGGAACCACCGCCGACCAGCACGGCAGCACCGCGCTCGGGCTGCCAGACGAACCACCCGCCGACCGGCCCCCTGACCTCGATCAATGCCCCCACCGGGAACACGTCGACCAGGTACTCCGACACCTCACCGCTGGGCACCCGCTGCACGGTGATCTCGATCAGTTCCCCGTTGGCGGGCGCGGCGAGTGAGTAGCTGCGCTCGGCACGGTAGCCGTCGGGCGCGGTCAGCCGGACATCGATGTGCTGGCCAGGCAGATGTCCCGGCCAGCCCGCGACGCGCAGCGAAAGTGTCCGGGCGGTGGGCGTTTCGAACCAGGCGGCGACGAGTTCGGCAGGCTGCCAGCGCATCTCAGTCGCCCTGGTATCGCTGTTCGCGCCAGGGGTCGCCGTAGTCGTGGTAGCCCGCGGTCTCCCAGAACCCCGGTTCGTCGCGGTCGAGCAGGCGAATTCCGTTGACCCACTTGGCGGATTTCCAGAAATACAGGTTCGGTACCAGCAACCTGGCCGGGCCGCCGTGCTCCGGCGCGAGGTCGCGTCCGTCGAAACGGTGCACGATCCATGCCTTGCCGTCGAGCAGCGCGGTCAACGGCAGATTCGTCGTGTAGCCGCCGTAGCAGTCGGCGACCGCGAACGCGGCCTGGGTGTCGATGTCGGCGAGCAGGGTGTCGAGGGACACGCCCTGCCAGTCGGTGTCGAGTTTGGTCCACCGGGTCACACAGTGGATGTCGACGCGAGGCCGTTCCTGCGGAAGGGCGAGCAGTTCGCGCCAGCTCCAGCGGTGCTGGCGACCGGTCTCGGTGGTGAGGGTGAAGACCCAGGAGTTCAGGTCGATGCGGGGCGTCGGTCCGGCGGAGAGCACCGGGAAATCGTCGGTGCGGTATTGACCAGGCGGCAGGCGATCTCCGGTCGGCCGCGGCCGACCATGGAAACCGGGCGAAAAGATGTTCACGCGAATCCATCCTTCCGATCGGGAGGCCTGCTCAGCATACCTTTCGCCCTGTTCACGACGACGCCGAAAAATCGGTCGCGCGCCGCGGGTCGCGTGCACTACTTTGCCCGCGTGGGAACTTTATGCATGAACGGAGTGTGCGTGGTCGCCGCGTATTACCTGCGGCTGCGCGCGGAAGCCTGGACTCTGCCAGCGCACCGCAGCACTCCGGTGTCCCGACACTGCTGATCGGGTTCCACACCGGCGGTCGATAGCGGCCGTCGGGTTTTCTGTGCCCTGGCATGGGTCCGGGCGAATCACCATCCCTGATTCGACCACTCCGCTCGGAGGACACCCATGTCTCGCAATCGTTCGCTGCCGCGTGTCCGCGTCAGCACCCGCAAGCGTCTGTCGCAGAACTTCCTCACCGACGCGCGCGCCGCTCGGCTCATCGTGCGCTCGTCCGGCGTCACCGCCGACGAGCTCGTGCTCGAGATCGGGCCCGGCGACGGCATGCTGACCCGGCAGCTGCTCGCCGTGACCGGCCGGGTCCGCGCCTACGAGAAAGACGCCCATTACGCAGACCGGCTGCGCAGACGCTACGCAGGTGACAGCCGAATAAGACTGTTCCACAGCGACTTCCGTGCGGTGCGCGCTCCGGAGGAGCCGTTCGCGGTGGTGGCCAACGTGCCCTTCGCCATCACCACCGATCTGGTGCGCTGGTGTCTGGCCGCGCGGCAGCTGACCTCGGCGACCCTGCTCACCCAACTGGAGTTCGCCCGCAAGCATTCCGGCGACTACGGCCGCTGGCCGAAGCTGACCGTCACCCATTGGCCTACCGTGGCAACGGAATTGGGGGCGCGCATCGGCCGGGACAGTTTTCATCCCGTGCCGCGGGTCGACACAGCGATCCTGCGCCTGCACCGGCGGGCGCGCCCGCTACTGTCGAGCTCGGAGCGCGCGGATTATCGCCGCGTGGTCGCGCTCGGCTTCGAGGGTGCCGGCGGCTCGTTGGCGAACTCGCTGCGCACCCGGTTCCCCACCCGCGCGGTGCGCGGCGCGTGCGCCGCGGCGGGTGTCGCCACTGATGAGCCGGTCGGGTTGATCGACCCGGATCGCTGGCTGCTGCTCTACCGGGCCTTACGTGGATAGCCCGGCCCGCTACACAAACGTATCGGATACATTTATGTATCTATCCGTGGAAGGACGCGACGTGACCAGCAATTTCGGTGACTACCAGCTCGAGATCTACCTCCAAGGCCTCGGCGGTGTACTGCCCGACCTGCCGATGACCTACACGGAATTGGCGGCCAAGGCACAGGCCGCGCTGCCACCGGGCATCTGGTCATACGTGGCAGGCGGTGCGGGCGACGAGCACACGCAGCGCTCGAATGTGGCGGCATTCGACAAGCTGGGGCTCGTCCCCCGGATGCTGCGGGCCTCGAAGACGCGCGACCTCTCGATCGAGCTCTTCGGCATGCGGCTGCCCTCGCCGATCTTCATGGCGCCGGTCGGGGTGGTCGGGCTCTGCGCGCAGGACGGGCACGGCGATATCGCGACCGCCAAGGCCGCGGCCCGCACCGGCGTCCCGATGGTGGCCTCGACGCTGACCGTCGATCCGCTCGAGGACGTCGCCGCGCACTTCGGAGACACCCCTGGCATGTTCCAGCTCTACACACCGACCGACCATGACCTGGCGCAGAGCCTGGTGCGCCGGGCCGAGACCGCGGGCTTCAAAGCCATTGTGGTGACGCTGGATACGTGGGTGCCGGGCTGGCGGCCGCGCGATCTGAGCACGTCCAACTTCCCGCAGCTGCGCGGCCACTGCCTGGCGAACTACTTCAGCGATCCGGTGTTTCGCGGCATGCTCGCGAAGAGTCCGGAGGAGGACCCGAAGACCGCCATCCTGACCTGGGTCGCGCAGTTCGGCAACGCCCTCACCTGGGACGACCTGCCGTGGCTTCGTTCGCTGACCGATCTTCCCTTGGTGCTCAAGGGAATCTGTCACCCCGACGACGCGCGCCGGGCCAAGGACGCCGGCGTCGACGGCATCTACTGCTCGAATCATGGTGGCAGGCAGGCGAATGGCGGCATTGCGGCGATCGAGCACCTGCCCGACGTGGTGGCCGCCGCGGACGGGCTGCCGGTGCTGTTCGACTCCGGCATCCGCAACGGCTCGGACATCGTGAAGGCGCTGGCGCTCGGCGCGACCGCGGTCGGCATCGGCAGGCCGTACCCGTACGGTCTGGCGCTCGGCGGCGTCGACGGCATCGTGCATGTGCTGCGCACACTGCTGGCCGAGGCGGACCTGCTGATGGCGGTCGACGGCTACCCGTCGATCGCCGACCTCACCCCGGACTCGATCCGGCGTTCCCACTGAGTCCGGCTGAATCAACTCGGCCCCAGCCGAATTGCCCACTCGCAGAGTTGGTCGACTGATCACCGGGTAATGGTGCAGGCATCGCCCGAGAAGCCACCTGCACCATTACCCCCTCGGCACGAACCCAACTCAGCTCGGCTGAATCAGCGTGCGCTTGAGGATCTTTCCGGTCGCGTTGCGCGGCAACTCTTCCAGGAAGGTCACGTCGCGTGGCACCGAGAACCGGCTGAGCCGATGCCGGATGTAGTTGCAGACCATGTCGCGGTCCAGGCCGAAACCCTCCCTGGTCACCACGAACGCCGCTAGCCGCTGGCCGTACTCCTTGTCCGGCACCCCGACCACGGCCACCTCACTGACCTGCGGCAGGTGCGAGAGCGCCTCCTCGACCGGGCGCGGGAAGACGTTCTCGCCGCCGGAGATGATCATCTCGTCGTCGCGACCCGCCACGAACAGCAACCCGTCGGCGTCGATGTAGCCGAGGTCGCCGGTGTCGAGCATGCCGCCCCATTCGGTGGGCGGCTTGGCGTCGGTGTACCCGTCGAAGAGCATGTGGTTGAGCACGAAGATGTGTCCGGTCACCCCGCGCGGCACGGGACGCAGATCCTTGTCCAGCACAGCGAGTTTGGTGCCGAGCGGCGGCCTGCCCGCGGTGGTCGGCGCGGCCCGCAGATCGGCAGGGTCGGCGATGGTGGCCCAGGACACCTCGGTCGAGCCGTAGACGTTGTAGAGCACGTCGCCGAAGGTGTCCATGAACTTCAGCACGGTCGGACCGGCAAGGGGCGCACCGCAACTGGCGACCACCCGCAGGCTGGAGGTGTCGTAGCGGTCCCTGACGTGCGCGGGCAGGTCGAGGATCCGGTTCACCATCACCGGCACCACGACCAGCGAGGTGACCCGATGTTCCTCGATCAAGCGCAGGCAGTCCTCGGCGTCGAACCGTTCCGGCAGCACGACACTCGCCCGAATCGGGGTGCTGATCTGCAATGCCGCCAGACCCCAGGTGTGGAACAGCGGCGCGGGGATGAGCATGGTCTCGTCCATCCGCAGCGGGATGCGCGACAGCAACGCCGCGACAGTGCCGAAACCCTTGGGCTGCGGGCGTTGTGCACTCTTGGGCGTGCCGCTGGTGCCGGAGGTGAGCACGATCAGCCGTCCCGGTTGCGTGGGCCGGGAGAAGGTCGGCGCCTGCAGGGCGATCAGATCATCGACGGTGTAGCGCTCGAACTTGGTGCGCAGCCCGGTGGCGAACCTGGGCACCGATACCGCCAAATATTTGGTCAGCGTATCGAATTCGTCGTCGAGAAACACCGCGGACAATCCGTGCCGATCGGCCACGTCCTCGATCTGCCTGGCCGAGAGCCCGGTATTCAGCAGCACGGTATCCACGCCGAGTTTGCCGGTCGCAACCATGCATTCGACCATGGTCGCTCGATTGCGCGAGAGTAACCCGACTTTGTCGCGCGCGCCGATGCCGAGCATATTGAGCGCCGACGCGAGTTTATGCGTGCGATCGTGCATTTGTCCGAACGTGTAGGCCGCCGTGTTGTCCACGATGGCCAGCCGATTCGGCGAGTGTCCCGCGGCGGCCGCATACCCGCCCGCCAAGGTGAATCCCCACCTGGCCAGGCCGCCGACCTGTTTGAGCGCGCGGTCGGGCCGGAAGGTGCGCACCACGCCGGTGGTCACCATCTGCTTCATCGTGCCGACCTGCTGCTTGGTCGCCGATTCCTCGCCGTTGATCAGCACCGATGTCTCGGCGCCGAGGATGGCGTCGACGACGCGATCCAGCCCGGCCATGGTCCAGGCGATCACGTCGGAATTGTCCTGATCTTCGATCCACGGGTGGATCCGGCCGGGGCAGAAGTAGGTGACGGTGACCCGAGTCTGCTCTTCTTCGCCACGTAGTCGGATCGCGGCGAAGCTGCCGAGGCCGGGGCATTGCAGCTCGAAGGTCTCGAACTCCTTGCCGACGACAAGGCGCAGGGCAGGCACTGTCAGTTCGGTGCCCGCGTTTCTGGCACGAATGAGCAGTACAGGGTGGGTGTCCGAGGTTTCCGCGCGTTCACATGCGCCGATGCCCTGAAACATCCGGGTGTAGGTCTGCGGGTCCATGAAAAAGTCCCACAGCGCTTTGCGTGCGGCTGCGAACTCCGCATCTATTGTGATGACGTTCGTTACCAACTGCGTGCAATTCTTCATGGGCCGACCGAGCGGTATGCGTCGGCATGGTTACGTAGTTGTACCCACCGGTAACAATCAGGTCAAGGGGTTGACCGGTAGCCGAGCATTAGCCGCGAAACTGGACGTACGCCCACTTTACTGTGCGTCGCCGCCACCGCACAGCACTCTGCACAAAGTACCGAAAAAGCCTCCTGCGCAGCCCTGTAGGCGGCCGTTGGACGAGAAGGCTAGGCGCACAGCCACGGTGGGCGGCGGAATCGGCGTACAGGAACGAGTTCGACCCGGCGGCGCCGGTGAGTGATCTTGTGGCAAACTTCCAAGATCAACTTGTTGTCCAGAACATTGCACACGCCAGAAGAACTTTTGGCGGCGCGCCAGGAAACGATGGCCGAATTCGACTGCGCGCGAGACCCGTCGTGCAGCCTGCAGAGCGCGCGCAGGGAGCGTACCTCCGATACGCGCGAGGCGCGCGCCGGGCGATACCACACCCGGAATAACCAGCGGGGCCGCCAGTTAAACACTGGCGGCCCCGGCTGATTCGCCTCAGTCGTGTCGAATCATGAAGACAGCGGCGTGAAGTCACGACTGCCGATGTAGCCAGGTCGTGGCTCAGGCGCCGCGAACGGTTCGACCAGAGTGTTCTCCACGCTGTTGAACACCAGGAAGATGTTCGAGCGCGGGAACGGGGTGATGTTGCTGGACGACCCGTGCATCAGATTCGAATCGAACAGCAGCGCCGACCCCGCCCGGCCGGTGAACTGGCTGATGCCATAGCGATTCGCCAACGATGTGATATCGGCCTCGGTCGGTACGCCGATCTCCTGCTCCTGCAACGATTCCCGGTAGTGCTCGGCGGGTGTGCTGCCCAGGCACGGCACGAACGTCCGATGCGAGCCTGGCATCACCATCAGGCTGCCGTTGATCGGATAGTTGTCGGTCAGCGCGATGGACAGGCTCACCGCGCGCGGTGTCGGCATGCCGTCCTCGGCGTGCCAGGTCTCGAAATCCGAGTGCCAGTAGAAACCCGAACCACGGAAGCCCGGCATGTAATTCACCCGGCTCTGATGGAGGTAGACGTCGGAGCCGAGCAACTGCCTGGCCATCCCGGCAACCCGCGACTCGCGCGCCAGCTCCGCGATCGCCGCGCTCAGCCGGTGCACCTCGAAGACCGAGCGCACCTGGTTCGACGCCTTCTCCACGATCACCCGATCGTCGTCGCGCAACGCGGGATCCCCGGCGAGACGGCCGATCTCGGCGCTGAAATCGGCCACCTCGTCGGCGGTGAGGAGTTCGTCGACGCTGGCGAACCCATCGGCGTCGAAATTGGCCAGCGCCGGGTTCTCG
The DNA here is from genome assembly GCF_043197455.1 of Nocardia sp. NPDC049149. NCBI lineage: Bacteria > Bacillati > Actinomycetota > Actinomycetes > Mycobacteriales > Nocardiaceae > Nocardia > Nocardia sp. NPDC049149. The sequence goes on from NZ_JBICTD010000010.1 coordinate 152,692, forward strand.
ACCTTGCCCCACACGGTCGGGTGCGAGCGCTCGATATGGTCCGACGGCGCATCCAGCCGCGTCGGATAGCGATCGATGCGATCGGTCGCCGGCAGAGTGTCGCTGTGCTGCAAGACCATTGCCGACTATCCCCCGATCGTCGCGGCGACCAGCGGGTACGCCCCTGTGCTGTCGTGGACCTCCTGCCCGGTGACCGGGGGGTTGAACACGCACATCATCCGCATCCGGGTGCGTGCCGTCAGCCGGTGCCGTTCGTTCTCGTCGAGCAGGTACATCGACCCGGGCGCAAGCTCATAGGTGACGTTGTTGTCGAGGTCGACGAGCGAGCCTTCGCCCTCGATCAACCACACCGCCTCCACGTGATAACGGTAGTGGAATTCGTGCTCGGTGCCCGCCTCGATGGTGGTCTCGTGGAAGGAGAAGCCGACGCCGTCGCCGCCGAGGATGATGCGCTTGCTGCGCCAACCCTCGCCTGCCACATCGCGATCCGTGCCGGTGATCCCCTCGGTGGTGCGCACGATCATGCGATCGCCCCCATGCCCTGGCAGACGGTGTCGACGGCGGTGCCGAGGATGTGCAGGCCGTGGTCGAGTTCCTGATCGGTGATCGTCAACGCGGGCAACAACTTCACCACCTCGTCGGTGGAACCCGAAGTCTCCACCAGCAATCCGCGCTCGAACGCGACCTGGCAGACCTTGCTCGCCTGCGAGGCGTCGTCGAACACCACGCCGTGCACGAGGCCGCGGCCACGCGTCGAAAGTCCTGGCACACTGTCGGCCAGCTCGGTCAGCGTCCGCGCGATCCGCTCGCCCTTGGACAGCGTCGCGGCCTGCAGCGCGCCGTCGGACCAGTAGTGCCGCAACGCCACCGACGCGGTGACGAAGGCCGGGTTGTTGCCGCGGAAGGTGCCGTTGTGCTCACCCGGCGCCCACTGGTCGAGCTCGGACTTGAACAGCACCAGCGCCATCGGCAGGCCGTAGCCGCCGATCGACTTCGACAGCGTGACGATATCGGGGGTGATGCCCGCGATCTCGAAGGAGAAGAACGGCCCGGTCCGGCCGCAGCCCATCTGCACGTCGTCGACGATCAGCAGAATCTCCCGCGCCGCGCACAGCCCGGCCAGGTGCCGAAGCCATTCCGCGCGTGCGACATTGACGCCGCCTTCACCCTGCACCGTCTCGACGATCACCGCGGCGGGACGATCGAAACCCGACGAGGTGTCGTCGAGAACCTTCTCCATCCACTGGAAATCGGCGGTGGTGTTGTCGAAGTAGCCGTCGTAGGGCATGTGCGCCGCGTGCACCAGCGGGACGCCCGCGCCTGCGCGCTTGGCGGCGTTACCGGTGACCGAGAGCGCGCCAAGGGTCATGCCGTGAAAAGCGTTGGTGAAGCTGACGATGGTCTCGCGGCCGGTGACCTTACGGGCCAGCTTGAGCGCGGCCTCGACCGCGTTGGCGCCGGTCGGCCCGGGGAACTGGACCTTGTAGTCCAGCCCGCGCGGCGCGAACACGGTGTCGCGCAAGGATTCCAGCAGCTCACGCTTCGCCGAGGTAGACATGTCGAGGCCGTGCGTGATGCCGTCGCCCGCGATGTAGTCGAGCAGCGGCTGCTTGAGCACGTCGTTGTTGTGGCCGTAGTTCAACGCGCCCGCACCCGCGAAGAAGTCGAGGTAGTCCTTGCCGTCCTCGTCGCGCAGCCAGCTGCCCTTCGCCTTGGTGAAGACGGTGGGCCAGGCGCGGCAATACCCACGGACGTTGGACTCCAGGCTTTCGAAAATGCTGGTGTCGGCGTTGATCATCGGTGTTCCTCCTGCGTTGCGCGAGCGGTCGGTGCGATGAGATAGAGATCTTCGGGCGCGTGGCTGTCCGGGAAGACGCCTGCGGCGAAGAAGGGACGCTTGGTGATTCGGGCGTTGCGGCGGCGGGCCACCGAGGTGAACAGCGCGATGGACGCGGCGTTGTCCGGCGAGATCGTCGTCTCCAGCTTCGAGACGCCCTGGGCGGCAACGTTGTTCAGCAAGGTATGCAACAGATGCCCGCCGGTGCCCCTGCCCTGCTGACGCGGATGCACCGCGACCTGCCACACGAACAGCGTGTCCGGCGCCTCCGGGCGGATGAAGCCGATCACGTAGCCGACGATGCGGCCGTTGCGTTCGGCGACCACCGAGGTGCGGGCGAAGTCTCGGCTCCACATCAGGTAGGCGTAGCTCGAATTGGTGTCGAGCACGGTGGAGTTCTTCGCGATCCGCCACATCTGGGCGCCGTCGGCGACGCGGGGTGCGCGCAGGATGACGGTGGGTGCGGACTGAGTGCGGGAGGTGGGTGGTCCCAGCGCGGCCGCGGCCTGTTCGACACGGAGGCGCTCGAGTTCCGCGGTGTTCAACTTGTGCTCCGCGGGCTGCGCTCTGTGCTTCGCGGTGTTCAACGTTGGCAGTGACATACAACTCCCTGGTCGGGTACTGCAGTACTTATCCAGGCTTACGAACCAACTTTGAGGTGGCCCGGTCGACTTCATTACGGTTGTATTACGGCTCGATTTCGCCGACGGCCGGTAGCGTTACCTGAAACCGGGCGCCGCCACCCGGCCGCTCGGTGCATTCGACCTGGCCACCGTGCTTTATGACGGTCTCGGCGACCAGCGCGAGGCCGATGCCGGTTCCGGTCGCCGAGCGGCGTCCGTTACGTGCGGTCGCGAAACGTTCGAAGATGCGCACCCGGTCCGCGACCGGCACACCCGGCCCGGCGTCGTCGATCACGATCACCGCGTCGTCCCCGCGGCAGCCCGCGGTGACCCCGACAACGCCGCCGCCGTGCAACTCGGCGTTCTGCAGCAGGTTCGCCACCGCACGCTCCAGCTCGAGCTTGCGGCCGAGCACGATCACGTCCTCGGCGACGGTCAGCACGTCCGAGGGATACCTGCGCTCGGCCAGTGTGTGGATCAACAGATCGCGCACCGACAGCGGTTCCTGGTCGCCGCGATGCATGCCCGCCTCGACCCGCGCCAGCGCGAGCAGGTCGTCCAGCAGCCGTCGCAGATGGTCCACCTCGGCGGTCACCAGGGCGAGCGCGCGTTGCGAACGCTCCGGCAGGTCCGCGCGATGCCGATTGAGCACCTCGACGCTGGCCATGAACGTGGTCAGCGGCGTGCGCAACTCATGGCTGACATCGCCGAACAGCCGGTGTTCGCGCTCGATGCGTTGCTGCAGCGAGGCGACCATGGTGTTGAACGACTCGACCGTGCCCGCCAGATCCTGATCCCTGGTGGCGGGCAGGCGCTGATCGAGGTCGCCGGAGGCGATCCTGGCGGCGGTCACGGCGAGCTGATGCAGCGGGGTGAGCACCCGCCTGCTCGCCCACCAGCCGACGGCCGCGCCGATCCCGGTGACCACCACGGCCGAGCCGATCAGCACATTGCGCAGCAGATCCAGGTTGTCCTGCAGCAGCAGATCGTTGTGACCGACCTCGGCGCGTTGCAGGTAACTGCGGCTGATGGCGAACACCGACACGACCAGCACCAGCGACATGAATGCTGCGATCGCGGTGAACATGGCGGTCACCCGGCCGCGCAGACTCCAGCGTTGCGGGGCCTCCCGCAGGCGACAGCCCCAGCCGGCGAACCGGCTCGGGGCGGGTCCGTCACGTGCGGGAGGCTTGATGTCGGACCAGCGCTCAGCGCTGGACATCGAGGCGGTAGCCGAGCCCGCGCACCGTGACGACGAGTTGCGGGTCGGACGGGTCCCGTTCGATCTTGGTGCGCAGCCTGCGCATGTGCACGTCGACGATCCGCTCGTCGCCGAAAAAGCCTTGGTCCCATACACGTTCGAGCAGCACCGTGCGGCTGAGCACCCGGCCAGGCGACTCGGCCAGCTCACACAGCAACCGGAATTCGGTGAGCGTCAACCGGATCTGCTCGTCGCCGCGACGGACCACGCCACTGTCCTGCGCGAGGATCAACGGCGTGCGCGGATCGGCGTCGAGCACCACCTCCTGCGGGGCGTCCCGCTCGGCAGTGAGCCGGGCACGGCGGCGCACGGCACGCATCCGCGCGGTGATCTCCTTGATCTCGAACGGCTTGGTCACGAAGTCGTCGGCGCCGGCCTCCAGCGCGGCCACCACGTCATGGGTGTCGTCGCGGGCGCTGACCACGATGATCGGCACGTCGTGCTCGCGCCGGATCTCGCGAATGCAGTCGAAACCGTCCATGCCACCGAGCATCAGATCCACGATCATCACATCGGGCACACCGTTGCTCCGCAGATGGGTGAGCGCGTCCTCGGCCTCCTCCGCCTCGGCGACGTCATAGCCCTCGTCCTCCATGGCGAGCCGCAGCGCGCCGCGGACCCGGTCGTCGTCCTCAACGATCATCAGGTTCGCGCTCAAGTAACCATCCTTTGCAGACACGCAGCACGCGTCCGATACGGAGAATCGCATCCCCATACCGACGCGACATTCCGCTGTTCGAGCACCTTGCCGACCTACCAGGTACCCGAACAGACCGTTCGGTAAACGCCAGCCGGACGCTTGATCAATAGTCGAAGCGGCTGATACCGATCGCCGTCGGCGCGGCCATCGAGCCGAACACGGCGACACCGGCATCGGCGTCGCGAACGCAGCAACTCCTGCTTCTCGGCCGAAATCGATGCGCCGAGAACCATGATCAGCGTCTAACTGGTTACCCCTCCACCCTGTCCTCGCGAGCGGCGTTACGCAACCGTTACGTGATACCCGACACATTCCGGTCGTGAGGTGTTCACCTCCTTCCAAACGGAAACCCTGTGACCGAAAACTCGGGTCACAGGGCTCAGCGGCTCGGACGATGCGGTGGCGTGCGGTCAGCGCTCCTCGCGATTCGGGCGTTCCAGACGGTTGAAGTTGCTCGGCGACCCGTCCGGTAGCCGGTCCAGGTAGCGCAGCTGCAGGCGCCGCGCGTCGAAGGTGGCAAACCATTCGTCCCAATCGACCGGCCGCAGCACCGCGCCGCCGTAACCGGGAAAATCGAAGCGCAGCACACCGAGTCGCCCGTTGTACTCGCTGCCCGGCGTGGTGGCCGGGCGCGCACCGCGCTGCTCCGCCCACTCCCGGATGGTGTCGTGATTCCTGGTGACGCGGGTGTGCTCCGCGTTCCCGTTGTGCTTGTGGTTCCCGTTGCGCTGGTTCCCGTTGCGCGAGTGGTCACCCCCCTCGGGCATGCGCGCCTCCTGCGGGTATTTCGGCGACCTCGGGCTGCCCGGTCCGGCGTACGGATTCCGGGTGCCTAGTCGGTGGTCGTTCATGACGAGCTCCTGAGCCATCGGCATCGTTTTCCGGCCTCCCTTTCACGTACCCGGCGTCAACTTCGCACAAACCGCCAGTCCGTCACACATCCTGCGGAATCGCCCCACACACCCCGAAAACGCTGACCAACAGTCGATGTGAAGCGAGTCACCCCGCAATACAGCGGCAACCGATGTCCACCCCGGTTGGCAGACACGGGGTCCGGCCGGCACACGCCCGACCCGGCCTGCCACACCCAGAATCCAGCCAGGCACACACGCATACCCGCAATGCAGCCGGGAACACGCGAGATCCCGCCGGCCACGGCGGGGCAGACGCGGCGGTCGGGCTTGGCAGCGCGGGGTCAGGCCCAGCGCACGCCGGACCTGGCCAGCCATACGCGGGATCCAGCCGGCCACGCCCGCGCAGACGCGGGGTCAGGCTTGGCAGCGCGGGGTCAGGCCCAGCACATGCCGGACCTGACCAGCCACACGCAGAACCCAACCGGGCACACAGGAATCCGGCCGGCCGCAGCCAGGCACCCGCGGAATCCGCCAGGCACACACGTACCAGAAATCCGGCCAGGCACGGTCGGGCAGACGCGGCGGTCGGGCTTGGCAGCGCGGGGTCAGGCCCAGCGCACGCCGGACCTGGCCAGCCATACGCGGGATCCAGCCGGCCACGGCCGTGCAGACGCGGGGTCAGGCTTGGCAGCGCGGGGTCAGGCCCAGCACATGCCGGACCTGACCAGCCATACGCGGAATCCAGCCGGGCACGCCCGCGCAGACGCGGGGGCAGGCTTGGCAGAGGCGGGTACGCACGGAGTCCAGGTCGGCATGCGCAGGGTGGGTTGATTCGACGCGGGCTGGGTGGGTACCGCGGGACCGAGGAGGAATACAGATGACAAGTCCAGTGCTCCCCGAACCAAGCCCGGTGCCGCCGACGCCCAACCCGGATCCGGTGCCACCGAACCCCGATCCCGTACCGCCCAACCCGAACCCCGAACCCGTACCGCCCAACCCGAACCCCGTGCCGCCCAACCCGAACCCCGTGCCGCCCAACCCGGACCTGGATCCGATACCACCTAACCCGGATCCGGTGCCGCTGAACCCGAATCCTGCACCGGTGCAGCCGAATCCGATTCCGCCGATCCCCGGCCCGGACCCCGCGCCCGCCCCGCCGCAACCGGGACCAACACCTCCCCCGATCCCGGAGCCTCGACCGGATCCCGACCCGGGTCGGCCACTGCCGCCGGTTCCTGAGCCAGGCGGACCATTCCCGCCGACAGATCCAGTACCCCCGCCGGCGGATCCATCACCACCGAATCTTGTTTGATATCAGCAAACTTCGGTCAGTCACCGACACATGACACACCCACCCTGAGCAACCCACGACGGCCGCGTTCGCCGAGCAACCGTCAAACCCGCGGAGAGCGACGCACCTATCGGTGCGGATCGACACCGGTTCCGTGGATCCGCACCGGTTCTGGGTGTGCAGGACTGGTGCGGATCCACAGAAAGGGTGCAGACCCACGGAAAGGGTGCGATTTCGATGCCGAACCCGGCGCCGAACGCGCACAGTTCCTGCCGAGGCACCCCCCATTCCCAGTATCTGGGAATGGGATGGATGGTTTCGTGTCGAGGGGGCAGTGGTGGCGGGGGCTTCTCGGGCGATGCCGCCACCAGTGCCTCGTGATCAGTTGACCAACTCCGGAAACGACATGGATGCGCGGAGGGGGTGCGGGATTCGGAGGGTTCGCGATCACGGGAGGGGGCGTGGTGCGTTAGTCGCGTAATGCTTGGTCGCGCAACTGGTTCAAGGTGTTCGACAGGATGCGCGAGACGTGCATTTGGGAGACGCCGAGCACTTCGGCGATCTGGGTCTGCGTTTTCGACTCGAAGAACCGCATGATCAGCACCTGGCGTTCGCGGGCGGGCAGCTCTTCGATCAGGGGGCGAACAGCGAGGTAGTCCTCGACCAGATGGTAGGAGTTTTCCTCCGCCCCAAGGCTTTCCAGCAGCGGCAGCGGCGCATTCTCGATATCGTCGCCTGCCACCGCGTCGAGGGACGAGGACTGGTAGGCGTTGCCCGCGATCAACGCCTGGGTGACCTCGACGAGATCGACCTCGAGTTCCTCGGCGATCTCCCTGGCCCGCGGTATCCGGCCGAGCCGCTGCGACAGCCGCTCCACGGTGGCGCCGATGCTGAGCTGAATCTCCTTGGTGCGGCGCGGCACTCGCACCGACCAGGTGTTGTCGCGAAAGTGCCTGCGCACCTCCCCCATGATGGTCGGCACCGCAAACGACAGGAACGACGAACCCCTGGTGACATCGAATCTGTCCGCGGCCTGCACCAGCCCGAGCCGGGCGACCTGCAGCAGATCGTCGAAATTCTCGCCGCGCCCGGAGAACTTACGCGCGATGTGTTCGGCGAGCGGCAGACATCGCCCGATCAACTCCTCCCGCATCGTTTCCCGACGCGGGTCCCCCTCGGCCAGTGCGGCGATCTTCTCGAACAGCGGCTCGATATTGTCGTAGCTGTCCCCGCGTGACCTCGATTCACGCGCCATCGGCGGCACCCCGGACCCAGCTGAAATCGATAATCGTCGGATATCCGGAAACCACGCCGTCGAAAGGCGCCTGCGCGGCGGCGATCGAATGCGTCAGCGTGCGCACGATATGCCACCCGAAACCGGCCTGACCCACCACGGTAACGGAGGCAGCCACCGCGGCGACGTGCACAAACATATGGTTCGTGTCGTAGGTGAATTCGCAATCCAGATTCGAACCAGGCACCGCGTCGAGAATCAACGAGGTGGCGACTTCGTCGAGCGCGAGACGAATATCGGTGACCTCATCGATCGCGAAATCGGCAATGAGCGCGACGGTCTCCGCGAGGGCGCGCAGCATTGTCAGCTGTTCCAGCCTAGCGGGGATTCGGACACCGATTGTCGTTGTTTCCGTAGAGGATTGGGAAGTCCACTCCCCCATGCCCATCACCACCTTGTTCTCCGCAGCCGCCCGGCGCGCTCGGCGTCGTCCGTTGTTCGGGCCGCCCGATGCCCATCACCGCAGCAGGCCGGAACAGGACTGCCGCGACGCTCCTACCCGTCGTACCCGCCGCAGCAGTCCTGAAACCGTCGGTGAAATATCAGCCGACGTCGACTCGTTGGTGGGCGGTCAGCAGCAGATGGTCGAATCGGGTGCGCAGCGCGACGGTCGAATCGGTCAGTGACGCGAAGTCGGCAACCAAACGCGAAGCGAGCGTGCGCAGTTTGATGTTGGTTTCCTGCGAACGCCAGCTCAGCACCTTGAACGCCTGTTCAGCGCTGACGCCGTAGACCAGCATCACCGCGCCCTTGGCCTGCTCGATCACCGCGCGTGAGGCCCACAGTTCGGGCAGCGCGTCGTCGAGCGCCTCCTGGCGGTGCACCTCGAGGGTGTCGGTGACATCGATGTAGTAGCCGGATGTGCCCGCGACCCGGCCCGCGTCGTCGTGCAGGTGATCGGCGACCACGATGACGTGGTGCACGCCGCCTGCGGTGTCGATGATCCGGTGCCTGCTGGAGAACGGTTCGGCGTCATCGATGGACTTGGCCAACGCGTTGGCCACCTGTGCGCGATCGTCGGGGTGCTTGTGCCGTAACAGCAGCTCGGTGGTCGGCGTGACCGTGCCGGGCTCGTAGCCGTGCATCATGGCCACCTCGTCCGACCATTCCCAGCGTTGGTCGGCGAACCAGAAACGAAAATTACCGACACTCTGTGGTGTCCCTAGTCCGATCACCCGATCCAGTGCGAGAGAATCCTCGGGCTGGATCGGCCCCATTTCAGTCACAGCGCAAGTATCCGTCGTACACCCGCGCCACGCGACCAGATCGGGGCACGCCACGCCGGAATCGCCGCAGCTCCTGGGTCGGATTCAGGTCACGCGTCCAAGGCGGCTCGCATCGACGAGTAACGGGAGAACAACGGCCGCACGCCCGCGACTTCGAGTGCGCGTTCGATCTCGCGGCGCTCGGCGACGAGGCGGACATCAATACCGTCGCAGGCGGCCCGGTGTTTCATCGAACCGAGCATCGCGGCGGCCCGGATACTGAGGAATCTGGCCGCCCGCAAATCGACGACGACCGCGCGGCAGTCCGAGCGGAGCGCGCCCTCCATGGTCGAGAAGAATTGAGGATAGGCCACCGCATCCAATTCGCCTTCGACACGGACCACCGCGCATTCGTGCTGCCGGTCCACGCGTTGGGCCCAGGACCGGGTTGCGCGCGGTGCTGGTCCAGAGCCGTTGCGTTGCACGCCGTCGGCGTACTCGTGCAGTGCGGAGCTGACGGACATACTGAGCCTCCCGAGCAAGGGGGGATGTCCGGTCCGATACGAAAGGTCAACCGGCGGAATGGGAGTGGCGACCGTCGCGGCAGTGCGAATCGGTTGTTGCTACGGTCCCATCGGCGGTTGTGGCAGGTGGTGCGCCAGCGTCGAACCGGGGTCGGCTGTAGTCTCAACCTTCTTACAGTCTTACACGGCTCGCCGCCGATGTCACAGACTGGCCGGAGGTCGGCTTCAGCGCCCGGCATTGATGGCCGCAGTGGCGGCGGCCAGGGTTTGCGCGCGGTAGCTCGCACCGTACAAGACCACGTGAACCAGCAAGTGGTGCAGTTGATGCAGTGGGATGCGGACGCGCCAACCCTCGGCCAGTGGGTGAATCTCGTTGTAGGCGGCTCGGATTCGATCCAGATGCGGGGCGCCGAACAGTGCGAGCATGGCCAGGTCGGTTTCGCGGTGGCCGCCGTGGGCGGCGGGATCGATGAGCATGGCACGTTCAGCGGTCCAGCAGATGTTGCCGGACCAGAGATCACCGTGGATTCGCGCGGGTGGTTCTGGTGGGCCAGCCAGGGTGTCGATGCGCTCGATTACCTGCTCCAGCAAGGTGATTCCGTCGCGGCCGAGGGCCGCGGCGGCACCAGGCAGGTAGGGCGCGAGGCGACGTTCGGCGTACCAGCGGGGCCATGGGCCGGTGGAGCGGGCGTTGTCAAGGGGTAGTTCGGCGATCCAGCCTGGCCATGGCGCGCCGAATTCGCCGGGCGACTGCGCGTGCAGCGCGGCGAGCTCGCGGCCGAACCGTTCGGCGGCGGCCGGGGTGGGATCGATGGCGGCCAGCCATGGCAGCACGATCATCCGGTCGTCCGCGGCCAGCACCTCGGGGACGAGGTCGGAGCGGAGCCAGCGCAGGCCTGCCGCCTCGGCGGCGAAGACCGCGGTCGGCTCGGCAGACACCTTCGCGAACAGTGCACGTCCATCGGCCAAGGTGATGCGGTGCATGGTCCAGGCGTGCGACATCCCGAGGTCGGCGATGGCGCGAACCTCGGCACCGAGCACCGTGGCGAGGTGACCGGCGAGGCTCATCGGGCGGTGAGGAGCTTCATGGTGTCCTCGTCGGCGGGGAAGAACGATTCGATGGCGAGCTCGGCGACCGTCACGTTCATCGGCGTGCCGAACACCGTTGTCACGCTGATGAAGGACAGTTCGTTGCCGTCGCGGAGCAACCGAAGCGGGACCACCGTCTGATCCGGCTCCGGCAGCGCCAGCTCGGTGACACCGCCTGGGTAGGAACGTAATTCGTCGCGCAGTTCGACTAGCTCGGCCGCACCGGTGACCTCGATCTGACGCGAAAGTCTGGCAAGGATGTGGCCGCGCCATTCCGCGAGATTGGCGATGCTGCCTGCCAAGCCGTCGGGGTGCAGGCTCAGCCGCAGGGCATTCACCGGCGGGGTCAGTAGCGCGGGATCGATGCCGGTGAGCAGTTGCGCAACGCCGACGTTGGCGTCGACCATGGTCCAGCTCTGGTCGATGGCCAGGGCCGGATACGGCTCATGACCGACCAGGATCTGCCGCATCGCGCGGCGCACCGCGTCCATCGCGGGAGTATCGAGCGACGGTTCCGCGTAGACGGGGGCGTAGCCTGCGGCGAGCAACAGCCGATTGCGTTCGCGCAGTGGGATTTCCAGATGCTCGCTCAGGTGAACGAGCATCGTCCGGCTCGGCGTTGCGCGACCGGTCTCGATGAAACTGAGATGACGCGCCGACGTCTCGGCTCGCCCCGCCAATTCCAGCTGGCTCAGCCTGCGCTCGAGCCGCCAATGTCGCAGCAGGTCACCGGCCCTCTGAGTACTCACTCCCCGATCCTACGAACTGGCCGCGATCAGGACGATTACCTGGCAGGTAAAGGTCAGCGGACGGTGACGACGCGACTGTGCCAGCCGGTGGCGCCGTCGGGGAAGGGCGGGGTGCGGCGATCGGTTTGGGTGTTGCCGTCGCGGTCGGTGGCGCGGACGCGGAGCGTGTGCGGGCCGGGCGTTGCGGTCCAGGGCCAACGCCATTGGCGCCAGGTGTCGGTGGAGTATTCGTCGGCCAGTGTCGCCTGCTGCCATGGTTCGTTGTCGACCTGGACTTCGACGCCGTCGATGCCGCGATGTTGGGCCCACGCGACGCCCGCGACGGTGACGATGCCTGCCGGGACGGTGGCGAAGGACGCGGGGACATCGATACGCGATGCCGTCTTGACGGGTGCCTGTGCGGCCCAACCGCGTTCGGTCCAGTACGCCTCGGCGCGGTCGAACCGAGTGAGCTCGAGATCGACGACCCATTTGGTGGCGGACACGTAGCCGTAGAGACCGGGCACGATCAGCCGGGCGGGATATCCGTGGGCGATCGGCAACGGTTCGCCGTTCATGCCGACCGCCAGCAGCGCGGCACGACCGTCGGTGACCGCGGAAACCGGTGTGCTCGCAGTGAATCCGTCGATACTGCGCGACAAAAGCATGTCGGCCTCAGGTCGCACGCCTGCCTCGGCGAGTAACTCCGCCAGCGGATACCCGGTCCACACCGCGGTGCCCGCCAGCTCGCCCCCGACCTCGTTGGACACACACGTCATCGTGATCACCCGCTCGACCGCGGTCCGCTGCCGCAGCGCGTCGAAGTCCAATTCCATTGGCCGCTCGACCATCCCATGAATCCGCAGTCGCCACTCCGAACTCGGCAACCCAGGCAGCTGCAACGCCGTGTCCACCCGGTAGAACCGCTCGTTCGGCGTCACGAACTCCGTAACACCCGGAATCCCCACCCGGACACTAGATCCCGCCGCAGGTGCAGCCGCAATCGGCCGCGGCACCAGAAACCGCGCCCGATCAGCCACAACATCCCGCACCCGAGCGCCGATCCACTGCCCCGCAACAGCCGCCCCGGCGGTAACAGCCCCCACTCCAGCAGCCAGCGCAAGGAATCGCCGCCGCGAACGCACGGCCTTCGTGCCGGTGGCAGTGGTAGATCCACTACGCAACGCCGATTCGCCAAGTGACGCCCGTGCATCGGCCGACGCGGCGACACCCAGCTCAACGTTGTTCAGCCCAGCGCTCCCCGACCCAGCGCCCCCTGGCCCAGCGCTCCCGGGCGCAATGTCCCTCGGCTCAGCATTCCCCAGCTGAGCGTCCCCCGGCACGTTGGTCACGAGCAGCAGCAGAACGATGACACCGGCCGCCACACCGACCAGCGGCGGCAGTGCGAACCATGGTGTGGCCGTTGGACGTTGCAGTGCCGCCCACACTGCTACGCCGCCGAGGAGGACGAGGAGTCCGCTTGCTGCGCGTGGGCTGCGGCGGGCGAATACGCCGAGTAGTAGCGCGAAGACGATCATCACCGCCGCCATCGACACGAACAGTGCCAGTTTGTCGTTGCTCCCGAACTGCCGGATCGCCGCGTCTTTCAGCGCATGTGGCGTATGGTCTACCACCGCGGCGCCGATCGCATAGAACGGCGACGCCGCCGGATCGATCAGGGCGGCAACCATATGGCCGATGCCTAGTACGCTCAGCGCCGCAAGCAGTCCGGCGATGGCTGCGGCGGCAGTGCTCCACAGCCTCGAATACCTGTTGGAGGCATGACTTTTCACCATCGCTCGCTCATTTCAAGGGTCGGCGGCTGCCTGCCCGCGATGGTGGCGGGTCAGGCGAGATTCACGCTGGCGATCGGCGGCGTGGTCGGCTGTCGTGATCCGGCAGCGGGTTCCACGGTGACGGCCAGGGTGTCGATCAGGTCGAAGTAGGTCACCAGGACGGGACCAGAGGACGGCAGTGTGGTCAGCACGCCGGCAGAGTGGGCGGTCCCGCCGAGCGGCACCAGCCACAGCTGATACGCGGTGCCCTGCCTCGGTCCGGGGACGGACTCGAAAGTGGCAGTGGCAGCACCGATTCGATTCGATGTGTGGATCGTGAGAGTGCCGCCGCCCTCGACCGGCACGGTCCGCACCGCCACATCCGGCTGCGCAAGCACCAGCTGCGCGGTCAGCGCGGGCGGACCGTCCTCGGTCCGCTGCACGAGCACACCCACGGCCGACCCGATGGCGACCAGTACCGCGACCGCCGCCGCGAGCCAGCGCAGTCGCCGACTGCCGAAACCACCGTTCCGGCGCAGTTTCTCGGGAGAATCATCGAGGGCACGCAAGAGCGCGCTCTCCAAAGCAGGCGGCGGTGCGACCGCGTCGAGCACCGTGAGCGCGGCCAATGCTTCGCGCACGCTCGACACGATGCCGGTGAACGCGGTGGCGACGACCGGGTCCGCGTCGCGGAGCCGCTGCTCGATGCGGCGGCGCTCGAGCTCGGCGACCGCGTCCATCGCGTACGGGTAGGCCAGGTCGAGCAGGTCCGTGCCGGGCCGCTCACGCTCAGTCATGGCCCACCACAGGCTCATTCATCGTTATCACTTCCTGTCAGGCAGGTCGCCAGCCGCTTGAGTCCATCGCGGATACGGCTTTTGACGGTGGGTAGTGGGACCTCGAGTTGGTCGGCGACCTCGGTGTAGGTCCGGCCGCTGTAGTAGGCGAGCGCGACGGCCTCGCGCTGGATCGCGGTCAACGTCTCCAGGCAGGCGAGCACCGACTGCTCGTCGAAGCGTTGCCCGACCTCCTCGGCAACGACATCGTGGTCGCGGCCCAAATGCGCATGGCCGTAGACGATGTCGCGGCTGGCCGCGGACCGCTCGCGGCGGACGCGGTCCACCGCCCGCCGGTGGGTCAGCATCATCAGCCAGCCCATCGGACTGGACAGTTTGCGGTCGTAGTCCGCCGCGATCGACCACGCCTGCAGATACACCTCCTGGGTGATCTCCTCGGCCGCCGCGTGACTGCGCAGAATCCGCAGCGCCAGGCCGAAGACTCGATGGCTTGTCGCACGGTAGAACTCGGTGAAGGCGTCGCGATCTCCGGATCCCACCGCGTCGAGGAGTTCGACGAGCCGCTTGGTGTGCGCGACCTCCTCCGGATGCTCGCGCGGCGGACACGATGGCCCGCCGGCGCCGGTGTGGCGCAGGCGGATCGCGGCGAGCTTCGGCTCATGCGTCATGGTCACCTCCGCCGCCACCACCGGCACGGGCGAACGAGGACTGGATCTGCGACAGTGACACGGCGAGCTCGACTCCTGGTGGGCGGGACCATCTCGAACAACGTGCTATGCGGCGGGCGGCTGCAGAACGGTATCGATCATGTACACCGTCGCATTGGCGGTCTTCACTCCGCCGCAGATCACCGAAGCGTCGCCGACCTTGATGGCGTCGCCGGATCGGGTGACGGTGACATCGGCGCCTGCGACGGTCTGGTGCGTGCCCGCGATCTTGTCCGGCGCGATCTGGCCGGGGACCACATGGTAGGTAAGGATTTTCGTCAGGGTGGCGGAATCGGTCTTCAGCGCTTCCACGGTCGCCGGATCAATCTTGGCGAAGGCCGCATCGACCGGCGCGAACACCGTGAACTGGCCGCCGTTGAGCGTGTCGACCAGATTGACCTGCGGGTTGAGCTTGCCGGACACCGCGGCGACCAGCGTGGTCAGCAGCGGGTTGTGCGAAGCCGCCGTGGCGACCGGATCCTGGGCCATGCCGCTGACCGAGCCTGCCCCGGTGGGGACCTGCTGAGCGTACGCCTGGCAGCCTGCGCCGACCAAGCCTGCGGCCGAGGTCGCCGCGGTCGTCACCGGCGCCGACGAGCTGGCGGAGGCGCTGTCGGACTTGTCGGAGGAGCAGGCGGCACCGCTCGCTACCGCTGCCGTCAGCAGCATCGCCGCCACCACCGAACGTCGCATCATTGTCATTGTTGTCTTTCGCTTCCGTCGTGACGGCTCGCAGCCGTGCTGGGATTGACGGAACGGAATTCGCCTTGCCGAGCGGGGCGGATGGGTCGTCTTTCGAAGTAGTCCGTTCAGCAACGGAACGGCAAGCCCCGTGGGGCAGGGGTGCCCGGCTCGACGGCCTCGATCCGATGGGACAGGATGGGGTTTTGGGTCGGTGTGCGGCGAGAGGTGCGGGATGACTACTACGGCGGAGTCCGTGTTCGATACCGATACGGCGAGTGACCGGGTCGGCGAGCACGAATACGCGTTGCCGCTGTCGGATCGGTGGAAAACCTTCATCGGCACCGTCAACGGTGGATATCTGCTGGCCACCTGTTTGCAGGCGCTGCGGCGCGAACTGCCGCAGCCCGATCTGCTGTCCGCGTCCGCACATTTCCTGCGGCCGGGCACGCCGGGACCGGCACGGATCGTCACCGACGTAGCGCGCATCGGGCGGCGCACCGGGACCGCACAGGCGACACTGCTGCGCGACGACCGCGAAATCCTGCGCGTGCTCGCGACATTCACCGATTTCGCGGCCGCGGAAGGGCCGACGCTGGTGAGTGCGGAACCGCCCGTGTTGCCTTCGCCCGAACAATGCATCGATCCCACTGACGGGTTCCCGAAGGACCGCCCCGAAATCTCACGGCGGATCGAATTCCGGATGACCGAGGTGCCGGGCTTCTGGCGCGGAACTCCCAGTGGCAAAACCACTATGGAGTTCTGGATGCGCTTCGCCGACGGTCGCGAGCCCGACCCGATCGCCCTCGCGATGCTCGTCGACGCCGCCGTCCCTGTCGTGTTCGAGCTCGGCATTCCGGGCTCGGCCACCGTCGAACTCACGGTGCACATCCGCCAGCGGCCTGCCCCCGGCTGGCTGGCCTGCCGGGTGACCACCCACTATCTGATCGATGGCTTCCATGAGGAGGACTTCGAAATATGGGACAGCACAGGGGCTTTGGTTGCCCAGTCGCGACAGCTCGCGATCGTCTCGACGTAGCCGATCAGGCCGGTGGTGCGATCTTGGCGATCGAGACGGTGTTCCCGTCACGTGCCACGGTCACGAACTGGCGGTAGGTGCGGATGGCGGTGTTGGGGCGGATCTCGGTGATCACCACGTCGAATCGGCCGTCGGGCATGGGCGTGATCAGCACACAGTGCTGGGTGCCCGCCGGGATCGACTCGATCCCCGCGGCGATGACGTCGACGGCGGGCACGTAGGCGTCGGGGGTCGTCAGCGACCGTGCGGCGATCCCGGACCGGGACACGTAGTAGGCGTACTGGAAGGCCAGGATCACGTCCGGTCCGGAGTCGGTCGATCCGGTTCCGTTGCCGCGCACCACCTGTTCGCTCCTGGTCGGCTGGCAGCCGGGGCCGCCGCCGAGCACCGGATCCCCGTAGGTGGCCGACTGTCGCGGTGCGCTCACCGCCGCCGTGTACACCAGCACCACCGCCACCGCGGCCGTGGTCGCCGCCACTGCGGCGGTGCCGACCAGCCAGGACTTGCGGGTCCGGTGCACATGCCAGCGCTGCGGTCCGCTGGGCGGAATCATGCCCGGCCACAACGGTACTGCCACCCGGCGCCGTCGGGGCCGCGCGGCCGCACTCCCCCCGGAAATGTTGGACGACGACATCATTCCGTCGCACCCCCTTACCGGTGCCTGCTCAGCGCACTCAGCAAACCCCTCAATGCCTTTGCGCAGTAACAACATTGCACACCTGTCCGGATTGTGCCCGGCGAATGGGTCAGACCGGTCCCGAGGAGTGATACCCGGCGCCGGCGAACGCCGGGTAGCTGCGCCGCCCGAGCGGCCCGCGACCCGGGCGTCCATCCCCGGTCACGACCCGCTCATCCAGGCGTAATCAGGTGCGGCTCGGGATCATCCGCAACCTGCGGGCGTTCGCGGCGAAGGTCAGCGGTGCGGCCGCGAGCAGCGCGACACCGATGTACAGGAGCTGCTCGGGAATTCGGATCCACAACGGGGATGCGGGGGCGCCGTGGAAGGGGATCTCCTGCACGGCGGCATAGATATTGGCCGGGATCAGGAAGACGAACAGGACGGCCAGACCGATGCCGGCCCAGCGGCGCGTGCGGGCGACCACGAGGCAGACCGCGCCGAGCAGTTCGAGGATGCCGGTGAAATAGACCATCAGGTCGGGGAACGGGACGAACGGCGGCACCATCGCGGTGAGGTCGGCGTGGGTCGGCACCGGCCCGTCAGCGAAGCTCGCCGGGACGAAATGCGTTGTGCCCGTGACGACCAGCAGCACCGCGAGGGCGTAGGCCGCGCTGGTCGACCAATCGAGGCGGCGGACACCGAGCGCGCCGGCCAGACGCAGCGCGGTGAGCAGGACTACGAGCAGGACAAGGGTTTCCATCACGCCTCCGTGCGGGGTTCAGACGAGCGGCGCGCGGGCCGCGCAGCAATCGAAACTATTACTATCGATAGTTGTACTATCAGCGTTGATTATGGATAGCTGTGCTTCCCACTGTCAATACGGAGGAGACACCGTGCGCATCGCCGAACTCAGCCGTGCAAGCGGCGTTCCGCCTGCCACGATCAAGTACTACCTGCGCGAAGGATTGCTGCCGACCGGCGTCCGGACCGCCCGCAACCAGGTCGACTACGGCGACGACCACGTCAACCGGCTGCGGCTGATCCGGGCGCTGGTCGACATCGGCGGGGTGTCCATCAGCGCGGCCGCCGAACTGCTCGCCGTGCTCGACACCGGCAGCCTCACCGCCAGAGAGGCACTCGGCGAAGCCATGTATGCACTGCGCGGGCGCCGCTCCCCCGTCGGCGCGGACCAGCAAACGACCGCAGAAAGCGACGTCGATGCGCTGCTCATGCGGCGCGGCTGGCAGATCGGTGCGGACAGCCCGGCCCGGCACACCCTGACCGATGTCTGCGCCGCACTACGTCAACTCGGCCACACCGACGTGCTTGCCGTCATCGACGACTACGCCGCCGCGGCCGAAGCCGTCGCCACCATCGACATCGGCATCGTTCGCGCCGAACCCACCGTCGAGCGAATGACCGAAACCGCCATCGTCGGAACGGTTCTCGGTGACACGATGCTCTCCGCACTGCGTCGGCTAGCACAGGAGCACGTCTCCGGAATCGCTCTCCCGGAGTGATGCGTCGCGATAATCGCACTGTGCCCGAACAGATCTCGCCGGGTGCGCCGATGGTGGCGCACCCGGCGAGACCAGGTGCCGACCTCGAAGGGTCGGGTTCGTATCAGTGGATCATCGAGCGGTCGAGCGGGACAGGTTCCAGCGCTGCCAGGTTGCGTCCTCGAGGTTGTCGAGGATCGGTTGACGCGCCTGACTGCGCAGCGGCGCGGGCAGACGATCGAGCGCAGGCAGTGCATCAGGCGACAGTTCGCTCAAGTACGCGGTATCGAGCGTGCCACCCTGCTTCCAACGGTCGATGTTCTTGTCGGCGATCAGCCGTTCCGGGTTCACCACGGCCAGGGCGAGCAGGCTCACCATCACCGTGCCCAACATGGCGCGGGGCAACCATGTTCGGCGCAGGAGCGGCAGGTCGGCGAGCACGAGCAGATAAGCGAGACCGAACCACAGTGCGAACGCCTCGACAATCAGCCGTTGCACCGTGAAGCCGTAAGCCTCCTGATAGGCCCACATCCGATTGTGTGCCGAGACGACGATGACCAGCGAGAGCACGCTCACCGCCGAAAGCAGCACCCGCAACCACCATCGATCGGCCCCCGAATCATCGGCAGCCCAATGCAATACCACCAGAATCACGATGAGGCTCAGGATGGACACCGCCAGCAGCTGCCAGAATCCGCTGCGCGCATACTCGGCGTAGGTGAGTCCGGCCGTGCGCTGCACATAGTCGGCGCCGCCGAACATCGCCGCGAACTGGACGCCGACGAACAGCCCGAACAACGCGGTCAGCGCGCCGACCGGGAGCGCCCACTCCAGTCGACTCAACCGCCGATAGCTCACTCCCCCTGTGGATTCCGCGGCAGGCGAAGGTGGACCGGCCAGCAGATACAAGGCACCGAGCGTGCCGAGTCCGGCAATAGCGAACACCAAGATCCACTGCACGATCCGACCGCCGTCCAGCTGTGGCGTCGCCGAATCGAGCAGCCGCGCGAAGGTCGCATCCGCACCGACGAGCAGCGGAACAAAGACCGCGAGCAAGGCGATGGTGACTGCCACGGACGACGCCACCCGCACCCCGGTCCGCGACGCCCCCTTGCGCACCCGCGCCAGTCCGGCGAAGGCCCACTGCGCACCCGACCACGTGGCCAACGGCACCGCGATCACTTCATAGAAGACCCCGTGGACCGTCCGCCGCCCTACCACAGCCAGCGAAGCGGCCAAAGCCGACGACAGCACGCACAGTCCGACCAACCATTCGGCCGCCCGGATCGTCCCGACCGCCAACAGCAGAATCAGTAGCGCTGTCCACCAAACACGACCCCACCCACCGACTTTCGCCAGTATGACGGCGAGACCCGCTAAGACGTCCTCGTCGTCCTTCGCGTCGGAGTTCTTCGCCGGCATCGGCGGTGCGGTGGCGGCACCGATCTCCTCGTTCCCCGCAGTCGATCCATCGGAATCCGAGGCAGGAACCTCGACGCCAGCCCGCTTCGAGCTATCAGCATCCGGCACCACCGCCGAACCATCGACTGCTGGACTCGACTGCACCGCAACAGATTCCGGCTCACCCTCGGGAGATTCCGACTCACCCCCGGAAGCTTCGGCGTCACCCCCTGGAGCTTCGGCCGACGGCTGATCGCCGGTCGAGACCTCCTTCCCGGAGCTCGCCTCCACTACCGGCTCCGGTGCGCTCGCGGATTTCGGCTCCACCGTCGAATCCACCCCACGGGAATTCGACACGGCTGCCTCAGATTTCGAGTCCTCCTTCGGCTGCGCGCCTGCGGATTCCGGCGTCGCTGTCGAATGCTCCCCTCCGGGATTCGACACGGCAACATCAGGTTCCGCGTCCCCCGCGGGCCGTGCCCAAACGGCTTGCGGGACAGCCGCCGAATCCACCCCACGGGAATTCGACGCGCCGGACTCGGTATCCACCGCCTGGTCCGCGTCCGAGGACACTGCCGCATCCGAAGCGGCTCGGCGGGCGTTGCGGTCGACCAGGTAGATCGCCGCCATGGCGACCAATGCCGTAAGCAACCAACCGATTCCAGGGTCGTCCACCGGGATCAGCACTGCCGCGGCAACCGCGGTGACGAGCGCGGCGGGTACCACACCGGGTGGACAGGCGACCCGCTGCCACCTGGGCACCACCCGCATCGGTATCGGCGGCAGCGCCGGGTTGGACGGGTACCGGAGCGTCTCGATCGGCGCCTTTCGGCTCGTCGACCGTTCTGCGGACAACAGCCCAACCACGGAGGCGGTGGCGGAGGGCGGCGGAGCCGGTATCCCGGTCTCCGGTTGTCGTGCCGGAGCGGTTGGGGTTTCCGTGTTTTCGGGCATTTGCTTCTTTCTGCAGGCGTGCGGGATCGACCCGCGACCGTCTTGCGGTTCGGGTTGGCGGGAAACGGTGAATCAGGTTCGGATAATTGCTAGGTCAGTTGGTGAAATGTCGCTAGCGACAGGTGTTTCGGTGAAGATCGTCTAGTTGTCGGGGATAGTTACGCGGATGCGGGACCCGGGGTCGGCCACCGCGATGGTGCCGCCGTGCAGGTCGACCACCCAGCGCGAGATGGCCAGGCCGAGGCCGGTACCGCCGCCGTCGCTGCGGCCGCCGCGGGTGAAACGGTCGAAGACGCGGGCACGTTCGGCGGGCGGGATGCCGGGCCCGTCGTCGGCGACCTCGATCACCAGCTGACCAGGAAGCCGCCTGGCCCTGAGCCGGACCTCGCCCCCGGACGGGCCATGCCTCGCCGCATTGTCGAGCAGGTTGTGCAGCACCTGTTGCAGACGCGCACGATCGGCGAATACCGTTGCGGCACTTGGCGCTATGTCGGTGGTGAACCGGACGCCACGACCGAGCGCCGCGACGGCGACCTCCGCCTCGGCAACCACCTCGGCGAACAGCGGTGCCACGTCGAGCCTTTCGCGGTCCAGCGGAAAGGCGCCCGCTTCGATGCTGGACAGATCGAGCAGCTCCGAAACGAGCAGGCTCAGTCGCTCGGTCTGTGCCAGCGCGGTGCGCAACGTCTTCGGGTCCGGTTCGGACACCCCGTCGACGAGGTTCTCCAGCACCGCGTTCAGCGCGGTGATCGGCGTGCGTAGCTCGTGGGACACATTGGCGATCAGATCGCGGCGTTGCTGATCGGCGTCCGCGAGATCCGCGGCCATCTGATTGAATGCCTCGGCCAGCTGCCCGACCTCGTCCTTGGAACTCGCCCGCACCCTGCGGGTGTAATCACCCTGCGCCATCTGCTTCGCCGCCGCCGTCATCGCCCGCAGCG
The DNA here is from genome assembly GCF_043197455.1 of Nocardia sp. NPDC049149. Taxonomy (NCBI): domain Bacteria; kingdom Bacillati; phylum Actinomycetota; class Actinomycetes; order Mycobacteriales; family Nocardiaceae; genus Nocardia; species Nocardia sp. NPDC049149. The sequence goes on from NZ_JBICTD010000010.1 coordinate 174,511, forward strand.
GCCTGGTGAGCCCGTGCGCAAGAAACTGCGACGTCACCAACGCGATGACCACCGCGGCCAACGTCGTCTTCGGCGGCAACCACCCGATCTTCAGCCGGAAGAACCCGAACGCGGCACCGCCGGAACACAACATCAGAATCGCCAGCTTCAACTTGATCCACGGCACCGGATCCAACGGCCGAGGCAACGCCTCGGACAGATACTCCGCAGTCTCACGCAACCGCCGCACCTGGCGATGCCAAGCCATCGTGACCGCGGCACGCCATGTCGGCCTCGGCTCAACCGTCGTTTCCACCTTGGCAGCAGCACGCTTCCGCCGCGAACCGACTCCCAGCGCAGGTTCGAGGGCCACAGCATCATTAGCGTGTTCGGGCACCACCACACCCTCGGTGTGCTCGTCGCTCGGGACGGACCCGTCCGCGCTCATCCCGCCTCCTGTCTCGCGGCAGGTGTGCCACCGCATAAGGGTGGCAGGCGTTTCGCGGTGCGTCCCGTGCGACTGCTGAGCGAAGTCGGCGGCTTCGCCCCCGGCCAGGCACGGACGCGGGTACCCGCTTCTCATCGCGCCTCCAGGGCGTACCCGACGCCGTGGACGGTGCGGATCAGATCAGAGCCGAGTTTGCGCCGCAGGGCCTTCACGTGGCTGTCGACAACCCGGGTGCCTGCCGCGTCGGCCCAGTCCCAGACCTCTTCGAGCAGGCGCTCACGAGCCAGGACCGCGCGCGGCCTGCGGGCCAGCCTGGTGAGCAGATCGAACTCGAGCGGGGTCAGCTGCGCTTCGACATCGGCCCGCCACACGCGACGCTGGTCGAGGTCGATCCGAAGGTCGCCGACCACGATCGAGACACCGTCACGGTCCGCGGCACGATCCACCCGCCGCAGCAGCGCGTGCACGCGGGCGGTGAGCACCCGCAGCGAGAACGGCTTGGTCAGATAGTCGTCCGCGCCGACACCGAGCCCGATGAGCTGATCGGTTTCGTCGGTCCGCGCGGTCAACATCAACACCGGCACCGACCGCTCGGCCTGAATCCGTCTGCACACCTCGAGCCCGTCGAACCCGGGCAGCATCACATCGAGCACCACCAGATCGGGCTGCACCGCCGCCGCCATCGCCACCGCGCCCGGCCCGTCATGAGCCAACTCGACGGTGAACCCTTCGGCGCGCAACCGCGCCGCCACGGATTCCGCGATGGTCACCTCGTCGTCGACCACCAGAATCCGCCGCGCCAGGTGTCCCCCACCAGCTCCGTTCTGCTCCATGAACCGAAACCCTAGCCACCCGCTGTGGAGAGGTATTGATCCAATTGTGGAGATTCCGTGTGCACCCCCACCCCACTGCCCCCAATCCTCGGGGCCCACCCCGTTCCGGAGTTGGTCAACTGATCACGAGGCACTGGTGGCGGCAACGTTCGTAGAGCTCTTCGCCACCAGTGCCCTCTCAGCACGAAACCACCCAGGTGATCGGGCCAGTGAGTCGGAACTGGCCTGCGACAGGGGCGTCGGCGTGCTCGAGGATGGGGACCATGATCGAAACGACCGCGTTGCTCGGCATTGCTGCTGCTGAGCTCGGGATGGTGCTGACGCCGGGGCCGAACATGATGTACCTGGTGTCGCGCTCGGTGTCGCAGGGGCGGCGGGCCGGGTTGGTGTCGCTGTCTGGCGTGGCGGTCGGGTTCATGGTGTACCTCGCGGCGGCCACGGCCGGGATCACCGCGATCTTCGCGACGGTGCCCGGGCTGTATCTCGCCGTGAAGCTGGCCGGGGCCGGCTATTTGGCGTACTTGGCGTGGAAAACGTTGCGCGGCGGTATCTCTGCGTTCGAACCGTCGATGCTTCCGCCCGATCCCACTCGCAAACTGTTCACCATGGGGTTGGTCACCAACCTGCTCAATCCCAAGATCGCGATCATCTACATGGCGCTGATCCCGCAGTTCGTGAACCCTGAGCACGGCCGCGTCTGGTTGCAGAGCCTGCTGCTCGGGTCGGTCCAGATCAGCATCGCGTTGATCGTCAACGGGATGATCGTGCTCGGCGCGGCCGCGGTCGCGACCTTCCTCACCGGCCGCCCGCTCTGGCTGCGGGCGCAACGCTGGATCACCGGCACCCTGCTCGGCACCATCGCCGTCCTCTTGGCCACCGACCGATCCCGCCCACTCCCGGCCTAGTCCGTCGGGCGAGATCGGCCGACCACACGGTTGACGGCGAACCTCGCTGCAGGGATCAGGACGGCAAAGTTTCCCGATACTGGTCTAACGGTGCGGCGGTCTTGGTCGCGACGAACTTGGTGATCGTGTACTCCGCGACGCCGGCGACGGTGAACGGATCGCTCTCGGCGATCTCCGCCATCTTTGTTCGGTCGTCGCCGAGCGCGATGATGACGCCCCCGTCACGGGGCTCCTTGCGGCCGGAAGCGAGGAAGACCCCACTTGCGTAGTGGGCGTCCAACCACGCCACATGGTCGGAAAGGACCGCGTCAACGCGTTCCATCGGGGCAATGTAGGTCAGCTCCAACACGAACATGCCCCATACGTTACGACTCTCGCGGGTACCGAGCGGCTTTGGTCTCCGCCGGATTCGCGCGTGCGGCTTTGTCGACGGTAACCCAAGACCGGAAACCAAGCCCACCAGCCGCTTTGCGTGGTGTGGCCGAGTTCACGGGTGCACGTGTGGTGTTCGTGAGTAGCGTCCGAAGTATGGACAATGAGGGACCGAGCCGGACAGCACTCGCGACCGCCTACGCCCGTGCCTATCATCAAATTGCGGACCGGCCAAGGATTCTTACCGATCCGCTGGCGGCACGCCTGCTGGGTGTCACCGAGGATGAGCTGGCCGAATTGGGTGGGACCGCAGCGAATCGTCCCGAGAGCGGTGCGAACTCGGGGATCCTGCGGCTCGCTGCCGGCGATCGGCCGCGCCGCCTCTTCTTTGCCGCTCGCGCCCGCTGCGCCGAGGATCGGCTGGCCGCGGCGGTCGCGACCGGCGTGCGACAGGTCGTGATCCTCGGCGCGGGCCTGGATACCTTCGCCTACCGCAACCCGCATCCCGGCCTGCATGTCTTCGAGGTCGACCATCCCGCTACCCAAGCGTGGAAGCACGAACGCCTCGCCGCCTCCGGTATCGACCAGCCGGAGAGTGCGACCTTCGTGCCGGTCGACTTCGAAACCGACACCCTGGCAGCAGGATTGGCGTCCGCCGGGTTCAGCCGGACCGATCCGGCCGTATTCGTCTGGCTCGGTGTTGTCTACTATCTGACCCCGGACGCCGCCCGCACCACCCTCGACTACATCGCTGGTCAATCCGCGCCGGTTGAGGTGATCTTCGACTACCTGCAGTCGGCGGACACCGACGAGGATCGTGCACGGTTGCAGGCGCGCGCACAGCGAGCACAAGCCGTCGGCGAACCCTGGTTCAGCTACTTCACTCCCGACGACATCGCCGCACAACTGCGGGCGCTCGGCTTCACCGATATCGAAGACCGCTCCGCCACCGACGTCATCGCCGGATACCACAATGGCTCAACGGAATTCGCGGGCGAACCACCCCAATCACTGCGCCCGGTCCGCATACTACGAGCGAGCCGCTGATTGCCTTGTCGATATTCCGCCGCCCTGGCCTGTAGTTCCAGCGCGCGGTCCGGGATGCGGTCGCGAAGAGGCGCACGAGGGACCGCCGCAACAACTGCCCCACAACCCCACGGCGACACCTGACCACTCGAGCGAACCACTGACGACTCCCCCTGCGTATCGGCACGGCGAGTTCAGTTCGTTCAATCGACTGGATCCCAGGCATCGACAGCCGAAACACCCGCCCGAAGTGCAAGCGGCACTGAGCGTTTGCCGCTACGAGCAGCAATCTCCAGCCCCACACCGCCGGACCACGAGCGGTCGATGCCTTCATGCTCCGCACCAGACCCAAAGTGCACGCGGCACTGAGCGTTTGCCGCCGCACGTCGCAACCCCAGACCCCAGACCCGCGCCACCGGACCAACAGCGGCCGATGCCCTCACGCTCGGCGCCAACTCCCGAGCGCGAGGGCAATCCACCGTCCCGCTTACACGGTCGGCCTAGGCTCGTGGTCGATACCTTCATGCTCTGCACCACGTCCGAAGCGCAAGAGGCGCAATGCATTTGCCACCACGAGCAAGGTCGATCCTTCGTGGATGAAGACCGCAGGGCCGATGGGGAGACCGATCAGAGTGGCCGGGACCAGGGCGGCGACGATGATCAGCGAGAAGGCCAGGTTTTGGCGGATGATGCGGGCGGTGCGGCGGCTGAGAGCCACTGCGAACGGTAGGCGGCCGATATCGTCGACCATCAGTGCGACGTCGGCGGTTTCGAGAGCGACGGCCGAACCTCCCGCGCCCATGGCGATGCCGACGGAGGCGTTCACCATGGCGGGTGCGTCGTTGACACCGTCACCGACCATGGCGGTGCCGTTGCGGCCGCCGAGTTTGCCGATCATCGCGACCTTGTCCTCGGGGAGCAGGCCGCCGTGCGCGGCATCGAGGCCCATGTCCGCGGCAACGGCGTCCGCGACGCGCTGGTGGTCGCCGGAGATGAGGACGATGTCGTCGATGCCGAGCGCGCGCAAGCGGGCGACGACGGGTGCAGCTTCGGCGCGCGGAGTGTCCATCACACCGACGACGCCCAGGTAGCTACCCGCATGCCGGACGATCATCGTGGTGCGACCGCTCTCGTGCAGTTCGTCCACGATCCGACCGATGTCGGCGGGCACGCCTTCGGGATCGAGTTCGGTGAACATCGTTCGGTTGCCGACCTCGGTAGCGCGGCCGTCGACGAGGGCGGTCACACCGCGGCCGGTCACCGAACTGACTGCGGTGGCGGTCCGGTCGATGTCTTTCGGCAGCAGCGGGGCAAGGTCGCGGGTGATCGCGCCGGCCAACGGGTGATCACTGTAGGACTCGACCGCGAACAGGGTGGCGATCAGTTCATCGCGCAGTTCCGGGCGGGCCGGGACGATATCGGTGACCTTCGGCTGGCCCCAGGTGAGCGTGCCGGTCTTGTCGAACGCCATCGACCGCACCCGCCCGAGCGTCTCCAGCTGCCCGCCGCCTTTGGCGAGCACACCGGCCTGCGCAGCGCGTGCGATCCCGGCCAGCACCGCACTCGGCGTGGCGATCGCCAGCGCACAGGGGCTGGCCGCGACCAGCACCACCATGGCCCGATAGAAGCTGTCCGCGAACGGTTCCGACGCGGCGAACACACCGAACGCCAGCACACCGAGCACGCCCGCGAGGACTACGGGCACGTAGAACACCTGGAACCGGTCGATGAACCGCTGCGTCGGCGACTTCTGCGTGTCGGCCTCGCGCACCATGGTGATGACCCTGGCCAGGGTGCTGTCCTCGGCACGGCTGGTCACCAGGACATCCATCGCACCTGCACCGTTCATCGTGCCCGCGAACACCCGATGCGTTTCCGGCACGGGCGTACTACTTGCCAGCGCGGCGGCGGCATCGGCGATCGGCGCCTTCTCGACCGGAATGCTCTCGCCGGTCACCGACGACTCATCGACGCTGCTCATGCCGTCGACCACGACGCCGTCCGCGGCGAGCCGCGAATTCGGCAGCACGACAACCACATCGCCGATCGCGAGATCGTTCACCTCGACCTCACGCACCGTCCCGTCGGGGCCGCGCACCAGCGCGGTCGCAGGCGCGAGTTCGGCGAGCGCCTCGATCGAGCGCTTCGCGCGGCCCATCGCGTACTCCTCCAGCGCGTGCCCGAGGCTGAACAGGAACAGCAGCACCGACCCTTCGGCCCACTTACCGACCAGCGCGGCACCCACCGCGGCGACCAACATCAGGAAGTCGACCTCGAACCTGCCGCGCCGCACCGTATTGATGGCGGTACGGATGGTGTAGAAGCCACCGAAGAAATAGGTCGCGGCGAACAGCACGATCGCCACCCATTCCGGGGCGGAGACCAGGTACTTTGCCGTCATGCCCGCCGCGTAGGTGACGCCGGAGGCGATCGCGAAGATCAGTTCCGACCGCTCCCCGAACAGCGCGGGGCCGTGTCCGTGCTCCTCTGCCTGTTCTTTTCTGCTCATGTGGCGATTATATGCATAGATCGCAATATGTGCATAGCATGTTGCCAGAAGTAGCCGCCGACAGATGCCGCGCCGCCGTATACCGCTCGGACTCGTTCCCCTACCATCGCGACATGTGATCACCGTTGCCACGTGGAACGTCCTGCACCGCATCCACGCCGAGAATTGGTATGAGGACGTGTCCACCCGCTGGCCGGACGAGGCGGCGCGCATCGACGCCGTCACCGCGCTCGTCGCGACCCGCACCGAGCAGGTCATCGCGTTACAGGAGGTCAGCGGCGACCAATTGTTCAGTCTCCGTGCTGCTTTGCCCGACCGAACAGTGCACTCCATGCGCTATCGACGGCTGCCGACGGCGCGCAGAAGGGCGAGCTCGCTGCGCGATCCCGGCGAGTACCTGGTGCTCGTCGTCGCAGGACCCGGCCGCGAGATCAGCGCCGAATCGTTCGCCGACGACCCTGGCAAAGGCGCGCTCGCGATCACCACGGGCGGCGCGGTGATCATCGCGACCCATCTGACCGGCGATCGGCGGCGCACCGGCCAACTGGCGCGACTGGCCGAATTGGCCTCCGCCACACCGGAATATCCTGCGGTGCTGCTCGGCGACTTCAATACCGACCGCGACACCGTGGCGGCAAGTCTCGGCGACGGCTTCACCATCGCGCGCCTCTCCCCCGACGCGGCGCCGACCCGCCCGCGCACCTCGGGCGCGAAATCGCAGTTCATCGATCACGTCGTCGTGCGCGGAGCCGTGGCGCAGGATGCACACGTCGAGGACACCGCGGGCCTGTCCGATCACAACCTCGTCCGCGCGACCATCGCGCTGTGAGTCATAGCCGTCGGTGATCAACACCGGATGACCCGATTCCCCCGCCCCGATCCGCCGTCCCCGCCCAGAATGCTTCTATGGTCGAGATCAGCCGGGGCGTCGCCACCGTGAACGGCATTCACATGCACTACCGCCGCGCGGGATCCGGTTCGGCGGTGGTGCTGTTGCACGGCTGGCCACAGACCGGCTACTGCTGGCGGAAGGTCTTGCCTGCCTTGGCCGAACGGCACACCGTGATCGCCCCGGACCTGCGTGGCTACGGGTACACCGACAAGCCGACCACCGGCTACGACAAACGCAGCATGGCCGCCGACGTGGCCACACTGATCGAATCGCTCGGCGTCACCTCGGCCGCCGTCGTCGGGCACGACCGCGGCGCGCGGGTAGCGCATCGGTGGGCCCTCGATCGTCCCGATCAGATCAGCAAGCTCGTTGTGCTCGACATCATTCCCACCAGGGAGACGTGGCGCCGGATGGACGCCGCACTGAGCCGCCGCTTCTTCCACTGGCTGTTCCACATCCAACCGGACCTGCCGGAACGCCTTGTCGGCCACGACATTCCCGGCTACCTGCGCTACTTCTTCGAGACCTGGACCGTCAACCGTCACGGTCTGCCCGCCGAGGCGATCGACGAATACATCCGCGCCTTCAGCACGCCTGGCGCGCTGCGCGCGGGTTTCGACGACTATCGCGCCGCCGATCTCGACACCGAACACGACGACGCCGACGCGGGCCACCGCCTCACCATGCCGGTGCTCGCCCTCTGGGGCGCGTCGAGCTTCCTCGAAGAGATTCCAGCACTCGAGATCTGGCGCGAGTACGCCGAGGATGTGCGCGGCGCCGCGATCCCCGACTGCGGGCACTTCATCCCCGAGGAACGGCCCGAGGTCCTCCTCGCCTACCTCACCGAATTCCTCTGACGGGTCGGCTCATTCACCGCAGAGCGCATGCTCGATCAGCGCGTTGGCGGCCTGCAGTTGCGTGAATCCCTTGCTGTGCAACGGATTTTCCCCCACCGCGAGGGTGCCGGACAGCGAGACGACGGCACTGCGGCGACCGTCCTCGGTGACGGCGGCGTTGGTGAGGTATCCGGTCTGGCCGCCGTTGTGCATCCAGTAGATGCCGCCGCAAGACAGCGGTACCGAGAACAGGCCGAGCCCAGCGCGTCCGCCGGGCCAGACCTGGGCGATCACGCCGTCGGCTGGCACCGTGCCACGCATCTGCGCCAGCTGTTCGGGTCGTAAAAGCTTGCCGCCGAGCAGGCTTCGATAGAAGGTGCCGAGATCCGCAGTAGTGGACAAATAGCCGCCGGAGGCGTCGGCGTCCACCAGCTCGGTGACCTCGACCATCGGTCCGTCGGCGGCGAATTGGTTGTAGCCCTTCGCATGTGGTGTCGGCAGCGTTGGTGCGTCGCCGGGGCCACCGGGTGTCGCGCAGCCCGAGCGGCTGCAGAATCCGCGTGCTCACCTCGTCGTACCAGGGGCGCCGACTCGCCTTCTCGATGATCAGGCCGAGCACGACGTAGCCGAAATTCGAGTAGGACCAGCCGGTGCCCGGCGCGAAATCAGGGGCCTGTGCGACGGCCGATGCCACCGCCTGTTCCGGGGTGCGCGTCTGGTAGCGGAGCCGGTAATAGTCCTCGGCGGTGGCCATGTCCGGCGTACTGTCGTGCAGGCCACTGGTGTGCTGGAGCAGGTTGCGGACGGTGATCGACGCTCCGTCGTTTCCGTTGCCGCGCACCATATCCGGTAGCCACTGCGCGACGGCGTCGTCGAGGGTGAGTCGTCCTTCGCCGACCAGCATGAGCACCACGGTCGCGACCAACGTCTTCGTCACGCTGCCGATCCGGAAGTAGCCGTCCGACGAAACCGGTTCCACCCCGGCACTATCCGCGCGGCCAGCCACCGCGACCCGATCGGTCCCCGCGGCCCCGTCCACCACCCGCGCCTGCACCCCGGTGGTGCCGACGGCCACTATCGCATCGACGTCACGAGCCAGGGCAGCAGGCTCGGACGCGTCGCCACATCCGTTGACCGCCAAGGCCAGAGCAAGTGTTACAGCCAGCATCGGATATCGCATCGCGCCTCCCTCGGTCCGCGAAATCTATCCGCGCGGCAGGCTGGCGGGCATCCCGCTGCGGTAGCGCGCCGCTACCCCCGCGGTACCTGATCGACCCGGCGAGATCACCCCTCGGTATCGGCTGATTGCGCTTGGCCCAAGATCTGGTCACGGAACGGCTTCCTGCCCCGCACCGACCATCTGGTCTGAAACAATGAGCTATCTCCACAGGTGCGGAGCCCGGTGGCGGCATCATGCGAGTTCCCCGCACCCCGCACGTGCGTGCAGAAAGCCTGACCCATCCGCTGGATGAAGGGTGCGACATGTGTGCTCTGCGACGGTTCGGGATTCGCGCGATGGTCGGCATCGTCGCGTTGGCGTTCGCTCTAGTCTGGGTGCCCGGTCACGCGGCGGCCGTGCCGAGCGCATCTCTGGGCGGTGGTTCGGGGATCCTGCTCGGGCCGTCGGCGTGCACGCTCACCACCATCGGGTACGACAGGGAGAACCGGCTGGTCGGGCTCACCGCGGGCCACTGCGCCGAAGTCGGGATGACAGTGCGGGCGGAACGGACGCCCGCCGCCGGGATCATCGGCACCGTGGCGGCCGTCGACAATGCCGACGACTATGCGGTGCTCGAGTTCGATCGAGCCAAGGTCGCACCCATACGACAGGTCGCCGCGACCCTGATCGACGGCATCGGCGCCCCACCGCAACCCGGTGACGTGGTGTGCAAGAACGGACGGACCTCCGGCCACAACTGCGGCGTCGTGTGGGACACGCATCGGTGGTGGTTCCAGCATCAATCCTGTTCTCAGCCAGGCGATTCCGGCGGACCGGTCACCATCGGTGATCGACTGGTCGGCATGAACGTCGGGCACCTCGGCGTGCGAGTGGTCGGCGTAACCGTGTTCGATGTGGTGTGTCAAACCGCGGCGACGCCGCTGCACGATCCGGCGGTGGCGACCCAGATCGGGATGGTGCTCGACGATATCGACAACGGCGGCGGCGTCGGGGCCGGGTTCCGGCCGCTCTGAACGCGTGCGACGATGTGTCGAAATGCGAGGTGCCCGTACGGGATTCCCGCCAAGACCACAGGAGTCCGTCGTGCCGCCGACCGCAGGAGAGTCGTTCACCCGATTCGTCGCCCTCGGCGACAGCCAGACCGAAGGACTCGGTGACCCCGACGGTCACGGCGGATTCCGGGGCTGGGCCGATCGTTTCGCCGCCATGCTCGGTGCCGCGAACCCCGGGCTGCACTACGCCAATCTCGCGGTTCGCGGTCGACGCGCAGGCGAGATCCGGGCCAAGCAGCTCGAACCCGCGCTCGCCATGCGCCCCGACCTCGCGACGGTCGTCGCCGGGATGAACGACATCCTCCGGCCGCGATTCGACCGGGACGCGCTGCTCGCCGACATCGATGCGATGTTCACCGCGTTGACCGGCGTCGGCGCCAAGGTAGTGACCTTCACCTTCCCCGACATCGGTGCCGTCGCCCCCTTCGCCCGCCCCCTCTCCGCCCGGGTGCACACCCTGAACGCCGACCTGCGCAAGCTGGCCGCACGGCGCGGCGTCACCCTCGTCGACTTCGAACCGGTCGCCGCCGCACGCCATCCCAGCGCCTGGTCCGACGATCGTCTGCATCTCAGCCCGGTCGGCCACGACATCGTCGCCCGCGCCCTCGCCGCCGGGCTGACCGTTCCCGGGGCCGACGACACCTGGCGCGATCCCCTACCCCCGCTCACCTCGACCCTTGCCGAAAGACTCAACACCGAATTCCGCTGGAACGTACAGTTTCTTGCCCCGTGGGTCGGTCGACGCCTGCGCGGCATCTCCTCCGGTGCAGGCGTCGAACCCAAACGCCCCCAGCTACTTCCAGTGCTGACCTGACTTCGGTCCGCGCGCGGCAACTACCACGGAACGATCTCGCCGTGCCGATCCAGGAACTGCAAACCGGCTGCGCCCGCCTGCTTTTCGAGGACATCGACGACGGACGGGATGCTGTCCTCGGCAGCTAGCGGCGCATCGGATCCGCCGAGCCGGGTCCGGTTGTGGCCGGGGTCGATGAGCAACTTGGTCTGCCCGTCCTCGGCATAGCGGGTGGCGTAACTGCGCATCAGCTGGTTGAGCGCGGCCTTGCTCGCCTTGTACAGCTCGAAGCCGTCCTCGGTGTTGCGCGAGATGCTGCCCTGTTCGGAGGACATGACGGCGACGGTGCCACCGGGTGCGACGAGTTCGCGCAGCGCCTCGAGCGCGCGCAACGGGCTCAACGTGTTGGTGATCATGACCTCGGTGAACATCTCGGTCGAGACCGCGCCGATCGGCAGGTTGCCGCGATCGATGGCGGCGTTGACGAAGAGCAGGTCGAGCCGGGTGCCGTCGAGGCGCTCGCGCAGCGCGGCCAGCTGGTCGGGGCTGGTCAGCTCCAGCGATTCGATCGTCAGCCGTCCATGCCAGGCCTCGGCATCGGCTTGCAGCTGACCGCCGCGCTGCCTGGTGGTGGCGATGACGTGCCAATCGCGTCGCGCCAGCTCATTGGCCAGGACGAGCCCCAGCCCGCGAGAGGCGCCGAGAACGAGCGCGCGACGGTAGGACATATCGGACATATTCCCTCCTTAGCAATAGAACACCTAGCTTAGACGCGACGTTGCGTCTAGACAATGTCGTTGGCCGGTAAGGTGTCCCGCATGCCTGCCGCGAACCCTCAGCCTCGAAGGGCGCACTCCGGTCCCCGGCGCGATGAGGCCGCCCGCCTAGCAGTGCTGCATGCCGCGGACGATCTGCTCGCCGAACTCGGCTTCGGCGCATTGACCATCGAGGCGATCGCCCGCCGCGCAGGCGTCGCCAAGCAGACGATCTACCGCTGGTGGCCTTCGAAAGTCGAGATCCTCCTCGACACGCTCATCGAAGACAGCGAAAAGCAGGTCCCCGTTCCGACGGAACCCACCGCAGCCGCCATCCGCGACTACGTGCACGGCTTCACCCGGTTTGTCGCCGACGAACCCGCAGGCAAGGTGCTGCTCGCGCTCATCGCCGAGGCACAACATCATCCCGCCACCGCAATTGACTTCCACGAGCGCTACTTCGCCCCGCGCCGGGACCGCGAACGCGCCATGCTCACCCACGCCACCGACGCCGCCGAGATCTCTCCCAAACTCGCCATCGACGCCACCATCGACGCCCTCATCGGCCCAATCGTCTACCGAGCCATGATCGGATCCCCCACCCCCGCCGACCTGGTAGAAACCCTCTTCGAAGACCTCCTCAGGCCCAAAGCCCCCTAACCCGCTAAGACGTTGCCTCACACGACAATTGGCTCGACATCGTCATGACGAGCCTTCATGCGGGCAGATCGTCTCGTTGTGTTGCCTCGACAAGGAGGTCATAGGCCGTCTGGTCGAAGGCCACCAGCCGGATCAGAGCGACATCGGTTTGCGCGGACTTGATCGTCGCGACGGCGATCCGCGCAGCCAAAGCAGACGGAAAGCCGTAGACACCAGTGGCAATGGCCGGAAACGCAATACCGCGGACCCCCAGTTCGTCGGCCACCTGAAGACACCGCCGATAGCACGACGCCAGGGTGTCGGCCTCACCGTAGGCCCCGCCGTCCCACACCGGCCCAACGGTATGGATCACGTACTTCACCGGAGGATCGAGATCGAACGCCGGCGTCACCTTCGCATCGCCGGGTAGGCACGGCGCAATCGCGCCACCCGCCTGCGCCAGTCGCGGCCCAGCTGCACTGTGCACCGCCCAGTCGACGCCGCCACCACCGAGCAACGACTCATTCGCCGCCGTGACAATGGCATCAACAACCTCATCGGCAATATCACCAAGCACTACCTCAATCAGAGCCACCTCCCCATCGTGGCACCGGCCACCGTTCGCCACGAGTGGCACATGGCTGAGGCGAAGTGCGAGTAGCGCCCACAGTGGTGTGCCACTCGTGGTGCAAACCGGTGGGTGTGTCCGGGAAAGCCGAGGAAACCGGCGCGGGTGGGGCTACGACCGGAAGTAGTATGGGGCGGTGCGGATGGCGGTGGCGGCGGTGGCGCGGGTGCGTGGCGCTTTCGTTGGGGCCGCGTCCGGGGCGGTGAGTATTGCGGCGCATGCCGTGGGTGGGGGTGTTGTTGCTCCTGGTGGGTCTTCGATCTCGCTGTTGATTGCCGCCTGCGCCGTGGTCGGTGTGGTGGTCGGCGGGCGGCGGGCTCGGCACCGGGTTGCCGACGTGATGGTGTTGCTGGCGGTGGGGCAGGCTTTTGGCCATGTCGCGCTGACAATTTCGCCCGGACATCATCATGGGTCGCATCTGACGTCTGTGATGCTTGCCGCACATCTCGCCGCTGTTCCGGTCGGGGCGGTGCTCATTCGGGGTGCCGAAATTGCCGTCGCGCGTGCGGTTTCCGCGGCGGACCGGACGGTGCGGGTACTCGAGAGCGGCCCTGCGCCCGGCTTCGTGCCCAACTCCCCCATTCCCTTCGGCCCGCTTCCTGCATACCGGCGGCTGCTGTTCAGCTCCGGTTCCGGGCTGCGTGGGCCACCCGTGCACGCCTGACCACACCCGGCTCGCCGCTGCGAGATGGGCTGTTGGGCATCATCTTCCAGCCCGAAAGACGCCTCGTCTTCGGCCTGGCTCTATCGACTGGCTCGCCACGGCGTGAAGCTCGGCTTGCCAGCTCGATCTGTGTGAACTTTTCGGAGTCCCGTGCTCGTCGAAGGCCGCTGAGTTGGCGCGGATGTCGACGGCGGTACTCCACGTTCTTGATCGGAGATTGTCATGACTACAGGTTCGGCGCGGGGCAACGGCATTCGGTCGTTGAAGCAGGTATTGCGTGGGGGTGTCGCGATTTTGGCGGTGCCGGTCGTGCTGGCCGGATGTTCGTCCGAGGCGAAAAAGCCTGAGCGGGCCGCGGATTCGGTGACGGTGCAGGAGCAGTGGGTGAAAGCGGCGGACGCGGAGATGTCGGCGGCTTTCGGGGAGTTGAGCAATTCGGCGGACAAGGCGTTGACCGTCGTGTCGGCATCGAGTCCGGCATCCGGGCGGGTGGAGTTGCACGAGGTGGTTGCGGATGCGACCGGAGCCAAGACGATGCGCCCGAAGGCAGGCGGGTTCGTGATCCCGGCGCACGGCAAGGTGACACTGCGGCCTGGTGGTGATCACATCATGTTCATGGGGTTGACCGGTCCGTTGCGGACAGGGTCGGAGACTCCGGTGACGTTGACCTTCGACGACGGGTCGACCACCACGTTCACCGCACGGGTGCGCGACTTCTCCGGCAATCAGGAGAAGTACTCGCCCGATCATGCGAATGGTGCACCGGCGCCCGAGCATGCGAATGGTGCACCAGCATCCGAGCACGCAGGTGGCGCACCGGCACCCGAACCCGCCAGCGGCGCACCGACATCGGAACACGCAAATGGCGCACCAACATCGGCGCAGACGAACGGCGCACCCACCCACGCCAATGGTGCGCAGGCACCTGCGCACGGTGGCTGAGCCCGACAACTCCCGATCGGGTCGGCTCAACCGTCGGCGGCTCCTCGGTGGTGGAGCCGCCGCGGCGGGCGCGGCAGGGATCGGGTGGGGTGCGGTCGCACTGACCGGTCGGCAGGACACCGCGCATACGCCGATCGAACCGTTCTACGGACCGCATCAAGCGGGCATCGCGACGCCGCCGCAAACGCATGCGACGTTCGTCGCGTTCGATCTGAAGCCGGGTGTCGGCAAGGCCGACCTGGTCGGCATCTTGCAGATCTGGACGGGTGACGCCGCGCGGCTCACCCAGGGTCGGCCCGCGCTGGCCGACACGGAACCGGAACTGGCGCAGCGACCTGCTCGCCTCACTGTCACCGTCGGCCTGGGGCCTGCGGTCTTCACGGTGGCGGGCCTGCAAGACAAGCGCCCGTCCTGGCTGCGGCCCTTGCCACCGTTTCCCATCGATCGTCTCGAATCAGCGTGGAGCGACGGCGATCTGCTGGTGCAGGTCTGCGCCGACGAAGCGACCACGGTGTCGCATGCGGTCCGGGTGCTGTGCCGCAGCGTCGCGTCGCTGGTGAGGGTGCGCTGGGTCCAGCGCGGATTCCGCAATGCCGCACCGGGCCAGACGCCGCGCAACCTGATGGGCCAGGTGGACGGCACGGTGAACATCGCGCCGGGCACCCCGGATTTCGATCGACTGGTGTGGGACGACGGCGCCGCTCAGCCGTGGCTGGCGGGCGGCACCTCCTGTGTGCTGCGCCGCATCGCGATGACGCTGGACACCTGGGACGAAATCGACCAGGAGGGAAGAGAACTCACGGTCGGCCGCGCCGTAACCACCGGCGCCCCGCTGACCGGCACCCGCGAGTTCGACGAACCGGATTTCGCGGCGGTCGACGGGAACGGCATCCCGATCATCCCGCCGTCCTCGCACATCGCCCGCGCACATCACACCAACGACGGCGAACGCTTCCTGCGACGCGGCTACAACTACGACGACGCTCCCGCGCCGGGCGCACTCTCGAATTCGGGCCTGCTCTTCGCCGCCTACCAGCGCGACGTGGACTCCCAGTTCCTGCCGGTCCAGCGGCGGCTCGCGGAATTCGACGCCCTCAACGTCTGGACAACGCCGGTCGGCTCGGCGGTCTTCGTCCTCCCGCCCGGCGCGCGGTCACCCGACGAGTATCTCGGCCAGTCGCTGTTCGAATCCTGATCGGCCGACGAAAGACTGCGGCCGCCGCGCCGGTTGGGCGCGACGGCCGCGGGCCGGAGAACTGGTCAGGCGAGCGTGTTCTGCAGCGCCCTGGCATCCTTGCGCACGCCGAACGCCACCACGACCTCCATGATGCCGAGCACGATCAGCCACACGCCGACCACGACGGCCAGTGTCGCCACCGACGACAACGGCCACACGATCAGCACGATGCCCGCGATGACGGTGATCAGACCGAAGAACACATTCCATCCGCGACCCGGCATGGCCGGCTCCGACAGCGACATCATCACCGTCGCCACGCCGCGGAACAGCCAGCCGATGCCGATCCAGATGCCAAGCAGCAGAATCGAAGTCAACTCGTCTCGGAAGCAGAAGACGCCGATGGCGATGGACAGCACCCCGCTGATGAACGCGAGCACCCGGACGCCGGTGCTGCTAGGTATGCCGAACGCACCCATCAGCTGCAGAAATCCGGTGACAACCAAATAGATGCCGAAAAGGATGCCCGCCGCCAACAGGGTCGGCCCGGGCCACACCAACATGATCACACCGAGAACCACTGAGAGGAAGCCAGTTACCAGCACCGTTTGCCACGCACTGCGGGCAAGGGACTGCAAAGGACCCTCTAGCACGCTGTTTGTCGTCATATATCGATGCTAGGCGCTCTCACCTGGCATTTTGCGCATTTGGACGCGCGATCGGCAAGTCCAGCGGGCTTCACAGCGAAACGGCCGGATCAGGCGGCCATTCGACGCGCTCGGTTCAGCCGTCCAGCGGAAACGGCCGGATCACTCGGCGGCCGACACACTCGGTTCAGCTGGCTCCGGGCTGACGATGTTGACCATCCAGCCGATGCCGAACCGATCCGCGCACATGCCGAACTCGTCGCCCCACATCTGCTTCTCCAACGGCACCGAGACCGTGCCCGCGGCCGACAGCCGCTCCCAGTACCCACGCAGCTCCGCCGCGTCCGGACCGCTGAGGCTGATCGAAATGCTGCTTCCCGGTTTGTATTCCATGCCTGGCGGGGTATCGGCAGCCATCAAGGTGAACCCGCTCGGTGTTTCCAGGACGCCGTGCATGACCAAGTCCGCGCCAGGTGCATCCTTATCACTGAATTCGCTGAACGTGCTGATGGATAGGGTGCCGCCGAACACGTCGCGGTAGAACTCCAGAGCTGCGCGGGCCGTGTCGCCGAAACTGAGGTACGGGTTGAGCCGGGAGGTCATGACACGAGGTTAGTGCGCCGAAGCATCCAGTGCGATCGATAGCACTGACGCGTCGGGGTTTATGGCTCAACTGGGTCGGGTAGTCATCGGGCAGTGACTCTTGTCGGTGGGCGCCCATGGGCCGAAACGGGTGGGGTCGGTTTCGTGAGTCTCGGGTGGCTAGGAGAAGAGGGTGGCGGTTGTACTCGTGCTGCAGGCACGTGGGCTCGGTGATTTACTCACTGCGGTCCCGGCCCTCCGCGCGCTGCGCCGAGCCAGGCCACATGATCGGATCGTGCTCGCCGCGCCGCAGCGGCTGAAGCCGATCGTCGATCTGATCGCTTCGGTGGATTCGTTGCTGCCTACCCCCGATGTTGCCGGGCTGCGCTGGGACGGGCCCGGCCCGCAACTGGCGGTGAATCTGTCCGGCCCGAGCACCGAGAGCATTGTCGCGCTGGCCAAGACGGATCCCGGACGCATCCTCAGCTATCAGAATCCCGCGTTTCCCGAGCTCACCGGGCCGCAATGGCAGTCGGACATGCATGATGTCGACCGCTGGTGCCATCTGCTCGAATCCGACGATATTGCCGCAGACCGACGCAACCTCGGCCTGGTGCCCCCGGTCTCGATCACCAGCCACCGCGACTGCGTCGTGGTGCACGTCGGTGCGGGCGCCGCGGCTCGGCGCTGGCCGCCCGATCGATTCGCGGCCGTCGTCCGGCACCTGCTCGTCCTCGGCCGTGAGGTGGTGCTCACCGGCGACGAAACCGAGCGCGATATCGCGCTGAACATCGCCGCACGCGCTGGTCTGCCGATCGGCCGGGTCCTCGCCGGGGAACAAAACCTGATCGAGCTGGCCGCCACCATCGCGGAGGCGGCCCTGATGGTGTGCGGCGATACCGGCGCCGCGCACCTGGCCACCGCGTTCGGCACCCGCACCGTCCAACTCTTCGGCCCGACGCCACCCCGCTGGGGCGGACCACCCCCGCACCTGCTCAACCGGCATGCCGTCCTCTGGGCGGGCCAACTCGGTGACCCTGACGCCGACACCCCCGACCCCGGCCTGCTGCGCATCGGCATCACCGAGGTGATCAACGCCGTCGACAAACAACTCAACAAGCGCAACTGGCCAGGCACCGGCACCCAACCCCGCCGCACCACCTACCGCCGCGTCGGCTGACCCCTTACCGCCCATAGAGTTTCGAACACACCACCAAGGCTCCCAGAGCGTCGATACGCCTCACAGCAGTTACAGGTGCTGTGCGACGCACCGAAACCCTGTGGCGGCCAACGAAACCCAGCCTCCGACAGCAGCGCGGATGTTGCGCCGGTGGACGTCTTCGCCGCATCGCAGGTGTTGCGCCGGTGAAAGTCGAAGCCGGACCACAAGTGTCACGGAGAGCCTGCGGCATTGGCTTACGAAGGGTCGCCGGGGCCCTCGGCGCGGGCGGTGTGGAGTGCGGCGGCGTAGGCGGCCAGTGCGCTCGGCCAGAACTGGTCGAGGTAGTCGCGAGCATCGCTGAGGCCGCGGGGGTCAAGGGAGTACAGGCGGCGGTTGCCGTCCGGACGCATCAGCACCAGGCGTGCCTCGCGGAGCACGCGGAGATGCTGGGAGACCGCCGAGCTGCTGACACCCGTGAGCGCGGCGAGCTCACCGACCGCGCGCGGGGCTTGCGGGAGCGCCTCGAAAATCGCGCGGCGGGTCGGATCGGATAGCGCCGTCAGCGCGCGGACTCCGTTAGTCGCCACTAAAATAGTGTGATCAACAAGCAGCCTTGCGGTCAACTCGGCTTAATACGGAGTTACCCCCGGTAAACACGCAAGACACGCCGTGTAGTTACCTAGATGTGATACGCCAACTGGGCTTTTCCGCCCATGTGACGGTAGCCACACGATTGCGGACCTCACCGTAGACTCCCGTACGTTCGTTTCATGCCCGTGACCGTTCCGTTATCTTCACGTCGGGGCGCGACCCGGACCCGACGCCATCGTGCCGCCACCCGCGCGGTGGCCGTGTCCGCCGTCGTCAGCGCCTCACTCGGCGTCCTCGCCGCCGCCGACCAAACCCCGGCAGGCCACCTGACCCCCGGAAAGCAAGTCGCCGCCGACGTGGTCGCGCAGGCACAGTTCACCGCCTTCACCCCCCGCGAAGCGCAGATGCCGCAGATCGTCCCGGACAACGTCCTGTGGGAGCAGCACCGCCTCGCCGCGGAAGCCGCCCGCCCCAAGACCGTCCGCCCCATCGTCGGCATCCTGACCTCCACCTTCGGCACCCGCTGGGGCGCGCTGCACGCGGGCCTCGACCTCGCCGACCCGATCGGCACGCCCATCGCCGCGGTCACCGACGGCGTCGTCATCGAAGCCGGGCCTGCCAGCGGCTTCGGCATGTGGGTGCGCGTGCAACAGGACGACGGCACCATCGGCATCTACGGCCACGTGAACGACATCCTGACCACCGTCGGCCAGCAGGTCCGCGCGGGCGACATCATCGCCACCGTCGGCAACCGCGGCTTCTCCACCGGCCCGCACCTGCATTACGAAATCCACCTGCCCGGCGGTGAGCCGATCGACCCGATGCCTTGGCTTGCGGCCCGCGGCATCGACATCCAGGCCAACAACCCCTGACCAGTTTTCCTTCGCGGGTCGATGAGGGGCTCGCGAAGGGCCTGACCGACCGCGAACGTGCCGACGATGCCACGCTCGCGGTCGACTTCGTCACTCGGTCAGTACCCGGGTACTAGAACCGAATAGCGCTGCGGCGGGACGCCTTCCGGGTGTGCCGATTCCTACTTTCGGTGCATGGCAATCACAGATCTCGCCGCCGCGCCCACCGATCGCCGCTCGGCGCGGCATCGTCGCACCGGCCCGATCGCCGACGCCATCGCGCGCCTGCACCGACCGCTGACCTGGATGACGCTCGTGATGGCGGCGCTCGTCGGCTGGTGCCCGATCGGGATGGTCGTCGACGATCGCATCCTGCTCGGCGAATCCGTCTGGCTCAAGCCCGCCAAGTTCGGCCTCGCCTTCGCCCTCTACGGCATCACCCTGGCCTGGTTACTCTCCTTGCCGCACAAGGGAAGTCGCGTCACCTGGTGGCTCGGCACGATCTTCGCGGTGACCGGGATCATCGATGTCGGCTTCATCGCGCTGCAGGCGGCCCGCGGCACCTTCAGCCATTTCAACACCGACCACGTCGACAAGGTGAACGACATCGGTCAGATGGTGTTCGCCTCCGGCGTGCCTGGGCTGTTCGTCGCGAACCTGATCATCGCGCTGATGGTGTGCTGGCAGCGGATGGCCGACCGGCCGACCACGCGCGCCATCCACGCGGGCTTGTTGCTCGCCGTCGCCTCGATGATGCTCGGGTACCTGATGGGCTTCACCGGGACCCAGCTGGCCCGCGACACCGACGGCAAGATCGTGAAACTGGCCGCCGGTCACACGGTGATCGACCCGGCGAGCCGCGATCTTTCCCCACGGGACGCGGCGCCAGGCATGCCGATCACGCACTGGAGCACGATCGGCGGCGACCTGCGGATCCCGCACTTCGTCGGCATGCACGGCATTCAGGTGCTGCTGCTCGCCGTGCTCGTCCTGGCCTGGCTGGCCCCGCGCTATCGCTGGCTGCGCTCGGAGCGCACCCGCGCGGCGCTGATCGGTGTTCTCGCGCTCGGCTATGCGGGACTGCTGGCAATCGTGCTGTTCCAGGCGTTGCGCGCCGAGTCGCTCGCGCATCCGAGCAGCGGCACGCTGATCCAGTTCGGTGCGCTCGCCGCAGGTGTCGTGGTGTTGCTCAGCACCGTCTACCTGCGCGCCCGCAAGCCAGCGGCCAGCGCAACGGCAACGGCAACGGCAACGGCAACGGCAACGGCAACGGCAACGAGGCTGCGGCGCATCGAAACTCGATGAGCGCAGGTCCACCGGACGTGGTGACCGGATTGGCGAACCCGCACGGTCGACCGTGCGGGTTCGCCGCATCAGTGCCTGTGTCGAAGTCCAAGCCGGATGCGTCCCTGGCGCGCTGGCTGGGGCTTCGACACCGGCCCTAGATCACCGCAGCCGTGCGGGTTCGCCGTGTCAGGGCCTGTGTCGAAGTCCCAGCGAGGCGGTGAGCTGGCCCCGGAGGCGCCAGCTGGGGCTTCGATACAGGCTCTGGATCACCGCAGCCGTTCGGCCTCCCTGGCTAGCTCGATCAGCGTCTTCGCCAGCGTCGCCAACTCCTCGTGACTCTCCCGCTCCTCGATGGCGATCGCGACATCCTCGGCGGCACACCGCGCGGCGAACCAGCGATCGGCCAGGTCAGCCGCCTCTTGGGCGCTGAGCACGACGGAGTCGTCGGGGATACCGGTGCCCTTCAGACTGTTGCGATTCTCGTAGGCCCGTTGGCGACAGGACTGCCGGCAGTACCGGCGGCGACGCCCGGCCTCCGACTCCACGATCTCCCGCCCACACCACAGGCAGGACAACTGGCGAGACTGACGGCGCTCAGAGATACGACTCACCCCCATTTTCACGACAGGCAGGACAGCAAGCGGCGCGACATGACGCAGAACCTTAACGGTTCGGCCGCCGTACTCCGCTTAGCGACCCTCGCTAACCGCTGGACACTGGGCGCGGCGAGGTCGACGCGCGGTTACGACTACAATGGAACGGTTCCGCGGCCGCGTCGGGAACTATCGGCGCAGGCCCGTACGTTGCACATAAGGTCCAGCACGAGAATGCTCGTCCGGACACGGTCGCAGCAACAGACTCGAGCACACAGGGAGAGGCACACCATGGCAGATCGCGTACTCCGGGGCAGTCGGCTCGGAGCGGTGAGCTACGAGACCGATCGCGACCACGACCTGGCTCCGCGTCGGATCGCCCGGTACCGCACCGACAACGGTGAAGAATTCGATGTCCCGTTCGCCGACGACGCCGAGATCCCCCCGACGTGGTTGTGCCGCAACGGCCAGGAGGGCACCCTCATGGAGGGCACCGCCCAGGAGACCAAGAAGGTCAAGCCGCCGCGCACGCACTGGGACATGCTGCTGGAGCGTCGCAGCAAGGACGAGCTCGAGGAGCTGCTCAAGGAGCGCCTCGATCTGCTGAAGACGCGTCGGCGCGTTTAATACGCTGTCTGCGTTGAGAGATGTAGGCGGCGAAGGGCGCGTGGGTCGAGAGAAGTTGGCGGCGGAAGAGGTACTCGGAGAGGCCGCTGGCGTCGACAGAGGTAGGCAGCGGGAGACGTAATCCGCAAAAGCCGCCTGCATCGACAGAAGTAGTCAGCGGGAGACGTAATCCGCAAAAGCCGCCTGCATCGACAGAAGTAGTCAGCGGGAGACGTAATCCGCAAAAGCCGCCTGCATCGACAGAAGTTGGCGGCGGGAGATCTAGTCCGCGAAAGCCGCCTGCATCGGCAGAAGTGGGCGCCGGGAGACGTAGGTCCGCAAGGCCGCCCGCATCGACAGAGGTAGGCACCGGGAGACGTAGTCCGCAAAGGCCGCTTGCATCGAAAGATGTAGGCGGCCTTTTGTGTTGCCTGAGTTTGCTGGAGCAATGCCGGCCCGAATCGTCGAAGTTAGGCTAGGCTAATTTCCAACGAACGGCGGCCGGGAGGACCACGTAATGGGCACTGAAGTCGAGAATCTGAAGGGCGTACCCGAAACCATGCTGTGGACGCTCTACAACCGAGCGTCCGAAGCCAGGCGAGCCGACGGGATCCTGCGCGACCCGGAATGCCTCCGGATCTACGACGCCATCGACTTCGACTATCAGCGCACCTTCGGCCCGCCCGACGGCACCCACGCCGTCCGCTCGGTCGCCTTCGACAAAGCGTTGACGCCGTGGCTGGCCGAACATCCCGGCGGCACCGTCGTCGAACTCGCGTCGGGGCTGGAAACCCAGTTCCAGCGGTGCGACGACGGACGCGTGCGCTGGGTGTGCGTCGACGTGCCGGAGGGCATCGAACTGCGGGCCCGGTTCCTGCCGCCGAGCGAACGCTGCCGCCACCTTCCGGTGAGCGCACTCGACCTGGCCTGGCTCGATGAGGTCGACCCGGCCAACGGCGTATTCATCACCGCCCAAGGACTTTTCATGTACTTCCAGGAGGCGGAAGTGCGGGAACTGTGCACCGCGATCTTCGAGCGTTTCCCCGGCGTCGAGTTGATGTTCGACACGATTCCGCCGTGGTTCTCGCAGAAGACGATGAAGGGTTTCCAGAAGACGCCGGACTACCAGGCGCCCCCGATGCCGTGGGGCGTCAAACGGAGCGACATCTCAAACCTATTGCGTAGCTGGAGTTCCCGAGTCACCGAGGTCTCGGTCTCGTCCTACGGCCCCTCCCGCGGCGCGCTCGCAGCAACCCTGCCCTTCTTCAGCAGCCTGCCACTCTTCCGCGACATCCCCCCAACCATCGTGCGCGCCAAGGGCACACCAGCCTGACACGAAATCCGCACCCCCACTGCGCATCCGCACCCCTTCTAGCAGCCCAGAACGAGTGCGAATCCACGGAACCAGTGCGGCTCCGAGGTCTCCGATCTTGAATCCCCCGCAGCCGCACACCTCCTGTCTTCCCGCACACGATCTGGCATGCAAAATCGTGTGCGGAAACTCAAAAGGTGTGCGGCTGAGGTTCTTTGATCTTGAATCTCTGTCTTTGATCTTGAAGTTCTCGAAACGGGACCACAGCCAAGTAACCCGGCTGGGACAAGACGACGCGTGAGCGACTGCGGAGGTCAGCCGGGTACGGCAGACGACGCAACCACGCTAATCCGGTGCACACACCGAGATGCCGTACTCGTCAGGAGGCCGCAGAGCCGGGGAAAGCTTTGCCTTCGCCAAGCCCAAAGCGGCACGGACACAGACCAACCCGCCCCGTGGGGCGCGGCCTCGGACGCGCGCGGCCTCGGGCGGGCGCGGCTTTGGGGGCTGGTGCAGCTTTCGTAGGGCGTGTTGCGTTTGGGGTGGTGGTTTATCCGCGGGTTCGACGGTTTCCAGGAACAGGACATTACGGGGTTTGCACTGGATAGCGTGGTGGCGTCGTGTGCCGTACCCGGCTGACCTCCGCAGTCGCTCACGCGTTCGCTCGTCCCAGCCGGGTTACTTGGCTGTGGTCCGGTTCAAAGATCTTTTCGGGGAAGTGATCTCGAGGGAGGTTGACGGGAGTCATATGGTGGCCGTTTTCGAGCGCACGGCAACCATATGACTCCCGCCAACGACGCTCAGCAACCATTTCACTCCCGCCAACGACGCTCAGCAACCATTTCACTCCCGTCAACGGGGCAACAACCACTTCACTCCCGTCAACACGGGCGGCAACCATTCGACGCCGTGAACAGCGATCTTGGAAGGTTGGCGTGAGAGAAAAGGCGCGTGTCGCGACACGCGTCGCAACCACTTCACTCACGCCAATCAGGTTCAGCAACCACTTCTCTCACGCCGAATTGGTATCGGCAACCATTCGACTGCCGTCGATGCGCTGTTGGTGCAGCCATGTCCCGTTCGGGTGATGGCGGCACCTCGAACGGGACATGAGGGAGTGGGTTGCGGGGTGTCGGCTCCGCAGTGTCCCGTTCGTGGGGCCGTTAAGGGGTGGTGGGACATGGGTGAGGAACCGCGGCGAACCTGAAGGAAGTGCTCGGGCGTATCGAGCGAAACGCTCAGTGGCTGGCTACTTTTCGGTACTGCATCAACGCGAGGGGTACTGCGACGGCGAGGATTACCAGGGAGCAGCCGATGGCGTATTCGACGCAGTGGTCGGCGGCCCAGCCGGTGGCGGGGGCGAAGGTGGGTGGGGCTCCGTTGTCGAAAAGCTTGCGGCCTGCGGCTGATACCGCGGTGATCGGGTTCCATTCGGCGATGGTGCGCAGCGGGCCGGGCAGCGTTTCGGCGGAGATGAAGGCCGACGAGATGAAAGACAGTGGGAACAGCCAGATCAGGCCCGCGCTCTGGGCTACCTCGACGGTCGGTGACAGCAAGCCGGTCAGCGCGCCGACCCAGGACATCGCGAACGCGAACAACAGGATGACACCGAAAGCCAGTGCGGCGTCGGCGATGCCACCGTTGATCCGCCAGCCGACCACGTAACCACAGCCGACCATCACCGCGACGCTGAGAATGTTGACCACCAGATCCGACAGCGTGCGCCCCATCAGCACCGCCAGCCGTGACATCGGCAACGTCCGCATCCGATCGATGATGCCCTTCTGCAGATCACCGGCCAGCCCAACAGTGGTGAACGCCGCATTGAATGCGACTGTCTGCGTGAAGATTCCGGCAAGCAGGAATTCGCGATACTGACTGCCGCCGAGCGAGGCGCCGAAGATGTAGGCGAACAGGAACACGAACATCAGCGGCTGAATCGTTGCGGTCACCAGCAGCGTCGGCACGCGAAGGATGGTCAGCAGATTGCGGTAGGCGACGATCGCGCTGTCTCGGAAGATTCGCAGCCGAGGGCCCGAATCCAGTTGGGCCAGATACATTTTCGGGATATCGACAACAGCGGTCACGAAAGAATCTCCTCTTGAACGTCATCGGTTTCTGACTGCCGGTCGGCCGGCGCACCGGCGGCGGTGCCGGTGAGAGAAAGGAATACGTCGTCCAAACTCGGACGGTGGACGGTGGCGTCGAGCACGCATACCCCGGCGTCGTCGAGCCTGCGCAGCGCCTCGACCATGGTGCGCGAGCCGTCACCGACGACAATCGATGCCTCGTCGGTGCCCGCCTCGTGGTTCGGCTCGCCGATGCCGACCTGCGCGAGCACCGACAGCGCGGGCCGCATGTCCTGCCCGGCGGCGAGGGTGACGGTGAGGCGGTCGCCGCCGATCGACATCTTCAGCTCATCCGCAGAGCCACGCGCAATGACCCGTCCGCGATCGATGACGGTGATCCGATCGGCGAGCAGATCCGCCTCCTCCAGGTACTGCGTGGTCAGCAGCACGGTGGTGCCGTCGTCGACGAGATCGCCGATGACACGCCACATGTCGATCCTGCCGCGCGGATCGAGGCCGGTGGTCGGCTCGTCGAGCACTACGACCGCGGGCCGCGCGACGAGCGCGCCGGCCAGGTCGAGCCGCCGCGCCATACCGCCGGAGTAGGTGCCAGCCCTGCGGTGCGCCGCGTGTTCGAGGCCGAGCGCGCCGAGCAGTTCGGCGGCGCGGACGGTGGACTGTCGTTGCGACATCCCGTACAGCCTGGCCACCATGCGGAGGTTCTCGTAGCCGGACAGGTTGGCGTCGACCGCCGCGTACTGGCCGGAAAGGCCGATCCGCCGCCGTGCCGCACCGGGATTGCGCAGCACATCCACCCCGGCCA
Source organism: Nocardia sp. NPDC049149 (assembly GCF_043197455.1). Lineage (NCBI taxonomy): Bacteria > Bacillati > Actinomycetota > Actinomycetes > Mycobacteriales > Nocardiaceae > Nocardia > Nocardia sp. NPDC049149. Next base: position 200,664 of record NZ_JBICTD010000010.1, read on the forward strand.
CCCGCACCGACCCAGCGCAGGGCCGTAGCAAGGTCGTCACGATGCGCACGGTCGTCGTCTTACCCGCGCCGTTGGGGCCGAGCAGACCCATCACGGTGCCCGTCGGTATCTGCAGGTCGATATTGTCGAGCACCCGAACCTTGCCGTAGTTCTTCACCAACCCGAGTACTTCCACCGCCAAACTCATTGCGCCACCTCCACCGTCGTCCGCGCCGGTCGACCGACGGCTGCCACCTGCGCCGCTCCCTCCACTCGCAACATCCCCTTCGCCGGGTCCGGCTCATCGCAGGCCCGAAACGGCAAGAACATGGTCGGGCAGTGCCCACTCACCTGCGCTTCTCCTTCTTTCTGGTACTCGGGGCAGCTTTGTCGGCGGCCCCTTTCCTGCGGGGCGCCGGACCGTCGGCGGGCTGCGGTGGCTCGCCGTCGAGCACCTGACGCAGCACCGGCCCGATCGCGGCGAGCGATTCGGGTGCGGTCATCGCCGAGTGCCTGCACGGGAGTTCGTGATCGTGGATGTCGCCGGTGACGAACGGCTGCCAGGCCGACGCGCGCCGCTCCGGGTCGGCCCGGTTGATCTCGTCCGCGGCGGCGGTGAAGAACACCAGGTCACCGTCGAAGACGCGGGGCCGGAAACTGTGCGCGAGCAGGGTGCCATTGGTGTAGCCGGCGTACAGCCGTTCGAGGTGCTCGACGGTGAGCGCCGCGAACGGCCCCGGCCGCGCACGCAGCAGCTCTGCCGCATCGCGCAGGTTCATCGCGGGGTCGAGGGGTGCGTCGAGTTGATCGGCGCCGAACTCCTCGATGATCTCGGCAACGCTCGGGATCGCGTGCTCGAGCCAGGCGTCGGAGAGGCGGTAGCTGTCCATCATCGACAGCAGCGCGACCTCCTCGCCCGCTTCCTGCAACCGCACCGCCACCTCGTGCGCGATCAGCCCGCCGAGCGACCAGCCGAGCAGATGGTAGGGCCCGGTCGGCTGAATCGACTTGATATGTGCCACATACTGTCCCGCGGCCTCGGCGATGGAGGCGAAGCCGTCCTCCCCCGCGACGTGCGGCGCCTGCAACCCGTACACCGGTCGGTCCGGCGCGAGGTGCGCGAGCAGTCCCGAGTAGCACCAGGCCAACCCGATCGCGGGATGGATGCAGAACAGCGGCGCATGGTCGGCCGACTGCCGCCCGCCAGTGCTCACCCGCCCCACCGGCTCCGCCGGCTGCCGTCCCCGGAGGGGCCGGATCGGCAGGATCGGGCCGAGCGCGGCCGCGATGCCTGCGCCGGAGTCGTCGAGCCGCGCGGCGATGGCGGCGGGCGTCGCCTCGCCGAACATCACCTGCACCGGCAGGTCGAGACCGTTGGCCCGTACCTGCGCAACGACTTTCGTCGCGAGCAGCGAGTTGCCGCCGAGCTCGAAGAACCCGTCGTCGACGCCGACCGATTCCACGCCGAGCACCGCGGCGAAGGCCGCGCACAGCGCCATCTCGGTCGGAGTGGTCGGCGCACGATAGCCGACCGCGGCGGCGAACACCGGTTCCGGCAACGCCTTTCGATCCAGCTTGCCGACCGGGCTCAGCGGCACCGCGTCGAGCAGCATGATCGATTGCGGCACCATGTAATTCGGCACCAGCTCGGACACGTGATCGATGAGCTCGGCCGCGGTGAGGTCGATGCCGTTGCGCGCCTTGACATACGACACCAGCGCGGTGGTGCCCGCCGGTGTGCGATGTCCGATGGTGGTGCTGAACTCCACCCCGCCGTGCCGCGCCAAGGCCGCGTCGATCTCACCGAGTTCGATACGGAAACCACGGATCTTGACCTGATGATCGGTGCGTCCGACGTACTCGATCTCCCGGCCGATGCCCGCGCTGCGGCCCGCGGCGAACGAACCGTGCCCGGTCCACCAGCGCACCAGGTCGCCGGTGCGGTACATCCGCTCGCCCGGCTTGCCGAACGGGTTGGCCACGAACCGCTGTGCCGTCAGGCCCGGCCGGTTCAGGTAACCGCGGGCCAGCGCCGAACCGGACAGGTGCAGCTCGCCGGTGACCCCGACCGGCGCTGGATGCAGGCGCGCGTCCAGGATCGTCGCGCTGACGCCGCGGATCGGGCCGCCGATGGTGATCGGCCCGCCCGGCGTCATCGGCTGCGAGATGATCGTGACGATGGTCGTCTCGGTGGGGCCGTACACGTTGTACAGGTTGCGATTCGGCGCCCACCGGGTGACCAGGTCCGGCGGTAATGCCTCGCCGCCGACGAGCACATGCTGCAGCTCGGTGACGCCGGTCGGGTCGACCGTGCCGAGCGCCGAGGTGGTGATGAACGCGTGCGTGATCGCCTCGTCGATGAACACCCTGGCCAGCTCGGCCCCGCCGACCACCCCTGGCGGGGTGATCACCAGGGTCGCCGCGCCGCCGAGCGCGAGCAGCAGGTCGAGCATCGCGGCATCGAAGCTCGGCGTCGCGAAATGCAGGACGCGGCAACCGGGTTGGACGTCGAACCGCTGCGCGGTCTCCGCGGCGAAGTTCGAAAGGCCGCCGTGCGTGACCACCACGCCCTTCGGCGTTCCGGTCGACCCGGACGTGTAGATCACATACGCGGGGTTGTCCATCCGCAGCGGGGCGGTGCGCTCGGCCGCGGTGATCGGCTCGTCGGACGAATCGAGCACGAGCCCACGGAAACTCGCCTCGTCGAGCACGATCCACTCGACCCCGTCGGGCAGCTCGTCCCGATAGTCGCCGAGGGTGATGCCGAGTGCCGCACCGGAATCCGACAGCATGTGCGCGATCCGCTGCGCCGGATACAGCGGGTCGACGGGCACGAACGCGGCGCCTGCCTTGGCCACCGCGAGCACCGTCGCCACCGACTCGACCGACCGCGGAATGCCAAGTGCCACCAGCGTTTCCGGGCCGACGCCACGGCCGATGAGCACCCTGGCCAGCCGGTTGGTCCACCGGTCGAGCGCGTCGTAGCTCACCTGGGTGTCGTCGGCGCGCAACGCGATCGCCGCGCGGTCGATGTTCGCGGCCGCCTCGAACACCTCGGGGAAGGTGACCGGACGGTCGGCCTCCGCGCCACGGACCGGGGCAAGCCCGGACCATTCGGCGGGATCGAGCAGTTCCAGATCGCCGACCGCGGTGGTCGGATTCGCCGCGATCGCGGCGAGCAGCCGGACCAGCCGCTTGCCGAGCCGCAGCGCGGTCTGCTCGTCGAACAGATCGCTCGCGTAGTTCACCGTCAGCGTGATGCCCGCCGGTTCCCGTTCCGGTGTCTGCGCCTCGGTGAGGGTGAACTGCAGGTCGAACTTGGCGATGCCGGTGTCGATATCGGCCGCTTCGATCCGCAGCTCGGGCAGTTCCAGCCCGCCTGCGGGCTGATTCTGCACCGAAAGCATCACCTGGAACAGCGGGTGATGCGCCTGCGAGCGCGCCGGATTCAGCACCTCGACCAGCCGCTCGAACGGCACGTCCGCGTGCGCGAACGCGTCGAGATCGGTGTCGCGGACGGTGTGCAGCAGGTCGGTGAACCTGGCGTCCGGATCGATGCTGGTGCGCAGCACGAGCGTGTTGACGAACATGCCGATCAACCGGTCCAGTGCGGGATGACCGCGGCCTGCGACGGGCGAGCCGACCGTGATGTCGTCGAGGCCGGTCATCCGGTGCAGCAGCACCGCGAGTGCGGCGTGCAGCACCATGAACATGCTGACGTTGTTGCTGGTCGCGACGGTCCGCAGTTCCTTGTGGGTGAACGGATCCACGGTGCATTCGACCAGCCCGCCCTGGTAGGACGGCACCGGAGGCCTTCGCCGATCGGCGGGCACGGTGAGCAGCTCGGGAATGCCGTCGAGTGCACCGCGCCAGTAGTCGAGCTGACGGCTGAGCACCGACTCCGCATCCGACTCGGCGCCGAGCGTGTCCTGTTGCCACAGTGTGTAATCCGCGTACTGGATGGCCAGCTCGTCCCACTCCGGCGACCGGCCTGCACAGGCCGCCCGGTAGGCGGTCGCGACATCGACGGCCATCGGTTGCAGCGACCAGCCGTCCATCGCGATGTGGTGCACGACCAGCACCAGGACGTGCTCGTCGGAGACCTCCGCCGGATTCTGCACACCCTGGTCGCCCTCCGGCGACACCGAGATCAGCGCGGCGCGCATCGGCACCATGCCGGCGAGGTCGAATCCCGGTGCGGCGAAACGCCGTACGGCCTCGTCGACTGCGTCCGGCGTGACCGTGGCGACGAACAGCGTGATCGCCGCACTGGCCAGATCGAGCACCTGCTGGGCGGGTTCGCCCCCGGCCTCGGGGAACACGGTCCGCAGCGTCTCGTGCCTGCCCTGCACCGCGTGCAGCGCGACGACCAGCGCGTCCACGTCGAGCTTGCCGTTCATCCGCAGCACGAGCGGCACGTTGTAGGCACCGGCCGTCTGATCGGTGGTCGCGCCGGATCCGTTGAACCGGTTGAGGAACCACAGCCGACGCTGTGCCGCCGACAACGGAATCCGCTCGGGCCTGGTGCGCCGGACCAACGCGGGCCTGGCATCCCCGCCCGAAGGCCCGGAGTCGAGCAGCGCGGCGAGCTCGGCCACCCGCGGCGCGGCGAACACGGTGCGCACCTCGAGCCTGGTATTCGTCGCCGCGGCCAGCCTGGCGACGAGTTGCGTTGCCAGCAGCGAGTTTCCGCCGATATCGAAGAAGCTGTCGTCGGCCTGCACGGCGTCGACGCCGACCAGTTCGCCCATCACCTGCGCGACGAGCAGCTCCGATTCGGTCTCCGGCGCCCGCGCCGCCGCACTCGCGACGAGCTGCGGTTCCGGCAGCGCGGCGGTATCCAGCTTGCCTACCGGCGTCAACGGGATCTGTTCCAGCACAGTGATACTCGCGGGCACCATGTGCGACGGCAACTGCGCGCCCACATGGGCGCGCACCGCCTCCAGATCCACACCTGCGTGTTCGTCGGCCGGTTGGACGAAGGCGACGATCCGATCCGCGCCCGCGACGTGGCGTACCTCGGTGTGCGCGAACCGCACTCCGGGGTGCTCGCCGAGGGCGGCGGTGATCTCGCCGAGCTCGATGCGGAAGCCGCGCACCTTCACCTGGTGATCGCTGCGGCCGAGGTAGCACAGCTCCCCCGCGCCGTTCCAGCGCACCACATCACCCGTGCGATACAGCCGTGCGCCCGCCGGGCCGAACGGGTCGGCGACGAAACGCAGTGCGGTGAGCCCGAATCGGTCGAAGTACCCGCGTGCAACGCTGTGGCCGCCGAGGTACAGGTCGCCTGGCACGCCGATCGGCACCGGCCGCAGCCGCTCGTCGAGCACGAGCGCCCGCACCCCGCGCACCAGCGTGCCGATGGTGACGGGCCGGTCTGCGGTCAGCGTCGCGATGGTGGCGACGATGGTCGTCTCGGTCGGCCCGTACCCGTTCAGCATGGTCCGGCCCGGCGCCCAGCGGGCCACCAGGTCGGGCCCGCAGGCCTCGCCGCCGACCATCAGCGCACGCAGGTTGGGCAGCGGCCACCGCTCGTGGTCGATGGTGGCCAGCGCAGCCGGTGTCAGGAACGTGTGCGTGATCCGCTCGCGTTCCAGCAGCGCGCCGAGCTCGTCGCCGCCGTAGATCTCCGGCGGGCAGATCACCATGGCCGCACCGGAACCCACCGCGAGCAGCAGGTCCAAGACGGCCGCGTCGAAGCTCGGCGAGGCGAAATGCAGGGTGCGCGAGTCACGGTCGACCCGCATCCGGTCGCGAAGCTCGTCGGCGAAATTGGACAGCCCGGCGTGCGACACCGCAACGCCCTTGGGCTTTCCGGTGGAACCGGAGGTGTAGATGAGGTAGGCCAGGTCGGCCACCTCGACGGTGCGCAGGCGGTCGAGATCATCGACCAATTCGTCGTCGTGGCTGTCGAGTTCGGCGGCGAAGCCGGGATCGTCCAGCAGCAGCCAGTCGGTGACCGGGCCCGCGGTGGCGGCCGCGTGCAACCGGTCGGCATGGGCGGCAACGGTGATGCCGATCCAGCAGCCCGAGTCGGTGAGCATGTGCCGAATCCGGTCGGCCGGATAGTTCGGGTCGACCGGCACGAACGCGGCGCCGGACTTGATGACGCCGAGCACCGCGACGACGGACTCGATCGATCGGGTGAGGCCGAGCGCCACCCGATCCCCCGCACCGACGCCGCGCGCGATCAGGGCGCGCGCCAGCCGATTCGAGCGCCGGTCGAGGTCCGCATACGCGAGCGTGACCTTGCCCGATTGCACGGCGATCCGATGCGGATGCATGTGCGCGGTGGCGGTGAAGTACGCAGCGAGCGTGCACTGCGGCGTGATCGCCCCGCCGGTCGCCGGGGTGAACAGGCGGCGCTCGCGCTCGGTGCGGGCGTCGATGTCGCGCACCAGGACTCGCGGATCGGCGGTCACGGTGGCCAGCACCCTGAGGAACCGGTCGGCCAGCGTATCGATCGTCGATTCATCGAACAGCTCTGCGGCATAGACGAATTCGAACTGCCGTCCGGGCTCGCCCGGTCCCGCGTCGCACCCGATGTGCGCGACCCGAAGCTCCAGGTCGAACTTGGCGAGCGCAATATCGAGTTCGCTGGCGCGCAACGCGAGACCGGGCAGTTCGAGGGTGGGAACCGGACTGTCCTGCACCGTCAACGCCACCTGGAACAGCGGATGCCTGCCGTTCGCGGCGCCAGCCCTGCTGTCGCGCCCCAGCTCCTCCACGATGCGCTCGAACGGCACGTCGGCGTGCGCCATCGCGGCCAGCTCGGTATCGCGGTCGGCGCGAAGCAGTCCGGCGAAGGTGCGATCCGGGTCGACGTCGGAGCGCAACACCAGCGTGTTGACGAACATGCCGACCAGCTCGTCGAGCTTGGTGTCGCTGCGCCCGGCGACCGGGGTGCCGATCACGATGTCGCGGCCGCCGGTCACGCCGCGCAGCAGCACCGCGAGCGCCGAACGCAACACCATGAACATGCTGACGCCCTGTTCCCGCGCCAGCTCGGCGAGGGCGCGCTGGACCGGATCCGGCACCGTGAAGCGCACCACGCCCGCCTGCTGTGTCGGTTCCGCGGGACGCGGCCGGTCGTACGGCAGCGGGAGTTCCTCGGGCAGATCCGTCAAGGCCGAGCGCCAATACGCAAGCTGACTGCCCGCGAGGCTGGCCGGGTCGTTCTCGTCGCCGAGGCAGGCGCGCTGCCACAGCCCGAAGTCCGCGTACTGCACCGGAAGTGGCGCCCACGCGGGTGCCGCACCGTCGTGCCTTGCCACGTAGGCGGCGGCCAGGTCCCTGGTCAGCGGGCCGAGCGACCAGCCGTCGGCGGCGATGTGATGCACCGCGATGCCGAGCAGGTAGCGCTGGGATGCGGTGCGCAGCAAGGTCATTCGCAGCGGAGTGGTCCGCACCAGATCGAAACCGGTGTGCGCGAGCGTACGCAGCGCGGCCGCGGCACCCGCCTCGTCGACGTCGATCGGCTCGACCGCAGGCAACGCCCGCGCGGTCGGCAGCACCGACTGCTTGGCCCCTGCGCTGTCCTCCGGGAACACGGTGCGCAGCACCTCGTGCCGCTCCACCACGTCCGCCAGCGCCGCCCGCAGCGCGGGCACATCCAAATCTCCGGCGATTCGGATAACGAAAGCGATGTTATATGCGCTCGATTCGGGAGAATATCGATTGAGGAACCACAGTCGCTGCTGCGGCAGCGACAATGGAATGCGTCCCGGACGCGGGGCATGCACAGCCAGCGCCAGCCGCTGCGTCCGGGGCGCTTCCGTGAGCCGTTCCGCGACGCCAGCGACGGTCGGCGCCTCGAAGATCACCCGCACCGGCAGGTCGACGCCGAACTCCGCGTGCAGCGCGGCGGCGAGCCTGGTGGCGAGCAGCGAATTGCCGCCGACGTCAAAGAAGCTGTCCTCGGCGCCGGTGATCGGGCGCCCGAGGATGTCGCCGAACACGCCGGCGACGCGCAGCTCCAGGTCCGTGCTCGGCGCGCGCGTCGACCCGACGGCGGCAAAGACGGGCGCCGGGAACGCCTTTCGATCCAGCTTGCCCGCCGGGGTCACCGGCAGCTCGTCCAGTACGGTGACCGAGGCGGGCACCATGTAGCCGGGCAGGCGCTGGCGGGTGGTCTCGACCAGCGCGGCGGACTCCACCGGCTGGTCCGCGGTGACGTACGAGGCGAGGCGGGGCTCGCCGTGCTCGTCGGTGTGCACCACGGTCAGCGCGAACGTCACGCCGGGATGCGCGCGCAGCACGTGGTCGATCTCGCGCAGCTCGATGCGGAAGCCACGGATCTTGATCTGGTCGTCGGCGCGGCCGAGGAAGCGCAGCTGTGCTGGCCCCGCCGACTGCCGTCCGCCGCTCGGCTCGACCACGACGAGGTCGCCGGTGCGATACATCCGCTCGCCCCGCCTGCCGTGCGGGTTGGCCGGGAAGCGTTGTGCGGTAAGGCCGTAACGGCCGTGGTAGCCACGGGCCAGGCCGGGCCCGGACAGGTACAGCTCGCCGGGGGTGCCCGGCGGCACCGGATGCAGCCTGGCGTCGAGCACGAACAACCGCATGCCACGGATCGGCATGCCGAGCGGCACCGGACGGCCGGGCACCATCGGCCCGGTCGCGGTGGCCGCGACCGTCGCCTCGGACGGCCCGTACATGTTGTGGATGCGGTGGGTGGCCGACCAGGTTTCGACGAGCTCCTCCGAGCAGGCCTCACCGCCGACGATCACGGCCTCGAGCTCGTCGAGCCCCTCGGTCGGCACGGTGGCCAGCGCGGCAGGGGTGATGAAGGCATGGGTCACCCGTTCGTCGCGCAGCAGCGCGGCGAGCTCGGCGCCGCCGTACAGGCCTGCCGGGGCAACCACGATGGTGGCGCCCGCCGCGAAGCCGAGCAGCAGCTCCAGCACCGACGCGTCGAAGCTCGGCGACGAGAAGTGCAGCGTCCGAGCCGAATCCGAGACGCCGAACAGATGCATCTGTTCGTGCGCGAGCGAGGCGAGGCCTGCGTGGGTGACGATCACTGCTTTCGGCTTGCCGGTCGATCCGGAGGTGTAGATCAGGTAGGCCGGGTGCGCCGAGCACAGCGGGACGTGCCGGTCTGCGTCGGTGAGCGGCTCTGCGGAGTAGCGCGCCGATTCCGCGGCCAGCTCGTCGGAGCCGAGCACCAGCCAGTCCACGTAGGTTTTGCGGTGCTTGCCCCGCGGCGCAGGCCATTCCGGCATGGCGGCAAGGGATTCGGCGTCGGTCAGGCCGAGGATGGCGCCCGAGTCGCCGACCATGTGCGCGATCCGCTCACCGGGGTAGCCGGGGTCGATCGGCACATAGGCCGCACCGGTTTTCGCGACGGCCCAGACGGCGGTGATGGAATCCAGCCCGCGGGGCAGCGCGATCGCGACAACCACCTCGGGACCAGCGCCGTGCTCGATCAGGGTGCGCGCCAACCTGTTCGACGTTTCGTCGAGCTCGCGGTAGGTGGTGTCCACGCCGAGGTAGCGCACCGCGACCGCGTCCGGCAGGCGCTCGGCCGTGTCGGTGAGCAGTTGGGCCAGTGTGCAGAACGGCTCCGCGGGTGAGCCCGCGATCGGCACCAGGTTGGCCTGTTCGCGGCGGTCGAGGATGCTGAGATCGCCGATCGGCAGGTCGGGTGCGGCCACCGCCGCGTGCAGCACGGCGACGAATCGGCGGGCGAACGATTCGACCGTGGTGCGGTCGAAAATATCGGTGGCATAGCCGAACTCGGCGGACAGCGGGCCGTCGGCGATGTCGTCGTGCACGACGAGCTGCAGATCGAACTTGGCGATGTCGGAGATGATCGGCAGCACCTCGGCGTGCAGGCCGGGCAGCGTGATGTGCAGGTCGGGGGCACGGTCGTAGGACAGCATCACCTGGAACAGCGGATGCCGTGCGGCCGACCGTTCCGGGTTGACCACCTCGACCAGCCGCTCGAACGGCACGTCGGCGTTGGCGAAGGCGTTGAGATCGGTCTCGCGCACCACGTCGAGCATCCGATCGAAGCCCGCGGCCGGGTCGATCTCGGTGCGCAGCACCAGCGTGTTGACGAACATGCCGACCAGGTCGTCCAGCGCCGGATCGGAGCGGCCCGCGATCGGGGTGCCGATGGCGATGTCGGTGCTCGCGCACAACCGGGAGAGCAGAGTGGCCAGCGCGGCGTGCAGCACCATGAACATGCTCACGCCCCGGCTGGCGGCCAGTTCGCTTGCGGCGCGCCGGATCTCGGGTGCGATGGTGAACTCGACCCGGCCGCCGGTGGTCGACCTGCGCAGCGGGCGCGGGCGATCGAGCGGCAGATCGAGCTGATCGGGCAGTCCGGCCAGTGCCGAACGCCAGTGCGTCAGTTGGCCACTCAGCGCGCTGGCCGCGTCGGATTCGGCGCCGAGCAGTTCCCGTTGCCACAGCGCGAAATCGGCGTACTGCACCGGCAGCGGTGTCCACTGCGGCTCTGCGCCCGCGGTCCTGACCGCCACCGCGGTCATCAGGTCCCTGGCCAGCGGCGCGATCGACCAGCCGTCACCGCAGATGTGGTGCAGCACAACGAGGAACACCCACTGGTCCGGTCCGGTGGTGTAGAGCGCGACCCGGATCGGGGCTTGGCTGCGCAGGTCGAAGCCGTACCCGGCGAACTCGGTGGCCAACGCCGCGACGTCGGCGCCGGTGGCGTCGATCGGGTCGAGGGTGAGCGGGATCTCGACCGCGGGATGGATCAGCTGGTACGCGCCCTCCGCCGACTCCGGGAAGGTGGTGCGCAGGCTCTCGTGTCGTTCGATCACGTCGACCAGGCCCGCGCGCAACGCCTCGACGTCGAGCGCGCCCTCGATCCGGACGGCCAACGGCATGTTGTAGGCGGCGGCGTGCTCGGCGAACCGGTTGAGAATCCACAACCGCTGCTGGGCCAGCGAGAGCGGAATCCGCTCCGGGCGTGCGCCTGCGACCAGCTTCGGTGCGGCCACATCCGAGGTGCGGGTGGCGAAGCGCTGGGTGAGCGCGGCGATGGTCGACGCTTCGAACAGGTCGCGAATGGTCAGACCGGTGCCGAGGTTGGCGTTGATCCTGGCGACCGCGCGGGCCGCGATCAGCGAGTTGCCGCCCAGGTCGAAGAAGCTGTCCTCGACGCCGATGTCGTTGGTGCCCAACACTTCCGCGAAGACGCCAGCCAGCATCCGCTCCACCTCGGTGCGCGGCTCGGCGGTGGACCTGCCCGCCGACCGTGCCCCCGTCGCCGGGGCGGGCAGCGCCTTGCGATCGATCTTGCCGTTGGTGCTCAGCGGCAGTTCGTCGAGCACCATCAGCGCCGACGGCACCATGTAGGCAGGCAGGGTGCGGCGCAGCGCATTGAGCAGCGCGGCCGTGTCGAGCCTTGCCTCGGTGGTCCGTCCCGCGGTCCCGGCCGCGACCACATACGCGACCAGCTCGTCGCCGTTGCGGCCCGCGTGCGCCACGCAGACCGCCCTGGCCACCTGATCGTCGTCGAGCAGCGCCGCCTCGATCTCGCCGAGTTCGATGCGCAGGCCGCGGATCTTCACCTGGAAGTCGCTGCGGCCCATGTATTCCAGGACACCCGTCTGCTGTCCCTCCGGACCTTCAGCGGCCAACTGCCAGCGAGCCAGGTCGCCGGTGCGATACATGCGCGCGCCTGCGGTGAACGGGTTCGCGACGAACCGATCGGCGGTGAGCCGGGATTGGCCGAGGTAGCCGCGAGCCAGTTGGACGCCTGCCAAATACAGCTCGCCGACCACACCGGGCGGCACCGGCCGCAGCCGCGCATCCAGCACGTAGGTCTGGGTGTTCCACACCGGTGAACCGATCGGCACGCTCGCCGGATCGGCGGGGCACGGCCAGTAGGTGACGTCGACGGCGACCTCGGTCGGGCCGTACAGGTTGTGCAGAGCGGGACCGTGCCGGTGCGCGGCCTGCGACGCAGGCGAGCGCCGAGGCGCCACATCCGGCGAGGCAAGCGGAGCGGGCGAGCGTTCGGGCACCGCAGGCGCCGGGGTGGGTGTGCGCAGCGCGGCATGGAAGTCACGGACGGTGGCGGCGGGCAGTGCCTCACCACTGCAGAACACTTGCCGCAGCGCCGTGCAGCCGCGCACGTCGGTGTCGGTGACGAACACCGAAAGCATGGAGGGCACGAAATGCGCTGTGGTGATGTTCTTTTCGGCGATGATGCGCGCCAGGTACCCGGGGTCACGGTGCCCGTCGTGTTCCGCGATGACGAGCCGAGCGCCGATCTGCAAGGGCCAGAAGAACTCCCACACCGAGACGTCGAAGGTGGCCGGAGTCTTCTGCAGCACCGCGTCGGTGTGATCGAGCGGATACTCGTGCTGCATCCAGCGCAACCGGTTGACGATCGCCGCGTGCGTGACGCCGACGCCCTTCGGCTTTCCGGTGGAACCCGACGTGAAGATGACGTAGGCGAGGTGGTCGGCGCGCAGCGGGGCGCTGCGGTCGGCGTCGGTGATCGGCCCGCCGTAGACCTCGGACAGGTCGAGGGTGTCGATGGCCAATTGGGCTGCGGTGTCCGGCAATTCGAGCTCGTCACGGGCGGCCGTCAGCACGCAGACCGGTGCCGCCTGCCGGACGATCTGCTCGATCCGCTCGGCTGGATGCTCGGGGTCGAGCGGCAGGTAGGCGGCGCCCGCCTGGACGACCGCGTACATGCCGACGACCAGGTCGATACTGCGGCGCAGGCACAGGCCGACCACCGTCTCCGGTCCCGCGCCGCGTGCGATGAGCAGCCGGGCGAGCTGGTTGGCACGCTCGGCCAGCTCGCCATAAGTCAGCGTCACGTAGCGACTCGATGAGGGGTGGTGGTCGGGCGACGGGTGGGTCACTGCCTCCTCGCCGAATTCGAGCGCGATCGCCTCCGGGCACTGCGCCGCGCGCTCGGCGAACAACTCGGCCAGGGTCCCGGTCTGTGCTGGCACGTCGGTGGCGTTCCAGTCGTGCAGCACCCGCTCGCGTTCGGCATCGGTGATCGCGGTCAGCGTCTCGGCGAGCGTGTCCGGCGCGGCGGCGAGGAAGCGGGTGAGGAAGTCGAGGTAGCGGTCGTGGTGCACGGCGACCTCGGCCTCGCTGTAGAGCCGCGGGTTCGCCTCGAAGTCGACGTGGATGCGGTTGCCCTCGCCGTTGTACAGATTCACCGACAGGTCCTCGACGGGACCGGTGGCCAGCACGTTCAACGAGCCGACCAGGCTGCCGAACTTGAGCTCGTTGTGGAACAGCATGATGTTGACCATCGGGCCGAAGAATCCGCGGGCGTCGCGGGAGTACCCGCAGTCGCGGCGGATGTCGTCGTGCCGGTAGCGCTGGTGCCGCAGCGCGCCGGTGATCTGCAGTTCGGTCGCCTTCACCACGTCGGCGACGGTGGTGTCGGCGGCGAACTTCAACCGGATCGGCACCACGTTGGACACCACGCCCGCCGAACGCCGCAGCGACACCGTGGTGCGCGCGGACACCGGAAGGCTCAGCACCACATCCGGATTGCCGGTCACCGACCGCACGTAGGCGCCGAGCGCCGCGACGAACAGCGCCGAGTTGGCGGTGCCGAACGCGGTGACGGCCGCGTCCATCGCCGACTGGCCGCGGTCGTCGAGCACCGCGGTGGCGGTCCGCCTGCCCACGTCATGGGTGGCGGCGGTGACGGTGGCGCCGCCGAGGCTCATCGGCTCGCCCGCACCGGCCAACTGCTCGAGCCAATAGTCGCGGTCGTGGCCGCACCGCTTGGAATCGCGGTAGCGCACCTCGTCGGCGTAGATCTCGGCCAGCGGTGCGGCGCGGGATGCGACCGGCTCCGTGTGGTTTTCGAGTGCGGTGTAGATCTCCGCGGTGCGAGTGAGCGCGTTCATCGCGCCGTAGCCGTCGATCACGATGTGATGGGCGCGGGCGTACCAGATGTAGGTCGAATCACCGGTCCGCAGCACCACATTCGTGGTGAGCGGGTCGCGCTCCAGGTCCATCGGCGAGCTGGCGTGCTCGCTCATCCAGCGCATGGCCGCCGCGTGCGGGTCGGCCTCGGCGCGCAGATCGACCCTGGCCCAGCCCGGCCTGCGCGTGGAATCGACCAGCTGGTGCGGTATTCCGTCGATCTCGAGCAGCCGCAGGTGACCGACCTGCGCCTCGGCGCCGAAGCGCTCGATCGCGTACAGCAGTCGTCCGACATCCAGGTCTCCGTGGATCTCGACGTACTGCGCGATGGTCAGTGGCACATCCGGGCGGATTCGTTGTGCGTACCAGAGTGCCGTCTGCGCTGGCGACAAAACGAACGGTTGTGCCGAAAATTCGCCGGATGAACATTGGTCGACGCGATCCGTGGCCAATGAACTCATCAATCACTCCGTTCTGCCGCTGTTGACGCAACTCCCCAAAGCACCGTCCCGGCCCGGCGCGCAGGCGCCAACCGTGGACGTGATCCACGCCCTATGATTCGGAGCGTCCGAACGGGCGGATTGCCAGCGCGATGGATTTGTTTCACATCGAACGACGTTGCCAGAAGGTGGATTTCGCTAGCTAATTCGTGGCAAACCTAACGATCCCCGCGATGAGCGACAAGTAACGGCAGGTTAACTGAACGTGAACAGCAAGATGATCTTGTCGGACGACCGCCCAGCAAATTGTGTGCAATCTCAAGTAGAGATCGAATTCAGGTCACGATAGGGCATAGAACAGACTGAAGGTTCGGTCAGCGCACGGCGCTGTCAGCCGACTGGCTGGTCTGTCTTGCCAGCCTGAAATGTCGTGTCCGCGATGCGATTTTGCCGACGACGCCACCCCGCGATTGCGATTGTGACGGCGGTCACGATCACGAGCAACCGCTCCGGCGCGGGGCCTACGATGGTCGCGAGAGTGTTGCTGGTTCGCAACGGCAGATCCGCGACCAAGGCAGCGGGCACAAACTGCGGACTCTCTTGCCGCACAGCGCCGTCCGCTGTGATGATCGCGCTCACGCCCGAGGTTGCCGCGACAACAAGGGCCCTGCCGTGCTCGACCGCGCGCACCCGCGACATGGCCAGCTGCTGATAGGTCATCTCGCTGTCGCCGAAGGTCGCGTTGTTCGTCGGCACCGTGAGCAGCTGGGCGCCCGCGCGCATCGCGTCCTCGAAGGCCCGATCGAAGGCGACCTCGTAACAGGTCGCGACGCCGATATCGACGCCTGCCGCGCGGACAACGCCGTCGCCGTTGCCGGGCACGAAATACCCGGCGCGGTCGGCGTATTCGGAGAACAGCCGGAAGAACGAGCGCATCGGCAGGTACTCGCCGAACGGCTGGATGATCTTCTTGTCGTGCCGCTCCCCCGGGCCTGCCGCGCCGTTCCAGACGATCACCGAGTTCGTCGTCGTGCGATCGCCGTTCACCAGCACGGCGCCAACCAGGATCGGCGCGCCGATCTGCTCGGACGCCCTGGTGATCAGCGCCGCGGCGTCGGCGTTGCGCAGCGGGTCGATATCGGACGAGTTCTCCGGCCAGATCACGACATCCGGCTTCTTCGCCGCGCCCGCGGTCACCGCGCGCGCCAGCTCCTCGGTGCGCCGCACGTGGTTGTCCAGCACCGCACGCCGTTGCGCGTTGAAGTCGAGGCCGAGTCGAGGCACGCTGCCCTGGATCGCCGCGACCGTGATCGTCCGATCGCCCTGATCCGGTGCGGGCAATGTCAGACCGAGCAGCAGACCCGCGACCGGCATGACCACCAAAGTCGCTGCGGCAACTGCGAAACCGGCCCGCGACGCGCGGCCACGGTGCACCACGGTCCACACCAGCAGGACCAGCGCGGCCGCCGCCGCTCCCGTGAACGCCACCGCGAAGCTGACCAGCGGCGCACCGCCGATCGATGCCAGCGACAGGAACCACCCGTCCGCCTGCCCGAAAGCCAGTCGCCCCCACGGAAATCCACCGAACGGGAAACTCGACCGCGCCCATTCCGCGGTCGTCCATGCCGCCGCCACCCACAGCGGCCACCCCGGCAACCTGCCGACCAGCCGCACCAGCACGCCGAACAACCCGACATACACTGCGCACACCGTCGACAGCGCCAGCCACGGCACCGGCCCGACATAGATCCCCGTCCACGGCAGCAGCGGCACGAAAAATCCCAGACCAGCCAGGAATCCGTAGCCGAACCCGCCGCGCAGGCGCCCGTCGCCACGCACAACCAGCGTGAGCACCGCGATGCCGAGCGGCGCGAGGAACCACCACGGCCGCGGCGGAAAGCTCCCGAACATCAGCAGCCCGGCCAGCACCGCCGCCACCGACCGCCCGATCACCGGGTGCCCGGCAAGAAATCCCCCGACCCCCGAGAGTCGCTCACGCACGACCGGCCACCTTCTCCCGCACCGCACCGGACGCGGCGGCGTGTTCACGCTTCATAGATGGTGACTCCGCGGTGCACGGTGCGCAGGCAGGTCGGCAGGGCCGAATCCGGCTCGAGCGGGGGCAAACCGGGGACGCGGGAGCGCGGGTCGGTGGACCAGCGCTGGACGGAGTCGGCGGCCGCGGCGACAACCAGCTGGTCGGCGTCCCAGATCGCGTAGGAGGCGGGGGCGCCTGGCACCAAAGTCCCTGCGATGCCGTCGCGCACACCGCCGGCGCGCCACGCGCCTCTGGTGGCGGCGGCGAAGGCGGCGCGCGGGGAAAGGCCGTGGCCGGGGGTGCGATGGTTGACGGCGGCGCGGACGGCGGCCCACGGATCGAGCGGGGTGACCGGCGCGTCCGAGCCGATGGCGAGCGAGATGCCCGCGGCGGCCATCGCGGCGAAGGGATTCAGCGTGGCGGCGCGGCCTTTGCCGAGCCGCGCGGCGTACATGCCGTCGGATCCGCCCCACGCGGCGTCGAATCCCGGTTGCACGCTGGCGATTACACCCCAGGCGGCGAGCTTGGCGATCTGGTCGGCGTCGAGCAGTTCGGCGTGCTCGACGCGGTGGCCGCGCGCGGCGACGGCGGGGCCGCCGAATTCGGTGACGACACGGTCGAATCCGGCGATGATCGCGTCCATGCCCGCGTCGCCGATGACGTGGAAACCTGCCTGGATGCCCGCTTCGGTGCAGGCGCGAACATGGGCGGCAACAGTGTCGGCGTCGAAATAGGCGCGCCCGGTGCCGGATTCGTCGGCATAGGGGTCGCGCAACCATGCGGTGTGCGAGCCGATGGATCCGTCGACGAACAGGTCGCCGCCGAGCGCGTGCACGCCGAGGTCGGCGACCAGTGCCCGCGCCTCGTCCGCGCTGCGCACCGCTTCACCCCAGTAGGCACGCACCTCGACACCGTGGCGGAACTCGAGCAGTTCGCGAACGTCGGTGCGCCCCGCGATCTCCGGGCCCGCGCATTCGTGCACCGCGACGACGCCGTGCGCGGCCGCGTGGTCAAGCGCCGCGCCTCTGGCCCGATCCCGTTGTGCCCGATCCAATTCCGCGAGCACGGCGGTGCGCACCAGGTGATGGGCGTTCGCCCGGACCGGTTCGCCTCGGGTGTAGCCGTCGGTGGTGGTCACCTGCGGCAGCGCGTCGAGCAGCGCCGACGAGACGACCGCGGAGTGCGCGTCGATCCGGGACAGGTAGACGTGCCGAGCGCCCGCTGCCTTGTCGATCTCCTCGACCGTCGGCGGCCTGCCCTCCGGCCAGGTGGTCTCGTCCCAGCCGTCGCCGAGGATCGCGCCGTCGGGCCTGGTCGCGGCGAAGTCGCGCAGCAGCGTGAGGCAGTGCTCGAGCGAACGGGCAGGTGACAGGTCGAGCCCGGTCAGCTTCAGCCCGAGCGCGGTGGTGTGCACATGCGGATCCACGAACGCGGGTGCCACGAACGCACCGCCCAGGTCGATCACCTCGGCGTCCGGATGCAGTGCGCGACCAGGCTGTTCGGCACCCAGCCACACCACGGTTCCGTCGGTCACGGCCATCGCCGTCGCGTCGGGGGAACTCGAGCTGTAGATGCGACCGCCGACCAGCAACTGGGTACTCACAACTGACCAGTCTGCCGTATGCCCGATTCGGGCAGCGGGTCGGTCAGCCGTGCAGCGCAGGCTCCAACGTGACGTCTTCCGCGTGCGCGAGCAGCGTCATCACTTCGGCGAACCGCGGCGGCGCGGCACCGGGCGCACAATCCGAACCCGGCGGGCACCCCGCCTCGACGGCGATCAGCTCCAGCCGCAGCGCGGCGGCCGTGAACCCGGAAATCGACTGTCCCGCAGCGGCGGCCGCTCGTTTGACGGCGGCTGCCAGCTCTTCGCTCACCGTGATGGTGAGTTGCTCGGTGGCCATCGCGTCACCATAGACCCTTTTCGCACGGATCCCTAGCGCGCCCGGAGTGGCTTTACTACTCGTTGGTAATAGAGCAACTAAGCCTTGGTAATCGCACGTCGGGCGTTGCCCTGTCCGTCGTCGTACCACTGCTGCACGACCACGCCGTCGACCACCTCGTCGCCGTCGATCACCACGCCGCGGTAGGGCATGGCGGCGGCGAGTTTGCCGAATCGGCGGGCGGCGAACGCGGTGACCACCGGGCGCACCAGGAACCTGGTCGGCGGCAACAGCAATAGCAGACCGAACAACGAGGTGACCAGTCCCGGCACGAACATCAGGAACCCGCCCGCGGCGACCAGCGCACCGTCGGCGACCGCGGTGCCCGGCGGAATCTCGCCTCGGCCTGCGCGACGGAACTGCTCGAACACCCGCCGCCCCTGCGATCCGACCAGCAGCATGCCCGCCGCGGACCCGGCGATCAGCAGCAGGATGGCGGGAATGACGCCGAGCCACTGGCCGACGGCGACCAGCGCGGCGATCTCGGTGATCACGTAGAGGACGAAGACTAGGGCGGGCATGGCGTTCCTTTCGGACGGTCTACCTGTTGCAACGTCGGAAAGTCGCATTTTTCTCCCGGATCCGCCTGAGAGCCCGCTGAGATCCGCCCTCAGCGTCGGGAATGCGGCGGGAGCGATGGCATGTTGACCCTCGCTGACCGACTCGCCGACCCGGGAAGAAGGCAGGCTATGACGTCCTCGCCGACCACTATGCGCGCCGTGCAACTCTCCGCACCAGGCCCCATCGAGAACCTGCGACTGACCACGCTGCCGCTCCCGCCCGAGCGGGACGGCTGGGTCCGCATCCGCGTCGAGGCGTTCGGCCTCAACCGCTCGGAGTTGAAGCTCCGGCTCGGCGTGAGCGTCGGTGTCAGCTTTCCCCGGGTGCCGGGCATCGAAGCTGTCGGCACCGTCGACGCGGCGCCGGCGGGCAGCGGGCTGGTTCCCGGACAGCAGGTCGTCGCCATGATGGGCGATATGGGGCGCACCTACGACGGCGGCTACGCCGAGTACACGTCGGTGCCGCTGTCACAGGTCATCCCCGTCGACACCGACCTGCCGTGGGAGGTGCTCGGCGCGCTTCCGGAAATGGTGCAGACCGCTTACGGGTCGCTCACGATCGGCCTTGATCTGCAACCCGGTCAGTCCGTGCTGATTCGCGGCGGCACTTCCTCGGTCGGCTTGGCCGCCGCTGCCCTGGCCACGTGGCGCGGCGCCACCGTGCTGGCCACCACTCGGCAGGCCGAGCGTCTCGCCACGCTGAAGGAGCGCGGTATCGATCATCCGCTGCTCGACAGCGGCGAGGTCGCGCCCGCGGTGCGCGGGCTGTACCCGGGCGGCGTCGACGCCGCCCTCGATCTGGTCGGCACGCCGACCCTGCCCGACACCTTGCGTGCGGTACGCGTGCACGGCACGGCCTGTTTCAGCGGCAGCCTGTCCAATCAGTGGACGGTGCGGGACTTTTCGCCGAACGAGTACCTGCCGAAAGGGGTGCGCCTGGCCGGCTACTTCGGCGACGCCGCCGACCTGCCTCGGGATGCGTTTCAGGAAATCCTCGACGCGGTCGCGGCAGGCCAGTTGGCCTTTCCCGTCGACCGCGTCTACGACGGCTTGGAGCAGGTGCGGCAGGCCCACGACGATATGGAAAACGACCGTGCCACCGGCAAACTCGTCGTCCGCGTCAGGCACTAGGCGCGAAGGCTCACCGCTCAGCGGCGAATCTGCCTGAACGGCCGTGAGATTCGGCTCAGCCGACCGCCTCGCGGTGACCGTTCATCATCTCGATCAGCCGATCCAGCCCGTCCTCGCCGAACATCATGGTCATGTTGGCCGCGGATTCGGCGGCGAGTGCGGCGCTGCGCGGGAAGAGCGCCAATTCGTAGGCGGCGAGCGCCTGCTCGACATCGGCGTTGGCGACGAGGGCGGCGGCGAGTTCGGCGCCGTCGAGCATGGCGAGGTTGGCGCCCTCGCCCGCGAACGGCGACATGAGGTGGGCCGCGTCGCCGAGCAGCGTCACGCCGGGCACCCGGTCCCAGCGGTGCCCGACCGGCAGCGCGTGGATCGGGCGGACGACGAGCGGCTCTTCGGCATCGGCGATGAGCGCGCGCAGTCGCGCGTCCCAATCGTGGAAGTGTTCCAGCACAGCCGCTTTCGCGCCCGCGGTGTCGGAGGTGTCGAGCTGGCTCGCCCAGTCGACGGCCGCCGCGACGTAAGTGTGCACTGAGCCGTCGGTTTCGTGATGGCTGAGCAGACCCTTGCCATCCGCGAGGGCGAACATCGCACCGCCGCCGGTCAATTCGACGGTCGCTGGATGCTCGGCAGCCGCGTCGAGGAGGTCGCATTCGACGAACGAGATACCGGAGTACTCGGGGGTCGCCGCCGAGACCAGCGGCCTGACCTTGGACCAGGCACCGTCCGCGCCGACAAGCAGGTCAGTGGTGCAGGTCGTGCCGTCCGCGCAGGTCACCACATGCCGCCCGGCGCCGAGCGCACGCACGCCCGTCACCTTCGCGCCCCACCGAATGGTGCTGTCGGGCAGCGAGTTCAGCAGCATCCCGCGCAGATCATTGCGATCGATCTCGGGACGATCACCGTCGCCGGAGTCGGCCACCCGGATGGTGCCGTGCTTGTCGACGACGTGCATCGCCTCGCCACCGGGATGCACCAGCGCACGGAACTCGTCGAACAACCCGGCGGCGCGCAGCGCGGCCTGACCCGATTCGACGTGGATATCGAGCATGCCGCCCTGGTTGCGGACGGTCGGCGACGCGTCGAGTTCGTAGACGGCCGTTGCTATTCCGTGCACATGCAGCACGCGGGCCAGCACCAGGCCGCCGAGCCCGGCGCCGACAATGGCGATGCGATGGTGTTCTGACATGGCAGTACCCCTAACGATTCGCGATGGGTAGACCTATCCGCCGGGGCGAACCAAGCCCGTCTCGTAGGCCAGCACCACGGCCTGAACCCGGTCGCGCAGACCGAGTTTCGTGAGCACGCGACCCACGTGCGTCTTCACCGTGGCTTCCGAGAGGAACAACTGCTCGGCGATCTCCGCGTTCGAGCGGCCCGCGGCGATCTGCTCGAGCACCTCGCGTTCGCGCGCGGTGAGCACATCGAGCACCCCCGGGTCGCGCATCCGCGCCGGATCCTCGGCGATGAGCCGATCCAGCAGTCGCTTGGTCACTTTGGGCGACACCACCGCGTCACCGGCGGCGACGCTGCGGATGGCGGAGATGAGGTCTTCCGGCGGCGTGTCTTTCAGCAGGAAGCCGCTCGCGCCCGCGCGCAACGCACCGAGCGCGTGCTCGTCCAGGTCGAAGGTGGTCATGACCAGCACACGGCAGCCGTGGCCCGCGTCGACGATCCGCGTTGTCGCGGTGACGCCGTCGACGACGGGCATCCGCACATCCATCAACACCACGTCGGGCCGCAGTTCGGCCGCCCTGGTGACCGCGGCCGCCCCGTTGGCCGCCTCCCCGATCACTTCGATGTCGGGGTGTGCACCGAGCACCATCTTCAACCCCATGCGCATGAGTTCCTGGTCATCGACTACGAGAACGGTGATCGGCACGCTCCTAATCTAACGTGCCGACGGCGCGACCCCGACGGTCTCCTACTCCGCGAACCCCGGATCGAGCGGGATGGTCGCGTGCACTCGCCACGCACCCTCCGGCGCGCGACCGGCGTCCAGGGTGCCGCCGAGCACCGCGATGCGTTCGCGCATGCCGACCAACCCCATGCCGCCGCCTTTGATGCGGACCGCTGGCGCGTCGAGCGGGACGCCTCCGCTGTCGGTGATGTCGATGGTGACGTCGTCGTCGCGGCGGCGCACCCGCACCCATGCCTTCGGATGCGGACCCGCGTGCCGCAGCGTGTTGGTCAGCGACTCCTGCACGATGCGGTGCACACCGAGGCTGACCTCGGGCGCGATGTCGTCGAGTTCGCCGGTCAATTCGAGATCGACCGCGAGTCCGGCGCCGCGCATCATCTCGACCACCCGCGCGATGCCTGCCGTCCCGTGCTGCGGCAACGAATCCGGGGCATGTTCGGTGCGCAGCAGCGCGACGGTCTTACGCAGTTCGCGCAACGCTTCTCGCCCGGTGCCCGCGATGGTGGCGAGCGCCTGCTCGGCCGCGTCCGGGTCGCGGCGCAGCGCGTATTTCGCGCCGTCGGCCTGCACGATGATCACGCTCACCGCGTGCGCGACCACATCGTGCAACTCGCGCGCGATGCGGGTGCGTTCGGTGGACACCGCGTCGTGCGCGCGACGTTCCTTGTCGTAGTCGGCGACCGCGAGCCGCGCCTCCACCTCGGTGTCGTACGCGTGGCGCGCGCCGATGAACTCGGCCAAGGTCCAGCACAACGCGTAGAACATCGCGGTGAAAACCAGATCGGTGGTCGCGGTGCCCGCGATCGCGATATAAGAAAGGACGCTGTCGGCCACCAGCGCGGCCGCGAACCACACCCCTTCCCGGCGTCCGACATAGGCGACCAGCGTGTACAGCATGATGCCGAGGCTGAACAGGGTGATGTGCGAGGCTTCGCGCTCCCCGACCACGTACTGCACCGCGATCGCGGTGAACGACAGCAGCAGCGACACCACCGCGACCGCACGCGGATAGACCCGCCGAAACACCAGCGGCAACGGGATGAACACCCCGATCGCCAGGTAGGCGATCTTGTTCTCGGCGGCGGCGACGCCGAGAATCTCGACCACCAACAGGGCAAACGTCAGCATCGAATCTGCCACGATGGGCTTCCCGCGAAGCCACAGACTGAACCGACGCACGTCGAACAGCCTAGGGTGACCGGCTCCGAGCAGGGCCGGCACCACGATCTCGAAACAGCACGACCGACCCGATGCGGCGATGGGGGCACGATCCCGAACACGACTGCCCGGTAGTCGGTGACCGCCGCACTGGACTGGTCGCTGGTCCGAAACCGGCTCGATGTCGCTGGTCTGCTTGGCTGAGCGCGTGCAGATCGGTGATTGGGTGGTGTTGTTGACGGCCGCGACGGCCGCGGGCTGGGTCGACGCGGTGGTCGGGGGCGGCGGGTTGATCATCCTGCCGACGCTGTTCCTGGTGGCGCCGACCATCGCACCGCAGACCGCGCTCGGCACCAACAAACTCGCCGCGGTCGCAGGCACCGGCGCGTCGGTCATGACCTTCGCCAGAAAGGTGCCGATGCGCTGGCGGGTGCTGCTGCCCGCGGCGGCCATCGCGGCGATCACCTCCGGAACCGGTGCGGCCGCAGTCTCTTTGATCGACCGCGAGCTGTTCATTCCGATCGTGATGGTGGTGCTCGTCGGCGTCGCGGTGTTTGTCACGCTGCGACCATCGATCGGGGTCACGCTGGCCACGCACGCGCCGACGCGGCGCAAGTTCATCCTCACCGTCGCGCTGGCCGCCGGCCTGGTCGGTTTCTACGACGGCCTGCTCGGGCCCGGCACCGGGACCTTCCTCATCATCACCTTCGCCACCCTGCTCGGCACCGAGTTCGTCCGCGCCGCCGCGATGGCGAAGGTGATCAACTGCGGGTCCAACGTCGGCGCGCTGATCTTCTTCGGCGCGACCGGGAACATTCTGTGGGCGCTCGGCGCGGCCATGGCGGTCGGCAACGTGATCGGCGCGATCATCGGATCGCGGATGGCGTTGGCCAACGGCGCGAAGTTCGTGCGCGTGGTGTTGCTCGTTGTCGTGATCGGGATGGTGATCCGGTTGGGCTGGCAGCAGTTCGGCTGATCAGCCGACCGTCTCGACCTGGGCGAGCCAGGGCTTCAGCACCCGCGAGGTCGTCTCGTGGATGCGCCGGTGCAGGCGCTCGCCGTCTTCGGCGCCGTTCAACGGCTGCTGGAACAGCACGGTCAGCGCGCCGGACACCGCACCGACGACCGCACCGACCAGCGCAGCGGCGCCGACCTCGTCCAGTTCGGCGGGGAACGCGATGTGCAATTGGCGGGCGATCTCGCGCTGCGCGACCAATTGCGCATGCGCGGCCCGGCCGCTCACCGACGGCACGGTGCGCGACACCTGCGCGCGCAGCGCGGCGATCCGTGCGCTGAGGTCGTCGACGAGATGCTCGCCCGGGTTGTCCCCCGCCGCCCGTAATGCCCGTAACAACACCTCGACCGGACGCTCGCCGGGACGCCGGCTGCCGATCGCGGCCACCGCGGCCCGCACCCGCTCGTCTGTCTCCGGGAAGAGTAGTTCTTCCTTGCTGGCGAAGTAGTTGAAGAAGGTCCGCGTACCCACCTCGGCCGCCGCAGCGATGTCGGCCACCGTCGTTTCGTCGTAGCCTCTTGTCTCGAAAAGCTCGACGGCTGCCTCGAGCAAGGCGCGGCGGGTACGTTCACGTTTGCGGTCACGGAGGGCGGATGGCGGCACGCGGGCACAGTACGGCATTTCGCGAGGCAGACTCGGTATCCGCGGGTTTCGCGCGTGCCGTGCGGTGATCGATTGGCCCGGTCGCGACCGCCTCGTTATTCATGCTGTGCCACTGTGCATTTCATGCATGTTTGCAGTCGATGCACGATGGCATAGCGTGCAATCCGGGGAGCCGCAGCCACACTGGGCCGCGAACGACTACGTTGGTGCGGGTGAGCATCGCGACTTCCAAGGATGTGGACGCCGAGTTCCTCGACCTGCCACTGGCCGCGCTCGCCGGCGCCGCGTTGACCGCGGCGACGGCGGCGGGCGCCGAACACGCCGACCTCAGGGTGCATCGGCTGGTGACCCAATCGATCCGATTGCGTGACGGCCGCGTCGAGGCGATCACCGACAGCATCGAGCTGGGCATCGCGGTCCGGGTGATCGTCGACGGCACGTGGGGCTTCGCCTCGCACGCCGCGCTGACCCCGGACACGGCCGCCGAGGTGGCCCGCCGCGCGGTGACGGTGGCGACGACGCTGCGGGCGTTGAACCGCGAGCGGGTGCAGCTGGCCGACGAGCCGGTATACGACGACGTGCACTGGGTCTCGGCCTACGACCTCGACCCGTTCACCGTGTCGACCTCGGACAAGGTCGACCTGCTGCTCGACTATTCGGGTCGACTCGCCAGCTCCGACGGCGTCGACCACGTGACCGCGTCGGTGCTGCAGGTCAAGGAGCAGACCTTCTACTCGGACACCGCAGGTTCGCGCATCACGCAGCAGCGGGTGCGGTTGCATCCGGAGTTCGAAGCGACCACGGTCGACTCCTCGGCGGGCGTCTTCGAGACGATGCGCACGGTGGCGCCGCCGGTCGGCCGCGGCTGGGAGTACGTCACCGGCGCCGACGGCACCTGGGACTGGCAGAGCGAACTCGCGCAGATCCCGGAATGGCTCGCCGAGAAGGTGAAGGCGCCCACCGTGCAGGCGGGACCGACCGATCTCGTCATCGACCCGACCAACCTGTGGCTGACCATCCACGAGTCCATCGGCCACGCCACCGAATACGACCGCGCCATCGGCTACGAATCCGCCTATGCGGGAACCTCGTTCGCCACGCCCGACAAGCTCGGCACGCTCCAGTACGGCACGCCGATCATGCACGTCACCGGCGACCGCACCGAGACGCACGGCCTGGCCAGTGTCGGCTACGACGACGAGGGTGTCGCCGGGCAGCGCTGGGATCTGGTGCGCGACGGGGTGCTCGTCGGCTACCAGCTCGACCGGGTCTTCGCGCCGCGCCTCGGCCTCGAACGCTCCAACGGCTGCTCCTACGCCGACTCCGCGCACCACGTGCCGATCCAGCGGATGGCGAACGTCTCGCTGCAGCCCGACCCCGAACGCGACACCAGCACAGCGGATCTCATCTCGCGGGTCGAGAACGGCATCTACATCGTCGGCGACAAGTCGTGGTCGATCGACATGCAGCGCTACAACTTCCAGTTCACCGGGCAGCGGTTCTTCCGCATCCGCGACGGCAAGCTCGACGGTCAATTGCGCGACGTCGCCTACCAGGCGACCACCACGGATTTCTGGGGTTCCATGGAAGCGGTTGGCGGACCGTCCACCTGGCGGCTCGGCGGCGCGTTCAATTGCGGCAAGGCGCAGCCCGGTCAGGTCGCGGCGGTCAGTCATGGCTGCCCGTCGGTTCTGGTGCGCGGCATCAACATTCTCAACACCCGGACGGAGGCGGGACAGTGAGTGACCAGACCTTGATGCCTGCGGGCGAGGTTGTCGAGCGAGCGCTCGCGCTGTCCAAGGCCGACGAGGCGATGGTGATCGTCACCGACGCCTACGACGCGTCGCTGCGGTGGGCCGGGAATTCGATGACCACCAACGGATCGTCGGTGTCGCGCGGCTGGTCGGTCATCTCGATCTTCCGCGAGGGACCGAATGCCGCACGGGTCGGCACCATCGGCTCGACCAGCGTCGATCCCGCCGAGATCGAAGCGGTGGTGCGCAAGAGCGAAGAGGCGGCCCGCACCGCGGAGCCCGCCCGCGATGCGATGCCGCTGCTGGAACCCGAAGGGCCGTCCCAGGATTGGGCCGCGGAACCCGGCAGCACCGGGATCGAGGTGTTCACCGGTCTCGCGAACGACCTGTCCGCAGGCTTCGACGGCAGCGACCGGCTGTACGGTTTCGCCCATCACACGATGAACACCACCTGGCTCGGCACCTCGACCGGCGTGCGGCGGCGCTTCGTGCAGCCGACCGGCTCGGTGGAGATCAACGGAAAGCGTGGTGAGGGCAGCGATCTCGCCAGCGCGTGGGTCGGTGTCGGCACCGCCGACTTCACCGATGTCGACGTGCCAGGCATGCTCACCGAGCTGTCGCGGCGGCTGGACTGGGCCAAGCGGAAGGTCGACCTGCCTGCGGGCCGGTACGAGACGCTGATGCCGCCCTCTACCGTGGCAGACCTGATGATCGCCATGGCCTGGGAGATGGAGGGCCGCGGCGCGCAGGAAGGACACACCGCGTTCTCCCGCGCGGGGGGAACGCGAATCGGCGAGCGGCTCACCGACATTCCGCTCACGCTCTACTCCGACCCGAACGCGACGGGGCTCGAATATCAACCGTTCGTCGCTACTTCCGCGTCGTCGCAAGCGTCGTCGGTGTTCGACAACGGCTTGTCGACGGGACGGGTCGACTGGATCCGCGACGGTGTCATCGAATCACTCGTCTACCCGCGGGCCGCTGCCGCCGAATTCGATGCTCCCACTACGGTTCCCGGCGACAACCTGCTGCTCACCGGCGGATCCGACGCGTCGATCGACGACATGATCGCCCGCACCGAGCGCGGCCTGCTGCTGACCACGCTCTGGTACATCCGTGAGGTCGACCCGGCGAGCCTGCTGCTCACCGGCCTCACCAGGGACGGGGTGTACCTCGTCGAGAACGGCGCAGTCACCGCGGCAGTCAACAACTTCCGCTTCAACGAGAGTCCACTCGACCTGCTGCGCCGGGCCACCGAGGCGGGCAGCACCCAGATCACCCTCCCCCGCGAATGGAAGGACTGGTTCACCCGAACCGCCATGCCGCCCTTGCGAATCCCCGACTTCCACATGTCGTCGGTCAGCCAAGCAACCTGAGCCCGGCTTGCCGCAGCTGTTCTGATGTCTCGCACGATCTGGCACGCCGGAAAGGTCGCAACCCCACCGGCCGTGTCCCGGTCGATGCGATGAGCTCCCGCGATTAGTACATGGTGGAGGCGACACGCCGTAAACGCCCTCCACCATGTACCACTCGTGAACCTCTACCCGCGCGAACGGGACATGGCTGCGCCAATTCTCGCGCCAGAACACCTCTGAGGTGGCAAGCCTCGCATCGGCGTGAGAAGTAGTTGCTGGGCGCTGGAAGGTGTGCGGATTCGCAAATAGGTTCAGGTGAGGGTGATCTCGATGCCGATCGTGCCCTTCTTGCCGCGACGAATGTTGCTGCCGAGGATGGTGATCGGACCGGTGAGCCAGTACTTCTTCATGAGCAGCTTGCGGACCCGGTCGGTGCCGTCGGCGTCGAGGATGCGGCCGGTCCCCTCGACGATCTCGCCGCGCGTCTTGCCCGCCACATTGCACGGCTGCAGGGTGACGGCCGGGTTGCGGCGCAGGCGCTTCACCTTCCAGCTGTCGGTGACCGTCCACACGTAGAGCTTGTCGCCGTCGGCGACTGCCCACACCGCGGTGCCGACGGGGGTGCCGTCCTTGCGGAACGTGGTCAGTAGCACGTAGTCGGCTTTGCCGATCGCGCCAAGCGTGTTCGTCATGCACGCAGCGTAACGGGGCGCGTTATTCCGGCATTCGGTACTCGCCGGACTCCAGCCGTTCCAGCAGGCCATCCGTCCATCCGGCGAGATTGCCGAAGACGCTGCTCCACAGTTCCAGCAGGTCCGTCGTGTGCGGCGGCTCGTAGCGACCGCCGGGGAAGTTCGGGACCATCTCGAGCAGGCTGGCGCGGACCTCCTCGCTGCGGCGGCGCTGCTCGCGCAGCTTCTCGATGACGTGCGCGCGCGGCAACGCGTCCATGAACGCGATGCCTGCCCCGAGTTCCTCCATGTCGACGCTCACCAGCGCCTCGTCCATCAGCTTCCGGAATTCGGCCTCGCCTGCGTCGGTCAGCTGGAACAGCGTGCGGCCCGGGCCTTCGGTGCTGCCCTCGGTGCCGAAGGCGGTCAACTTTCCTTCCTGCGTCAGCTGTTTCAGCGCGTGATAGATCGAGCCCGGCTTGACGTTGGTCCAGGTCTCGGCGCGCCAGGACAGCAGTTCGCGACGCACGGCGTAGCCGTAGGTGGGCTGCTGCAGGCGCATCACCCCCAGGACCAGCAGGCGCACCGCCGACATGGACAACCTCCTCGCAGATAGGAAATCTCCATAGTAATCAAGTTTGACTTCTGGGTTGGCGGCTGGCTAGCCTTTACTAGTCAAAATTGATTACCGCAGTTAAAGGGAGTTTTCATGGATGGCACGGCAGTACCGGTGATGTGGGCCGGGGACTTGGCCGAGGTCTTGGACTTCTATCGGACGCTCGGATACGAGGTGACCTACGAGCAGGCCAGCCCGTACATGTACGGCTCGGTGGCACGCAGTGGGTACGACCTGAACTTCTTCCGAGCCCTCAATGACAAGCGCCCCGCGGAGGAGCGCGATGCGGGCTGCTTGGTGTTCCTCGACGAGATCGAGGACCTGCACCGGGATTTCAGCGCAGCCCTCAAGGCACGCTTCGGCCGTGTTCCCGCGCGCGGGATCCCGCGCATCACCCGATACCGGTCCGGCCAAGGCCGATTCACGGTGGTGGACCCGGCCGGAAACAGCGTCACCTACCTAAAACGCGACGCACCCGACGTCGAGTACGGCGGATCACGCAAACTCGAAGGGTTGCAACGGATTATCGACAACGCGAGCATTCTGCGTTTCTCGAAACAAGACGACGAGGCGGCACGCAAGACCTTGGAGTCCGGACTGCGGCGGTTCGCGGCGACGGCGACACCGTTGGACAAGGCACACGCGATGGCGGATCTCGTCGAACTCGCGGTGGCGATGGAGGATCCGGCGCGGGCGGCCGAATGGCGCAGCGAGATAGCGGCACTCGACCTCTCGACGGAGGACCGCGCCGAGATCGCCGAGCACTTGCAGATCGCGTCCGATCTCCAAGAGTGGCTGGCCGACTCGGAGTAGTTCACCGCAGGGTAGGCGCCGAGCGGGTACTGGTGCAGGTGGGGCTTCTCGGGCGACGCCTGCACCAGTACCCCGTGATCAGTCGACCAACTCGACAAGCGGTGCGAATGCTCGAGAAGAGTGTGGATTCCGGGGGCACC
The DNA here is from genome assembly GCF_043197455.1 of Nocardia sp. NPDC049149. Lineage (NCBI taxonomy): Bacteria > Bacillati > Actinomycetota > Actinomycetes > Mycobacteriales > Nocardiaceae > Nocardia > Nocardia sp. NPDC049149. Next base: position 230,676 of record NZ_JBICTD010000010.1, read on the forward strand.
TCGGGTGCGTGCGTCAGGAGGGGGTGTTGGCGGCGACGGGAGCGAGGGTCAGGATCTGGGGGCCGTCTTCGGTGATCGCGATGGTGTGCTCGGAGTGCGCGGTGCGGGAACCGTCGGCGGAGCGGAGGGTCCAGCCATCCGGGTCGGTGACGATGCGGTGGGTGGTGCGCGCGAACCACGGTTCGATGGCGATGGTCAGGCCGGGGCGCAGCCGGAAACCGCGGCCGGGTCGGCCGACATTGGAGACGTGCGGATCCTCGTGCATGGTTCGGCCGAGGCCGTGGCCGCCGAACTCGTTGTTCACCGGGTAGCCGTAGTCGAGCGCGACGGCGGAGATGGCGGCAGAGATATCGCCGATGTGGTTGCCGGGCAACGCAACCGCGATGCCGGCGGCCAAGGCATCCTCGGTCGCCCGGATCAGGCGGAGGTCCGCCTCGGCCGCGGTGCCGACCACGATGGTTTTCGCCGCGTCCGCCACCCAGCCGTCGATGCTGACAGCCAGATCCATGGTCAGCACATCGCCGTCGCGCAGCGCGTAGTCGAACGGAAGCCCGTGCAGCACAGCGTCGTTGACCGACAAGCAAACCGTGTTGCGGAACGGGCCCCCGCCGAAGGACGGCGCGTAATCCCAGTAGCAGGATTGCGCGCCGCGCTGCCGAATCCGTTCGCGCACATGGGCTTCCAGTTCCAGCAGGTTCACCCCCACCTGCGCGAGCCCGCACAGCTCGCCGAGCACCTCGGCGACGAACTGCCCGGTGACCCGCATCCGCGCGATCTCCGCGGGTGTTTTCAGCTCAACCACGAACAACTCCCATCTCGGTATTTTAATACCACCGTAGCTCAGCCGGTATTTTAATACCAACTTGCGGTATTAAAATACCGGCTCTACGCTGATCGGATGGTTCGCCTCCCCCTGACCCCGGCACAGATCGACGCAGGCCGACGCCTCGGCGGCGCGTTGCGTGCGGCCCGCGCCGACCGTGATCTCGCTGAAGTCGCAGGTGCGGCGGGCATTTCGCCGGAGACACTCCGCAAGATCGAAACCGGACGGCTGCCGTCCCCCGCGTTCGGCACCGTGGTCGCGCTGAGCTTCGCGCTCGACCTTCCGCTGCAGGACCTCGCCGATATCTGGAGGGCGGCGGGACTGGCACAGTCCGCCTGAGCGGTGGAATTGCGGGTGTCTCCCCCAGAGCGGTTGTGGGCGCCGCGCTGTCCTGGATGATGCCGTAAGCCCGACCAGTGGCCGGTGGCAGTTACTCGCCGCGGACCTGCTGGGTGATGGTGAGCCCAACGGATCCGTCCGCACCGCGAAACAGCTTGTGCAGCTTGATGAGCAGCGCGCCGATGATGCCGTACTTGCGCGAGACCAGGTCGCGTACCCGCTGGGTGCCGTCCGCATCGAGGATCGCGGCAGTGCCCAGGTACACCTCGTCACCTTTCGGGCGGCCACGGGCATCGGACGGCTGCAGCGTGACGCCCGGATTTCGCCGGATTCGCTTGACCTTCCAGGTCTTCGGATTGGTCCACACGACGATCCGATCCCCGTCCGGCGCCACCCAGACCGGGGTTCCCACCGGCGTGCCGTCCTTCTTGTAGGTGGTCAGCAACGCGAACTTGCTCGTGCCCAACTCGTTCCATGTCATAGCGAAAACGGTAGGCAGCCGCGGCCCGCGGAACATCCGTCAGCGGACACAGATCCGCTGTACGCGCCCTGACGTAGCCGCGGCCCCTACCGTGCCGAAGCAGGCTCAGCTCACCCCCGATATCCCCGGAAGAACGTGCGCACGTCCTCGAGGAACAGTTGCGGCTGCTCCACGGCGGCGAAGTGCCCGCCCTCGGCGTACTCGGTGAAGTGCTCCAGGTATCCGCCCGGATTCATCACCCGGCGCATCAGCGGATTGGTGTTGAACACGGCCCACCCCTGCGGCACGCCGGAGGGCGCTGCCCATGGCATTCCGGAATGCGCTGTCTCCCAGAGGAACTGCGCGGCGGACGCACCACTGCGGGTGAACCAATAGATGCAGATGTTGGTCAGCAGCAGATCACGGTCCACCGCTTCACCTTTCGGCCGGTCCGGGTCCGTCCAGGTCTGGAACTTCTCGGCGATCCACGCCAATTGCGCGATCGGCGAGTCGCTCAACGCTGCCGCGATCGCATTCGGCTGGGTCGACTGAAGCACCAGGTAACCCTTCTGCTCCGCCCATTGTTCTTGCGCGGCAGTGATTTCCGCCAACTCCGCATCGGTCAACCCCTCGGGCATCGGCAACTGCTCGCCCACCAACCCGAGCATCCCCTGATCGCTGTTCACGTGCGTCGCGATCACCCGCTCCGGGTACACCGCGGCCAGCCGTGAGGTCACCCCCGCCCCGACATCCCCGCCCTGCGCCACGAACTTCTCGTACCCGAGCCGCGTCATGACCTCGGCAAACGCGTCGGTCGTCCGCGCGAGCTCCCATCCGGTCGAGGCGAGCGGCGTGGAGAACCCGAACCCCGGCAGCGACGGAATCACCACATGAAACGCGTCCGCCGGGTCACCACCGTACGCGGCCGGATCGGTCAAAGGTCCGATCACATCAAGGAATTCGACCACCGACCCCGGATACCCGTGCGTGATCAGCAACGGCACCGCCCCCGGCTCCGCCGACCGCACATGGAAGAAGTGGATCGTCTGCCCATCCACCTCGGTCGTGAACTGGTCGTACGCATTCAGCTTCGCCTCCTGCGCCCGCCAGTCGAACCGGTCCCGCCAGTACTCAGCCAACTCCGCCAGGTACGCGGGCGAAATCCCCCGCCGCCAATCATCTTCGGTCCCCGGCACCACATGCGGCAGCCGAGCCTGCGCCAACCGCCGCTGCAGCTCGTCGAGCTCGCCCTGCGCAATGTCGATACGGAATGGATGAATCGCTGTGTTCGTCATGAACACCACTCTCCACCCCAATGCGGAAGACTTCCTTCCGCAATCAGAACCTTCTTCCAAATTCCTTGAGATTCGAGCCATCGGTTCTGCCAGGGCTGATAGCAGTCGACTACCGGAAGCGAGGTTCGACGGAACCCGACGATATTCGGCTGGATTCTGCTGAAAACATGGAGTAAACATGGACCTTCGCCAGGCCAGCGACCGTCCCTACACTCGGCTCGATGGATCCTCCGCCACCGCTCACTCAGCCGCCGGTCCGTCCTGATGTCACCGGCTCACTGACCGCGATCGGACAACTAGCGAGTGAGTGCGCGCGGCTCCCCTACCCGAGAACATGACTCCACCTGAACCCGCTAACAATGGATTAGCAATCCACGGCTCTGCCAGCTACAGGCATCTTCGTTTACCTACGCCTATCAGGCCGAATAGGCGATCAGCATGACTCAGGTGATGCGGTCATATTCGGCAGTCTGCGACCCCGTTCGGGTGAAAAGTGTGAGTAAACGTGGAGCTAGGAGCGATGCTCAAGCCCGCCAGTGAGGTCACCTGGGTAGGGGCTGCGCGCAGTCATCGCGATGGCGACATGGCGGCTCCTGAACGTCACGCAGGATTCAGCGCGACCGCACGGAGCTCCGGCGACAGTCCACGCAGCCCGGTGATCAACAGAACGGTTGGCGAGCCGAGCGGTGGCCATGGGAACGCAGTCACGGCATCACGGATCGCGTTCTGTGCGCTTGTCGTCCACGTTGATTCGGTAGTGGCAAACATCAGCTGGTCTGCCTGCAACCAGGATGCGGCCTGACACTTCTTTGTGACTTCAGCCCTCATCTCTACCTTGTGGGTGCTCCCGAGATGATCCGTGCTCTTGCACTCAGCCACGGTGAGGATGTCATCGTGGTAGGCGATTAGGTCCACTTCGACCCGCCGCTCGGTGTTTTCGACAAACTCGATCTCTGTGATGTCGTGGTACGGCCTAGGTTTCGGCTTGCCTTGGGCCATTAGGTACGCGGCGAGCAGTGCCGAGACGTCGCCGTGGTCGCGGAGGAGGTGTCGAGCCACGGGGTGTAGGTCGTAGAACCAGATGGGTTCGCCGGTGGGTTTCTTCCAGGTCACCTTGTCGAGGTGGTTGGCTGCGTCGCACCGTGTACAGGTCCAGACCTGCCCGAGTTTGTCGATCTGCTGAAACTGCACTTCCTCACATGTTTGGCATTGGAGCACCAGGCCACGGATCGCAACCCCCGCCCTTAGAGCCTCGTCAAGTCGCTCACGCACTTGCGGCTGCTCCAGCGCCGGAACGCGGGCACAGATGCCTGCGAAGCTCAGCACGCCGCAGCCGGCGCCTAAGCGGACGCCGCCTCCATCGGGATACGCCTCGGGGCTAGATGAACCGACCGGGTGCAGTGCATGCAGCGCAGGCAGCAGTGGGCCGCCGAATAGCTCGACGAATTGCTTGCGTCCGCCGAGCATGCGCTGCAGTTGTGCGGTGCGCTGTCCGGCGTCGCCGATTCGCGCTGTCAGGCCGTGCTCCGCGGCCTTCGCGGTGACCCAGGCAGCCAGGCTTAGATCGCGCAAGGCAGGGCGGGCGATCCGGTTGATGCTTTGGATGCCACCCTCGACGAAGTCAAAGCGGCGCGACGAGTGTGAGATGCCGTGGCGGGCGCTTCGAGCGAGCGCGTGCCACGAACTCGTGGATGGCGCAATCAGCTCGCTTCCGAGCAGCCCTCGGCCGAGCACGGATTCACGTGCATGCCAGGTGATGTCAACATGCCAGTCCAGGTCTGAGTGTGCGGCTAGTTGCGGATCGCGCACTATCGGCGGCGGGAGGGGTGCCACCATCACCCGGCTGCCATTCTCGTCAATGACTGTGGGAACGGTGAGCACGTCATCGAACTGCTCCGCAACCGCTAAGTGCGCGGTGTTCGTGCGCGTCCACGGAAGATCCGTAGCTGGGGTAGTTCGACTGAGTTCATCGGTGTCAGGTTCCACCCCGGACCAGTTATGCACTCCGTAGCTCAGCCGATCATGGATTCGTTCAATCTCCTCGTCAGGCAGCGAGATTGAAGTCACCATCAATTTCCCTGGCCAACCACGGAAGCCGTCGAGGAGTTTTGACATTGACGAGGTGAGGACGAAGGGAAGCGGATCCTGCTGAGTGCCAAGGACAGTGGGGAGCCATACACCGACGCCGTAGGTGAGGTCCCAGAGCCTGGCCAGCGCAAAATCCTCGGCAGTGTCGCCAAGTACAGCCACCGCCGGTCGCATGCCCGACGGGCCGCTGAACACAGGCACAAGTCCTGTCATCGTGCGCTTATGAGCGAGAGGTATCTCGGCATCAACGACGCCGGACACTACCGTTGGAGACCACAGCAGATCCGCAACCGGTCGGAAGTTGGGGTCGCGCAACAGCCATCGGGTTAGCTGCTGCCGTACGCTCTCCTTGAGATTCGGTTCCACAGCGGCTGGGTCCGGCGGGTCAACGACCCCGGCATAGGACGCGACCGCAGCACCGAGCAGGCCACCCCAGTCATGCGGACACTGTAGTACCTGACCGAGATAGGCACCCGGCACGTTCGTCGCAGAGGGAAACTCCCGAGACGGGCCGTCGAAACGCCTAACGATCTCAAAAGGCGTGGATCCTCCTGTCTGCTGATATGGCGAGCAGACGCTGGCAACGAGGTCACGCGCCTTCGTATCGCCTGGACGCTGCCCTCCTTGGAAGATGCAGTCGTTCGCCAGAGCGTCCGCGCGCTCTTGGCCAGTGAGAGGCTCCCCGTCTGCGCCAGTGATGCGAACTTTCCCCGGCTCGAAGTACTCGTAGTCCTCGATCCGCAGGGGGAACGCGACCACATGATCGGGATCAAATGCCCTGCACGCGTGCAGGAGAACAGAATCCACCTCACCGCCCTGGTGCGGAACCAACGCGAAACCGGCACCACCCCAGACCTGGTTCGCCAAATAAAGCGCTCGGCGCGCCCAATACGACCAATGCGCACCACCGTCGAACACGATCGCCACTCGCACCGGCCTGAGACCGCGGCTGACCACCGAATACGTCATCACCGCTGTGCTCGTCATCCGTTCACACAACCACAACACGTCCGCGGACGAGCAATAGCCTCGACGAAGATGGTCGGTAGGCCCACTTGCGTGTCCGGCATCAGGCAGAATCGGACGCCGCCAGGTATCACCGAATGCGACACCTTCAGCTTCGGGCGAGGCTCGACCGTGACGGCGACTGCGTCAAGGGTGGAGGAATCAATTTGCATCGTCAGACGAGTCTCAAAGTAGCCTGAATTCGTTCCGAGCGCAGACCGCAGCAGTGTCAACGGCAGAACTTCTGCTTCTGCCGCAACAGGATTCGGCTATCTGCGATCATCTTCGCTTACCTATCCCTATCAGCCAGAATAGCTTTCAGCTATGCGCCCGAGGATGCTGTTGTCTCACAGTAGATTCGGGCGCATTCTGATGAAATTCCGGAGTAAATCCGGAGCGTACGGAGGGCTGAGTCCGCTCTTTCGGAACGGACTCGTCGAGTGCTGTCGCCGAATCGGGAACCAATACGGCCCGCACCGGGGTTCGGGGAGCTGTAACGACGATCACGTTGACCGCCGGTACAGTGCCACGAGCGGTTTTGGTAGTGCGCAACAGCTTCGGCCTCCCTTACCGGACGCGCTACGTGGACCGCGCGATGTGGACATAGGCAGACATCAAGGTGCCCGCTGGAACCGCGCTCATCTGTATGACGTTCCCTGGGGAACTTCGACCTGTAGCGGACTGTTGCGCCAGGCTGACGCGCGGGTCTCGGACGACATAACCGTTCGAGTGCGAGATTCGAAGTGGGACAGCTTTGTCCGAGGTGTACATGCCTTGGAATTCGCCAGGTGACACGGTAGGAAGCCGTAGCTCCGCCGGTTTATGCGATCAACTAGCAGCGGTGCCGAGGACCACTTCCAATCCCCGGCACCGCCCGTATCCGAACAGTCACCTGGTTGGGCGCAAGGTGACCACCATGGATTCGCGCACCGACCTGGCGTGGATGGGTGCGGATTCATCACACCTGCCTGATCGTCGCGCTCACTCGTCCTTCCGCGAACGCGTACGCCTCGCGTACGCCGAAATTAGCTGAGCCCCCCACACAGATCCGGGCGACCTCGGGTCAAATGCCCTGCTGAGCAACCGATCACCGGCAGGTGATGATGTTCGCCTCCGCCAAGGCCATCCGTGCGCTCATTTGCACGCACATCTGCAAGTGCATTTCGTCGAGCGGAGTGCGAGACTCGTCGTGTGAACCCTGATGGAAGCCGCAAAGTCGCAGAGCTGACCGCAGTTCGGGGCAGCACGTGCACTGGAGATGTGCCCTTCGTTCTACGAAGAATGCTCGGCTTACGACTTCAACAGCTACGCAAGGACCTGGGCCGGACTCAGGAATACGTCGGCGAGGAGACACGCATGTCGGCATCGACGATCAGCCGGATCGAATCCGGAGCATGGTCGAGCCTCGACCGCCGCGGCCTGATCCGCCTGCTGACGTACTACGGCATCACCGATACCCACGAGCATGAGAAGTACCTGTCACTGGTACAGCTCGGTACCCGGCCTGGCTGGTGGCACCGCGACAGCGATTTCCTCCCGAAAGGGTTCGAACTTTTCAACCTCGAGTCGGCCGCACGCACGATCCGCTGTTACGAACCCGCGGTCGTCCCTGAACTTCTCCAAACCGCCGAGTACGCCCGGGCTGCACTCCGATTGAGGTACCCGGGTTACTCCGGCGACAAGATCGAGTGGCTGCTCGAGGTCCGGCTACGACGGCAGGAGATCCTCGCGAGCGCCGAGCCGCCCTTTCTGTGGATCGTTGTCGAGGAGAGCGCGCTACGTCGCCCGATCGGCGGTACCACGGTGTGGCGCAAGCAGATAGACCACCTCGAGCAGATGCTCGAGGCAGAGAACATCAGGATTCACATCGTGGGAGATGCAGCCTGCGGCCCAGCGGTCGTCGGTCACGCTTTCATGTACATACGCTTCACGGACCGGCGACTGCCCGACGTCGTATGCATCTCGCAACCGACCAGCACCCTCTACATGGGGGACAGGAAGGACGTCGACCGTTATCTGCTCATCGCCGAGCAGCTCGCCCTTATGGCCGCACGCCCGAGCGCCGCCGTACCCCGGCTGCGGGCGCTCAAGAATGACGCAGAAAAGCCGAGAGGCTGAACGGGACTCGGGTGCCGCAAACATGTCTACCCGAGGCGTAACCCTGCGACCGCTGATCGGCCGACACAGCTGATCATTCAGGCCAGGGCGCTTCCCGCTACCAGCGGGGCACCCGACGTCTCGTCGGAGTCGGCCAGTTCCGGGCACGTCCGCACATGCTCAATCAGACGTACCCAACGGCGATGACTGGCGAATTGCCTTGATTTGCAGCGGTTCCCAAGACCATCGGAATGAATGGAGGACGATAATGTGGCCAGAAATCGGAAAGACAGTACGCAAAGCCATGGACGGCTGGAGCGCGCTCGTACGTTTCGTTGTGTGCGTGGCGACGCTCACCGTTGCGGCGGTGGTAGTGCTGCTGGTGTGTTCGCTGTGAATGTCACCCGCGTCGGTGGCGATGCCGGATACGTCGTCATCGGCACCGGCCGCGCCGACACCGTCTACGCCCTTACCGACAATGGCCGCACCGCCGTAGCGAACCTCGATTCAGGGTTCGACCTGCTCAACCCCTGAGGGACCGACATTAGCGACTGCGCGAACCCGCCTGCCCGGCGGACGGATCGTCATCTGCTGGTTCTTGACCGCGATGATCCTGAGCATCGTGGGCATGCTCGAGTGAAGAGCTCGACGAGGCCCAATGCCGCCGCATGGGAGCGTGACTGTGTCCGCCAGGGCCTTGTCTGAAATAAGTTCGTTCGCGACGAGTGCCCGCACTCGTCCGAGCCTGATCAGCAAACGGCAGTCCGATGTAAGTGCGCGACCTGCTGTGGGTATCGGATTCTGTTGCGCTGGAACAGAGTTCATCGACGACGCGAGCAAGTGACGTTGGGCGGGCGAATCGGCGGCCTCGTTCGGGCAACCCACATACATCCGGACGGCAGATCTCCGGATCGGCACCCGTCCGAGGTGGCGATCAGATACCGTTTCTCTTGTGGTCGAGGAAACTGAGGGGCCTGTGGCGCATGACGACCGAGCGCCGCAACCGTTCAACGCCGAGCAGCCGAACTCTGCGCGGGTGTATGACTACCTGTTAGGCGGTAAGGACAATCAAGAGACCGACCGCGAGGTCGGTAACGAAATGCTTTCTCAGGCACCGGAACTCAAGTCCTTGGTCTGGTTCGTCCGGGGTTTCATGCTCAAGGCGGTCCAGATGGCCACGGATGCCGGTATCCGACAGTTCATCGACCTGGGCTCGGGTATCCCGACCTCACCCAACGTGCACGAGGCGGCGCGGGAGACCCAGCCATCAGCGCGGGTGGTGTATGTCGACTACGACCCGGTCGTCTACACCCATTGCGACGCGCTGCTGACCAAACCACACGGTGTCACAGCACTTCTCGGTGACATTCGCCGTCCTGACGAAATCCTCGATCAGCTCAAGAACCAAGCGCTGATCGACTTCGCCGAGCCAGTGGCTATCACGATGCTGGGTGTGCTGCACTACGTGATGGACGACGAACACCCGGCTGACATCATCGCCGCCTTCCGCGATCAGATGGCACCAGGCAGCTACCTGGCGATCACGCACGGCTCCCTCGATTCCTCCCCGGAGATACTCAAAGTGCTAGAAGCCACCCGCGGCTCCTCAGCCCAAGTCACCTTCCGACCCCCCGCACAGACCGAGTCATTCCTCGCCGGCTTCGAGGTGCTCGAACCCGGTGTGGTGCCGGTACAGCAGTGGCTGCGCCCCGACCTGCCAGAAACTCGAATGATCATGGACGCTGCCATCTGCCGCAAACCCTGACGCAGCCGACGTGAGCAGGAGCAATTCTCGGACGCCGATCGGCTGTCCCATAACTGCCAGCTGATCCGTTTCTACAAACATCAACTGAACCGCTTCTGGACAGTCCCGGGCGGACTGGACTACTTGCGGGCACGGATCGTCAGTGCCGACTATCTGCTGACAGTTCTATAGCCACCAACGGCATTGTCGGCGGATGGTCATCTGAACCTAACGGCGCGTCAATCGGTCCACCCGTTCCTGTTCCGCTGCTCGAAGTAGGCGTCGTCGGCCGCCTGGATTTGCTCCTTAGTCATCGTCCCGGGAACGACGCGTCGGGGTTGGCTTTGTCCGAATACTGCTCGGGCAGTTCGGACTCCAGCCAGGACGCGGTGGTCGTTGGCGAGGGGGCGCATCGCGGTCTTGGCTTTCGCCGCTGCGTCTTTTTCGGCGGCTGCGGTGGCCTGGAGGATCATGGCTGCGAGACGGTTTCCGGACCGAAAGGCTTCCTTAGTCAGTTTTAGGTCACGGAGGTGCCCGGCGGAGTCTACGGTCGCGGTGATCGCGCCATTGCCTGCGATGCCGACGCCGCGGATACCGGCGAGCGCTGTGCTTACCTGGTCGGACTTGGCTTTGATCTCGGCGAGCGCGGCGTCGACGTCGACGTGCTCACTCATCGATCAGGTCCGCGAACTCGGCTCGGATGTGAGGCTTGTTGGTGGTTTCCTTGATGAAATGCAGCGGACTCTTGAGGCCGAAGTAGGTTTTGATCGATTCCCGGCGAGGGTCGGCACCACGTGCACGCAGGATCCGGATGGTGGCCACAGGGTCGCCAGTGGTTGCGGTGGCTGCCCAATAGATCGCGGGCATCCCTTTCTCGGTCAGTGCGTCGATGTCCGCCCCGGCGTCGAGGAGTCGTTCGACCGCTTTGGGATGGGCGTTTTGCGCGGCGAAGTGCAGCGGGGTCCAGTCATCGTCGTCGCGGACGTTGACGTCTTCATTAGCGAGTAGGCGTTCGATGGCGTCGAGGTCGCCTTCGAGTGCCACGTAGTGCAGTGGGGTCCGGCCCCATTCGTCTCGTTGGGTCATCTACTTCTGTTCCCTTCGGCCGCTTCGGTTCCCGGTCATGTCCTCGACGTGGAACCATTCGGGGTGATCGTTGACCTGCTTGGTCAACTGTTCCTGAGTCCAGCCCTTGTCTTGGGCATCGCCGATGAGCCTTCGGTTCTCATATCCGCTGTTGTGGCCGAAGTCCCAGCTGGGTTTGACCGGATACCGGACCTGGTTGGCTTCGTCGAGGTAGTACTGCCCCTTGGGGTCTTTGGGGAGCTGGGTGATCTCGGGGTGGTTGTCGTAGTTCTTCTCGATCGGCACCTTGATGTCGGGCTCGGACTTGACGGTATAGAAGTCCTCGGTGGTATCGCCAGGTCTTCGCCACTTGTCGGTGTTGTCGATGATCTTTCGCTTGGTGTCCTCCCACAGTCCTGGACGGCGAAGCCGCGACCACGACGTGAACGGTCCGGGCGCGACCGCCCCGTCGGCGCCGGCCAGAGCGGGCCTTGCCCGAAGCAGAGGGATCAGTGCTTCGCTGCCGCGGGCGATCGCTTGGGACACCGCGACCGGGACGCGCGCGACCTCGGCCATCCCGACCAGGGCGCGGATGCTGGTGGCGATGCGTGCGCCGTAGATGGTGATCGCGACGGCCATGCCGCCCTGGGCGGCAAGAGCGGATCCACCGAGGGTGAATGGCGCGGCTATCCATCCGAATGCCTGGTCCATGGCGACGAGCGCGAGGAGCTCGATCAGGGCTCGTTTGACCGCGTTCTTGGTCTGTTCGATCGAATCGGCATAGGACGCACAGGCTTTGCCGAGTTCATCGCACACCCCGGCGAGGGACTCGAATTCGGCTTTTACGATGTCGGCCTGTTCGAGCGCCTGCAGGGTTTCGGGGCTTTGCTGAGCCTCGATCAAGCTGCGGGGCGCGGCCAGCATGCCGACGATGAAGCGCAGGCCGTTGGCCATGTCGCGCCACGACGCGCCCATCTGGCGCAGCTTGTCGGGGTGTCCATTGGGCCACAGCTCACCCTCGACGGCGCCTTTTACCAGGTCCCAGCCGGTCGGCTCTGGGTCGCTGCCTCCGTAGGCGGCCGGTGGTTCCGGGGGTTGGTAGACCTTTAGCGTTCCGGGCGGGAAGACCAGGTCGTTCGGGTTCGGTTCGGGTGCGGATTGGGAGTTCGCGTTGGCGTGGTTGGCGGCGGTGAACTGCAGCAGGTCATGCATCTGACCCACCGCAAGGGCTAGATCCCCCAGTGCGTCAACGGTATTCCAGGCGGCGGGGTCGTAGTCGTTGGTCCACTTGTGACCGGCATTGTCGGTACCGGCGCTGCCGCCGCCTTTGGCCAGGTTCTTCGTCAACGTGTCGATATCGAAGGTGAGCGTGTTGTGCACGCGCTCGTATTCGGTTGCGGCCTTGGCGAATCCTTGCGGGTCGACTTCCACCGGTGCCATCTAGGGCCACATCTTGGTGTTGGTTTCGATTGCGGCACTATAGTTTTCGTGCGCTGTGCGCGCGACCTGCCGGAGTTCGTCGAGGTTCTCGCGCATCTCGTTCACCCCCGCGGTCCACTTCTCGTGCGCGACCTGTTGCGCGGTGGCCGCCGTGCTCGACCACGTCAGATGCAGGTCAGCGATGTGGCGGTCGACATCACCCAACCAGTCCTCGACCGTGCGGCCGAAGGTCGCCATTGTCTCGATCGCGGCATCGAGTTGCTCGAGGTCGACCCGGTATCGGTCAGCGCTGGTCACGGCAGGTCCAGCCCTACCAGCCCGGTGATCGCGTCGCTGTTCGTAGTGTCGCGGGATTCGTACTGGGTTGCTGCTTCGGCTAGGTTGACCGACGATTCCTCCAGCGCAGCGATGATCGTTTCCGCACCGTGTTTCCACTCCACCCACGACTCGTCATAGGCGCTGGCCGCGCGCCCCTGCCAGCCATCGACAAGCAGCTCCTTGCCGATCGTGTCATCGAGCCGCTTCAACTCAGCACGGATCGCCGACGCTCGGTCAGCGGCGAAGCGCGCGGCCTCGCGTAGCCGGTCGACTTCGACCTGAAGCTCTCCCGCCACTGCGACTCCCCTCCGTAGTGTCCACCGCCTATGACTATAAGACGCCGACCCTGATGGCAGCCCTCGCTGGTTGCGGCCTCTGGGACGGCGAGCTACTTCTAGGTGGAGCCAAGCCTCGCAGGTCTCCTGAGCGTGGACTCGGTCTTCGTCGGTGAACGGATCGTCGCGCAACGGCGGCTCGGACTGGGGCGCGGTGCAGGCGCGCTTGCTTTGTGGTGCTCGATTCGGCGACGCTGCCCGCAGTACGCGACCGCTCGGATACGAGCGAACGGGAATCAGGCGATCTGTTGAAGGCTCTCACCGGCCCGTGATGGGACGCAGTGTGAACCTGCACACCGCCACGTCTACCCGTCCGGAGCTCAGAGCACGCGGTCCCCTGAGTCGAATAGCATTCCTCGCTCTATCAACGCCGGGACAATGGCGTCATGGCCCGCCGGTCCGGACCTCGCATGTGCCTTGCGTGTCATGCGCTGCTTCCTCGTGACGCTCATCGCCTGCGCCGCTACTGTTCTCCGGCGTGCGTTGCCAGAGGTTATCGGGCACGCAAGAGGTTCGGCGCCGTCGATGCCCTTGGTGCTGGCGTCGTCTGTCCTGGTTGTGGTGAGCGAATCTTTCCTGGTGGCCGGAATCTGCGCGCTGATGCGCGCCATTGCTCGCCGGCCTGCCGACAGCGTGACTACCGCCGCCGCAGACGCGAAGAAAGTTCTTGATCATGACGGTGAGCCGTCACGGTGTCACGCCTGTCGTCATGATCACCGCGAATCGTGTCGGTGTCGCGTTCCACACTGTGCCGAAACCTGATTCTCAACCCGGCGCTACGAGCGCCGGAACCCGAAGGGGGATTACAGATGTCGGCACGCGCCTGGGTGGAACGCGCGATCGCGCCCGGAACCACGAGCAAACCTGAGCTGTATGCGTATCTACCGTTCGAAGGCACCACGAACCGGACCTGGCTCGCGGCGAAACTCGGGAAACGGGTCCAACTCACACGAGTGCAACGCAACAACCGAACTGCATGGAAGATCAGTCCGCAGCACTTGTTGCCCTTAGCCTCGGCGATGGCCGACAGGTTCGGTGAGATCGAGATGCAGTTCGAGATCTCCAAGACGATGCAGTGCGACACCAAATGCCAAAACGCCAGCCCCTACACGGTGTGGCGGTGTGTCTGCGCCTGCGCTGGCGAAAACCATGGCGGGGTGGGCCACTATCACGACTGGTACCGCACCGGTCGAACCACGCTTATCCGGCATGAAAAGACCCAGATCGAGCAAGTGATCATCGCGCGCGGCCAGATCAAGCTGCCCAAGAAGGACACAGGAAAGGCGGCCATCCCGATTACAAGGCCCCGCCCCGCAGCGCCGCGTCCGCCGCTGCCCCAGCCGACGCCCCCGCCACGGCCGGTATCCCTACCGACACCACCGCCACCGCCGGTTACACCGCCACCCACCGCAGCGGCGCAGCTGGATCCCATGCCGCGCACAGTGATACCTGCCGCCGATCGCTTCCGCGAGCCCCGCTCGGCACCGTCGCCGATGCCTGCGCCTTCCCTGACCGTGCCGCCCCAGCGACGAGGCAGGCGCCCGCTATATGCGGCTGCGGCCGGGGCTGTCGTCGTTGCGATCGGGCTCGCACTGGCTACCAAGCCGCACCATCCAGCTGCCCGGCCCGATACGACCCAGCAGCCAACTCAGGTCTCCGCTAGCCAGGAAGAGTTACCGCCTGCACCGGCAGTCGAGCCGGAGCAGACGAAACAGGCTCCGGCTCAGCGGGTCCCGGCGGGCTGCTATCCGTTTCAATCCGGCTGCTGAAAGGAGAAGGAGCTGATGGGAGGCCGACGTCGCAGTCGTAGCCGGGCGCAAGGTTCGGCTGCGCTGGTATTCATGGCGGGAGCGGCAGCGTTCGCTGTCGTGCCGGGAATTGCGCGTTTCGTCGAAGCGCACACCGCTGCGCTGGTTGTGGCTGCGGTGTGCGTGGCGGTGGCCGGGGTCGGCGCTGTGGCGCTGGCGGTGCGGCACCGTCGCGTGGTTCGAACTCGTGATGACGCGCACGTACTGTCAGCGTTGCGACAGAATGCGTTGAGTCCTCTGGAGTTCGAGCAGGCGTTGGCGGCTTTGTGTCGACGCGATGGCTGCACACAGGTCCAGATGGTCGGCGGTTCGGGTGATCTGGGTGCCGATGTGATCGCACGAGCACCGGATGGGCGTCGTATCGTGTTGCAGGCCAAGCGGTACCGCCATGCGCGCAGCGTAGGCAGCCAGGACGTGCAACGATTCGGCGGGACCGCGCGCACCATCCATGGCGCCGACGTCGCAGCGGTGGTGACGACCGCCCACACGTTCACCCCCCACGCACGAGCCTATGCAGACAAAGCCGGAATCCTGCTCATGGCAGCAAAAGCCCTCGCAGCGTGGGACTCAAGGACAGGCCCAGCACCATGGGACTGAGATCGGCACGGTGGCCTGCCGCGTGGTCACCGCCGGATACGACTGTCGACATCGACTTGGAGTTGTCGTAGGATCAACGCGGGGCTGCACATAGTAGTTGAACTCATGAACCTCGAATCTCCCGGCGCTAAACGTAACTGAATCTTGTTAGAGCGAACTAGCTCTCCTCATATAAATATTCAGCCGGATCTCATACACATACCCCTCTTAAGTCGAATAGCGCAGTCTCGCAATGGCTTTCCTGTGCGCGCTTGGCGCTGCCGGGATGGCTTCCGCCTATTCCGAGAAGGGTGTTCGAGGTGCGTTCCTACGACAACCTCACCGTCGCGCTCGACCTTGCGCGGCACGAGTATCTCTGTGCGCCAACCAATCCTGCTGAACCGAGCATGGACGAGTTGCGGACCAAGAGCTACACCGGCGACCAGACATTGGTGTGCGCGTTGTGTTACGCGGGCATCGGGGCACCACCGGCGACCAGGGTGCCGGTGGTCGTGAAGGGCAGGATCGGTGGTGAGCGCCGTCCGCATTTCGCGCACCCACCTGGCATGGGGCCTGCTGGGGGTCAGCATGAACCGGAGTCGGTGTGGCATCTGATGAGCAAGATGTCTCTCGCCGTGTGGGCTCGGATGCAGCCGGGTGTCGTTGATGTCGGTACCGAGGTGTGGCTGCCGAACCGTGCGCGGCGAGCCGACGTGCGCGTCAGGTTCAACGACGGCAGCCAGGTTGGGCTGGAAGCCCAGGGCTATCGGATAACTGATGCCGACTGGATCAGCCGCCATCGTGACTACGAGCGAGATGGCGTCGTGGACGTGTGGTTGTGGCACCCGGACATCCCGACCGCCTGGTCGGTCCTCACCAGCACTGGGCACCCGCAGCAGTTGTGGACTCTGGATCCCTTGCACGAGGCCGTCACGGTGATGGTCGGCGCGCCGCATCGAAACCGGCTCGCCGCATCCGATCACGACATTGCCCAGCAAGTGCAACATCTCCCACCCTGTCTCGGCGATGAGCTTGTTCCCTACACGTACCCGTTGAGTCAGCTTGTGCTGACACGGCAAGGCATCTCGATTCCAACAGAGCTACTGCATCAGCTGGCCGAAGAGCAAGACCAAGCACGACGCCGCAGACAAACCGTCGAGGAAGTACTCGATCGGCTTCGTTCGCGTCAGCATCCGCCGACCGACTCATCACCAGCTCCTGGGTCGACGCCGCCCACCACGCACGCCGCCGACCGCGGAAACCACTGCCCTACGGCGGAGACCCTCGACCCGGCCGCTCATGCACATCTGAGATGGATCACCTTGCAGAACGCTCTGCACGCTGCAGGTCACATCATCGATTACCGCGACGCTCCTAGCCTGCTGCTACCGCGGACCAAGCCACGAGCGGTGCGCTGCACTGGGTGCGGCCAGGTATTCGCGCCCGATCTCGATCCGGGAGCTATCGAGCCTTGCTCGCCGCCGCAGAGCGCGGTCGAACGCCGGTTGGATGTCGGTGCGACGGGCTATCTTGAGTTTTCGGCGAGCCGGTCCAGCCAGCCGAGGGGCGGACTGATCAGGAGGGGCGCGTAGTGGCTGATGGCACGGTTCCGGAACTGGCGCGGTCCTGGGGAATTCAGGAGTGCACGCTCGCGGCTGACCGAATGGCCGAAGCAGGCTGGACCTACGAAGAGTCCCTGTCGATGGATTGCCCGAACGGCCACGCGCCACTGCGTGTGGTTCGAAAACCTTTCGAACGCAACGGTACAGCGTTGCGTTACACCGCTCTCGTCTGCGCCGGCTGTGGGCATGCCTACGAGATGCGCGATCTCGGTTATACCTCCTATCCACAGTTACGCAAAGATGCTCAAGCTCCCGCCGGCAACCCTCGACCCGATCAGCCACCAACTCCTGCACGCGCGAGTAGGTCAGGCACCGAGCACAAGCCGACCAACGAGCAGCAGAGAGTTATCGACGCGGCGCGGTCACAGCAGAACATGGTCGTTCAAGCAGGTGCTGGTGCGGGCAAGACAAGCACTCTGGTCATGGTCGGCCATGCCTTGGTCGGGAAGAAGGTGGCCTACATCGCCTATAACAAGGCCATCGCGATAGAGGCGAAGGGCCGGTTCCCCAGTCAGGTGCGCTGCTCGACCTCCCACGCGCTCGCTGGCGCCTACATCAAGAAGTACCAGCGCCGCGTCAGCAACGGGCAGCGACAACGAGCCCATGAACAGGCTCGAATCCTCAACATCGGCGGAAGTATCGAGCTCACCTCCACTGTCCTGCTACCGCGCGACTTGGCCAGGATCGCGATGGAGACAGTCAAACGGTATTGCCAGTCCTCAGACGAGGAGATCAACGGTCATCATGTCCCCTGGCAAGTGGGTATCGACCGGGTAGACGAGCACACCTTCCTCACCGACGTCGTCCTCCCCCACGCCCGCAGCGCATGGGCGGATATCCGTGATGTCGAGGGCCGCTTGCAGTTCGACCACGACTACTACTTCAAGATGTGGGCTCTGACGAAACCCGCTCTGGGTTTCGACGTCGTCATGCTCGACGAAGCCCAGGACACCAATCCCGCTCTCGCCGCGGTGATCGCCGCCCAAGACGGGCAACAGATTCTGGTCGGTGACTCCAACCAACAGCTCTATGCGTGGCGAGGCGCAGTCGATGTCCTCGAGGGATGGGACGCTCCGGTTCGGCTGACGCTGCGTCAGTCCTGGCGCTTCGGGCAAGCGATAGCCGATGAGGCCAACCGGTGGCTCAGCGTGCTCGGTGCCGACCTGCGAGTCATCGGTAACCAGTCGCTGGATTCCGCTGTCGGACGGTTGAAGCGACCCGATGCCGTCCTGTGTCGAACCAACGCCGAAGCCGTCAAACAGGTGATGCAAGCCCTCCAGACCGGCCGACATCCAGCTTTGGTCGGTGGCGGTGCGGCGATCAAGGCACTCGCCAAAGCCGCGCACCAACTGAAGACACAGGGACGCACCGACCACCGGGAGCTGTTCGCGTTCAGATCCTGGGGCGAGTTGCAAGACTACGTCGACAACGAGACCGGCGGACGAGACCTCAAACCCTTCGTCGACCTCATCGACGAACACGGCGTCGAAAAGATCCTGCACACCGTCACCGGACTCGCCGACAACGAAGACGACGCCGATGTCGTGATCTCCACTGCCCACAAAAGCAAAGGCCGAGAATGGAATACGGTCACCATCGCCGAGGACTACCGCGAACCACTACCCGATGACGACGGACACCCCGGACCGATACCGCGCGAAGATGCGATGCTCGCCTACGTCGCAGTCACCCGCGCGAAACTCCGACTCGACCGCACAGGACTGGCCTGGATCGATAACTACCTGCCACACCGTAAGGCTGCGGCAGTCAAACACCAACGCGTGGCAACAACTGCCGTAGCGAGGCCTTCGGCTGCATATCCAGCAGCCACAAGGACTACCGATTCACCAACCGTGTACGACGCCCTGCCAGCCGCAAAGGAACTCGCCGATCACTTACACCGGCATGCTGGGCCGGTCGTCGACCGCATTGAATCGCGTGACATCTCAGGAAACACCAGCGGCTACACCGTCCTGGTGTGTAGCCATCGAACGCACCCGATCGTTACTGTCGCCACGACCGGTTTGCGGTTCTGCACCCCAGCGCCTGACACAGAGATTGTGCTCACCGCCGATAGTGACCAACTCGCCTTAGCTCGAGCGCTGCTGGACATCACAGCGATGACAGTCCTTGTCAAGTCTTACCTGCTAAGCCCCGGGCATCGGATGATCGATAAGACCCCGCTGATCGGCGGCACGAACATCTTCGGGATCCTTGCTTGGCATCATCCGTACTTCGGCGCCGAGTCAAACACCGTCCGGGACGTCTCTCACCAGCCGCTCATCCAGCTGACGACCCTGTGGCCTCTCGTCGACGATGAAGTCGCCTACATACGCGATTTCGGCCACCAGGCCCTTATCGACCTCTGGCACCGTCATCAAACACCGATACATGATCTCAACCGCTCCAGCGTGCTTCGCCACCACGAACCCGGATTCTGAAACAGGCACAATGCCGACTGCACCGCACGGCGAACCAGTCCCGGTCTTCGCCCGGAGGGGACCGGGTAAGGATCACCGGATTCGACGTGTAGGTGCGACGACGCAGCCGATTGATTGCTGTTCGATAACCAGATGCCAGTTTTGCCGATTGATGTGCTCGCGGATCACTTAGCGTCGGGTGGTCAGGCGTTATCCAGTCAACAAGAGCTGAGGTAACTGGGATGGCTGCGAAGTTCGAGATCTACCAAGACAAGGCCAACAAGTATCGCTTCCGACTGAAGGCCGCCAACGGCGAAATCATTGCAGTCGGCGAAGCCTACGAGTCCAAGGCCGCGTGCCGAAACGGCATCGAGTCCATCAAGAAGAACGCCCCAATCGCAGAGATAGTCGACCAACCGATGGCCGGGGTCTAGCGCGTACGATCCGCGAGCTCGGTCCGGCTGTGCGCTTTCCGGGTGTCGACACCGGGGCTGAATTAGCGCGCCTGGGGGACCGTAATGGGCGTCCCTGGTGCCCATATGGGTCCCCGGGACGCCCATATGGGCGCATTGGACGTACGATGATCCGTAGCTGACTTGACACGGAACGGGTGGCCCTCGCGCCAACGAGGACCACCCGCCCTAGCGGTCACATGAAGAGCTGCCCAATCCAGAGCAGTGCTAGCAACCGGACCACACAGATGACAAGGGCCTCGGGGTATACCGCCAAGTAGACCGGGGCCTTTGCCTTGTCTCGATGCTTCTTCCGCTTCTTCGGCATCGACCTATCAACCTCCTCTCCCAGGACGCGGCTTCAGGTCATCCGAACGATGCACTGAATTGATGCCGCGTCCCTTGGCGAGGATGCGAGCCCGGCCCCAAACTCAAGCGGGGAACCGGTTCGCGGGCAAGAGTATCCGATCCAGCGCATCCGAACTGTGCACATGGGTGTGGCAACCCTGCTGTTGATCAGACCAGACCAAATGGTTCAAACCTAACGCCTGGACCTCCGCAGCGATGCCCAGGGCCGTCGAGGACCGTGGACTTGAACTCCATTGGTCACGTCGGGCACTTGCCGCCCTACTCCCGTGTCATATATCACAGTCACGAAGCATGCGACTCCACCGAGCACACAGCACTACGGACATCTACTCACGGATATCGACACTGACCTCCGGTAAGAGAATGGTCTGGCCTGCCAGATTGCCGTAACGCGGAATCGTCTGGGCTGTAGCGTTTTGCTGTGTCCGAGGTGGAGAAGGCGACGACCGAGACGGCCGCGGTGGAGAGCCGTGATCCAGGGCTGGTTTTAATACGGAGCCGATCGCTGTTGATCGGCCTAGCCAGCACGACGGTCGGTGGTGGCGTTGCGGGGTTCATTGTGGCCCTGTTGTTCGGTGTGCAGGCTGGGTTTTCGCAGCCGCTCGCGACATTCCTCGCTGGGGCCGGCGCGCTGAGCGCTGGTGTCCTCGCCTACGTCAACGGCGAACGCACCCGCGATCTCACCAAACGACAACATGAATTAGATACGAAGCGCGAACGCGAACGGCACCAGGCCGACATGGATCGTGAGCGCGAACGGCACGCGGAAGACTCTCGCCGAGAACAGGTCTCGACCCTGCGTGACCGCTACACCGCCATCGCTGGCCAGATCGCCGACGACTCCGCTGCGATCCGGCAAGCGGGCGTCTACGCGCTGACCGCTCTCGCCGACGACTGGCATGCCTTCGGCGAGGACGATGAACGACAGGTCTGCATCAACCTGCTCCAGTGGTACCTCCGCGTCCCATTCCCCCAGCCGGGCGAAGACGAGCCACCAACCCTGTCCGAACGGGAAATCCGGCAAACCATCGTCGGAATCCTCACCCAACGCCGCCATCGGCCGCCCGACGACCCGAAATCCTGGTCGACTACCGCCATCGACCTCCACCATGTCTCCTTGCCCAATTGCGTTCTTACTAAATTCGACCTCACCAAATTCGATCTGCACGGCGCGAACCTGGGAGGCGCGGATCTGCGCAGCGCGGACCTGACTGGCGCGAACATGGACGGCGCGTACCTTCACAGCGCGAATCTGCACGGAACCGACATGACCGGCACAGATCTACACGGCGCGGATCTGCACGGCGCGGACATAGTCGGTGCGACGCTGTCCAAAGCGGACCTGATCGGCGCGGACATGGTCGACGCGGATCTGAGCGGCGCGAACCTGGATAGCGCGAGCCTGGATGGTGCGGACCTGACGGACGCGATCCTGGTCGACGCGACGCTGATCGGCGCGAAGCTGGATGGCGCGCGGCTGGGACGCGCGGACCTGGGAGGCGCAAGCCTGGGAGGTGCGGACCTGCATCGCGCGGACCTGCAGAGCGCGGACCTGCACAGGGCGGATCTGGACAGTACGTCGCTATTCGACGCCCACCTGAATGGCGCCGACCTGACTGACGCGAATCTGCGCAGCGCAAACCTCTTCCGCGTGGACCTGACCGCCGCAAACCTGACCCGCGCGCACCTCAAGGGCGCGGACCTGAGCGGCGCAAACCTGACCCGCGCGCACCTCGAAAACGCGGACCTGCGCGGCGCGCACCTCGATGGCGCGGACCTGACCGGCGCAAACCTGCACAACGCGGACCTGAACGGCGCGCACCTGAACGGCGCGAACCTGGACGGTGTTGTCTATGGTGAGAACACGCGGTGGCCGGAGGGGTTTACTCCACCACAACGCGAGTCCTGACCTCCAGTAACGATCGTTGGCTGGCCTGCCGGATTATCCTGACACTGAAATCGCCTGCGCTGTACCGTCTTCCCATGTCCGAAGGGGAGACTCCGGTAACTGAGACGACCCCTGGAGATGTTCCTGGAGGTCGAGTCGGCCAATTCGTCGTCTGGTGGCGGGGCTCGCTGTGGGCCAATCTGGCACTGGTAGTAACCGGTGCTCTGGTGGCGGGATTCGGCGCAGCCCTGTTCTTCGGAGTTCCCGCCGAGTTTTCGCAGCCGCTCGCGACGTTCCTCGCCGGTGCTGGCGTGCTTTCCGCTGGCCTCCTGGCCTACTTCAACGGCCAACACAGCCGCGCACAAACCGAAGCTCATCACAAAATTGACTCCCGTCACACGAAGGAGTCGGCGCTGCGTGACCGCTACACCGCCATCGCCTCGCAGATCGCCGACGAGTCCGCAGCGATTAGGCAGGCGGGCATCTATGCGCTGACCGCGCTCGCCGACGACTGGCATGCCTTCGGCGAGGACGATGAACGGCAGGTCTGCATCAACCTGCTCCAGTGGTACCTGCGTGTTCCGTTTCCCGTTGGCGATGATCCCGATAAGCCGGATCTGTCCGAACGCGAGATCCGCCAGACTATCGTCGCGATCCTGACCGAACGCCGCCACCGGCCAGCCGAGCATCCGAAATCCTGGGTTGCCACCGCTGTCAGCCTGAATCAGGTATCGCTGCCGAACTGCACCCTTGGCTACGACGGTCTCGCGGATCTCAACCTGTCGGGAGCGGACCTGACCGGCGCGGACCTGAGCTACTCGGACCTGACCCGCGCGAACCTGAGCTACTCGGACCTGACCCGCGCGGACCTGGTCAGCACGAACCTGACCCGCGCGGACCTGATCGGCGCGGACCTGACCCACGCGGACCTGACCCACGCGGACCTGACCCACGCGGGGCTGACCCACGCGGACCTGACCGACGCGGACCTGACCAGCGCGGACCTGACCCACGCGAACCTCACCGACGCGAACCTCACCGACGCGGACCTGACCGGCGCGGACCTGTCTCGTGCGGACCTGTCCAACGCGAACCTGACCCGCGCGAACCTGACCGCTGCGAAACTGACCCGCGCGAACCTGACCGATACTCAGTTGTCAGGAGTCAAGTACAACGAGTTCACGCGGTGGCCGGATGGGTTCACTCCGCCGCCGCTTCCTCAGCCCTGACCTCCGACAACGATCGTGTCTGACCTGCCGGATTGTCGTGATGCTGAAATCATCTGAGCTGTACCGTCTTCCCATGTCCGAGGGGGAGAAGCCAGTCACCACGCCGGCCGCCGGGAATCTGGTCCGGAGGTGGGGCGTGACCCATCGTCGATCGATCTGGTCCGGGCTCGCGCTGGCAGGTGCTGGCGGCGCGGGCTTCGGCGCCGCTGTGCTGGCTGGGGTCTCGCCCACCTTCGGGCAACCGCTCGCGACGTTGCTCGGCGGCGCGGGCGTACTCGCCGCGGGCACCTTGGCCTACCTCAACGGTCAACACAGCCGCGCCCAAACCGAGGCTCATCACAAGGCCGACATGGAACGCGAGCGCGAGCGCCACCGGGAAGACTCGCGTCATACGAAGGAGTCGGTTCTAAGGGATCGCTACACCGCCGTCACTGCGCAGATCGCCCATGAGTCTGCTGCAATCCGGCAAGCGGGCGTTTACGCGCTGACTGCGCTCGCCGACGACTGGCACGCTTCCGATGAGGACGACGAACGGCAGGTCTGCATCAACCTGCTTCAGTGGTATCTGCGTGTCCCGATTCCTGAAGGCGACGACCCCGATAAGCCGGATCTGTCCGAACGCGAGATCCGTCAGACCATCGTGGCGATCCTCACCGAACGTCGCCGCCTGCCCGCCGAGCATCCGAAATCCTGGGCCGCCACCGTCATCAGCCTGCATCAGGCATCACTGCCGAACTGCGTCTTCTGGGGGATGAATCTCGCCGATCTCCACCTGCCCGACGTTGACCTGAGCAACGCGAAGCTTGCCGGCGCGGACCTGACTAACGCGGACCTGGGTAGCGCGGACCTGAACGGCGCCGACCTGAACGACGCCGACCTGCGCAGCGCGGACCTAAAAGACGCGAAACTAACCGGCGCGAGGCTGACCGGCGCGAAACTGGACGACACTCACCTGTTCCGTGCGATCCTGGTCGAAGCGGACCTGAACGGCGCAACCCTGACCGGTGCGTACCTGAACAGTGCGAACCTGAACGGTGCGTTCATGTACCGCGCGGACCTGGAAGGCGCGAACCTGATGAAGGCGAACCTGACCGGTGCGCAGCTGGGCTTCGCGAAACTGAACGGCGCGACGCTGATCAACACGGACCTGACCGGTGCGTTCCTACACGTTGCGGATTTGAACGGCGCGGACTTGACCGGCGCGAACCTGCTGGGCGCGGATCTAACCGGCGCGGACCTAAACGGCGCGAATCTGAGCTTGGCAAACCTAACCGGCGTAGACCTGACCGGCGCGAAACTGGACAGCCCAAGCTGAGCATCACGAGCACGCATCCGAGGCCGAACGCGCTTCTAAGGGACAAGCTTCTTTGCGTTGTTGATTCGGTCCGCCCGTGCCAGGAGCGCCGAGTTGTCCTTGGCATAGATGACTCCGAGCGCGACCTCAACCATTTCTGCGGTGTCCAGCGCGTCGGTAGGTGTGAACGGAGTGGTTTCGTGTGCGCCAGTGTTGCCGACCCATTTGGCAGCCAGCAGTAGCTTTCCCGCCTGAGGCTGCACTTTCGCGAATTCGAGCAACCGGTCGTGAAGGTATGCTGGCTTCTTCCCAGCTGGCCGTACCACGATGCCTTGTTCGTCCATCAAGCGCTCGACCGCAGTCCGCAGCACCCCCGCAAAGGCGAGGGGGTCTAGCCAAATCACAGCCGAGGCTCGGTCGATGGCGGTCCGGACGGACTCGGGCACGTTATCGGTCAGCTCTATCACCGGAATTGGCGGGAGAATCGTGCGCACAGTCAGCATCGGCCACACGTCCAAGTACTTGTTGTAGTCGTCGAACGACCAGTCAGTAATGTAGTCGCCGGTCATGAGAACCCATGACGTACATTGCGCCCGACCGCATACCAGCCGCAGCTCGAAGCGTCCCCGCAGATCTGTCGGGTCGTCCTCGTGGTCCTTCTGGCCGTTCTGGTGCTCCCACTCGAACCGTTCAACTCTGAGCCCGCCCTCCCCACACACCGGACACCCTAGGTTCGGCCAGTCACCATCACGGAAGGGGCTCGCCAGCTTGCGAATGCTCCTGTGCATAGTGCAAAGCATGAACTACGGCCCCGCGTTGGCTCAGCGGATTGATCACCCCGTTACCGCGACTGGTCGATCCGCTACACCGCACGATTGAGGGCCGGTGTCTACGCATCTCGGCATCGCCGCGCATTCTGGTCAGTCGCTCGTGGGTGCGGGCCTGGCCGCCTTCTCTGCCGCGAGTTTGGCTGCCGGAATGGTGCTGCGACGGCCCCATTTCAGGGTCTTGGTGTCGCTGTCGACGGCAAACCAGAACAGGTGCCCTTCTTCCCACACGGTGAGCTGACGTCGGTACATCTGCCGGGTGAGCATGACGCCTTGGGTCGGGTGCTCGTGCAGCGTCCATCCCCCAGTGGCGTCCGCTTCGGACAGCGGCATCGACGAGCCCCTTCGTGGCCGGAGAAAATTAGACCAATCAGTATGCATCGGATCGCCGGGAGGCGGTCACATCATGGACACCTGCGGACACACGCGCCGCCGCCTGGAACCCCTGCGCTCCGGAAGCGTCGAATTGGTCATGAGCTATCGAATGCGGGACGCGGTCGAGGCTGCGGGTGGTCGCCCTGACGACCTGCGTGCACAGCTCGGACAGGCGTGCGTCCGGTTCCACTTGCGCCGATACGCGATCGAGCGCGGCTATCGCCCTCGCCGACTATCCGAACGGTCGCGGTAGTCGTTGTTCGCCTTGGCGGGCGACGGCGTTAGCGAATGTTCAGGACACCATTGCCGCATGTCGAGTTGACCCCGGTCGTTGCCCGTGTGGACGGTGAACTCACATAACCCGAGCCACACGCCATCCCACGCGCGAGCCCACGCGTACAGCACGCCGGGCACGGTCCCGGTCAGTCGCAGACCGCCCGAACTCACCCGCAAAGGCACGCCACCCGTGCCGAACTTCGCTCGATGCGTAGGGATGGCCTGGCCGAGATCAACCACGACGGGCATCGGCGGATCCAACACCCGGCGCAACGACGGGCTGAACTCATCCGGCCATCGATCGAACATAGATTCGAATAATAGCGTGTCTTAGCGCTGGTTGGTCGGATGCTCAAGTTAGGCTCCGGGCGTGGCATTACCCGAAGGTTCCAAGGTGAAGATCGGTGCAACCGGTGGCTCCGAGTTCAGCGTGATCGAGGTCGATTACAACGGAGACCCCGAGGTCGTGCTGATCAAACCGGTCCTCGATGCTGGCTACCCGTTCCCGATGCGGGTAGCCAATCTGGTCCTGATAGGCGACGACGCCCAAGGCTCCCAGTAGCCGCCATGACGAAGACGACCTGCTGCCACCTCAGGTGACTTCTATGATTTCGTCGAGGGCGGCGCGCGCGGTCTCGAGGAACATGCGTTGCGCCACGAGGAAGCTCTGCCCGGTGACCTCCACGGCGCTGCTGAGTTCTGCGACGTTCGGTGCTTCCATTGCATGCGCCTGCGCGAAGACACGGACCTCGGTTATAAGGGCACTCAACTGATCGGTCAGCGCTTGCGCCGCCTCGACGACGCTGGCTGGTCCTTCGAGGGCGACTCTGTAGAGGGTCTGCTCCGCCGCCTTGAACAGACCACGGATCGCGGCCAGCCGAGTTTCGTCGACAGGCGTCAGGTCTGACACGGCTACGAGTTCGCGGAAGTACTGCTGGTTGGCCCGGTCTGCGGCGGTCAGGTCCGTGAGTAAATCAAGGTAGGCGGCTTGGCGACGTTCGCGACGCCATCGAAGATGCTCAAGCGTTAACTCGCGACGTTGCTGGTCCTGCTGTTGCTGTTCCTCTCGGATCTGCTGCCGCTCCAGCGCCACCTGCCGCCGCCCCTCGGTCTTCGCCGAGATAGACGCGGTCAACACCGCACCGATCGCCGTGCCAAAGATTCCGACGGCTGCAACAAGAACGCTGATCATGAGACTCCCCCGCTCCTTGCCGCCAGTATGACGCTGCGCCCCAACACAAACTGACGTTCCCGACGATTGCAGCATTCAGAGTTGGCCGTACTCGCCAACGCATTTGCCGCCGACCCAGGTTTGGAGCACCTCCGTCCGCCACAGAGGTGCCTGCGCCGAGAATGGATCCCGATCCAGCAGCACGAGATCAGCGTGCTTGCCAGGCTCAATGGACCCCAGGTTTCGCTCCTGATGTGAAGCGTAGGCAGCATCGAGGGTGTACGCGCGTAGCGCTTCGACCACGGTGAGCGCCTGTTCGCGATGCCAGCCGCCGACGGGATGGCCGTCGCGGTCGGTTCGGGTGACCGCAGCGTGGATGCCGTCGAAGGGGCGGTAGGAGGACACCGGGAAATCACTTCCGGCGGCGAGGATGGTTCCGTGGTCGAGCAGCGACCGCCAGGCGTAGGCGCCGGCGAGGCGGGCCGGGCCGATCCGCGTCTCGGCCATGTTCATGTCGTCGGTCGCGTGGCTGGGCTGCATTGAGGCGATCAGGCCGAGTTGGGCCAGGCGTGGCAGGTCCGGCGGGGCGAGGATTTGGACGTGCTCGATTCGGTGTCGCAGCCGCAGTCCTTGAGCTGAGCCCAGCACCGTGGTGTAGGCGTCGAGCGCCATCCTGTTGCCGTAGTCGCCGATGGCATGGATCGCGGTCTGGTAGCCCGCCGACACAATTTGGCGTACCCGTGCGGTCAGCTCGGCCGGTTGTAGCTGTGGCAGTCCCCGGCTCTCGGGCTGGTCGGTGTACGGTTCGAGCAGCGCCGCGCCGTAGGACCCGAGTGCACCGTCGGCGAGCAGTTTGACCGTGCGGATTCGCAGCATGTCGTCGGCCGTCGAGTCTGTGCGCACCTGGCTGCCAAACTGATTGAACGCCTGCCAGTTCAGGAATGCGTTTATCCGCAATGTCATTCGTCCTGTGTTGGCGAGGTCGTAGAGTGCGGGGATCTGATCGGGAGCGGTGGATGCTTCGCTGATCGAGGTGAGCCCGGCCGCGTTGAGTTTGCGTTGGGCGGCGTGAAGCCGATCTTCGTAATCGGACAGCGTCGGTACGGGAATATGCTGTTCGACAAGCCTTTTGGCAGTATCAACCAGTACTCCACTGGGTCGGCCATCGTGGTCGCGAATGATCTGCCCGCCCACGGGGTCTGGTGTCGACGGAGTGATCCCGGCGAGCCGTAGTGCGGCTGTATTGCCCACGCCTGCATGGCTGTCCACGCGCAGCAGCCACACTGGTCGGTCATCGACAGCCTGGTCGATGTCGGACGCTGTCGGTAACCGGCCCCAGGGGACGTCATTCCATCCCCGTCCAAGGAGCCACGGCCGATCACGGTGGTCGCGAGCATAGGTGGTGATCACTCGCAGCGCGTCATCGACTGATTGCGCTCCGGCGAGGTTGATTTGGGTGAGGGCAGCGCCGAAGTTCCAGATGTGACCGTGTGCGTCGTGCAGGCCGGGCAGACAGACTCTGCCGCGCCCATCGATTCGGCGCGCGCCCGCCGTGCTTGCGGGATCGAGTGCTTCGACTCTTCCGTTCGCATCGATCAGCACGCTGCTGAACCGGTGGAATCCGTCGGCAGTGCAGGTGTAGCCACGAACCCTGTCCAGCAGAACACGTTCCGTGCGTGGCGGATCGGGATCGGAGCACGCGGTAAGCGCGGCCGCGGTGGTAGCCGTGATAGCGGCACCGGTCAGGCGCAGAAACTGATTCCGGCTGAATCGGGAGCGCTCAGTGGAGCGGCAATCGCCAACGTGTTTCACAACTTCTCCATTTCGTGTGGGTCATCCCGGCCCGCGACTTTTACTGGTTGCTTCGGCCGTCCCCACGTTTGAATCGCTGACTATTGGCGCAGCTTCGGCACTTGCATACGGCAGCAAGGCGGGCTGGTTCCGGGGAGTGTGGATAGGGGGCGTTGCTCGCGAGCGCGCGCAGGAGAGCGGTGCTGCCGCCCGTAGGTTGCGGCACGGCGGTCGCGGGGGTTTGCCGGGGAAGTTGCCTTGTTCAGAGCGCCTCGTCCTGGTGCCCCGCTGAGTACGATCAGTTCATGCGCGGACTCATCATGGCATCGGCTCCGCTCGACTTGGGAGTGTTGTGGGATGTCCTCGACAGTCGGGATGTCGACGCTGAGCGAACCTCTGACCTCGGCGCTGGCATTGACCTTTTGCGAGTGCCGCCTGACGACTTCGACTTCGGAATTGCTGTCGTACCGGCGGAGCAGCCGACCAACAGCGGGGTGAGGGCTGCAATCTTCCTTGAGATTGGCATAGCGGCGGCGCGCAACATCCCGGTGCTCGTGATTATCGACCCTGATGAGCCACCGCTCCCCGCACTGGGCGACCTGAGTCAAGTACGAGCAGCCGTAGATAACCGCGAAGCCCTTGAGTTGCACGTAGGCCTATTTTTGAAACGCTTTACCAGGAAGCGTTCGAAATCCGATTCGTGGGATCCCTATGAATCGGAGCGATCAAGACACAATCCTCGAGTGGTAGCTGGACCATCAAAAACAAGCACTGCGGAGATCCGTCGACGACTTAATGAGTTTTTCGCAAGCATGGATTCGAGCTCTTGGTCCAAATTCCGGGAAGTCGAGACTGCCGAACTTCTCGATGTAGTGCTGCAAGCCGAGGGCGCGACCGTTGCGAGAGAGATTCGAGATGCCGACCAAACAGTTGATATAGCATTTACCCATCCCGACATTGGCGAAACTGTCCTGATCGAGATTAAGAAGATAAAGCATGCCGGGGATTTGGATAGCGCCCAGGAGCAACTTTCGTCGTATGTGAAGAACAACAGTCACGCCATTGGACTTGTTCTCTACGACGGACCCCAGATGACGTCCTCGATGGACACGTTCTCTAGGTATTCACAGATATGGACTATGAGTCTTCGTGAATTCTACACTAGTGTGGCTCGGGAACAATTGGGGCCGTTTCTTATCCGGACCCGCAACCAGCTGGTGCACCACCCATGACGAATCTCGATCAGTTGGAGGTGACACGCTACCTTGATACCGCGCGATGCGCTGGCGACACAGATACCCAGGGCAAGGCATATGAGGCGCTGGCGCTGTATTTATTTGAGTGTATTCCTGGATGTTTCGCCGAGCGAAATGGAGTTAGTCACTTCAAGAGCGAGCAGATTGACGTCGGGGTATGCAACAGCAAGCATCAGAGCGGATTGCACGCACTACCGCATGTAATCCTGGTCGAATGTAAAGACTGGAGTCATCCGGTTGACAGCAGCACGCTGGGATATTTCATAAACATACTTGATAATCGTCGGGTGGAGACGGGGATCTTGATCGCAGCGAATGGGATCACCGGCGACGCCCGAGATCACACCTATGCCCATTCGCTCGGCGTCAGCGCATTAGCGAGAGGCATCAAGGTACTCGTTGTTACGACCGAGGAGATTGAAAAGCTCACCTGTACCGAGGATTTCGTCGAACTCCTGCTACGACGATTCCTTTCGTCGTATATGCGCGGCGGCATAGGCGTGCCCTAAGCCCACCCTGTACGTTTACTGCTCCCGGACGATTGGTCCTCGAAACCAACAGAAGGGCAGCCGAATTCCCGGATAGCAGAGGTAGAGGCCGTAGTCGGCGCGGGTTCGGTTGCCGACGAGGTCGGTGAGATCGGGACCGACGAGGTATTCGACAGCCATCGTGGTAATGCTCGTGGCGTGCCAGGTGGTGAGAAGTTCGTCGTCGCTGTCATAGACGTCGATCCAGGATGTTGTCCCTTCCGGTAATGGGTTGCCGATGACCTCGAACCGTTGGGTGAAAGCCGCTGAACGGCTGAGGACTATCGTGAATTTATTGGGGCGATACCCGAGGTACTCGACCATATGGCCTCCCGACTGACGAGGCGGACTCGGTGGGATGGAGTCCGGCCAGGTGTTAGTCGTAGGGAACCCAGCGGGTTCGACCAGCATCATCGCGCCGCGCGTGCCCGAATGGGATGTCTGCGAAGTGGATGCCGAAGGCGAGGTCACCGCTGTCGGCTAGCCGCCCCACCAGCCGACGGCGATGGAACGCGGCCTCGTGCTGGTCGTAGTCGGACGCGGAGACCCATTCAGGGTGCGCGATTTGGACCGGTGAGTGCAGCGCGTCGCCGAAGACGATCATGCGGCGGCCGCGGGATCGGATGACGTATCCGGTGTGACCGGTGGAGTGGCCGGGAATCATCACCGCGTGTACGCCAGGAAAGATCTTGGTGCCGGGGGTGATCGGGTGGACTTGGGCTGCGATGGTGTCGAGCACCTGCCGGTTGAGGATGCTGGGTTTGGCCCAGCCGGGGAAGGTGTCGATCATCGCAGGGGTCAGTGAGCGCCACCAGTTCCATTCGTATTCACCGATGTGGATGCGCGCGGCGTGGAACGGTGGGCGGTCGTTGCCGGGGGCTGGGCGCAGTGTCCAGCCGAGGTGGTCGAAGTGCAGGTGGGTGATCGCGATCGAGTCGATGCGGCCCAGGCCGTCGACGCGGGCGAGGTTGTCGAGCAGTGCCCCGGAGATCATGGCACCAGTCATCGGGTTGGCGGGGTTGTCGGGCAGGGTGATCGGCCCGGCTCCGGCGTCGATGAGCAGCGCGCGGCGGCCGCGCTGCACGAGCAGGCCACCGAGTCCGGCGACGAGATGGCCGTTGGTGTCGAGGTATTCGGCGTTGGCGTTCCAGTCCTCGTCGGTGGTTTCGGGGAGCCAGCCACGTGGTTTGAGGCCGACGTGACCGTCAGGGATGTAGGTGAGCCGGTAGCAGCCGAATCGGATCGTGCGCAGGCGTGGCGGCTGGCGGAGCCGTTCGGTGTCATCGGTAGTAGTGCAGGGTGTTTCGGGCATGGGTGTGCCTTTCGGGTGTGCAGGGTGCGGGGTGTGGTCATCCGAGGAGGAACCAGGGCCACCAGTGGTTGGTGCCGAGGTGGGCTGCGCTGAGGAACGGTGGCGGGGATGGCAGGCCACCGCCGTTGCCGCCGCCGTCGTAGCCGCGGGTCCAGAAGTACGGGTGCGTGGGTTGGGTTCCCCAGGGCTGGTTGATGATCCAACGTGCGACGGAGGCGAGTTGGTAGCCGATGCCGACGTAGTTGGCGAGGAACCCGACGCCGTAGACCTCGCCTTGGCGGGCGTTGATGGTGGGGATGTCCCAGCGGTATTGGGTGGAGGCGAAGTTGAGGACGGATTTGATGTCGCCGCTGTCCCAGACCAGTGACAGGTCGCCGTTGTCTTGGTTGAGGCGGTAGACGGCGACGAAAGCGCTGTTGATGAACGACCATCCGGCCGGGCCGATGATGAGTCCGACTTGGCGGTATTCACGGTCGCGGGTGGCGCGGATCATCCCGACTTCCAGTGCTCCGGTGGCGGGTTGGTAGAACGGCGGCTGGTTGAGCTTGCCGTCTGCGTTGGGTTGGCGTGCCAGCAGCGCGAGGGGGAAGGTGGTGTCGTCGGTGGCGGTCAGGTTCATCCACAGCGGGATGTCGGTGGGGATCTCGTCGTAGGTGGGACGTTGTTGGATGGGTTGGCGGACTTCGCGGCGGTGGGTGTTCTGCGCGCCGGTGTAGGCACCGATGACCCCGGAGCGGATAGCGGCTTTGGCTTCCTCGGGTGACTGGTCCTGGAACCTGCGGAACGCTCCGAGGTTCCAGGACCCGTCCGGTTTCGGCTTGTTCGGTGTGGTCACAGCTCGGCAGCGAGCCAATCCGGGATCCCTGGTGCCTCCGGAGGTTTCACGTCCGGCGCGTGGTGGGCGATCAGTCCGGTGAGTTCGGCTCGGTGATGTAGCAGGGCGCGGATGAGGCGCACCATGGTGCGGAAGCGTTCGATGTCGGTGCGGTCCTGGGTTTCCAGTTCGGTGACACGGTCTCGCAGTTTGCGAACTTGCCCGGCCTGGCGGGCGGTGAACGCACCGATGACGGTGGCCAGCGCGACCCCGAATGCCTGGACGACCTCGGCGTTGAGCCATCCCATCGCCTACTCCGTCCCCTGTGCGCGGTGACGGCCCGCGTAGGGGGCCGAGTCGAGGTGTTCGAGGATCGACTGGATCTTGCCCTGCACACCGGCGAGCACGGTGGTGACGGCGTCGATCTTGTCGTGGGCGGACGCGACCGAGTCGACCACGGACTTGCCGTCGAGCTGGGGCCAGCCGGTGGGGTCCAGGGCGGGGCCGCGCTGGTGGCGGGAGTCGGGGCCGGCGAGTTGATCGACGACCCAGGAGGCGTGCATGTCGAGGGAGGCGAGCAGGTCGGCGAGGGTGACGGGGTTGCCGTCCTTGTTGATGATGATGTCGGTGAGCTGCATATCGGGGTCCTTTCTGAACAGACGGGCGAGCTGATCGCTGCCGCCGCGTACGGCGTTGACGTCGATGAGTTGGCCGCCGATCGCGGCGGTGGAGGAGAACTGGAGGATGGCGATGTCCTTGCCGCCCATCGGTTCCCAGCCGGGATGCCGGTCGCCGGGATAGAGCTGGGCGGGGGCGGAGATGCCGGTGACGTAGTGGCTGTTCCAGATCGGCACTGGCAGGCCGGACAGATCCGGGGAGCCCATGTTGTCGCGCCAGTACCAGCGCGGCAGGTAGATAGGTAGCAGCGCGAATCCGCAGGCGGTGATGGCGTCCACGCGCGCGAGCAGGTCAGCCAACGACGGTGTGCCGGTGAGGTCTTCGTAGTCGATCTGGATGGGCACCGTGGTGTCGGCGTAGGCGGCTAGCGCGTCAGCTTCGGTGTCAGGGTCGGTGTTGAGACGGCAGTAGACGTAGCCGCCCCAGTGGTCGAAGTGGGCGGCCATCTGTTCGCGGGCTCTGGGCCACAACGGATCTCGCCACGTGCCTTCGCAGATCTTGTGGGTCGCGAAGTTAATTCCTTCGGCCGCGGCGTGGGCGAAGTCGAACTCGCCTTGGTGGTTGCTGATATCGATACCGAACTCGGTCAAGACGTCTCCTTGCGTGGGTGGGTAGGCCGCACCGGCGAGCTGCGGCAGAGGATCCAGGACCTCGGGGCCGGGCGGGCTGAGCACGCTGCGGTGCCATTCGAGGTGCAGGTGCGGGTCGACGTTCCCGTTGCGGGTGCGGTCAGGTTCGATTCCCGCGATCGGCTGTCCGGCCTCGACACGCTGGCCGACGTCGACGAAGGGGCGGACGTGGCCGTAGACGGTGGTCCCGGCCCCGTCGGCGTAGAGATGGTCGAGCACCACCCAGTAGCCGAATCCTCGGGCCGGACCGGCGCGAACGACTGTGCCGCCCTGGCAGGCGTAGACCATCAACCCCGCCGCCCCGCCGGGCCAGCCGAGGTCGACACCGAAATGCCAACCGTCCTCGCGTAACCCGAACGGTGAGGTCACGACATGACCTCGCGGCAGCGGCCAGTAACGTTCACGCATGCGGAATCCTCTGTCTTGCAACCAGGTTGGAAGTTCGGCGAGCAGACGTGGCTGCGCCGCAGGTGATCTTGTTGCTCGATGTGGCGTCGGGAGTTGTGCGGCGTGCTACCTTGTACGCAGGTGATCGGTTCGCCTGCCCGCTGAGCTCCCGGCCTTCGAGCTCACATAGCGACGCTTTTAAGGCTCAGGGTTGGGTCAGCCGTTTCGAGAAACGTTGGCAGACAACCGAGCTCTTTGCTCCTGACTGTGCAGCGCTGGGCCGGGCAGCATCCGCACCAGGGAGTTAACGATGTCTCGCATAAACAACGACGCGCGGCAGCGGAGCAGGCTCACCGGCGTGAGCTACAAGCGAGCGCTCGACTTGAACCGAATGTCTCCGAGTGGTTATTCGGACCAATCGAGCCGCGACCGGGCAGGCGATCAACTTAGGCTCGAATTCGCAGTGTTCTACGAGCTGGTCAACGAATTCAACGGAAGCTTCGACCGCCCCGGTACCGCATTGGGGCTGGAAAGCGTTCATGCTCGCGATGGATATCTTGTCCTCATACCCGCACCCGAATATTCGAGAAGAGTTGTTTCTCGGCTGCTGCCCAGCTATGACCGAGAATCCGGGAATCACTACGGCGTAGCCGGGTTGCGGGCGCGTCCTCGCGGTGCCGAGTGGGAGCTTCGTGTCCACAACACTGATGCAAAGCTCCACATACCCGCAGTTCGGTTCCCTGCGGATCTCGTGAAGGGCTGGAACCCTGTTCCAGATAAATTTGATCTGATCTGGAACAGTCATGAGCATCTGCTGACCGAGGAAGAGATATTTCGATGGTTCTCACCATTCCGAGACGGCGCGCCAACTCAGTCGCTCGCGCGCTCCCTTCTTCGCCGACCAAATGTAATACAGAGACTTAACGCACGCGGCACATGCTGGGTCGACATCTACCACCACGCCTATATGGACGTGATGCTGGAATGGTGTTGCGGGCCATCCAAAGCGACCGTATCTGAATGGCTTCGAGCCGAATCAGACATCGGCCCCTGGCTCAACTTTCCTCCTACGACCTCCGATCGCGACGCGCATCCACTCAAGCTGATGCGGCATGAATGCGGAGAGGCTCGGTCGCAGTGGAAGGCGGAGAACGCCTATGAGGGCCACATCCTGTCGTTGGTGCGCGACTATCGGGAGGAGTTCGCGTGACGTGGGATGCGGTTGTCGCGACGGCTGCCGAGCCGATGGGGTACGCATTCTGCCTTGCCGTTGTGATGCATACGGTATGCGTTGGATTCGCTGCCCTGATCAGTGCATTACATCCAGATCCTAGGCGGCGCGCGGACGCGCTCAAAGCCTTGGAGGTGCTACTGAAGATAGTTCGACGGATGTCCCAGTAAGGAACCCACCTATAGGACTACTTCAAGCCGCCGGACGAAAGACCCGAGTAGTGAGTCAGTATGGCGGGTCGAGCTTTGCCGAGATGCTGCTCGATGGCCAGCACTCGTTCTCGCTCCTCGGGGTCGACGGTGCGCAGGTAGGCCAGTACGGCCTTGACGCCACGCCGTGTCGGATCGAACTGCGGCAGTGGGTCATTCGATGCTGTCGCTTCGGTGGCGACCGGCTGTGTGACCGGCAGCATCGGCGCGGGCGGTGCCTCGTCGGGGACGGCGCCGGCCAGCCCGAGGGCGGCGGCGAGTTGCTGGCGTTGGCGCAGTGGGAGTTCTGCGACGAATTGCCGGACGTCGAAGACGTCCTCGGGATCGGGGTCGTTGATGTCGGTCCACGTGCCGGGTGAGAGCAGCCAGTGCGGGTCACCGGCGCGTGGTGGCCGGTATTTGATGACGGGCTCTCCGACCGGGCGTGCTCCGCAGTCCCACAGGCGGCGCGAAACGGCGCGCAGGTGCTGGACCGGCAGCAGCAACGGTGCACCCTTGAGCCCTGGCAGCCCGACGAGCATCCACAGGAACGCTTCCTCGGGGTCGGTGGGGTCGCAGTTGTCGCGGATGGGAAATTGGCCGCTGACGCTCATGCCATCACCCCCAGTTCGTGCACGCCCGCGACGAGGTCGGAGACCATGTCGAGGGTGCGTTGGCCGCGGTCTCTGTGGCCGGTGGGATCGCCGATGACCGGCCGCCATTCAGGGAACTGATCGCGGTCCCAGGCCAAGGTGAGCTCGCGGACGCGATCGACGCGGATGGTGTAGGTGTCATCACCGGGCGCGGTGGCTCCGATGCGGTCACCGATGAACCAATGCCCGCCCTCGCCGATGACGAAGGGTGCGCCGTCGCGCACGGTGATCTCGTGGGAGAACCAGCTTCGTGTGTCGTGGAAGCCCTTGCGCAGGGCCATCATTGCCGCGATCGTGTAGGCTCGCCCCGGCGAGGCGGCGAGGTACTCGAACAGTCTCGACCAGCCCGAGTTCTGTTCTCGGGCCTTGGATTTCACGGCATGCCAGGCCAGCAACGTCCCTTGATACAAAGGGCGCAACAAAGCGTCGGTGGCTCCCCCCACCGGCGGGAGGACGATGGCGGCGGCCACCAGATCGCCCGCCATTTGT
Organism: Nocardia sp. NPDC049149; assembly: GCF_043197455.1. NCBI lineage: Bacteria > Bacillati > Actinomycetota > Actinomycetes > Mycobacteriales > Nocardiaceae > Nocardia > Nocardia sp. NPDC049149. The sequence goes on from NZ_JBICTD010000010.1 coordinate 267,947, forward strand.
ATTGCGGCAGAAAGACTTTCGTCGGCTGGGTCGGATCGCGTGTACCCCACCCCCGTATGAGGATGGGGTACCCGCGACCCCCGGCATCGATTGCCCGCCGGTCACGACTTGCACTGCGGTAGCAGCGGTCTCGGTGAACTTGGAGGTTTCGATCCCGGTCTCGGGGCTGTCGAAATACACCACAAAAGGTGTGGTGACATCGGTGCGCCGACGGCCGGGGATCAGATAGTCGTCAGGAGTGACGGGGCCGAGGATGGGTTCCTCGACGGTGTCGATGAAGTCCTCGGCGAAGCGGGCCACCGTACGGAACAGGCCATCGAAAGGTGTTCCTCCATTGGAGGTGTCGCTATAGAAGCCCGAGGAATTCACGATATCGATGACGAGCACACCGTGACGCAGCCTCGGCGCGCCGGGCCACGGTGGCGGGTCGCCTTCGAGCCAGCGACGGCACCGCACGGACAGTTCGGCGTCCTCGAGGATTTCACGGGCCATGTCGAACCAGTACTTGAACCGCGAATGCGGTACCGCCCAAAGGGTTCCAGCGGCGAGGTCTTCAGCGAAGCTGGTCGGGGCCACCACCACTGACCATTGCGACATGTCCAGGCCGACCGCGCCGAGCCAGGAGGCCGGATCGAGCGGATCATCCGGCAGATGCCAGCCGTGCTGCTGCATCTGCTCACGCATCACGTTGAGCAGCAGCGGCAGCTTCAGCGCCCACCGCGCCGGACCAGGGACCGGGCCGAAGGTGCGCGGTATCTGGACCTCCGGGCCGAAGAACGGGTTCGACCAGATCAGATATGACTTGCAGTGCTGAAAATCGTGAACAAACCGCAGCGTCAGGACCTGGCTGCCGTCGGCGCGGCGCTCGACCGAATGGTCATGCAGATGCCCCGACCAGCGCGTGCCATCAGGCTTGTCGCAGGTGATGTGGATGTTGCGGCCTTCACCGGCCTCGATACGAGCGCGGGTACGCCACACCCACTTCGCGAGGGGGTCATCCAGGGGGATTTCGACCAGCGCTTGGCCGGTGTCGTTGTCGATCCAGGTGAACTCGGCGCGGTACTCCGAGCAGATGATCCCCGCCAGACGCCAGTGCCCATCCCAAAGCCTCAGGAGTGGCTGGGCGAGCCGGTCGAGATCGTCGGCCCGTTCTGCAGCAAGGGTGGCGTCCCAGATCGCCTCGCACTGCTCGGTAAGGCTCATCGCGTCGAGGCTCATCGCACCCCCCACGCTCTCGTCCACAACCGGGGCTGGCGCAGCTCGGCGCGCGCTCCACCGGCGGGAGCGTCGGTGACGCTGATCGGCAGCAGCGTCGGCGGCGTGCGCGGTGGGATGCGGTGCATGAAGTGCAGCCCACCGAGTCGGCCGATCAGGTTGGTGCCGCCCAGATCTCGCACGTAGAGCTTGGCGGAGTCGAGGTCGATGCGTGCTCCACCTTCCCGGTCGCCGAGCATCGGCAGGGTGATCTTCCGGTTGCCGTAGCGCCCGCCAGGGCTGCGGTGGTACTTCTTGCCCTGCCACGACACGTCCGGGATCCGCCAGCGCCCGCGGGTGAGCACCCATTTCTGGGCCATCTCGAGATCGGTGGGGTTGGAGACCTCGATGAACCCCTCGTTCGCGCCCTGCCCGCTCTCCCAGGAGGTGATCTTCATGGGTTCTTCCCACATCGGCTGCGCGGCCGTAACCGCCATGGGAACAACAGATTTGCGCAGCAGGTGCGGGTCACGTTCGGACTCGAACTCGATACTGCGGTCCAGGGCAAGCCACAGCCAGCGGGTGGAGCGGTCGGTGCTGATCTGCATCTTCGTCAGCGTCGCGTCGGGATCCCACGCGTCGAGTTCGTAGTCCCAGGCGTTGCGCCACGCCGAATCCCGTAGCTCCCATTCCTCGTCGTCGGCACCATGGATGTTGACCGCGAAGGTGATGTCGCGCTTGAGATAGCGCTTGCCCTGATAGGTCGCGCCGCGCTGGTAGACCGAGGACTTGTAGCTGGTGGTAACCGGGGCATCCCCGATACCCTTCGGGTTCGTGGCCAAGGTGATGACGTCACGGTCGGCGTTAGGTCCGTTGATGATCCAATGCGAGTCATCGACACCGAAGACCTCGACGGCGACTGAATCGGGATGCATCACAAGAGAACTCACCTCCTGCGTACGTATCAGATGAAAGTATGAATTTGCAATACATTCCGGACGGTCGCGTATTGCGTTGAGTCCGACGCCCAGTCTTCTAATTTGCTAACAGATCCCGTAGATTGAGCGATCTATCGAGGGCCTGGACGTTGCCAGGAACCGACGAACCCGCAGCTGGGGGTACAGAACAAGTGTCGTCAGACATCCTGAAGTCCATCGGATTGAGCTTGGGCGTCCTCACTCTCACGTTCTTGATACAGAAGTTTCTGAGTTTCCGATCTCGCAACGCCAGGGCGGGAGCACGCTGGGGCCGTGAGGACTACCTCATGTGGCCCGACTGGCTCGCATCCGGACTCGTGACGCTTGCCGTATTCCTCACAGTTGGCGACGGTGCGGACGACATCAAGCCGATCCAAATCGGTGCGCTACTAATAGTTTTCGGGGTCAACTTCCTCCTCCCCGACATAGTGCGAGAGCTGTGCTACTCCACCACTGGATCTCACACTTTGCTTACCTGGCAAGGAATCGTCTTCCCCAACGTGGCAGCGGCGTTAACCGTTGGAATAGCAGTTGCCGTCGGTGTCGATTTCGCCAACTGAAAGACTGAAAGATGATTCAAAATCAAAGAACTGCGAACTTCATACTGATAGGGCTGATGACAGCACTCATCGGTGTCGCCCTCACGATCATGGGTGTCAGCATCGGTATCGTCAACGCCATTGTCTCTGTATCCGTATTGATCGGTTTCAGCGTCGGAGTCACCTATCTGGCCCTCGGACAGGCGCGGAGAGCGGCATTCAAGAACCTTCGTTCCATTTTTGTCCAGTACACGGAGACCCGGTCCCCGCGCGCGCTCTATGGCAACTACATCAACCCTTTGCTCGAGCTGCCCGCTACCGAACAAGTAAAGATGTTCAATAGGTTGGCGGAGGAAAATCGAATCGAACCAGATCGCCGCTTGGCCGCAAACCAAATACTGGAAAGTGGCGAGTTCGGCAACGCGCTGGATAGAGTCCGCGCTGCCCTTGCCGCCCTGGTAGGCACACAAGCCTAGAAGCGCAGGTACTCCTCGCCTCCACGTACGACCCTTAACGTCAACTCCTCGCGGTGTATTGGAGTGCACGTAGGTCCGCGATCTGCTGGGCGCGGCGGTAGCCTTCATCGACGTCGCGGGTCTGCACGGTGATGTGGGTCGAGTTGTCGATGTTCGACATCGGCCCCGCCGGAGCGGTGACGGTGGGCACCGGTGGCGGTGCGACCTGGTTCATCAGCGCCTGGTAATCGGCAGCACCGGCCGCACGGGCGGCTTTGGTGGCCTCGAACACCTCATAGGAGCGCTGATAATCCTGGAGTGCGCGGACTCGCTCGGAGTTCAATGGGTTCGGGGCACCGACCACCGACAGGGCGTCGTCGAGCTGGCCGCCGAGGAACTCCTTGCCTGCCTTGGTGAAGGTGTCGGTGGCCTTCTGTCCCAAGCTCTCCCAAGTATCCAGGCCCAGGCCCTTGCGGGCGGGGTCGTCCAACCCTGGTTTCTGTTGGCCGGGTACGAGCGGGACGCGGGAGTCGATGAGTTCCCGCAGCCAGCGCCACTGGTCGTGGGTCAGGACCGCTTCGGGCTTGCCTGAGGTGTTCCAGCCGAGTGTCCCTGGCTCCCAGATGCCGCCGGAGTCGTAGCCGTGGCCTTGGCCCCACATCCGTGACAAGTCCATGCCGTAGCGGGACTTGTAGTAGCGCAAGGCGGCGACCATGTTGGCGAACGGGTCACGCCGGTCGAAGGGAAGATCCGGATCACGGTGCGCGGCAAAGGTTCCCGGAATGATCTGCAACAACCCGACGCCCGCGGCTTCGCCGGTACCGTTGATGTCGGTGATCTGCTGGGCGATATTCGGATCGCCGCCGGACTCTGACTGGATCTGCGACAGCATGATGTCGACCTGGGCAGGGTCGAAACCCACCCGTTTGAGGGCTTCGATGGCCATCGCCCGCCACCGCTGCACCCCTTCACCAGGCGGCAGCGCGGCACGGGCACCGCCGTCGGCTCCGGCGCGCATGCCAGCGGTTCGGCCGGCCAGAACCTCGGCGGCGGAATCGGTGACCTGCGCGAGTACCGCGCGTGGCACCGTGCCGATCCCGCCTCCGAAGTCGGGCACGGTGTCGGCGAGCGCTTGGACGGGGGTGAGGAACAGATCGGCGATCTTGGCGCGCACCGCGGACTCGACCGAGGCGAACCGGTCACCGACCCAGTCGGTGACCGTCCCGAATAGTCCACCGCCATCGCGGAATCCGGGCAGCTGCCCGGCCAGCGCGGAGCGCCGCAACCGCAGCATCGCGGTGTGCCCGCCGACTGCGTCGACTTCGGCGCCGGTCCAGACATGCTCGTCACGCGAGAGCAGCGCGGGCACCGAATCCGAGATCCGCGAGCCCGGCCCGACGACTCGGCCTTCAGCGGCGGCGGGGCCGCCGGTGGCGCGTCGGGTGATCGGGATGAGCGGCACCTCGGTGGCCCATTCGGCGAGCACGGGCACCACAGTGCGGATGGCATTCCACGCGGTGCGGAATCCGCCGTTGACGACGTGCTCGATGACCCAGTTGATCGGCGCGGCCGTTTTCTCGCGCAGCCCGTCCCAGGCGTCCCCGATCCCGGACACGATGCTCGACACCCGCCCGCGTAGCCCGTCGAGGGAGTCACCGAACCCGGTCAGGCTGCCCGTCGCACCGCCGAGTGCGCCGGGCAGCCGGTCTTGGAGCCATTCGCGGATCTTCTCGAACCGCTCCGGCACCTTTTCGAGCTGTTCGAGCAGCGTGAACAGTGCGCCCTGAAAGATGTTGATACCGCTGAGGTCTCGGATCGCGTCGAGGAACTCGTAGATCTTCTCGGCCGCTTGCCCGATCCACACCACGAGGCTGGCCAGGTTGGTCACGGTGGTGCGGACGTCTTCCCAGAAATCCTTCATCGCCTGTCGGCCCTCGGGCGAGTTCAACCATGTCGAGAACCGGTCCAGGTTGCGCACCAGCGACTCGATCATCGACTCACCCGAGGGTTCAGCGCTGGTGATCAACCCGGCCAGGGCCTTGCCGATGGACTTGGCGAGCTCCCAGATCCGGTCGAGTGCGTCGAGGGAATCGGCGAGGAACTGGTGGAACTTCTGTTGCCCGTCGGGGCTTTCGGCCCAGGCCCGGAAGCTGGCCATGGTGTCGGCGAAGTTGCGGCTGGCATCCGGGAGGAACTCCGAGCCGACACCGGCTAGGGACAGCAGACCTTGGAGGAGGTCGTTGACGCTGTCGATCAGCGGGCCGACCGCGGCCTCTGCGTTGGTGAAGATCTTGGCGAGCTTGTCCCCGGTCGCGGGGGTCGCCAGGTCGTCGAGGACACGGCGTGCACCGGCGTTGATCGCGACGGCGATCCCGGCCAATCCCTCACGCACGCGCCCCAATTGCGCATCCGCCAGACGCACGACCGAATCGCCGAGCCCGGTGAATAGCGGCTCTTGCACGGCCATGCGGAAGCGGGTCCACTCCGAGCCGAGGCCGCGGATCTTGGTGACGAAGTCCTTTGCCGCCGGGGATAATTTGGCCATGGCCCGCTCGAACGCCTCGACCGCAGGCGAGACCTGCGCGGCCGCCTCAGCCACAGCGGTGCGCGCGTCGGCGAGCTGGGATTCAGCATCAGCGAGACGTTCGCGGGCGGATACGACCTCATCGGCATTGTTGATGCCTTTGGCTTGGGCGTCGGCGGCTTGTTCGTCGATATCGGCGCGACGGGCCCGCACCTCGAGCAGCTGCTGCTCGGCCTCGGCGACGCGCTGGTTGGCGCGCACATAGTCGAGGGGGTCACGTGATTGCAGCTGCGCGAGATCGCGGCGAGCCTCGGCGATCGAGAGCAGAGCGTCGCCCTCGCTCAACGCCGCGCCACGGGCTTGGAGCTCGAGGTCACGCAGGCGTTTGGCCGCGTCGGCGTAGGCGCGATTGAGGTCGGTGCGCGCTGTCGCGACCGCACGGGTGGCCTGCTGCTCACCGCGCTGCGCGGCAGCGATCGCGCGCGAGCGGGTTTCGGCGTCCTTGCCCGCCGTCTCCGACATCTGCTTGGCTGCGGCGAACGCATCCGAGATCCCGGACACCCCGACCGCGATCGTCGCGATCCCCGCAGCCGCCGCAGCGGCGGCCGCGGGCAGGAGCCCCAAGGTGCCAGCGGCTTGCGCGGCGACCGCGACCAGAGGGAACAGTGACCCGAGAACTAGGCCGAGTAGCGCGGCTTTCAAGACCCCGGCCGCGACCGAGGCCAGGCTGATCACCGACCCGAGCCGCCCCATCGACATCCCAGCTGGTCCACCGGCCCGATTTAGCTGGGCCAGTGCCTGGATCAGTGCGAGCAGCTGGGAGTTGTCGATGTCGATCCGGACGCGGATCTCCCGCCCACGAAACGGTGCGAGTGCGGCATTGAACCGGGCAGCGAACTCGTCCAGGTCCGGGACCGGCCGGACCCGGACCGTGAAGTTCCGCAGCCGCGCCAAGCGGGTGCGCAGGTCGGTGGCGAACTCACCCAGGTTGGGCACGATCCGCACACCCAGGTCCTGGCGGATGCGCAGCAGCTGCCCGCGCAGGCGATCGATGAAGTCGCGCGCCAGCTCCGGCAGGACGGTGAGGCGGGCCGAACCGGCCGAATAGGGCTGTGCCACAACCTCACCGGCCCTTCTACAGTTGGACCCCCAGCCGGGTAAGGACGTCGCGGACCTGGTCGCGTTCGGCGCGGGCACGCGCGGCCGCTTCGGCGGTCATCGGGCGCGGCTCAGGCGGTAGCGGCGCGGCGGGTGACTCGGCGAACACCGACGCGACGACGCGGATGAGTTCCTTGGTGACATCGATGTGCCGCAACATCAGCAAGGCGGGAAGGTCGTAGTGCAGCGGCGAAAGTGCCAGCAGTTCAGCATCTTCCGGCTCTGGTTCGGCGCGGAGCTCGCCGAGTTCGGGGTCCATCAGCGGTGCGGCCTGGTAGTGCGACCACATCGGCAGGTGCCGTAGGAGCCGGATCAGCTGGGACCACGGGCATTCGCCGCGCATATAGTCGAGCAGATCCCAGCCGCGGGTGAGGGTAGCCGAAGTTGTTACATCGTGCAGGATTTGGCGAGTTGCCGATCGAGCGGGGATGTATCTGACATGGTCAGGTTTGACGCACGCCGGAACCAGCGTATGGTCCAGAATGGCCGTCTATACCAGTTCTTGCTTGAGCTGATTTCCGCGACAGGAAAAGATCCAAATGGCTGACGATGTTCCACAACAAGACATTCAAGCCCGTCATCGGGATTATATGTCGACCCACTACATCTCCATCTACACAACGACTGTCAGTGTCGTTCTTGGAATAGCGGGGCTCGCGTTCGGGGCTTTGCTCGCAGCGAAAGATCACTACGGCAACGATTACGCTCTATTCTGGCTCCTCGGCGCCGTCGCCCTGGCCGCATCGGTACTCACCTACGCCGGTTCGGCGATCGGTGCGATTGCCCTTCCGCCGGGGGTCCCTGGTCTCCTCGATCTTCTGCTGCCCCTGGGCATATGCATGTCTCAGTTCATGATGTTCGCGCCGCTGGTCGCTTCGGTCGCAGACCTGCCGCCCCGGGTGGGAGTCGTAACGTGGCTTGCGAGCGAGTGCCTGTTCGGTGTGTGCGCCTCCGCGACAGTTCGACGTGTACGAACCCGGGTAGACGCCTATCCCCACTACTCTGGCACGAGTCTGCCATGGATCAAGGACTACATAGCGAGACTAAGAAGTGATGGTCGAGGTTCCGCTATGGTGGCGGCATTCGGGGGCATATCCACAGTCGTATTCCTCGCCTTGCCCCAACTCAGCCTCGCAGTTGCCTACGTTCCCGCCGTTGCGATCGGTTTGGGTCTCGCATGGGGAATGCGCAGCAATGCGATATCCAGCGGCATCCTTCACAAAGCTTTTGACGTTGCTCCCACCAGCCCCGCTGGTTGAGCCAACCTAATACGTCACACCAAGACGGGCGAGGACGTCCAAGACCTGGTCACGGTCAGCGCGGGCACGAGCGTGCGCTTCGGCTGTCATCGGGCGCGGCTCAGGCGGCAGCGGCGCGGCGGGCGATTCGGCGAACACCGACGCGACGACGCGGATGAGTTCCTTGGTGACGTCGATGTGCCGCAATGTCAACAGCGAGGGCAGGTCGTAGTGCAGCGGCGAAAGCGGCGGCAGCTCAGCATCTTCAGGCTCCGACTCGGCGGCGCGCAGCTCGCCGAGCTCGGGGTCCATCAACAGCGCGGCCTGATAGTGCGACCACATCGGCAACTGGCGCAGTAGCCGGATCAGCTGGGACCAGGGGCGTTCACCGCGCATGTAATCCAGCAGGTCCCAGCCGCGGGTGAACAGGTCGGCCTCGATCTGCTCACCGAAGTCCTCGATGAGCAGTACGAGGCCGCTCAGCCCCCCGGCAGCTCACCCACCTTCCCCGGTTCCGGTAGGGAGCTGAAATGGCGGTTGATGGCGTCCAACAGCGGCCACAGCACCTCGGCGGGCTCGCCCCGCACCACTTCCCAGACCGCGTCGAATCCCTCGCCGCACATGGCCTCGAACAACTCCCGGATCCTCCCGACCGGCATCTCCTGACCGTCCAGCAGCGCCGCCAAGGTCAGCACCTGCCACACAGTGTCGGGCTCGTAGATCGGCGTCGGCGGGCTGGTGCCGTCGAACATGTAGGGGCGCTTGCGTTTCCGCTTCCTCGTCGCGCGCGCTTCATCGCGCATCTGGAGCCACGTCGACTTCTCCGGCGCCGTGGCCTCAGGGTTGCGGTGGCGGGGCTTGCGGCGCTTGGAGTTCGGCATTTAGGCCACCTTCTTCGATGGGCTCGCGGCGTCAGCCTTGTCGGCGGCCGGTGGGGTCGGTGAGGGTGCGGCGACGGTGAAGCCCATCGGGATGACCAGGTTGCCGACGCCGGGCCCGCACAAGACGTTGCGCAGCGAGTAGCCGAGCTTGTCATCGACGGTGGCTTTGACCGTGATCGGCCACGCGGCGATGTTCTCCGAATTCCACTGCTGCTGGCCGACCTCGGTGACCGATGCGCGTGGCATGATCCGCAGCACCCACTTCTCCCGCGCGCCGACACCGTCGACGAACAGAAAGATCACCCGGTAGTAGATGGTGTCCGGCGCGACTGGCTCGTTCCACGACAATTCCTTGGTCACCGCATCTGCCTGGACATCGGCCAGACTGCGGCCTGAAACGAGTTCCAGCACAGTACGTTTGAACTCTTGGGCAGTGAACCCCACGCTCATGTCCCGTTTGACGATGTCCGAGCGTGTCGGCTCCAGCCAGCCCCAGCTCTCGGTCTCCGAGAGCTGCTGCTCGGGCCGGAACTGCGGGCCACCGGACTTGTCGATCAGACCCAGCGACGAATACCCCTCCAGCGACTGGAATTTCGCGTCCGCACCCGCGGTGAACTTGACCGGCACGTCAACGCTCATCGGCGCGATGAGCACAGCGCCCTTGAGGGGCTTGAGTAACAGGTCCTTGTTCGCACTGATGATCTGCTCGAATGTGGTTACCGTCATTGACGTACCTTTCAAACGATTTGGCTGAGGTTCCTTGTGAGGGAGAGGCGAACCGCGTGTCGAGGCCGCTGAGCGGGTCAAGCCAGGGTGGTGGTGCTACGTGCTGGCACCGTCGCTTATTCGGTGCTATCTCCGGGCATGGCGTGGCATCCTCGACTTGTGCCCAAATTGGAGTGGTCGGCTGAACACGAAACCCTGCTGCTAGAGGACGGTTCGCGTGTCAGCCTGGTCAGAGACGCTTCGCCCATTCCCCCGGGTTCCGAGAAGCGCCGGACAGGAGTGCAATCCGCGATGGAGAGGCTGGGGGGCGTCGACTTGGCCACGCTTGCAACAGCGCTTCGCGAGGCATCAGAACGTTCAGCATTCCGCAAAGAGGCAACAGACCTACACTCAGAGTTAAAATTCGGTATAGAGGTAGGGAGCATCCTCGACCGGACCGAGCCATATTTTCTTTTCGAATACTCAATAATTACAGGTAGTCTGACATTAGGACTGGTTGTCTCATATCCGCATTGGCGCTGGGGGAAGAAAGATCTGTCAAATCTGATACAAAAATTGTGGGACCCACATTGCGACGAGATTGAGTCAGTGGTTCGCACAGACCCCTACGACTCTTCCCCGGGACATTTGGAGGCCTGGCTAGCACTTACGTCGGACAATTGTCAAACGATTGCAGACGTCGTACAGCGCGGATGGTTGACTCACGATATTGTTCAACTTCCCTCCACAGAGCCAGCCGATAAACTCAACCTAGACCGAGGCCTTGCATGGAAGGTGCTGGCCGCTGGACACCCACAGTGGTTAGTAGGAGAGTACGAATCTTCATGGCTGGAAGTTAAGTCGACTGGGTACGACATTAACAGTTTCGCGGGCAAAATTGAACTAGCGCAAGATGTTGCTAGATTCGCCAACGCCACGGAGGAAGGTATCCTGATTTGCGGACTCAGAACAAAACGCACAATTGAGGGCGACAAGATTGTCAAGCTCACGCCGCTGGAATGCGATCGGAAACTACCTGTTCGCTACCGCAAAGTCATCGATGACTATGTTTATCCACCTCTTGACGGCCTGCATGTCGAGATGTTCTCAGATCGAGGTGGCGGCTGCTACCTTGCAGTGAGAGTTCCGGCGCAACGCGACGAGTCTAAGCCGTTTTTGGTGTGTGGCGCGGTTGTGGACGGCGTGAGCGAGGGAGCGTTCATCTCGATCGTGAGAAGGAGTGGAGAACACTCGATTCCTACAACCGCAGCGGCGATTCACGCCTACCTCTCGGCCGGACGAAAAGCGCTCAACTCGGCAACAGCAGCTTCAATACCCGAAGAATGACAGCAGTTTGCGATGACCACTACAGTGCACGAAACGACAGCTGGTACACCGCTGTCTGCTTCCGATCAGTGGGGTCGGGAGCCGGGGCATCCTGACCGCCGGTGATTTCGTTGGCGGTATCGATGAGGACTCCCTTGACGAGCGTGCAGCAGGAATCGGTAATGCGTTGGCGGCAGGCTTCTTTCAACTCCTCGGCCTGTTCGTCGGTGTGGGCGTAGTTGTCGACCCGCACGATCGGCCGGTCGGTGATGCTGTCCTCGGCTCCACCGATACGGCGAACAACGGTGTAGGGCAACGGCTGCCCTTGCCGCTTGACCTTGACCGTCGTCGCGATCGGCGACAGCAGGGCGATAAGCACCTCGTGCACGTTTGGGTACGTCGGCATCACAGCCCTCCGATAGAGTGCGCGAAGTCGGACAGAACGTGTTCGGCGGCGTTGTCGTGGGTGCCTTCTTCGCGATATCGCGCATACCGGCTGTAGGCGTAGACGACGCCGAATTGGTGGCCTTGGCCGGGGTCGACATAGCCGGTCACCGCGGTGGCGTTGTGTCCGCTGCGCCGGTGAGATTGGCTGCGCCAGTAATCGGCACCGAGTTCGACGATGTGTTGGAGCATCTGGCGGGTGTCCTCGCCGAGTCCGACAGCGACGTCGAGTTCGTTACCACTCGGGTCGAAGTCCACCGGCCTCCCTTGTGTCTAGAAGCCGCGAGCGAGGCGGAAGCGCCTGCCCGGCGACCAACCGGTGAATGAGTTGCGTGGGTCGAGGATGTCGCCGACGATCCGGAATGGTTCTCCGGCGATCTTGACGCGGTCGGTGCCCCGCACGTCCGAGCGAACCGGCGCGGTGACTTGTGCTGCGATGGTGATGGTTTCGCCATCGACATATTCCTCGGTGGTGGTCCAGGAGATCGCGCAGGGCCCGATGGTGTGGCTGAGGTGGGCGTAGCGGTCGAGCAGTTGGCCGTCGGCGTCTCGGAGATCGCCGTAGGCGTCGGGTTCGCCCTCACGGTAGATCTGGACCATCACGCCGTGCGGGTAGTGGGGCGCGTCCATCAGCAGATGAGTGGTCGCCCGCTAGCCAGTCCTGCGTTGCGGAGCACGAGAACAGCTTCGTGGCAGAGGTATTCGGATGCCCGGCGCAGCGTGGCGGGGTCTGGCCGGCTGTAGGTGACTGATCCGCCGTCGGCGCTCTGGCTGGCGATCTCGGTTCGCAGTCCGCCGATGGCTGGGTCGACTCCGAGTTCGACCCAGGCGATGACCTGGAGGCAGGTTGCTTCGCGGAGCGCGTCGCGTAGTTCGTCGTCGGCGGGTAGTCCTGGCGGAGTGATGTCGTAGAGGTCGTTGCTGGTGATGTCACGGACCCTGCTAGAGGCGGCCTCGATCAGAGCGACGGCGTTAGCCGGGATCGGGTCCAGGCGATTGGTGAGGTCGGCGGGCTTTGCGTAGACGAGCATCACGCGGCGGCAGCCCCTGTCTTCGTTGTGTCCTTGCCTGCGGTGCGCTTGCTGGTCGCGGTGGCTGGTGCCACTGCTGCCGCGGTATCAAGGTCGCCGGGCACAGATGCCTGCTCCGCGGGCGCAGCAGTGGCGTTGGGGCCTTTGAGTAGGACGGCGCGGTTGGGGTCGAGGCATTTGACGCCGTAGAGGGTGTCGACGGAGATGACGGTGGTCTTGTGGCGGATGTCGTAGTCCATGGCGACACGCATCGACAGGCCCTTGTACTGGACGGTGAAGACCTCGGCGCCGGGCGGTAGTTCCATCGGAGCCGACGCGAAGGCGAATGCGGTGGAGTGGAAGGCGACTCCGACTTCGGTGCTGGGCTGTCCGGGTACGGGGGTCAGTGGCGGCTGGCCGACGTTCTGGCTCCAGAAGGCGTCGAAGCCGACGATCTGCTGCCCGATCGAGCCTTGCCGCAATGCTGCGGTGGAGTCGCTCTTGTCGGCGTGCAGCAGCAGTGGTTTGCCGAGCCATCGGGCCTTGGTGGTCGGGCCCACTACCGCGCGCCGTCCCGGTGCGGGGACGTTCTGGATGTCGAGCTGGCGACCGGCCTCGATGAGGTTTTCCGGGTTCTCCCATAGTCGGCCGGTGCCGCCCTCCATCGGGTCGGCTCCGCAGTGCTGGGCGACTTGGGCGCGTAGCGAGAGCAGGTCGCGGTCGACTTTTTGGCTGATGGCTTCCATGGCGGGGCGAAGGATCTGTTCGTCGAAGTTTTCGATGTCGAGGGTGAGTTCTTCGGAGGTGACTTCGACTGAGACGTCGGCGATGGTGTCGAGCACGACGGGGATCTTGGATTCGGTGGTGTCTTGGATGACGATGCCGCGGGCGCGGTCGAATTCGGTGGCCACGAATCGTGGGGGTCGCTTGACGTTGACGGTGTTGCCGACCTTCTGTGGGCCGAAGTCGCTGGAGATGTCGCGGTAGACCAGCGGGAGCATGACGGTGAGTTCGTAGAGGTTGGCCAGGCTGCGGCGCGCGAGGATGTCGGGGGTGAGGAAGGTGTTGGGCACGGTGGTCTCCTAGGTGCGGGCCTCGGCGATCGAGTCGCGGACTTTGCGGCGGATGGCCTCGATGTCGTCCTCGACAGGAGATGCGGGTGGGGTGGAGTTGCCTGCGCTGAACTCCCCGCCGGAGCGCTCGACCGGTGGGGTGTTGGTGAGTTTCGGGTTCGCGGTGATGGCGTCGGCAACGAGGGCGTCGACGCGGGTGGTGAAATCGGTTGCGTCCGGGTCGAGTTCGTCGAGGGCGCCGAGCCCGCGCAGGTACGGGACTAGTAGCTTGTTGTCGCCGCGGCGGGTGTCGGCGGCCGCGGCGATGGCGTCTTTGATGCGGTAGTCGCGCAGTCTGCGGTCCGAGGCGCTGGCCCGGTCAGTGAGTTCGGCGATGACCTGTTCGGGGTCGGTGTTCTCGTCAGCGACCAGGCCCAGAGCGCGCCCGATCTCCTGCACCATGGCGTCGCGGGCTTGCTGGGCTGCTTGGTCGAGGGCGGCCGAGGCGTCGGTGCGTGCGTTTTCCAGGTCACGTCGCAGCTCGGCGATCACCTCCCCCAGCTGGACCGGGTCCTGTCCGTCGGCTTCCTCCGGTGCCGGTGGAGTCGGGGTGGGGATGGCGGCCGCAGGCTGATCCGGTTCGGTCGGCGGTTCTGCGGGCTCGGCGGGCGGGGTCGGGTTGTCGGACATGGGTTCCTTCCTCAAGGAATAGATGGATCGGGCTCCGAACTAGCGGTGGTCCAATCGGTTTCGGCTGCCCGCTTTCGTGATCAGTGCGCGAATTGGTCGTGGACTGCGGCATTGCCGGACAGGCGAGGTTGGAGGGCCTGGCTGCGGGTTCGTTGTTCGACTTCGCGGAGGATGCGCGCGACTTCGTCGTTGACGTCGTCGCCGGACCAGTTCGGGTTGCGTTCGCGCACAGCCTGTTCGGTAGAGATCAGATCGACGGCTTTGAGCGCGGCGAGCCGTTGGGCGGTCTCGAGCGGTGGGAGCTGGGCGCGGACCGGCCAGCGCACCTCGGGGTTGGCTTTGAGTTCGATACGGCTGCCGAAGTGGATGTGGTCGAGCTCGGTGAGCGTGCGCGCGAGCGGGGCGAGTTCGGCTTTCCAGTAGTTGATCTTCTGGTCGCGGGTGGTTTCCGACAGCTTGTCGCGGGAGTTGACGCCGGTGGCGGTGATCAGCCCGGCCGTGCGGTCGTCGCCGAAGGCCGACGCGGATAGCCCCGCGTCGCGCAGGATGAGTTCGGTGATCGCGGTGGCGGTTTCGCTGTGTTCTTGCCAGCGGATGGCGAACTGCTGCGGAACGATCGGCGGGGCACCGTCTTTGAGGCTGCCCAGGCTCGCTCCGGGCAGCGGGGTGAAGATCGCCTGCTCGGAATCGAAGCTCGCGCCCGCGCCGGGGCCTCGGATGTGGGTGAGCTGCTTGTCGATGAATAATCGGCTGCGGCCGTGGTCGATATCGCGCATCCACGCCGACCAGGTCTCATCGAGTGCGTCCAGCATCGGTTCTTGGCCTTCGAGGTCGGAGCGGCCGAGTTGGGCGAGTCCTGGTGTGTGGCGCCAGATCCGGTTGGGTCGCACGTTGGGCACGTAGCAGGCGGTGAGGGTGTTGATGCCGGTGGCGATGGCGGCGGTCGAGTCGACCAGCGGGGCGGCCCAGGCGGTGTCGGGGTGTTCGATGAGTTGGCGGCGTTGCCCGAGGTGGTCGCGGCTGCCTCGGTAGAGGCCGTGGTGGATGCGGCCTGGTGCGTGGTATTCGAGGTGTCGCCATACTTCGCCGCTGGTGGTGTCCTCGGCGACGGTCTGCCAGAACGTCACTCCGGCCAAGCGGCCGTAGCGCCAGCGTGGGATGGCGCAGTCGGCGGCCATGGTGGCGAGGTTGACGTGGTCGCTGATCGAGCGGTCCCACCAGGCCCGCAGATATACCCCGCCCAAGGCGGAGGCGAGCTCGCCGGCCTCCAGGAGCGTGGCGGCGGTGTCGGCTCCGCCGAGCAGCAGCTCGAGGCGGGCTTGGGCGGGTTTGTGGTTTCCGCGTGCGTCGTCTTCGCCGATGACGAACCGTGGGGGCTGGGAGAACAGCAGCGCAGAGGAGCCTCGGGCGAGGTCGGCGGCGAGGGGGATGTGCAGGCGTTTGGTGGCTTGGGGGTTGGGGCGGCCCCAGAAGAAGCGGGCGATGCGTCCGACGAGGCCGCCGGAGAATTGGGCGGGACGGTAGGTCGGGTAGCGCTGGTAGATGTCGGCGAGGCGGTCGGTGTCTCCGGTGTACCAGGCATCCCAGGCGGTCATGATTTTCTGGGTGCGGTCGAACGGTGGTGGCGGCCAGGCGGTGTCGGTGTCAGGCAGCATCTTCTACCTCGTCGAATCCGATGACCGGTCGCCAGAGGCGTTCGGTGGTGATGACCGCATACCGGAGGGCGTCGATGCCGTGGTCGTTGACTTTGATGGGTGCGTCCTCGCCTTCTTCGGTGGCGGTGGTCGACCAGGAGTAGCCGGGGATCTCGAGCAGCAGCGCCGGGCATCGGGTGGAGATGCGAAGTAGGTTGCGGGCGAACAGCATTGCCAAAACCCGTAGTCCGTAGAGGACGTCGTTGTCGGCGGCCGCGGTCTCGACGCCCTCAGCGTGGAGCTGCACGCGCAGTGACGCTGCAGAGGGGTCGGCGATGATGTGCTCGGCGCGCATCCGTGATTGGCGCAGGTCCGGGAGGTGGGGTTGGTCGAGCCAGGCGCGCAGGTCGGCGGAGAGTTCGGCGTCGGTTTTGCGTTGGCTCATGGTGGTGGGCTCGTAGCGGTATTCGTCTACGGCGTAGAGGATTCCGTCGACACCGAGGCCCAGGAGTACGGCGTGGGTGGGATTGGTGGTGCCGTAGTCGATGCCGACCGCGGTCAACTGCTGCATCAGCGGCAGTGCGGCCCAGTCGAGGGTGAGGTGCTCGGCCCAGGAGTCGAACACCGACCCGTCGGCGGCGACCCAGTGCCCGAGGATGAAGCGGCGGTACCACAGCCCGGAGTACTCGCGCTTGTACTGGAGTTTGCGTTTCTCCGACAGGGCGGGGTTGTCGTCGAGCTCGAAATGCCAGGTGCGCCAGTCCGGTAGCAGCGGGTCGCCCTCGGCGTCGAGTTTGTCGATGCGGTCGAGGAATTCGCGTTTGAGCCAGTGGACGGGGTTGTCGGGGTTGGTGGAGCCGAACAGGCGGGCATCGTCGAGGCTCATGCGCCCTAGGAGCTGGCGGAAGAAGTCGGGGCGGATGACGGTGATCTCATCGACGTAGGCCCCGGCAACGGTCAACCCGCGCAGCGACATTTCGGCTTTGGCGTCGGATGCGCCGAGCATGTAGACGCGGCGGCCCAGGATTGTCGCGGTCGGCGCACCCAGGGTGTAGGAGACCCGTCCGGCGAGATGCCCGAACAGGGCGGGGTCGCGCATGGGTTCGATGACGTTGCGGGCCAGCGATTCTCGGGTGCGTCCGACCATGACGAACTGGCCGCCGGAGGGTGGGTTGGATAGGAAGATCAGCCAGCACAGGATGGAGGCGATGGTCTTGCCGCTCCTGATTGCGCCTTCCCAGATGTTGCAGCGGGCAACAGCGTGCACGATCGAGACCGCCTGCTTGCGCGAGATCGGCAGTTCATCGAGCACGCTCACTGGGGCAGCTCCAGCTCGTCGTCCGCCCCGACCGGCACAGCTTCATCAGGGACCGGTGCGGCGGTATCGGCGTCGACGGCGGCTTTGAGCTTTCCGAACAGGTCCGAGAGCATCGACCGATCACCGGCCACGGTGTCGTTGCTTTGGCTGGTCAACAACTCCGAAAAACTGCGCAGCGCAAGCGATAACGCGGTGTAGCCGTCACGGACATCGCGCAGCGGCGGCAACGGAACGGTGACCGGCACCATCGAGTCCAGGCCGCGTTCGTAGGTGGTGACCGGGCTCCACAGCCGCCGATGCAACGCCGGGATCTGGGCCTCGATCATCTCCGCGAGATCGAGACGGCGACGCTTGAGCTGCTCGAGCCGCGCGGCCGTGGCTTCCGCGGTCTGGGACTCATCGAAACGCAGCTCCAGTTTGCGGGCCCAATAGGTGATCGTGGCGCGTGTGACGCCGAGCTGCTCGGAGATCTCGTTGCGGCCCTTGCCTTGCGCGTGCAGCTCGACGATTCGCTGTTGATCTTCGGCGGTGATCTTGCCGGGCCGGGCTCCGCCACCGCGTGCCGCCGCCCGCGAACGGGGCGGGTCGGTCTTCTTCGGTCGAGCCATCAGAGCCGGAACCGGGCCGCCCACGCGGCGATCTTGCGGTCGGCGCGATCACGCACTGCGCTCATCGGATTGGGCACTGGGCTGCCGGAGGCGGCGTCGATGACGAGTAGGCCGGTCTCGCCGAGGATGACGGTGGCTTCCTGGAATTCGGCTAATGCCTCGACGTAGCAGGCGAATTCGCCGACGTTGGCTGGGTTGAGTTCGGTGTGGGGTGCGAGTTGTTCCCACAGCAGCCGGGCCTGCTCGGTCAACCAGGTAGGCGGATCGGTTTTCCACGCTGACACCGATACCGGTTGTGCCGGTCGGCGAAGCGGGACCACCGGGTAGTCCGGGGTGGTCATGGGCGTCTACGCCTCCTCGAAGTGGGTGTGGCGCCGGTGGCCCCGGCTGGCGGGACCACCGGCGGGTGGTGGGTCAGGAGCCCGAGGTCGAGGCCGCGCCGCGCGATCCGGCGATGCGGCTGCGGGCGCGTGCCCCGGCTGCTCGGATGACGGTGCCCAGGCGGCGGCCTGCTGCTGCGAAACGATTCATTCTCTTGTCCTCCTTTCACAGAGTGGTTTCGGGCATGAGAAAGCCCCGGCAGAGACTCTGCCGGGGCTTACGGTCTGAATTTCGGTTACTGGTTGTCGAGTTCGATACCGAGGATCCGAGCGACTTTCTCGCCATCGAGGTATTTGTCGCCGAGTTCGATCAGCTCGGCTTTGCGGAGGAATTCGTCTTTCTGTTCGCGGGAGCGGAAGCAGATCGCGATCCAGAATTCTGAGTCGTTCATGGCCGCGAATTTCTCGGCCCATTGTTTGCTCGCTCCGGACAATCCTTTGCCGAGGGCGTTGAGTTCGGCCTTTACGTCGGCTTCTAGATCGCCGGTCGAAGAGTCGCGGACCTCGGCGAGCGGATCGGGGTGGGGTTGGCGTCTCAGCGCGTCGGCGATGTCCTCACGCGAGGCTTTGACTTTCGATTTCCCAGCTTTGAGGATGGTGAGAACTTCTTCAGGGAGCGGCATGCATGACCTCCGCGCGAAAGATTTCCAGATCGGCGAGTGGGAACCATGTCAGGATCGTCTGATAGTCGTCGGGATAGTGAGTGCGCAGCGGACCGAGGTAGTCGTAGCGGATGCCGTCGATGGAGCGTTTGAACATCCGGTAGTCCGGGCCGAGTTCGAGCCCGGCAGTCTTGATACGGGCCCAGACCTCGCGGGTTTCCCAGTCCCACAGCGGGGACTGGCGGCGGGTGCGGTGTTTGACCGCTCCCCAGCGTTTGATCGCGAGCATGCGGGTCGCGGAGTCGGCGGCGCGCACGCCATCGAGGATCCAGGTGTCGGAAGTGGCGAATGCCTCGCGCATGAGTTCGTCCCATTCCTCTCGGGTGGGCACCCACAGGTCGGCGGCCTCGATGATCGCGCACCGCTCCGGTGGTTGAAATACCAGGTTGGACAGCATCCGCCAGAACGCGTCGGCGGGTAGGTCGATGATGCGGGTACCGAAGTACTGCTCGTAGCGGTCGAGGTCGGTGCGGATGAATTTCAGGCCGGGGACGATGGACTTGTGGATGGGGATCACCTCGATCTCGCGTGCGGCGAGCTCGAGCCAGACCGCGACGGAGTCCTTGCCGCGGGAGAAGTTGAGGATCACCGGTTTACCGGCTTCGGCCAGCCCGTCTAGGAGCTGGGTGGAGGTGGGGTATCCGGGCAGGCTGATCATCGGCAGCTCCCGGTCGCGGGCCATTCAGGTACCCGGCCGACATAGGGGAAATTCGGGGGTGAATTCATGGGCAATCCTCACTGTGCAACCTTCACTGTGCAGCCCCTTTGGGTAGGGCTCAGAGGGCAGGTTAGAGGGCACCCAAACAGCCCCAGCACAGCCCCACAGCAAGCCTTGAGAGCCATTCTCAGAGCCCAGAATGCCCTTGGGGCAATGGTGGGTCATTTGAGTGCCCCCAGGGCTCCACATGGCCATTGTGAAGCCATTTGCAGCTGATTTGAATTCAGGGCTTGCATTACTGCAATTACTATGGTTACTTGGGGCTTGGAAGTGCTTTCACAGGCTCCATTCACCACTGGGTACCTGCCCCTGGCTTATGGCAGGGTCGCCCCAACAATCAGCCTATTGGTACGGCTCACACATATCGTTTTCTGGGTGAATTCGGCATCTCTGGTGACAGCGGAGCTATGCCACATTACGGGGGAAGTCGCACGCAGCTTTACCCACTCGCGTGACCTCCACATGTCGTTTGACAACTCCACAGTGTGAACCAGGCAGACAGGGCAGATGGTCTGGAGTCTGTTGTGTCGCAAGGGCGTCCTGGGCTCACCAGCTGAAAGACTGGTGATCACATGGAAGACTTCGATGCTGATATCGACAAAGCCGCGTTGCGGAAATTGATTCGTATCGCGATCGACGAGTACACACTAGGGCGACCACTTCAACCCCACGAATTCCCGGAAGCATTCGCCCACGTCGAACGGCGACTGCGCCAAATACTCCCGGTGTGGAACAAGGTGTCAGCTGACCCGAAATCCGGCCGATAGCTCCTACTCGCATCGTGCTGGTGAGCCTCGGAAGCTCTTGCACCACAACATGACCCACTGACCTTATGTTCTGTCTCTTCATCCTGTCTGCGGCGCAGCGCCGCAGACATCCAAATGGAAGAGATTTCATGACCACTCGCAAAAACACCCGCACGCGCACCACCGGCACGCGCAAGGCCACGCCGACCAAAGCCCAGCCTGCCAAGGCTGAGCCGAAGAAGGCCGCCCCAGCACCGGAGCCGGAGCAGAAACAGCAGAAGCCGTTCTGCGGCACGTGCGGATCCCGGACCGCGCCGGAGGAGAACGACCCGTTTTTGGGATCGGCTCTGCTCTACGACGATTCGGGCTACGCGAACCTCATGGGTGCGATGTTCCTGTGTGGCTGGCAGTCACAGACCTTGCAAAAGGTGGTTGCTGGCCGCCCTGCTGTCATCGTCGTCGGGACTCCCGTCGACACCGAGGGCACGGCACTGACGAATCGCAAGATCGTCACCGCCACATGGCAGTACTTCGCCGCCGACGGATGGGTGCAGTTCGCTGCACTCAGTGGCTACAGCCGCCCGGACGGTAGCGGATTCCAGACCCGTACCGCCGAGCAGCTGACCGAGTACGTCGGTCGCAACACGGCTGACTGGGTGCTCGCCCCGATCGAAGACGAGGGCGAGCAGAAGGCCAAACCCAAGGCAGCGGGAACCCGAGGTGCTGGCAAGACCCGCGCGAAAGCGCAGGCCGAGCCGACACCGGCGGAGGGCACCGAGGACACGCCGGACACGGCCGCCCCGGAACCCACTATCGATCCGGAATCCAAAGGGCTGCCCGCAGGTTCGACACCACCGCAAGACGATCCGGCACCTGACGCTGATCAGGAGCCGGACCCCGACGTGGAGGGTACCGATCCCGGCGACAGCGAACCCGTCATCGAGGACGCTGCCGCAGGAGTGGAGGAAGAAGTGATCGACGAAGGCGCGGCCGCCTAGAAATCCGGCCCTGCCGGTCGAAGGCCCGGTTCGAGACAGTACCTACCTGCCTCGAACCGGGCCTGTTTCATCCAATCAGCTCCGGGAGAGGAACACCATGGAATCCGAGCAGGATTCGACAGCCACCGAGAAAGTCATGCGGCGGGTGCGAGGGCTTTTCGCCAAGGCCGAGGGCACCGACAACTCCGATGAGGCCGACACGTTCCGGGCGAAAGCCTATGAGCTGCTGGCCAAGCACAACCTCGACGAGATGCGAGTACGTGCCTCCGGCCAGCAGAGCGCGAGCTCAGCCCGTGACAATCAGATCGTCATCGTGCGATTCGACATTCCGCTGCGTTACCGCAACGAGCGCATCATGCTGCTCGTATCGGTCGCTGGTGCCTTGCGCAACCGTGGCGTCGACTGCGGGGACGGGGTGCAACGGATCATCGGTGTGCGCCGCAACGTGGAACGAGCACGGTTTCTGTACAGCTTGCTGACTCCGCAGATGCTTTCTGCGACAAGCAAGTACGTACCCGATGACCCGTTCGACCACGCTGCGGTCGTTCGTGAACGCCAGTCGTTCATGAACGGCTTCGCCGACATGGTCTACCTGCGGCTCTGCGAAGCAGAAGCCAACGCAGTCCGCGAAGCCGGTGACGCTGTGGCGGTTGTCGTCAAAGAAGACGTGGATCGTACCAACGCCGCGTTCGTCAAGAAATGGCCGAACACGAGGAAAACGTCTCTCGCGCACGGCCATAGCGGCGCGGGATTCGAGGCGGGACTCCGCAGCGGCAACGCCGCCGATGTCGGTCATACCCGCCTCGGCGGGGGCCGCAAAGCCCTCGGCTCATAACCAGCCAGCACCGGCCACCGCCCACACCGGGTGGTGGCCGGAGCTGTTCGGATCACAACGGAAGTGTGGCGATGAAACGCAAACCTCCACGGCCCATTTTGAACCGCTGCAGCATCACTGTGCTGCCTGCCACCTCCACGCTGCCCGCGGCATGGAGAGCCCGGGTCGGTGTGCATGACAGCAGGGGCCGGTCCGACCGTATATGGACTGTGAGCCCCAGCCCTGATTACGCCATCGAGGCCATGCTCGAACTGCTCATAGATCTCGGCGTGACAGACAGGCTCGCTGACAAGGTATTCGAGCAGTTGTACCGGCAGCTGGATCAGACATCGCAACAGCAGTGACCTTGCTGTTGCGAATCAGCCTGCGGCACAACACCGCAGGTGCACAAGGAAAGGATGGAGTACGCAGTGAGTGAGGAACCTATGACCGATTGTGACAGCGCACCTGGCAACTACTGCTCTGGATGGATCATTCGAGAGCTGTACGTGGACAAGACGTTGCGGTACGCCGAGCTGTTGACCGCGATGTCGATCGCCGGGTGGGAGTTCGAGGTCAGCCAGCTCGTCGTGGACGACAGCCCGCGGGTCATCATGCGGGGTGTCCCGGTCACCGAATATGGACGGCCGCGCCTGGAACAGCGCGAGATCTGCGCGGTGTGGGAATACCACTCCGGAGCGTGGCAAGTCGGCGGCTTCGGCACCGGCTCTCAGGCGATCGGCGGTGGACTGTTCCTCCAGGCCACCACCGACGAGCTCGTTGACATGGTCGCCGACGCTCCGGCGAGCTGGGCGCACACATCCCATTGATCCTCATCGACCAAGCCGGAACGGAGCGCCGACCTCGCTAGCACGGGTCGGCGCTCTGTGCCGTACCACGGTCGATCACCGGTACACCGTGAAAATACCTGCGGCAGTTCGCCGTAGGCGCTTCTGAACATGAAATGGAGTAGGAATGAGTGAACAACGCACCGGCTGCCGGGAAAGCATCGAGCTGAGCTGCGCCCGTTGTGGGCATATCGTGTCCTGTGATGGTCATGACCACACCTCGATCATCACCGAGCTGATGGTCAACGACAGCCTCGGCTTCAGCGACCTGCTTTCGGCGCTGGTCGTCTCAAGCTGGGAGATCAGGATCACCCCTCGTCTCGCCGAGGGGCAAACCCATGTATTCCTGGTGGGCACTCCGGTCGATCGGCACGGGTTCCGACGCTTCAGCAGGAACGAAGTGCTCGCCGCGTAGAGACGCCGACCGGATGGATGGACCCACAGGGAAGCCCTGACCGGCTACTGGCCCACCAACGGTTTAGAGTTCGAATCTCTGAACCCCAGTGAGCTCGTCGACTACGTGTCCAACAACCCTGCAAGCTGGGTACGCGTGGCACGCTGAGCTGCACACCCGTCTGATACGAGAGCGCCGACCCCGCTAGCACGGGTCGGCGCTCTCGCTGTCTCTACAGCTTCTATCGGGGGAATCCGTTCGCCGTGATGAGCAGCGCGAATCCCCACGAGGTCAACCACGCCGTCCGCCCCGCCGGCACAGCGGCCGCTTCGGCCCGCAACGCCGTAACCATCGCCTGCTCGAACCCCGTCCGGGGATGCAATAACAGCACCTCGTGCACCCAGGCAGAGTCGAACTCCGACAGGCGGAAACCGAAGGTATCCAGCAGTGTCCCGGCGGCGACGAACCCGGCAGGGTCCGACAGATCGGCACCCACTCCGAAGCTCATGTGCCCGGCGATACCCGCTGCGAGGACTTCCGCACGCTCGGCACTCTCCCCCGCCGCCACCGCGATCTCAATCGCGCGTCGAGCACCGCTGACTGCGAAACAGCATCCTGGGCTGGGATGTTCGAGTGTGATGCCGTGCAGAAGACATGACACGTAGACGAGTTCGTCGTCGTAGTCCGCGCCATCCACCGCCGCGAGCACGCGGGCGAACCAGTAACTGCGATAGGCGTGTTCGAGCATCGGCGGTGAGAGCACCGCCCGCGCCTGCTGTTCGGCCCGCCGGACGAGGGCGGTGTCAGGTAGTCGAGCGTCTGCGAGTTCGAGTTGGGCTGGCCCGTGGTGGCCGGTGCGTGCCCGGATCACGTCTACGACCAGATCCGGCATCATGGCCAGCATCACCCACATCAGCTGAAGGCGCTGCGCGGTAGTCAGATTCCCGCACGTTTTCTGCGCCCACGTCCAGTCGAGCCCAGCTGGAGCGGCCATCCGCGCCTCCTCAGAGATTGCAGGCCAGCTCGCAGGCTCGCACAAACTCACCACGCGAACTGTCCGGAGTGCCGGACCCTCCGGCAAGTAAATGCCGCCCGCGGGATCGGGCGACGAATTTCGACTCCTGCTGCCCCGCAGCAGGTTCCACGCACCCTTCGGGTGTGTGGGCCGGGTCCCGGCCAGCTAGCACCTGGCCGGGCCTCGGTTCTCGTTTCACCGAACATCTACGGGAGACACAGCAATGAGTGACCCATGCATCGTGGGCAGGCTCGGCGGCGAGAAGGCCACCGGCGTCTATATCCACATCGATGGCACCCCGGCAGCGATGCTGCCCCGCCTCGGGCAACTGCTAGCCCGCGACGGAACCGAAACCGTCCTGACCACCCTCGCACGCCGACACTACGGATGGGCCTACCTGTGGCCCGAACTCGACGAAGGTGATGCCGAAACCAACCTCGACCTGCCGCTCTACAAGGGCACGGTGATCCCCGGATACGGGTTCTCCTACACCATCGGGCCACTCGTGCACCGGTTCACCCTCGACAAGGCCCGCACCCATCCACTGATCGGCTGGGCGTACTTTATCGACGCGGCGGGCGGGGACATCCACTGGTGGGACACCCGCCCCGGAGCTCCGGACACCGCGCACGTCGCCACTGTGTGGGGGCGGGCGTGACCGGAAAGCCCTTGCCGGGCGGGGTGTGGCGGCGTGACCGGATCACCGGCGGGTGGCGGTACTGGGTCACCGAGTATCGCCGCTACAGCGAACCAGATGCGTTCCGCAGCAACCTCATTGCCGCGATCAAGTCGATGATCTGGTATCCACCATCGGGGAACGAGATTCCGATGTGGCCGGGACTCGGCCTGCAGGAGATCTGCCGTCAGCGCGAACTGAAGATGGTCGCGGGCCTGGGAGTCAGTTCAACACCACTGGAATACCCCGAAGACCCCTACATCGCCGACTATCTCGAGCGGGGCCACGAGCCGATCTGGGCAACCTACTCCCTGCTGGGGATCAAGCAGTTGATCCACGGGGGTTGGCAGATCTCCTACTTCCTCGATCGAGGAACCGAGATCGGCGGTATCGCACTAGATTTCGTGCACGAAGCCAGACCCGATCGTTTGAGCGGGAAGTGTGCGCTCAACCGGCACAACGAATGCAGCGGCTGGGCCTGGACACGGCGGTGGCTGATCCCCCAGCGGACGCCTTGCGTGTGTGTTTGCGGGTGCGGTTCACCCCGGCGGGGCGGCGGAGAGCGACCCGATGCGGCCGAGGAAGTCGAGGATCTGAAGCCAGATGACCAGGTGGGGACCGTAACTCATGAGGAACCTCCGAATGAGAAGTAGCTGAATGCAGGAACGACAGAACCCCCGAGACCTATCAAGGGGGCGATAGAGGTCCTCGGGGGTTCTGTTGTGAAAACGCCAGCGGTGGAAGGGGGTTGGGCACACTACTGGCGCGAACTTGACGCTAGCTGTCCACAATCAGTCGGCGCAATAGCTCGGATTGGCTCGAGGTCACGATCCTCGACGCAGGCGGGGATCGATGCCTCCTGGCATTCCGAGCCTCAGGGGTTGGTCCGAGATACCCCACCTATCAGGGTCGCAGTGAGTCAGATTCGGTCCGCATGCTCGGTCTTGTCATGGCCACACGTCCAGCATTCTTATCAGGGCTGTCGCGCCTTCAGAGCGGGAATCTCCGCGATCTTGTGGGCAGGAAGCGACTCCCAGATCAAACCATCCGGCCGCTGTGGAGCAGTGCATTCGATCACTTCGTCCGGAGTGACAATCAGGTCCACTCCGAAATCGTGGCTGTCCTGTGGCAATTCACCATCAACTACTTGGAGTGGATGAACCGTTGTCACAATAAGTGTTTCAGGTTTTATCAGGCCGTATTCTTGCAAGATCGCGATCTCGATATCCGAGTAACCCGCCCCCTTGCCCAGCCGTACACCACTTCGGCTGACCGCGACGCTACCCAGCACGACCATATCGACCGGAGGCATATCATCTACCTCTACGGTAGAAGCGATTTCAGCGGCGACTTCTTTTTTGGCCGCCTCCGTAGGCGGGATCGTCAGGACTGCTGGGTCGAGAACGTAGAATGGCTTTGCCGCCGCGAGGCGTGGAACGGCCATGTAGACCAGCTTGCTCGCGTCCAATGCGTGAGCTCGAACAGGTAGTTGGGCTGTGTCGGGGACAGTCACGATGACGTGGGCCGCCATCCACTGTGGTAGGCCAGCAAGCCGGTCAGCAGCGAGGGCGGCACCGATGAACGCAGGAATCCTCCGCGGTGCACCCGTCGGCACCGCGTGCTCGTGTTCGAGTAGTGTCCAGATCTTTTCGCGGACTTCCTGCTTCTGCTGATCTACACTCACCGATTCGTCCTCAGCTCGTTGCCATCAATGTCAATACTCGGTCGTAAACTTCCTGCACCGGAGCCATATCCCGTGAGGGTCGCAGTTCACGACATGCATCAAATACGATATTGAGACCGCCGCCGCCCCTAGTGTTCTCGACGACGTCGATTGCCCGGTTCAGTGCATCGATACAGCCGTCGATGTCGCCTTGCCGTACATAAGCCAGGCTGAGATTCCCAAGAATTATCGCCTCTGCTTTGGTCTTGTTCCTGGCCTCTTCCGCGACGCCCTCAAGTATTTCTTGCGCCCGTTTAGCCTTGCCGAGGAACAGGTAGCACGATCCAGCCAGTTGCCCACGTTGAGTAGGCGAGAACAGGGTGCGTGCTGGCTCGTCGGGCTCGATCCGGTCGAGGTAAGTATCGGCGGTACTCAGCGCCCGCTCGCACTCGGTCAATTGCCCAAGCATGGCGTGTGCTTCGGCCTGATGCAGCATGGCGACCCCTGCGAGCGCCTTGCTCGACCGCGACGCCGTTTCGACCGTTTGGGTAGTGATCGCGAGACCGACGACAGGGTCTTTCTGTCCATAGAGCGCCACATAGCTTTGTCGCAGCAGCGCCCGTCCCTCCGCGACCCGGTCATTGAGCTGGCGGGCGGCGTCAACGGCCTGACCGAGATAGTGATTCGCGTTGACGTTATCTCGGCGCTGAGATGCATCCCATACGAGTCGACTCATGCAGGTTGAGCCCTCTGCCTCGGCAGCGAGCAGTTCACGGCGGACCAGTTCCGGCATGGCCGCGGCGCGCAGGATCTCGATCTGGCCCAGACATCGGCCCGCCTCTGCCAACAACGAGGTCGACGGCTCGTAGCTGTAGTTGTCATCGACTGCTCTGATCCTAGTTCGAAGCCGCCCCACGGCCGCCATGTCGATTGTCACGACTGGCTCACTTGCCACAGGAAGCACGTAGCCCGTTTCGATCCCTTCACTTGGCCGCCGATACCAGGATTCCTGCGGTCGCGATTCGGCCACCGCCGTCCAAAATCTTTGGGTCTGGTCCTCATTCAGTGCAGCCAGCTGCGTGTCCAGGTCATGCGCCGACTTCCCTCGCACAGGCCGCGCTGCAGTTGCCTGCTGCCATTTCCGGATAGTGACAGGCTGGTAGCCGAGCCGTTCGGCGAACTCTTCCTGCGTCACCCGCAGGGCGACGCGCCACAGAGCTCTAACCTCAACCCCGGTCCAGTTGGTAACGATCATTGCCGCCCCATCCCGCGCCTGCAATCAGCTATAGCGGAAGCGTAGCGGTTACGTGCGGTTCTGTGTCTGGGAACGAACTCGCTGGTCGGCGACGCTCGATACAAGCACCCGATGGCGGGTTGACCTTCCCCGTGACTCGCATCGAACTGCCGGTCGACCGGCGTCCTCGCTGTCGGGTGTACCCAACGACATCGAACACGGCAGGGGTGATTGCGGTGGGATTCGACTGGTGGCGAGAAGCTGCACCGGACGGCGCGTCCGTGCAAGAGATCGTGGATCGCATACAGGCGAAGTGGAGAGCCGAGCGGCAACGTATCGAAGCAGACGCGTCGGAGCCGGAGAGCGATCGGACACGCGATGGCGCTGACTGAGCCGCAAGCGAAGGTGCTCGGTGCGCTGTCCACGCTCGGCCCTTGGACGAGGTTCACGGTTCGCGAGTTGGTCACGGCAACAGGATTACCGACCGACCGCACGCGCGCAGTTCTGCTCCGACTGACCTACGACGGACTCGTGCGCCGCTCGGGCAAGACTCCCGCCGACTACTGGATTTCGCGCACTGGACGCGCCGTCATCGCTTCCCCGACATACCGGGAGTACCGGACACGCCGGGATACGGCCACCGTGCCGCGCTCCAAACACTAGTCCAGCCGATAGTCCCAAGGAGATATCCACCTTGCCGAATCAGACACCGGTGCACGGGATCCTGCTGCTCGGAGGCAGCGGGAGCCGCCTGCGCCCTGCGTATACCGGCAACAAGCACCTCATCCCGATCGGCGGCCGCCCAATGGCCGAATACGGGCTGGAGTTGTTGCGCCGCTGCGAGATCGAGTCCGTGACCGCTGTAGTCAGACCCGAAGACTCGACGTACTTTCAGCGGTTATTCACACGGACGGCGCCACAAATACCGATCACCTATGTCGTCCAGCCGGATCCACTGGGCACTGCCGACGCCCTGCAACGATGCGCCCGCAGCGTTGAGCACCCTTTCGTTGCGACGTTGTGGGGTGACAACCTATTCGAGGTTGCCCCACGATCGACCGTGCGCCGGTTCCTCGCAGACCCCGCTCCAGCCATGATCACCGTGGCCGAATCCACTGCCCCACAGCACTTCAGCGTCGTCGCCGTGCAGAGCGGTCGGGTTACCGACATCATCGACAAGCCCGCCAAGCCCACCGCGAACACGGTCTGCGCCGGCCTCATGCTCTTCGATACCGACGTCTTGTTCCGGTCCTTATGCGAAGTGCGCCAGAACGCACGCGGTGAGCGTGAAGCAATGGACGCGGTCCGCCGGATCATGCACGCAGGCCAATTGACGTTCGACCACCTGAACGGCCGCTGGTTCGACGCGGCGGTGGCCCCCGCCTTTCTGCGAGAGGCCGAGCTGTTCGCGCTCCGCCGAGGTTTCAACCATTCCATGCCCGAGCACGAGGAGACACCGTCATGTACCTCAACCACCCGACCGCGCCCATTCGGATCAACCTCGACACAACCAGGCGTTGCCAGCTGAGTTGCTGGTACTGCCACTCGTCGTCCGGGCCTGAGTACCGCGGTCCAGAGATTGACCCTGCCGTGATTCCTGATCTGCTCGAAACAGCGGACCAGCTAAGGACTTTCGAAATCACCGTTACCGGCGGCGAGCCGACCATGTGGCCGGGTCTGGTCCCGCTGCTTGAGCAGTCCGCGCGTCTGGAATTCGCGAGCCTGCTGTTGATCACCAACGCCATGGCGACACCGCCGCGAGTCTTGCGGGCGATGGAGTCGGCCAACCTGTCACGGATCTGCGTGAGCCTCGACGGCATCGGCGAAGTTCATGACCGCAACCGCGGTGGCGGAGCATATGAGCGGGTGCTTCGCGGTATCCGCGAACTGCGCAAGGTCAATGACAACCTCGCGGTCATCTCGGTAGTCGATTCGACCAACCACACCCGTTGGCCCGAGCTGACACGGCTCCTCGCCGAGGAAGGTGTCGCGGCCCACCACCTGACACCTGTCTGCACCGCAGGTCACGCCCTCAGCAACTATCGCGGGCTCAGTGCACAGCAGTTCGCCCAAGTGCACGCCTTGGTCGAGCAGGTCGTCGAGGAGGTTCCTGAGGTCGCTTTGCTGTTCAACGATGAACTCGTCCACCCACTGACGTCTCGGACGATGGGCATTCACCAGTTCACCGAGAACTGGAAAGGCTGGCACCGCATCGTGCGACCGGACGGCGACGTGCGCACCCAGATTCGCGCGTGGGGGCGGACCTGGCGCACCGACGAGAGCATCGGAAACCTCAACAGTGCTCCGCTGTCCCACATCCTTCGTGCACCGGCACAACAGGTTTCGGCGTTCACCCGCACTGAGGAAGTCGCCAGAAAGTTCCGCATCGGCGCCGACGCACCGCTGATCTTGACCGACATCCACGACGTCGGCGCCGTGGAGCGCGGTGCCCGCGCTGCACCAGTACCAGATTTAGCTGGTGACATCCCGGTGCCGTCCGCCTTGGGGGTCGACGTCGACGAACTCGGCCACACGGTCCGGCGATGCCCCAGTCGCTATCGGCTTCGCGAGGACGAGGACGGTTTCGCGTTGCTGTTCAACACGCACAGTCACCAAGTGCATGTGCTCGGCGACGACGACTACTGCTATCTCGCACCGGATTTGACCGAGGTCCTGACATGAGAGTTCTGGTCACCGGCGGCCTGGGATTCGTCGGCGTGCACCTCGTTGACCAGCTGCTGTGCATGCGTCAGATCACCTTGATAACCGTGCTCGACAACTGTCGCCACACCGCCGCACCGCAAGCACTCCCGAAGTCCCAACGCGTCCAGTTCGTACAAGGCAACGTGCTCGATTCCGACCTGGTCACCCACCTGGTCACCGATTGCGAGGCGGTCGTGCACCTTGCCGCCGAAACATTCGTCGATGCGTCGATCGCCGACGACGAGCTGTTCGTCGAAACCAATGTCACCGGCACCGCGGTCCTACTACGGGCGCTACGGACACTCGGCAAGCGGCGACTGCTCCACGTCTCTACCGATGAGGTATTCGGAGAAGCAACCAACGAACCCTTCACCGAATCGACGCCGTACCGACCCCGAAACCCCTATGCGGCAACGAAAGCCGCCGCCGATCACCTCGTGCACGCCTATTCCGTCACCCACGGCGTGGACGCGGTGATCTGCCACTGCTCGAACCTCTACGGACGCTGGCAATACCCCGAAAAGCTGATACCGGTCACCGTCATGCGGTTGCTGCGTGGTGAACCCGCTCTCATCTACGGCACCGGCCGCCAGTCCCGGACCTGGCTGCACGTGGTCGATGCCGCTGCTGGTCTAATTGCCGCACTCGCGAGCGGTACTGGTGGCGAGTCGTATCTGATCGGCGGCGACCGAGAGCTGACGACGCTCGACGTTGTCGGGCGAATCGCCGAGCAGCTGGAAGTACCTGCCGCTGAGGCGGTCTCGTTCGTCGATGATCGACCCGGCCATGACTACCGATATACAACCAACAACGACAAGGCGCGCCGCGAACTCGGATGGGTTCCGGCGATCGAATTCGAAACCGGCCTCAAAGACACGGTGGACTGGATGATCGAACACCCAGGATGGTGGAAGCGATGAAGGACAAGCAGCAGTTCCGCGACATCTATATGGATGGGAGCGTGCTGGAGACCAAGATTGATTTCCACGCCCGCTACAGCAGCATTCCGATCGACCTGCCCGCGGCCATCGTGACCCGTTGCGGGATCCCTAACGACATCGACCTACTCGACATCGGTTGCGGCACCGGGCATCTGATCGAACACTTCGCATGCCTCGGGCACGCGGGCCGCCTCTTCGGCCTGGACTTGGTTCGACCGTTGATCGCCGACACCCCCGGTAAGCGGTACGCCGCAGGCGACGCCGAGTACCTGCCATTTCCCGACGACAGCTTCGATGTCATCACCTGTGTGCACACGCTGGGCCACATCGCCGACCTCGCCACGGCAATGGGTGAGGCCCGACGAGTACTTCACAAACCAGGCACCTACATCGCGACCGCGAACTCATTGCACGCCTACCCACACACCGCCGACTATCGCCAGCGGATACACCACGACTTCGGTTGGGGTCTGCCAGGATTCACGACTTCTCGTGTCAACGCGGAAAACCTCGAGCAGACCCTCACACCGTACTGGGAATCGGTGCGTGTCGAC
This sequence comes from Nocardia sp. NPDC049149, assembly GCF_043197455.1. NCBI lineage: Bacteria > Bacillati > Actinomycetota > Actinomycetes > Mycobacteriales > Nocardiaceae > Nocardia > Nocardia sp. NPDC049149. The sequence goes on from NZ_JBICTD010000010.1 coordinate 300,046, forward strand.
TTCCTCGACGGCGAATTGCGGATACCGGTCGATGAGTACCCAACCTACTTCGCCGCGCACATCCCCACCTGGGACCACACACCCACCACGGTCGAACAAGCCAAGATCTTCCAGCAGGTCACCCAGTGGGCGCGAGAAGACCAACACGACGGCTACGTCATCGAATCCAAGCGAGTCGCTGTAGCTGTCGCCTCGATGACCGCTGCGTGACTAGCGACCGCGCGCCAGCGCGGTCCTTGCCACCGACACCGCACCACGCACAACCAGACCCGCCGCCACCAGCGGCGTGAATACGATCCACGGTGACTTGCGGTTGTAGTCGATATAGAACCGCAAGGCGCTGCGATGATGGTTGCGGACCTTCCGGAACGGCGCGTGCCGAGTGCTACCGCCCTCACGATGCCGGATTTCGACCGTCGGATCGAGCACCACCCGGTACCCGGCGCGATGCATGTCCAGGGCGATCTTGGTTTCCTCGAAATACATGAAGTACCGCTCGTCGTACCCACCGACAGCGTCAAAAGCTGTGCGGCGGAACAACATGCAGCATCCAGAAATCCAGTCCACATCGCTCACCGACGTCACCGGATTGCCGAAGTACGCACGAGTCGCCCGGTTCGAAGGCCACACCGACCCGAGTACCGCATGCGCGATACCGATGCCGATCGACGGGAACCGACGCCCCGTCGGGTAGGGCGTGCCGTCGAGTCGAGACACCCTCGGCCCGATCAGGCCGATCCGTTCATCGGATCGCGCTGTCTCCACAAGCGCCGCGATAGCCCCCGAATCCAGCCGCGTGTCCGGGTTCGCGATCAACAGCCACTCGGTATCCAGCTCGGCGGCACCTTGGTTGATCGCACGGGTGAGCCCGACGTTTTCCCGGTTACGCACTACTCGCGCACCGAACTGCTCCAGGATCTCCACGCTCTCGTCGGTGGACGCATTGTCGACGCCAACTACCTCGAGAGCTAGCGGCTCGACAGCGGCGGGCAACGATTCCAGAAAGGGAGGCAGATCCTCGGCACTTCCGTAGGTAACCAGGACAAGGCCGACGGACTTCTCATCGCGGCGAGGCATGCCGGGGAACATATCATCGCAGCCACATCGCCGCGTCTTGATCCTGTCAGACGTCATCCCTCAACCACGCCCCGACGCGGTCAACTACAGCCGCTACGCGACCACCAGTAGCGGCCGGATCGTCGTGCGCCATCATCAAGCCGTGCACGCGCTGTCGCGTGCCATGGCCGATGCGTGGATCATTGCGCCGGACCCGGCGGCGTTGGCTACGGTGAAGCGGCGCGCGTGGGTACGGATCACCGGCCGGACTGTTAGCGCGCCGCAAACAGACCCGAGGAACACTTCCTCGCGCACAAGCGGGAAATCCACGATCACCTACTCGCGATGAAAGTGCAGGTCAGATGAAACTCCTGGTTACTGGGGGCGCAGGCTTCGTCGGTGCCACCGTCACGCGGATGCTGCTCGACGCCGGGCATGAGGTCGTCGTCATCGACGATCTCTCCCGCAACGACGACCGGCAAATCCCCGGCGGCGCGAAGTTCATCCAGCTGCGCGTCCACGACGTGGCGGAAGTTCTCACCCCTGGGGCCGGGTTCGACGCAGTACTGCACTTCGCGGGCCTCATCGCTGCGGGCGAGTCGATGCACCACCCCGAATGGCACTGGGACAACAACACCCGCGCTTCGCTGGCGCTGCTGGATGCGATGCGCGCCGCCGAGGTTGACAAACTCGTGTTCTCCTCCACCGCTGCCGTTTACGGCGAACCCACCGAGCTGCCGCTCGTAGAGACCTCACCGACCAACCCGGTCAACACCTACGGCGACACCAAACTCGCCATCGACCGGGCCATCACGACCTTCACCCGCGCGTTCCCGTTCGGAGCGATCTCATTGCGCTACTTCAACGTTGCCGGTGCACACGACTGCGGCGACGGCACGATGATCGGCGAACGCCACGATCCCGAAACCCACCTGATCCCGCTCGCCCTGGATGCCGCAAGCGGCAAAGCCGACAAGTTCTCCCTGTTCGGCGACGACTACCCCACACCCGACGGAACCTGTGTACGGGATTACATCCACATCACCGACCTCGCCCGCGCACACCTCCTCGCACTCGAAGCAATCCGGCCCGGCGAGCACAAGATCTACAACCTTGGCAACGGCATCGGGTTCTCGAACCTCCAAGTGATCCAAGCAATTCGAGAAGTCACCGGCGTACCGTTCGAACTGGAGAACGCACCCCGGCGACCAGGCGACCCCGCCACGCTGTACGCCTCCTCAGAGCGAGCACAGCGTGAACTGGGATGGACACCGGAGAAGCCAGACATCGCCGACATCGTCCAAGACGCCTGGCGATTCCATCAACAGCCACGCTGAGCTGCGTGAAGGCAGCACCGCTGTCGCCAATGTCGCAACCATTACCGAACTCGGCACTAACGCGCCGACCTCGGCTGGCACACGATCAAGGAGACATTGTGACCAACATCCCGAACACGCTGCGCAGCAAAGACATTGCTGTCGTAGACGTCGAAGGAAATGGTCAGACACCGCCAGAAATCATCGAGATCGCCATCCTCGCAGTCTCCGGCGAGATAGCCAGCATCAACAACATGCGATCATGGCTGATCAAACCTCAGCAGCCGATCACCCAGATCTTCACCCGCAAGGTCCACGGCATCAAGAACTCCGACGTCGAGGGCAGCCCATCGTGGGCCGAGATCGCACCTGACATCGACGGCGCTCTGGCCGAACGAACTCTTGTCGCGCACAACGCGGCAGTCGAGCAACGCGTTCTCGCCTCACACCTGCCATCCTGGAATCCGCCGATGGTCCTGGACACCCTGCGCCTGGCAGAAGCTGTGTGGCCCGGTCTTTCCAGCTACAGCCTCGACAAGCTCATCGAACACGCGAAGCTAGACACCTCAGCGGTCACCGAGCAGGGATACCACCGTGCTGGCTTCGACGCATGGGCAGCCTGGCAACTGCTCTGCAAGCTCGTCGATGACAGCGGCCTGGATTGGGCTGCGCTGGTCAGCGCTGCGGCACCGAAAGAGTTCGTACCCAAGGCCGAGCCTGAGAACGGTCTGTGGTGAAAGCCGTAGCCATCGCTGCCTGCATTCACAGGCCCTGCTCAGCGCTGACGGGCGAGGTCGGTCCGCAGCACCGAAACCGCGCCACGAAGCTTTGAACAGTGGTGGGACGTATCCAGTGGCAGACTGATACACACTGGATTGCCCTCGAAGACAGCCCATTTCGAAATAGCGGTAGCGACAGTGAATCCGCCGCCTGCAATCAGATCTGCGGGTAGCGTCAGCTCATGGACGCGCTGATAGTGGCGGAGTACGCGGCCTGGGGCGGGGCGGCCTCCATCGCGGCAGCCGGCTTCGAACTCTGGGACTTCACCCGCAAGAAACAACGATGGCCCTGGCACAACAAGAAAGACAACAAGAAGACCAAGGCCACCAGCCCGTCACTAGGCTTCTGGCTATGCAGCAACATCGTGCTGCGAGTGGCCCTCGCCACGCTGTTCGTGGGGCTCCAGGCCGGCGCCGCGTGGATATCGAACATCGGCGCGGCGATAGTCATCGGCGCGGGAAGCACTTTCGCGTTCACCGGTGTTGCAGCTAGAAGAGACGTAGGGTATGTCGAGGTAGAGAAGCCGGATGATGCAAGCACGCAATCACCGCCTTACCCGCCAGTACCGAAACCTCAGCGGCAAAACACGCAACCAGCGGCTTCCCCTGCGTCACAGGAGGAGTCGTGACCACCATTCTCCGTACCTGGCGGCATCCGCTCGGTCGGGCACTCGACCGTCCCGCGACGTTATTCGACCGGATCGCCGCCGCAATATCGAACCGGCCGCTGCCAGTCCATGCTCGCCACGGCCGCCAAGCCCGAAGCGATGACTCCAATGCTCTAGTTGAGCCGTCGGACGACATCGGCGATGAACTCACACAGGGCGATGAAGTATCATCGGAAGTTCCCGTATCGAACAATCAGAACAACGAACAAGAAGCCCCGACCTCTAAGAACGATCCAGATAGCGCGCCCTCCCCTGCATCAATCGAGCGGGTGCCGCAGGACTTGGTCGACCTGAGAGGCGCGAACCTAACTGGCATGCTCCTTGCTGGCGAGCTTCTTCGGCGCAGAGACCTGACCGACGCGGACCTCTCCCGCGCGGACCTCTCCCGCGCGAACCTCTCCCGTACGAGCCTCATCCGCGCGCGTCTGGTCCACACGGGCCTGGACTTCGCGAACCTGACCGACGCGAACCTGACCGACGCGAACCTGACCGACGCGAACCTGACCGACGCGAACCTGACCGACGCGGACCTCACCAACGCGAACCTCACCCACGCGAACCTCACCCACGCGAACCTGACCCACGTGGACCTGACCCACGCGCGCCTGACCGGCGCGGACCTGACCCACGCGAACCTCACCGATGCGAACCTCACCCGCACGAACCTCACCGACGCGGACCTGACCGGCGCGGACCTGACCCGTGCGGACCTCACCAGCGCGCTGCTCCTGCGAGTAAACTTCCGGGGCGCGAAGCTCGGCCAAGCGCGGCTGCCGGATCTGACCCGCTTCGAACGGGTCCTGTGGGATCGGAGTACTGATTGGGCTTCCCGCCAAAGTGAGGTTCTCGATCGGTCCGTGGAGGTTGCGCCAGGACAGTACGAACTCAACCCTGACACCGGCAACGTCCGCTCAACCGACCTGCAGCACGTCAAGCTCTGATAGACGGGCCACCGCTTCAGACGGTTTCCACAGGTGAGACTCGATCAAAACGGCCCAGCTGTAGTGGCAGAAGTCCTATTACGGGCAAACCTCCCTGGCAAAGGCCCAATTTCGCTGGCAAAGACACCACGCACGAGCCGGATTCATAAACGGTGGTGATGCTGTCAGCATTCGTGAACATCGACCTCCTCAGTGAGCATGCCCGTCCGTGTTGGTGAACAAGTGCCGTCGCACATGACGGGCAAAGCCAGGCCTGGGCTACTCGAGGACACCAGAGGGAAGCTGGCATCCCAGTGCGGCGGCGAGGAGCCGGTAGTGGGTGGGTGCCCAGCTGGTGCGGCAGGATTGGCAGATGCAGCCGTCTGCGGTGATCTGGAGCGCGGCTTGGCGGACGTATTCACCGGAGGTGTCGGGCCGGTGCACGGTGCGGATCTGGCAGGCCGGGCAGGCCGCGACCAGCTCCCACCGGTGCACCGGTTCGAGCAGTACCTTTCCCACTTCGGCCCAACGCCACAGACGGGCGGTCCACTCGCCCACGAGCTCGTGATACTCCGGCGCCCAGGAGGTTGAGGCGAGGAGGTTGAGGCGGCGCACGGTCTCGGGCTGTCCGTTGTCGTGGCCTGCGTCGGGGTGCCAGGCGGCGACGGTGGTGTCGATCTCGGCGAGCCAGTCGAGTCCTTCGACCCAGGCTGGAGGCAGGCTGCGTGGCCGCAGGGTTCCGCCACCGCCTTGGCGGGCGGCCAGTTCCGCGCGGACCTCGTCGTAAACCGATTCGCTGTAACCGCTGCGGGTTTCGCCGTCGGTGTCGGTGTGGCTTCGCAGCCGGTGTCCGATCAGTGCGTGGACCGCGTCGTCGAGCTCAGTGGACACGACAGTTCGTGGGGTTGTGCTGGTCATGGGCGTGAATCTGGTTGTGTCACAGCGACGATCACCATCTCTCTACCATAGCGTGCATTGGTAGATATTGCAGTGGCGTGCCTGTGGCGAACCGGTCGATGTCAGCAGGCGCAGTTGATTTGTCCAGCGGCGCACACCAATTGGTTGAACTGCTGATGGGAGGCGTGACCTACCAGGCCGGAGAGCAGGCTGATTGCTTGTTGTTCGTCGCAGTGGAAGAACAGCAACCGCGCCTGCTCGTAGGGCAACCCGAGCAGCTCTTGCGCGAGCATGGGAACCGAGCGGCGTTTGCCACGGTAGATGACGATCTCGTGGCATTGGGTCCATTCGGCGCCCGCGAGGGTGACGACCCATCCGGCGACACTGTGAGCGACACCTTCAGCACGCGCGTCGATCCAGACTCGATGGTCATGCAGGTGTGGTTTCGCGCGCAGGGTTCGAAGCACAGCATGGGCAAGCGACAGATTTAGCACGGCAGGCACAGCAACCTCCGGACTGGTAACAAAGCAACCTCCAACCGGCCGAGGCGATTTCGGCCCGTATCCATCGACTCGGCGGCCGTCCCGGCACGGCACGGCGAGTCGAGCTTGCGGGTGATGGGTTTTCGAGGAGCGAGGTTGACCAGAGGCGAGGGGGTCTTACCCCGAACAGAAGATCATAAACGTGAGATCCACTATGGAAAAGACCTTTCCGATTATTCGGTTGATGTGGCATGCGAGAGCCGGACCAGCACCGCTACCGCGTCTGAATCGTGGGTCAGCAGTACACGTTTGGCTTCGACCTGCACGACCACCCATCCCCCACTGGTCCCGCGTAGCCGCAGCTGACCGCAGGCGGGCCCACCGTCCAGGCCGCGGACCATCGCCCGAGCGACAGGGATGTCCTTAGAGTGCAAAGCCGGGTCGCGGTCGGGGTCGCCGGTGAGTTCCCAGGCAATGCCGGGCATTTCGGCGCCGAGCCAGCGGTGAGCGATGAGCGTTTTGGGATCGACCAGGGCGTGGTAGACGCCGGGCACATCGAGTTCGGCTTCCAACACGGCTTGAGAGAACAGAGGTGGCACTGGCGGCGCCGGCTCGTCTCGGCCCGCGCTGACGTCGATGCTCAGGCCGCTGACGAACCGCTGCCCATCGAGAGTGGTTCCGCGGGCACAGAAGTTGACCTCCCGGGCTATTCCGTCGTCGCGCACGATAGGCCACGTGTCTTGGTAGACGGTGGTTTCGTCGGCGTGCAGGGCCAGCGCGAGTGCGTTGCCTTCGTCCTCGGCGAAGGTCATGTGGCGTAGCGCGGTCATGCGAGTGATCTCGGTGCGTCGGCGCTCGGGCGCGACTGCGTAGATGTCATAGATCTCGTCGGTGAACAGGGCGGTCATCTTGTCGAGATTCCAGTCCCAGGCACCCGAGCGTGGCGGCTGCGGAATCTCGATCTCGGTGTGCCCGACCCAGATCCGAATCCCGTAGATGCGGTCGGTCGCGTTGACGATCGGCTCGGCGATGAGGTGCTCGCCACGAGTGCGCGAGACTTCTTCGTATCGCTGCCCGCTGCGGCGGACCTTGTTGGTCAGGCGCCGGGTCGCTTTGAGCGTCTCGTTGCGCAGTACTTTCTGAAGTGGTAGCAGGCGCACCGGTTTTCGCCCGATGGCCATGACGGTCGGCTCTTCGTGGACGCATTCGATCAACAGCCATTCCCCCAGCATCTAGCCCACGCTAATAGGAAACGGCGGGTTTCACAGTAGGTATTTTTGCTCTGTCAAGCCCGCCGATCCGTGGCCTATTGCCTCATTCTGCTACGGCAATGACCCTCTGCCCGGTGACCTGCTGGACCAACAGGTCCGGGTCAACTCGTCCGTCGGCGTGGTAGCGGGCCTGCATGTTCGGGCCGACTTCGACGATGACACCGTTGTGGTCGATAGCTGCTTGATAGGGACCGTCCTCCTCTCCGGCGAGTACGCCGTGCCAAGTCCCGTCGATGAAGAGGCGGTCGATGATCTCGGGTTGGGGGGTGCCGGGTGGGTGGTAGCGGAAGATCGCGGTCTCGTACTCTGGTCCGTCGTCGGGGATGGTTCGCTTGATGTGGGAGACGAACACATAGTTCGTATCGCGCCAGGGCCGCGAGAGCCGGTAGGCCCAGATTTGGGCGCGGTATTCCGAGGACGCGGGGAACGGGATGCGGTAGGCGCACCCGTCCGGCGGTGTCGGGCCCGACGGTGGGTCCGGCTGGGCGGTGTCTGTTTCGGTCACCTCGATGATGTCGATGCGGATCGGGATCGGTCCCGGCCAGGTGGCAAGGCGTTGGTGTAACGGCTGCAGGGGGCCGTGGAACCCGGAGCCGGGACAGAACACGGGGCTGTCGTCGGCGGCGTAGTCATAGGCATCCAGAGCGGCGTCGCAGTTCTTGCAGCCGCAGTAGCGCAGTCGTAGCAACAGCAGGTCCATGCGAATGGGCAAGGAGTGCCAGTCATAAGGGCAGTGCGGACAACCTTCGAAGGTGCCGCTGTCGGGTTTGCGGGCTAGTTGTTCATCGACCAGGGCGTCGATGTCATCGATGACTTTGCGATCAGGAGTCGGATCGCGGTGCGGCATCAGTCGATTCCGAGTTCGTCTAACCGGGCCTCGACAGCGTCGGCGGCCTCGTCAGGGTCGCCGCGCAGCGCTTCGAGACGCCGGAGCGTGCCCTCGAAATCGCGGTAGGTGACCCTGGCGCGCCACCGTTCGAGGTCCTCGCCGCGCGCGGGAACGTCGATGATTTCGATGGTTGTGCAGGTGCCGGGTTCGAGTGGTGGTCTCATCGGCTGCTCCCGACGACGCCTTTGATGCGCAGGTCCGCGACAGTGATCGCCCACTGCCAGGGGTGACCATTGCTTTCTTGGGTTTGGACGATGTTGAGCCACAACAGGTCTTGGCCCCACACACCGAAGCGCACGAAGTGCATGACGGTGCTCGCGGCGGACAGCGCCCGCGCGTCGTGCTCGGCCAGGGCGTCCGGGTCGGCACCCAGTTCGAGCAGCGCGCGCCCAATCAGTCGTGAACCGCGCCACTGGCCATCGGTGTCGCGGACGACGTAGCGGTTGCCGTGCGGGTGATCGGTGAGGTTGGGCGTGGTGGCCTCGGGGGTGGCGGTGACGAGTTCGCGGACCTTGCCGACCAACGCGGTCGCGGTGATGGTGGTGGTCACAGCTGCCCCTTGCCGATCCGGTCGATGATCTCGGCGAGGTCGCCGAGGGTGTTGGCACCCAAAAAGAGTTGGCTTGCTTGAAGTCCGGAGAGGCCGAGGCGTCGTTTGGCGTATTCGCGGGCAGGCAGCTGATCACCGGTGCTCAGATCCCGTGCGGTGGTGAGATCGTGATGCAGGTGCACTGGAGGCCAGGTCGTGTCATCAGTGAGACCGGCGGTGCGAAGGGTCATCGAGTCATAGGCCCAGTCCACATCGGGATCGAGTTGGACGACCCATCCGGCGAAACACAGTGCGGTCCGGCAGACCGGTGCGCCGGTGTCGGCATGAATGACGGCGTCGACGTCGACGGCCCGGTAGACATCCTGGTTCCATTCCAGGCCTGGATGGCGGTGCCGGTCTGGCAGGGTCGTGATGGTGTCGAGGACGCGGCGCGCGAAGCGCAGGTCGGGGACCATGCGCCGGATCACGACTGAACCCCCTGCCGTGCAACGGCTTCGGTGCCGAATAGGCGGCCGCCGGTCAGCAAGCGCACCGGCGGGCCAGGCAGCCAGGTGGCGCCGCAGCAAGAACAGAATCCGGTGTCTCGGTCTTGACCGTCGACAACGGTGAGACCGGTTTCCAGGGTGCGCCCAGGACAGGCCGGGCATCGCCGCCTCGAAAGCAGTTGCGACAGTGTGGATACGACTCGCGCCTTGATCGGCAAGCCGTCTTCTGCGACATGATCGTGCCCGTCTGGGCAGCACAATGCCCATGACGATCTTCATCGTTTCTCCCGTAGATGCGGTATCCGATTCACAGGGGAAGGTGGTGCTAGCCACATGAAATCCCCTGCACTCCATACTATTTCAATCCATATTCGTACTCAATACCTCAATTCAACTGCTGCACAATCATTTACGGTTCGCGTTCGATTCAAGCGAATATGCCCCGGCTTCGGCATACCCGGAAATAGTTGTCGCTAGGAGTCCACGGCAGCCCGAAGGTGGAGTGGTAGAGCTCGTGCGGGAACAGCCGTTCATCACGGGCGTAACGCCATTGACGCAGGTTCACCACGTTCGGGTGTTCGTCGTCCTCGTGCCCGCGGGCAGGCACAAGGCCGTAGCCGAACTCCGGCCAGCGCAGCAGCAGCGAAGACCCGATGGGGCGCACCGAACGGGAACGCCCGTCAGCCGCGTGCGGGATATGGCCTTCCAGCAGCAGCACGAACCGGTACTTCACTCGCAGCCGGTCCAGGATCCGCACCAATTCCCGTGCACCATCGGCGGCTTCGGTATCGAGAGCATTGAGCCGATACAGCGGACCAGCAACAACGAGCGAGGGCCGGTGCGCGGCGATCGCGGCTTCGATGCGGCGCAGCTCGCGCGGATCTTCCAAGCGCACACCGTCTGGACGGGCCTCGATGCGCAGCTCGTCGGTCCAGTCCGGGCGCGGGTGGTTCTGCTGCGCGCACACCGCATCGACGCGAGCGACGAGATCGCGATAGCGGCGGCGCAGCTGGCCGGGCAGGTTCTCCGCGTCGATGACCAACACCCGATGCGAGCTCGCACGCGGGGCTCCGGCGCCCAAGATGGGGGCGGCCAGGAAGGGGTGCAGGCCCGCGGTGACAGCGCAGGCGATCTGGGCAAGCAGCATCGATTTCCCGAGCCCTTCGATGCCGGTGAGGATCATGCGGTCGCCGTACTCGAACAGCTGCGGGATCAGCCAATCGTAGGAATCACTCCCGGCGAGAATCTCGGCGACCGAGGGCGGTAGCGCCGCCTCACCCGGCGTGGCCGGGTCGGTGAAATCCAGATCAAGGGCCTCGCGCGCGCGGGCCACGACCTGACCAGTTAACGCAAGGTCGCCGTTGCGGTGCAGGACGTGGAGTTTCTGGACCATGCGGGTGGCTTCAGCGACAGCGGTGCGCGCGTACCACAGCGTGATGATCCGGTCCGCGAAGTACGGGACCGATCCGGGTACGCCCTTGCCGAGCAGTTCCAGGGTGATCAGCCGTAGGCGGCCGGTGTCGGCGCCGAGTTCGCCTCTGCTGCTGGCTTTTTCCAGCACGATTATGGGGTCGGCGGGTTGTCCGCCGCGCAGCAGTTCGACCATGGTCGTGTGCAGTAACTGGTGGGCGGGACGATAGAAGGCTTCGGTGGGGATTTCGGCGACCATGGCGGCGACGTCGGCGTTGTCTTCGGTGTAGAGCGCGGCGCCGAGGATCTGTTGCTCAGCTTCGATGTCGCACATCTCCGGGGCCTCCCACTCCGGGCTGCTCATGCCGGGACTTTCGCTAGGCGCTCACGCAGTTTCGAGGCCGCCCACAGGCCGGTTTCGCGCATGGCGCGCAGTTCGGTGCACAGCCGGTCTTGGTGGTGGCCCTCGCCGAGCAGGGCTTCCAATTCACCGCGCAGGGATTCACGAGCTGGGCCGGGCGGGGTGCCACCCTGGCGGGTGATGGCGTCGATGTGGTCGCGTGCGAGTCGGTAGGCCATCGCGCGCACTTCGCCTGGCGTCTGCGGGTCCGGTGTGGGCAGCGGAGTGTGCGCGGCTGCCATGCGGCGGGCGTAGCCATGCGGGCCGTGGGGGTCGAAAAGCCTGTCGATGTCCTTGTTTTCGACAACGTTCGTGGTGGCGAGGTACTCGGCGCGAGCCTCGATCATCGCCTCGGCGCGGGCGAGCTCGGCTTGGGCCTGGGCGTGGCGCATCGTGCCGGCATCCGGGTCGGCTAACACCTCGACGGCATCGGGTGCCAGACGGGCCAGGACGCGGAGCCGCATCTCTGGGGTTGCCGGGATTTCGGGTGCGGAGGCGTTGAGCCGGTCAGCGACCTCGTCGCCGCCGTGGCGAGGACGTGGTGCAGGTCGTGGTGGTGAGAGCGGTCTTTCCTCCCGCGCGTCACTGTCGTAAGGGGTGAGACCTACTGGAGTAGAGGTATTTATGACTTGTGAACTGTGAGACGCGCCCGCGTTGGTAGCCGGAGCTCTGGCAGGAACGCTAGCGGTTTCGCTAGGAGCGTCCCGGCGGTTCGCGGCTTTGGCGAGCCCGCCCTTCCTACCGGCTGACCTGGCCTGTTCGGTCCTTGCGGTGGGGTCGAGATAGTGGGTTTGATGGTGTTGGTAGTCGTGCATGCTGAAAAAACCGTGACCGCACGGTTTGTCCGTCGTGCATGCGCCGAGCCGACACGGTGTCGCTGTAGCACAGTCGTGGTGCTGCCATGATCCGGCGATGGAGAGCGCGTCACGGATGCGCGGTGGCGCGATCTTGCGTGCTTGGCTGGCGGCGATGACACCGTTGGTTCGATTGCGGGCGCAGTAGATCCACAACTCGAGCAACTTGAGTTTCGAGACCGGTGTCAGGGGACCGGTTTTGCGGTTCTCCAGGAAGTCGACGCTGAGCTTGAGGTAGCCACGTGGGTCCTTACGCTTGGCGACCGCTGGGCCGTGCAAGGTTTGGTGGCGCTCGTAGTCGTGCATCGTGAAAAACTCGCGCCCGCACGGCGCTGACGGTGTACACGCACCGTGCTGGCACGGTGTCGCGATGGTGCAGTCATGGTGATGCCAGCAGCGCGCGAGAGTGAAGACCTCACGGATACGGCCCGGCACCAGCCGTCGTGCCTGGGTCGCGGTGACTATGCCGTTGGTTCGGTTGCGGGCGCAGTAGATCCACAGCTCGATCAACTTGAGCTTGGTCACCGGCGACATCGGGCCGGTCTTAGGGTTCTCAAGGAAGTCCAAGGCGATTTTGATGTATCCGCGGGTGTCTCGGGTGACCCCGCAGGCGTCAACGGGCATGCGTGTACTCCGAAAGTCTTTGCGCACCTGCATGGCTCGACGCCACGAGTGCGCGGTGTCGAGCTGCCGCGTGGGCGCGGGCTCGGCGGGGGCGGGCGAAAGGATCAGGTCAGGGGCTCGACCTCACGGGATTCGTATTGGCCGTCACCCCAACGGCGTTCGGTCACCTGCGCACGCCCGCTACCGCTTTCGATGACGTATCTGCACTCCCACAGCACACGGGCCGGATAGCCGTCGTTGTCACTGATTTCGTCGATTACCGCCCAGTCCTGGCCATCGCCGAATGGATCAGCGCCGCTCACGACTGGGTCCAGACCGGGGTGTAGACCGGCGCGCGTCTGGGCCGTTGCGCCCGTGACTGCGAGGAGCGGATGCGTCCGCGCTTGAGTGCGATTTGCACCAGCATCAACGCGATCCCGGCGTCCAGGGCGTGGAGCTGTTCGAGGGTGAACGGCTCACCGGCGTCGATGAAGGCGTCGAGGCGATCGGCGATCCGCTGCTCAGACTTGGACAAGACCAGGCAGTTGTAGCGCAAGATGCGGGTACGCAGCGTGGCGATCGTCAGGCCGAGGCGCTGCGCTATCGCATCGTGGCTCATGTTCGCCTCGCGCAGGAACCGATATTCGGCGACGAAGATCCGCTTGGCGTCCTCCTTCGACATCGTGACCGCGTCGAGGGAAGGACGCCCGCGGCTGCTCACGCCGACCTCGGTTCAGCCAGCTCAGCCAGGTAGGCCCAGTAGTCGCATTCGACCCACCGCAGCGGACCGGAGTCTCCGTTGAGCCGAAACCCTTTGTCTGCCAGTAGGTGCGGTTTGGACTGCGATCGCCATTGCCGCACTAGCTGCGAAGTGACGCGTAGTCGTTCCGCGATCTCGGCGATTTCGATCAACCCGTGCGTACAGCTGAGTGCCTGACACTTCCTTGCTGCCATCAGTTCTCACCCCCTTCCCTCTGCGTAGTCGTTGCCGTCTTCGGCTGCCGCAGCTGCGCGCTTTGCGGCCTGCTCCTTATCGACTGCCTCCATGGCCGCTTTGATTGCCACGATCAGCTCGCGCAGCGTTGTCGGTGTGCCTTCGTGGTCGACGGTGGGCGCGCCGAGCATCCGATAGGACTCGACTTCGAGCCAGATCGCACGCAACTGCGTCATCTCTTCGACATCGAGAATCCGCTGCCGGAACTCCCCGACCGTGGGCACTGCCTGCCCGCTGTCAAGCCAGTCAGCGATCTGAGTCGCGAGTTCGGCTCCGGGTTGGGCGAAGACCTCGTTGGCCAGGAACGGCAGCCGGGTCTTGGAGATGTGCAGGTTGTTGCGCAGATCGAGATCACCGACGATGTCGAATTCGTACTCGAGCCCGTCACGCTGGACCGGCTTCGTGCCGACCTTGCGCGGGACGGCTTTGCCTTTGGAATCCTCTTCGACGAGGTATTCGGTCTTGGTCCGCAGCGTCACGATCAGATGCCCTGGATAGGTGAGCATCGCTTCGATCATCTTGCGCTCGTCGGGGGTGACTTCCTTCCAGCCCGAGAAGCTGTTGGTACCAGCCTTGCGTCGGTCGACCTGTTCGAGCATCCCGTCGGGGCCGAACCAGTAGTGCGACCACGAGTCGATGATGAACGGGTTGAACCCGCGCCCGGCGGCCGCACCGAGGATCTCGACCAACCCCAGAGGCGAGAACCGCTCGGGCTCAAGGGTTTCCCACTGCCAACCGTTCGTCCCTTGATACATGCTGGCGCGGCCATGTTCGGTATCGACCATCCCGATCACCGACTTCTCACGTTGCGCCCACTCCCAGGCCATCGCCAGCGCGGTATAGGTCTTGCCCGCCCCAGACGGGCCGGCGAGCGCCAGCCGTGCCGGAGTCTTGCGCCGCACCGCAGGCTTGAACTCGATCACCATCACGACCGCCTGTTCAGCGGCAACGCCGTGCGCCCGTCTGTCGCCTTCGCGACCGACGGGTTAAACTGAAATCGCATAACTACTCCCGTAGATGTGCGCCGACCCGGCGGAGTGCTAGCCCGCCGGGTCAACTATTTCTCTCCCGTAGATCTGTTGAGCACTGGCTCAGTTCACGCCTCCTTCCTTCTCGTCGGGGAACAGCTCATCAGTCGGGATCTCCAGTGCCGCAGCGATTTTCGCCGCCAGCTCCGGACTGCACGACCTTCGGGCTCCTGAGCGGAGAAATCCGATGATGCTCTTGCCGCAGCCTGCTCGGCTGGCCAGCTGCCGGACCGTAAAGCGCTTGGCTGTCATCGCATCTCGTAGCGCTGTCCGGTTTCTCAACTGCGCGCTGTCCGCCATCAAAGTTCCCTCCTGTGTACTACCTCCCCTGCTACAGACATTAACAACAGAAGACATTGATGTCTACTGTCATTGATCTCGGTATAGAGAATTACCGCAGGTAGTAGCGCTTGCTGGAAGGATCTAGTCGCACGGCGCACAGGAAATCAGCACCATGTCCACGGATGGTGTGGACGTATGCCTTACTCTTGTGGACATGGCACGAACACGCCCGATACCCGAACCGTGGGCCTCCGCGATGGCCGCGGTCGGCATCAAAAGTCGCAACCAGCTCGCCGACGAGGCGGGCGTGCACGCCACCACCGTCACTCGTCTGATCGACAACCCTGAGCACCCGGCAGCGATGGAGACCATCCGCGCGATCGCTACTGCGCTCAAGCTCGACACCCGCGACGTCGCACATTGGTCCGGTATCGCACTCGAGCTCGACGAGCCCTACATCCCGCCGCCCGAAGCCGCGATCCTGGATCGCGATCAGCGCAAACTCGTCTCCGACCTTATACGCGCCCTGGCCGCTAACAACCGACACCCACGGCCTCCGTTGAAGATTCAGACGACCGGCGTGGTCGTACTTTCCAACGAATGACCGAACACGTTGAAATGGGCAGATATTCGCATATCCGTTCTCACTGAATCATCGAATAGAGCTGCGGCCCCGTAGAATTGAAATGCACGACACCGGCTAGCACCGGTAAATCATCTACGGGAGTACAAATGAACAATACGAGCACCGCCTGCCGTGTCTTCGATGGATACGGACACCTCTGATGCCGCGGGCAAGAACGAAACTTGGTACGTGGGGCAAGATTACGCGGAACAAGCTTACTGCCGATGGCGAGAAGCCAGAGAAGTGGGAGGCCATTACCTACTATCGCGATATCGACGGGCGGAGCCGACAGGTGACCGCGACAGGTCCTAGTGGACCAAAAGCGGAATCCAGGCTCACCGAGAAGCTCGCCAAGCGCTACAACGCCACAGCGGACAGAGACGAGCTGACACCCGAATCTCTGGTTGAGGATCTTGCCCGAGCGTGGTTGACCATGGCGAAGACAAAACATCCGCCCTCGACATACCAGCGCTATCGCCGAGCCACCGAACGCCACATCGTCACGAGAGTAGGCCAACTGACCATCGACGAGCTCTCGATCGTCCGCATGGAGCGACTGTTCGACGACGTATCGAGCGAGGTGGGAAAACCCACTGCTCAGATCGCACGGGTATGCCTGTCCGCGATGTGGGTCTTGGCCACCAAACACGGGGCCGCCAGGTTCGGCAACCTCGTCAAGCTCACCACACCGGTCTCGGTAGATACGAAGCCAGTCATCGCGTTGAAGCCCGAGGAGGTCAAACGCGTTCGCAAAGGACTTCGCGCAGATCGGTTGGCCAAAGCCAATGGCATCGCCGACATTGTCGACTTCATGCTCGGCACCGGTGCCCGGATAGGTGAAGTGGTCGTCCTCAAATGGCGTCACGTCGACCTCAATGCAGCAATACCAACCGTGCTCATAGAATCAACCGCAGCATGGGGGGACGGTCGCTCGATTTACGCGCAGCCTTACCCCAAAGGTGGCCCGCAAGCCCGCCGACGCCTCAAGCTCCCGAAGTGGCTGGTCGCGGTGCTACGCAGCTGCCGCCAACGCACACCACATGAGCCCGAGGACCTTGTCTTCCCGAGCCGGAGGCGAACCATCCGGCATCCCAACAACGTTCGTCCACAGATCAAGGACGCTCATGCGCGGGCTGGACTAGACGAGCTGCCCATGTATCCGCACGTGTATCGCAAGACCGTCGGCACCAGGATCGGCCAGAAGGATCCCGACAAAGCTGCCTCTCAGCTTGGTCATTCGAACAGCGCAGTCACCAAACGCCACTACATTGAACCCACATATGAAGGACCTGATGCACGGAAGGAGCTGAAGGGCTTCGGCGATCTCAGCTGAATTTATGGAGTAAACATGGACCAGGCCCGTCTCGGGCCTGGCATCCACTCCCCCGAGATCCACGCTGGCCTCGCAACTTGCCTGGTCAACAGCTTGTGACCCTTTCAGCCCCTGCCGCAGCTGTGTGCAAGGTTGCAGAAGACTTCCTTCCGCAATCCGAACCTTCTTCCAAATTCCTTGTTGCTGGAGCCTGAGCGATGCGGGCCGATGGGCGGTTCCATGATCGTGAGCAGCGAAATGATTGAAAAATTACGTGTGTGGGGTAACGGGCCATGCGTGGCCGTCGATGAGACCTAGCGGTCCGTATGAGGGGACCGAAAGCCATGCATTGTCCCGTCAGGGAAGAGCGGCATCAGGGAAAGGTGAGCATGATTAGCGCAGGAGACGCCGAGCTTCCGATGAGAGATCGCGTCAGGGCGGCTCGGATCGAGGCGAAGATCATCGCGGTCGCTCTTGTTGTTCTGGGGGTGGTTCTGGGGCTGTGCTACTGGCAGCCATGGGCTCAGGCAGAGTATCAAAAAGTCAAGTCGGACGACGGGACCTACACCTGGTGCGTGACGTACAAAAACAGTGTGACGTGCCCGGGCTGATTTCCTGAGCGATCAGTCGGCACCGCGGGTGTCCGGTCTCGCGAGGAGTATCGGAATGAGACCGAGCGCACCGCACTGCGCGCCCTGTTCGCCTTGCCCACCGGTGAAAAGGAGTCTTTCCGCACCGAGATGACCGAACTGCTGCACCAGCACAACGCACTGCTCGACCGACTCTCCGAGCTGCGCGAACTATCCTCCTACCTGATCGATCGGCCACGCACTCGGCTTCCGCTCCGGCCACTCGCGTTGGCCACCCTGGCCTACCGCCATCACGGTTGGCCACCACCCGTCGAGTCCGACTACCTACCGCACACTCTGGTTACTGGATTCCACAATGTCGGGTGACCGGTCGGCATCGGAATTTGGCTGGTACAGAACAGGTTCGAATCGGCCGAGGCGGCACGAGAGTTCGAGTTCGCCTGCGGGCCACGCAGCACTTCGCGGACAATGACCATGCGACCCCGGTTGCGTTCGAATGTTGTTCGCCGCGACCGACGTTCATCACAGCGGCGAGCTGTTGCCCGGCATCGCAGGTCGATCGCGGTGCGTGCGGCAATGGTGTCGTCGAGATACCAGAGCAGGGGACATCGATGGACACTTCAGGGATTCCCGAGGGCGAACAGCTGTACTTGTTCACGGGCGGCACGATATTGACCGTTGACCGGGCCTTCTCGATTGCCGAGGCAATCGCGGTTCAGGGCAATCGGATCGTAGCGGTCGGCGCGGAGGCGCAGGTACGCGACATCGTGGGGGTGGGAGCCACGGAGATCGATCTGGCCGGCCGAACGATGTTGCCGGGCTTCGTCGATGCGCACACCCATGTATTGACCGGCAGCATGGTGGCGGCGCTGATGGAGTACGTCGGCATGGCACGCTTCGCCACCGCGCGAGAGGTGCTCGATCATCTGACGGACATGGCAAGCCAAGCGCCCGAAGGCAAATGGATCCTCGCCCGCAATTTCGATCCGGCCGTACAGCCGGACCTGGCAGCGCTGACGTTCGCCGAACTCGACGCGGTATCGACCACGCACCCGGTGTTCGTCCTCAACGCCTCCGGACACATTGCCTACGCGAATTCCGCGGCCTTCGCCGCCGCAGGCATCGGGGAGGATGTGGAGGATCCGGAGGGAGCCGAGTTCGTTCGCGATGCCGACGGAAAACTCACCGGGACAATGAAAAACGGTGTCGCATACAACCAGGTCCTTGGAAAATGCGACGCCGCTGCCGGATTGAACCCGGTCGACGCGCTGATCGACCTACTCGAAGGTTGGCGGCAGGTCGGGTTGACCACAGTAAGTGAACTGGGATTGGGCACCTTGAGCCACACGCCCGACGACCTCACCGTCCTGACGCAGGCGGCCGGCACCGGCAAGCTCAACACCCGTATCCGCGCCTACCCCTTCTACACCCTCGGCACTGACACCTGGGACGCGGCGGGGGTGCGGCCGGGCGACGGCGACGCGTTGGTGCGTATCGCGGGCTACAAACTCGTCGCCGACGGCTCCAACCAGGGATTCACCGGCCTGCAACGCGAGCCGTATCTCAATACCGACAACTACGGAATCGCCTACATGGAGCCTAAGGTGCTCGCCGCGGAGGCGGTCGACCGCGCGAGCAAAGGCTGGTCGCTCGCGATCCACGGCAATGGCGACGCCGGTATCGACAACATCCTGGATGCCTGCGACGCGATACGCGATGCCGGGGTGGAGCCAGGCGCTGCGCGGGTGCGGATCGAGCATTGCTCGATCCTGCACGACGAACAGATCACCCGCATGAAAGACCTGGGCGTATCCGCCAGCTTCCTGATCGGGCATGTCCACTACTGGGGTATTGCGATGCGCGACAAGGTCTTCGGCGCACAAAAGGCACTGCTGCTCGACCGGTGCCGCAGCGTGGAGGCAGCGGGAATCGGGTTCACGCTGCACTCCGACTTCATGGTCACCGACCCCCGCCCACTGCACATGATCGAGATGGCCGTCACCCGTCGCACCTGGAAAGAACCCGACTACGTGCTGGCACCCGAAGAGCGCATATCGGTGGAATCAGCAATCCGCGCCGTGACATCCGAAGCGGCGTGGCAGCTCTCCTCCGAACATGAAGTCGGCAGCCTCGAAGTCGGCAAATACGCCGACTTCGTCATCCTCGACCAAGACCCCCGCGCCTGCCCACCGGATCAGATCAAAGACATCACAGTCCTGGAAACCTGGATGAACGGCAACCAGGTCTATTCAGGGAGCCCGGCGGCATGAGCGGATGTTCTGAACCGCACCACCACCTCAGCCTGTAGGCCGTGCATGCAGGGATGCTGTGTGATTGGCCGACATCGATCGAGATACGTTGCTGGACAGGTGATCAGAGGGCACTGAGGTAAGTGGCCTCTCGACCGATGCCGCCCACAGTGCCCCCTGATCACGTGACCAGCTGCGGTCTCCGCGCGCACATCTGCGTTGTGGTGCGATTCGGCCGACGTCGGATCACCCTCGGCCCGTTGATCTTCCGCAGGCCCGCTCTGTCCCATCGGGTCCGTGCACCGAGGAGTGCTCCTGAATCCAATGCAGGCAAGAGGGCGGCATCGGGCGAGCTGCCTCAGTTCCCCTGATCACTTGTCCAGCGGTGCATCTCGGAAAATGCGAGCCAAAGCCGCATCGGCTCTACGACTGATGAAGTCGAAAACCAATGCAGCGCATACTATTCCCTCTGTTGGGGACAGATATTCTGACTACATGGTTCGGTGCGCGGTGCGAAGGATAGGCATGTTGGAGCGGATGTGAGCGGCAGTGCTCGTGGGAAGTTTTTGGAGTTGATCGGACGCATCCGCAAGCTGGCCGGGAAGATCGAGTTCGTCATGGACCACGATTTCCGCAGCCCGGCTCAGGCGGCAGCCGATGTGGTCGAGAAAGCCACCAATACCGATCATTCGTGGCTCGAAAAGGCCGTGGGGAATGCCGTGGATGACATTGCGGCTAAACAGAAGTACGCCGAGGAACTGGCTCCGCGCGTATTTGATGTCATCGCACTCTCGCCGACTTTGACCCGTCATTTGCGCGAATTGCGTGGACAGGGGTGGCGAATCAAGTACGACGGACCCGAATTCGGCGGTGATGAGTATTTCGACAGGAAGGTCCTCAACATACCGACGCCGGAGAAGACCATGTTCCGCGCAGATGTCGCTTGGACCACTAATGCCTTCGCGGAGGAGGTTGCCTGGCGCGCGCTGAGCCGGCGTCTCGAATCATCGCGCCGCCGGAGCCAGGTGCCAAGCTGCCCGACTGGCAGAAATATCAAGTGAAGAAGCTGATCGACGCACGGAGTGTTCGATACCTCGAGGCGGCAAGGGTGCGGCACGAGATCAAGGCACGACACGGCCCCGACATCGGCCCAGAGGTGTCCGAGTACGACAACGCGCGGACCGCGCAGAATTTGTACGATCGTATCCATCGAGAAGAAACCACCTGGGACGAGGCCGTTCGAGAAATGGGTGAGTCCTTGCGCGACCAGGTCGTGACACCGTGGGGCGACGATCGAAAGACATATTTCGCCAAGCTTGCCGAGAAACACTGGCACGATTTCCACGAGGGTCTGTGGCCGAAGTAGGCCGCTAGCCCCCCGTCACCGGCCACGAATTCCCCTCGGCGCGCGGTGAGCGTCACCCGCGTGCCCGGCCGGTATTTCAGGGTGCTGTTCGTCGAGGAGACCGAACTGCCCGGCACCCCGGGGTCGCCTCACCGCGGCGGGGCGCTGATATCCCCCGCGTGCCGCAGATCGGCCTGGTACCGGCCCGGGGTCTGGCCGATGATTGCGGTGAAGGCCTCGATGAAGCTGGTGGGATTGGACCAGCCGCAGCGAACCGCGATCTCGGTGACCGAGTGGCCGTGCACGAGATGCACCAGCGCGTGCTGCACGCGCAGCAGCGTGCGCCACTGGTTGAAGCTCATGCCCAGCTCGGTACGGAACAGGCGGCTGAGGGTGCGCTCGCTCGCACCAACGGCTCGTCCCAGTTCCTCGAGCGTGGCCGACTCGGCCGGATCGGCGTGCAGCCGGTCGGTCACCGCGCGCAGTCGGTCGTCGACGGGTTCGGGCAAGTGCAGTGACTGCTCGGGTAGTTCGGTCAATTCGTCGACGATCACCCGCAGCAGCCGGTCCGCGGCCGTCGGCCGCAGCGTGCTGCCGCCGGTGAGCTTCAACACGGCCTCGCGCAGCAGCCCGGACACCGCGAACACGCTCGGCTGCGCGGGAAGCACGGCACACAATGCTTCGGGCACCTCGAGGATGCTGATCTCAGTGTCGCCGTAGGCGCGGTGATAGTGCTCGAAATGCGGTGGGGTCCAGGATATTCGGTTCGCCGGCGAGACCCAGGTGCCGCCAACGGTGGTGGTGGCAAGCACCCCGCTGGCCGCGTACAGCAGCTGACCCTGCTCATGCGAATGCGGTGCGATGCCCTCGCCGTGCACGAGCGCCCAGCGGCCCTGAATGTCGTCGTAGCCGAACCACGGGATCTGGCGGTGTTGAGGCACACCCCATAGTGACACCGATCTTGGCGGAAATCCGGAATCCGCTGTCCGGATGACGGTAGCAGGCAACACCCACCGCGGACGACATTGGTTAGGCACACCTGACCAAGGAGATCGAGATGTCGATTGCGGCAACCGGAACACGGACGAGACCACCGGAGACCGAAGTGAACGTGGGCCTGGTCCTGGCGCCACTGATGCTGGGCGCGTTGGCATATGGCGTCCTGGGATCGGTGGTCGTCCCGGCGCTCCCCCTGCTCCAGCGAGACCTGCACACCAGCGAGAACGGCATCACCTGGTTGCTGACCGCCTACTTCCTCGCCGCCGCCGCGGCGACCGCGGTGATCGGCCGACTCGGCGACATGTTCGGCAAGCGGCGGATGCTGCTGCTCGTCCTGGCCGTCATGGCCGCGGGCGGACTCGTCTGCGCCGTATCGAATTCGCTCGCCCCGGAAATCGCCGGACGTGCGATGCAAGGCCTCGCGGGCGGGTTGTTCCCGTTGGCGTTCGGCATCATTCGCGACGAGTTCCCGCACGAGCGCGTCGCGGCGGGCATCGGCGCGGTGACCGCGATGATCGGCGTCGGCGCGGTCGGGATCATCCTGCCCGGCCTGATCCTGCCGTACCTGAACTGGCACTGGCTGTTCTGGATTCCGATGGTCATCACGTTGATCGCCTTGGCCGGGACCTGGATGCTGGTGCGCGAGTCTCCGGTGCGCCCGGGCGGTCGGGTCAACTGGCTCAACGCGGCGTTGATGGTCGTCGGTGTCACGGCTGTGGTGCTGGGGATCAGCGAAGGGGGCCAATGGGGTTGGGTGACGGGCCGGACCCTCGGGGTAATCATCGGCGGTGTCGTGGTGTGCGGTGTTTGGATCGCCGCTGAGACGTTCGGCAGCAGGCCACTGATCAACATGAGTTTGATGCGGCTGCGCGGGGTGTGGACCACCAACGTCGTCGCCCTGCTGTTCGGCGCGGGCATGTACGGCGCCTTCGCCGTCTACCCGATCTTCGCCCAACTCCCGCCGGAGGCCGGATTCGGTTACCACGCAGGCATTCTGGCGTGCGGGCTGTACTGCCTGCCGATGTCGATCCCGACGATCATCGTCAGCCCGTATGCCGGGCGGCTGGCCGCCAGGATCAGGGCGACGACCGCCCTCACCCTCGGAACCCTGATCACCGCAGCGGGATTCGGCTACATGGCCGTGTGGAGCGCACACCCCTACGACATGATGATCAGCCTCGGACTCATGGGACTCGGCTTCGGCATCGCCTTCCCCACCCTCATGACCGTGATCGTGCATTCGGTTCCCGTCGTGAACGTCGCGGAGACGACCGGCATGAACACCGTCGTCCGCATGCTCGGCGGCGCGATCGGCACCCAGGTCACCGCGGCCATGATCGCGGGCCATCAGCGCGACGGACTACCCACCCAGGCGGGCTTCACCGGCTCTTATCTCACGCTGGCCGCGTTCATGGTCGTGGCCGCGCTCGCCGCCATCGCCGTAGGCATCCGTCGACGTGAATAGCGAATCAGGACTCAATCAGTATGCGAACAAGGAGGTTTCGGACATGACCGATGATCGAATCGCCGACCGTCTGGCAATCAGCGAGCTGATGTCGGGCTGGATCCATCGCGACCGGCAGCAGTGGGAGGAACTGGCCGGGCTGTTCCACGAGGACGCGACACTGACGATCCTGTGGTTCTCCGGCAGTGCCCGCGACTTCATCGACGGCTCCCGTCGCCTCAGCGGCGGCCCGTTACGCAACAAGCACTTCATCGGCTCCCCCGCCATCGAATTCGCGGGCGATCGCGCGTTCGTCGAGACCAACGCGATCCTGCTCGCCGACCACCTCGAGTCCGGTCTCGGCGCGACAATCCACAACCGCTTCCTCGATCGCGTGCGCCGCCACGACGGCGTCTGGCGCATCGCCCATCGCGACTCCGTTTACGACCTAGGCGGATTCACCTACCCCTACGGCGTCGACGGCGCGGAACACATCGGCGCCGAGGCCCTTCGTGGTCGCCATCCCCGCGAATACGCGGCACTGGCGTACCTGCTCGAACGCAGCGGAGTCCCGGTGACCGGCACGTACCCGACTCGCTTCAGCGACAAGGAGCGCACCATCCTCGAATCGGGCCGCGCCTGGCTGGACGGGGAGTGACCATGGGAAACCTCGACGGAAAGGTCGCGCTGGTCACCGGCGGCAGCCGGGGCATCGGGCGCGGCATCGCCGAAAGATTGGCCAGGGACGGCGCTTTGGTTGCGGTGCACTACGGCAGCAATGAGCCGGCGGCGCAGCAGACCGCAGCGGCCATCGCCGAGGCAGGCGGCCGGGCGTTCATCGTGGGTGCCGAGTTGGGCGTTCCCGGCGATGTGGAGACCCTAGCGGACGGTCTGGCTGCCGAACTGAATGCGCACGGGGAGTGGGGAATTGACATTCTGGTGCACAACGCGGGGCACTACGTCATGGAGCGTCCGATCGAGATTCTCGCCGCCGAGGAGTTCGACCGCATGATCGCCGTCAACCTCAAGGCACCGGTATTCCTCACCCAGCGGCTGCTGCCACGGCTGCGTGACGGCGGCCGGATCATCAACATCTCCTCCGTCGTCGCCCGTCTCGCCACGGTCCCCGGCATCGGCTACGCGCTCACCAAAGGCGCACTCGACGTGTTCAGTCATACCCTGGCCAAACACCTTGGGCCACAAGCAATCACCGTGAACTCCGTCGCGGTCGGCTACACCCACACCGACATGACGGCCGACGCGCTCGCCGACCCGGCGAACATGGCCCGCACCATCGGCCTCACCGCCCTCGGCCGGATCGGCCAAGTCCCCGACATCGCCGACGCAGTGGCGTTCCTGGCCGCCGAGGACGCCCGCTGGATCACCGGCGCCACAATCGATGTCACCGGCGGTGTCGGGTTATGAACGGCAGTTCAGCTCCCGGACCGGGCTCAGGTCGGTTCTGGTTCAAGGTCAGTCAGAAACTGGGTAGCGTGTTGCCATGTCAGGTCGGTGGCCAGGCGATCGAAGTCCGGCAGAGTGTCGTCGGTGTAGAAATGCCCGGCGCCGGAATAGGTGTGCACTGTCGCTGCGGCTCCGTGGCGGCGGGCGCGAGCCTGCCAGGCAGTCAGCTGCTCTGCGGGTGCAAACCTGTCGGATGCTGAGATGTGTAGCTGCACCGGCAGGCCTGCCCGTGTTTCGGACGGAATATCAGCAAGGCCGTGCAGGAGCAGGACGGCCGCGGTAGCGGGTCGCGAGGGAAGTAGGTCGTGAATCACGCCGCAGCCGATCATCGGCACGAAGCGCTGCGGTAGCGGCCTCGTGGCGCGAATGTTCCATCCAGATGGCGCGGTGGTTCAAGCGCGCGCAGTACCGAAGCTCCGCCTGGCAGTCGACCCGACCGAGTTGCGGCCCGTGAGTAGCTTCATCTCCAACGGACATTCCCGACTACCGGTCTTCCTCACCACCTGAAGCGCGGTTTGTCTGTAGTGATCAACGCCTCGGTTCACGCTGCCGGAAGGCACGTTGCCGTCCGCATAGAATGGTGGTGTCGCGTGTACGCGCCAGGTGGACGGCGTCGGCATGGAGGCACCACATTTCCGGAGGCAGACATGGAACGACTCTTCCTGCCCTGCTGATATCGGGCGCGCCGTTCGAAGCGCATGATCGCTACTGCCACAACACCTTTGAGGCCCTCGCGCATTCTTTACCATCCGCGACGGCCGCCTCCCGCCTGCTTCGCGAAAGAGATCTCCATGTCCACCGACCCCCGTCGCGCCCGCGCTCTAGGCCGCGAACTGATCGACACTCACCACTGGTTGCGTAGCGAACTACGCCGCGTCGCCCGCGCACTGGACGAATATCCGGGTGACGAGCCGATCGGCCCGCTCCGGGACCTGCGCGCGCACTGCCTTGCCTTCTGCCAGGCCCTCACCGACCACCACACCAGCGAGGACCGAACAGCGTTTCCCGTTCTGGCCCAACACTTCCCAGACCTGGCCCCGGTACTCACCGAACTCTCCGCCGACCACCATCTGGTCGCCGACATCCTGACCCGGATGACCACCGCACTCACCGAACTCAACACCGAGAATCTCGCGACAGTCCGCAACGAGATCGCCGGCCTATCAGCCATTCTGGAATCCCATTTCCAATGGGAGGAACGCCGAATCACGACCGCCCTCGACAAACTACCCGGCGCCGAGTACACCGCAGCAGAACTGTTCAGTCGCAGGCAATGACGTCCTGATAGACGCGCACGACCCATCAGGGATTCGGCAGGTGCCGCTGTCCGCCGGTATCACCATCACGCCGTGAGAACTCAACCTGCATTCGGCAGAAGCGGCTGTTCTGAGCGGCACGCCCTAGTGGATTTGGAGACACACCCTAGATAGCCGAGAGGCCGGAGCTCACCTCGGGGAGCAGCGGGTTGATCTGAACAAACCTGTAGCACAACGAGGTTGGCCTCGGAGCCGAGTCGTGGATCAGCCGTGCCAGCGCGTCAGGCTATGACCCGATCCCGTCGGGCCGATTTCGAGATGTGCGGCATATGGATCCTATATTCTTGAGCCGCAAATACTTTCAGGCTCTTGGGGGTATCGTGCGTTACCGGACTTTCGTCACCACGATCTTGGCTGCACTGCTTCTTCTGGTCGGCCCACCGCTCCCGGCGCAGGCTCAGCCCGGCTCAGGGCAATCCATGTGCACCCCGGGAACTCCGGACACCGCGCCGGCGACGACCAGCTTCTACGACCCGAATCGACCGTATCTCGGACCCGACCCGCTGCCGCGAACGCCGCCGGTAGGGCCGCTCCTGATCGGATATCAGCGGTTCGAGTCACTGTCCGCGGAAGACTTCGTAGCGAAATACCGCAACGGTTCCGGCTGGATCTACCCACCCGCCGACGGATTCCTGATGCTCGGCGGACACGCGATCCGCTATGCGCAGGCACTGTGGCCCGGCCAGCGAATCGACCGATTCGGGTTTCCTGGTGGACGGTTCCTGGCACCGGCCGGTGATCGGTTCGCCGCGCGAGCGCTGCCGCCCCAGAATCTGAACACCCCTCAGGGAACATCGCAGAGCAACTACCACCTCTACTGTGTACTGAAGCCGTTCATGGTCGACGCCGGGCCGATCGCTCCCTGGTTCGAACAGCCCGGCGGCGGCACGCAATTCATGCTGCAGGCCACCTATCTGCCCGACGCCGGATCGGCACTGAGTGTCACCTGGCTCCTACAGAACGGCTACCTCGTCGAAGAAAGGCCCGCCTGAATGGATCGCAAGCAACTCAGCGCAGCGTTGCTCGGGGCCGGACTGCCCCCGGAATCGTTCCAGATCCCAGGTATCCACTCCCACGACCAGCTCCCCACCGATTTCTGGTTCTTGCGACCAGGCTCAGGCGGCTGGGAGGTCGGCGCGTTCGAACGCGGCACATACGATGTGCGAGAACGGTTCAGGGCTGAGTCCGACGCCACCGCCTGGCTGTACCGAGCCCTCACCGGCCACTCACCGATGTGATCGAGCGGTGAACAAGGCGGGCTATGCGAGTGCGTCTGGCTGACACCGTGAGCGCAGCCGCAGCTGCGTCGCCGGTTCGATCAGCGCGGCCGGGGCATGAGCGTGCGTTCCAGAGGTGAATTCGGCAAACGTGTCACCGTCGGTGACCAGCGTCACGTCGGCATCGTCGTCAGGACTTCCATGATCTGGTCTCGGGTTGCTTGTTGTCCCGGCGCCGTGTCGTGACCGCTGGCGTGGGTTCCGTCCCGGCGGCACCGAAGAGTGCGTCCACTCCACGGCCCCAGGCGGGATACCTCTCTACTTTGCTCGCGTGGATTGCGGAGATCTTATGCAGCAGTTCGGGGTCGGGATCGTCGGACAACCGCACTGGCGACAGTTTGGCCAATCGCGGCAGGATGTACTCGTCACCCTCCAGATGTACCGGATCGTGCATGTATCGCTCGAGCGCGTCCAGGTCGGGGATCGCGGTCAGATAGGCATGGGTGAAACCGTCGTCGGGGTCCCCGAGATCCTGGCCGACAGTGGCGAACACCGTTGACTCGACCGACGCGGTACGGCGCATTGCGGCCAGGACTTCTGCCTTCTCTTCCTCGGTGACACCGGGTTTGAAGCTGAACCGCAGCAGATTGATGATCATCGTCCCTCCAAAAACTCCAACTGCACTAGCCAGTGCAATTTAGCGCACTAGCGGGTGCTGACGCTATGGTTGCTTCGTGCGCGCAGAGAAACCGGGCGGCCCGACCGGGCGGATCGACAAGCGGCAAGCGATCCTCGACGCCGCGTTCACGATCTTCGCCCGCGACGGGTACCACCTGGCCGGTGTCGACGCGATCGCGGTCGAGGCTCGGGTCGCCAAGCACACGATCTATAACCACTTCGGCGACAAGGAGAATCTGTTCCGCGAAGTGGTTGCCGCACTGTCCGACCAGGCCCTGATTCGAAACCTCGCCGCGGTCGAACTGCTCGGTGGCCGCGGCGATCTGGCCGCACTGCTGACCGAGACCGGGCTCAGACTCGCCGAGTGCTATTGCGATGAGCGGTCCGAAGCGTTGCGGCGCCTGCTGCAGGCGAACGTGTTGAACATGCCGGATCTGCTCGACATCGTCAGCGACAGGGCCACCGACCGAGTCAACGACGCCCTGGCGGCGCAGCTGGCAAGGCTTGCGTTGGCCGACAGGCTGACATTCGATGGTGATCCCGCGATCGCCGCCGAACAGTTCGGCGCCCTGCTCACGGGCCCGTTGGAGAATCGTTCCCGGTTGGGAACACGGAAGGTCTCCCGAGCCGAGTTGCGCCGAGTCACCGAGAACGCAGTGACGACCTTTCTGCGTGCCTTCGGCAACGATGCGCAGTGAGACAGGGCGCGCAGCGATCCCCTGGCCCGCAGTCGTCGATCAATTCATGAAGATCATCGACAACACGAAACGGCTTCAGCCGTAAAGTAATCCTGTCCATCCGACCCCGTCGTCACGGTCGGTTGCGCGGCAATCGACTGGTACACCTCCGGCGGACAGTAGGCCCCCGAACAGTCCGAGAAGTCGAACAAGGCGGGATTCTCCACCCACTTACCGAACACCCACAACCCGCCGGACAACACCAACAGCACCCCGAACACGATCACGTACTTTTTGAACCACACGCGCGCCATGCTAGCCCGATACCGCCTCCGCATGCCCCGTACATTGACGGACTGAACTCGGCATGTGCGTGCGTCACCGACGCTGAAATGATCTCTGCCCGTTGATCTTCCGTCGACCCGCGCTGGCCGCGCCGAACCGAGTGGGTAGCGGTCGACCGCCCGAACCCGCAGACATCATCCGGCGTTCGGCAGGCCCCGGATCGCCACGACCGGTTGGCCTTTCATCCCACGCGAACCAGGTCGATCAGCGCGACCATGGGCGCGCTTTCGACACACCGAGAGGAACGACGGAGCGGAGTCGATGCCAGGGTGGTAGCCAAGCATCGCCGGGCCACCATCCTCGACCAGCTTGGTTGCCGGATTGTTTGGTATCACGGAGGGCCAATGAGCGTTTGGGCCGCCCGCTTGCGGGCGGCCCAAAATGGGGTCAGCGACCGGTGATTGCGCTCGCGGCCGGTCGGGTGCGGCGCGGGTAGGGGTTGCGGGCGTGCGGATGACGAGGGTCAGGAGATCGGGGTGCGGCCGGATCGGCGGGCATGGCGGGTTGCATGATCGTGTCCCACCAAGGGCGCAGGGGGCTGGGTTCGGGCCAGTACACCACGGAGGAGCCGTCGGGATCGGTTGCGGCGGCGGGTATCCGGTGCGTGGCGGTGCGAGGACGCGGGCGGCCGGTGGCCTGGGTCGGGTGTGTGGAAGTCATGGCGATTACCGGGGGTTGGGCTGTGCTGGTGAGGAGCTGTGCTGCGGTCGCGGCTGTGCTGCGGCGGGCGGTGGCAGGGTTGGCCACCGCCGGTGTCCGACTCACGCGGCGCGCGCACGGCAGCGGGAACGATGCGGCCGATCAGGTGGGGTTCGTGGGAGCGGTCGACCGGTGCCCGGCGCGGGTAGGGGCAGGACGCTGGTGGTGCGCGTGTAGGGCACGACGCGGGTGGCTTCGGAGCCGCGCGGGGTGTCGGCGGCGGTGAACGTCACCGGTTGCCCGGCAGTGAGCGTTTTGAATCCGGGGACGTCGATCACCTGGTAATCGACGAACACCGCGGGACCGGTATCGGGTGTCAGGAAGCCGAAGCCCTTCTCGGTGTTGAACCAGGCGACGTGGCCGTGCTGCCAGCGCGGCAGCGGCTGCGCGTCATGGGTGTGAGGTTCGCATCGCGAGGTGGCGAGGATTGGGCTGTCAGTCGGCATTGTGGTGGTCGTAGTCGTCGTCATCGCAGTCCAGTGGGGTGATCCAGGCTTGGTCGATACGGTCGGTGAGTGCGGCGTACTCGAGCGCGCCGCGCACGGTTTCCGGCGGCGGTGCCAGCGTGGTCGGATCCAGTCCGGCCTGGCCGTCGTTGTCGCGGAGGAGAACGTTCTGTTCGGCGCGGTCGAAGTCACTGCCTGCCGCAGCAAAGGGTGCGGTACTGCTCATTAGCTCTCTCCTCCTCTTGTGTCGATCGTGGTCGATGAAGTGAAGGGCCGGGTGAGCCCGGAAAACCCCAGCTGACCGGGCTCACCCGTAGACGGAAGGAATCTGAACAGGACTTCTCTGTGATGTGTTCGCGCGCGGGCCGACGAATCCGTGCCTGTCAACCGGATGCCACTCGCGGTGGCTGTGCACGTGCCGGACCGAGAGTGTTCGGTGCGGCGCTTGGTGCCGGTGTGCGGGTCCGGGCAATCGGCCGCCGGCCCTTGATCGCGAGAACAGCTGTGTAGGAGAACGTTTCGTATGGTCTGTGTTGTTTGTCGATGTGTTTGACGGGCATCACCTCGCTCTCACTGGTCGTCGAATACCAAGTCGAGCCCGGCTCGGATGTGCGGTGGGCGGGCCGCGTCCTCGACCCTGCTCGGGGCCGGGCCGGTGGCCGTGGTGACACATGATCGGCCACCTGCGGCCAGGCCGTGGCCGAGGTGTGCGGGGTTCACGTCGCGGCGGGCAGTCCCAGCGGTTGCGGGCCCGGCACAGGATGTCGTCGATCTCGGCGAACAATCCCTCGAGATCAGGATCCAAGCTCAGCAGCCGGGGATCCAGCCACGACAACTCCTCGGCAGTCTCGCTCGGCGCGGGACCGGTCGCGCCATTCGTCATGAGGATCATCACAGGGCCTTCCCGTGATGGCGCCGGGCTCAGGCGTTGATGGCCTGATGGTTGCTGTTGTGGTGGATGATCTCGATCTTGCGGGGTTTGGCCTTCTCCGCGACCGGGATCACCAAGCGCAGCACCCCGTCGCGGTAGTCCGCGCGGATGGCGTCGGTGTCGAGGTTCTCCCCCAGGAACAGCTGGCGGGAGAACACCCCGCGGGTACGTTCCGCGGCGATCATCGACCGGTCCGGGTCCAGTTGTGCGCGTGACGCCTTGACGGTCACCACGTTGCGTTCGATATCCAAGTCCAGGGATTCAGGGTCGATGCCGGGCAGGTCGAGTTCGACGTAGAACTCATCGCTCTCGCGCCAGGCGTCCATCGGCATGGCTGCCGGACGGGCCGACGTGCCGAACACCTGCTGGGTCAGGCGATCCAGATCCCGGAACGGATCGGTGCGCATCAGCATGGTCGCCACCTCCACTCACTCCAATCTCTTTCGACGGCACTCAGATAACCTCTGTCATCTGGCTGAGATTTGTTTTAGCACTCTACTGAGAAGAGTGCAAGTGTCGTGGTTAGGTAATCTGGAAGTATCGAGAAGAAGGAGCAGGATGCTGGATCGAAACGACCCCATGCCCGGCCCCACCAGTGATCACCGGCCGGGCCACGGGCAAGCGGTGTACGGGATCTCGGTAGCCGCCGAGCTGGCCGGGATGGGGGCCCATTCGCTGCGCTTGTACGAGCAGCACGGCCTGGTTACGCCAGCCCGCAGCGCGGGAGGTACCCGCCGCTACAGCAACGACGACCTCACCCGGTTAGCGCGTATCTCCGCGCTGGCCGGCCAAGGGATCAACCTCGCCGCGATCGCGCGGATCCTTGACCTCGAAGACACCAACACCGCCCTCGCGGACGCCAACACCGCACTACGCCACTCCAACGCCGCGCTCACCGCCGAACGCGACCGGCTCCGCGACACACCATGACCACCACATCCGAGCGGATCGGCCCTGGGATGCCTGACATCGCCCGTTGACCTGGCCACCCTGCGCCAGCTCGAACACATCCAGCGCCAGATCACACTCGCCCGCACCGAGACCGTCACCACCGACATGTGCGCCGAGATCATCACGCTGGCCCATCGCGCCCCTTGCCCAAGGATCAGGAACTCGTGCACCCGCACGCTCTTCCCAGGTCACGTCCGCGGGGATCGGAACAACGTGTCACGCACCCGTAGCGGTCGACAGCCGGTCAGTCCGAGTGCAGCGAGTTCGGCGTCGAGGTAGACCAGCACACTGGAGCTCGTGGTCACGAGCAGATCCCCACAGGCGCTCAAATGGGCGAAGTCGATCGTGCCTTCGGCCGAAACACACAGGCCGACAACGGATCCCGTCAGAAGGCATGCCGGGATGACGAAGATGGGTGCTGGAGACTGCGAACACCCAAGACATGAGAGCTACGGCACCCGGAGCTGACAACGAGGTGCGCGAGAACGTCCAGCATGCCCGTCAACGATTACCGCGCACCGACTTTCGCGCCAGTACTGCCGTGTACAGCGCCACCGGCGACCCGAGCCATCCACAACGAGTGCCAGCGCCGGTGTCCACGGTGCATGACTGTGACGGAACCAGTGCGCTCGGCCTCCGACCTTTTGACTGTCGCGACACGTATTCTCACCCCGTGCCGACTGGCGGTAGCAAACAGGTTCGCGCCGCGCGCAAGCGCAAGAAGCGGATGGCGCGTGTCACCCACGACCTCACCGATGCGCAATGGGACGCGCTCAAGGCGTCCTGGGGTGGGTGTGCTTACTGCGGCTCCCCCGGCACCTCGCTGCAGAAGGACTGCGTGCAGGCCCTCTCGCGCGGCGGCCGCTACACGCTCGGCAACGTCGTGCCCGCATGCGGGTCGTGCAACGCCAGCAAATGCAACATCGAGGTGACTAGTTGGCTGCGGCGCAAGAAGCTCGACGAACGCTTGTTCCTCGTGCGCCACTACGAGATCTCGACCGAGCTCACGACACGATTCGCCTAGAGAACACACGTTATTCGGGCCCCCTAACGCCCACCCGTTCCAACTGAAGTCAGCGTGGACGAGCACCGCCTTATGGTCTGAAGTGCGCCACACCTCAACCGGTTAGCCGTCCGGCATGTTGCAACGCCGCGTGGCTGGCCGTCACCGAGATACGTTGCTGGACAGCCGATCAGGAGGCACTGAGGTAACTGGCCTCTCGGCCGATTCCGCCAACAATGCCCACTGATCAACCGTCCAGTCGCGGTCGCCCCACGCTCATCGACATTCAGTGATGCCGCAAACCACCTGAGGTGAGCTCGCAGACCCGATTCATGGCCACGCTAGAGTCGGTCGTGCACGGAGACTTACGTCGGATTCGGGGTATGAGGTGGCGCTCACCAGCCAACAACAGGAAGAACTACTCGACGAGATCGAGCGGGCGTTGCGCGGTGGACTGCCCGAGGGGGCACGCGGGGTGTTCACCTGGTCTTCGGTGGGCGACGGAGGCTCTCAGGCCGGGTTCGCGGTCGTCGATGGCGGAGGAAAGCCCATCGCGCATCGCCATCCCGAGGGGCTGGCCGACCTGTGCTGGCAGTTGAAGAAGGGCATGAACCGGCCCGAGGTCGGGACATGGTTCACCGTGCGGTGCGAGGTCGACGAAAGCGGTTCGTTCCGTGCTGATTTCGACTACGACGAAGAGCCCTCGCTCAGAGCGATACCGGAGCATTACGCCAAGGAGATGGAGTGGTTTCCCCGTGACGCTGCGCATACTCCCGACTGGCTGAGTGCGGTCCTCGAGCGAGTTCCCAACGTGTACATGGGAATCGTCGCCGAACCAGGCGACCAGTACGAGGACGAGATCGGCCCGCATCTGGGTGAGGTTGCCACCGCGTTTCGCCGGGCCGGTTGGGAAGTCCGTCGCGGCCACCTCGGCGAACTCGACCTCAGCGTCGAATGGGGAACCCTCGAAACACTGTCCAGCTACGGACACATCCGCTTCGCAGGAAAGATCGATCCCGACCGCTGGACCGTTCTCGTCGACCTGATGTCACAACACGGTTGGAACTCCGGCGGTGAGCTCTACGAAGGCGGCACAGTCACGGCCGAATTCCACCGACCCGACGAGGGCGACGCACCATCGGCTCGGTGACCAGAATATCGATTGTCTTGGGTACCTTCAGGATTCGTCGATTGCCGCGCGGCGGAGCTGGTCGATCTTGCGAAGAATCTCCGTTCGATGCTTGGCCGACTTGATCCACCGCGGCAGTCGTTCGACCGCGGTATGCCCGATCCCGCCGTCCTCCCACGGCGCGTGCTCGCGCAGCGATGCGTGAACATAGCGCCTGATCAAGTATGCGACACACCGGGCTGCCCCCGGCAGCACCCAAAGCGGCCCGATTGCGTTGTGTCCGCCCTACTGCCCCAATGTCTTCGATCCACTGCGGGGGATACTGAAGTCTGGATCTCTCGCCGAGTTAGGACTCGAACTGTCCTATCCCTGCGACACACTCGAATCATGAGCCACAGCGAATCGACTGCCGGACAGCAGGAACGGGCCGACATCACCGACTACAACGATCCGAACGCGCCGTGGAACCAGGCTTGGGACCAGGAGGGCGGTATTGCCAACTGGAACGATGACGTGATCAAGGAGTTCAGGGAGAACTCGGGCAAGGTGGGCGGCGCTTACGCGGGCGGGGACCTCATCCTGCTCACCACCACCGGAGCCAAGAGCGGCAAGCGGCACACGACTCCCCTTGGACCCCTGTACCGGGACAACACCATGTACGTGAGCTCGTTCATCGATGACAAGTACCCGGCCTGGTGGTACAACATCAAGGCGAATCCGCAGGTCACCATCGAACTCCAGGACAAGAGCTACCAGGCGACCGGGAAGACGCTCGAAGGCGCGGACTACGACGAGTTCGCGGCCTGGGTGCTGGCCAACAACCCACTGCTGGCGGACTTCCAGTCCAAGATCGACCGGCCCATCCCGCTGGTCGTGCTTACCCTCCACGGCGAGGGCTGACCCTCCCCTCGGCCCGGCGCGCCGACAACGGTGCGCACGGGGCCGCACAGCGGCACCAGAATGCCGCCGAGGTGGGAGCGACTACACCGAATCGGTCAGTGTGGTGGTGGGCGTGGACAATTGGCTCGACGCGAGGTTGCCTCGGTGCCTACGGTTTTTGCATGTCCTCTGTGCCGGGATCGAGTGCTCTCGAGTTGATACGTCTGCGCCCGCTGCGGGAATCGGATGAGCGGGTGGTGCGCGCTGCCCATCAGGAGATGGCCGCCGACGACGGGTTCGGGTTCGCGTTGGGATTGACGCCGACTATGACTTGGGCACAGTACCTTTCGGCACTCGAGGACTACCGACGCGGCATCAACCTGCCCCCGGGGATCGTCGCTGCCGAATTTCTGGTCGCCACAGTCGAAGACCGCGTGGTCGGGCGCGCCTCGATCAGGCACACCCTCAACGAGTCGCTGCGGCGCCGTGGCGGTCACATCGGATACGCCGTCTTAGCTCAGCACCGAGGTCGCGGCTACGGGACGGCCATTCTGCGGCAGAGCATCACTGTCGCCCGTGCAATCGGTATCGAACGGATCTTGATCACCTGCGACGACACCAACGTCGGATCGCGGCGGATCATCGAATCTTGCGGCGGCGTACTGGAATCGGTGGAACCGTGGACTGACGGCACGCCGATCCGGCGGTACTGGATCGACTGACCATCGGGAGTTGACATCCGCGTGCTGCGGCCAGTAGCCGGTGGGTAGGCCCAACGGGCGCGGCAGGTCTGGCCGACCAGCGACACACCTTGCGCCGACGGCGCACGGGCACACAGCCGGAACGGACTGCCGCTTTCAAGCACCGTCCCGGAGTTGGTACGACGTGCGGGACACTTCGAATCCGTTGCCACTGCCGTCATCTCGCGCGCAGAACACGGCCGGTGCCGCTGCGGTGCCGGTGACAGCGCAGCGGAACACGCCGATTTGTTGGGAGTGTCCCACCTGCCAACGCACGGCGTTGGGTCCGCCGAGCGCTCCTGTACATCGCCAGCTCGCGGTGGCGGGTCCCGATCGCGCGAGCGTGAGTGCGACACGGGGGCCGGGGCACGTGGACGGCTTCTCGCCGGGCGCCGGGTAGGTGGGTTCGATGGGAAAGCACTGCACCGCGGTGATTCCTATGCGGCACACCACATCCGCAGGTGAACCCATACCCGGGTAGTCGCCGACGAAGACGACGAGATCTTCCGCCTGTGCGGTGCCTGCGGCTCCCACGACGGTCGCGACTGCGGCGGTGGCCGACACCAGAAGCCGGCCGATGATCGAATTCTTCATGCGGTCACGGTAGGAAGCGGCCGTCTCAAACCGATTTCAAGCCGATTTCACGGCTCCGGCGGTCAGTCGCGGAGGCGGGAGAGCACGCGGTCGAGGGCGCGGCGGACGGTGTCGGGCACACCGTCATGGCGGAGGTCGGTGAGAAGTTGGAGGTTGATTCCGCCTGGAGTCATGTGTTTTTCGGTGAGGGTGGGCAGGGAGTCGGTCGGCTGCAGGAGTGATTGGCCGAGTTGGCCGAAGATGTGGGTGGTGTAGGTGGTGGCGGCGCTGTGGTCGACGCCGTGATCGGTGAGCCAGGTCGCGATGGTGGTGAGATAGTCGAGGTGCGCGGCGAAGGTGGAGGTCGCCGCACTGAACGCGTCGAGGGCGGGTTCTTCGGAGGGGACGAGCACATCGCCTACCCGAGTGAACAATTCGCGGGCTGTCGCGTTCTCCGGGTACATCGCGGTCAGGCTGCGCGCGCGAGACGCCGAGGGCAGCGGGATGGATCGGACGACCTCGCGGGCGGGCGCGGACCAGGCACGCAGCCGGTCCAACGGTATCCCCGCCA
Organism: Nocardia sp. NPDC049149; assembly: GCF_043197455.1. Lineage (NCBI taxonomy): Bacteria > Bacillati > Actinomycetota > Actinomycetes > Mycobacteriales > Nocardiaceae > Nocardia > Nocardia sp. NPDC049149. The sequence continues at coordinate 337,113 of NZ_JBICTD010000010.1, forward strand.
TCGCGCTCATCACCACATGCTGAGGTCGAAAGCTCAACTCCGTCAGCACTGCTCGCGCGATCGGCGGGCGGACGGCCACGACAATCGAGGTGGCACACTCGAGCACCTCTTGGTTGCTGCCGCAGACATGGACGCCAGGGAACCGGTCGGCCAGCTCCTGCGCCACTTGCTGATTGCGTGGCGAGAGGAAAACCGTGGGCGGCGCACCGACGTGCAGACCCTCCACGATGGCGGTCGTGATCGCACCGACACCGATGAATCCGTAGGTGGCGGACGCTGATCGGGGCGGTACCCCGGACTTGGCCGGTTGCTGCATGGTTCGCCTTTCTCTTCGGACTGGTGCCCACGAGTGCCGGTCAGGACCGCGCCCGCACGTCGGCAATCATGGTTGGCGAGGCCCTCCCCCGACGGGCGCACCGGAGCGTCATCGCCCCATGACCCGGACACGACCAACTGCCAAGCGCCCGTATGCATTCCGGCCACAGCGGTGGCGCAGGAGCAAGCCGAGACCCTACCAGCCACCGGGGAACGCCGATTGCGCTCCCTGGTGCGGTGATCGAGCATGGACCCGTGATCAACACACGACGACTGATCGGCGACGACTGGCAGCTGCACCGTGACGTCCAGCTGGCCGGGTTGCTCGATGCGCCGTATGCAGCACTGGTGACGCACGCCGAGGCAGCGCAGCGTTCCGAGGCGGACTGGCGACGCAGGCTGGCGGAGGCGGTGCAGTTCATGGCCTTCCTCGACGACGTTCCGGTCGGCATGGGCGGTGGCTCCCTCCCCAGGGGGTCGAATGTGCCGACGCTCGATTCGATGTGGGTGGCGCCGGAGGCCCGCGGGAAGGGTGTCGGCGACGCGCTCGTGCTTGCCGTCCTCGACTGGGCCCGCAGCGAGCATTTCGACCGCATCGCCCTCTGGGTGCTGGATGGCAATGACGCCGCCGAGCGGCTGTACCGTCGCCACGGCTTCGCCCGCACCGGCCAGAAGGAGGCGATGCCGCGCGACGCCACACTGGTCGAGGTCGAGATGATGCGCACGCTGGACTGACCGGCGCGCCAGGGCGGTAACGGCCGCAAACAACCAGATCCTTTGTGCCCCAGCACAAGCACCACCCCGCCTCTGACCATCCACGTCCGGATCAGTTCTCCGAACGCGGCATGTGATCGGGCCTACATCGCAAGCCGGCCCCGAATAGTGGTGCGGCTCACTGCCTCAGCCCGAAAACACAGCGGGGGCCTCAGCTCGTCACTGAGGCCCCGCTGTCGTGCCGACCGATGTCCGAGTGGTTTCCTCTGGGCCCCGGCCTCGATACATGAGGCTCTCACACTTGTGCGCATTCGGCTCACCGAGCGAACACGGTGACGGCGAGGTCACGCGCCCGTGCATCTGTACGCGCGGTACGACGGTGTCGAACGTCGGCAATCGAACCGTCAAAGATGCTCGCAGATAACGAAATAGCAACATCGTTCACCTGTTGTGCCCGAACTGTTCTGAAGATCGACACCGACACCACGCACAGAACACACCGCGCAGCAACACCACCGCTCGTTACTGTCCTGCGTCACTCGGCTAGCCTGGCCCGATGTTCTTGGCCCAGATCGTCGCCGCACGTGTCCCGAGTCGGATGCTGTCCGTGTTCGTACGGAACGCGGAACTGTTGAAATTCCTGACCGTCGGAGCGATCGCGTTCGTGACGACGCTGGTGCTGTTCTTCGGGTTGAAATGGACGGTGTTGGACGGGAAGCCGGTGACCGCGAACGTGGTCGCGGTGCTGATCGCGACCGTCGTGTCCTATGTGCTGAACCGGGAGTGGGCGTTCACCGCACGCGGCGGCCGTGAGCGGCGTCACGAAGCGGCGCTGTTCTTTCTGGTGGCCGGCATCGGCATGGTGATCAACCAGCTGCCGCTTGCTGTGTCGAGCTACCTGTTCCAGCTGCGCACCCCGCACGTTTCGGTGCTGGTGGAGAACATCGCCGACTTCGTCAGCGCGACCATCATCGGCACGCTGCTCGCCACCGTCTTCCGCTGGTGGGCGATGCGCAAGTTCGTGTTCCCGCAACCCGCCCAGCCCGACATGGCTGACCACCAGGTTTCCGAGACCCGGGCGTAGTCGTGCAGACCATCCCGGCCGGGAAGGTGACGCTGTCGGATCGGCGGATGCAGCGCAGCTGGCAGGTCGAGGTCGCCGCCTTCCAGCTCGCCGCGCATCAGGTCACCCAGGAGCACTACGCGCAGGTCACCGGGCTGCGGCCGAGTCGAACGCACGGCGACCGGCTACCCGTCGAGAGCGTCTCCTGGTGGGACGCGCTGCGGTTCTGCAATGCGTTGTCGGTGCGTGAGGGCCTGACGCCGGTGTATCGCCTCGACGACGAGAACGCCGCGTGGGACGCCGCGGCGGACGGCTATCGACTACCGACCGAAGCCGAATGGGAACACGCCTGCCGCGCGGGCAGCACCGGCCCTCGCTACGGCGAGCTCAACGAAATCGCCTGGTATCGCGCTAATTCCGCCGAACGCATGCACGAGGTCGGCGGCAAACGCCCGAACGCGTTCGGCCTCTACGACATGCTCGGCAACGCGTGGGACTGGTGCTGGGACATCTACGATGCCCAGGTCTACGGCAGCTATCGGGTGCTGCGTGGCGGCGGCTGGTTCGATGAACATTGGAGCTGCCGCGCTTCGGTCCGCCGCCGCAGTCACCCGACCTTGCAGCTGGAGGACGTCGGTTTCCGCGTCGCCCGTTCCCTGACGCCTTGAGCCGAGTCGGTATCCCCGCAATCGTCTCTGCGCTGCCCGAGGTGAATGTCCATCCTGTACTGGACGTTCCGCATGGATTGGAAACGGTTGCGATTCCCTTTGTCCTCGCGCACCTGATCGCGACCGCGCACCCACATCGCTGATCGGACATTCCCGACAGATTTTCTCGTCCGCCGCACGAAATCGACGGCGCCCCACATACTGTGCGGGACAAGCATGGCTATCACCCAGACAACATGCCGTGCCGCCGGATCCCGGTGGCGCATCTACCCGAAGCGAGCGCATTCATGGTCATCATCGCTGTGCACGACGCTTTCCTCGCGCAACTCGGCAACCCGACGCCGGAGGCTCCGCCCGTCTCGGACAAGATTCTGCAGATGGTCCGCTACCTCACCTGGCTGGTGCTGCTGTCCGGTGTCTGCGGAATCACCTACGCCGGTGGCCGCTTCGCCTGGGAGAAGTGGCAGGGCGGCCCGCTCGACTCGCCGAAGATGATCGCCGGAGCCATGATCGGCGGCGTCGTCGCCACCAGCGCGGGGACCATCATGAACGCCGTCGTCGGCTGACCGCGCCGATCGCGGAAGGAAGCTTTCCGCGATCACTGGGATGATCGAGGAATGTTGGAGACCTCGGCACGGCTGCTGCGCTTGCTGTCATTGCTGCAGTTGCCACGCGACTGGACCGGGCCCGCGCTCGCGGAACGACTCGAGGTGTCGACCAGAACCGTCCGCACCGACATCGAACGGCTGCGGACCCTCGGCTACCCGGTGCACGCCACCCCCGGCGTCGCGGGCGGATACCGGCTCGGCGCAGGCTCCGCGCTGCCACCGCTGCTGCTCGACGACGACGAGGCCGTCGCGGTCGCGGTCGGCCTGGCCACCGCGGCCAACGGCGCGGTCACCGGAATCGAGGAGACCTCGGTGCGGGCACTGGTGAAGCTGCAGCAGGTGCTGCCCGCCCGGCTTCGCCACCGAGTCGAGGCGCTCACCTCCGCGACCATGCACCTGCCCGGCATCGGCAGGCCGACCGTCGACGCCTCGACACTGACGACGATCGCCGGTGCGATCCGCGTCAGCGAGCGGCTGCGCTTCGACTACGAAACCCACTCCGGCACTGCGTCGCGGCGCGACGTGGAGCCGCATCGGCTGGTGCACTGGCGCGGCCACTGGTATCTGGTCGCGTGGGATCCCGCCCGCGACGACTGGCGGACCTTCCGCGTCGACCGGATCACGCCGAAAACGCCGAACGGACCACGGTTTACCCACCGGGAGGTGCCGGAGGCCGACATCGCCGAGCGGGTGCAGGGCGGAGTCGGCTCCGCGACCTGGCGTTACCGGGCGCAGGTACGAATGGCCGCGCCCGCGAGCGAGATTCGCGCGAAGATGCCTGCCGCCGTGACCGTCGAGCCGGACGGGCCGGAACACTGTGTGGTTCAAGTGGGTTCGGATTCGCCGCAGTTGCTCACGCTGTATCTCGGTCTGGCCGATGTCGATTTCGAGGTGCTCGACAACCCCGAACTCGCGGCCGAGTTGCTAGCGACCGCCGAGCGATTCCGCAGAGCGGCGGGGCGCGAATGAGTTCCCACGTTCGTCACGAATGAAACATCGATGCACCGGAATTCGACGCAAAGAGAAACCCGGCCGCTCGGGACAACCACCCCGAGTGCGGCCGGGCTACTACTACTATTGCGATGCCCTATTAGGGCTGGTTCGCGCCTGCGATACCGCCGATGATCCCGCCGATGACGCAGCCGAAGATCGCGCCGACAATGATGAAGAGCAGTCCGATCAAGAACCCGATGGCGCAGCCGATCAACACGCCGGCGACGGTGGTACCTGCGTCACCGATGAACTGCGGCGCACCGGGCTCCGGGACGGCAGCACCGACCGGCTTCAGCGTCAAACTCGTTGCTGCGGCATTCACCTCGGGAGCGACCTGCACCTGCTGACCCGAGACGGACTGCACCGTGGTCGGCACGGTGGCAACCACCGATCCGTCCGGCGCCACCACAGAAATGCCCTGATCAGGCGTCAGCACGAACTTGCCGGACGCCAGCGTGACGGTCGCGCTCGAGTGATCGGGTGCGACCGATGCCGTGTAAGCGACGCCCTGGTCGACCCCGTTGAACGAGGCCTCGGCCACCTCTGCCTGACCCTGTGCGGTCGCAGCGGCGATCCCTGTTGCGGCAATAGTAAGCGCTGCTGCCGCTACCAATTTCCTGATACCCATAAGGCTTTCCAATCCATCTAGCCCAATCGATTGGCGTTTCCCTGAAAAACGGCCACTAACACCATCGATCATGCGCCCTTGACATGCGATGTGTCGAGAGCAACCAGCAGTTTGAATTACCTTGCAAGATCATATTTTTCGAATTCCCCCAAGAATTGGGGGGTTGCCATTCCCGCTATTCCAATTCCCCTTCGGTCTCCAGATAGACCTGCCGCAACCGATCCAGCGTCGCCTGCTCCGGATGCTCCCACAGCTCCCGCTCGGCGGCCTCCAGCAGCCGCTCGGCAATGCCGTGCAAGGCCCACGGGTTGGACTGCTCCATGAACTTGCGGTTCACGTCATCGAAAACGTAGCTCTCCGCGAGCTTCTCGTACATCCAGTCGGCGACCACGTTGGTGGTGGCGTCGTAGCCGAACAGGTAGTCGACGGTGGCGGCCATCTCGAACGCGCCCTTGTAGCCGTGCCTGCGCATCGCCTCCAGCCAGCGCGGGTTCACCACGCGGGCACGGAAGACCCGGGAGGTCTCCTCGGACAGCGTGCGGGTCCGCACCGCGTCGGGGCGGGTGCTGTCACCGATGTAGGCCTCCGGGTTCTTGCCGGTCAGCGCCCGCACCGTGGCGACCATGCCGCCGTGGAACTGGAAGTAGTCGTCGGAGTCGGCGATATCGTGTTCGCGGGTGTCGGTGTTCTTGGCGGCCACCGCGATTCGACGGTAGGCGGTGCGCATGTCGTCGGCGGCGGGGGCGCCGTCGAGGTCGCGACCGTAGGCGTAGCCGCCCCAGGTCGTATAGACCTGCGCGAGATCGTCGTCGGTGCGCCAGCTCTTCGAATCGATCAGCTGGAGCAGGCCCGCGCCATAGGTGCCCGGTTTGGAACCGAAGATCCGGGTGGTCGCGCGGCGGGCATCACCGTGCTCGGCGAGATCGGCGTCGGCATGCGCGCGAACGTAGTTCGACTCGGCGGGCTCGTCCAGCTCGGCGACCAGCCGCACCGCGTCGTCGAGCAGCGCGAGCACATGCGGGAACGCGTCGCGGAAGAAGCCGCTGATGCGGACCGTCACATCGATACGCGGCCTGGCCAATTCGTCGAGCGAGATCACCTCGAGAGTGGTCACCCGACGGCTTGCCTCGTCCCACACCGGTCGAACACCGAGCAGCGCAAAGACTTCGGCGATGTCGTCACCGGAGGTGCGCATCGCCGAGGTGCCCCACACCGACAGGCCGACCGAGCGCGGGTACTCGCCGTGGTCGGCCAGGTAGCGGGCCAGCAGCGAATCCGCCATCGCCTGACCGGTTTCCCACGCCAGCCGGGACGGGACGGCTTTCGGGTCGACGGAGTAGAAGTTGCGGCCGGTCGGCAGGACGTTGATCAGGCCGCGCAGCGGGGAACCGCTGGGGCCTGCGGGGATGAAGCCGCCGTTGAGCGCGTGCAGGACCCGGTCGACCTCGACGCCGGTCTGGCGGAGGCGGGGGACGACCTCGGTGGCGGCGAAGCGGAGGACCGAACGGACTGCGGGGAAACGGGAGTCGGTGTCGGCTCCGGCTCCGGCTCCGGCTCCGGCTCCGGCTCCGGCTCCGGCGAGAGTATCCGCGAACTCGTCAACCAGTCGATCGACCGCGTCGGCGGACCACTCGGCGGCCTGCAGCGCGGCGACCAGACCACGGGCCTGGTGCTCCACCGTGTCCACCCGCTCACGGGCTTCGGTGCCGGACTCGTCCAGCCCCAACGCTTCCCGCAGACCGGGCACATTCCGCTCGCCACCCCACAGCTGACGGGCACGCAGCATGGCGAGCACCAGGTCGACCTCGTTCTCCCCCGCCGGCGCCTGGCCGAGGATGTGCAGGCCGTCGCGGATCTGCACGTCCTTGATCTCGCACAGCCAGCCGTCGACGTGCAGCAGCATGTCGTCGAAGACGTCCTCCTCCGGGCGCTCGGCGAGGCCGAGGTCGTGGTCCATCTTCGCCGCGCGCATCAACGTCCAGATCTGCTGGCGGATGGCGGGCAGCTTCGCCGGGTCGAGGGTGGAGATGTTCGCGTGCTCGTCGAGCAGTTGCTCCAAACGGGAGATGTCGCCGTAGCTTTCGGCGCGCGCCATCGGCGGGATCAGATGGTCGACCAGGGTCGCGTGTGCGCGGCGCTTCGCTTGCGTACCTTCGCCCGGGTCGTTGACCAGGAACGGGTAGATGAGCGGCAGATCGCCGAGGGCGGCGTCGGTGCCGCACGAGGCGGACATGCCGAGAGTCTTGCCGGGCAGCCACTCCAGGTTGCCGTGCTTGCCGAGGTGCACCATCGCGTCGGCACCGAAACCCGCTGGGGCACTGTGCTCGTCGGTTGAATGCTCCGAGAGCCATCGGTAGGCCGCCAGGTAATGGTGGCTCGGCGGCAGATCAGGGTCGTGGTAGATGGCGACCGGGTTCTCACCGAATCCGCGTGGCGGCTGCACCATCAGCACGACATTGCCGAAACGCAGTGCCGCGATGACGATCTCGCCATTCGGGTCGGCGGAACGGTCGACATAGAGTTCACCGGGCGGCGGGCCCCACGCCTCGACAATCGCTTCCCGCAGATCGTCGGGCAACGTCTCGAACCAGCTCGTGTAGGTGGCGGCGCTGATCCGAATCGGGTTGCCCTCCAACTGTTCCGCGGTCAGCCAGTCCGGATCCTGGCCACCTGCCGCGATCAGCGCATGGATGAGCTTGTCGCCGTCTTGCTCGTCGAGGCCGGGAATCTCCCCCGGTGCGCCGAGATCGTAACCAGCGCTGCGCATTTCGGTGAGCAGGCGGATGGCGCTGGCCGGGGTGTCCAGGCCGACCGCGTTGCCGATGCGCGCATGCTTGGTCGGGTACGCGGACAGCATGAGCGCGATCCGCTTGCGCTCGTTGGGGATGTGCCGCAGGCGCGCATAACGCACCGCGATGCCCGCGACCCTGGCCGCGCGCTCAGCGTCGGGCACGTACGTCGACAGCCCGTCGGCGTCGAACTCCTTGAACGAGAACGGGACCGTGATGATTCGCCCGTCGAACTCCGGCACCGCGACCTGCGTGGCGACATCCAACGGGGACAGGCCGTCGTCGTTGGCCGCCCACTGTTCGCGACCGCTGGTCAGGCAGAGGCCTTGCAGGATAGGCACATCCAGGTCGGCGAGGGCGCCGACATCCCACGCCTCGTCCTCCCCGCCCGCCGAAGCCGTGGCAGGCTTGGTGCCGCCCGCGGCAAGCACGGTCACCACCAGTGCGTCCGCCTGCCGCAGCGTCGCGAGCAACTCGGGCTCAGCGGTACGCAGCGACGCACAGTACAACGGCAACGGGCGCGCTCCCGCTGCCTCGATCGCCTGACAAAGCCCCTCGATGTAGCCGGTGTTCCCGGCGAGATGCTGCGCGCGGTAATAGATCACCGCAACGGTCGGCACGGCAGGCGCATCGATCTCGGCGGAAACCCGTTCCAGCGCACCCCAACTCGGCAGCTGCACCGGCGGCTCGAAGCCGTGCCCCGTGAGCAGCACCGTGTCCGACAGGAAGTTGTGCAGCTGCCGCAGGTTCTCCGCCCCGCCCGCCGCCAAATAGTTGTGCGCATCGGCAGCGACACCGCCGGGCACCGTCGAGCATTCCATCAGCTCGGCGTCCGGCGCGATCTCGCCGCCGAGCGCGACGAGCGGCACGCCGCTGGCGCGCACCGCGTCGAGACCGTCCTCCCACGCGCGCTTGCCGCCGAGGATGCGCACGATCACCAAATCGGCGTCGTCGAGCAGTGCGGGCAGATCATCGACGAGCAGCCGAGCGGGATTGCCCCACCGATACTCCGCGCCACTGGCGCGCGCACTCAAAAGATCAGTGTCGGACGTGGACAGCAGCACAATCACAGGTGACGGCCTTCCTCGGGTTACGCGCCCATCGGGGGTTGCTGCTCGCCACCGGGGTCGGCAGCCAGCGGAGCCGGCGGGGTGGGTTAGCACAGAGGGTCTGGCTTTCACAGTGGCGCGACCGCTCCGGATTTCCACCGGTTTCCTCGTAACCCGCCGAGCCATGGGATGCTACCGCGCGGGCCGACACCCGCTCGTCACCGCGTCTGTCGCGTCGCCTACGTCAGGTCGACGTTCCCGTCGATGACCTTCAGGTGGTAGTGGAACCGGTTGACCCGCCACCCTTCCGGAGTCCGCACGGTGCCGAGGTCGTAGCTGCCGACGAACCGCCGCGTGTGCCCGTTGCTCGCCGAATTCTTGACATGCACCGCGATCGAATCGGCGTGCACGGTCGCCGCGTCCCCTTGCAGGTCGATCAGATGATTCCCCGACTGGTGATGAATCGCGTCCAGGTCGGCCAGCCCCTCCCGCCAACCCTCGACGACATCGACCGCGTTCCGTTCGCTGACCCCGTCACCGAACCCACCATCGAAATCCACCTTCGCGGTGAACACCTCGCCCACCAACTCGCTCCAACGCCGCTGATCGGTATACACAAACATCCGAGTAACCACCTCGATGATCGCGAGTCGGTCAGCCACAGAAGAGTTTTCAACCATAGCCCACCCTAACCACCCACCACCCCACCCGCGCACCCTCCAAGGCCCGCATCCCTCCCATCGTCCGCACCCCCTCCGGCGATCCGCACCCCCTCCAAGTGCACGCGGCCTTCCACGCCGCACCCCCTGCCAATGGCCCGCGGCCCTCTACGGATCGCACCCCTCCAAGTGCACGCGCTCCTCCCATGGATCGCCCCGACTCCGACAGTTCGCACCTCTTCTGCGGATCCGCATCCGTTCCGGACGCCCGCAGCCAGTGCGGATCGACAGAACGAGTGCGGATCTCAAGAACCGACAACTCGCCCCGGGAGGGCAAGCCGCCCTGGCCCAACGGAACCCGACCGAGGAGGCTTGCGGCGCGGCGGCACAGTGATGCCCTGACCGTGGATCCGCACCACTTCCGACAGTCCGCACCCCTCCGTGGATCGCATCCTTCCCAGGTCCGCCCCTTCCCAGGTCCGCGCCCTTCCAACGATCCGCACCACTTCTCTGGGTCCGCACCGGTTCCGGACGCCCGCAGCCAGTGCGGATCGACGGAACGAGTGCGGATCTCGACAACCGACAACTCGCCCCGGGAGGGCAAGCCGCCCTGGCCCAACCGAACCCGACCGAGGAGGCTTGCGGCGCGGCGGCACAGTGATGCCCTGACCGTGGATCCGCACCACTTCCGACAGTCCGCACCACTTCCGTGGATCCGCACCCGTTCCGGGCGCCCACAGCCAGTGCGAATCCACAGAACGAGTGCGGATCTCGAGAACCGACGACTCGCCCGGGTGGACTCGGCGCGGGGATTCGATGAGCGACGCATGGTCCAGGAGTTGAGTGCGTCGGCCGCCGGTTCGAGGGCGGCGGCTCGCTGGATGGTGGGTTGGGTTGGGTACGTAGGCTGAGGGTCTATGACTCGACGTGTTCCGGACTCCTGTCCCGGTGTGCTGCGGCTGCATCAGGCGGCCGATGGGCCGCTGGCGCGGATTCGGGTGCCTGGCGGACGGGTGGCGGCTGCGCAGTTGCAGGCGCTGGCGGAGGCGGCGCGGGATCTCGCGGACGGGAACATCGAGTTGACGTCGCGGGGGAATGTTCAGCTGCGGCAGGTTCGGGATGCGGGCGAGCTGACCGGGCGGCTCGAGGCGGCCGGGTTGTTGCCGAGCCACAGTCATGAGCGGGTGCGCAATATCGTTGCGTCGCCGCTGGCCGGTCGGATCGGCGGAGTGGCGGATGTGCACCCGCTCGTTCCGGCTCTCGACGCGGGTCTGGTGAGCGCACCACGGTTGGCCGAGTTGCCGGGGCGCGTGCTGTTCACCCTCGACGACGGACGCGGCGATGTCAGCGTGCTCGGCGGCGATATCGGCGTACATGCCACGGGCGCAGACGAATTCGCGCTGTTGCTCGCCGGGCAGGACACCGGGATCCGGATCTCGACCGCCGACGCGGTGGACATCATGCTCGCCGCCGCGCACGGTTTCCTCGATCTGCGCGGCGACGATCCCGGGCAGTGGCGGCTGCACGACATCACCGACGGCGCCGAGCGAGTCGCCGAACTCCTCGGCCTGACCCGCGGCGCAGATCGCCTGGAACTCGGTGCGGCCCACGATATTCCGATCGGCTGGCTGGATCAGGACAACGGACTGGTCAGCCTCGGCGCAGGCGTGCGCCTCGGCACGCTCCCCGCCCGCACCGCCGAATTCATCGCCGCCGCCGAACGCCCCGTCCTGATCACCCCCTGGCGCAGCCTGATCATCGCCGACCTGGACGAATGGACCGCCGAACAGGTCGTCCGAGTCCTCGCCCCGATGGGCCTCATCTTCGACGCCAACTCCCCCTGGCTCCAGGTCAGCGCCTGCGCAGGCCGCCCAGGCTGCGCAAAATCCCACACCGACGTCCGCGCCGACGCAGCGGCCGCCGTCGACTCCGGCCGCGTCCTCCCACCAAACCCGGATCCCCCTGCGCACCACAATGTCCCGGCGACCGGCACCGCCGAAACGAACACCCTCCCCCCGAACACGAATCCCTCAACACACCAAGAGGTTCCAACACCAACCACCGAATTGGGCAACACCCGCCCACCGGAACCGACCCCCCTTGCGCACCAACTTGTCCTCGTGACCGACGTAACCGTCGCAGGCCGCCAACACTGGTCCGGCTGCGACCGCCGCTGCGGCCGCCCCCGCGGTCAAGTCACCGACATCGTCGCCATCGACCCCACCAACTACCGCATCACCTAGACATCATCCTGCCGAGTGGGAACTGGTGGCGGCATCGCGCCCGAGATCGGTCCGCCACCAGTTCCCACTCTGTGTGGGATGGGTTGAGTCCTAGTGGATTTCCAGGGTGCAGCACTTCACGCTGCCGCCCGCTTTGAGCAGTTCGGACATGTCGATGCCGACCGGGTTGTAACCCCTGGCCCGCAGCTCCGCGTGGAGCGAGGTCGCCTTGTCGCTGAGGAAGACGTTGAAACCGTCGGAGACACCGTTCAATCCGAGCACTTCGGCGTCCGCGTCGGTCGCGACGATGGCGTTCGGGAACAGCTCGGTGAGCACCGCCTGGCTCGCCGCGCTGAAGGCGGGCGGGAAGTAGGCGATGGTGGCGGCGTCGAGCGGCAGCAGCACGGTGTCGAGGTGGTAGAAGCGCGGGTCGACCAGCTCGAGCGAGATCACCGGTCGGGAAAAGTGCTGTGCCACTTCCTCGTGCGCGGCCAGCGAGCTGCGGAAGCCCATGCCTGCCAGCATCCGGTCGCCGACCAGCAGGAAGTCGCCTTCGCCCTCGTTGAGTTCTTTGGCGTCGACGAGGCCGGCGAGGCCGTGCTGCGCGAACCACTGGTGGTAGGCGGGGCCCTCGGCGGCGCGCTCGGTGTGGGTGAATCGCGCCGACATCGCGCGATCACCGACGACGAGGCCGCCGTTCGCCGCGAACACCATGTCGGGCAGGCCTGGCACGCCGGGCACCACGTCGACCTTGTGTCCGTGTTCTTCATAGGTGGCGCGCAGGGTTTCCCACTGGTCGATGGCGAGGGACCGGTCGACCGGCTCGTCCGGGTTCATCCACGGGTTGATCGAATAGGTGACCTCGAAGTAGTCCGGACGGCACATCACGAACCGGCGCGGCAGCGGCTGCCGGGCGGCGGTTTCGGCGGTGAGGGTGGCTACAGACGTCAACGTGTCTCCCGGTAGGTCGGCGCGATCTTGCGGCTCACATGACGGTAATTCGCCTACTATTGCGCTAGAAACAACGATTCATTGCACATTTCAGCCCCAAAACAGCGAATCGTTGCGTGGCGAGCGATTGGATGTGACGTGGACGACATCGACCGGCGGATATTGGAACACCTGCTCAGACAGGCACGCGCCTCGTTCCAGGAGATCGGCAGCGCGGTCGGCCTGACCGCGCCCGCAGTGAAACGGCGCGTCGACAAGATGGTCGCGAGCAAACAGATCACCGGCTTCACCGCGCTGGTCAACCCCGCCGCGCTCGGCTGGAAGACCGAGGCGTACGTCGAGGTGTACTACCGCGACAACATCTCGCCCGCCGAACTGCGCCGCACCCTCGAGCCGATCCCGCAGGTCGTCGGCGTATGGACCATCGCGGGCGAGGCCGACGCCCTCGTGCACGTGATGGCCACGGACATGGCCGAGATCGAGGTGACCGTCGAGCGCATTCGGGAGAACGCCCGCGTCGGACGCACCCGCAGTTCGATCGTCATGTCCCGCATCCTCGAACGTCCCCGAACCTGATCGGTGCCGGGTTCGTTCGGCGATTCGTCGGCGACCCGCGCCGAACCGGCCGGAAGCACACCTCTTAGGGTGGACGCCATGTCCGACGTGCGCGCCAGCTACCTCACCGACGGGGCCGAGATCTATCGGCGCTCGTTCGCGATGATCCGTGCCGAGGCGGACCTGAGCGGCTTTCCGCCGGACGTGGCGCAGGTGGTGGTGCGGATGATCCACGGATGCGGTCAAGTGGATCTAGCCGGGGACATTGCCTTTTCGCCGGGGGTGGTCGCCGCGGCCCGTACCGCGCTTCGTGCCGGCGCGCCGATTCTGTGTGACGCGACCATGGTCGCGTCCGGGGTCACGCGCAAGCGGCTGCCCGCCGAGAACCCGGTGATCTGCACGCTCGCCGATCCCAGGGTGCCCGAACTTGCTGCGGCCATGGGCAATACGCGCTCGGCGGCGGCACTGGAGCTCTGGCGTGACCAGCTCGACGGCGCCGTCGTCGCCATCGGCAACGCGCCGACCGCATTGTTCCATCTCCTCGACATGCTCGACGCGGGCGCCGCACGCCCCGCCGCGATCCTCGGCATTCCGGTCGGCTTCATCGGCGCCGCCGAATCCAAGGACGCCCTCGCCGATTTCGGCGGCGTCGAGTTCCTCACCGTCCGCGGCAGGCGCGGCGGCAGTGCCATCACCGCCTCCGCCCTGAATGCGATTGCGAGCGAACAGGAATGACGGACGAGTCGGTGACAACGCCGGGCAAACTGTGGGGCGTCGGGCTCGGCCCCGGCGATCCCGAGCTGGTGACGGTGAAGGCGGCACGGGTGATCGCCGCGGCCGACGTCATCGCGTTCCACAGCGCGCGGCACGGGCGCAGCATCTCCAGAAGTATTGCAGCACCGTACATGCGGCCGGATCAGCGCGAGGAACACCTCGTCTATCCGGTGACCACCGAGACGACCGATCACCCCGGCGGATACCAGGGCGCCATCGACGAGTTCTACGAGCAGGCCGCGCAGCGGCTGGCCGCACATCTGGCGGCGGGCCGGTCGGTGGCGCTGCTCGCTGCGGGTGACCCGCTGTTCTACAGCTCCTATATGCACATGCATCGCAGGCTGGCCGACCGGTTCGACGCGGAGATCATCCCGGGCATCACGTCGGTGAGCGCCGCGTCGGCCGCGCTGGGCACCCCGCTGGTCGAGGGCGAGCAGGTGCTGACGGTCCTGCCGGGCACCATGCCCGTCGACGAGCTCACCCGCCGCCTGCGCGACACCGAAGCCGCCGCAATCATGAAACTCGGCCGCACCTATCCCGTTGTGCGCCAGGCTCTTTCGGACTCCGGGCGGCTCACCGACGCTTACTACGTCGAACGCGCAAGCAGCACTGGCCAGCGCATCCTGCGCGCAGCCGACGTCGACGAGGCTGACGTCCCCTACTTCTCCATCACCTTGGTCCCCGGCCCGACCCCCACCACTCCCCCGCGCGTGGACAGCGAACCCGTTGCGATACAGCAGACGTCGGCACAAGCTCCCGAACCCGCGATTGCCCGGCTAGGCACCACGGCTGTCTCCGCCCGCGAGTTCGACTCCACAACTACTGGTTCCACCCCACACCAGTCGGGTCAGGTCGTTGTCGTCGGGCTCGGTCCCGGTGCGGCCGAGTGGACGACCCGGGAGGTGCACGAAGCACTCACGGAGGCAACCGATCTCGTCGGCTACACGACCTACCTGAATCGGGTGCCGGTGCGCCCCGGCCAGCGCAGGCATGCCAGCGACAATCGGGTGGAGTCGGAGCGCGCCGCGATGGCGTTGGATCTGGCCAAGCGGGGCGCGCGGGTCGCGGTGGTGTCGTCGGGCGACCCCGGCGTGTTCGCGATGGCGGCGGCCGTGCTGGAGGAAGCCGCCGACCCGCAGTGGCGCGGGGTACCGGTGCGAGTGTTGCCTGGGCTCACCGCGGCGAACGCGGTGGCGAGCCGGGTCGGCGCCCCGCTCGGGCACGACTACGCGATGATCTCGCTGTCGGATCGGCTGAAGCCGTGGGAGGTTGTCGCCCAGCGTCTTTCGGCGGTCGCCGCCGCCGACATGGCGATCGCGATCTACAACCCCGCGTCGTCGCAGCGCACCTGGCAGGTCGGCGCCATGCGCGATCTGCTGCTCGAGCACCGCAAACCCGACACGCCCGTGGTGCTCGGCCGCGATGTCGGCGGCCCGACCGAGTCGGTGCGGGTGGTGCCGCTCGCCGAACTCGACCCGGCCGAGGTCGACATGCGCACCTTGCTGATCATCGGCGCGTCGACCACCGCGACGCTCGAAACCGACCAGGGCGTCCGCGTTTATACCTCGCGACGCTATGCGGGCATAGGCGACGTCACGTCGACCGGCGCGTAAGATCTGCTGACGCACTGACGATTGGAGGGACCTTGGCCGCGACACTGTCGGAGCTGACGCTGCGCGCCCGAGCCCTGGAGGCCCGCGCGAACGCCAGCGAACAGGCACTCGACGAGCAGGGTGACGTACTCGGCGAGCTCGCGGCTCTCACCAGAAGGGCGCTCGACGGCATCGACCGGATCGATGAGCGCACCGAGAAGATCGAGGAAGATCTCGTCGAAATCCGCCTCGGCCAGGCTCGGCTGGAGGAAGGCATGGCGCAGGTCCTTGCTCGGCTGGAACAGCTGGTCGGCGGCAAGTAGGTCTCGGCCGCGGAACCCGGCGCACGTTCGTATAACATTCCATTATGGAAGGTTGATAGCGAAGGGAGCAGTCGGTTGACGAACATCGCGACGACCCGCAAGCCGTTGAACTCCACGGCCGCGTCGCTGCTCGGATTTCTCCACGAAGGCCCGATGTCCGGCTGGGATCTGGTCGCCAAGGCGCAGGACCGCATCGGCGACTTCTGGACCATCACCCAAAGCCAGGTCTACCGGGAACTCAACGCCATGGACACCGCAGGCCTGGTCGAGAAGGGCCAGCCCGGCGCCCGCGAACGCACCCCGTATCTGATCACCGACGCGGGACGAGAAGCATTCCTGGAGTGGATCGTCCGCGATCCCGGCGGCGAAAACATCCGCTTCCCACTGCTGCTCACCCTCTCCTTCGGCGAACACCTCGACCCCGCGCACCTCGCCCGAATCATCGACGCCAACAAGGAGATCCACGAGACCAGGCTCGCCAAATACCTGGCCGACGACCCGACCGAGCTCCCGCCGTACGCCCGCGCCACGCTGGACTTCGGCATCGGCTACGAACGCGCCGTCCTCGACTGGTTCGACCGACTCCCCGGCCTGCTCGGTCGCTGACCCAAACCTGCAACTGACGTCGCCGACCGCGCGCCGGCGACTCACCATGCTCGGCCACCAACCCGACTCCGCAGCCCACCCCGGCGGGCCCACCACATCTGGCACCACCAACCGCGCGCAGACAACTCACATACTCGGCCTACGCGTCACTGGCCTCGCACCCGCGGCTGGCACTACCTGCCGCACGCACAGGCGACTTGCCGTGTTCGGCCTAACTCAGCCGCGGGTTTCCCGTTGCTCGCACAGCCACTTCCAGGCCTCCGCAACGGTTTCCACGACCGCGCTGCCCACCGGGAGCGCGGGCCGATCGATCATCACGACCGGCAGGCCAGCCGCGCGGGCCGCGGTCAGCTTGGCGTCGGTCTGATCGCCGCCGCTGTCCTTGGTGACGACGACATCGATGCGCCGGTCCGCCAGCAGCCCGGCTTCGTCTTCGACCGTGAAAGGCCCACGCGCCAGCAGCAGTTCGTGCTGCGGCGGCAACGGACCGTCCGGTGGATCGATGGCGCGAATCAGGAACCACGCGCCGGTGGTTGCGGCGAAAGCGCCGACACCTTGGCGACCAATCGTCAAGAACACGCGGTTACCCAGCTCTGCGGCGGTTTTCGCGGCAGCAGCGAGATCAGGCACCCGGAACCATCGATCGCCCGGCTGTGCCGACCACGACGGCCGCCGCAGGTGTACCAGCGGCAGCCGCAGATCCGCCACTGCCGAAGCGGCATTCGCGCTGATGATGCCCGCGAACGGATGGGTGGCGTCGACCACGGCGGCGATCCTGTTCACCGCCAACCATTCCCGCAGGCCGTCGACCCCACCGAAACCACCGACGCGGACCGCGCCGTCCGGCAGCATGGGGTCACGAACGCGTCCGGCGAGCGAGGAAACGATATCGAATCCTGGCTCGCCGGAAGCGATATGGGCGAGGTCTCGGGCTTCCCGAGTGCCGCCCAGAATCAGGGTTTTCAGGGTTGACCGCTGAAGTAGGCGATGCCCGCGTTCAGCAGCGACGGCCCGCCCGCGACGGCGAGGCCGATGAGCGCGCCGAGCACGACACCGGGGATGAGCCCGACACCGAAGAACAGCAGACCGACCGCGGCGCCGATCAGGCCGCCGACCAATGCGCCGAGCGACGCGCGCTGCAGCTCGGCGAAGAACCAGTCCTGCGCGCCGATGAACTCGGCGGCGGCAGGCGCATTCGCGGCGGGTGCGACCTGCGGGGTCAGCGTCAGCTGCTTGGCGTCATCGGCGATGACCGCGGCGAGCTGCACCGACTGGCCCTTGGCCGTGGCGGTGAGTGGAATGGTGGTGACGGTCTCGCCTGCGACGTTCTTCAGCGTGACCGACTGCTTGTCGGCGTCCACGCTGAACGCGCCGCCAATGACGCTGGTGACCAGAGACTTGCCCGCATCGGCGATGTTCAACGCATAGTCGACGCCGTGGTCCTGTCCCTTGACGGTGGTCACCGCCGAGGCCTGGTCCTGCGCCGCGGGCGGCACCGGCGCGGGCCCGGCGTAGGCAGTGCCAGCGGTGACGCCGGTGGCGGCGACGGCCAAAAGTGCAGTAGCGGCGAACTTCTTGTACTTCATCTATCTCCCCAACAGGAACCGGAAATCCGATCATGACCGGATCTGGGCCCCGACCCTACCCGCCGCCAGGCACCGGTTTCAGCCGTGGGACTCATTTTGCGACCCAGCTTTGTGCATTTTCACTACGGACCATTGCGTAACCGGCAGTTGTGGGCGCCACGTCGTGAATGATCCCAGTGGCTCGGCGCGGTAGATCTGAAACTTCCGCAATGTGCCGCCGTGGGTGGAAGCCAAGTGCAGCAGCAAAGATTCGGATTCCGCGGTCACGGCGTTCACGACCAGCCTGCCGCCGAGGCGCAGCTTGGACCAGCAAGCTTCGAACAAGCCGTCGGCGGTGAGGCCGCCGCCCACGAAAATCGCGTCCGGTGGCGCGGATTCGGCTCCGCTGAGCTCGGCGAGCACCTCGCCGCGCACGACAATGTTCGGGACACCGAGCGTCGCAGCGTTTTCGGCGATCTGCTGGCGGCGGTGTTCCAGCCGCTCGAAAGTGACCGCGCGGCAACCGGCATGAGTGCGGCACCATTCGATCGCGATGCTGCCCGATCCGCCGCCGATGTCCCACAACAGCTCTCCCGGTGCGGGCGCGAGGGCGGCGAGCGTCAAAGCGCGCACCTCGTTCTTGGTGAGCTGGCCATCGCCGCCGAACAGTTCGTCCGGCAGACCTGGCACGCGCGTCGCGCGGAGCTGCCCTGGCGTAGCGACACATTCGATCGCCACGATGTTCAACGGGTCGCCCGCAGACCGCTGCCACTGCTTCGCGATGCCCGCGTCGACGCGCTCGGCCGGACCGCCGAGCTGCTCGAGCACCGTCACCGTGGAATCGCCGAACCCGTTGCTCACCAACAACTCCACCAGCTGACCAGGTGTCCGCTCGTCCGCGCTGAGCACCAGCACCTTTCGCCCGTCGATCAACTCGGGGAGCACCGTCGCCAACGCCCGCCCCACCACGCTGACCACGGGCGTTTCCGCCAGTCCCCAACCGAGCCGTGCACACGCCAGCGATGCCGACGACGGTTGCGGCAACACCCGTAGCGCGTCCGCGCCCAGCAGCCGCGCCAGCGTGACACCGATTCCGTAGAACATCGGGTCACCGCTGGCCAGCACGCAAATCCGCGCGCCCGCATGCCGTTCGAACAGTTCGGGGAGGGCGGGCAGCAGCGGTGACGGCCACGCCGCCTGCTCCCCTGCCGCATCCGCCGACACCAGCGCGAGCTGTCGCGCCGATCCGAAAATCACCTCAGCCGTCGCAACCGCCTCGCGTGCCGCCTGCCCGAGCCCTGCCCAGCCGTCGGCCCCGATACCCACCACGGAAACCGGTGGGCCGGAATGCGTTCCGGTCACCGGGGCATCCGACGCCAGATCGCTCGAGGCGTCAGGCACATGCCGAAGAAGACCAGACGCAGGATGCCGGGCACGACAACGACTTCCGCGCGCTTGTCCAAACCCTTGACGACAGCGGCCGCCACCTGCCCCGGGGTGCTGGAAAAGGGTGCAGGGTCCATGCCCTCGGTCATCTTGCCGATCACAAAGCCGGAACGGACGAGCAGAAGGTGAACACCGCTGCCGTGCAACGCATCCTTGAGCCCGCTGGCGAAGCCGTCGAGACCTGCCTTCGCTGAGCCGTACACATAGTTCGCACGGCGAACCCGGACGCCCGCTATCGAACTGAACACCACGAGCTGCCCGGCGCCCTGGGCACGAAACATATTCGCGAGCGTGGTGAGCACGCTGATCTGCGCGACATAGTCGGTATGCACCACCGCCATCGCGTGCGCCGGATCCTGTTCCGCACGAGCCTGATCCCCGAGAATCCCGAACGCGAGCACCGCGACCCCGATCGGCCCGTGCTCACTCGCGATCTTCTCCAGCAACGCCGGATGTCCGGCCGTTTCATCGGCATCGAACTCGACAGCATGCACGGCAGTAGCCCCCGCCGCCACGATCAGCGCACTCTCCTGCGCCAACTCCCCACTGCGCCGCGCCGCGAGGATCACCACCCGGCCCGGCGCCAACCGCCGCGCCACCTCGAGCCCGATCTCGCTGCGCCCGCCGAGCAGCAGCACCGCTCCCTCGGCAATCCCTCGCAATCCCATGCCCCCAGTCTGTCAGCCCGGTGCCCAGCGCTACGGTCTGGGGATGCCGACCAAGACTGTCGATCTTTCCGCCGCCGCGCTCGAGTTCGTCACCGAGCGGCACCTGGCGACATTGACCACGGTGCGGGCCGACGGGACGCCGCATGTGGTCGCGGTGGGGTTCACCTGGGATCCCGAGGCGCGGATCGCGCGGATCATCACCGACGGCGGATCGGCGAAGGTGCGCAACGTCCGGCGCGGCGGGTACGCGGCTGTCAGCCAGGTGGCCGGGCCTCGATGGATCACGCTCGAAGGCACCGCGACGGTGCTCGACGAGCCCGAGGACGTCGTCGAGGCGGAGCGTCGATACGCGGGCCGCTACCGAGTCCCCCGCGAGAACCCCACCCGAGTGGTCATCGCCATCGCCGTCCAGCGCGTGCTCTCCAGCCGCACCCTCGCCGCACCGACGGAGACTGCTCCGCAGGAGTAGGCCGAGCACGTCGTAGCCGGACGGACTCTCCCCCGAGGTTTCGCCGTCCAAAGCACCGCTGAGCTAGGCACGGGTAGGCCCGTGGCGCTCGAGTTCGCGCATGCTCCGGTTGCGTGTGGCGGTTTCGGAGTTCGCCCGCACTCCGGTTGTCCCGGAATGCGTGCGAACCCGAAACGTATTGCAGCTGGCCGGGTTACAGGACCGTCAGACCATGCGGCCGCTGGTTCATCGATTCGCAGCCGTCCGCGGTGACGACGACGATGTCTTCGATCCGCGCGCCCCAGTTGCCGCGGAAGTAGATGCCGGGCTCGATGCTGAAGGCCATCCCTTCCTGCAGGACAAGGTCGTTGCCTTCGACGATGTAGGGCTCCTCGTGCACCGACAGCCCGATACCGTGGCCGGTGCGATGCACGAACGCTTCGCCTAAACCGGCCTCCTTCAACAGGTTTCGGGCAGCGGCATCCACCGATTCCGCGGTGACACCCGGTCGCGCCGCGGCGACAGCGGCAGCCTGGGCCTGTTCGAGGACCGCAAACTGGGCGGCGACCTTCGGGTCCGGCTCGCCGAGCGCGTAGGTGCGGGTCGAGTCCGAGTAGTAGCCGGGCTGCACCGGGCCGCCGATATCGATGACGACCACGTCGCCTGCTTCGATGCGCCGCTCGGAATCGTGGTGGTGCGGGTCGGCGCCGTGCGGTCCGCTGCCGACGATGACGAACGCGGCCTCGAGGTGGCCCTCCTCGACGATGGCCGCGGCAATATCGGCGCCGACCTCGGCTTCGGTCCGGCCGACCTGCAGGAACTCACCCATCCGCGCATGCACCCGATCGATGGCCGCGCCCGCCCGGCGCAGCGCGTCGATCTCGGCGGCATCCTTGATCATGCGCATCTCGCGCAGCACCGGAGTGGCGGAGACCGGCAGGCCACCGAACGCGTTGGCCAGCGGGATCAGATGCAGGGCAGGCATGGCGTCGGCGACCGCCACCCGCGAGCCTGCGTGCAGCGCGGACTTCACGATGCCGTACGGGTCGGTGCCGTCGACCCAGTCCAGCACCTGCAAGCCGAGCTCACCCGCCGCGGAGCCGGCGAGCGAAGCCAGCTCGAGCTTGGGAATGACAACAGACGGGGTTGCGCCGTCGGCGGGGATCACCAGGCAGGTCAACCGTTCGAACGATTCGGCGGCGGATCCGATCAGATACCGCAGATCCGGGCCGGGAGTGATCAGCAAGGCGTCCAGATGAGCGGCCCGCATCAGCTCCACCGCCCGTTCCAAACGCCCACCGTAAACATCCGCCGCGAACCTGGAATCCGTATGCGAGCTCATTCATCCGACGTTACCTGCCGCACCCGCCGCCACGAACTCGAACTCCTGGCAGTCGGTCTGTAATCCGAGACTTGTCGGGCGCGGGAGGTAGCCTCAGCGCGTGACCTCAAACGCCGGTGGACCGCTGCTGCTCCTGGATGGGGCGAGCCTGTGGTTCCGCGCCTTTCACGCGATTCCCGAGAAGATCACCGCGCCCGACGGCCGGTCGGTGAATGCGCTGCGCGGGTTCACCGACATGGTCGCGTCGCTCATCACCAAGCACGCGCCGAGCAGGCTCGTGGTGTGCCTCGACCTGAACTGGCGACCGACGTTCCGGGTCGACCTGGTGCCGTCCTACAAGGCGCATCGGCTCGACACGTCGGCGGACGCGGGACCCGGTGCCGAAGTGGTGCCGGACACACTGACCCCGCAGGTCGACATGATCCTCGAGGTGCTGGCGGCGGCAGGCATCGCCACCGGCGGCGCGGACGGGCTCGAAGCCGACGACGTGCTCGGCACCCTCGCCACCCGGGAACGCACCGACGAGGTCGTGGTGGTCAGCGGCGACCGCGACCTGCTCCAACTCGTCCGCGACACGCCTGCCCCGCCCGTGCGGGTGCTCTACGCCGGACGCGGACTGGCCAAAGCCGAACTGTTCGGCCCCGCCGAGGTTTCCGTCAAATACGGTGTGCCGCAAGAGAACGCGGGTCGCGCCTACGCCGACCTCGCCACCCTGCGCGGCGACGCCTCGGACGGCCTACCCGGCGTCGCAGGCATCGGTGAAAAATCCGCGTCCCTGCTGATCTCCCGCTTCGGTTCGCTAGAGGCGCTGGTCGCCGCCGTCGACGACCCCGAAGCCGACCTCGCCCAAGGCATTCGTGCCAAACTCCGTGCCGCAGAAGCCTATTTGAAGGCGGCCGCCCCGGTAGTCCGCGTCGTCTGCGACGCCGACGTCCACCTTTCGCGCCCCGACACCCTCCCAACCACCCCCGCCGACCCCACCCGCCTCCGCGCCCTCGCCACCGCGTACAACGCCGAAAGCCCCATCACCCGCCTCACCACCGCCCTCAACACCCGCACCGCCTGATCCCAGTCTTCCGATCCGCCTCAGGCCGAACGGTGGACGCAGGGCAAGGTGGACGCAGGGCGTAGCGAGCCGAACGGTGGACTGGCGGGGCGGACGGCGGACTGGCGGAGCCGACGGCACACCGAGCAACCCGAACAGCAGACTGCCGAAGCCAACGGCACACCGAGCAACCCGAACAGCAGACTGCCGAAGCCAACGGCACACCGAACGCCGGACCGGCCGAGCGGACGGCTGACCGGGCAGCCGAACGCTGGACCGGGGCGAGCCAGACGGCGAACACCGAGTCGGCACGCCAAACGCCATGCAGGACAATCCGAACTCCAGACTGGCACCCCGAATCGCCGAACACGCACTCCGAACGGTGGACGGCGCAGCGGGGGCGGACGTAGGCGGACGGCGCAGCGGCGAGCGGCAGCTGGGCATCGTTGAACCAGGCAAGACAGGCCGAACGCGGGCATGGCCTGCCGAACCGAGAGCGGATCGCACGACGGGCCTGCTCACGCGGTCAGGCCGAGTGGGACATCACCGAGCCGATTCCGGCGTGTCACCTCGACCGTGTCCCGTTCACGAACCATGACCGGCGCGAACGGGACCCCGCTGAGGAATCCCCTGATCTCGATGGCTAACCAGCTGTCCAACAACAACATCCGACACTTTCAGCGGATCTACGATCGAAATCCGCCCCTATCCTCTGGATCCACACCGCTTCCGAAGTTGGTCGGTTGATCACGAGGCACTGGTGGCGGCATCGCCCGAGAAGCCCCCGCCACCAGTGCCCACTCGGCGCGAAACCACCCCCTGGCGATCCCACAAACCGGGATCGCTGGTGTTCCTGAGATCGGCGACCTGGGTTAGCACTGCACTAACCCCGAAATCCGCACCTCCCCTGGGGATCCGCACCCGTGATGGGCATCCAGAAGTGGGTCTGCCCCGGGTTCCGAAGTTGGTCGGTTGATCACGAGGCACTGGTGGCGGCATCGCCCGAGAAGCCCCCGCCACCAGTGCCCTCTCGACCAGAAACCAGCCCCGCGATCCCACATACCGGGATCGCGGGCAACTTCGAGAGCGCATCTGAGGACTCGGTAGCTGGCTGGCGTGTGATGCCTGATATGCAGAGGGACTACCGGTACGAGTTAGGTTCCACAGCAGGTCGTCGTGATCCGAGAGTCCCTGTGTCAGGTCGCTTATCTGCTCGTGTTCGTCGTGCTCGGCTCACAGCGAGTCGCTGAAGCGCTCATTTACCCGGCCTTGTCGCATCAAGTGGACCAACCACCCAAGTTCCCACCGGGCTCTCTGGAATACCAAGAGTCCGTTGAATTCACCAGTGCCCACACTGGGATCGGCGGCTAGCGCTGAGGCGCGATGCGTGGGCTCCGGGACTTTCACAACGCCCACCAGCAGAACAATCGCAGACCCGTTGATCGGGCACGACCGGCCAACCCCGACAACAGAAGCAGCACCTCGAGCGCAGTGTCGGCCGTTATTCCCCACTCTCGCAACTCTTCGATATCCGCCCACACCCCGGCGGCTCCCGCAAGCAAAGAATGCTCGGCCGATGCCAACGCCTCCTGCAAGGTGTCCGACACGCTGACGACGAAGGCGCCCTCGGCCTCCGGAGACGAAAGCAACTGCCCCGCGCGCGGCCGCTCCGATGCCTCGTCATAGCTGCAGCCGGTCAAGATCGCTTCGAGCTGAACCATCGCGATGACCGGATCGATCCCCTTCAGCGACACCACATCGAACATCGAGGACTCCGGCCCGCCGGGCTCATCGAGGACGCGGACGGCCGTGTCGTCATCGGCGGCCGAGAAGTAGTCACACATCACCATGCCCTGATCCTCGCATCCAGAACCGGCAAGGCCACAGCACTCGACTCCCCATGGGCGCAAAGTCTTTCGGCTCTACCTCTGCTGCGCGTGCAGGTTGGTGGGCCGCCGGCATTCGACCGCCCACCCTTCGGCATCCGGGATGCGTACTGAATTGTCGGTGGCGGGTGGGAGACTCAGCGACTATGGGCGAAATCGTTCAGCTTCGTGATGTTGAACTGGCAGATCTGGACTTGTTTTTCGAGTAGGAGCAGGATCCGGAGGCGCTTCGGCGGTCGCGTTTTGCGGCGCGCGATCGGGAGTCCTTCATTGCGCACTGGAAGAACACCATTCTCGGTGATCCCGCTGTCCTGGTTCGCACGGTCATGGTGGACGGGGAGGCCGCAGGCAATCTGGTGTCTTGGTGGAAAGGTGATCGACGGTATCTCGGTTACTGGTTCGGCCGAAAGTATTGGGGCCGTGGCGTTGCGACCGAGGCGCTGGCGCTGTACTTGGGCGTTGAGACCACGCGCCCACTGTGGGCTGACCCGTTCGCAGGCAATGCCGGTTCCGTAAAGCTGTTGGAGAAGCACGGTTTTCGCCGAACCGGCTCGGACTGGGACGGCGAAGACGAGTACATCGTGCTGGTGCTCGACAAGCAGAACTGAACGCTCGCTCGGCATTCCCTTTCACCACGACAACACCGGCGTCGACACACAGTTCCACACCGCTGCCGACAACGCGCTCCTCGCAACGGATTTCGCACACTGACAAGAAGCAGGATCGGCACACAGCACGAAGACTCCTGCACCCAGTCGAACCATTTCGGGCCGACCGGATATGCACGCCGACCACGCGGGCTGGGGCGCACCAACCCGGTTGGGCGCGCCCAACGCGCCGGGTCAAGCCGGGTATGCGCCAGCGATACGGGCCAACCGGATTTCGCGCGCGCACCGACGCAGCACACGGAGCGAAAACTCCTGGTACCCGGTCGAACCACGACGGACCGACCGGGTATACCTGGGGCAAGGGCTAGTTCGGGCGACCGACCTCGTAGGTACCGTCGTCCTTGGTGATTTTGATGCTCACCTTCTTGGCTTCGCCGCTGACCTTCAGGTTGCAGTCGAAGGTGGCGTCTACCTTGACTTCTTGGCCCGACGGGCAGGAGACGTCGCTGACGTCCTGAATACCGTAGGAGTCGGTGAGCACCTTCTTGACGCCGTCCTGAACGGCGGACTGATCCAGCTTGTCCTTGGCGGTCAGCACCAGCACCAGCGCGACGATCGCGCCGATAACCACGACACCGAGCACGATCAGGCCGACGAGCAGGCCTTTTCCTTTACCGCCCGACGGCTGAGCGGGCTGCTGACCACTCCACTGCGGCTGCTGACCCCATTGCGGCTGCTGACCCTGCTGCCAGTCCTGCGGCTGCTGACCCCACTGCGGCTGCTGACCCGACTGACCCGGCGGCTGCCACTGGGTATTCGGCTGCTGCCCCCATGACGGCTGGGCGGGCTGCTGTCCCCACTGCTGTTGCGGCTGCTGCTGGTCGCCCCAGTGCTGGGTCGGCTGCGCCGACGCAGGCGTCTGCGGTTGACCCCACTGCTGACCACCGGGTGTCTGCTGTCCACCCCACTGCTGGGTGGGATCGTTGCGCCCCTCCCCGGGTTCGTTGGGTCCAAACGGGCCGCTCATCTGGTTGCCTCCACTCGCATTCGTTGTACATACGGTAGCCCCCCGCGTGGGACTCGTCGCGCACATACCATCGCCTTGCCTCCGCTCGGTTCCAGCATGCCCACAACACGGTGTATCGCTACTTCGCTCAGTTGTGTTGATTGTTCGCGATTCCTCGCCACGGTCGGTACGCGAAAGAAATCAAATCACAATCGAATCCGCAACGCGTACGGTTGCGTCCAATAGCGTGGTGTAGCAGCTGTCGCTCGGCCGATGAGGTCGAATCTCGGACGTGAGGGTGGCCATCGCGTGATCCTTCAAGAGAC
>NZ_JBICTD010000011.1:0-141657 GCF_043197455.1 Nocardia sp. NPDC049149
CATATGCCAACGCGGGCAACAGCTTCCACCGAAAACGCTGGTGGTGGCGCCGCTACGCGCAGCCACCACCAGCGGACTTCGAAACACGCCCTAGCCGAAGGAATACGTGACGCCGGTCAGCTTCTCCGACAGCTCCCACAGTCCACGGGCGACACCCTCGTCGCGCGAGGCCTTCGTCGAGCCGGAGACACCCGGGTAGCCGCGCAGCCCGCGCAAGCCGGTCGGTCCGTAGTAGCCGCCGGGTTCGACCGCGGCGGTCGCGGCGTACAGCGTTGGCAGCGCGCCCATTTCGGCGCTCTGCGCGAGGACGCGGTTGCCGAGCCACAGCACCGCGTCCTGGATGGACTCGGTGTGCGACTGCAGTTCGGTCGAGGCGTAGCCGGGGTGCGCGGCCACCGAGATCTTCGGCGAGCCTGCCGCGGTCAGCCTGCGCTGCAGCTCGTAGGCGCACATCAGGTTGGCCAGCTTCGCCTGCCCATAGGCGAGCCAGCGCTGATACTTTCGGTGCTCCCAGTTGAGATCGTCCAGATCGATCTTGCCGATCGTGTGCGCGCCGCTGGCGACGGTGACGATCCTTTCCGAAATCTTGTCCAGCAGTAGCCCGGTCAGCGCGAAGTGTCCGAGATGATTTGTGCCGACTTGCATTTCGAAGCCGTCGGCGGTGCGCAGCTCCGGCAGCGCCATCACGCCCGCGTTGTTGATCAGCACATCGGCACGGTCGGTCGCCGCGGCGAACTCACGCACCGAAGCGAGGTCCGCGAGATCCAGCTTCCGCACGATCGCCCGGTCTCCCAGCGACGCGGCCACCTGCTCGCCCTTGGCGACGTTGCGACAGGCCAGCACCACCTGCGCGCCCGCGCCGGCGAGTGCGCGCACCGTGGCCGCCCCGAGGCCACTGTTGGCACCGGTCACGATGAACGTGCGGCCGGTCTGATCGGGCATGTTCGAGGTATCCCACCTGCTCATAGCGGGAGTGTAAACCGAATCGGGGCCGCGAACGCCCGCCGGTCTCGCCACTCTCGGACATCGACCAAGGCAAGTAAGATAGGGTTGCCTAACCTATTTTCTCAGCTCGGCCCCGAGTTACCAGTGAGGCAGACCGTGACTTCCCCATCGACCGCGTCGTCCACGCATCGCGACGGATATGTGCCCTTCCCCGCCGATATCGCGGAAACCTATCGGGCCGCAGGGTATTGGCGCGGACAAGCACTGGGCGACCTCCTGCGCGACACCGCGCAGCGGCATCCGGACCGGGCTGCCCTGCACGATGCCGACGGAACGCGAAGCTACGCATGGCTGGACGCCGAAGCCGACCGGATGGCATACGGGCTGCTCGCGCTCGGTATCGCACCCGGCGACCGAGTGGTGGTGCAGCTGCCGAACGTGCCGGAATTCCTGACCGTACTGTTCGGGCTGCTGCGCGCGGGAATCATCCCCGTACTGACTCTGCCTGCGCACCGGCGGGCCGAAATCGAGCACCTGACCGCACTTTCCACGGCGGTTGCTTATATCTGCGCCGACCGGCTCGGCGATTTCGACTACCGGGAACTCGCCGCCACCGTGCAGGACGCGGTGCCGTCGCTGCGGCACGTGCTCGTGCTCGGCGACCACGGCTCCGCCACCGCGCTGAGTTCGATTCCGCGCGACGAAGGTTCGCTGCCGACGATCGACCCGAGCGATATCGCGCTGATGCTGGTCTCCGGCGGCACCACGGGACTGCCGAAGCTGATCGCGCGCACCCACGACGACTACGCCTACAACGCCACCGCAAGCGCCGCCGTCTGCGCGCTCACCGAGCACGACGTCTACCTCGCCACACTGCCTGCGGCACATAACTTCCCGCTCGCCTGCCCCGGCATCCTCGGGACCGTGAGCGCGGGCGGCGCGGTCGCCTTCGTCACCGATCCGAGCCCGGAGAACGCCTTCGCCGCCATCGAACGGCACCGCGTCACAGTGACCGCCGTGGTGCCGCCACTGGCCCAGCTGTGGTGTGCCGCAACCGAATGGGAGGAGGCCGACCTGAGCTCACTGCGGCTGCTCCAGGTCGGCGGCGCCAAGCTGGCCGAGGTCAATGCCCGCGAGGTGACGCCCGCGCTCGGCGCCACCCTCCAGCAGGTGTTCGGCATGGCCGAGGGGCTGCTCAACTACACCAGGCTCGACGACCCCGCCGAACTGCTGCACACCACGCAGGGCCTGGCGCTGTCCCCGGCAGACGAGGTCAGGGTGGTGGACGCGAACGGCGACGACGTCGCGCCCGGCGCGGAGGGCGAGCTGCTCACCAAGGGCCCGTACACCATTCGCGGTTACTACCGCGCGCCCGAGCACAATGCCCGCGCCTTCACCCCCGACGGCTACTACCGCAGCGGCGATCTGGTGCGCAGGCTGCCGAGCGGGCACCTGGTGGTGTCCGGCCGGATCAAGGACGTCATCAACCGCGGCGGCGAGAACGTCTCCTGCGACGAACTCGAAGAACATCTGCTCGCCCACCCGGCCGTCCGGCACGCGGCCGCGGTCGGCCTGCCCGACGCGACGCTCGGCGAAAGGGTCTGTGCCGTGCTCGTTGTCGAAGACACGATGCCGACGTTGGCCGAGATCAAGACCTTCCTGACCGACCGCGGGCTGGCCACCTACAAGCTGCCCGATGTGCTGCGCCAGGCAGGCGCGCTGCCCGTCACCGCCGTCGGCAAGATCGACAAGAAGGCACTGCGCGCCACCACGAGCTGAGGATGCTCAATGCCGGGAAAAGCAAACGGGCAGCACATCTTTCGACATGCTGCCCGAACTCGCCGAGTGGATCAGTGCGCCGCGCGCACCACATAGGGTGCGATGCAGCCGAGCTTTTCGCAGGTTTCCTCGAACTCACGCTCCGGGCGGGACTGGGCGACGATGCCTGCGCCCGCACGCAGCCAGGCACCCTCGGGCGTCTGATAGACCGCGCGCAAGACCAGCGTCGCCTCCATCGCGCCGGTCGGCGAAACCGTCACCACCGCACCCGAATACAGCCCGCGCGCGTCGTGGTCGAGGCGGAACACCGAATCGATGCCCTCCCGCTTGGGGATGCCGGACGCGGTGACCGAAGGGAACAGCACCTCGAGCGCGTCCCAGCTGGAGCGGTCGGCGGCCAGCCTGCCGTGCACCGTCGAGGCAAGATGCTGCACGCTGCCGCGCTCGCGCACGACCATGAAATCCGAGACCGCCGCGGTGCCGGGGTCGGCGACCTGGGCGATCTCCGCGAACGACGTCCGCACCGAAATCGCGTGCTCCACGATCTCTTTGGGATCGTTGACCAGGTCGGCCCGCGCCGCCATGTCGATCGCCTCGCCACGGCCGAAGGCGCGGGTGCCTGCCAGCGGCTCAGTGGTCACCACCCGGTCGTCGTCGACGGCGGCAACCAGCTCCGGGCTGAATCCCGCCGCCTCGAGTCCGCCGAGTCGCAGCAGGAACGACCGTGCCGGCGTGTTGTGCGCCCGCCCGAGCCGATAGGTCGCAGGCACGTCGACCACGAACGGCAGATCGACCTTCCTGGACAGGATGACCTTCTGATAGCGGCCTGCGTTGATTTCCGCGACGGCCTCGGCCACCCGGTCCTGGTATCCGGTCGGGTCGAGTCGGATATCGGCCGGATGCGGCTGCGGCAGTTCACTTTCCTGCGATTCGGCGATCAGGCCGTGGATGTCGGCGGCCTCCGCGGGGGTCGCGCCGGACACCCGGATCCCGTACTCGCCGATCCGCACCTCGATGCGCGGAATCATCAACTGCGCCACCGCGGTCCGCGAGTCGAGGTGCTCGGCGGCGCCGAAGGTCCACGCGCAGAATTCGAACCCGATCCAGCCGTAGGCATTTCGGCCGTCGAGCGGCAGTGCGGCGAGCGCGCGGTCGACAACGCTTGCCGGGCGGCCCTCCCATCGGCTGGTGGTGGTCTGGCCTGCCCAGGTCACTCGCAGTTCGGCGACGTCCAATTCGATGCCGCCGATCGGATCGGCCGCGAATACCCACTCCCCCGGACGTTCGTACACCACGTACTCACCGAACCGATCGGCCCCCGCCAGCCGGGACATCGCTGCCGCCGGATCGGTCAGAATCTCCACCCGCAAGCGTTCGTCCGTGGTCGACAACGATCCTCCAAAGTTCTAAACTGGCCCAGCTTTGGAGGTAAGGTTAGCATTACCTGACTAACGAGGAGGTGTGCCCGGCAACACAGCGAACAGGCCTCGAACAATCATCGAGCCGGGACAGCAAGCGCTGAACGTTCAACGCTCAGCAAACTTTCCGCACTGTGTTCGGCGTGGTACGCGGCCGCGCCGCCGCGCAAGCCGAACAGCCGCTTGGAGAAGAGCAGCCACACCACCGCCGCGATATTGATCACCAGCGCGCCGATCCGCAGCGCGGTGACCCGCTCGGTCAATTCGTAGATCTCCAGCGGCAGAAACAGACTCGTCGCGACCACGGCGAAGTACTCGCCCCACCGCTTCACCAGCCACAATCCGAGCGCCTCGACCGCCTGCAGCGCGGCGTAGCAGAAAATGCCGACCGCAACCCACAACAAGGTGGTGTTCGACAACGAGAACGCCTGATCGATCAGATGCACGATCTTGGACCGGTCGATGTCCCAGCCGATCTGATCGGCGAACGGCCGAAGCAGCGGCAGGTCCGCGTCGAAGGCGGCGCGCATCGTCTCCCGAGACGAGCGGAACTTCAGTACCGCCAGCGCAGCAACCACCAGGAGCAGCCCACGCAGCAACCGCTCGATCGCCAGGGCACGCATCAGCCAGCGATCACGCAGCAGCCGGCCGCGCGGCACCTCGGGCGCGTGGTCGGCCGGACCCGATCCCACCGGGTCGCCTGGCACGAACGTGCCACAACGCAGACAACGCCAGGCCGTCCCGGCCACCGTGTCGACACGCAACCGCTCGGCCAGCTCCGGCTCGTCCGGTGCATAGGTGTAGTGGCCGTGCCAGCCACATGCGCGCAACGCCCAATCCATCTGGGCAGCCTAAGCCGATAGCCGAGCCGGGTGCAGCAAGGCAGGGCCCGATTCCAGACTCCACGGTCGACTTGCGGGCCCGAGTGCCTGCGCGGATCGGCCTCTGGGGGATTCAATAGGGGGATAGTCACTTGGAGGGACCGGGCAATGATCGAGCACCACGGCGGATCGACCGCGCATATCCAGCGAGCGTCGGCACCGGGGTCGGTGGTGGCCCTGGTCGACGCGGCGTCCGCGGTGGAACGCGAAGTCATCGGCAGCTGGCTGGCCGACGGCGGGATCGCCGCGGAATTCGGCACCGCCGCGCCGATCACCCAGCTCGACCTGGACGCGGCCGCCGTGGCCGGTCGGCTGGTCGGCCGCACCGACGATCCGCTCGTGGTGCCCGTGCGCGTGCTGTGGCTGCCGCCCGAACGCGACGGGGTCCGCCGAATCACCTTCGCGGACATGGCGCTGCTGACCAATCCGCGCAAGCCGAACCGGCTCGCACAGCGCAAACTGGTCGCGGAGCCGAACCGGCATGTGGTGCTGACCGGGCAACCCGCGTTGCTCAGCGAGTTGCGCACGAACAACCCGGAGGCGGCCGCGCTGGTCGCCAAGGGCACCACGGAGCCGTTCGCCCGCGCCATCGTGCGCGCCGCGGTGGTCGCGCTGGAGCGTGCCGAACGCACCATCATCGGCGACCGCTACAAGGTGCCGCGGCTGGTCGCCGAGGAGATCCTCGACTCGCCGCTCTTCGAGCGCAGGCTCGAGCTCATCGCCGACCAGATCGGCGCGAGCCCGCACGAGGTGTACCACCGCGCCGAGAAGGCGTTGAACGAACTCGTCGCCGCGCAAAGCAGGTTGGTCTCCGACCTGTTCACCCAGGCGATGCGGCCGATCCACGCCTCGACATGGAAGGTGGACTCCGACGACTCGGGGCTGGCCGCGCTGCGTGATCTCAACCGTCGCTACCCGCTGGTGTTCCTGCCGTCGCACCGCTCCTATGTCGACGCGTTCGTGCTCGGTGATGTGCTGGCGCGCAACGATTTCCCGCCGAACCACGTGATCGGCGGCGCCAACCTGAGCTTCTGGCCGATGGGGCCGATCGCCCGCCGCACCGGCACCGTCTTCATCCGGCGCAGCTTCGGCGACGACGAGGTGTACAAGGCGGTGGTCGAGGAGTACTTCGCCTATCTGCTCGCCAAGCGCTTCAACATGGAGTGGTACTTCGAGGGCGGCCGCACCCGCACCGGCAAGCTGCGACCGCCGCGCTACGGGCTGCTCAACTACCTTGCGGCAGCGGTGCGTGCGGACCGGGTCGAGGACGTGATGCTCGTTCCGGTGTCGATCACCTACGAACGGCTCAACGAGCTCGGCGCCATCGCCACCGAACAGGTCGGCGGCAAGAAGCGGCCGGAGGGGCTCGCCTGGCTGGCCCGTTACGTACGCAGCCAACAGCATTCGGCCGGACACGTGTATGTGCGGTTCGGCGCGCCGCTGTCGGCACGCGATCGGCTTGCGGCGCACGGCGATCCGCTCACCACACCACCGCTGACCATCCCGCTGCATCGCACCGAGTCCGCACCGACCGGGCTCACCGAAACCGGGGCAGGCGAGCCGGACCAACCCGAGGTCGCCGAGCTGGAGCGGAAGGCCGTGCAGCGCTTGGCGTTCGAGATCGCCGTCGGCATCAACGCGGTCACCCCGATCACGGTCAACGCGCTGGTCACCCTCGCACTGCTCGGCGTGCATGAACGCGCGCTCACGCTCGGCGAGGTGCGCACCGTGCTCGCGCCGGTGCTCGGCTACATCGAGAAGCGCGATCTGCCCCGCGGCGAGCTCACGGCGTTGCGCGACGATCAGGGTCTTGCCGTTGTGCTGGAACAACTCTCGCTGGCCAAGGTGGTCACCGTCTACCGCGGCGGGCTTGAGCCGGTGTACTCGATCGAGGCGGGCGCGCACCTGGAGGCGGCGTTCTATCGCAACAGCGCGGTGCACTGGTTCGTCAACCGTGCCATCCTCGAACTGTCCATCCTGGCCGCGCTGGACAGCGACGGCGCCGACCAGCTGAGCACCGGGTGGGACGAGGCATTCCGGCTGCGCGATCTGCTGAAGTTCGAGTTCTTCTTCCCCGAGCGGGCCGAGTTCGCCGAGCAGATGACCGCCGAGATGCTGCTCCTGGATCCGGAGTGGCACAGTCACACCCGGGAGAACACCCTCGGTTCGGACATCATGGCCGTGCTCACCGAGTCCGGGTTCATGATGGCGCACCGCGTACTCCGGTCGTTCTTCGACGCGCAGCTGGTGGTGGCCGAGCGGCTGGCCGCGCGCGACCCCGAGGTGGAGCTCGATCGCAAGCAGTTCATCGCCGAGTGCGTGTCGGTGGGCAAGCAGATGATGCTGCAGCAGCGGCTGCACAGCCCGGAATCGGTCTCCACCGAATTGTTCACCACCGCACTGAAACTCGCGGGCAACTACGGGCTGCTCGAACCGGTGTCCGATGATTCGGCCAAGCGCAGGGCCGACTTGACCGAACGCAGGGTGGAATTCGCCGAACGGCTGCGCACCATCGGGGCCAGGATCTCGCAGGCGGCCGCGCTCGATCCGTCCAACCGGGAGTACCGGTGAGTTGCACGCGGCGCTGTCCGGAGGTATCGCGCGCCTCGGCGCCAACTCGCTGCGGGTATCCGCAGGAAAGCAGGAGCTGAGATGACGGTGCCCAACGCCGGGCTGGCAACCGCGATCGACGCCATCCGCTCCGGGCCGCAGGGTCCCGAGATCGCCGCGATCTTCGACTTCGGCGGCACGGTCATCGACGGATTCCCGCGAAAGCGGCTGCTGCGGCGGCTGTTCGGCCGTCGCGGCGCCGAAGACGTGCTGCTCGACGGCATCCGCAACGCCACCACCGACGGCGAATACGGCCGGTTCCTGCGCCAGCTGGCCGAGGCGCTGGCGGGCAAGCCGGAGGCGGAGGTGGACGAGCTCGGTGCGCGGCTGTTCAAGCGCACCGTCTACGGCCACCTGTATCCCGAAGCGTGGCAACTGATCCGGGTCCACCAGGCGGCCGGGCACACGGTGGTGCTTGCCAGCTCGGCGACCCGCTTCCAGGTGGCTCCCGCCGCGGCAGCGCTCGGTGTCGAGCACGTGCTGTACACGCCGATGGCGACCCAGGACGGCATCCTCACCGGGTATGCCGACGGAAAGACGCTGTGGCGCAACGGCAAGGCCGAGGCGGTGCGTGAGTTCGCCGCAGACCACGGCGTGGATCTTGCCCGCAGCTACGCATATACCGACGGGAGCGCCGATCTACCCCTGCTGTCGCTGGTCGGGCACCCGGTGGCGGTGAACCCGGATCAGTCGCTCACCGCCGCAGCGGGCGAGCAGGGCTGGCCGACGCTGCACTTCCGTCCACGCGAGGCCCCGCACCTGGCCGACTACGGCCGCACCGCAGCGGGATTCGCCGGCCTGCTCGGCGGCGCGTTCTACGGTGTCGCGACGAAGTCGCCGACCAGGGACCGACAGCAGATGGCCGACGCGCTGATGGCGCACGCCGCGAACAACACCCTGAGCATCACCGGCGTTCAGTTGCGGGTGACCGGCGCCGCCAACGCGCGCGCACCCCGGCCCGCGGTCTTCCTGTTCAATCACCAGAGCCAGTTCGACATCATCATCGTTCCCGAGGTGCTCGGCGGCGGCGTCACCGGCATCGGTAAGAAGGAGCTGACCAGCAATCCGATCTTCGGCCCGCTGATGCGCTTCGTCGGCGTGACCTTCATCGATCGGTCGAGCACCGCCAAAGCCAAGGCCGCACTGGTGCCGGTCGTCGAGACACTGCGCAGTGGGTTGTCGATCGCCGTCGCGCCCGAGGGAACCCGTTCTTACACACCGGATGTCGGCCCGTTCAAGAAGGGCGCCTTCCATATCGCCATCCAGGCGGGCGTGCCGATCATCCCGATCGTCATCCGCAATGCGGGTGAAATCTCTTGGCGCAACGAGATGGTCGCGCGGCGGGGCACCGTGGATGTCGCGATCCTCGACCCCATCGACGTGCGGGACTGGGATCCGAACGACATGGACGACAAGGTGGCCGCGGTCCGCCAGCTGTTCGTGGACACGCTGCTCGACTGGCCGAAACCCGACGCGGACTGAGCGGACCCGCCGGCGAATCGGGACAGTGCGTGATCCAGCTCACTGCAAGCACGATTTGACCTCAACAATTGTTGAGGTATCACGATTGTCCTCAGCACCAAGCCACATAGCTTCGGATGAGGGAAAAGATCATGAGCATCGCGCAAACCACCACACCGTCCCTGCGGATCCCCGGCGTCAACCGGCCGATCGCCATCGTCGGCAGCGTCATCGCCGCCGTCGTCGTCAACCTGATCGTCTGGCAGCTCGGCGAAGCGGCGGGCGGCTCGTTCGAGGTGGTCGACAAGGGCGTCACCAGCTACGTCGGCGCAGGCGGGGTGATCTTCTCGTCCGCGGTCCCGCTGCTGATCGGCATGACCCTGACCGCGCTGATCTCCTACTTCTGGGTCGGCGTGCTGCGGGTGGCCCAGATCGTCGGCAGCGTGCTCGCCGTCGCGACCATCGGACTGACCGTCGCCGCCACGTTCGACACGGCAACCACCATCGCGCTGTCGGTCATGCACCTGGTGCTGGTGCCGGTCCTGGTCATCGGCCTGGAAGCACTGCGCCGCGGGCTGGCCGCCCGCTGACCGCGAACAGCACAGGGCCCCACATCCTTTGCGGATGCGGGGCCCTGGCGCAGATCTAGACCGAGCGGCCGAAAAGCAGCTTCCACGGCATCAGCGCCGATTCCAGCTGCACCTTCAGGCTCATCTTGGAGGCGCCGAGGGTGCGCTCCTCGAAACGGATCGGCACCTCGGCGATCTCGATGCCCTGCTTGACCGTCCGGTAGTTCATCTCGACCTGGAACGAGTACCCGTTGCTACGGATCGAGCCGACGTCGATGGCGCGCAGCGTGTCCGCCTTCCACGCCTTGAACCCGGCGGTGGCGTCCTTCACCTTCAGGCGCAGGATCAGGTTCACGTAGAAGTTGGCCCAGGCGGAGAGCGCCTTGCGGTACCACTTCCACTCGGCGGCGGTGGAGCCGCCGGGCACATACCGCGAACCGAGCACGACACCGGCATCGGTGGTCGCCAGCTTCTCCAGCATCGCCGGAATCACCTCGGCCGGATGCGACAGGTCGGCGTCCATCTGCAGGACCACGTCGGCGCCCTCGTCCAGCGCCCTGGTGATTCCGGCGATGTAGGCGCGGCCGAGGCCGTCCTTCTCGGTGCGATGCAGCACGCCGACCACGTTCGGCAGCTCCGCGGCCAGTTTGTCGGCCACCTCGCCGGTGCCGTCCGGCGAATTGTCGTCGACAACGAGGACGTGCAGGTCGGGCACCGGCAGCGACGTCAGCCGCTCCACCGCAACCGGCAGATTGTCCCGCTCGTTGTAGGTCGGCACAACAACGGTAACCCTCAAGGGTCGCCCTCCCTGCTGATCCTGGTCCAGCTGGCAGCCCACGTCAGGGCCACCGAGCATTCGTCTGATTCGGAGAAAACCGTACTTGATCGAACTGAAGAGGGCCTGAGTGGATATACCTGGTCGCCGTGATCCGGACATGGCGACGGCCGCCACAAGATCACCTTTGGCGTGCCGTTTCCTACCGATGCCTGCCGCGGCGTTACGAGATCACTTGCCGCGCAGCGGAACCCCTGCCGACCTGGTCAATCCTCCCCGGCATCGGCCTGCGCGTTGCGCGCTTTGACGATCTCCAACGCCCGCTCGGCGGTCGCCTGATCCGGATACGGGCCCATCCGATCCTGGAACCAGCACTGCCGCCCCTTCTCGGCCCGCCTGTGCTTCAAGCAGTAATACCAGCGCTCAGCCATGCCCCCCAGCATTCCACCATCACCGTCCCCCACACCGGAGTTTCCAAGATCACCGGCTACGAGTGGCACACCACGGAGGGGGCTTCTCGCACTTTGCCGCAGCCATGTGCCACTCGTCACCGTGTGCGTCGGGGGGACCAGCGGTACTGGTCTGATTTGTCGTGGTTTTCGAGGATGCCTGCGCCGGTGAGGTGTTCCAAGACGCCGCGCAGGGCGTTGCCGACGGGGCTCGGTAGGAGGACGACTTCCTCGACGTCCTGGAATTGTGCCGATTCCGGGAAGATGCCCAGCGCGCGGCCGAGCAAGAATTCGGCGACGTACCAGTCGGTCCAGTCCGCCAGCTCCTCGGAAAATCTCATCAACAACTCCTGCCAGTGATCGCCCCGGACTTGTCCGCAGCTGCCAACGGTAGGAGCCGCGAACAAGTCCGCAGTTATCAACGCTAGGAATCGCGTCCCGCCGCATACAGTCCCCACTTGCCCTGCCACCGGAACCGGCGTCACCACGAGTGGGACTCGACAGCGTCGGTCCCGCCTCGCACGCGGCTTCAGGCCTTCGGTGGGCCGGACTGGGGTCCGACGAGGGGTTCGAAAGCGGCAGAATAGGACTCGAAGAGCGGCTTCCACGCATCGTCGGACGGTGCGAGACCCGCGAGCTGGTCGAGGCAGATCTCCCAGCCCGCCGCATTGCGCGCCGCGGTATCGGGGGCCAGCTCGTTGATCAGCACGAGATGCGTGCCGCCGCCGCGCGCGGCCAGCTCGAAACGCAGTCGCTCGTCGCCCCAACTGAATTCCAGCAGCTTCGGCTCGTCGACGGTGAATACCTCACCGGTCAGCGACATCCCGTCGAACTCCCCCTCGAACCGGAAGGTGATCGTCGCGCCGACCGCCCAGACACCACCCGCCACATCCACATCGCACGGGAACCAAGCCCGCAGTTCGGCACGATCGGTGATCGCCCGCCACACCACCGCGGGCGGATCCGGCAGCTCCCGCTCCAGCCGCACCGCGGGCCGGGCTCCGTCGGTTCGAAGTTGTGCCTCGCTCATGTCCGCCTCCTCCGTTCGAGATGCTCTTCCAGTAGGTCGAGATGGGTGTTCCACAACCGCCGATAGGGCGCCAGCCAATCGTCCAGCTCCACAAGCGGTTCCGGCCGAATCCGATACAGCCGCCGCTGCGCGTCGACCCGGACCTCGACCAGCCCCGCGTCCTTGAGCACACGCAGATGCTTGGACACCGCGGGCTGACTCAGCGGCAACTCCGCCACCAGCGCCCCCACCGACTGCTCGCCTTGCCGCAGCACCTCCAAGATGGCCAGCCTGCTCGGCTCGGCCAACACCTGAAAAACGTCCACCGCGGTCACCCGCCTCATAATTCCCTCTCAGTTATATAACTGTCAAGGCATACAAGGGACCTGGCTTGTCGGTGGCGGGCGCTAGCGTCACCGACCGGAGTTCTAGTTTGTTCGACTGAAAAGGATGGACCCCGCTGTGCCCAGCGAGATCGACCCGACCTGGCCGACGAGTGCCGACCTTCGACTACAGGCCGGCACCCACCGGCTGCTGCACGATGTGACCGAACTGGGTGGCGCCATCGGCTTCCTGTCACCACCGACCCGAGCCGACACCGACGCATGGCTGGACGGGGTACTCGCCGCAGTCCGCGCAGGAGACGCCGCCCTCGCTGTCGCCATGGCAGACAACCACATTGCCGCAATGGGGCTGTGGCGGCGCCAACCCGGCGCCGTATTCGCGCATTCGGCCACCATCGAGCGAGTCATGGCCCACCCCACCGCCCGAGGACTCGGCCTAGGTCGCGTGATCGTCACCGCCCTGATCGACAACGCACGCGACACCGGACTGGAAACCCTCACCCTCGGCGTCCGCGGCAACAACCACGGCGCGATCGAACTGTACGAACAACTCGGCTTCCGCGAATGGGGCCGCCTCCCCAACGTCATCGAAGTCGGCAACGACCGCTACGACGACATCCGCATGTACCTCGAACTCCCCCGCCACCCCACCGTCACCCTCCGCGGCTCCCAACCCGGCGGCCCCGGCTGGTCCCCCCGCCGCCAAGCCCAAGAACCAGCCTGAGCCCCCGCCCAGGCCCCTGCCTCGAGATGAGTACGCCCGCAGCGGGTTCCGACCGGCAACAGCGACGCTTCACACGATGTGGCTTTCACCCGAACCTCGACATCGGACGGAGCTAGCCTGGGAGTCATGCGTCCGATGACCCGAGCGGAACGCGAGGCCTTCCTCGCCGATCCGCATGTCGGAATCCTCAGTGTCACGGCCGAACCGGAACGCGCGCCGCTGACCGCGCCGATCTGGTACGAGTACCAGCCCGGCGGACTCATCAAGGTGATCACGCCCGCCGGTTCGCGCAAGGTCCGGCTCATCGAGAAGGCAGGCCGCTTCGCATTGTGCGCGCAGGTCGCCGTCGTCGACGACTACCGCTACGTGTCAGTCGAGGGTCCGGTAACCGAAATCAGACCGGCCTCGAAGCAGGAAGGCCTCGACATGGCCGTCCGCTACATGGGCCCGGCCCGCGCCACCGACTACGTGAACGCAACCGAGCAGTCCGCGCCCCCCAACGTCACAATCCTCATGCACCCAGAACGCTGGAACACCGTCGACTTCAGACTCCCCCTCGACCAGTAGCCCACGGCAATCCGTACCCGAGTCCGCAAACCTGACTTCCCAAGCGGAACACCAGCATCTGCGCGACGTAGACATCGATGGTCCACATCCCAAGGCGACATCGGTCGGGTTCCCGAGCGTGGCGCGGAGTTACGCATAAGGGAGTGGTCCGGAGGGGGCAAACGCGCCGGTAGGGACGTGGCGAACGCGCCGGTAGGGACGTAGGGACTTGACATACCAAGCAGCACACCAAGATCTGCGCGGCATCAATATTGGCGGTCTGCAACCCAAAAACGCAACAACCCCAAGGAGCAAAGCCCCGCCGAGCGGGGCGTAGGGAATCAGCCACCGGCGCAACAACGGTCGGGGGGTTCGGGGGGCGAAGCCCCGCCGAGCGGGGCGTGGGGGTTGCACCCCCACAAGACACGAACGAAACGAGCCCCGCACGCGCGTTCCG
Source organism: Nocardia sp. NPDC049149 (assembly GCF_043197455.1). Classification (NCBI taxonomy): domain Bacteria; kingdom Bacillati; phylum Actinomycetota; class Actinomycetes; order Mycobacteriales; family Nocardiaceae; genus Nocardia; species Nocardia sp. NPDC049149. The sequence continues at coordinate 13,968 of NZ_JBICTD010000011.1, forward strand.
CGTGCAGGGCTCACCTACGAGTGGAGTGGCCAGGGCCGGGATCGAACCGGCGACCTTCCGCTTTTCAGGCGGACGCTCGTACCAACTGAGCTACCTGGCCGCAGGCACCCGAGTTGAATGCCATACGCGAAACGCCGGATTGCTCCGGCGCTCACTTGCGACCCTGACGGGACTCGAACCCGCGACCTCCGCCGTGACAGGGCGGCGCGCTAACCAACTGCGCCACAGGGCCTTGCTGTGCTTCCAACGATCCGAAGACCGTACCCCCTACGGGATTCGAACCCGCGCTACCGCCTTGAAAGGGCGGCGTCCTAGGCCGCTAGACGAAGGGGGCTCGTCTCCGGATTTCTCCGGAACCGGCTTCAACGGCTGTCCGTTGGGAGCCCGGTTAGCTTATGACAGACCGGACTCGATTCCCAAACCGGCTGGTCAAAGGCCCAAACTGAGCTCTTCGAGGCGGGCGTGGGTGCGCCAGCCGTCGCTGCGGAACTTCTCGGTCCACTCGGGGGTGGCCATGGATTCGATGACGACCTCGAGCGCTTCCTCGAATCGGGAGCGCAGATCGATGCCGCTGCCGTGTGCGTCGATCATGTAGCGCTGGCCCGCCAGTGCGGCGGTGAGCGTCCTGGTGAACCGGTCGGCGTCGGCGTCGGCGCGCAACTGGCCCTGGTCGATTGCGCGGACGGTGAGCGAGCGCGTGGCGCGCCCGAGTATCCGTCCGCCGCCGGTTTGTACGTCCCGATAGAAGTCGGGTTCGATGATCAACCGGTATTCGGCCTGCACGATGATGTCGTGTTCGAGCCGCAATGCCATCTCGTCGATCATGCCGTGCATGACGTCTAGTGGTCCGAGATCTGTTCGTGCGAGCCAACGCTCGGCCGATGCGCGATAGCGTTCGACCGCCGTCTCCAGTACGGCGCGCGCGAGATCTTCCTTGGAATCGAAATGGAAGTACATGGCGCCCTTGGTGGCACGCGACCCTTCCAATATGCGGTTGAGCGATGCAGCGGCATAGCCGCTCTTCCCGAACTCAACGGCGGCGGACCTGATAATCGCCGCACGTGTCCGGCGGGCCCGCTCTTGCTGCCGTGCCATGCTCGAAACGCCTCCGAAGCCTACTCGCCGCCAAACAGCCACCCCCAAAGGAACGGGCCCTTGGCGCGAAGTTATGAGTTTTATCAATACTTCAAACCGGGGTTTTCGCCCAGTTTCAAACTTTCGGTACGAAAACTTGCGAAAAACCTGAAACACACCAGCTGGTATAGTTTTCCTGCCCGGGTGCGCCGCAGGGGGTGCGCACCCGGGTATTTCTTCGTCTCGGATCTGCCTCCTGCGGCGTCGTCTCCAGGGAAGCCACGATCGGCCGGACCGGTCGCGACACGTTCGGGCACATCAGCGATAAGCCGAATTCCGAATCACCGGACGAGTCGGTGATTCTTCCGGAATTCATCAAGTCGTCACCGTACCCGGAAACCCCATCCGACACGCGGCAAACCGACGAGTCAGGTAACCAACTACCGCGGTTTAGTGTTACAGCAAACATTCCGCAACCGAAGTGTGGCGCGTGTTCGTTCCCCCAATTCGACAGCGTCCCAGCGACGTTCATCCGAGTCCACCGCCCACCCGGCAGACCGGTCATCGCCCGCAGCCCACCCGGTCACCGACCCCGAGCTCAGGCCACTGTTCCCCCGCAAATCCAAAGACATTGTCACCCAACATGATTGGATGGTAGCCAAATCTCGTCACGATGAACAAAGTTGGGTACCAAATGTTTACCGGTGACATCCTGCCGCCCGCATCGCGCGTTACTCGGTGCCACAACAAGTCTCGGCGTCAGGTTGCCACCCTCCGCCGACATCCGCGAGCCGTGGGCGCAGCGAACCGCGACGCACCGTGCTCCCCGAATTGGGTCAACGGCGCGATGCCCACTACACTGACCCACCGCGCCCCTATAGCTCAGTTGGTAGAGCTACGGACTTTTAATCCGCAGGTCGTAGGTTCGAGCCCTACTGGGGGCACAGCGTCGGGCGCCCGGTTTCCCGGGCGCCCGAACCTGTTTCCGCAGCGTGCGGCTCCCGCTTTCCCGATGGACTCGCCGCGTGCACAAGGCACCTATATGCCAGCCCGCCCTCGGGGTCCATACTGACAACGCGCCCCGGCGCGCGGGATCCGAACACACCACACTCCATCCGGGCATTCCCTACTGTGCGCGAACCGAAGACACAGTGCGCCGCGCGCGACGGAGCCGAGCGCCAGCGCGGCGACGTCGAACGCGACACGGGCAATCCCGGGTCATCCCCTCGACAAGGCGGAGCTGATGACTTCCTTCGATGATTTGCTCTCCCAGGTACCGATCGCCCAGATCGCCGCGAAGCTCGGCGTCGACGAGAAAACCGCGACGACCGCGGTCCAGGCCGCACTGCCGACCCTGCTCGGCGGGTTGCAGGCCAACGCAACCAAGCCGGAGGGCGCCGCAGGCCTCGTCGGCGCCTTGGACAACCACGGAGACCTCGTCGAGGGCGAAGGCCAGGTCGACATCGACAAGGTCGACGTCGCGGACGGCTCGAAGATCGTCGAGAACGTCTTCGGCACCGAGAAGAACACGGTGATCAGCGCGCTCGGCGCGACCGAAGGCACCGGCGGCAACGACCTGATCGCCAAGCTGATGCCCATCCTCGCCCCGATCGTGCTCGCCTACCTGGCCAAGCAGATGACCGGCGGTGGCGGCAACGCGACACAGGCACCCACACAATCCAGTGGCGGCGGCATCGGCGACGTGCTCGGCGGGCTGCTCAACGGCAGCGGCAAGAGCGGCGGCATCGGCGGAGCGATCGGCGAAGCGCTGGCCAAGAACGCCGGTGGCGCGCTGGGGAACGTGCTCGGCGGACTGTTCGGCGGAAAGCGCTGACGACCGGCCAACTGTCTTTTCCACCCCACCTCGCGCCGTCGCGACGCGCCCGTACTGTGCGATCGAGCACGCCCTGCTAACACTCCTCGGCCCGCAGCGATAGACCACTCGCTGCGGGCCGAAGCCATACACTCGAAGGTGGTCGCCGAACGCCAACGAGGGCGTATGACGTGCACCACGGGGCGCCAAGGTCATTCGGATGCGTTTCGTATCACACCTACGGTGCCGTAAGGTATGGCCGCACGGCAACGGTCTACCGTGGGGGGATGACCTGCTCGACCGGACGCACAGACTGAAGGGTTCATTACATGGCAAGGGATCTGACTCAACTCGAGCTTCTGACGGAGTTGGAGCCGGTTGCCGAAGAAAACGTCAACCGGCACCTCTCCCTGGCAAAGGAATGGCATCCGCACGACTATGTCCCGTGGGACGAAGGCCGCAATTTCGCCGCACTCGGGGGTATCGACTGGGATCCGGAGCAGTCCCGCCTGAGCGAGGTCGCGAAAGCGGCAATGGTCACCAATCTGCTGACCGAAGACAACCTGCCTTCGTATCACCGCGAGATCGCTGAAAACTTTTCGCAGGACGGCGCGTGGGGCACCTGGGTCGGTCGCTGGACCGCCGAGGAGAACCGGCACGGCATCGTGATGCGCGACTACCTGCTGGTCACCCGCGCCGTCGACCCGGTCGCTCTCGAAGAGGCCAGGATGATCCACATGACCAACGGCTTCGCGTCCCCGACCGAGGCCGACGCGGGCATCCTGCACTCCGTCGCCTACGTGACCTTCCAAGAGCTGGCCACCCGCGTCAGCCACCGCAACACCGGCAAGGTGTGCGACGACCCGATCGCCGACCGCATGCTGCAGCGTGTCGCCGCCGACGAGAACTTGCACATGATCTTCTATCGCAATGTGTGTGGCGCGGCCCTCGATCTGGCCCCCGACCAGGCGATCGAGGCGGTCACGCTGATCCTGGAGAACTTCCAGATGCCCGGCGCAGGCATGCCGAACTTCCGCCGCAACGGCGTCCTGATGGCCAAGCACGGCATCTACGACCTGCGCCAGCACCTCGAGGAAGTGGTGCAGCCGGTGCTGAAGAAGTGGAATGTCTTCGAGCGCAACGACTTCACCGCGCGCGGTGAGGCCTGCCGCGAGCGGCTCGCCGCCTACATCGACAAGCTCGGCAAGGACGTGCTCAAGTTCGAGGAGCAGCGCGACCGGATGCTCGCCCGCGAGGCCGCCAAGGCCGAACGCCAGATGGCAGGCAGCACCGCGAGCTGAGCTCGCCCCTATACCCCGACGCGCCGCCACCCGGATTCCGGGTGGCGGCGCGTTTATCTTCGGCTATCGCCGAGTCCAGCTATTTCGGGTTCGAAGGTTTATTGCGTCGAACATTTCTTTCAGTGCGCATCGCGGCAAAGTCCGCCGCAGTTCGACGGACGGTTACTTCAACGGAAGTGCGCCGTCGATCCCGCCGACATCGGTGATCTTCCAGTCGGCGCTCTTGTCCATCGTGACGTTGTAGGTCGCGACGGTCTGGGTGCCTTCCGGATTCTGCGCGGTCGTACTGCTCACATTGACGAACACATTCACCTTGTAGACGTTGCCCTGTGCGGAAACGACCTTGGCGCTGATCGGCGTCGCGGTCGAGGTCCACTTCAGCGGAACCAGAATCTGTTCGAGCTTGGAACCCACTGCGTCGTACTTGTTCGCCAACTGCGGCGTGGTATTCGACCTGAGCCTGCCCACCCACCCATTGATGTCCTGGTAGTTCAGGGTGGCAGCACCGACCGCGTAATCGGTGGATATCTGCTCGGCCTTCCGATCGTCCTCGGCCCGCGCATTTCGGTCGGCGATATCGCTGCGCGCCGACCAGAGAAACCCGGCGAGCACGCAGACGGCCACGGCGAGTACACCGATCGCCACGGCTTGAATCACTGTGGATACCCGGATCGACACCGTTCCCGGACGTGCGGCCTTCGGCTCGGCGTCCGCTTTCCGGGATGTCGATTCCGTGCTGCCCCCCGGCTCCGGCGCGGTGCCGGTCGTCTTGTCGTCGCTCCCCGATTCCGTCTCTTCGATCCGTTCGGCCATTCGTCCTCTCCGATGCTGGTGGGTGGCCCCAGGCTAGGCGAGAGCGCTGCGGTCATGGGATTCGGGCGGCTCGGTCCTTCCCACCCGACCTGCTGGTTCCTACCGTGAGGGCACGACGACGGCGTCGGATGCGGAAGGGACGGGCGAACATGGCGAAGCACCGCTCACGGTGGATGGATGCGGAGATGGACGCGCTGGCCGAGCTGTCGCGCGACTTCTTCAGCAAGGAGTGCGCGCCGCACGAGGAGCGCTGGGGTGAGCAGCAGCACATCGATCGCGAGGTCTGGTTGCGGGCGGGCGAGCTCGGCCTGCTGTGCCCGAGCATCCCGGAGGAGTACGGCGGAGGCGGCGGGGACTTCCGGCACGACGCGGTGATCGCCATCGAGCAGGTGCGCGCGCTGGCCCCCAGCTTCGGCGGACCCGTGCACAGCACGATCATCGCGCACTACCTCTCGAACTACGGCACCGACGAGCAGAAGAAGAGCTGGCTGCCCAAGCTGGCCTCGGGCGAGATCGTCGCGGCGATCGCGATGACCGAGCCGGGCACCGGCTCGGATCTGCAGGCGATCCGCACCACCGCAACCGTGCAGGGCGACGAGTACGTGATCAACGGCGCCAAGACGTTCATCTCCAACGGCTACCTCGCCGATCTGGTGCTGGTGGTCGCCAAGACGAACGAGCAGGGCGGCGCGGGCGGGCTCTCGCTGATCGGGGTGGAGACCAGCCGCGCCGGATTCCGGCGCGGGCGCAACCTGCACAAGATCGGCCAGCACGGGCAGGACACCTGCGAGCTGTTCTTCGACGAGGTGCGGGTGCCGCGCGCGAACCTGCTCGGCGAGGCCGAGAACATGGGTTTCATCCAGCTGATGCAGCAGCTGGCACAGGAGCGGCTGATCATCGCGGTCACCGCGCAGGCGACGATGGAGAAGACGGTCGAGCTGACGCTGGACTACACCAAGGAGCGAACCGCCTTCGGCAAGCCGCTTTTCGCGTTTCAGAACACCAAATTCACCCTCGCCGAATGCGATACGGCGGTGACCGTCGGCTGGAGCTTCCTCGACGACTGCGTCGAGAAGCACGTGGCGGGCGACCTGGACATCCCCACCGCGGCCAAGGCCAAGTTGTGGCTGTCCGAGCAGCAGAACATCCTGGCGGACCGGTGTTTACAGCTGTTCGGCGGCTACGGCTACATGGCCGAGTATCCGATCGCGCGGATCTTCACCGACTCGCGGATCCAGAAGATCTACGGCGGCACCAACGAGATCATGAAGGAGATCATCGCGCGCGGACTGTGATCCGACGCGACTCCACCACATCGTGATGGGCGAATCCGCCGACATGCCGGCCTGGTGCGTCGACACTTGGAGGAGTGCGGCGCACCAGGCCGGCGGCTCTGTTCGGCTGCGGATGACCGATCCCGACCGGCCGCACCCGATCGAGGCCGACCGGCAGCACTCGATCGACGCCGAAACAGGAAGGCCGAGAACATGACCAGTGCACCGAAGGACGGCCCCGCGCTCACCGGACAGGTCGTCGCGATCACGGGCGGCGCCCGCGGCATCGGCAAGGCCACCGCCGAGGCGTTCCTCGGCGCGGGCGCCGCGGTCGCGATCGGCGACATCGATGTGGAGCTCGTCGCCAAGACCGCGGCCGAGCTCGGCGCCGACCCGGACGCGAAGATCATCGGGCTGCCGCTGAACGTCACCGATCGCGCGTCGTTCGCCGCGTTCCTGGACGCCCTCGAAAAGGAGCTCGGCCCACTGGATGTGCTCGTCAACAACGCGGGCATCATGCCGACCGGGTTGTTCGCCGACGAGGACGAGGCGATGACCGACCGGATCGTCGACATCAACCTGCGCGGGGTGATCACCGGTTCGCGGCTGGCCACCAAGCGTTTCCTGGCGCGCGCCAAGGCAGCAGGGGCGGATCAGCGCAACGGGCACCTCATCAACATCGCGTCACTCGCTGGCACCCAAGGCTTTCCGGGGCTGGCCACCTACTGCGCGACCAAGCACGCGGTGATCGGTTTCACCTCGGCGCTGCATCTGGAGTTGAAGGAGCACGGCATCCGGGTCTCGGCGGTGCTGCCCGGCATCGTGCGCACCGAACTGTCCGCCGGTGCGAACATGCCGAGCTGGATCGAGCCGATGACCACCGTGGATCCCGAGGACGTCGCACAGGCGATCGTGCGGACCGTGGTGCAGGACAAGCCGTTGGTGACGGTGCCGCGCCGACTGTCCGCGATCATCAAGTCCGCGCAGCTCCTGCCTTACCGTGCCCAGCTGTTCGTCGCGCGAAAGACCGGGGCGACAACGGCATACGCGCAGCCCGATCCCGAGATCCGGGAGAAGTACCACCGCCGCGTTCGCGACCTGTAGGACTCAGCTGTCCGAGGCGACCCGGCGATAGGAGCCCGGCGGGCTGCCGGTCCAGCGGCGGAACGCGCGCCGGAAGGCGCTCGGTTCGGAGAAGCCGAGCCGGGCCGAGAGCGCCTCGACCGTCTCGTCGCCGCGCACCAGACTGGCCACCGCCGCGTCGCGCAGGATGTCCTCGCGGATCTGGGTGATCGAGGTGCCTTCCTCACCGAGCTTGCGGCGCACCGTCTGTGGGCTCATGGCCAGTCGCTTGGCGACCTCGTCCGCGGTCGGCCAGCGCTCACCCGTCCCGGCCGCCCCTCGGTCGCCGCCGAGTCCGCGCGCGAGGATCTTGCGCACCTGTTCGGCGAGCGAGGTTCCGTAGTCGCGCCGGGACAGGACGTCGACCGGCGCGTTGCGGGTCCACTCGATCAGGTCGTCTTCGGTGCGCGTCAGCGGCGCGGCGAGCAGGTCGGTGTCGAACGTGATGGCCGCGGTCGCCGCGCCGAAGACCAGCGGGGCCGCGAACACCAGGTCGTAGTCGTCGATGTTGCGCGGGCGCTGATACGGAAATTCCACCTGGTGCAAGGCAACTCGGCGACCGATGCCCCAGGACATGATCCGATGCATCGCGGCGAGCAGGAAGACGGTGAGTAGTTCCTCCCCCTCCATGAACACACTGGTGTCGAGGGTGGCCCTGGTGCGTCCGCCGGTGCTGGTGACCGCTGTCGGCGGCAGGCCGGGTAGTAGCCGCTGATATTCGCCGAAGCGCCGGATCGCCGCGCCGAGATCGGGGCAGGCGACGAGGCCGAAGCCGACCAGCCGGATCGAACCGCGCGGGACGGGGGCCGGGCCGAGCCCGAACAGCTCGTCGTCGCTGATCCGCCACAGCTCCCGCACGGTGGCGGCCATCTGGTCGACGGTCACCCGCGCCCGATCCTGCGCGAGCAGCTCCGGCGCGACGCCGACGCTGTCCAACAGCTGCACGATGTCGACGCCCTGGCGCTGGGCGGTGGCGACGGCGGAGCGCACGAAGTCGATCGGCACCGTCCTTGCCGCCACCCCAACCTCCTGCGTCACTGGTCGAGGCGAACCTACCAGGCCGGATGCGGTGAGCGCGGCGGTCACGGAACGAGCGCAGCGCGGTCATCCCGGCCGCGCCCGCTGATTCCTAGCGTTGACGACGTAGGCAACGACGCCGACCAGGGAGGACAGGTGTGATACCAGTGACCGACGGATCCGAATTCCGTCTCGAACAGTTGGGCGCCTGGGGCGCGCAGGACACGTTCACGGTGGACCGGGCACGCACAATCGCTTACGCGGCGGCGACCAACGATCCGATCCGGCAGCACACCGAGGGTGTCTACGCGCCACCGGTTTTCGCGGTCGTGCCGATCATGGTGCCGATGGCCGACGCCGCGATGTCGGTGGTGCCCGACGACCTGATGTTGCGGATCCTGCACGGCGAGCACGACTTCCGTTTCCACCGGCCGATCGAGCCGGGTGAGACGCTCGCGGTGCGGGCAAGGCCGATCGGCATCGAGGGCAAATCCTCGGGCGTGGTGGTCACCGCGCACATCGAGACGCACAGCCGCGACGCGGGTGACCTCGTCAACGAACAGTTCTTCGTCGGCTTCTTCCGTGGCGGCGTCTTCGACGGCAGCCGTGGCGAGCCGAGCCCGGCGCACGGATTCGAGGCGGGCCTGCGGGTGCTCGCGCCGGACTTCACCATGGCGCACACCTTCGACACCGACCAGACCTTCCGCTACGCCGACGCGGCGGGCGATCCGATGCCGATCCACCTCGACGACGACTTCGCCAAGGCGATGGGTCTGCCCGGCATCATCGTGCACGGCCTGTGCACCATCGCGACCCTGTCACACGGGCTGATCACCCGGATCAGCCCGGACGACCCGGCGAAGCTGAAACGGCTTGCGGTGCGGTTGAGTTCACCCGCCTTTCCAGGACAGACCATCACCACCGCCGTGTGGGCAACCGGCCACGCGGACGGGCGCGACCGCTACGCCTTCGAAACCTGGTCCGACAACGACACATTCGTCATCAAGGACGGGCTCGCGGAGTTCGAGCCACCAGTGGACAGGAAAACGACATGAGCAACAGGGTTTTCGTCATCGGTGTCGGCATGACGAAGTTCGAGAAGCCAGGCCGCCGCGAGGGCTGGGACTACCCGGCCATGGCGAAGGAGTCGGGCAGCGACGCGCTCGCCGACGCGGGCATCCGCTACGACCAGGTGCAGGAAGCGTATGTCGGTTACGTCTACGGCGATTCGACGAGCGGGCAGCGCGCCATCTACGAGCTCGGGCTGACCGGGCTGCCGGTGGTCAACGTCAACAACAACTGCTCCACCGGGACCTCGGCGCTGTACTTGGCCGCCAGGGCGATTCGCGGCGGCCTTGCCGACTGCACCATGGCTCTCGGCTTCGAGAAGATGCAATCCGGTTCGCTGCAGGCCGGTTACAGCGATCGGGAACAGCCGCTGCTGCGCCACATCGAGGCGCTGGCCCAGTTGCGGGACTTCGCGATGCCGGTGGCGCCGTGGATGTTCGGCGCGGCGGGCGTCGAGCACATGGAGCAGTACGGCTCCACCCCTGCGCATTTCGCCAAGATCGCCGAGAAGAACCACCGGCATTCGGCGAACAATCCGTACGCGCAGTTCCGCGACGTGTACACGCTCGACGAGATCAACGCCGCGAAAATGGTGTACGAGCCGCTCGGCCTCACCCGGCTGCAGTGCTCACCGACCTCGGACGGGTCGGGCGCCGCGGTGCTGGCCAGCGAACGCTTCGTCGACGAGCACGATCTCGCCGACCAGGCGGTCGAGATCGTCGGCCAGGCGATGGTGAGCGACCTCGAATCCACCTTCGCCACGAAGACCGCGCGCTCGCTGGTCGGCGTCGACATGACCGCCGCCGCGGCCCGAAAGGTGTACGAGCAGGCCGAGATCGGGCCCGACGATGTCGATGTCATCGAACTGCACGACTGCTTCTCCCCCAACGAGCTGCTCACCTACGAGGCACTCGGCCTGTGCGGCGCGGGCGAGGGTCACAAGCTCGTCGACGCCGAGGACACCACCTACGGCGGCCGCTGGGTGGTCAATCCGTCCGGCGGTCTGATCTCCAAGGGCCATCCCCTCGGCGCCACCGGCCTCGCCCAATGTGCCGAACTCACCTGGCAATTGCGCGGCGCGGCCGATGCCCGTCAGGTCACCGACGCGAAAGTCGCACTCGCCCACAACATCGGCCTCGGCGGCGCGGCATTCGTCACCGCCTACCGGCCTGCCCAACGCTGAAGAAAGGAAGAACTGCCATGGCACAGGCCAAGGTTTCCAAGGAGTTTCCGGTCGCACAGGAGAAGGTGTGGGCGGTGCTGTCCGACCCGAGCCGCTTCGAAGAGTGGCTGACCGTGCACACCAAGTGGAAAGAGCAGCCGCCTGCGCAGCTGTCCACCGGCGCCACCATGACCGAGGTGCTCACCATCATGGGGATGGCCAACACCATCACCTTCACCGTCGAGGACTACGACGCCCCGAACTCGACGAAGTTCTCCGGCACCGGAATGGCGGGCGCGCAGATCAGCTTCACGCTGACCGTCGCGCCGAGCGGCGCGACCGGAGCACTGGTCACCATCGACGCCGAGTTCGTCAGCCAGATGATGGTCGGCGCCATCGGCGCCGCGGTCGAGCGCGCGTCCACCAAGGAACTCGACGCCTCCCTCACCAACCTCGCCGGTCTGCTCGCCTGACCACTCCCCTCTTCGAAAGGAACGACATGGGTTCGCTGGACGGACGCGTCGCCATCATCACCGGTGCAGGCCGCGGCATCGGCAGGGCACACGCGCTGCTGCTGGCCGCCGAAGGCGCCGCCGTCGTGGTCAACGACCTCGGCGGCGACAACGAGGGCAGCGGCGCCGATGCCTGGCCTGCCAAGCAGGTGGTCGACGAGATCATCGCCGCGGGCGGGCGCGCGGTCGCCGACACCGCGAACATCGCCGAATGGGCGGGCGCGCGAGGTCTGGTCGAGCGGGCGATCAGCACCTTCGGCGGGCTGGACATCCTGGTCAACAATGCGGGCATCCTGCGGGACGCGTTCATCGCCACCATGGATGAGACGCAATGGGATTCGGTGATCGCGGTACACCTCAAGGGCCATTTCGCGGTGCTGCACCATGCTGCCGCGTACTGGAAGGAACAGTCGAAGGCAGGCAAACAGGTCGCCGCCTCGGTGATCAACACCGCCTCCGCGTCCGGCACGTTCATGCCGAACCCCGGCCAGGCGAACTACGGCGCGGCAAAGGCGGGGATCGCGGCGATGACTCAGGTGGCCGCGCTCGAACTCGAGCGATATGGCGTGCGCGCCAACGCCATTGCTCCGGTCGCCAGAACCCGGCTCACCCTCGCGACCCCTGGCATGGGCGCGATGTTCGCCGAGGAGGTGCCCGAGGGCGAGTTCGATGCCTTTGCCCCGGAAAACATTTCACCCATCGTCGGCTACCTCGCGCAGGAGAAGTGCCCGATCACCGGCAAGGTTTTCGCGGTGCAGGGCGGCGCGATCTCGGTGCTCAACGGCTGGACCGCCGCACAGACCATCGAGACGGCCGGTCCGTGGGAGCTGGCCGATCTGGCCGACCGGCTCCCCGACCTCGGCTGACCCTTGGTCGGCGAATCCGGCTGCGGGGTAACGGATTCCGTATGATCGCTCAGCTGCACTGCGGGCCGGTCGACGGCTGAGCCGCGACCGGCCCGCGCCGACTACCCGAGGTACGGATCGGCGACCTTCGCGAACTCATCCAACGCTTGCAGCGTTTCCGACTCGGGCAGGGTCGGCAGAAAGAAGTTCGCCCGCACCACCCCTGCCTCGGCGTAAGCATCGAGCACCGCGGGATCGGGGTCGGTGTTGACGACCACCGGAAGGTCATGCCCTTCGAGCAGAGCGAGCTGAGCAGGCACCTCGGCCGGGTCCGACACCCCGATCGGTATCCAGCCGACGCCGTGCTGGATGGCGCGCTTGGCCGCGGCCTGCCCGCCGCCGACGAAGATCGGCGGATGTGGCTGCTGCACCGGCTTCGGCCACGCGTACAGCGGATCGAAATCGATGAAGCGGCCATGGTATTCGGCGAGATCCTCGCTCCAGATCACCCGGACAGCCTCGAGCTGTTCGTCGAGCAGGGCACCGCGCGTGCGCGGGTCGGTGCCGTGGTTGGCCATCTCCTCGCGGTTCCAGCCAGCTCCCACCCCGAAGACGACGCGTCCGTTCGAGATCACGTCGAGGGAGGCGACCTCCTTGGCCGTGTGGATGAGGTCGCGCTGGATGAGCAGGGTGACCCCGGTGCCGAGGAGCAGCCGCTCGGTGACGACCGCGACCGCGCTGAGCGCGACGAACGGATCCAGCGTGCGGTAGTACTGCCGCGGCAACTCACCACCCGCCGGATACGGGGTCGCCCTGCTCGCGGGAATGTGGGAATGCTCGGCGAGAAACAGCGCATCGAACCCTCGGTCCTCCAGCGCAGGCCCGAGCTTCGTACCGCTGATGCCCTCATCCGTCAGAAAGGTGCTGATTCCGATCTTCATACGAAGCCGAACTCGGCTCTGCCGCCCGGATATTCCGCCGTGGCGTGTCATCGGCGCGTCGTGCGAAGCGGCAGACTCGCCCGCCTGGCGCAACGGCAGGACACCGAGCCGAGTTGCCGGGCCTGCCGACCCCGGCAGGCTCCTTACGTGCGGAAATGAGACACTGGACGGCGTGACGATGACTTCCGAGGCGGCGACCACCTTGCGGATCGGGCCGTATCCGGTCGATCCTGCGGTGGTGCTCGCGCCGATGGCGGGCATCACGAACCTGGCGTTCCGCAAGCTGTGCCGCGAATTCGGCAGCCCGACCTCGATCTATGTCTGCGAGATGATCACCGCGCGGGCGGTGGTCGAGCGCAACGAGAAGACGCTGGAGATGATGTCGTTCGACGCGGACGAGTCGCCGCGGTCGATGCAGCTCTACGGCGTAGACCCGGCCACCCTCGGCGAGGCCGTGCGGATCATCGTCGGCGAGGGGATGGCCGATCACATCGACATGAACTTCGGCTGCCCGGTGCCGAAGGTCACCCGGCTCGGCGGCGGCGCCGCGCTGCCCTACAAGCGCGAGTTGTTCCGCCAGATCGTGCGCGCCATGGTGCTCGCGGCCGAACCGGCGGGCGTGCCGGTGACGGTGAAGTTCCGCATCGGCATCGACGACGAGCACCTGACCTACCTCGACGCCGGCCGCATCGCGGAAGCCGAAGGCGCGCAAGCGGTTGCGCTGCACGCACGGACCGCGGCGCAGCGTTACTCCGGCCAGGCCGACTGGACGGCCATCGCGCGGCTGAAGGAAGCCGTCACCACGATCCCGGTGCTCGGCAACGGCGATATCTTCTCCGCCGCCGACGCGGTGCGGATGATGGACGAAACCGGCTGCGACGGAGTCGTTGTCGGCCGCGGCTGCCTCGGCCGCCCGTGGCTGTTCGCCGAAATCCAGGCGGCGCTGCGCGGCCAACCGCTGCCCGAGGCGCCGGATCTCGGCCGCGTCGGCGAGGTGCTGTACCGGCACGGTGCGCTGCTCGCGGAACTGCTCGGCGAGGACAAGGCCATGCGCGACCTACGCAAGCACATGGCCTGGTATCTGATGGGCTTCCCGGTCGGCGCCGAGCTGCGCAGGGCGTTCGCGACGGTGTCGCACCTCACGGAGTTGGAAGACCTTGTCGGGCAGCTCGATCCGACGGCCCCGTTCCCCAGAGACGCCGAGGGCCCCCGCGGTAGACAGGGCTCCCCCGGCAAGGTCTCGCTACCGCACGGCTGGCTCGACGACCCGGAGGACCCCGCCGTCCCGCACGGCGCCGACGTGATGCACAGCGGCGGCTGAGGGCGCACAGCAACGACCGACGGTGCCGAGCGGTCGGCGCAGCCCGCGGTGCGGTCGAGGCTTGCACAGCGGTGGCTCGAATTGCGCGGCGCGGCCGAGAAGTCTGGCGGGCGAGCGCGACTCGCCGACGGCCGATAACCAGGCATCGCGCCCGCGAACTGGGTATCCAAACGACACTGTGGCCTATTCGATTTCAGACTCGTGTGGCTCGCCGTGGCGGAATCGTTATCATTGCGGAATCGGTCATGCCGGTCGAGTCAGGCCCGAGGCGGCGACGAAGACGAAAAGCGAGGTTCGTTGGTGGGTGACGATCGGCACGGGCATTTGCCACGGCCCGGAGGTCGCGCCCCGTGGGAGCGCTATCCCACGGCGGAGAACACCGAACGAGACGGCTCCCGGTCGTCTCGGCGCTCCCGCCATACCGAAGCGACCGACGACCCCGGCGCCGCACCGCTCACGGTGCAGGATCTCGTCGAGAAGGTCGACAACGAGCGCACCGGCCGTCGCTCCCGGCGTTCCGCCGCGCCCGAGCCAGGACGCACCGCGCGCCGCCCCGATGCGGCACCGCCCGCGGACCAGGCGCCGCGCAGGCCGGCGGAACAGACACGGCGACAGGCCGACCCCGCACCGCGCCCGCCAGACCCGGCAGCCAGGCGGCAGAGCGATCCCACCGCCCGACGCCAAGCCGACCCCGCCGCGCGCCGCCCGGCCGAGCAGCCGCCGCGCCGCCCGGCCGCCACGCCGCCGCGCACGGGCAGTTCCCCGGTAGCCCAGGACATCGCGGGCACCCCGGCTGCGCGGACGCCCGACCGGCGCCCGCCCACCGAGGACAGCAGGCGCACTCCGCCGCCCGCCCGCGCCAAACCGGAGGCGGCCGAAGAGGTCACCGACATCCTGCCGCCGCTCGACGAGACCCCACGCGCCAAGCGCAAGAAGGACAGCACCAGCAGCGACGGTGCCGCACCACCCAAATCGGTCGGCGCCGTCCCCCTGTCCCGGCTGGCGGCCAGTAAACAGCGTCGCAACAAGCGCCTGCGCGTCATCGGACGCTCGACCCTGGTGATGTTCGCCGTGCTCTGCTTACTGTCCACCGGTGGCGGCTGGAGCTATCTGCGCTATACCACCAACGGCTTCACCCAGGTGGAGGCGATCGACGGCAACGAAGACGATGTCGTCGACTCGGGCGCGCAGCTCGGTGACGAGAACTTCCTGCTCGTCGGCACCGACACCAGGGTCGGCGCGAACGGCCAGCTCGGCGCGGGCACGCTCGACGACGCCGAAGGTTCCCGCGCGGACACGGTCATGCTGGTGAACATTCCGAAGAACCGCTCGCGGGTCGTCGTCGTCTCCTTCCCCCGCGACCTCGATGTCACCCGGCCGGTGTGCAACGGCTGGGACAACGAAAAGGTCCAGTACACCAGCGAATCCTTCCCGTCGGCCATCGGTGACAAGCTCAACGCCGTCTACGCACTCGGCGGACCGAAGTGCCTGGTGAACGTGATCAAGAAGATGACGGGCCTGACCATCGGGCATTTCATCAGCATCGACTTCGCCGGTTTCGAAGGCATGGTCGATCAGGTCGGCGGCGTCGATGTCTGCACGACGAAACCGATCATCGACGACGTCCTCGGCACCGTCCTGGAAACCTCTGGGCAGCAACATATTTCGGGCGAGACCGCGCTCAACTACGTGCGGGCCAGGCACGTGAAGGGTGAGGAGCGCAGCGACTACGACCGCATCAACCGGCAGCAGCGGTTCCTCGCATCGCTGCTGCGCGGTGCGCTCTCCAGCAAGGTGCTGTTCGATCCTGGCAAGTTACGCGGCTTCATCGACGCGTTCACCAAACACACCTGGGTAGACCGGGTCAACGCGAACGACCTGCTGACCCTCGGCCGTTCGCTGCAGAAGGTCGACGCGGGCGCGGTGACCTTCCTGACCATCCCGACCGCGGGCACCACCTCCTACGGCAACGAGATCCCGCGCGAAACCGACATCAAGGCCATCTTCCGCGCGATCATCGACGATCGGCCGCTGCCCGGCGAGAAGAAGGCGCCACCGCCGCCCGGGTCGAGCACGGCACCGCCGCCTGCCCCGCCGAAGCTGACCGCGGTCAACCCGGGCAGCGTCCCACTGCTGGTCTCCAACGGCACCGGGACGGCGGGCATGGCAGCCACCGCGGCCACCAAGCTGGCCAACCAGGGTTTCCAGATCAACAGCACCGGCAACTTCTCGGAGGGGTCGTCCAAGACCACCAAGATCCGCTACTCCAGCGGGCACGAGGCCGAGGCGGCGACGGTCGCCACCTCGATCGCCGGGGCAACCTTGGAGCAGGCCAACGAGCTCGGCGCCACCGTCGAGGTCGTGCTCGGCGAGAACTACGGCGGGGTGATCAAGCCGCCGACGCCGTTCGGTGACCCGATCACGAACGTGTCGACCACGCCTGCCGTGGATGCGACGCCGGTCGTGTTGCCCTCCGATCTGGAACATATGAACGCCGCGGACGACACCTGCAAATAGCCACGGCCCCACCTGCGGCAACACCACCGCTAACCATCAGCACCGGGCATTCACCCTCCGTTGGTGACACCGTCAGCGCCGGGAACTAATGTCTGATTTCATGCGTGTCATCTACAACGAGCAAATGGCCGATCTCGCCCACCTGTTGGGCGAGATGGCCGGTCTGGCGGGGGCGGCCATGGATCGGGCCACCCAGTCATTGCTCCAAGCCGACCTCGCTCTGGCAGAGCAGGTGATCACCGAGTCCGACCGGATCGCCGAGCTGATCCAGGACGCCGAGGAGAAAGCGTTCGCGCTGCTTGCGTTGCAGGCACCGGTCGCTGGAGACCTGCGGCAAGTGGTGAGCGCGATCCAGATCGTTGCCGACGTGAACCGCATGGGCGCACTGGCACTGCACGTCGCCAAGGTGGCGCGCAGGCGGCACCCCAATCACGCGCTACCCGAGGCGGTCAACGGCTACTTCGCCGAGATGGGCCGCATCGCCGTCAACATGGGCGCAGGCGCCAAAGAGGTGCTGGAGACCCGTGATCCGGAGCGCGCCGCGCAGCTCAACGAGGACGACGAGGCGATGGACGATCTGCACCGTCACCTCTTCAGCCTGCTGATGGACCGGGACTGGAAGTACGGCGTCGCCGCCGCGGTCGACGTCACCCTGCTCGGCCGCTACTACGAGCGCTTCGCCGACCACGCCGTCGAAATCGGCCGCCGCGTCATCTTCCTCGTCACCGGCGTGCTCCCGCCGGACCCGGACGTCGAGGCCTGAGAACCCTCGGATTCCCCCGAATAGGTTGATACCCAACCTATTCGGTATGCCCTACCCGAAACCTCCGGCGGCGCCCGACATCCCGGCCGCGCCGCCGCCGCCCGAACGCCACAGACGACACACTCGCTCCGGCTGACACACGCAGAAAAAGCCCGCACCTAACCGGTGCGGGCCTTTCTGTTCTTGCGGCGCTTGCCTTTTAGCCGAAGCGACCGGAGATGTAGTCCTCCGTCGCCTTCTGGCCGGGGTTGGAGAAGATCTTCTCGGTGTCGTCGATCTCGATCAGCCGACCCGGCTTGCCCTGGGCCTCCAGGTTGAAGAAGCCGGTCTGGTCACTCACGCGCGCAGCCTGCTGCATGTTGTGGGTGACGATGACGATGGTGAATTCCTTCTTCAGCTCGGTGATCAGGTCCTCGATCGCGAGCGTGGAGATCGGGTCGAGCGCCGAACACGGCTCGTCCATCAGCAGCACGTCCGGGGACACCGCGATCGCACGGGCGATGCACAGTCGCTGCTGCTGACCGCCGGACAGGCCACCACCCGGCTTGTCCAGACGATCCTTGACCTCGTTCCACAGGTTGGCACCGCGCAGCGAGCGCTCGGCGACCTCGTCGAGCTCCTTCTTGTTGCGCACACCCTGCAGCTTGAGCCCGGCCACCACGTTGTCGCGAATCGACATGGTGGGGAACGGGTTCGGGCGCTGGAACACCATGCCGATGGTGCGCCGCACGCCGACCGGGTCGACCGTCGCACCGTAGATGTCTTCGCCGTCCAGCAGCACCGCACCTTCGACGCGGGCGCCGGGAATCACCTCGTGCATGCGATTGAGCGAGCGCAGCACCGTGGACTTACCGCAACCCGACGGTCCGATGAAGGCGGTGACACTGCGCGGCAACACGCTCAGCTTCACCTCGGCGACAGCGTGAAACTTGCCGTAGTAGATGTTCAGGTCTTTGACGTCGATCCGCTTGGCCATCTGAGTTATCCGTTTCGCTTCTATCGATTCCGCGTGAGCCACTTGCTGACGACCGCCGCTGCCACGTACAACAGCGCGATCAGCAGAATGAGCGTCAGGGCCGCACCCCACACCCGCGCCCGACCGGCCGCTTCCGGGTTCGCCAGCTCCTGGTAGATCAGCAGCGGCAGCGAGGCCATGTTGCCGTCGAACAGGTTGGTGTTGATCGACTTGCTGTAACCGACCAGCACGAGCACCGGCGCGGTCTCACCCATCACGCGGGCGAGCGCGAGCAGGATGCCGCTGATCATGCCGGGCAGCGCCGTCGGCACCACGATCCGAACGATGGTCTTCCACTTGGGAATTCCGAGCGCATAGGACGCCTCGCGCAGCTCGTCCGGAACGAGCTTCAACATTTCCTCGGTGCTGCGCACCACCACCGGCAGCATCAACAGCACCATGGCCAGCGACACCGCGAAGGCACTTTGTGGGAAGCCGATCGTGGCGATCCACAGCGCGAAGATGAACAGGGCCGCGACGATGGACGGCACACCCGCGAGGATGTCCACCATGAAGGTGGTGGTCTTGGCCAGCCAGCCGCGGCCGTATTCGACCAGGTAGACGGCGGCCATGATGCCGATCGGCACCGCGATCACCGCGGCGATCGCCGACTGCACGACGGTGCCGTAAATGGCGTGGTAGATGCCGCCACCGAACTGGTCGGGCAGGATGCCCTTCTGCGACTTCTGCCACCAGTCCAGCGACGCGATCGCGTCGAAGCCTTTGCTGACCACCATGATCAGCACCCACGCGAGCGGAACGAGCGCGATCGCGAAGCAGAGCCAGACCACGATGGTCGCGATCTGGTTGCGGATCTTGCGGCCGGTGCTGACGTCGCGGAACGTCGGCGCCTTGATCGGCTTGTCGAGCGTTGTCGTTGTCATCAGCCGTTCACCCTTCCGCCCGCGGCGAATCGCGCGAGCGCGTTGACGACGAAGGTCAGCGCGAACAACACGAAGCCTGCCGCGATGTAGGCGCCCGTCGGCAGCGGCGAGCTGAATTCCGAGGCGGACGCGGCGATCCGGGAGGCGAAGGTGTAGCCGCCGTCGAACAGCGACCAGCTGCCGCCCTGGGTGGCGGTCTTCAAAACCACCAACACCGCGATGGTCTCGCCGAGCGCGCGCCCGAGCCCGAGCATCGAGCCCGCGATCACACCGCTGCGGCCGTAGGGCAGCACGGTCATCCGCACCATCTCCCACTTGGTCGCGCCGAGTGCGTGCGCGGCTTCGACGTGCGCCACCGGCGTCAGGCTGAAGACCTCACGCGACACCGAGGTGATGATCGGCAGGATCATCACCGCGAGCACCACGCCCGCGGTGAAGATCGTGCCACCGCCGGAGATGGACACGTTGCCGTCGCCGAAGAGGAAGAACCAGCCGAGCTTGTTGTTCAGGAACTCCTGTACGCCCTTCAGCTGCGGCGCGAGTACCAGGAAGCCCCACAGGCCGAACACGATCGACGGCACCGCGGCCAGCAGATCGGTCAGCGTGGCGAACGGCTTCGCCAGCGCCTTCGGGGCGTAGTTGGTCAGAAACAGTGCGATGCCGACGCCGATCGGCACCGCGACGGCCAGCGCGAAGATCGAGCTCAACACCGTGACCATGAACAGGTCGCGGATACCGAACCGGAGGTTGTTGCCGTCCGTGGTGTTGAACTCGGTGCTGGTGAAGAAGTTCGCGTGATTCGCCATGACCGAGGGCACCGCGCGGATCAGCAGGAATAGCGCGATCAGCGCGATCGCGGCGACGATGATCGCGCCCGCTGCTGTTGCCAGCGAACGGAATACGATCTCCGCCCGATTGCTGTGCGGGGTTTGAACCTTCTTGGCTGGTTCGGTGCTCGGTTCACTCGACATGGGAGCTTTGTTTCCGGCCGCCCGCAGGCCCGTCGAATCCGACGAGCCCGCTGCGGTCACCTCAGGGTGCACGGTCATGGCTGCGCTATCAGGAGATGGCGTTGATCGCGGTGGTCAGGCGGGTCTTGAACTTGTCGGGGATCGGCACGTAACCGGCCTCGTCGAGACCCTTCTGACCGTTGGTGGTCGCCGAGGTCAGGAATGCCTTGACCGCCTTGGCAGTGTCGGCGTCCTTGTACTTCGAGCAGACGATCTCATAGGTGGGCAGGATGATCGGGTAGGCGCCCGCCACGGTCGGCTTGTAGAACGAGCTGGTGTCGAGCACCAGGTCGTTGCCCTCGCCCTTGATCTTCGCGCCGTCGATGGCCTTGCCTGCGGACTCGGAGGTCAGCTTCACCGGGTCCTTGGAGGCCGAGGTGACGATCTGCGCGATGGACAGGCTCTGCGCCTTCGCGAACGACCACTCGTTGTAGGTGATCGAGTTCTTGGTGCTCTTGATGGCGGCCGAGGTGCCCTCGTTGCCCTTGGCGCCCTCACCGATACCGCCCTGGAAGGCCTTGCCCGCACCCTTGCCCCAGGCGCCGTCGGAGGCGGCATCCAGGTAGAGCTGGAAGTTGTCGGTGGTGCCCGACTCGTCGCTGCGGAAGATCACCGCGATCTTGTCGGAGGGCAGCTTCGCGTTCGGGTTGAGCGCCTTGATCTCCGGCGCGTCCCAGGTGGCGACGGTTCCGTTGAAGACCTTGGCCGCGGTCGGGCCGTCGAGCACCAGGTCCTTGACGCCGTCGATGTTGTAGGTGACGGCGATCGGACCGAACACGGTCGGCAGGTTCCACGCCGGGGAGCCACAGCGTTCCTGCGCCTTGGCGGGCTCTTCCTTCTTCGCGCTGAGCGGCGAGTCGGAACCGCCGAAATCGGTCTGGCCGCCGATGAATTCGTTGACGCCCGCGCCGGAGCCGCTGGAGGTGTAGTTCAGCGTCGCGCCGTCGCAGTTGGCCTCGTAGGCGGCGGTGAAGCGCTCCACCGCGTTCTTCTGCGCGGACGAACCGCTGGCCTTGAGCGCCTTCTTCCCGCCGCACGCGATGTCCGACTTGGCAGTGTTGCCGGTGTTGGTGGTGGTGTTGTCGTCACTGCCACACCCGACGAGGGTCATGGCACCAACGGCCAGCACACCAACGAGGGCGCTGCTGCGCTTGAGATTCACTATTCCTCCGGAAGGACGTCTTACTCGTCCGGTCCCTCACCGGCCCGGACGGGTGATGTGGTGCAGTTCGCGAGAAGCTTGCGCACCAGGCAGCCGTGGGCTCCCCACCAATCAACGTAAAGTCACGTGGTTGACAGCTGGACCGACCTGAGTGAACGGCGGGTGAACAGGCAAGCGCGATTGAGCCCGTTATGTGTGACATTAGCCGCAGTTTTACTCAGGCACCCCCGGAGCGGCCCCTGCTATTCAGTTTCGGCCGCCGAATACGCGACATCACTATGGGCGGGAGCGAACCCGAGCCGGGTGTAAGTGTGTACGGCAGAGGCGTTGTCGGCCTCGGTGTAGAGCAGCACCTCGGCGAGGCCGCGATCGCGTAGATAGTGCAGCCCGGCGAGGGTGAGCAGGCGGCCGAGCCCACGCCCCTGCGCGGCCGGGTCGATGCCGACCACGTACACCTCACCGATCGGCGGTTTTTCGTCGTAATGCACCTTGGTCCAATGGAATCCGAGGACCCGCTCCGGATGCGCGGTGTCGGTCGCGAGGAACAGACCATTCGGGTCGAACCACGGCTCGGCGCGACGTGCCTCGATGTCACGTTCGGACCAGCCGCCCTGTTCTGGATGCCAGGCGAAGGCGGCGTTGTTCACGCGCAACAATTCGGCGTTGTCGGCAGGTCCGGAGTAAGTGCGGAGAGTCACTCCACTTCGCACGGGAAGACCAGGTAGCTCTGGCGTTGCCAATGCCCTGCGCATTTGCCACAACTCGCGCGCGGTGTGCAGGCCGAGACGGGCCGCGACGGCTTTGGCGGCGGGCCGATCGCCGTGCGCCCAGACCCTGGTGCCAGGCCCGCCCTCGGCGAGCGCGGCCGCGACCAGGCCGGTGCCGATGCCGTTGCCGCGCGCGGGCGGATCGACCGCGACCTCGGCCATGGCGGGATGTTCACCATGCGCGGGAACAAGATTCGCGTAGCCGGCAATCCGGCCGTCCTGCTCGGCGAGCAGGTGCCTCACCTCGGGTTCGTCGGCCGTTGCCAGCGAAAGAACGGCTTGTTCGGAGATCGGAGCAACCCCGTCGGCGACGGTCGCGCGGTCGAGCAACTGCCGGACCTCGGCGGCCGCTTCCGCGCCGATGCGCTCGGTCCACCGTGTTGCCGCGCCGGTCATCGGACTCCATTCGTCGCCGGGTGTCGGGTCCCCGAGTGGGTTCCCCACCCGGACAACGTCATTGCGTCGCTCAACATTTCGCGGCCGGTCGGCGGCACCGATCGGACGCTTGAACGTCGTGCGAACACATAATGACGCGTCGGTGTTTCGGAATATTCGGCGCGGGCGCCGAACTCACTGCGCAGAGCCGTTGACCGGAGCCAGCGGCACGTCGTCGGTCCCCTCCTGCTCGTCGTCCGCGGCAGGCACCGCCTCGCCCTTCGCGGTCCGCGACGGCCGCACCGCCTTGTAGCCGACATTGCGCACGGTGCCGATCAGCGACTCGTACTCGCTGCCGAGCTTGGCGCGCAGCCGTCGGACGTGCACGTCGACCGTGCGGGTGCCGCCGAAGAAGTCGTAGCCCCAGACCTCCTGCAGCAGCTGGGCCCTGGTGAACACCCGGCCCGCGTGCTGCGCGAGATACTTGAGCAGTTCGAATTCCTTGTAGGTGAGATCGAGCGGCCGCCCGCGCAACCGCGCGGTGTAGGTGCCCTCGTCGATCACCAGCTCACCGAGGGTGATCTTGCCGCTGTTCTCCGGGCTGGCGACGCCGCCGTTGCGGCCGACGAGCAGCCGCAGTCTGGCGTCCAGTTCGGCAGGCCCGGTGCCGGGCAGCAAGATGTCGTCGAGGCCCCAGTCCGCGTTCACCGCGACCAGGCCGCCCTCGGTCAGCACCGCGACGACCGGCACCGACGACCCGGTGCTGCCGAGCAGGCGGCACAGGCCGCGCGCGGCGGCGAGATCGGTGCGCGCATCGACAAGTGCGACATCCGCGGATCCCGCCTCGAGCAGCGAGGAGACCTCGGTGGGCGCCGGACGCACGTTGTGCGCCAGCAAGGCCAACGAGGGCAGCACCGACTCGGGGTTGGGGTCAGAGGTCAGCAGGAGCAGCTCCACAAGCTTCTCCTCCCATCTCGTAGCTCCGAGGACAACAGCCACACTGCCGGGGGCCACGTCGCTGATCACAGGTAATTCGGATGCAAGATTAGCCTGTGAACCCCGATGACCTCGCCATCCGGGTTGCCGACGCACCCCAAGTGATATGTCTGATACCAGAAATGCACCGTAGGCACGGTGCCGATAAGGTTCAGCAATGCGCAAGCTCATCATCGGGCTGCTGATTCTCGCGGGACTGGCAGTGGTCATCGATTTCAGCGTCGCGGCCTATTCGGAATATCGAGTCTCGCGCGCGCTACGCACGGGCGCCGACCTCGCCGCCGACCCCGAGGTGTCCATCGGCAGCTTTCCGTTCCTTGTCGAAGCCGCCAACGGCCGCTACGACAAGGTGCTGATGCGGGCCTACGGCAAGCGCCCCGATATTCCGGGTGAGCTCCCGCTCGAGGCGACGCTGACCGGCGTGCGGCTGCCGCTGCACGAGCTGGTCGACGGCAGCCTGCGCAACGTCCCGGTGGAGCAGATCGACAGCTCGCTGCGGATCAAGCCGACCGAGCTCGGCAGGCTGTTCAACATCCCGAACCTGCAGGTGCACGGCGCGGAGGCGGATAAATCCGACGGCACCGGCGGATCCGGCGGGTCGGGGATGACCACCACCGACGGCAAGCTGTGCCTCACCGGCACCCTGCCCGAGCAATCGGGCGCCCAGTTCGCCGGCGAGAACGTGGCCGTGCAGGCCGACCTGTTCCTCGACGGCGGTCAGGTCAAGATCGTGGCGACCGGCTCGTGCAAGGGCGCGGACACCACCACCGTCCCGGTCGCGATGCTGCCCGAGCAGCAACGCCCAGCGGTGCTCGCGGCGTTCACCCGTACTATCGACATCAAGGAATTGCCGTTCGGTGTCCAGCCCATGAAAGTCCGTGCAGACGGCGGACAAATCGTGGTGCAGGGCAAGGGCGTGAACGTCACGATCGACCTCGACCGATTGCAACAACCATGATTGAAATCACAATTCTGGCAGTGATGTTGCTCGCCGCGCTGGCGGTGGGGATCGTGCTGCGCCGCAGGGACGGCAAAGTCAGGGTCGCCGACGTCATCGAAACCCGGTCCGCGCGCGCCGATCTGCTCGCCACCGTCGGCGTCACCGGAACCGGCCCCGCCGTGCTGCACTTCTCCGCCGACTGGTGCGGGCCGTGCGCCGCGGTCCGGCGCGTGGTCGCCGATGTCACCGGCCAGCTGGCCGAGTCGCCGCAGCCGCCGCTGGACATCGAGGTCGACATCGACGCCGAGCCCGCGCTGGCCAAGGAACTCAACGTGCTCTCGCTGCCGACCACGTTCGTCTTCGATAGTGAAGGGCGCGAACGCTTTCGGATCTCCGGCGTGCCGAAGATGACCGATCTGCGCTCGGCGCTCGAGCCGCTGACCGTGGCTGCTTAGCGCGCGCACGCGCCGTCCGCATAGCCGCCTTGACAGACCCGATTCGGAACTGTCGGCAACCCGGGCTCCAATTAGCCCGCCCAATTGGGTAAACTGCATTCGTGCTTTCCAACCACGAGCTGATGCTCACCCGACGCCGCACAGTGGATCTGTGTCGCCTCGGTGGTTGTTGCTGCCTGTGCCGCTGAGCGGTCGGCCCTCTCAGATTTCCTGACGCCGACCTTTGTTCGCCGCGCGAGTGATCTCTTGATCCCCCGGCGAACTGGCAATTTTCCCGCCACCAGTCGCATCCAGCTCAGGAGTACGCACAATGTCCACTGAGATCCGTAATACTTCGCAAAATCAGCCAAATGCCAACGGACAGGTCGATGTTCGCGGTCCCCGCTTCGCCGCGTGGATCACCACCGCCGTCCTGGTCCTGGTGCTGATCGCCGCCATCTTCTCCCCCGTCGCCGCCGCGGTGCTCATCGCCATCCAAGCCGTCGTCTTCGCGATCGGCGCGGCTTACGGACCGCGCAAGCATCCGTACGGCCGCATCTACGCGAAATTCGTCGCGCCGCGCGTTGCCCCGACCACCGAGACCGAACCCGTGCCGCCGCTGAAATTCGCGCAGCTGCTCGGCCTGGTCTTCGCGGTGGCCAGCCTGCTGGGCTTCGTGCTCGGCTCCACAGTTGTCGGCGTGGTGTTCGCCGGCTTTGCCCTGTTCGCAGCGTTTTTGAACGCGGCGTTCGGGATTTGCCTGGGCTGCCAGATCTATCCCCTGGTTGCCCGTTTCCGTCGGGCCACTGCATCTACTGGCGGTGTTCACGACCCCTCCGTGGTGACGCAAGCTGCCTCCTCCGGGCCTGACGCTCACACCGCCGGGTCCCCGGCACCGAACTGACCCTTGCAAGTCATCTGAAAGGAACAACATGGCTCGCTCCGATGTCCTGGTCTCCGTGGACTGGGCCGAAGAGAACCTCAACGCCCCCGGCGTCGTATTCGTCGAGGTCGACGAGGACACCTCCGCCTACGACGGTGGCCACATCGAGGGCGCCGTCCGGCTCGACTGGAAGAAGGACCTGCAGGATCAGGTTCGTCGTGACTTCGTGAACCAGGAGCAGTTCTCCGATCTGCTCTCGGCGCGCGGCATTTCGAACGACGACGAGGTTGTGCTGTACGGCGGCAACAACAACTGGTTCGCCGCCTACGCCTACTGGTACTTCAAGCTGTACGGCCACAACAACGTCAAGCTGCTCGACGGCGGCCGTAAGAAGTGGGAACTCGACGGCCGTCCGCTGTCCACCGACGGCGTCAGCCGCCCGGCCACCACCTACAAGGCCGCCGCCCCCGACGTGTCGATCCGCGCCTTCCGCGACGAGGTCATCGCCGCGATCGGCACCAAGAACCTGGTCGACGTCCGTTCGCCCGACGAGTTCTCCGGCAAGATCCTGGCCCCCGCGCACCTGCCGCAGGAACAGAGCCAGCGCCCCGGCCACATCCCCGGCGCCATCAACGTGCCGTGGAGCAAGGCCGCGAACGAAGACGGCACCTTCAAGTCCGACGCCGAGCTCGCCGAGCTCTATAAGGAAGCGGGCCTGGACGGCGAGAAGCAGACCATCGCTTACTGCCGGATCGGCGAGCGTTCCTCGCACACCTGGTTCGTGCTGCAGGAGCTGCTCGGCCACAGCAATGTCAAGAACTACGACGGGAGCTGGACCGAGTACGGCTCCCTCGTCGGTGCACCGATCGAGTTGGGAGCATAACCATGTGCGCAGCACCTACCCAGGGTCAGGCCATCCCCGCAGGCGTCGACGTGGAGAAGGAGACGGTCATCACCGGCCGCGTCCTGAGCACCGACGGGCAGCCGGTCGGCGGCGCGTTCGTGCGCCTGCTCGACGGCAACGGTGATTTCACCGCCGAGGTCGTCGCCTCGGGCACCGGCGACTTCCGCTTCTTCGCGGCACCGGGCGCATGGACCGTGCGGGCGCTCTCCTCGGCCGGCAACGGCTCCGCGGAGATCCGTCCCGACGGTGCGGGCATCCACCCCGTCGACGTCGCGGTCGCCAAGTAAAAACGGATGTAAGAAACCTCATGCAGCTAACGGCCCCGGGCTTCCCCACTATGACGGGAAGCACCGGGGTCGTTTGTGTACCGGCTCGCTGTTGTCGTTAGACTCCAAATGTGGTCGTCTTCTTCGAGATTCTGCTGGTGGCCGTCGCCATCCTGATCGGCTGGTTCGGTCTGTACGTCTTCTATCGGCTGTTCACCGAGTCATGAGTGAACTCGCGAGCGAAGGTTCCAGTCCAGCCGAGCGAGCGAGTGAACAACTGAACGGCAACGCTGCGGCCGACGTACCCGGCCGTCGCAGCGGCGATCAAGCCGTGTCAGAGGCCGCTGAGCGCGCCAAGGCCACCGGAGCCCGCAACATTCCGGCGCTGCCGGATCTGCCGCTGCCCGTCGATACCGCCAATCTGCGCCTCGGGCCGGATCTGAGCGCTTCCATGCTGGCGCTGCTGCCGATGGTCGGCGTGTGGCGTGGCGAGGGCGAAGGCAACAACCCCGACCGTGGCGACTACCGGTTCGGTCAGCAGATCGTCGTCTCGCACGATGGTGGCGACTACCTGTCGTGGGAATCTCGGTCCTGGGTAATCGACGCCGAGGGCGAGTACGGCGGCCCCGATCTGCGCGAGAGCGGATTCTGGCGCGTCGGCATCGACGGCAACGACGAGGTGATCGAGCTGCTGCTCACGCACAGCACCGGCATCGTCGAACTCTTCTACGGACAGGCGCTCACCCAGTCGTCCTGGGAACTCGCCACCGACGTGGTGATCCGCAGCCAGTCAGGCATCGTGGTCGGCGGCGCGAAGCGGTTGTACGGCATCGTCGAAGGCGGCGACCTCGCCTATGTCGAGGAGCGCGTGGTGGCCGACGGCCCGCTGGCGCCCCGCCTGTCCGCGCGGCTGCAGCGCTACATCGGCTGACCTACCGCACCCTGGCGTGCGCGATCGCGGAGAAGGTGTTGATCGGGCGGCGGACGCCAGGCAGCTGGCGGCGGGCCAGGTCTTGCGGACCCGCGTTGTCGATCAGGTCTAGGCCCCGTTCTGCGAGATAGTCGGCCAACGTCGCCGGGTCGAGGCCGGAGCGCGCTGGTTCGCCGCGGGCGGCGACGAAGCGAATGTACTTCTCGCCCTCGGGATATGGGCACGGCTGATCGAAGACGTCTCGGTGCCAATAGTCGAATATCACGCTGGAGCCTGCGGCGAAACGGGCGATCGAGGACAAGGTCGCGTCGACCTCCCCTGCGGTGAGGTAGGGGGCGACGCCCTCCCAGAGAAATACCGTCGGGATCGCACGGTCCACCGAGGCTGTGTCGAGCGCGTCGTCCAATGTCCTGGTGCTGAAATCGACCGGAACGAAACGCACGTGGTTCGCGGTGACGCCGGGTACCGCACGCAATCGTTCCTGCTTCCACGCGCTGGTTGCGGGATGATCCACTTCGATGACCGGAACTTCGCCGATCGCATCCGACAGGCGATACGCCCTACTGTCAGCACCCGCACCGAGAATGACCACTTGCTGTGCGCCGCCGTCGATTTCGCCGACGAGCAGTTGGTCGAACTGTTTCGTGCGCGCAGTGACGAACGAGTACAAGCCCGGCATTTCCCGCTCGATACGCCACAACAGCACCGCCCGCAGCGGCGCTATCCGAATACCGAGGCGATATCGGGCTCCGATCAAAAACTCGGCGAGATTATCCGGATTGCGCCGGAATGGATCCCGTTCACGCGCACCAGCGGCGCGCAGTGCGGCAGCACCTTCCGCAGTGGTACTGCGCTCAGAGTCGCTCTGCACGTTCCCGAGCCTACCGCTCATCTCTTTCCCGTACCGGGACAACAGATCTCGCGAGAACATGGGTAACTCACCGGGTACCGGCTAATTCATCCCAAACCTTGCCGCCGGTCGCCAACGCAACTGATGTGCCACCTAGGTCTGGCCAAAAAACTCGGAGAGGCGGACGAGAACGACCCCCGAGCCCTACCGGTGCACTGTAAGGCGCACAGGTCCTGGTCGGACTCAACCAGGGGCTCGGGGGTCGGGTGACTGCGTGGTTTTCGTCAGCGCTCGCGCGGGCGAATCACCTGCAGCGGTGGCGCTAGCGCGCAGCCACCTCACGTGTCCTTTGAATAACCATTCTTCGAACCACCTCCTTCCTCGTGTACTGATGAATTTAGCGAGGAGTCAGCGGGTCGGCAACGGAATTTCTCCATGGGCGGAAAAGGTCGACGAGTGGTCGAGAAAATCGACGTTTACCTGCGACGATGCGTCGACTCGTACGACGACGTCCGCGCGATGGCCCGACGGTAATTGGTGTGTGACGACCACCACAGTTCGATCAGGCGCCACGAGCCCGCTGTCGGCGTCGAGCAACGCCCGCAACAGCTGCGCGCCGGCCTCGGACTCCATGTGCTCGGTGGGCTCGTCGAGCAGCAATACCCGGGCGGGTGCGACAAGGGCACGCGCCAACAGAATTCGGCGACGCTGGCCACCCGACACCGCGGCGGCGCCACCGATCAGATCGGTGTGCACCCCCTCCGGCAGTGCCGCCAGCCAGTCGCCGAGACCCGCTGTGCGCAAAGCGGTTTCCGCCTCGTCCTCGGTGAGGTCACCGCGGGCCACCCGAAGGTTCTCGAGGATCGAGGTCCCGAACAAGTGGGCATCCTCCGCGAAGAAGGTGACACCAGGACGTGGGGTGCCGAACAGCCCGGCCCACACCATCAGCAGGGTGGTCTTCCCGGCCCCGCTCGGCCCGACTACGGCGATTCGATTGCCGCTCGGAATCTCCGGGAGTTGTTGCGCCGCTGCCAGGTCCGCACTCCCACCGTCCCTCGACGCGGAGTGGTCGACCGCGGTCAGACGGTGCAGTGCTGCGCGCGCGGTGGTGAGCGCCTGCGCTGCGGCAGGCAGGGGGCCGACGGCCTCGAATGCCGACAGCGGGAGCAGGACCAGCACGGCCAGCGCCATCGGTGTCATCGCACCAGGTGCGCCGCCGGACGGGCCATAGAGCGTGATGCCGATCAGCAAGGCGCCCAGCACACTTGCCCCGATCGAGAGTGGAGTTGCCGCAGCGGACCAGGCGCTGCGCGCGGCGGCCGCATCTTCCGCGGTCACCGCGCGCCGAGATGCCTCGGCGGCAGCGTCGAGTGCCGCATCGAGCCGACCGGCGACCCGAAGTTCGGCCGCGTGATCGAGCACCGTGAGCGCCTGCGCGGTGAACTCGGCCCGATCCGCCCGCACCGCACGTTCGGCTTCCTGTGCCGCCCGTGCGGACAACCACGGCGCCACTATGCCCGAAAGCGCCAGTGCACCAGCCAGAATCGCGGCGGCGGCGACCGAGATGGCGGCAAGCAGTCCGATCGCGACGGTCGCGAGGACGACCGCGACAGCCACCGGAACGAAGACGCGCACCACGACCGCGCCGAGATCGTCTATATCGCTGCCTATTCGGACAAGCAGATCCCCGCGCCGCAAGGGGGCGCTGCCGTCCGCCCGAACCGAATCGCCAAATCGCCTGGCAACAGTGGCGACCCGATCCGCGTGTGCCACCTCGCCAGCTCGATCCGCACTGGTGTCGGCCGTCGCTGGCAGACCAGCGCCGGGCCTGCGTAGCCAGAAGTCGGACCGCGCCAACGTCCGATAGACCGTCGTCCGCGCTGTTCCCATGGCCCGCAGCGCAACATCGTGCGTGGCAAGCCGTTCCAGATACCGGCACAACCCCCGGGAAATCCCCAGTGCCCGCACGGTGACCACCGCGATGCTCAAATCCAGCACTGGCGGCATCTCCCACGCCCGCGCAATCAACCACGCGGCAAGCGCCGCAAGCCCGAGCCCACTCCCGAGCGCCAACACCCCCCACACCACCGCCACCGCGACCCGCCACCGCGACAACTCGAGCAACGCCCACATCTGCCGCACATCACCGACCAGCCCGCCGACCGAAACCGCCTTGCCCGCAACCTTGTTCATAGCTCGGATCCCCGCGGGCCCAGTCGTCGAGCAGCGACGACGATTACGTTCATCGGCTCATCACCCCGATATCTCGGTCAGCTGGTCGATCACGGCATGCACCTCGACGATGTGGTCCGCGGCGGCGAGAACTGTTGGGCGGTGGCCGATCACGAGGACCGTCGCGCCTGCTCGAGCGCGCCGGGTCAGTGCCGCCAACACGGAGGCTTCGCTGTCGGCGTCGAGGTGAGCAGTCGGCTCATCGAGCAGCAGAATCGGGCGGTCAGCGGCAAGAACCCTGGTGAGAGCCAATCGCTGACGTTGGCCGAGGGAGAGTCCGACGCCGCCTGGGCCGACTACGGTGTCCCAGCGCTCGGGGAGCTCGTCCAGGACAGCGTCGAATCCGGTGGCGAGACAAGCGGCTTCCAGCTCGTCGACTACTCGGACGGGGCCGTGTGCGCGCGATACGGCGGTGTCGGCACCGAAGAGTTCGAGGTTTTCGCGCAGTGTCCCCGGCACCAGAACCGGCCGCTGCGGCAGCCAGGCGACTCGCGCCCACCATTCGTCCGCGGGTAGGTCCCGTAGGTCGACGCCGTCCACGGTCACCGAGCCACGGTCCGGCGCGATCAATCCCAGAATCGCTTGTACTGCGGTCGATTTACCGCTGCCGTTCGGGCCGGCGAACACGGTGACGGCACCGGGCAACACCCGCGCCGAGAGGTCTGCGGGCGCCAGGCCGTCTCGCGCCCGAACGGAGAGTCCGCGCAGCTCGACCACGCCCGCGAGGTGCCTGGGCCCCTTGCCGTTGTCCTGCGACGAACTACGCGCCGCTGCCGGAACGGACGCGGCAGCATCAAGGTGGTGTCCCACACCGGCGACGACACCCGTCGCCGCCTGGCGAGCTGTGTCGTCGTCACCGGAATCGGTTGTTCGCGGATCGGATTCGAGCACGGCGAAGGCTCGGTCAGCGGCCGCCATACCGTCCTGTGCGGCATGGAATCGCTCGCCGACCATCCGGAGCGGCAGGTACACCTCCGGAGCCAGCACGAGGGCAACCAGGCCCGCGTAAAGGCTCATCTCGCCGAAGACGAGGCGCAGGCCGATGGAGACCGCGATAAGAGCGACGCTGAGGGTCGCGAGCATCTCCAGCACCATCGAGGACAGGAACGCGATCCGCAACGCCCGCATGGTCCGCTGCCGCAAGGCATCTCCGAGGTCGCGCACCCGACCGGCCATGGTGCTCGGCGCCACGGCCTCCGCCGCCAGCGAATTCGCGCCGGATTCTCGGCCGAGCGCCCGCAGCGTCGGCATCCCCGCGAACAGGTCGAGGAGCTGATCCGAGAGCCGGGTGGTGGCAACGAGGGTCGCCTCGGCACGGCCCTGAGTCAGCAGACCGATCAGGATCATGAAGATCGGGATCAGCGGCAGCGTGACCACCACGATCAGACCGGAGATCGGATCGTGGATCGCGATGACCGCCAACACGATCGGCGGGACCAGGACGGCGAGCAGTAGCGCGGGCAGGTATCCCGTGAGATAGCCGCGCAGTCCGGACAGGCCGGTGCCGACGACGACCGCGAGTTCGGTTCGCCGAGTGTCGAGTTCGCGCGGCGCGAGGCGAGCCCCCGCACTGAGCACCGCGGTTTCCAGCTCCGCGACCACACTCGCGCCCGCCCGGTGCGCCAGCCGCGACTGCGCCAAGGTGGCCAGCACCCGGCAGGCGATGGCCGCCGTGAGCACGAGCAGTTCGGTCGTCCACCCGCTGAGCGTGCGCGCGCCGGGATCGGTGACGACCCCGGCGAGCACCCGGCCGAGCATGAGCGCCGCGACCACGATCGATCCGGTGATCGCCAGTGACAGTGCGACACTCAGCACCAGGTAGCGGCGAGCTGAGCGGGCGTACCGCCAGAGGCGCGGGTCGACGGGCGGGCGGGCCATGGCTCAGTCCTTCGTCGCGCCGAGCGGTAGGCCGACCGGCGCGGGGATCTGGTCGACGGTGATCCGCTTGCGGAATATCCAGTACGTCCAGCCCTGGTAGATCAGCACCACCGGGGTGACGATCACCGCCGCCCAGCTCATCACCTTCAGCGTGTACGGCGTGGACGAGGCGTTGTGGATGGTGAGGTTGAACGCCGCATCGATGGTGGAAGGCAACACATTCGGGAAGAGCGACCCGAACAGGAGGGCGGTGGCCGCCGCCACGGTGAGGGCGGTCCCGGTGAATGCCCATCCGTCGCGGTCGGCGTACACCGCGATCCCAGCGCCTGCCAGGCCGATTACCGCCAGCCCCAACGGAATCCAGGTCCAACCGGTGCCGTACGCCAGCTGCGTCCACAGGCCGAACCCGCCGACCACCAGGACAGTCGGCCCCAGCAGCAGCCGAGCCGTGCGTTGCGCGTCGGCGCGCACCTCGCCGCCGGTCTTCAGCCCGAGGAAGACCGCGCCGTGCAGTGCGAACAGCAACCCCGTGGTGAGCCCGCCCAGCAAAGCGTAGGGCCCCAACAGATCCCACACCGAACCGGCGAACTGCTTCTTCTCGTTCAGCGGCACCCCGCGCACGATGTTCGCGAAGACCCAGCCCCAGGCGAGCGCCGGTATCCATGACCCGATGCCGATGCCGATATCGCAGCGGGCCCGCCAGCGCGGGTCATCGATCTTGCCGCGGTATTCGATGGCGCAGATGCGCAGGATCAGCGCGACGAGCAGCACCAGCAGCGCCAGGTAGAAGCCGGAGAACATGCTGGCGTACCACTCGGGGAAGGCCGCGAACATGGCGCCGCCCGCGGTGATCACCCACACCTCGTTGCCGTCCCACACCGGTCCGATGGTGTTGAGCACCACCCGGCGGCGCGTGTCGGAGCCCTTGCCGAGGATCGGCATCAGCATCCCGACGCCGAAATCGAAACCCTCCAGCACGAAGTACCCGGTGAACAGCACCCCGATCAGCACGAACCAGAACTCTTGCAAACTCATCGCCGGCTCCTAATATGCGAAGGAAAGCTGTTCGACGGCAGGTTCTTCGGCGCTCGCCCGGCCGGGCGGCCCGCCGGTGCCGTCGGGCCCGGTGTCGGTCGGCGGCGGCGCGGCTTTGTCGGGACCGTGGATCACGTAGCGCCGCATCAGGTAGAACCACACGATGGCCAGCGCCCCGTACAGCAGCGTGAAGGTGACCAGCGAGACCACCACCGTGGTGACCGAATGGTTGGACACGCCCTCCTGCACGGTCAGCCGCAGATTCGGATCGCCCGTCGGATTCGGCACGACAACCCAAGGCTGGCGGCCCATTTCGGTGAACACCCAGCCTGCGCTGTTGGCCAGGAACGGTGTCGGAATGGCGAGCAGGCTGAGCCAGGAGAACCGCCGCTGGTCCGGCACCCTGCCGCGACGCGTCAGCCAAAGTCCTGCCAGCGCAAGCAATCCGGAGCCCGCCGCGAGCCCGATCATCGCCCGGAAGGACCAATAGGTGACGAACAGGTTCGGCCGGTAGTCGCCGACGCCGTACTTGTCGTTGTATTCCTTCTGCAGGTCGATGACGCCGGGCAGGGTGACGTCGCTGAACTTGCCCTTGGCCAGGTAGGGCAGCACACCCGGCACGTCGAGCACGTGGGTCACGCTGTCGCAGTTGTTGTGGGTGCCGACCGTCAGGATCGAGAAGTCGGGGTCGGTCTTGGTGTGGCACAACGATTCCGCCGAGGCCATCTTCATCGGCTGCTGCTCGAACATCAGCTTGCCCTGGGTGTCGCCGGTGAAGAACAGCGCAGCCAGCGAGATCAGCATCACCCAGCTGCCCGCGATTGCCGCAGGCCGCCACATGGTGCGCGCCTCGGCGAGCTGGGCGGCATCGCCGCTACGCGCCTTGCGCACCATCCACCAGCCCGCGATGCCCGCCACGAAAGTGCCTGCCGTGACGAAGGATCCGGCGACGACATGCGGAAAGGCCGCCAGCAGTGTGTTGTTGGTGAGCACCGCGACGATGCTGTCGAGCTCGGCGCGGCCGGTCTCCGGATTGAACCGCGCCCCAACGGGATGCTGCATGAACGAGTTCGCGGCGACGATGAAGTACGCCGACGCGTTCACGCCGATGGCGACCATCCACATCGCGCCGAGGTGGACGAGCTTCGGCAATCGGGTCCAGCCGAAGATCCACAGCCCGAGGAAGGTCGACTCCATGAAGAAGGCGATCAGGCCTTCCAAGGCGAGCGGCGCGCCGAACACGTCACCGACGAAGCGGGAGTACTCGCTCCAGTTCATCCCGAACTGGAACTCCTGCACGATGCCGGTGGCGACACCGAGCGCGAAGTTGATCAGGAACAGCTTGCCGAAGAACTTGGTCAGTCGCAGCCAGTGGTCCTTGCCGGTGATCACCCACGCGGTCTGCATGGCGGCGACCAGCGGCGCGAGTCCGATGGTCAGCGGCACCAGCAGAAAGTGATAGACCGTCGTGATTCCGAACTGCCACCGCGAGACGTCCAGGGCACTCAATTCGGTCCTCCTCCTACGTCTACGACGTGACGTAGTAATACTACGTGGGGGAGAGGTTCAAATAATGAGGCTTAGGACACGACACACGGGGTCTTTCGTCCCGCACCAGCGGTTTGCCGAGTTCGCCCGCGCCGATCACACGTCCGATAGGACGCAGATCACCCGGTGCGGGCACCGCAACGGCGCCGCGCGGAGCGACCTGCCGCCGCGATCCCTTTCGCCGAGCAACTCGGCGTCACCTCACCAATCGCCGATGGCCCCTGCTCGCTCGATACCGCGGTCGACCAAGTCGATGATCTCCTCCGCGTTGTCCGGCGCCATCATCCGCAGCCCGTCCAGCGAGTTCACCCTGGCGGCGAGCGAAACACTCGACAGCATCCAAATGCTGTCGCAGGTAAGGAGATCAGCGGTGAACAGCGACTTGTAGGTACATTCCCAGCCCGCCTTCTCCGCCTCGACGAACAACGCGCGCTGGGTGACGCCGGGCAGAATGCCGTTCTTCGCGGGCGGGGTGATCAGCTGCTTGTCCCGCGCGATCACCACGGACGAGCGCGGCCCCTCCAGCACCCGGTTCTCGGTGCTGGTGAAGATCACATCGTCGGCGCCCATCCGCGCCGCGAACCGCAGCGCCGCCATGTTGGAGGCGTAGGACAGTGTCTTGGCCCCGAGCAACTGCCACGGCGCGGCCTGCGCCAGGTCGATCGAGATGCCGCGGGAAAGGGTCACCACGGCAACGCCTTCGGTGCGCGCCTTCTGCACCCGATCGGGCACGGGTAGCACAAGGACATAGGCGGTCGGCACCGGAACGGCGGCCGCGAGATCACCGCTCGTCACCTTCTCGGTCACCCCGGAGAGCTCGGAATCGCGGCCGCGGGTGAGCACCAGCCGCATCACGCCTTCGCGATCACTGCCCCACTCCTTCGCGGCCCGCTCGACCGCGGTGCGCCAGCGCCCAAGCTCGGGCTCCGGCAGATCCAACGCCTGCGCCGAGCGACGCAGTCTGCCTAGATGAAATTCAATCGCGCATGCGTTGCCCGCACGCACCAGCACCGTTTCGAAAATTCCGTCGCCGCGCAATACGCCGATATCGTCCGCAAACAGCAACGGCGCGTCCGCGTCCCTGACCGCGCCGTCGAGTGAGACAAGAACCCGATCTACCATGCGTCGAGACTAGGCGGTGTTGGTTCGCCGCGCCCATGTCACGACAGACTTCATGACCTTTTTGTGCAACCTGCCGCCGAAGATTCACTCAGGCGTTGGTCGGACGCCGCGTGCCAGACGTTCAGTGCGCCTCTCGCTAGGCCGGTTCGCGGCACCCGAGAGCCCCGGTTCTGACACCCGATGCCGACCCCGCCTACAGTGGAAATGTGTCCGTGGTCGTTGCGCCCAGCCCTATCCTCGCTGTTTCGGGAGCCGTCGCGGGAGCGCCGGGTTCGCCCGATGCCGCCGTCGCGTGGCACTACGGTGATCCACTCGGCGAGCAGCGCGCCGCTGTGCAGCGTGCGGCCGTCATCGATCGGTCGCACCGTTTCGTCATGACCATCACCGGCGCCGAACGGCTGACCTGGCTGCACACCATCACCAGCCAGCACGTCGCGAGCCTCGGCAACGGGGAGTCGGCGGAGAACCTCGATCTCGATCTGAACGGCCGGGTGCTGCACCATTTCGTGCTCACCGAGCTGGACGGCACTGTGTATATAGATGCCGAAGGCGACCGCGGCCCCGCGCTGCTGGAGTTCCTGCGGAAGATGGTCTTCTGGGCCGACGCACAGCCTACCGCGGCCGACTACGCGGTGCTGAGCTTGCTCGGCCCGAAGGTCGCCGAGCTGACCGAGGCCATCGGCGTCGCGAGCCTGCCGGGCACGTACGCGGCGGTGCCGCTGCCCGACGGCGGCTTCCTGCGGCGGATGCCGTGGCCCACCGCCGACTCGTTCGATCTGGTGATTCCCCGCGCCCAGCTGTCGGAGTGGTGGACCCGCCTCACCGAGGCAGGCGCCGAACCCGCAGGCCTGTGGACCTTCGAGGCCTTGCGGGTCGCCGCGGTGCGACCGCGCATCGGGCTGGACACCGACGAACGCACCATCCCGCACGAGGCGCGCTGGATCGGCGGGGTCGCCGAGTACGGCGCCGTGCATTTGGACAAGGGTTGCTACCGCGGCCAGGAGACCGTGGCGCGAGTGCACAACCTGGGCAAGCCGCCGCGACATTTGGTGCTGCTGCACCTGGACGGTTCCGCCGACGAGCGCCCCTCGGTCGGCGACGATGTCACCGCGGGCGGCCGCACGGTCGGGCGGCTCGGCACCGTCATCGATCACTACGAACTCGGTCCGATTGCGCTCGCGCTGATCAAGCGCACCGTGCCCGCCGACACCGCGCTGACCGCAGGTCCGAGCGCCGCCGCCATCGATCCCGATTCGGTGCCCTCGGACGACGGACCGCAGGCAGGCAGGCTCGCGGTCGATCGGCTCCGCGGCCGCTGACGCGCCCATGCGCATCGAATCCCCAAGGAGCACAAGCTCCCTGCCCCGCGACGGGGCGGCACGGTGACTTCCGACCACCCGCGGCGCGCTGTCGCCGAATACCCGCGCGCCACCGATACCCGACTACCCGACGAGAGGAGCAGCACCGATGCGAACCGGTGACACCGGCCGCGTGCTGGCCGTCTGCGTCGTGCACGCCGAGCTCGAGGTGCCAGGCCGGGTCGGCCGGTCCGCGATCGACAAGCGCCCGCAGCCGGGCCGGGTGCCGGTGCGCACGCTCGGGCTCGACGGCGATCACGTCTGCGACACCGCGCACCACGGCGGCGCCCACCAGGCGGTCTACGCGTATGCGGACGAGGACGCCCAACGCTGGGGCGGCGAACTCGGTCGTGAGCTGCCCGCCGGATGGTTCGGCGAGAACCTGCGCATCGCCGGGCTCGCGGTCAGCGACGCGGTGCTCGGCGCCCGCTTGACGATCGGCGACACCATGCTCGAGGTGAGCGCGCCCCGCGTGCCGTGCGCCACCTTCCAGCACTGGAGCGGAGAAACCCAGTGGGTCAAGCGCTTCACATTGCGCAGTGACACCGGCGCCTACCTGCGCGTACTGACCGAGGGCACGATCGGCGCAGGCGACGAGGTTGCGGTGGTGCACGTGCCCGACCACGGCATCACCGTGCGCGACCTGTTCGTCGGCGACGATCCCGACCTGCTCGCGATCCTGCTTGCCGCGGAGCCGACGCTGTCCGACGACGTGCGGATGCAGATCGATCGCCACGCCCGCAGGCATGCGAACGCCCAGCGGGCCGCCGCGCGAAATGCGGGCAGCACCACCGACAACGGCGCGACCGACCGGCGCGCCGCCGAACTCGACACGGGAGCCCAACTGTGAGTGTGGAACTGGTCGAAGTCGTTCGCTCCGGCTTCCGTGAATGCGTGCACCGCGGCTCGGCGGTCATCCTCGATCCCGCGGGCGAGCCGACCCTCGCGCTCGGCGAGGTGCATCTGCCGATCTTCCCGCGCTCGACGAACAAGCCGATGCAGGCGATCACCTTGCTGCGGCACGGGTTCGAGCCGGTCGACGACGCCGAGCTCGCGGTCGCGACCGCCTCGCATTACGGCGAGCCCGATCATGTCGCGCTGGTGCGCAGGCTCCTCGACCGCTTCGGCTTCGATGAGAAGTCGCTGGCCTGCCCGCCGGATCTGCCGGTCGACGACAAGGCGCGCGCGGCCGTCCTTTCCGGTTCGCACGAACCGCGCCGCATCTACATGAACTGCTCGGGCAAGCACGCCGCGATGCTGGCGACCTGCAAGATCAACGACTGGCCCACCGAGGGCTACCTCGACCAGGCACATCCGTTGCAGCAGGCGATCATCGCGACCGTTGCCGACCTCACCGGCGAGCTCGAGACCGACCTCGGCATCGATGGTTGTGGCCTGCCGATCATTCCGGTCTCGCTGGTGAATCTGGCCCGCGTCTTCGCGACCATGGCGACCGCCGATCCCGACGCACCGGAGCGCCGCGTCGCCGACGCCATCCGCGCGCATCCGCGAGTGATTTCGGGCACCAACGCACCCGATCTGCTGGCCATGCAAGCCACTCCCGGACTGGTTTGCAAGATCGGCGCCGATGGTGTGCA
Source organism: Nocardia sp. NPDC049149 (assembly GCF_043197455.1). Classification (NCBI taxonomy): domain Bacteria; kingdom Bacillati; phylum Actinomycetota; class Actinomycetes; order Mycobacteriales; family Nocardiaceae; genus Nocardia; species Nocardia sp. NPDC049149. Next base: position 53,699 of record NZ_JBICTD010000011.1, read on the forward strand.
CGCCGGCGCACTGCCCGACGGAACAGCTTTCGCCTACAAGATCGACGACGGACACGACCGTGCCCGAATGCCCCTGACGCTGGCCATTTTGCACCGCATCGGCATCGATTGGTCCGACGCGCACGCGGAACTCGCTGCGCCTGCGGTGCTCGGCGGCGGTGCTCGGGTCGGCGTGATTCGCGCGATCCCCGGGGTGCTGTAGGCCCCCCGGTCGAGGGCGACAACCGGGCAAACGGAACCTCTTCCGGAGTTCTTCACCCACTCCTGGAAGCGGGACGGCCAGACACGCGCTAAAGTGTCTGTCAGGAAGAGTATTAATTCGAACGGGGCCGCCAACCAAACCCCAGGCCGCCCCGCAGTGACGCGAGGGGGTCAGCCATGGGCCGTGGCCGGGCTAAGGCAAAGCAGACCAAGGTCGCACGCGAGCTGAAGTACAGCAGCCCGCCGAGCGACTTCGCGAGCCTTCAGCGCGAGCTTTCGGGAAGCCCCAACTCCCAACGGAGTGGTGTGCTGTCCGATGAGCACGACGCGGACAAGTCCTCATCCCAGTGGGAAGAGGACGACTACGACGACTGGCGCCGCTGACTCGGAGCACTGTCTGAAGGGGGAGGTCGACGTGCCTCCCCCTTCAGCCGTTGCTGCGTGTTGACGGCTTGCTCCGAACCAGGTCGGCGCCGAAAACGCTTATAACGCACCAGCGTCCCGCATCTGATGATGCGGGACGCTGACGTGTGTTCGGGTGTAGTTGTGTGAGCGGCCCTGCCGGCTCAGAACCGCGGGTGCTCGCCGACCAGGACGGCGCGCACCGCGTCGGCCTCCTTGGCCTTCTTGACGGTGCCGAGCGTCCAGCATTCGATGTGTCGTGCGGTCAGCACGGCCAGCGCGCGATCGACGTCCTCCGGCGCGACGACGGCGACCATGCCGACGCCCATGTTGAACGTCTTCTCCATCTCGACCCGCTCGACCCGGCCGCGCTGCGCGATCATCTTGAACACCGGCGCCGGGTTCCATGTCCCGCGATCCAACTCGGCCACCATGCCGGCAGGCAGCACGCGGCCCAGGTTGGCGGCCAGCCCGCCACCGGTGACATGCGCGAAGGTGCGCACATCGGTCTCGGCGATCAGCGCGAGGCAATCCTTGGCGTAGATCCGGGTCGGCTCGAGCAGCTCCTCGCCGAGGGTGCGCCCGAACTCCTCGACATGCCCGGTGAGCGACATCCGGTCGATGTCGAGCAGCACCTTGCGGGCCAAGCTGTAGCCGTTGGAGTGCAGGCCGGAGGAACCCATCGCGATCACCACGTCACCGGGACGCACCCGGTCCGGGCCGAGCACCGCGTCGGCCTCGACCACGCCGACGCCGGTCGCGGACAGGTCGTAGTCGTCCGGGTCCATCAGGCCGGGGTGTTCGGCGGTTTCGCCGCCGAGCAGCGCGCAACCCGCCCGCACACAGCCCTCGGCGATGCCGGAGACCAGCTCGGCGACCTTCTCCGGGACGACCTTGCCGATGGCGATGTAATCCTGCAGGAACAGCGGTTCGGCGCCGCAGACGACGAGATCGTCGACGACCATCGCGACGAGGTCGAGCCCGACGGTGTCGTGCTTGTCCATCGCCTGCGCGACCGCGATCTTGGTGCCGACCCCGTCGGTGGAGGCGGCGAGCAACGGCTCGCGGTAGCCACCCTTCAGCGCGAACAGTCCGGCGAATCCGCCGAGGCCGCCCTGGACCTCGGGTCGGCTCGCCTTCTTCGCCAATGGCCCGAACAATTCGACTGCGCGGTCACCTGCCTCGATATCCACGCCTGCCGCGGCGTACGAGGCACCACCACTGGGGGTCTGTTCAGTCATTTTCGGGGAAAGCTCCAAACCGAATCGGCGGATAGATGCCTGCTCACGCTACCGGAGAGCTGTAACTACGTTGCAGCTGTCCCGCCTACCCGTGCCTTTTTGCCGGACCTGGGTGCCGCGAGACTTGTCAACCGGGCTGACCACGCGTCGGTCGAAAAGCGCTCGGCGTACTCGACAAGTGACCCCTGCGCCTGCGCGACCAGTTGTCACGGTATCCCGCCGAGGACACCATGCGGCGTTCGATTCGTCTCGATTGCACTACGTACGAACGCCGCATGGTGTTGGTCACTAACTCCGCTCGGTCGCGAACAGGTCGGCGGTCGCCGCGCGTCGCCTGCGCTGCTCGACCGGATCGGGCACCGGCACTGCCGCCACCAACCGCTGCGTGTACTCCTCCTGCGGCGCGCGCAGGATGCGATCACGATCACCCTGCTCGACCACGGCGCCGTTGCGCAGCACCACGATTCGGTCGGCCAGCTGATCGACCACCGCCAGGTCGTGACTGATGAACAAACAGGCCCAACCACATTCGCGCTGCAGCTGCCCGAACAGCTCGAGCACTGCGGCCTGCACGGAGACGTCGAGCGCACTGGTCGGCTCGTCGGCAACCAGCAGATCCGGGTCGAGGACCAGGGCCCGCGCCAGGCTCGCGCGCTGGCGCTGGCCGCCGGACAGCTCGTGCGGATACCGGCGCTCGGTGCCTGCGGGCAGCTGGACGTCGTCGAGCAGTTTGCGCACCCGCGCCTTGATCTCCGCGGAGCTGCCCTTCTTGTGCACCAGCAGCGGCTCGGCCACGCACTCACCGACGGTGAGCCGCGGATTCAGCGAGCTCGCCGGATCCTGGAACACGAAGCCGAATCGCTTGCGGATCGGGCGCAGCTTGCCGCCGGACAGGCCTGCGATGTCCTGTCCACGGATCTTCACCACGCCCGAGGTCGGCCGTTGCAGCGCGGCGACGCAGCGTCCGATGGTCGACTTGCCCGACCCGGATTCGCCGACCAGGCCGAGGGTTTCGCCGGGCCCGATGCACAGGTTCACATCGTCGACGGCGCGGAACGGCGGCCGCCCGAACGAGCCGGGGAACTCGACAACCAGATCGCAGACCTCGAGCACCGGCTCGGCGCTCGCGGCCACCTCTTCGGCGGGACCGTGTGCGAGTTGCTCGGTGCCCAGATGCGGGACCGCCGCGAGCAGCGCCCGCGTGTAATCCGCCTTCGGGCTGGCGAACAGCTCGTCCACCGGTGCCTGCTCGACCACTTCGCCGTTGCGCATCACCACGACCCGGTCGGCCAGGTCGGCGACCACACCCATGTTGTGGGTGATCAAGACGATGGCGCTGCCGATCCGGTCGCGCAGGTCACGCAACAGCTCGAGGATCTCCGCCTGCACCGTCACGTCCAATGCCGTGGTCGGCTCGTCGGCAATGATCACCTTCGGCTCGCAGGCGATGGCGATGGCGATCACCACGCGCTGCTTCTGCCCGCCCGAGAGCTGGTGCGGGTAGTAGTCCACCCGGTGCTCGGGATCGGGCAGGCCGACCATGCGCAGCAGTTCGATCGCGCGCGCCTTCGCGGCCTTCTTGCTCATGTCCGAATGCGCGCGCAGCGCCTCGCAGATCTGGAAGCCGACGGTGAACAGCGGGTCGAGCGCGAGGCCCGGCTCCTGGAACACCATCGAGATCGCACCGCCGCGCAGGGCAGTGAGCTGCCGCTCGTTCATCGAGGTGATGGTCTCGGTGCCGAGGGTGACCAGACCGCGCACCCGCGCGGTCAGCGGCAGCAAGCCCATCGCGGTGCGTGAACTCACCGACTTGCCCGACCCGGACTCCCCGACAATGGCGAGCACCTCACCGGGGAACACCTCGTAGGAGACGTCGGTGACCGCGTAGACGGGACCCGCGTCGGTCGCGAAGGTGACCGACAGCGATTCGATCGACAGCGCAGGACGCTTCTTGTCGGTCGCCGTGGTTGGCGTAGTCATGATGTCTCCTTTCCGGTAGCCGTGCTGTCCTTCACCAGTGCGTCGCCCGCGGGCTCGGCTTCGGTGTCGCCGTCGAGCTCGCTCGGGGCGGCAACCTCGATACCCGCGACGGTGATGGCGTCGCCCGGCGCCGCGGCGACCGCGCGACGGGTACGCAGGATCGGGTTGAGCACCTCGTTGAGGCTCTCGCCGACCAGCGTCATACCGAGCACGACGAGCACGATGGCGAAGCCGGGGAAGATGCCGGTCCACCAGATGCCGTTGGAGACATCGGACAGCGCCTTGTTCAGGTCGTAGCCCCATTCGGCGGCCTGGGTCGGCTCGATGCCGAACCCGAGGAAGCCGAGGCCTGCCAGCGTGAGAATGGCCTCCGACCCGTTCAGGGTGACGATCACCGGCAGCGACTGCGTGACGTTGGCGAAGATGTGCCGGAACAGGATTCGCGCGGTGGACGCGCCGGTGACCCGGGCGGCATCCACATACGGTTCGTTCTTCACCGCGACCGTCGCGTTGCGCACCACCCGGAAGTACTGCGGCACAAAGACGGCCGTGATCGCCACCGCGGCAGACAGCACACCACCGAAGCTGGTGGAGCGGCCACCCGCGACCACGATGGACACCACGATTGCGAGCAGCAGCGTCGGGAAGGCGTACATCGCGTCCATGAACAGCACGAGCACCCGGTCAACCCAGCGGCCGAGGTAGCCAGAGAGCAGGCCGAGCGGCACACCGACGAACAACGACAACACCAGCGAGATCGCGATGACAAACAGTGCGGTACGTGCACCCCAGATCACGCGTGAGAACACGTCCTCGCCACGCACCGAGGTACCGAACCAGTGCTCGGCCGACGGCGCCTGCTGCCGGACGAAATCGACACCGTCGGCAGCGCTTTGCGCGAAACCGTAGGGCGCGATCAGCGGCGCGAAGATGGCCGCGATCACGAAGATGCCGACCAGGCTCAGCCCGAGGATCAACGTGGCGCGCTGTAGGCCTGCGGTCATCGTGAACAGCTTCAGACCGGGGATCCCGCGGCGCGCCGACGGCGGCACCGCTGGCGGCACCACCGGCTCGTTCAACAATTCCGGTGCGGTCATCAGAACCTCACCCTCGGATCAATCATGGCCACCAGGGCATCCACCAGGAAGCTCATCACCGCGACGACCAGCGCGATGAACGCGACGATGCCCTGCACGGCAACGAAGTCACGGGCCGACAGGTACGTCGCAAGCTGATAGCCGAGGCCCTTCCACTCGAAGGTGGTCTCGGTCAGCACCGCGCCGCCGAGCATCATGGCGATCTGCATACCCATCACGGTGACGATCGGAATCATCGCGTTGCGGAACGCATGTCGCCCGGTGACCACCCGCCGGGACAGTCCGCGCGCCCGCGCGGCGTCCACGTAATCGGCGCGCAGGGTCTGGATCAGGTTGATCCGCACCAGCCGCAGGAAGATGCCCGCGGTCAGCAACCCGAGCGCGATCGCAGGCAGCACCGCGTGTTCGAGCACGTCGACGATGTAGCCGGGATCGCCGTACAGGATGCCGTCGATCAACATGATGTTGGTCTTCGGCGACACATGCTGCAGCTGCAGTTCGACATTCGTGCTTGCCCTGCCTGCCACCGGCAGCCAGCCGAGCTTCACCGCGAAGATCAGCTTGAGCAACAGACCGACGAAGAACACCGGTGCCGCGTAGGCCAGGATCGCGAACAACCGCAGGCCGGTGTCCTGCACCGAATCACGGTGTGTCGCTGCGTATCTGCCCAGCGGGATGCCGATCGCGAAGGCCACGATGAGTGCCCAGAACATCAGCTCCAGCGAGGCGGCGCCGTAGGTGGTCACCACCTCGCTGATCTGCCGATTGTCTTGCGAGCGACCGAAATCCCCGGTCGCGAGACCGGAGATGTAATCCCAGTACTGCGACAGGATCGGCCGGTTCAGCCCGGCCGCCTCCTTGCGGATCTCGATCTGCTCCTGGGTCATTCGGCCACCCATGGCCGCGCTGATCGGGTCACCGGCCACGCGCATCAGGAAGAACACGACGGTGACCAGAATCCATGCGGTCACCGGGATCAACAGCAGCCGAACGCCCAGGTAGCGGAGCAGCGCCAGCTGACGAGAATCGCTCCCGCCCTTCCTTATTCGTGGCACGCCGAAGCGCCGGGCCCGGACCGGCGCTGGCTTCGTTTCTGGCGCAGCAATCGTTCCGGGCCCGGCTTTGCCGGATGTCACTTGCTCAGCACCGTGTAGCGGAACTTGAAGGACGCGTCCAACGTCTGCTCGACGCCCTGCACGCCCTTACCGGCGACGGCAATCTGCTTGCCCGCCAACAGCGGAACGATCGGCAGGAAGTTCTGTGCGAGGTCCTTCTGCACGGCCTTGATGATCTCGAGCCGCTTGGTCTTGTCACCCTCGGTGGCCTCGGCGACCAGTTGTGCGCTGATGCCGGGGTTTTCGAAGTGTGACTGCAGGAAGTTGTTCGGCGCGAAGAACGGGGTCAGGTAGTTGTCCGGGTCCGGAAAGTCCGGGAACCAGCCGAATTGGTACATCGGGTAGGAGTCACGCGCGCGTTCCCGCTGGTAGCTCACCCATTCGGTGGACTGCAGGTTCACTCGGAACAGGCCGCTGGCCTCCAGCTGCGACTTGATCGCCGCGTATTCCTCGGAGCTGCTCGAACCGTAGTGGTCCGGGTTGTACTGCAGGTTCAGCTCGACCGGGGTGGCAACGCCCGCATCGGAGAGGAACTTGGCGGCCTTGTCCTTGCTCGGGTCGGCGCCGTAGATCTCCTTGAACGGCTCCGCCGCGCCCGGAACGCCTTGCGGCACAGACGAGTACGCCGGGGTGTAGGTGCCCTTGTAGACGCTCTTGGCCAGCGCGGCCCGGTCGACCGTCGACGCGAGTGCCTTGCGCACGGCGAGCTTCTGCTCCGGCGTGCCGCCGGGCATGGTGTTCATGTTGAAGACGATGTAGCGCAGCTCGCCACCGGGGCCCTCGTGCACGGTGACCTTGCTGTCACCACGCAGGGATTCGATGTCGGTGGGGGTCAGCGACCGGTAGGCGACGTCGAGCGAACCGTTCTGCAGGTCCAGCTTCATGTTGTCGGTGGTCGCGTAGTACTTCGTCGACACCGTCTCGGTCTTCGGCTTGCCGAGGATGCCGTTGTAGTCCGGGAACGCCTTGTACTCGACCAGCTTGTTCTTGTCGTAGCTCGCGATCGTGTACGGGCCCGAGTAACCCTTGTTCTTGACGACTTCCTCGTCGGCCATCACCTTGTCCGGCGAGTACACCTTCTCGTCGACGATCGGACCGGCCTGGGTCGGCAGGATCGCCGGGAAGGTCTGGTCGTTGGCGACCTTCAGCGTGAACTGCACCGTCTTGTCGTCGGGTGCATCCGTCTTCTCGAGGTTGCCGAGCAGCGAGGCGGGACCGTTGGGGTCGTTGATCTTGACCATCCGGTCGAAGGAGAACTTGACGCTCTTGGAGGTCAACGGGTTGCCGTTGGCGAACTTGAGGCCCGGCTTCAACGTGCAGGTGTACACCGTCGGCGAGGTGAACTCGCACTTCTCCGCGGCGTCCGGCTTCGGCGTCGCGTCACCCGGCGCGAAGTTCAGTAGGTACTGGTAGAACTGCGTTTCCGCGACCAGCGAGCCGTTGTCGTAGGCAGCCGCCGGGTCGAGCGAAAAGATCTTGTCTGTGGTGCCGGCCAACAAACCGCCACCAGTACCACCATCACCGGTTCGGCCGGAACCACAACCAGCCAATGCCGACGCCACCAGCGTCGCCAGGCCGACGGCCGCGATAGCTCGCGTCCGGGTCCGGCCCCCAGGTGCTCTTGAAACCAACATCAGGGCCCCACTACTTCTCGAGCGCCGCACCGCGTTCGCCTGGATCGCAGGCGTGGTGCGGACACAATGAACTTCCGATCTGACGGGCACCGTACCCACGAACCATTTCCGGCACGTTGCGTTTTCAGAGAAAAAAACTTCACGGTGCGCCCAGACGTTGCAAATAGCGCAGCACCAAGGCCTGATCACCGGACGAATGTCCAGCAAGGCACTAGCTGACGACATGAGGTGTCTCGAGGAAGCCATGGCACAGACACAGACATTAACCTCGACACTCCCAATCAATGAGAAGTCGCCATGCCGTGTCGCCCCGAAGACGACAGCAGAATCGGACCTATCCGACGAATGCGACAGCCAACGACCGAACCCCCACCAAGATCAGCCCCAGCCCTCGACCACGTCCCACCCGCTGAACTCAGCGCGCGACCGGGACATAGCCGCGGCAAAACGCCGGTCAGAGCTCTCTCATGTCCCCGTTCGACGTAGCTACGAGCGCCGAACGGGACATGGTCGCGGACGGATCAGCGACGAGGACCACACGTCCTCCGGATCCGCACTCCTTGTGCGAATCCGCACCCGTTCTAGCAGCCCACAGTGGGTGCGGATCCACGGAAAGGGTGCGGATCCACGGAAAGGGTGCGGATCCACGGAAAGGGTGCGGATCCACGGAAAGGGTGCGGTTTCGAAAAGGTGCGGCGGTTGCCCGTCTCGGCGTGGCCGGCCGTGCACTTCCTGCGTGGCCGGGCCCTCTCGGCGTGGCCGGACCCCACTTTTCCCTGCGTAGCAGGGCTCTTTCCCGGCGTGGCCGGGCCTCTCGCTTCCTGCGTGGCCGGGCCCTCTCGGCGTGGCCGGGCTCTCTGCTTTTCCCGGCGTGGCCGGGTTCTTTGCTCTTCTCGGCATGGCCGGGCTCTTTGACTACCCCGTCCCTGCCAGCACGGCTTTTTCCCCGAACAGGAAGGCCGCCCCCTACGGACGGCTCAGCGCGCTCGCATTCGCATTGTCGGCCAACAGGATTGCCTCCGACTTACCCGTGAGCATGCCTTCGAGCACGTTCTTACCAATGGCAGCTTCCGTCGGCAGCGCGATCGGGTATTCCCCGTCGAAGCACGCGCAGCACAGCCGCGACCGCGGCTGCTCGGTGGCGGCGATCATGCCTTCGGTGGAGATATAGCCGAGCGTGTCGGCGCCGATCGAGCGGCGCACCCCCTCGACCATCTCGTCGAAGCTGCCTTCCGCACCGGATCCGTTGGCGATCAACTCGGCGGGCGAGGCGAAGTCGATGCCGTAGAAGCACGGCCACTTCACCGGCGGCGACGCGATCCGGACGTGGATCTCCAAGGCGCCTGCTTCGCGGAGCATCCGGATCAGCGCGCGCTGGGTGTTGCCGCGAACGATGGAGTCGTCGACGACGATGAGCCGCTTGCCGCGGATGACCTCACGCAGCGGGTTGAGCTTCAGTCGAATACCCAGCTGGCGGATGGTCTGACTCGGCTGAATGAAGGTGCGGCCGACGTAGGCGTTCTTCATCAGACCCTGGCCGTACGGCACACCCGAGCCTTGCGCGTAGCCGACCGCGGCGGGGGTGCCGGATTCGGGCACCGGGATGACCAGGTCCGCCTCCACCGGATGTTCCTTGGCCAGGCGGCGGCCGATCTCGACCCGGGTGGCGTGCACCGAGCGACCGGAGATGGTGCTGTCCGGCCTGGCCAGATAGACGTATTCGAAGACGCAGCCCTTGGGCTCGGGGTTGGCGAAGCGCATCGACCGCACGCCGTCGGCATCGATCGCCAGCAGTTCGCCGGGCTCGATCTCGCGGACGAAGGCGGCGCCGACGATGTCCAGCGCCGCGGTTTCGCTGGCAACAACCCAGCCACGGTCCAGCCTGCCGAGGCAGAGCGGGCGCACGCCGTGCGGATCACGCGCGGCGTAGAGGGTGTGCTCGTCCATGAAGGTGAGGCAGAACGCGCCGCGCAGCGTCGGGAGCAACTCCATCGCCGCCTGCTCGATGCTCGAGTCGGCGGAGGCGTGTGCGAGCAGCGCGGTGATCACGTCGGAGTCGGAGGTCGCGGCGATCGGCTGCGGGCGGCCGTTGGCCACCGTCGCGCCGATGAGCCCGAGTTCCCGTGCCCGGCCCGCCAATTCGGCGGTGTTCACCAGATTGCCGTTGTGCCCCAAGGCAAGTCCGGAGCCGACCGAGGTGGTTCGAAAGATGGGTTGGGCATTTTCCCAGGTCACGCCGCCGGTGGTGGAGTAGCGGCAGTGGCCGACGGCAATGTGGCCCGGCATGGCGGCCAAGGTCTGCTCGTCGAATACCTGACTGACCAACCCGAGGTCCTTGAAGACCAAGATCTGCGAACCGTCGGAAACCGCGATACCCGCCGCCTCCTGCCCGCGGTGCTGCAGCGCATACAAGCCGTAGTACGTGAGCTTCGCCACGTCCTCGCTCGGCGCCCAGACTCCGAACACGCCGCACTCTTCGCGCGGCTCGTTCTCGACCTGATCGGTGGTGGCGGATGTGCTTTCGACCGGCAGTTCGGCGTTGGTCACCGTTTGCTCCCTGTTCGGGCGGGCTGGGGGCAGGTCTCATTCTACGGGTGAATGTTCGATCGCGATCACCGCCACCGCATACGAGTAGCAATCCGGCCCGGCGCGAGTCCGGCGAATTCGGCATCGGTAGCTGTTACCGTGCGAAGCCGTGACGACTACCGACAGCGCGGATCACGGCAGCGAAGCGGGATCGAACACGCAGGCATCGGCGCCGCAGCGCCGGCCTTGGGCTCGTATGCTGCTGTTTCCCATCGCGGTGCTGACCTTGCTCACCGCACTGCTCGGCATCATGTATCTGGATTACGTCGTCGATCCGGAGAAGAACCTGCACGACTTTCCGATCGCGCTGGTGAACCAAGATGTGGGCGATGTCATTGCCACCGGCGGTCAGCAGCGGCAGGTGAACTTCGGAAACCAGATCACCGAGGCGCTCGAAAAGGGTGTGCCTGCGGACAAAGTCGATCTGCGGGTGATCAGCATCAGCGAGGCCGAACGGCAGCTGCAGTCCGGCGCGGTGTACGGCGCGATCGTCATTCCCGGCGATTTCAGCAAGCGGCTCGGCATCCTCGGCGTCGGCAGCGTGGTTCCCGGCGAGATGGAACGCCCGATCATCACCCTGCAGACCAATCCGCGCACCGGCGCGTTCGGCACCCAGATCGTGCTCCGGGTCGGCGATCAGGCGCTCACCGAGGTGAACAAGCAGGTCGGCAAGCAGCTCACGGATCAGGTGACCGAGCAGCTGAAGCCGCAGCCGGGCGGGCCGCCCGCGCCCGAGTTGTCCGGCGCGACCAGGGTCGCGCTCGCCGATCCGGTGAATGTGGTGGTGCAGCAGTATCACCCGCTGCCCGACGGCACCGGGCAAGGACTCAGCGCGTTCTTCTACGCGCTGTTGCTGCTGCTGGCCGGGGTGGTCGGCGCGATGGTCATCCACACCATGATCGACGCCCAGCTCGGCTTCGTGCCCACCGAGTACGGGCCGTGGTACGTGCACTACCCGCCGACGCCGATCTCCCGCTTCAGCACCTTGCTGATCAAATGGGGCGTCATGGCGGTGACCGCGAACATCGTCTCCGCGGTCTATCTCAGCGTTGCCACGATCCTCGACATGCCGATCGACCATCCGCTCGCGCTTTTCCTCTACAGCGCGCTCGCCATCATCGCCGTCGGCGTCACCTGTCTGTCCACGCTGGCCGCGATCGGCTCGGCGGGTCTGCTGGTCAACCTGATCCTGTTCATCGTCCTCGGCTTGCCGTCCTCCGGCGGCACCGTGCCGATCGAGGCCACTCCGAAGTACTTCGGCTGGCTTGCCTCCTTCGAGCCGATGCACCAGGTGTTCCTCGGCATCCGCGCCATCCTCTACTTCGACGCCAGTTTCGAGGCGGGCCTGGCCCGCGGCGTCTGGATGGCGGTAGTCGGTGTGGCGATCGGTCTGCTCGTCGGCGCGGTCGTCTCCCGCTTCTACGACTACAAGGGTCTGCACCGGACCAACCGCGTCGCAGCCTGAACACCGCACGCCCGGCATCGACCGCGATGATGGTCGGGTGACTTCGTGGATCGAGAGCGCGCAACGATTGGCCGAGGAGGTGCTCGCGCCGCACGCGAGCGCCGTCGACAGCAGCGGTGACATACCTCGCGAGCATTTCGATCAGCTCGCCGAGGCCGGTTTCTACGGCGCCGCGATGGGCGACGACATCGATCTGGCCGCCTTCACCGAGGTCGGCGAGATTCTCATCGCGGGCTGCCTGGCCACCTCCTTCGTCTGGGCACAGCACCACGGTGTCGCCAGGCGCGTCGCTACCTCGCCGAATCATGAACTGCGCGAGCGGTTCACCGAGGATCTGCGCACCGGGCGCGTGCGGTCGGGCGTCTCGTACGCGGGCGCCGCCGACCAGCCCGCGCTGATCGCCCGCCGGACCGACGGCGGCTACCTGCTCGAGGGCACAGCGCCGTTCATCACCGGATGGGGGCTGGTCGACATCGTCGGCGTGATGGCGCGGGATGCCGACGACGACGGATCGCTGATCAGCGTGATCGTGCCCGCCGAGGAGAGCGCGGCGCTCCGGGTCCGGCCGATACCGCTGACCGCCGCCGACGCGAGCCGGACCGTCACCGCGACCTTCGACGGGGTGCGGGTCGCCGACGCCGCGGTGGACAACCGGGTTTCGATGAAGTCGTTCCACGCGTCCTACATCATCGCGGCATGGCGCAACGGCTCGCTTGCGCTCGGCATCGTGCGCCGCTGCCTCGCCGAACTGGGCCGATTGGGTGTCGACCCCGCCGCGCTCGCCGACGAATCCGCGGCGATCCGTAAGGAATTGGACGCCGCGCTGCTCGGACAGTCCGATGTCTACCTCGCGCGGGCCCGCGCCTCCGAGCTCGCGATGCGCGCCGCCTCCGCACTCGTCACCGCCACCGGCAGCGCCGCGATCACCCGCGGCACCCTCGCCGAACGGTCGCTGCGCGAAGCCGCGTTCACGCTCGTGTTCGGTTCACGTCCGACGATCAAGAGCGCCCTACTCGACCGGCTGGCAGGCCCTGCCGTCGCGCACTGACGTTGGCTCGCGCCAGGATTCGCACCCGTTCTGTGGATCCGCACTCGTTCCGGGCGTCCAGAGAGAGTGCGGATCCACAGAACTAGTGCGGATTCTCAGAACCAGCGCGGAATTCGGGGACGAGCAGGCCAGGTGCCCGTACCGATGACCGTGGCGTGAAGTCGGGTCAGTCCGTGGCCGGGCGGGCGATGGGGAGCCAGTGGGCGACTTCGGGGGCGCGGCTGCCGGAGGCGGTGAGTGCGCCGGAGTGCATGGCGGTCTCGAAGTCGAGGAGGCCGGTGGCCAGCAGCAGCCAGGTGCGCGGGTCGGTCTCCACCACGTTGGGCGGGGTGCCTCGCGTGTGACGCGGGCCCTCGATGCATTGGACCGCGACGAACGGCGGCACTCGCACCTCCACCGAATGGCCCGGGGCCGAGGCGGCCAGGGCGCGGGCGGTGGCCCGGACCGCTGCCGCGAGCTCGGTGCGGCCGGGCGCCGGCAGCGACTCGTCGCTCAACCACGCGCTGACCGCGTCGACCGCCGATCGGAGTTCGGCCGCACTCACCGATTGTCGTGCCACCTCGGCGAGGTTACCGGGGTGGTCGGACAGGGCTATTCGCCGACGGCCCGGCCTGCGACTTCGGGAGGTTCGCCGAGTCGCATGGCGTAGACACGCAGAAACGCCGATAGGGCCGAGTTGTCGCTCGGCCCTATGGTTTCGCAAGCAATCAGTGGGCGGCCACCGGCCGCTTCGGCGTGGTGCGCATGCCGACATAGCAGGCTTGGGTGCCGTCGGTGAGGGTGGTGAAGACCACGGGCATGTAGTCCTCGCTGAAGGACGGGCCCGCACCGGAGGCGGCGAAGACAGTGTCGGACACGGGAGTCAGGTCCATGCTGAGCGGCGGGGACATGTCCTTCATCTCGTCGACGAATTCGTAGAGCATGTGGGCGGAGCCGTCGTCGCGCTTGCTGACGGTGATGACGACGCCCGCGCGACTGTACGTGCCGACGAACGGTTCGATGTCGACCTCGATGGGCGGGTCAGCAGGGGCGAAAGGCTCCGGCATGCGCACGCCTGCCAACTCGGCGAGCAGTTCACGGAACAGCGCCGCGTAAAGCTGGCGGGCGCCACCACCATTGGTGAGCAGCGCGACCGCGACGCCGGCCTCGGGAATGGCGCGCAGGTAGGCGTATTGCCCGATGGCGGCTCCGTCATGACCGAAGCCCTTGATGCCGTCCCAGTTGTACAAGGTCCAGCCGAGACCCCAGCCGTCGCCGCTGACGGTCCACTTGTCGGGCACCTCGATCTCCTGATGCTGCATTGCCGCAACGGTTTCCGCGGACAGCACCGAGGTGCCGTCGGCGGCGCGGCCGCCATCGAGGTGCATCTTGGCGAAGCGAACCATGTCGCCCGCCGTGCTGATGACCCTGGCCGCGGGCGCGACCGCGCGCGGCATGATGTCCCAGGCGGGCGCCGGGTCCGGATACTGTCCCGGATCGCCCAGGTGGCTCATCGCGACCCGGAACCGCAGCGCCTGTTCCGGCAGCGTGACCAGGTGGTCGAGACCGAGCGGGGTAGCGAGCAGGTCCTGCACGGCCTGGTCCCACGTCGTGCCGGTCACCACCTCGATGAGACGACCGAGCACAACGAAGCCGAGACCGCCGTACGAGGTGCCCGTTCCCGGCTTGCAGTCGAGCGCGACTTCCCTTGCCGCCTTGACGAATTCGGCGAGGCAGTCGTCACCGCGGCCTGCGTCGTAGTTGAAGTCGTTGGTCACGCCGCCGGTGTGGCTGAGCAGCTGCCGGACCGTGATCTGCGCGGTAGCTTCCGGATCCGGCGTCGCGAACTCGGGCAGCATGTCGACGACGGCGCCGTCGAGGTCGATCTTGCCCTGGTCGACGAGCCGCATGATCATCGTCGCGGTATAGACCTTGGCGGTCGAGCCGCACAGGAACACCGAATCGGTGGTGACCGCGACCCCGGTGCCGCGATGCAGTACGCCACTGGCGATTTCGTACACCTGACCGTCGACCAGGATCGCCAGCGATGCCCCTGGCACGTGGTGGGTCGCACGGAGCTCATCGAGCCGCTGCCGCCACTTGGCCACGGAGAACGTCCGGCCCGTCGTGGCGCTGCCCCACTCCCCCTGCGCCTTCCACTCGCCGGTGGCGTCCCAGTTCACGTTGTTCGACATCTCGTTCTCCCGCTGAAGATCCGTTGGCGCGTACGCCGTTCTCGTTATGCGAACACTGTACTCATTTGGGAACGGTGTGCGCAAGTGCGCGAGCGAACCTGCTGTTTTGCCTGGAAGAGTTGGTTCTAGAGCGCTGCGGAGTTATCGCGCGGTCGGGAGGCTGCGGGCCAGCCGGGGCGCGATGGCACCACCCGCATTAATGGCCAGGTGGAGCAGGGCCGGGGCAGTGGCACTCGCGGTGCGGCGGCGCAGCCAGCCGAGCGCGAAGCCGCCCGCGGCGGTGGCGGCGACCGCCACCGGGACGCTGTCGCCAACCGAACGGGCCGGGGTGATGTGCCAGAGGCCGAAGGTGAGCGCGCTGAGAACGGAGCCGATGCGGGAGCCGAAAGCATTGTCCAGCACAGGGTCGAGGGTGGCGCGGAAGATCAGTTCTTCGCTGTAGACGGTGCCGATCGGGATGTGCACTGCGACCCACTCGGTGGTGGAGACGTCGGGGCCGCGATCGGTGTAGTCCCGCAAGCCCTTTCGCACAGAGGGGATCGCGAGTGCTGCCGCGTAACCGGCGACGACGAGCGCGGCCGACCCAGTGCCGAAGCGAAATCCCTTTGCGGAGAACCAGTTCGGCTCGCCACGAAAGGCGAAGCCGTAGGCGGTCGCGAAACCCGCATTGACGACGGTCCTGCCCCGCACCCCGAGGCCGAGGGCAGGCAGCGCCCAATTGCTCCACACCATCGGAATACCAACGGCGGCAACGACTTGCGGGACTCGGCTCACTTGATCTTCCGTTCGAAATCCTCGGCCGCCTCGATCTCCGTCCGGATCCGGTCGGACATGTCCGCCGTCCAATCCGGCGGCGCGGCGATGGCAGCCCAGCCGTCGAGGACCAGGTTGCCGTAGCGGTGCCCGTGCCCGTCGGTGACCGCCTGGGCATTGGTGAGATCGGCGGCGACCTGCCAGAAGGTGACGAACGGCCACCAGCGCATCTGCGAGGACACGTCGGCGCCGCGCGGCTCGGACAGCCAATCCGGTTGCGAGAAGATGAGATCGGTCGACCACCAGACGATCGGGTCCGATGCGTGCTGCAGGTAGGCGATTCGTGGCGGCCGCCACTCGGTGGATGGCCGCGCGAGATCGGCGCTGTCCGAAGCGAATCGCACGACCAGACCGTCGGCATACACCGGCGCGACCTCCCGCGAGCCCGGGTCGCGACGCGAAACGAACTGCTCCCATAGTCGATTCGAGTTCGGCGGGCCGACCCACAGCGCGCCGTCCACCTTGGTGCGCAGGTCGGCGAGCCCGTCGAAGGCCGCCTCGGAACCCTGCGAGCCGAGGCTCTCCCCGTACACCAGCAGCTTCGGCCGCTGATCCCGCGGCCGCACGCTCCAGTGCCGGTACACCGCGTCGAACAGGTTGCGCCCCGCGGTCGTCGCCTTGCCTCGGTCCGCGAGGAACGACAGCACGCTCGGGAGATACGAGTACTGCGAGGCGACGATCGCGCTGTCGCCCCCATACATGTACTCGATCGCCCCGGCCGCCATCGCATTCACCCAGCCGGTGCCGGTGGTGGTGATCACCACCAGCACCTTGCGGTCGAAGGCTCCGGTGCGCTCGAGCTCGGCCGCCGCGAGTTCGGCCGGATCCTGCTCTCCTTCAGCCGATTCCAGGCCGACGTACGCGCGGATCGGCTCCTTGGCGGGCTTGCCGGTCACCTCGCCGATCTTGCTCGCGGTGGGTCCGTGCGAAACGAACCACCGCCCTTCGTAACCCAGCGTCTCCCACTTCGCCAGCGACCCGGGACTACCGGACCGTTCCGGCTGCACCGGCTGCACCGCGTTCATCGATGTGTGATCGTTGCGCACGCTGAACGCCGAGTTGGCGACGGCGAAGAAGGCCCGCGAGGCCACACCGTTGAAGACCGTCACGGTCAGCACGATGAGCACGAGCAGTCCGGCGGCGGGCGCCAGCTCCCTCGGCACCCGCACCCAGCGGTTGAGCAACCTGGCCAGGAACAGAATGATCTCGCGCACCGTCCGATACGAGGCGACCACCGCCGCGCCGACCGCCATGCTCAGCAGCCCGGTGCGCAGGTACGCCGGGGTGGTGGTGCCCGCCATGCCCATCAGCGCGGTGATCTCGCGCTGCCAGCGCGCCGACTGCACCAGCATCAACGCCGCACTCACCGCGGCGGTGAGCAGGATCGCGGATTTCACCGAGTAGCGCACCCAGGTCGGCGGCGGCGTGATCTTCAGCCGCGGCCGCACCCACAGCCGGAACAGCCATTCGAGCACGCAGCCGACCCCGTAGCCGAGTGCGGCGTTGATCCCGCTGATCAATCCTTGGAACAGCCAGTCCCGCGGCAGCAGCGACGGCGTCACCGACAGCGCGAAGAACACGGTCGCGACGACCAGGCCGACGTAGTTCAGATCGATGATGTCTTCCACGCGCCGCACGAGGACGACGCCGCGCGCACGCAGCTTCGTCAGGGTGGATGCGGTGTCGAACACGAGAGCTCAGCGCGCGCGGGGTTCGGGCGCTGGCGGCGGGTCGGTGATCATCACCCGAACAGTATGGCGGTTGTGGTCGTTTTCCAGCGCCCTGCGCCATGCGTGTTCGCGGTCACCGACCACGCGGCGCCCGGGCCGAAACCCACGTTGACGGCGTCGGCAACTACCCACGGCGCTCGAGTAGTTGTACGCGGTTGCCCGCGAACGGATGTCAGCAGAATTCTTGCCATGAGTACCAGCAACGGCCAGTCGAAGACCACGTCGGCTTTCATCGTGCAGTCGGCGATCGCGTTCGGCGCCAGCTTCATCGGGACCGGCATCGGCCTCTGCTATCTGCCACTGGACATCTGGCAGCGCGGGTTCCTCGCAATGTCTTTGCTCTTCCTGGTAACCAGCACCTTCACCCTGGCGAAGGTGGTGCGTGACCAGCACGAGGCTGCGACCGTGCACGGTCGCATCGATCAGGCACGGATGGAAAAGCTGCTCGCCGAGCACGATCCGTTCAACACCGTCGCCTGACGCCAGCTGGGCGGGCCTGGTGCACGAGGGGTCCCGGCCCGCTCAGTTTCGGCACTCACTTGAGTGAGCGTTCGCGAATCGCCGACTCCGCCAAGTAGTTTCGGATTCGATCCGAAAGGTCGGCGGACCACTCCGGTGGCTCGGCGAGCGCGGCCCATGCATCGAGCACCAGCGTGCCGTACCGATGCCCGTGCCCGTCGTTGACGCCCTGCGCATTCGGCAGATCCGCGGCGACCTGCCAGAACGTGACGATCGGATACCACGCCATGGTCGGCGACACGTCGGCGCCGCGGCGCTCCCGCAGCCAATCCGGTTCGCTGAACAGCAGATCCGGCGACCACCAGACCACCGGATCGGACGCGTGCTGCAGATACGCGATGCGCGGGGTGAGCCAGGTGCTGCCCGGCTGCCACAGGTCGCCGCGGCTGTCGGCGAAGCGAACAACCAGCCCGTCGGCGTAGGTCGGCAGCACCTCGGGGGAGCCGGGATCGCGGCGGGCGGTGAATTCGCCCCACAGTCGATTCGAGTTGGGCGGCCCGACCCACAGCACCCCGTCGGATTTCGCGCGCAGATCGGCCAACCCGGTGAACGCGCCCTCGGAGCCCTGCGAGCCGAGGCTCTCGCCGTAGACGAGCAGCTTCGGGCGGGCCTCGGCGGGGCGCGCCGACCAGTGCTCATACACCTTGTCGAACACCAGCTTTCCCATCCGGGTCGCCTTCGCCTTGTCCGAAAGGAACGAAAGCACGCTGGGCAGATACGAATACTGGGTGGCGACGATCGCGGTGTCGCCGCCGTACATCATCTCGACGGATTCGGCGCTGGTGGAATCGACCCAGCCGGTGCCGGTCGTCGTCACCACGACCAGCGCCTTGCGGTCGAAGGCGCCGGTGCGTTCCAGTTCCGCGACGGCGAGCTCGGCCTGGGCTTGCGGGCCGTCGGCCGATTCCAATCCGGTGTACACCCGGATCGGCTCGCGCGCGGGTTTGCCGGTGACCCTTGCGATGTCGGCGGCGCTCGGCACGTAGGAGACGAACCAGCGGCCTTCCGAGCCGAGCGTCTCCCACTTCGCCAGCGAGGCCGGGCTGCCCGAGCGTTCCGGCAGCTGCGGCTGGGCGGCGTTGGGCGAGGTGTGGCTGTTGCGCACGCTGAACGCCGAATTCGCCACGGCGAAAAAGCCTTTGGCCAGCACGCCGTTGAAGAGCGTTACCGCGAGGACGGCCACGACGAGGAAGCCGATCGGCAAGGCGAATCGGCGCGGAATATGCACCCACTCGGTGAGTTCGCCTGCCACCCACCGGACCAACCAGCGGACGCCGCGAAATACCCCGATCACCAAGGCGATCACCGCGACACTGAGCGCACCGGTGCGCAGGAAGCCGGAGGTGGTGATGTCGTCCATCCCCATCAGCGTGGTGATCTCGCGCTGCCACCGCGCCGACTGCACCAGCATGACGAGCACCGTGACCACGCAGCCGATCAGCACGGCGACCTTGCCCGCGGTGGGCAGCCAGCGGGGCAGCTCGGCGAATACCTGTGCGGCGCCGGCGGGCACCGGTATCCGCGGCCGAATCCACCGGCGGAACAACCACTCCAGCAGACAGCCGACGCCGTAGCCGATCGCGGCGTTGACGCCGCCGATGAGGCCTTCGAACAACCAATCCCGCGGCAGCAGCGAGGGAGTCAGCGACAACGCGAAGAACAGCGTCGCGCCGACCACCCCGACATAGTTCGGGCGAAAGAAACGCTCGACGGCGCCGACCACCCGGCCGGCGCCCTCGCGCACTGAGACCTGCTGAGCCTCAGCGCCTGTCACGCCACACTTGCCCCGAACAACTTCGGCAGCGTGCCCTCGTGCGCGGCACGCAGCTCGTCCATGGGGACGGAGAACTGCCCTTGCACCTCAATGGAATCCGCGCCCTGGTCGACAACGCCGATGCGCGTCCACGGCAGTTCGCGCGCGGTGCACATCTTGGTGAACCGGGTCTCCTCCGAACGCGGCACCGCGACGAGCACGCGACCCGCCGACTCGGAGAACAACGCGACGAACGGATCGGCGCCCTCGGGAAGCAGCACCCGACACCCGGTTTCGCCCGCCAGCGCGGCCTCGACGACGGCCTGGATCAGCCCGCCCTCCGAAAGGTCGTGTGCGGCACTGATCATGCCGTCGCGCGAGCCAGCGGTGAGCACCTCGGCGAGCAGCTGCTCGCGCGCGAAGTCGACCTTCGGCGGCACGCCGCCGAGGTGATCGTGCACGACCTGGGACCAGATGGAGCCGTCGAACTCGTCGGCGGTGTCGCCGAGCAGGATCAGCGTCTCGCCCGGCTCGAGCCCGAGGCCGGTCGGGATGCGCCGGTGCACGTCGTCGATGACGCCGAGCACACCGACCACCGGGGTCGGCAGGATGGCGGTCTGCCCGGTCTGGTTGTAGAAGCTCACGTTGCCGCCGGTGACCGGAATGCCAAGGGCGACACAGCCGTCCGCGAGGCCGCGGACGGCCTGCTGGAACTGCCACATCACGCCGGGATCCTCGGGGGAACCGAAGTTCAGGCAGTTGGTGACGGCCTTCGGGGTGGCGCCGGTGGTGGCGACATTGCGGTAGGCCTCGGCCAACGCCAGTTGCGCGCCGGTGTAGGGATCCAGCTTGGTGTAGCGGCCGGACGCGTCGGTGGCCAGCGCGATGCCGCGGCCGGTCTGCTCGTCGATCCGGATGACGCCCGCGTCGGCGTGCTCGGCGAGCACGGTGTTGCCGCGCACGTAGCGGTCGTACTGCTCGGTGATCCACTTGCGGCTGCACAGCTGCGGGCTGGCCAGCAGCTGCAGCAGGGTCGCGCGCAGTTCGTCGCCGGTCTTCGGGCGGGTCAATGCGGCTGTGCTGTCGGCGATCAGCGCGTCCTGCTCGTCCGGACGCCGCACCGGGCGCTCGTACACCGGGCCCTCGTGGGCGACGGTGCGCGGCGGCACGTCGACGACGGTCTCGCCGTGCCAGGTGATGACCAGCCGGTCGCCGTCGGTGACCTCACCGATGTCGGTGGCGATCACATCCCACTTGCGGCAGACCGCCATGAACGCGTCCACGTTCTCCGGGGTGACGACCGCGCACATGCGCTCCTGCGATTCGCTGGAGAGCACCTCGGCCGGGGTCATGCCCTCGGCGCGCAGCGGAACCCGGTCCAGCGCGATGTGCATGCCGCCGTCGCCCGCGGCCGCCAGTTCCGAAGTGGCGCAGGACAGCCCGGCGCCGCCGAGGTCCTGGATGCCGACCACCAGCTTGGCCGCGTACAGCTCGAGACAGCACTCGATGAGCACCTTCTCGGTGAACGGGTCGCCGACCTGCACGCTCGGCAGCTTCTTGCGCCCGGTGCCCGACTCGTCGCCGGAGAAGGTGTCCGAAGCGAGCACGGAGACGCCGCCGATGCCGTCGAGGCCGGTGCGCGCGCCGAACAGGATGATCTTGTTGCCGGTGCCGGAGGCGAAGGCGAGGTGCAGGTCCTCCACCCGCATCACGCCGGCGCACAGCGCGTTCACCAACGGGTTGCCTTGGTAGGACGCGTCGAACACAGTCTCGCCGCCGATATTCGGCAGGCCGAGCGAGTTGCCGTACCCGCCGACACCGCGGACAACGCCGTCCACCACGCGCCGGGTGTCGGGCGCATCCGCCGCGCCGAAGCGCAGCTGGTCCATCACCGCGATCGGCCTGGCGCCCATCGCCATGATGTCGCGCACGATGCCGCCGACGCCGGTGGCCGCACCCTGGTAGGGCTCCACATAAGACGGGTGGTTGTGGCTCTCGACCTTGAAGGTGACCGCCCAGCCGTCGCCGACGTCGACGACGCCCGCGTTCTCGCCGATGCCTGCGAGCATCGAGGCCCGCATCTCCTCGGTGGTGGTCTGCCCGAAGTAGCGCAGGTGCACCTTCGACGACTTGTAGGAGCAGTGCTCGCTCCACATCACCGAATACATCGCCAGTTCGGCGTCGGTCGGGCGGCGGCCGAGGATTTCCTTGATGCGCGCGTACTCGTCGTCCTTCAGACCCAGCTCTTTATAGGGTTGCGGCACGTCGGGAGATGCTGCGGCTGCGCTGACGGTGTCGACCTGCGGAGTCACGGGGTGCAGTGTCCTTTCGACATGATCGGGAGCGCTACGTGGTTACGCTGCGCTGCCGCCTCCACGCTCGACCCGATCGTGTCAGGGTCCTCTCGGGCCGGGAGCGCGAAGCTGGGGATTCGCCTGGAAGTCTAGCTGTGACCGTTGACGATCACCGGGCCGGATCGGACTCACGCCCGGTTCGCCGGATTCCTGTGCCTCAGGTCACAGATGGCGCGGGTAGAATCGCGCGCCGACGGCGATCACACCACCGGTCACAGATACCCTGGGCCCGTGAACGAACGATCGGGGATTGCGGATTCCGCTGAGCCGGTTGTCTCGAAGGACGAGCGGCCCGCCGCGACCTCCGAGCCTGCCGCGCCGCCGCGCGTTCCGATGTCGCGCGAACAGCTGCGCTGGCTGCTCGTCGCGATCGGCCTGTTCGCGGTGTCTGCGGTCGTCTCGCTACTTGCCCACTGGTGGTCGGGCTACATCGATCTCCAGGTGTACCGCAACGGCGCCCGCGTCTGGCTCGACGACGGCGAGCTGTACGGGCCGATGCCGCCGGTCGCCGGGATCGGGCTGCCGTTCACCTATCCCCCACTGGCCGCCTTGTTCTTCGCGCCGCTCGCGCTGATACCGCTGGCCGTGGCCGAGGTGCTGGTGTTGGTGACCTCACTGGTGAGCCTCGGCGTCACCCTGTGGTTGGTGCTGGCCAGGATCCGGCCCGAACTGTCCCGCGTCAGCACCATGACCATCGTCATCGGCGCGATCGCGGTGCTGCAGACCTTCGAGCCGCTGCGTCAGACCTTCGGCTTCGGCCAGATCAACCTGGTGCTGATGGCCGCGATCACCCTGGATTGCCTGGTGCGCAAGCCGTTCTGGCCGCGCGGCATGCTGATCGGCATCGCGGTGTCGGTGAAGCTGATTCCCGGTGGGTATCTGCTGTACTTCCTGCTGCGCAGGGATTGGAAGGCGGCTGGCACGCTGATCGGGTCCGCGATCGCCGCGATCGGCCTCGGATTCCTGCTGTTTCCCAAGGATTCGGCCGAGTACTGGTTCCACACGCTCGCCGACACCGGGCGGATCGGCCCGCCCTATTTCGCGGGCAACCAGTCGATCAAGGGCATGGTGTTCCGCCTCGGCCTCGACGACTCGCTGGCCACCCTGCTGTGGATCGCGCTGTCGCTGGTGGCCGTCGCGCTCGCGGCGGTATGGATGCACCGGCTGATCGGCGCGGGCGCGACGGTGGCCGCGCTGATGGTGAATGCCGCGGCGGTGCTGCTGGTTTCGCCGATCTCCTGGTCGCACCACTGGGTGTGGATCGCACCTGCGCTCGTGGTGACGGCGGACGCGATCGTGCGCGGCAGGCGCAACCCGCGACTGCTCTGGGCGGTCGGGGCGATGACGGTGATGTTCATCATCGGGCCGCAGTGGCTGCTGCCGCACGCCGGCGACAAGGAGCTCGACTGGGCGTGGTGGCAGCAGCTCATCGGCAGCAGCTATGTGCTCGCGACCCTCGCGGTGTTCGTCGTCGCCGTCGCCACCTATCGCCCGGCGACCGCCGGGGTGAGGAAGGCGGCCAGCGCCGCCGCATAGGCCGGAACGTCTGCGGCGCCCATCATTTCGCGCGCCGAGTGCATGGCCAGCTGGGCCGCGCCCACGTCGACGGTCGTCATGCCGGTGCCTGCCGCGGTCATCGGGCCGATGGTCGATCCGCAGGGCAGATCGGCGCGATGCACGTAGCGCTGCAACGAAACTCCGGCCTGCGCGCAGGCCAGCGCGAACGCGCCTGCCCCCGCCGCGTCGGTGGCGTAACGCAGGTTCTGATTGACCTTGAGCACCGGTCCGCCGTTCACCGCGATGCGATGCGCGGGCTCGTGCCGGTCCGCGTAGTTGGGGTGCGTCGCATGCGCCATGTCGCCGGACGCGCAGACCGAACCGGCCAGCGCGGCAAGGAATTCGGCGCGGCCGCCACCGCGCGCGAGCACGATCCGTTCCAGCACCGTCGACAACAGATCGGATTGGGCGCCGCGATCGGACTGGCTGCCGACCTCCTCGTGGTCGAACATGGCGAGCACGGGAATGGCCGCGCCCGGCTCGTCGATCGCGGCGAGGAAGGCATGCAGGCCTGCGTAGCAGGTGCCCTGGTTGTCCAGTCGCGGCGCGCTGACCAGATCGCGGTCGCGCCCGACGATCGCGCTCGGCGTCAGATCGTGGGTCATCAGTTCCCAGCCGAGCACCGCCGCCGGATCGACCTCGGCGTGCTCGGCGACGAACCGCAGGAACGAGCGCGGTTCGCGGCCGACTCCCCACACCGCGTTGACGTGCCGCTGCGGATCCAGCGTGACGCCCTTGCGGTCGTCGGACAGATGGATGGCCAGCTGCGGCACCCGCAGGATCGGCTCATCGATGCGAACGAGCCGCTCGCTCACCGTGTCTCCGTCGCGCACGCTCAACCGCCCGGAGATGCCGAGCTCCCGGTCCAGCCAGGAATTGAGCCAGGCGCCGCCGTACGGCTCGAGACCGACCAGCTGCCAGCCGGCCGATGCCAGGTCGGGATACTGCTTGACGCGCAGGTTCGGGCTGTCGGTGTGCGCGCCGACCACGCGGAACGGGGTCGGTCCCGCCGCGTCCGCCGTCGCCCAGGCGATCAGCGAGCCACCGCGCACCACAAAGTGTTTGCTCGGGCCGTCCGACGGCCACTGCTGCCCCTCGGCGAGCTCGGTGAATCCGTGCGCCGCCAGCTCGCCCGCCACCGTCTGGCAGACGTGGAACGGCGAGGGCGAGGCATCGATGAAGGCGCAGAGTCCGGCGGCGGTGGCGGCGGTAGCGGAAACGGGCATCCCTGAATCCTAGGCACCGACGGGTCTCGCTACCCGTCGGCGCGTGCTCACTTGGTGCGGAGGGTGAGGCCCGGATTGTCCCGCAGCACAGTGCTGATCGGCTGGCCGAGCAGCACGGGGAGGTGACCACAGCTGCCGTCCAGCGGCGTGATGTGCGTGATGATGGCGCTGTTGATCCCGACCGCCTTGGTGCCTGCCATGATCGGCCCGCCGCTGTCGCCCTGATGACCACACAGGGTGGTGTAGAACATGTCCTCCACCCGGACCACTTCGGCGTCGTGGCCGGGGATGCCGCGCAGCATGGCGGTCTGGTTGGCGGCGATCACAATGCCGCAGGAGTACCCGGACCGGAATCCGGACTTGCAGATGGCGCTGCCCGCGATCGGTTCGGTCGTGCCGTCGATGTGCACGACCTGTCGCCCGTCGGCGCCGACGCTGACCGGCGAGCGCGGCCTGCCGCTGCTGCCCGCCTCCAGCTCCTCGTTGCTGCTTCCGGTGGCGACCGACGGCGTGGCAGGCGAGAGCTGGCCCGCCGAGACCAGGTTGTTCTGGAACCGCTTCGCGGACTCCTTGTTGATGCGCAGGATCCCGTAGTCGTGCGGGGCGAAGCTGGAACTCTCGAAATGACCGAGCTCGGCGCCGTGCTTGACCTTCTCACCCTGCGGCAATTTCATGCCGTCCTGCGTGGCGAAGGTGGCGAAGACCCGCTGGGCTTCCTTCGTCCGGTCGGCCTCTTCGACGAGGTTGTTCGGATCGCAATGTCCCGCGGTGATGTTCACCGTGTTGCCGTCGGCATCGGTGCCGTTGAAACCGTAGGAGCAGCGATGGGTTTCGCTGCCGACCACGATGGCGTAGGACTGGCCGCCGACGATGTCGCCGCCCGCCAGTTCCTGGCCTGCGATGGCCTGCGCCGTGAGTGGTGTGTTGTCCGGCCGAGCTTCCAGCGGCAGCGCGTTCACCGACCGGACCGGTCCCACCTCGGCCGGAAACTGCACGTCTTTGGCCAGGCGCACCGCGAGACTGTTGGCGGCCACGTCGATGCCGTATCCGGCAATCGATGCGGCGACGGTGGTGGACTGCGTGCCGAGCCAGCGCTCGAAGGTGCTGCGGCGGTTACGCAGGGTGGCCTCGCTGTCGGCCACCGACTCCACCGCGAATCCCGCCGCCTCCGCGGCCGCCCGCGCGTTCTCCGCGCTCACCCCGTCGGTGAGCGAGACGACCGGACGGCCGCCGTCCATCCGGATTCCGGCGAAGGCGGCCGGGTGCGCGAGCCGGGCGGTCTTGGCGAACTCGGCAAGTCGCTGGGTGATGTCGACCCGTTGCAGGTATTCGGCGGGGTCGATGCCGAGGTCCCGTTTCACGGCGTCGATCAGACCCTGTGGCAGCGTGGCCGAATCGGGTTCCGGGACCGCCGAAGCGGGGTATCCGACCGATCCGGCCACGGCTAGTGCGACACAGCAACCCAGCGCCGCACGGCGCGCACGGGTACCGAACTCCATTCGAGCTGCCTCCTGACGAACACGACAGTGGGACAGCCGCTGATGCTATAGTCACACCAGTCACAAAACGGACCAAACGGTCCCGTCGCGTGTCGGCGGAACCGGTCGCTGTTATGCGGGGGCGGCCAGCGCGGTGCGCAACGACACCCGGCCGCCGGTGAGCAGCACGGCATTGCCGTAGATCCGGCCTGCGAGCCGCGCGACCAGCGCGATGGTGAGCACCATCAGACCCAGCGCGCACAGCACCTGCCAGCCGGGCACCTCGTAGGCCGCCCGCATCGGCATCAGCACCGGAGAGAACAGCGGAATCATCGACAGCACCGTCAGCGACGTGCCGTGCGGATCCGCCGGAACCATCGTCTGCCCGATCAGATACGCCGCGATCACCAACACCGACACCGGAACCGCCACCGCCGCGAGATCCTCCTGCCGCGACACCAGCGACGCGGCCGCCGCGATCACCAGGGCATAGAGGAAGTAGCCGAGCAGGTACCACAGCACCGCCCAGCCGACGACGCCGCCGATCACCGTCGCCGAAAGATCAAGCACGCCAGTGGCGAAGGCGGTGCCGAGACCGACCGCCGCGAGCACCGCCACCTGGATGATGGTCACGATCCCGATGCCGAGCACCTTGCCGGCCAACAGTTCCCACGGCCGGATCGTCGCAAGCAACAGCTCCACAATGCGATTGGCCTTCTCCTCCACCACGCCCTGTCCGGTCAGCTGAATGCTGATCAGCAGCATCACGTAGGTGAGAATGCCGACCACCGCCGAAACACCCACTCGCGCGCCCTGATGCTCCTCGCCCGATTCCAGCGGCTGCACGGCGACCTTCGCCTCGGCGATCGCCTGCTCGACCGTCACCGGATCCCCACCGAGCCAACTGATTTCCTGATGCAGCGCGGCCTGCCGCACGACCAGGCCGAACGCGGTCCGAAGTCCGTCCGGCAGCGACGATTTCACCACCACCTGCAGCTGCCCGTTCGACGTGCCGACGAGCAACGCCGCAAGGTCGCCTGCGCGCACCTGCTGCTCGCCGGGATCGCGGTCGATCACCACGGTCTCGATCGGCTGCCCCGACGCCTGACCCGCGGCGGCGAGTAACGGCTGGAACTGCGCCGTATCCGCCGTCATACCAACCTTTTCCGGCGCAGCGGCGTTGCCCTGACCGAGGAAGTGGAACACCAGCACCGTGCCGACGACGGCGAGCACCAGCACCGCCGTGATCGCGGCAAAGGCTTTCGACCGGACCCTGGTGTTGATCTCCCGCGTTGCGACGATCTGGATCGCCTGCACCGACGAAACGTGCGCACTGCTCATGCCGCCGCCTCCACCTTCGGGTCCACCGTCGCGTCCCGGAACAAATCGGTCAAAGTGGGCAATACTCGGCCGAATTCGCGCACCGGTCCGGCGGCCATCGCGGTCGCGAGGATGTAGTGGTCTTCGGCGTGGTCATCGAGACGCAGGATCCAGCGGGACGCCTCGCGCTCGTCCACGGAGACGCCTGGCATGCGGGTGATCAGGTCGTCGTCGAGGCCGGGTGCGTCGATCACGACCCGCGCCGGGCCACGGCTGCGCAGTTCGTCCACAGTCCCGCACGCCACCATGGTGCCGTTGCGGACGATGCCGACTCGGTCACAGATCCGTTCGACCAGATCGAGCTGATGCGACGAGAACAGCACGGGGCTACCACGTTCCACGCTGCGTTCGCGCAGCACCGCGCTCATCACGTCCACCGCAACGGGATCCAGCCCGGAGAACGGCTCGTCCAGCACCAGGATGTCCGGATTGTGCACGAGCGCCGTGGCCAGTTGCACCCGTTGCTGATTGCCGAGGCTGAGTTTCAAAACATCGTCCTCGGCCCGCTTTTCGATGCCGAGTCGCATCATCCACAGCTCCGCCGCCGACGACGCCTCGAACTGCGAAAGACCGTGCAGCCGAGCGAAGTACTGCAGTTGCGCGCCCACCTTCATCCTCGGGTACAGCCCGCGCTCCTCCGGCATGTAGCCGATGCGCCGCCGCGCGGCCAGATCCACGGGTTTCCCCTCCCACCTGACCTCGCCGGCGTCGGCGGCCATCACGCCCATGATGAGCCGCATCGTCGTCGTCTTGCCTGCCCCATTGGAGCCGACGAACCCGAAGAGCTCACCGGGGCGCACATCGAATGTCATGTCGGACAACGCGACAAAGTCTCCGTACCGCTTGCTCAAACCTGCAATCTCCAACACGCGAACTTCGCTACCTTCCGTTCGTCGCACGACTGTCTTCGCGTCCACGCGGGCGCGCCGTCGCCGTGAACTCCACCGGCGAGCGCCGCTGCGGGGCACGGCGACACCATGCCAGAAACAACGTATTCCGCCCGTTCAACACACCGAAATGCTCGGCCATCGCCGAATGTGAATCACTGCTCGTCACCTTATGGCGTTTGCATGATTGCGCGGTCGAATACGTTTATACCGCACAACCTTCCGCCTAAATACCGGCCCTGCCGTTCACGACTCCGAGAACCGGCCGTACTCCGATGAACCATTCTAATCGTCACGGTGACGACGACCGATGCGGATTCGACGAACCGACCGCATTCGGGCACGACGCAACAGCTTTCGCGACAACCCGCTGACAGATATCTGCGCTGTCTTCCCATACCGCAAGTGCTTTGTTGAGTACCATCACGCCGGGTCGCTGACCCACATAGTCGAACGAACTACATGAAGGGTGCTACATGACGATGCGCAAAACCAGGTACACCATCGCCGCACTGGCGATCGGCGGATTCTCAACGGCCGCCGCACTGTTCGGATCGGGCGCCGCTTCCGCGAGCCTGGTCGACGACATGGCGCCGCTGCTGACGACGACATGCTCATTCAGTCAGATCGACGCCGCAATTCACCAGGTGGCACCGGAGGCGGCAGCACGGCTCGACGCGGCGCCGATCCAGAAAGCCGCACTGGAAATGACCATCTCGCAGCCGGCCGAACAGCGCGCGGCAATGTACAAGATGCTGGCCGACAACGGGAACCAGGTCAGCACGATGGACGGCTTCAATCCCGAAGCCGGTCCGGTCATGCGCCAGGCCGCGGCCACCTGCCACACCTTCTGACCTGCGCAGACATCGACTGTGCCTGGACAGGCACATTCGTTGCTATGCCCAGCTTTTCGAGATGCCGAGTACCGCGGAGTTAGACGATCGCAATCGCTATATCTACCCGATGCAGTAAAGTCAAATCAGCATTGGGGGCGGCGTCTTTCCATCGCTCAGACCCACGAAGGCGGCAATATCGCCGACATTCAGGTCAATTGAGCAGATGTCCAGAAAGTAAGTCGTCGCGAAATTTCCGACACGCCGCGACAGTTCAACGTCAACAACGTGACACTTGGCATGATCTCTCTTGCTAGACCACACTCAACTGACGAAAAGGAGTAACTCGTGCTTCTGTCTGTGACTCTCCCCCTCGGTCTCGGTGTCGCTGCTACCCTCGGCCTGGTTGTGGCCGCTCTCGGCCTGCTGTAACAGCCTCCGGGACTCGGGGTCAAGCGTCGGCAGGAGGGACGCTTGGCCCCGATTTCTGATTACTAGAATCTGGTTCGAATCCGATTCAGGTTCTGTTGCTACACCCACACTGATCGACCTACCAAAGGAGTAAATCGTGCTGCTGTCTGTGACTCTGCCCCTTGGCGCCGGCCTGGCTGCCGTTGTCGCTTTGGCTGTCACCGCGCTCGGCTTGCTGTAACCAAAGCCTTTTAACGAAAAAGCGGGTTCGAGCGTCTGCAGGCGCTCGAGCCCGCTTTTCGTATGTCCGGAGTATGTGCAGTCGGGTTCGCAGCTATTTTGCCGTAGGTCGAGCACGTCGCAACGACGAGATTTCCGGTAAATAGAAAACGGCGGCCGCGCCGATCGTTTCCGACCGGCAGGCCGCCGCAGTGGTGTCGCTACGTTACGAGGGAGACAGGCGAAGCACGCCGCCCCATGGCCGTCCCCCGGTGTTGCGTGGGTCCGGCTCGAGCAGCGGGGCAAGAGCCTTCAGATGCCACGGCAGGCGGTTGGCCTTGCGCGCGGTCATGTACACCGACTCCACATCCGTTGCGGTCCAACCACGTTCTTCGAAAAACGCGATCGGATCGTCGGACACGAACCGGAACGGCGCGTTCGCGAAGAGGGTGCCGCAGCTCTTCTCCATGGCGTTCTGCATCGTCGCGTTCATGACGTCGACGATCCACCAGTTGACGTTCGCCTTGCGCAGCGCGCTGGACAACTCGCCGACCTGATCGTCGTCCAGGTACTGGACGAGTCCTTCGGTGATGACCAACGTGTTCGCCGGGCTGGTGACCTCCGCGGCCAGGAACGCCCGCATCGTCTCGGCATCGGAGAGGTCGACCGTGTGCCGCTGCAGGCGGCAGGTCGGCACCTCATCGGCAAGCAGCCGCTCCTTCTCGGCGAGCAGCCGAGGCAGGTCGGCCTCGACCCAGAGCAGCTCCGGCGACAGGTCGAGCCGGTAGGGCCGCGTATCGAGGCCTGCCGCCAGGTTCAGCACCTTCCGGCACCCGTGCGCAAGCGCGTCCTGAATCAGATCATCGATGATCTTGGTTCGAACGACGACGCCCAATCCGGTTCGCATTTTGCGTGGCGCGGCGTTGATGATCTCGTAGCCGCTCGGGCCTGCCATGCGGTCGGCAAATGGATCACAGAATAGTGCGTCTTTTCGGGAAGATTCGATCGCCCGATATGCAGCTGCCCATCGCGCGGTGTCGGAAACATCGGTAATCAAGGGCTCTGTAGATACCATGCAGGCAGGATATACGGGCGCACAGCTCAGGTATGCCGATCAGCTCGGCGTGTCAGCGCAGGCAGCACGCGGCGCAAATGTTGCTGAGCCAATTCGCATTACACGTACACAAAATCGACGTGCGTCGAAATACGCACGCCGCGCCCGGAGTAGGCGCGTGGCCGATCGCTATACCTGTGCTAGCTATCGGCCACGCACCGTAAATTCCCGGCAGTTCAACTCTCTTGCGTTGGAACTACTTCTCCGACAATCCCATGCCGCGCGCGAGCACCGGCCACGACCGCTTGAACTCGTCCTGCCAGTAACCCCAGGAATGCGTACCCGAGGTGAAGTGGAAGGTCGCGGGGATACCCAGCGACTCCAGCTTCTGCTGCATATTGCGCGTGCAGTAGTTGGTGGCCGCCTCGATCAAGCCACCGACAGCCATTTGCCCGGCCAACGCTTCCGGCCCGATCTGGTTGTCGTCGTTGTCGACCTGAGTCCGGTTTCCACCGAGCTGCTCGTTACGACCATTGATCGTGTCGTACTTGCCGGGGCTACCGTCGCCCGACGAGAAGTACATTTCCAGTCCACGCAACTTGTCGGCGTGCACCAGCGCATCGTTGGCCGCCCATTCGGGCGAGCCCGTCGGGCCCCACATGTTGTCGGTGTTGCCGCCGCCCATGCCGACCACTGCCCTGACAAAGGCGGTGCCGAGATTGTCGCTGGTCTGGGCGCAACCGCTGTAGGCAGCGACGGCCTTGTAGAGGCCGGGCTTGGCGATCGGCATCGTCAGCACGGTGGTTCCCGCGGTGGAGATGCCCGCGATGCCGTTGGTGCCGTTGGTGTTGAACGCCGAGTCGATCAGCGGCGGCAGTTCCTCGGTGAGGTAGGTCTTCCATTTGTTGCGGCCGAGTACCGGATCGTCGTTGATCCAGTCGGCGTAGTAACTGAACGGCCCGCCGATCGGCATGACCAGGTTGACGTCCTTGTCCGCCATGAACTGACGAATGTCGGTCTGCACCTGCCACGAGGCGAGACCCTCGCCGCCGTCGGCGCCATTCAGCAGATAAAGAGCAGGCCGCGGCTTCGAGGCATTCGCGGGGAGTTGCACCTCGACCGGGAAAGTCTTGTCCATCGCCGCGGAATGCACCTGCAGCCGGACATTACGGTCATCGATCTGTTCGACACCTTCGATTCGCGAGCCGTCCGCGGATACCGCATTGGTGGCGATACGCACGGGCGTGAGCGGCTCAGCAGAAACTGAAACAGCGCCGAATCCAGTCATAACACCGACAAGCAGCCCAGCTACCGCGGTGCCGACCGCGACAGTACTGCGCGAGAACACAGGTTTCACTACGCTTGGGAAGGTCGATTTCATAGCGTCCAGCTTCGAGCATTGCGGTTGTCTATCGACGCAGCGACACGCACTTATATGGCACTGACTACGCACAACGGGAACCCTTCTGCTTCTGGAGGTTTCGCTGATTTGACATTCACTGGAAAGTCGCGCATTCGGGCCGAGAATTCGCGCCGCCTATCTGTTGCCGTACAACAGTTCAGTGGCGCGCGGAGCACCTTAACCGCTCTCGATCCGAAAAGCTAATTCGACCCAGCGGCCGCGGAACGGACGCGCGCCAGAAAGGTATCGATGGCCACCCGCATGTCATGGTTGATCTGGAGGTGCTGGCCGGTGCCGACGACCGTCTTGAACTCGACCCTGCTCGCGGTGAGCCTGCCGACGAGGGCCGCGTGCAGCGGCGCGGGCACCGCGATGTCAGTGACGTTGAACAGCAACAGGATTGGATCGGTGTAGTCGCGGGTCGGCACACCCATGTACTCGGTGAGCACCGCGTGCAGGCGCTCGTCGAGCAGCGGCTTGGCCAGCAGCTCGCTGACCCGGACCCCTTGCACCACCTCGGCGATCTGGTCCTGGCAGAGGCTGGCGATGGCGTGGAGGATCTCCCGCCCGCGCGGCGTGAGGAAGCTGTCGATGTCCGCGTCCGGCCGCGCAACGCGGACGCCTGCGAGCACGCTCGTGAAGAAGACGTTGAGTGCGTCGCCGATGAAGCTGGGTAGATCGGGTCCCCACGGCCCTGCCATCGGCAGGAGGTTCTCCGCCTCGGATTCCGGGTCGATCGCGATCGAGCCGCGGAAGTCGAGTTCCGGCGCATAGGTGCGCTGCAGATAGGCCGCGCCGAGCGCCGCTTGCCCGCCTTGCGAGCCGCCGAACACCATCCAGGTCTTGGACAACGCGGGGATGCGCGACCTGGCCGCCTTCACCAAGTCGATGATCGCGGCGGCCTCGGTCTTCAATTCCAGATAGGGATGCGTCCCGGTGTCGAACCGGCCGAGCCCGAGATAGTCGGTCGCGAGCACGGCGAAGCCCTTGCCGAGAAAGCTGCGGAGAAACCCGTCCTCGATGGCCCTGCGCTCAGGCCACGGGCCGCGCGTCGGATCGGACTGGCCGCCACATCCGGCGCCGAGGCCGAAGCTGCCGTGCGCGAAGGCGAGCACCGGCCATCCACCTGCGGGCGCGGGTCCGTCCGGCATGAGCACCGCGCCGCTGACCGGTTGCGCGGTGCCGTCCGAGCCGGTCGTCCAGTACTCGACGACCGAACTGCCGTTGGTGCCACGCCACCCGTCGGCTTGGGGCAGCACGTCGATCACGGTTCCCGGCACGCTCGCCGCGCTCGCCGGTGCCACGGTCATCCCGATTGCGAAGGATGCCGACACTGCGGCAGCGACGGCCAAGCGCCGCCAGGAACCGAACGATCGCATCGGACACCACTTTCCGTTTCGGCAGAGACGAGCGCGCGTGACGGTGCAATGTTTTCGAGATGTTAGTTCCGAGCGGCACGATTCTACGCAGGTCAGGAATTGATACCGGTTCCTGCCGTGGTGTGTCGCACAGCGCTTTACCGCTTCTCACTCAGCGGAGCGCGAGAAGAAAAATATCAGACGTCCAGCATATTCGTAGGACGAATTGCCGTGACTACTCCGGATTGGTGGAAACCAACTCGAGCAGCCGCATCAGTTCGGCATAACGCCGTGCACCGATCCGCCCCCGCAGTTCCTGTTCCGCCCGCGCCTCCTCGGCCCGCACCGAGGCGACGAGCTCGGAGCCGAGCCTGCTCAACCCGATCAGGATCCGGCGACGGTCGTCCTGTGCGGCGAGCCGGAAGATCAGGCCGCGTTCGGCCAGGTAGTCCGCGTGCCTGGTCGCCGAGGACGGCGCGAGTTGCGACCTGGCCGCCAGCTCGCTCATGGTGATGCCCGTCTCACTGGAGAGATTCGAGAGCATCGACCACTGATCGGCCGTGAGCTGCCTGGCACACAATGCCGCGTCCAAGTGACGCAGCCAACCGCGTTCCGCGGCACGCAGCGCACCATGCAGCGTCGAGTATCCGCTTACAATGGTCGTCATTGTTATTCCTGCCTGCCATGAATTTCGCTCGAACGAGAAGAAGAGTACCGAATGTCAGCGTTCGGCGAGAGCCCAGAGGGCACTATCGAGATCTTGAACATTGTTCCGATGCAGGGACCAGGCGGTATCGTGGCCCCCTCCTGCGACGCGGCGATTTCCCTTGCCGTCGACGAAATCAACCGTGGCACAGGAATTCTGGGCAGGGAAATTCGTACTACGAATATCGATGGCGGGCGGGCGCCACACGAGGTGGCGCGTGAGGTTTCCGCGTTGCTCGCGACCGGCATGGTGGATGCGATCACCGGCTGGCACACCTCCGCGGTGCGGCTGGCCGTCTCGCGGGCGACCGAGAGCCGAGTGCCCTATCTGTTCGCCACCGGGCACGAGGGCCTGCCGAACGAGCGGCCAGGGGTGCTGATGCTCGGCGAACACCCGGCGGGACAGACGTTGCCCGCGGTGCGCTGGCTGGAACGCGAGCACGGGGTGCGGCGCTGGGCCATCATCGGCAACGACTACATCTGGCCGCGAGAGTCGGCCAAGGCGATCCGCCAAAGCCTGACCGATCCCGGCGCCATCGTGCTCGAGCGGTTCGTGCCGCTCGGCTCGCCGGACTTCGGCGACTTCCTGTCCCATCCCGCGCTCGACAAGGCCGACGGGGTGGTGATCCTGATGGTCGGCGCGGACGTGTCCCGATTCAACCGGCAGTTCGCCGCGACCGGACGCGCGGGTGCACAGCTGCGAATGAGCCCTGCCGCCGACGAGAACGTGCTGCTGGCCGCCGGTCCCGGCGCCAACCACAACTTCTACGTGGCCTCCAGCTTCTTCATCGACCAGCAGACCTCCGACGGTCGCGAGCGGGTGGCCGGCTATCGCAGGCTGCACGGCGAATTCGCGCCCGCGCTCACCAGCTTCAGCAACATGACCTACGAGGCCATCCACACGCTGGCCGGGATCGCGCACGCGGTCGGATCACTGCGCGTGCCCGATGTGCTCGGCGCGCTCGACCACGGCGTGCTGCTGGAAACCCCGAGCGGCCCGCGGGCCTTCCAGGGCAACCAGGCCATCCAGCACGGCTACATCGCCCGCGCGAACGGCGTCGAGTTCGACATCGTCGCCCGAATCACCTGAGTTGTTCGCGGCCCCCTAGTCTTGCGGGCCGCGAACGGCGCTCGCAAAACTCGCGCTGTCGTGGTTGCGAACCGAGTGATCGGCTCGGTCAGGCCGAGACCAAAGTGTCCAGCACCGAAAGGAACATGCCGAGGCCGTCGTCGCTCGGACCGGTCAGTGGCTCGGTCGCGTGCTCGGGGTGCGGCATCAGGCCGACGATGCGACCGTTGGCCGAGGCGATGCCCGCGATGCCGCGCTGCGAACCGTTCGGGTTCTCGCCCGCGTAGCGGAAGACCACTCGGCCTTCACCTTCGAGTTCGTCGAGCACGGCGGTGGACGCCTGGAACCGGCCGTCCTGGGACTTCAGCGGGATCAGCAGCTGAGCGCCGACCTCATAGCGTGAAGTCCAGGCGGTAGCGGTCGATTCGACCCGCAGCCACTCGTCACGGCAGATGAAATGCCGGCCGACGTTGCCGGTCAGCGCGCCGGGCAGCAGACCGGCCTCGCACAGCACCTGAAAGCCGTTGCAGATGCCGAGGACCGGGAGTCCGGTCTTCGCTGCACGCACGACCTCGCCCATCACCGGCGCGAACCGGGCGATCGCGCCGGCCCGCAAGTAGTCGCCGTAGGAGAATCCGCCGGGCACGATGACCGCGTCGACCTGCTTCAGATCGGCGTCGGCATGCCACAGGCTGACCGCCTCGGCACCGGCAAGCCGCGCTGCCCGTGCCGCGTCGACATCGTCGAGTGTGCCGGGAAAAGTGATGACCCCGATGCGGGCGGTCATGGGAGGCGAACCACCTTCCACTCCTCGATCACCGTGTTGCACAGCAGCGATTCTGCGATCTGCTCGAGCTCGGCGTCCCCGACATTGTCATCGACGTCGAGTTCGAATCGCTTGCCCTGCCGTACATCCGAGATGCCCTCGAATCCCAGGCGCGGGAGCGCGCCGACGATGGCCTGTCCCTGGGGGTCCAGGATTTCGGCCTTCGGCATCACCTCGACCACGACTCGTGCCACGCGTTGCTCCTCATGTGGTGGTGGGGGGTTACCTGAGCAGCGTAGTTGTGCTGCTCGGCCACGGCATCCGCGGGGTGGGCCAAATACCATGGCGGAATGCGCATAGCTCACTTCGGCCACTCCTGTCTCCTCGTCGAGCTACACGGCAAAAAGGTGCTGTTCGATCCAGGCACCTTCGCGCACGGCTTCGAGGGCCTCACCGATCTGGACGCGATCGCGATCACCCATCAGCACCCCGACCACATCGATCCGAACCGGATCGATGCGCTGGTCGAGGCGAATCCCGGCGCCAGGCTGCTCGCCGATCCGCAGACCGCGCAGCAGCGCGGCGGGCGGTGGGAGGCGGTGCACGCGGGCAACGTGCTCGCGCTCGGCGAGCTCCAGATCACCGGCGGTGGCGGCAGGCACGCGGTGATCCATCCCGAGCTGCCGGTGATCGACAACACCGTCTTCCAGCTCGGCACTCCGGACGACCCCGCACAGCTGGTGCACCCCGGCGATTCGCTGTGGGTGCCGCCCGTCCAGGTCGGTGTGCTCGCCCTGCCTGCCGCCGCACCGTGGATGCGGATCAGCGAGGCGGTCGACTATCTGCGCGCGGTCGCGCCACGCACCGCGCTGCCCATCCACTACGGCATCATCGCGCAGGAAGCGCAGGGCATCTACTTCGGCAGGCTGGCCGAAATGGGGCCTGCCGGTACGGAATTCACTGTCGTGGCACCGGAAGACCAGCGCGAGTTCTAGTGCGTCGTCCAGGAAGGTCGTGCCGAGGTTCCTGGACGGGGCACTACAGCCCGTCGGCGTAGGTGGCCAGGAACAGCGCCTCGGCCAATGCCATCCGCTCGATCTCGGCCGGATCCACGCTCTCGTTGGGGGCGTGGATCAGGCACGCGGGTTCCTCGACGCCGAGCAGCATGATCTCGGCCTCCGGGTAGGTGTCGGCGAAGACGTTGCACAGCGGAATCGAACCGCCCTGCCCCTGTGTCGTGGCCGCGCGTCCGTAGGCGGCGGCCAGCGCCGCCTCCATCGCCTCGCGGGCCGGGCCGCCGCTGCCGGACCGGAACGGTGCGCCCTTGCCCTCCGGTTCGATGGTGAGCTCCGCGTTCCACGGCGTGTTCGCCTGCAGGTGCGCGACCAACGCCTTGTGCGCCTGGTCCGGGTCGGTGCCCGGCGGGATGCGCAGGTTGAGCCTGGCCCGCGCCGCGGGCTGGATGGCGCCCGCCGAGCCGACCACCGGCGGTGCGTCGATGCCGAGCACCGTCAAAGCCGGTCGCGCCCAGAGCATGTCGGCCACCGTGCCGTCACCGGTGAACTCGACGCCGCGCAATACGCCTGCGTCCCTGCGGAACTGCTCCTCGGGGTACTGCACACCCGACCACCGCTGATCGTTCGGCAGCCCGGCCACCGTTGTGTTGCCGTGCTCGTCGCGCAGCGTGGCGAGCACGTGGATCAGGGCGGCGAGCGCGTCCGGCGCCGGTCCGCCGAACATGCCGGAATGCAAAGGGCCGGAAAGTGTTTGGATGGTGACGACGACATTGACGCTGCCGCGCAAGGTTTCCGTGAGCGTCGGAACGCCCGCGGCGAAGTTTCCGCAGTCACCGATCACGATCGCGTCGGCGCGCAACAACTCGGGGTTGGCCTCGACGAAACGCTCCAGCCCGCCGGTGCCCTGCTCCTCGGAGCCCTCGGCGACCAGCGTGACGCCGAGCGGCAGGTCGGCGCCGAGCGCGCGCAGCGCGGTCAGGTGCATGACGATGTTGCCCTTGCAGTCGGCGCTGCCTCGGCCGTACCAGCGGCCGTCTCGCTCGGTCAGTTCCCACACCGGCGTGCGCCATGCGGCGCCGTCCAGCGGCGGCTGCACGTCGTAGTGGCAGTACAGCAGCACCGTCGGTGCGCCGGCCGGCGCGGGGCGGGTGGCGATCACCGCCTTGCTGCCGTCCGGCGTCTCGTGCAGGCCGACGTCGGTGAGCCCGACCGCGGCGAAGGCGTCGGCGACCCACTGTGCGGCCAGGTCGCATTCCGATGCCGGGAACTGGCGCGGATCGGCCACCGACTTGAACGAAACAAGCTGTGCCAGATCGGTTTTCGCCTGCGGCATGAGCGCGGCGACCGCCGCGCGCAACTCGGCGGTACGGGGGTCTTCGCCCATTGCCAGCGCCTCACTTCTTCGTCTCGGCGCGCTCGATGTCGCGCTCCCGGTCCGACAACACAGCTCATCCACCATGGCACGAACTGATCAGTACGAAAAGTCGAATTTATCCGATCTCGACCGTCGGCGTGACCCGAGTCGACACGTTGCGGTGCGAACCCGAGCGGGCGGTTGTGTGATTGTGTTGGATGACCGCAGTTCGGTAACACGACGCGACTCCGGAGGCCATCCGATGTCCCACAGCGCAGACTCCGACGACCTGTACGCCCTACCCGGAATGAACCGCGTCGCACCGCGGCACGGATTCCCGCAGCACGAGCTCTTTTCCGAGGTCGCCTACGAGATCGTGCACGACGAGCTCATGCTCGACGGCGTCTCCCGGATGAACCTGGCGACCTTCTGCACCACCTGGGTGGACGACAAGGCGCGCAGGCTGATGGCCGAATCGCTGGACAAGAACATCGTCGACAAGGACGAGTACCCACAGACCGCGGAGCTGGAGCGGCGCTGCGTCCAGATGATCGCCGACCTGTGGCACGCACCCGACTCCGCCGCGACGAGGGGCACCTCGACCACCGGTTCCAGCGAGGCCGCGATGCTCGGCGGCCTGGCCGCCAAGTTCCGCTGGCGGCAGCGCGGCGGCACCGGAACACCCAACTTCGTGTGTGGATCTGTCCAGGTCTGTTGGGAAAAGTTTGCTCGTTATTTCGATGTGGAGATCCGGCAGATCCCGCTGCGCGGCGACCGGCTCACCATGCACCCGGACGACGTCGCGGCCTACTGCGACGAGCGAACCATCATGGTGGTGCCCACTTTTGGACAGACCTTCACCGGACTGTTCGAGGATGTCGCCGGAATCAGCCAGGCCCTCGACCGGGTGCACGCGGAGCGCGGCTTGGACATCCCGATCCACGTGGACGCGGCGAGCGGCGGCTTCCTGGCACCGTTCACGGCACCGGAGCTGGTCTGGGATTTCCGGCTGCCGCGGGTGAAGTCGATCAACGTCTCCGGCCACAAGACCGGGCTCGCGCCGCTCGGCGTCGGCTGGGCGATCTGGCGCGAGGCCACCGACCTGCCCGACGAGCTGGTTTTCAAGGTGGACTACCTCGGCGGCAGCATCGGCACCTTCAACCTCAACTTCTCCAGGCCGGGCGGGCAGGCCATCACGCAGTACTACGAGTTCATCCGCCTGGGCCGGACCGGCTACACCCGCGTCCAATCGACGATCTATCGCGCGGCCAGGCACCTGGCCGCAGGCCTGCGCGAGCTCGGCGGGTTCGAGATGATCCACGACGGCGATCCGCACCGTGGCATCACCGCCGTGGCCTGGCGGCTGACCGACGATCCCGGGTTCAACCTCTACGACCTGTCCGATCGGCTGCGCAGCAGAGGCTGGCTCATCGCCGCCTATCCACTGCCTGCGGACCGGTCGGACGAGACGATCATGCGGGCGGTGTTCCGGCACGGCTTCACGATGGACATGGCCGATCTGCTGCTCGCCGACATCGACCGATGCATGAAACAGCTGGCGCTGCACCCGTTTTCGACATCACTCACCCGGCAGGAAGCGGGCGGCTTCACCCACACTGCGACGGCTGCGATACCGGGCCGCACCGACGACAAGGACTGAGCTGCCCAGACGCCGCCGCCCGATTTACGCCATTCCCGGGCGACGGCGCCGATCGGATCGCTCGGCGAAACCGATCTCTTCAGGGAGCGCTTGCGAGGCGCGAATGCGCGAGGCCGCACGCGCCGCGATGCCCGACCTCATCGCGCCGCGGAACACTAGGCCGCGCGCGCGACGGCGGGCGGCTCCCAGCGATACACCTCGCCGACCGCGCCGTGGAACATGGCGAGATCGACCGCGTCGAGCATCGCCTGGCGCGGGCCGGACCGTTGCAGCTGTGCGGCCGAAACCGCAAGGCGCAGTACGCCACCGCGCCGCGCGGTGCGCGCGGCGCCGAGCACGAGCGCCCGGCACCACCACGGCTCGGCGCGGAAGCCCTCGCCGATGCCGTACACCCGAGCCTTCTGCACCGTGTTGCGTTCCAGGTCGAGGAGCGAAGTCAGACCGAGCGAGACCCGGAAACCGACCTCGGGCAGCGCCTCGATGGCGCCCGCCGAGGCGTCCCAGCGCGGGGCGGCGAACAGCCTGGTCCGCAGCTCGACCTGCTCCATCACCCGGTCCGCCGCGGTGAGCCGCAGCCGCGCCTCATGCCTTGGCAGCGTGGCGAATTCGGCGCGGCGACGCTTGGTCGCCGCCTGGTCGTAGCCGTGCAGCACGATGGCATCGCCCTTGGCCCGGCGGCCACGCAACCACGCCTGCGTCGCCGCATCCTCGACCAGCCGGTACTTGCCCTTCAACCGGGGCGCCACGAGCAGCGACAGTGGCACGCCACGCTGATCCATCTCGGCGGCGAACTGAATCGCCGCGTCCCGAGTGGTGTCCCTGATCCCGGAAATCGATACGATCAGCTCAGCGTTCATGAACCAACGGTGGCAGGGGTAGATGTACTAGGCGTGCAGGAAGTATGACCGGGCGACGAACACCCTGTCACACGTTCTCGCCGAAATCCGGATCAGCCGAATCGGGTATTTCGGGCCGAATATCTCGGAACCTACGCTTCCGCGAGACCGACCCGATCCAGCACCCAGGCGTACTCGAAGGCGACTTCCTTCCATTTCTCGTACCGCCCGCTGACGCCGCCGTGGCCTGCGCTCATCTCCGTCTTCAGCAGCAGCTGAGCATCACCGGTCTTGGTGGCCCGCAGCTTCGCCACCCACTTGGCCGGCTCGACGTACAGGACGCGGGTGTCGTTGAGGCTGGTGATGGCCAGGATGGCCGGGTAGTCCTTGGCCTCGATGTTCTCGTAGGGCGCGTAGGACTTCATGTAGTCGTAGACGTCCTTGTCCGCCAACGGGTTACCCCACTCGTCCCATTCGATGACGGTGAGCGGCAACGACGGATCGAGGATCGAGGTGAGCGGATCGACGAACGGGACGTTGGCCAGGATGCCCGCGAACAGCTCCGGCGCCAGGTTCGCCACCGCGCCCATCAGCAGACCGCCCGCGCTGCCGCCGTCGGCGATGATCCGATCCGCCGCGGTGACCCCGGTGTCGATCAAATGCCGTGCGCACGAAACGAAGTCGGTGAAGGTGTTCTTCTTGGTGAGCGTCTTGCCGTTCTCGTACCAGAGCCTGCCCATCTCGCCGCCGCCGCGCACGTGCGCGACCGCGAACACCATGCCGCGATCCAGCAGCGAGAGCCGCGAGACGGAGAACGACGGATCCATGCTCGCCTCGTAGGAGCCGTATCCGTAGAGCAGCAACGGTTTCGGCGACTCGGCCGCGGCGACGCCCTTCTTCCACACCAGCGAAATCGGGATCCGGGTGCCGTCCTCGGCGATCGCCCAATCCCGGTGCTGCTCATAGTCGTTGGCGTCATAGCCGCCGAGCACCGGCTGCTCCTTGCGGAGCAGCAGCTCGCCGGTGGCAGGCACATAGTCGAACACCTGGACCGGGGTGATGAACGAGGTCAACCCGATGCGCAGGGTCGGCTGCGCCCACTCCGGGTTCGCGCCGGCACCGACCGCGAACAGCTCCAGGTCGAAGTCCAGCTCTTTGCGCTCGCCATAGCCGCTGGCAGTCAACGGCCAGACCGCGACCCTGGTCAACGCCTCGCGCCGGTAGCTCAGCACCAGGTGATCGGCGTAGGCGTCGACATCCTCGAGCCGCACGTCGT
Organism: Nocardia sp. NPDC049149; assembly: GCF_043197455.1. Classification (NCBI taxonomy): domain Bacteria; kingdom Bacillati; phylum Actinomycetota; class Actinomycetes; order Mycobacteriales; family Nocardiaceae; genus Nocardia; species Nocardia sp. NPDC049149. The sequence goes on from NZ_JBICTD010000011.1 coordinate 96,298, forward strand.
CCCGGTGCCCGATCAGCAGGGTCAGCGCCGACGGGTCGGCGACCGGTGCGTCGGCGAGCACGAAGTTCTCCGCCTTCACGCCGTCGACAACGTCGTTGTGCAGGATCAGGAATCGGTCCTCGCCCGCGACCACCGCGTGCTCGGCCGAGTATTCGACGCCCTCGCGCCGCGGCAGGATGACCCGGAATTCGCCCTCGGGGTCGTCGGATTCGAGCACCCAGCCCTCGGTGGTGATCTTGGAGCCGACCCAGATCATCAGATACTTCTCCGAGCGGGTCGAGGTGATGCTCACCCAGTAGCGCTCGTCGGGCTCGTGGAACACCTTCACGTCGGCGACGGTCGGGCTGCCGAGGCGGTGCCGCCAGACGGTGTCGGGCCGCCAGGACTCGTCGACGGTCTGATAGAAGACGTGCGTGCCGTCCAGCGACCAGGTCGCGCCGGGCGCGGTCTCGGCGATCGCGTCGGGCAGCAGTTGCCCGGTGCGCAGATCCTTGAAACGCAGCACGTAGCGCTCGTCGCCGACGGTGTCCACCGAGTAGGCCAGCAGATTGCCATCATGGCTCAGCGAGAACGCGCCGAGCGCGAAGAAGTCGTGGCCCTCAGCGACCTCGTTGCTGTCGAGCAGCACCTGCTCGCCGGGCACCTCGGTGCCCGCTTCCAGCTGCGGCGGGGTCCACGCGTCGATGCCGTCGGCGTCGGCCGCGATCGGACACCGGCAGTGCACGCCGTACTGCTTGCCCTCGAAACTGCGCGAGTAGTACCAGTAGTCGCCCATCCTGGTTGGCACCGACAGGTCCGTCTCCTGGGTGCGCGACTTGATCTCGTCGAAGATCGTGTCGCGCAGCTGTGCCAGGTGCGCGGTCTGCGCCTCGGTGTAGCTGTTCTCGGCCTCGAGGTAGGAGATGACCTCCTGGTTCTCCTTGTCCCGCAACCATTCGTACTCGTCGACGAACACATCGCCGTGGTGCACGCGTTCGGTCGGCACCGTCTTGGCGATCGGGGCCGAAACCCCGTCGAGGTTGGAGATCGTTCCGGTACCACTGTCCACAGCCATGCGCTCCACCGTAGCGGCGCACGGACTGCCCGTCCCGGCAGGACCCGGCAGTGTTCTTGGCCGCGTGGCCGCGGCGCGGTCGTGGCCCCCTTGGTCTCGCGTGTCAGCACTCGAGACTTGCGCCTTCGGCGCGTGCGCTTCGAGTGCTGACACGCGAGACGGGCCACGACCGGGGCGCTCGTAAGACTCGCTCCGTTGTAGTTATTTTTGCGAAGCGCGGCAAGATCATTGGTGATCGGTCGAGCCTTTTGTCTTGGTGTCCGAGGCGGCCGCGATGACGCCGTCGAGGACGTCGCGGGTGCGGTGTAGGTCGCGCATGGCCTGTTCGATGCGCTCGCGTTCTTCGGTGAGCTTCGCCACCAGGTAGGGGGTGGCGGTCTCGGTCGGTGTGCCGTCCACATCGTGGATGCAGGGCAGCAGATCGCCGACGGTGTCGCTGTGCAGGCCTGCGGCGAACATCTCCTGGATGCGCCTGACCCGGTCGACGGCCGCCTCCGGGTACTCGCGCTGCCCGCCGGAGGTGCGCTCGGAGGCGAGCAGTCCCTTGGTCTCGTAGTACCGCAGCGACCGGACGCTGACTCCGGTCCGGTCGGCCAGTTCACCGATGCGCACGATTCGCTCCTTGACCTGACATTGATGTCAGGTTTTACGGTACAGGAATGACGCTGCTGACCGAATACCGCACTCCACTGCTCACCCTGCCCAATCGGATTGTCATGTCACCGATGACCCGGCTGCGCTCCGAGCCCGACGGGTCGCCGACCACCGACGTCGCCGACTACTACGCCCAGCGGGCAGCGGCGGGACTCATCGTGACCGAGGGCATCTGGCCGCATTCGAGCGGACAGAGCGAAGCATGGGCACCGGGGATACAGACCGAAAAGCACGTGCAGGCATGGCGCCGCGTCACCGATGCCGTGCACGCGGCGGGCGGACGCATCGTCGCCCAGCTGATGCACGGTGGCCGCAAAGGACATCCGCTCGGCCGCATCGATGGCTCGATGCCCGCGGGTCCGTCGGCGGTGCTCGATGAGGACTGGGTCCACCTGATCGCAGGCGGCAAAGCCGAACCGATCGTCCCCGAAGTCATGGACCACGCCGCCATCGCGGCCGCGATCGAACACCATGCCTCGGCCGCGCACAATGCCATCGCCGCCGGCTTCGACGGCGTCGAAATCCACGGGGCCAACAGCTATCTCAGCCATCAGTTCCTGGCCGACAACACCAATCTGCGGACCGACGAATTCGGCGGGTCGCTCGAGAACCGGATGCGGCTGCCGCTCGCCATCGTCGATGCGGTGGCCGGCGCCATCGGCGCGCACCGCACCGCCATTCGCCTGTCCCCCGGCAACCCGCAGTTCAACATGGTCGAGGCGGATCCGGGCCCGCTCTATCGCGAGCTCGTCACCGAACTCGATCGCCGCGGCCTCGCGTACCTGCATCTGATCGATAACGACGACTATCCGGCCCTGGCCGACCTGCGACCGCGGTGGCACGGCACCCTCGTCGCCAACGTCGGCGAGAACCGCGAGCCGACCTCCGCCGCGAGCGCCACCGCGGCGCTGGAGCGCGGCCATGCCGACCTGGTCTCGTTCGGGCGCGCGTTCATCTCGAATCCCGATCTGGTGCACCGCATTACGCACGACCTCCCGCTCGCCGACATCCGCGAGCACCTGCTGTACGGCCGCACGGCCGAGGGCTACAGCGACTACCCCCGCTGGGAGGCCAGCGAAACGGACACGCGTCAGCGTGTCGTCGGAGTGTCGTAGGCTCGAACGCATGGGTATCGCCGTGGGCAGTCGGGTGGCCGCTGCCGCGGCGATGCTGTGCGCGGTCGCCGGAATCGGCGCGGCGGCCCCGGCGTCGGCAGGCTCGGGCGCCATTGCGGCGCCGCCGGGCAGGCACGCATCGGTCGATCACGAGGCGGCGTTGCTCAGTTGGGACGGGCGACGGGAAACGCTCGTCCTAGACCTGAATCTGTTGGCCGACACCGACAATGCCGTGCTGGTCGTGCCGACGCCGACCCGAGCCACGCTGACACCGGTCTCGGAAACCACCTTCCTCGCCTTGAGTCAGCTGACCGTGCCGGAGATCGCGACCGAGCGCCGCTGGTTCGGCTCGCCCGAGCAGCCTACGGGCACACCCGACGCGCGGTATTCCGTGCTCACCTCGCCGCTCGGCCCGCTGGAGCTGACCAATTTCCCCGGTGACCAACTCACCGATCTGCACACCTGGCTCGGCAGCACCGGGTATGCGGTCGGCGCGGAATCCCGTGCCGCACTGGAGATGTACCGTCGCGACGGCTGGTCGTTCGTCGCCATCCGGCTGTCCCGTCGCGACTCGCTGACCGGGCCGCTCGACCCGATCCGGCTCAGTTTCGAGACCGATCGGCTGGTCTATCCGATGCGGATCGGGTCGACCACTCCGCAGGAAGTGCGGCTGTATGTACTGAGCGAACACCGAGTCACGCGTTCCGACGCCGATATGCACAGGCAGACGGTCGACGTCGACTTCGCCGGACGCATTGCAGGCAGCGACAATCCGACACTGCGGGAACTGACCGCTGGCGGCCAGGACTATCTGACCGAAATGTCGGTGTCGGTTCCGGAACCCTCCGCCGTCACCACCGACGTCACCTTCGCCGCCGCACCCACCGACGATCCGGTCCGGGCGCGCGTCACCCTGGTCGAACACGTGCAATTCTTCGGCATGCCGGCGGGCCTGGTCATCCTCGCGCCGGCGGCGCTCGCCGCGGCCTGCGTGCTGTTCGCGCTCGTCCGCACCCTCCGCAAACAACCCGAATAGCGGTCGCTAGGCCTCGAGCGCCTTCACCTTGTCATTCGCGCGCCCGGCCACGACGATCCCGAGCACGGTCGTCACGGCAAACGCGACGAGCTGGCCGGTCCATCCGCCGGGCACCCAATCGAACAGGCCCCACAACTGCGACTTGCGATGGTCGATGAGCAAGCGAATCACGGCCTGCGCCGAGACGACCGTCACCACCATCCCGACAATCTGCAGCGCGACCCACACGTTCTTGTCCATCACCGTCTCCTTCGTGATCCAGCCCCGTAGTTCTCCATTTCCCATGGTTGTCCTGGTGCGGGTGCACGCACATCGGTCGGCGGTCGACGGGCAGTTCATCCTTTGGTCGAACCGAATTCGCCCTGCAGGCCGATGCGCCGCCCGATAACCGGCGCTTACAGTCAGCCCCATGCCCTCAGCACCCCTGTCGTCGGCGCCGCCGCTTCGGCCGTGGTCACACGCCTGGCGACTGGCGTTGGCCGCAGCCATCGGCGCGCTGGCCTGGTCGACGGCGCGGGGGGAGCTTGCGGCGATCGGCGACGCGCTGCCGAGGTGGTTCCTGGTCGGCGATCCGTTGATCGGCGTGATCTGCGTCGCCCTGACCCTGTGGCGGCGCAAGTACCCGGTCACGATCGCTGCGGTCGTGACACTGGCTTCCACCGTGTCGGTGACCTCCAACGGTGCGGCCGCGCTGGTGCTGTGTTCGTTGGCCACCAGGCGGCGCTACCCCGAGACGATTGCTATGGCGATCGTCTCGGTGGCGACGGGCCTGCTCACCGAGAACCTGATCTATCCGAAACAGCCCGGCCCACAGCCGAATTGGTCGGACGTCGTGATACTCACGGCCATCGTCGCCGCCATCGTCGCGATCGGCTTCGCGGTCGGTGCGCGGCGAGATCTGGTGTGGTCGTTGCGCTGGCGGGCCGAAACCGCCGAACGCGAGCAGCACGCGCGGGCGGCCGAGGCACGGTTGCTCGAACGGCACCGCATCGCACGGGAGATGCATGATGTGCTGGCACACCGGATCTCGGTGGTGGCCATGCACGCGGGCGCACTCGGTTTCCGCACGGACCTGACCAGGGAACAGACCGCGGCGACCGCGAAAACCATCGCCGAGAACGCCCATCTGGCACTGCAGGAACTCCGTGAGGTGCTCGGCGTGCTGCGTGCGAGCGACGACGCCGCGCTCACCGACACCCCGGAGCCGCCGCAACCAACGCTCACCGACCTCGCTCGCCTGGTCGACGAGGCGCGCTCGGCGGGCATGGACGTGTCGATCAGCAACACCACCACGGCCGACCTGCCCGCGACCAGCGCGCGCACGGCGTACCGCATCGCACAGGAGGGACTCACCAACGCGCGCAAGCACTCTCCCGGCGCCACGGTGCTGGTGCGCATCGACGGCGGGCCCGGTCAGGACTTGATCGTCGACGTCGGCAACTCGGCGCCGCGGCGACCCGGCCTCGCGATGCCGTCGTCCGGCTACGGCCTGCTCGGGCTCACCGAGCGGGCCGAATTGGTCGGCGGCACTCTCGATTACGGTCCAGACGCCGACGGCGGCTTTCGATTGCGCGCCGTGCTGCCGTGGCCCGCGCTGACGACGAGCGACCGATGACCTCGCGCATTCGCGTGGTCGTCGTCGACGACGAGCCGCTGGCCCGCTCGGCGCTGACGCTGATCCTCGGCGGCGATCCGGAATTGGAGCTGGTCGGCGAGGCCGCAGACGGCGCGGAGGCGATCGCGGTGGTGCGTGCGCAGGCACCCGACATCGTGCTGATGGATATCCGGATGCCGGTGCGCGACGGGCTCGACGCCACCAGGGAACTGCTCGACCGCGCCGATCCGCCACGGGTTGTCGTGCTCACCACGTTCAATGCCGACGAGATGGTGTTGCAGGCGTTGCGGATCGGGGCGCACGGGTTCCTGCTCAAGGACACTCCGCCCGCCGAGATCGTCGCCGCCGTCAAGCAGGTCGCGGCGGGCAGGCCGATGCTCTCGCCCAGCGTCACTGCGCAATTGATCTCAGTCGCCACCGCGGCGCCGAGTCGGGAGGACGAGGCCCGCGCCCGCGCCAACGAGGCGCTCGACACCCTCACCGAGCGGGAACGCGATATCGCCGACGCGATCGCCCGCGGCCTGTCCAACTCCGATATCGCCAAGGAGTTGCACCTCAGCGTCGCGACCGTGAAGTCGCATATCACCAGGCTGCTGCTCAAGCTGGACGCCGAAAACCGGGTCCAGATCGCGATTGTTGTGCTGCACGCGGGACAGCGCTGACGAGATCGCCTGTGCCGGTGCGCAATCAGGCGCCGATGGCCGAGGAGATCGTCGGCCATGACGCGTGCAGGGTGTCCTGCCAGTAGGACCAGGAGTGAGTTCCGGTGGCACTGTGGTCGACTCGGGCCGGGATGCCCATCCCGCGCAGGCGTTGCTCGAAGGCGATCACGCAGCCATTGACGCCGAGCTCGATCGGGCCGCCGAGGAAGACGTTCTCGGCCAGTTGGGGTTTGATCTCCGTCTCGTGCGGGCCGGGGATGCCGGTGCCGGTGGACAGGTAGATCGTCTTGCCGCGCAAGGCTTCCGCCAGCTGCGCCGGATCATGCTCGGCCCAGCCCTGGCTGCCGGGCGGGCCCCACATGTTGAGCGGGTTGCCGCCGCGATTGGTGATGGAGAACAACACCGCACCCATCGCCAAACCTGTGTCAGGGCAGGCACTGTAGCCCGCGACGGCACGGTAGAGCCACGGCTTGCGGGCGGCAAGGATGAAGGCCGCGTTACCGCCCATCGAGAGGCCGCCGATCGCGTTGACGCCGTTGCCGTTGAACGCGGCATTGATCAGCGGCGGCAGTTCCTCGGTCAGGAAGGTCTCCCACCGGTAGCGGCCGAATCGGGGATCGTCCTGCTGCCAGTCGGTGTAGTAGCTGGCCTGCCCGCCCACCGGCAGCACCACGTTGACCTGCTGGCCAGCGAAGAACCGCTCGGCGTCGGTGGCATTGGTCCAGGTGCTCTGGCTGACACCGGGATCGAGCCCGTCGAGCAGGTAGTAGGCGGGGCGTTGGCCGCCGCCCGCCGGATGCAGCACCTGCACCTGGACGGTGCGGCCCATCGCGGGCGAATAGATGAATACCGCTGCGCGCGTTGGACTCAGCTCGTCGATCCGCTCGAGCCGCGCGGCGGCGGCCGTCGCAGGTCCGACGATCGCGGGCCCGCTCACCGCAACAAAGGTCAGCACCGACACAGCAATCAAGGAAAGCCGCACGTCACCACCTCCATCACCGCATGACAATGGCCCTTCAACGTAACCCAGCCAGCGTCATCGGGGAAGAGAAAGTGATCTTCGGCGCTCTTTCAGCAAACCGTCCAGTCCGTACCGCGCGTCACTCCGGACCCACCCGTAACGAGCCAATCGTGCCGATCAGCGATCGAGCGCACCCCTGATCGAACCTGCCAAATAGTCCAGGTCAGCACGCTGCGGACTGGTCGGACGCCCCCGCAACCCGAACCCGTCCCCCACCGTCCGCGGAATCACATGCAGGTGCACATGAAAAACCTCCTGCCCCGCCGTCACCCCGTCGGCCAGGAAGAAGTTGACCCCGTCACAACCCACCTCGCTGTCCCGCAACGCCGCGGCCAACCGCTGCCCCACCTGGAACAACTTCCCGCCGACCGCCGGATCCAACTCCGCGAGACTCCGCGCCGCCACCTTCGGCACCACCAACAGATGCCCCGGCGTCATCGGCCGAATATCCATGAACGCCAACACATCATCGTCCTCATACACCACACTCGCCGGCGCCCGCCCAGCAACAATGTCCCCAAAAATCGTGTACGGATTCACCCCGAAACCCTATCCCGACCCCAGCGCCCCTCCTCCGGGAAATCAGTACCGCACAGGCCTGGCCACCCCCATGCTGGGCGTCAGCTTCCGGCACTAGCTGGAAGAAGTGGACCCGGCTCCTCTACGGACGGTGAGCAGCTGGGTTTCGCGCTTTTCGGACGCCCACATTGTGTCGCATCAACACAATCGCATAGTCACCACCCAACGCATGCAGTATCCTGAACACAGCTTCCGGCACTAGCTGGAAGAAGTGGACCCGACTCTTCACCGGACGGTGGGCAGTCGGGTTTCGCGCTTTTCGGGCGGGGCATCAACATCAATTACTGCTCGCACCAAGGGCATAACCAGCGTCTTCCATGCACCGCCTGCCCCATACGCCCAGGCCACCGCATCCGGCCACCACAATGCAGGCTCAGTGTGCGGCAAAAGATGAACGTATGGAAGCTGAGCAGAAGCCTTCCGGAGCACCGTGGCGATGCAGTGCCGATCACGATGATCTTGACTTTCCCTCGACTCGATCACCAACCGGGAAGCTTTTGCATCGACCAGATCCGTCACCAACTCGACAAGGCAGTCCGCTCGCGTCTCAACTTCTGTGCCGCGCCCCTCATAAATCGCTACGCCGACACCGGCGGACCGCGCCATCGCGCCCAAGATCTGCCGCCGACGCGGCTCGGGCTCGTGATTGAAGTGCCATCGACGTTGGCCCGGCAGGCAGAAGCTGCGGCTCAGCGTCCGAACATGGTGCAGTCGATCGCAAGGCACCATGACAGCGCACAACAGGTAGCGGTCCCGGCGAATCGACTCGTCGACGAAGGCGTGGAAGGGCACCGAGGGACGATACCCGTTCGCTATCGCTCAAACGATCGAATTGCTGCGAGATGGCAGCGGGCGCTACAGGATTGGTGACGGGGTGTAGCGGGCGGCGTCGGGGTACTGGTCGACGAGTTTTTGGACCTGGCCGATGACGTCGGAGACTTGCGCTTCGGCGGCGCCGATGAAGGCCGACTTGTCGGCGAGGGCGGTGTCGAGGGCGGCGCGGTCGAGCGGAAGACGGTCGTCCGCGGCGAGGCGGTCGAGCAGGTCGGGTTCGCGGCCCTGCTCACGCATGGCGAGTGCGACGGCGACGGCGTGCTCCTTGATGACCTCGTGCGCGGTTTCGCGGCCGACGCCCGCGCGGACCGCGGCCATCAAGATGCGGGTGGTGGCGAGGAAAGGCAGGTAGCGGTCGAGTTCGCGGGCGATGACGGCCGGGTAGGCGCCGAATTCGGCGAGCACGGTCAGGAAGGTCTCCATCATGCCGTCGATCGCGAAGAAGGCGTCCGGCAGCGCGACGCGGCGCACCACCGAGCAGAAGACGTCGCCCTCATTCCATTGCGCGCCAGCGAGTTCCGCGGCCATCGACGCGTATCCGCGCAGCACCACCTGCAGACCGTTGACGCGCTCGCACGAGCGGGTGTTCATCTTGTGCGGCATCGCCGAACTGCCGACCTGGCCGGGCTGGAAGCCCTCGGTGACCAGCTCGTGCCCGGCCATCAGCCGGATGGTGTGCGCGAACGAGGACGGCCCTGCCCCCACCTGGACCAGCGCGGAAAGCACATCGTGGTCGAGCGAGCGCGGGTACACCTGGCCGACGCTGGTGAGCACGGTCGCGAAGCCGAGGTGCGTGGCCACCTGCTGTTCGAGCTTCGACAGCTTGGCCGGATCGCCGCCGAGCAGGTCGAGCATGTCCTGGGCGGTGCCCATCGGGCCCTTGATGCCGCGCAACGGGTAGCGGTCGATCAACTCGCGCACCCGGGTGAGCGCGATGAGCAGTTCGTCGGCGGCCGAGGCGAAGCGCTTGCCGAGCGTGGTGGCCTGCGCGGCGACATTGTGCGAACGCCCCGCCATCACCAACGCCTGGTATTCGGCGGCACGTTCGGCCAGCCGGGCCGCGATCGCGACGCCGTGGGCGTGCACATGCTCGAGCGAGAGCCGGATCTGCAGCTGCTCCACGTTCTCGGTGAGGTCGCGGCTGGTCATGCCTTTGTGCACATGCTCGTGCCCGGCGAGCGCGTTGAATTCCTCGATCCGCGCCTTCACATCGTGGCGGGTGACCCGCTCGCGCTCTGCGATGGAGGCGAGGTCGACCTGTTCGAGCACGCGCTCGTAATCGGCGAGCACGCCTGCGGGAAGGTCGATTCCGAGTTCGGACTGGGCCCGGAGCACCTCCAGCCACAGCCGCCGTTCGAGCACGATCTTGTTCTCGGGCGACCACAGACGCACCAGTTCAGGGCTGGCGTATCGAGTGGCTAAGACGTTCGGGACGGCGCTCACGTCGTATCAGTCTAGTGTGCGGAAACCATCCACTCGCTGGGGCGTCGCCGGTGCGACGATATCGATCACCTCGAGCAACGCGCCGCGGGCCATCCGCCGCGGTTCCGGTTCCTGTTCGGTCAGCGCCGCGACCACCGCACCGTCGACCACCGCGACCAGCCTGCGCAACTGCTCAGGCCGCACCAGGCGGTCGGAACGGCGTAGCACGTCGGCGAGCAGCTCATCGAGCTGAGCACGCAGCCGCAACTGGACCTCCCGCAATTCGGGATGCCGCGCCGACGCGACCGAGCGCTCGTAGCGGGCGATCAACTGCCCGCGCGCGCCCTCGTCGTGCCCGTCGGTGCCGACCAGCAGATCGAGCACCAGGTCGACGGTCGCCTCGCCGCCCCGCCTGCGGTGGCTGACCTCGCCGACCCGGCGGCGCATCGCCTCGAGTTCCACGTTGCCGCTGAACTCGACCGCGCGCGCGATCAGATCTTCCAGTGATTCGAAGTAGTAGGTGGTGGACGCCAACGGTAGGTCGGCCCGGGTCGCGACCGAACGATGCCGCACCGCCTCGAATCCGCCTTCCAGCAACAACTCGGCGGCAGCAGCTACCAGAGCCTGGCGACGCCGTTCGCCTTTCGGGGTCGTCGCGGTGATCACCGTGCCATCGTGCCAGTCGTCATCAGTTCTTCCAGGGGAAATCAGGGAGGAATAGCAACCATCGTTGTTTTACCGCATCCGCGCGGCCACGGTGCCGAACTGCGGAAAGTTGTTGCCGGACACGACGATCAGACTGCCAGATAGTGCCCTAGACGGACCAGTGCCTCTTCGATATCCGCGGTGGCTCCCGCAAAAGAGAAGCGGACTGTCCGATTTCCGTGCACGGTGTCGAAATCGATGCCAGGCGCAAGTGCCACACCGGTGTTCGCAAGCACGTCCGCGCACCAGGTTCGCGCGTCGTCGGTGAGATGCCCGATGTTCGCGTAAGCGTAGAAGGCTCCGTCGGCGGGTGCCAACTCGGTGATGCCGAGTTTGGGAAGACCGTCGAGCAGCAGCTGCCGATTCACCGCGTATCGGCGCACGTGGCCGTCGAGCTCTGCCTTCGCCTCCGCGCCGAAGGCGTGCAGCGCCGCGTATTGGGAGATGGCGGGCGGGCACACCGTGAGGTTGGAGGCCAGCCGCTGCAGCGCGGGCCGCAGACTGCTCGGCGCCAGCATCCAGCCGAGCCGCCACCCGGTCATCGAAAAGTATTTGGACACCGACCCGATGACGACCGATTCGCGCGAAGTCTCCCAGGCCGAGGAAGTTCCGGTGTGGCCGCTGTCGTAGGTGATGCCGTGGTAGATCTCGTCGGAGATGAGCAGCGTGCCGTGCGCGTCGCACCAGCGAGCCAGCGCGGCGAGTTCGGCGGGGGCGATCATCGTGCCGGTCGGGTTGGCCGGGCTCGCGACTACCAGTCCGGCGGGCGGCTCCGGCAGTGCGTCCAGCATGGCAACGGTCGGCTGGAATCTGGTTTCGGCGCCGCAGTCCAATTCGACGACCCGGCAGCCGAGTGCGGTGAGGGTATTGCGGTAGGCGGGATATCCGGGTCTGGCCACCACCACGGTGTCGCCCGGGTCGAAAGCGGCCAGGAAGAGTAAGGAGAACGCGCCCGACGATCCGGTCGTGACCACCACGTCGTCCGGGTCGACGGGATAGCCGTAGGTCGCGGTGTGATGCTCCGCGATGACCTCGCGCAACGGCAGGATGCCGAATGTTTCGGTGTAGCCGAGCAATTCGGAGGCGATCGCGGCCTCGGTGGCCCGCAGCACGGGCACGGGCGCAGGCGTCGACGGCTGGCCTGCGGCGAGCACGAGCACGTCTCCGTGCGTCCTTGCCCGTTGCGCGGCAGCTTTCCAGACGTCCATCACGTAGAAAGGTGGAATGGTCGACCGGCGAGATTCTCTGGACACCCGAAGGACGGTATACGGTCGCGCCCGGGTTACCACCAGCTTTGTCCCGGGGTTAGGGTCGCCTTGATGCTCGAGAAGGCTCGTCGGGCTGGGCTCGACCGCATACGCGGAGTGGGTGGCATCGGGGTCATTCCGCCGGATTGGCGTGCCCGGTTGCGGGAACGACCCGCGCGCGGCTTCGGTACCGTGTTCGATCGACTGAAGGCCGCGGCGGCGACGCTGCGGCGCGATCCGCGGGAATTGTGGGAGCGACGAGCCGAGTTGCGTGCGACATGGGACAAGCGGCCGGATCGCGACGAGCTGCTCGCCCTGCTCCGCAAACATCGGGTGCTCCTCGCCGGGCTGGCCGTCACCATGGCTTTCGCCGCGGGTGATGCCTCGTTCGACGGCACGATCAGCACGAGCACGCCAGGGCAAGACCATGCGCAGCGCGTCGCTGTCGCCTACCCCCCGCAGGTGCAGTCCGCGCCCTCGTCGGTGCGTCGCTATCTGAATGCCATCGCCAACGGCGAACGGCTCCGCGAACAGGAAGTGGTTCAGGCCGCGGCCCGCGCCACGCTGGAACGCGCCAAAGCGGAGGCCGCCGCGGCCACCGCAGGCGAGTGGCAGCCGTGGATGACGAGTGGCGCGACGACGCCTGGCGCGGTGCTGCCGGGTATCACCGGTTATGTCATGCCCGCGCGCGGCGCGTTCACCTCCGGATTCGGTTCTCGCTGGGGCACTTTCCACAACGGCATCGACATCGCTGGCCCGATCGGCACGCCGATCTACGCGGTCGCCAACGGCACCGTCATCGACGCGGGACCCGCCGAGGGTTTCGGGCTCTGGGTGCGCATCCGCCACGACGACGGCACCATCACCGTGTACGGCCACATGTACGACTTCTTCGTCTCCCGCGGCGAACGCGTCCCTGCGGGCATGCAGATCGCGCGCATGGGCAACCGCGGCGACTCCACCGGCCCGCACCTGCATTTCGAGGTGATCATGGGCGGCCAGCACGTCGACCCACGCCAGTGGCTTGCCTTACACGGCTTGAACTTCGGCTAGTACGTCAGCTGGGGACGGCGATGCGATCCTCTACGGCGGCGAGGCCGATGTCGGTGCGGTAGTGGCTGCCGGGCAGTTTGATCGAGGCGATGCGTTCGTAGGCGTTGACGCGGGCCTCGGCGAGGTCGGCGCCGACACCGACGACGTTGAGGACACGGCCGCCCGCGGAGACCAGTGCGCTGTCTTCGCGCAGCGTGGTGCCCGCGTGCAGCACCGCGGTCGGCTCGTCGAGGGCGCCTTCGCCTGCACCGGTGATCACGTCGCCGATGCGCGGGCGTCCCGGGTAGTTTTCGGCGGCGAGCACCACGGTGATCGCGGCGCCGTCGCGCCAGCGCGGGGCGGCGACCTGGGCGAGCGTGCCGGTGGCGGTGGCGTTGAGCAGTTCGCCGAGCGGGCTGTCCAGCAGCGCGAGCACCGCCTGGGTTTCGGGATCGCCGAAGCGACAATTGAATTCGACGACCGCGGGACCGGCCGCGCCCATCGCGAGACCGGCGTAGAGCAGGCCGGAGAAGCCACTGTCACGGCGAACCAGTTCGGCGGCAACGGGTTTCACCACGTCCTCGACGATCGCGGTCAGCGCGTCCTCGGACAACCACGGCAGCGGCGTGTAGGCGCCCATGCCGCCGGTGTTCGGCCCGGTGTCGCCGTCGCCGACTCGCTTGTGGTCCTGCGCGGGCAGCAGCGGCACCACCGTCTCCCCGTCGACCAGGCAGAACAGCGACACTTCCGGCCCGTCCAGGAACGACTCCAGCAGCACCGGATGGCCTTGTTCGAGCAGTTCGGCGCCGTGATCGCGGGCCGCGCGCCGATCGGCGGTGACGACAACACCCTTGCCTGCGGCGAGCCCGTCGTCCTTCACCACCCAGGTCGGCCCGAAGCGATCCAGCGCAGCGTCCAGTTCAGCCGGGTTGTCCACGATCTCGCTGTGCGCGGTCCGCACACCGGCGGCGGCCATCACATCCTTGGCGAAGGCCTTCGACCCTTCGATCCGTGCGGCCGCGGCCGACGGACCGAAGCAGGCGATCCCGGCCGCACGCACCGCGTCGGCGACGCCGAGGACCAGCGGCACCTCCGGCCCGATCACCACGAGATCGGCCTCCGACTCGATGGCCAACGCCACCACCGCCTCGGCCGAGCAGGGATCGACCGGCCTGGTCCGCGCGTGCTGCGCGATACCCGCGTTGCCTGGTGCGGCGACCAGCGCGGTCACCGCTGGGTCCCGGCGCAGCGCCAGGACGAGGGCATGTTCACGGGCTCCGGAACCGATGACGAGTACGCGCACGGCAGACAGCCTAAAGGGCGCAGCCACACCGGTCGGCGAAGGGGATGATGGAAAGGGATGGTTCGGGCATACCGCAGCTCGGCCACGCCAGCACAGACCGCGCAAAGGATGGCAGACAATGGGTCTGATCGATGGACTGATGGGCAATGCCGGACGGATCGATCCCGGCCAGGCGCAGCAGGAATACGCGAAGCTGATGGGCAACGGTGAACAGATCTATGCCGCGTACCTGCTGGTCCGCGACGCCATCCTGTTCACGAATCGGCGCCTGATCCTGGTCGACAAGCAGGGTGTGACCGGCCGAAAAGTGAGCTATCACAGCATTCCCTACCGGGCGATCACGCACTTCTCGGTGGAGACCGCAGGCACCTTCGACCTGGACGCCGAGCTGTCCATCTGGATCTCGGGCAGCCACGAACCGTTGCAGAAGCGGTTCAATCGTCAGGTCGACATCTACGAAGTGCAGGGCATCCTTTCGCATTTCGCGGCGGTGTAGGGCCGTCGAGGTGCGCGCCGGAACCGGCGCGCACCTATGCCCGGCGCGCGGCTAGTCTGCGAGGCATGGCTTCTGTCTTCAGCGCGATCATCGCAGGTCAGCTTCCCGGTCGATTCGTATGGGAGGACGACGATTTCGTCGGTTTCCTCACCATCGCACCGGTCACCACCGGTCACACCCTGGTGGTGCCCCGCAAAGAGATCGACCAGTGGCAAGACGTCGACGCCGACACTTTCGCGCGCCTGAACGGTGTCGCGCAGAAGATCGGCCAGGCGGTGCGTCAGGCGTTCGACGCACCGCGTGCCGGCCTGCTGATCGCGGGCCTCGAAGTACCGCACCTGCACGTGCATGTCTTCCCCGCCTACACCATGGGCGATTTCGACATCTCGGGCGCGGACACCGACCCGAGCCCGGAATCCCTGGACGAGGCGCAAACCAAGATCAAGCAGGCGCTGCGTGACCTCGGGTACGGGTCGAACGTTCCGGAGTGAGTACGGGACTCGAAAGAAGAACACCGGCCACAGTTTTGGTCAGCCGCTGACACGTAAGAGCGCGCCCCCTCGTGCGCGCTCTTACGCTGGGCCCCGTCCGGCTCTAGCGGACGATCTTCTCCTACAAGGGTTTGCAGATGATCGATGCGAATCCGACCCGGTTCGCGTGCATCTTGTGGGACACCGACCGCCGGAAGTTCGGATGCAGCAGGTGGGACACGAAAGCGGCCAGCGTTCCCGGCAGCCGTACTTGATTGACGAAGACGTATGGGCCAGCCTCGAGGGGGCCGAGGAGTGCGATGTCGTCCACCTTGGCGTCATGACTGAACCAACCGGCGACGGAGTCGAAGTACCGCAATGCGCGGTCCGCGTCGTCGGCAGTGAAGTGGTTGAACAGGAAGGTGCCCGACGGCGAGGCATCTATATCGCCCATGCGCCGGATGTTGCGGGCGGCCATGACGAAGTCAGCACCGAATTGCTGGCATGCCGGTGCCGCCTCCACCGCCGCGATCGCATCCGGCGCGGCGGTCTCGATCAAGACGATCACGTCGAACCGCGGGCTGGTACTGGATGGCTGGATCGCCACGGCTCGATAGACCCTGGCCGAGATCACCTGGTCCATTGCCTTCAGTTGGCGCGCAAGGTCCTGACACCGGCGCAGCACCTCGCGACGCCGGGAACTGCGGAGCACGAACGGGACCCGACGCGGCGGGTCGGCGCGGAATCCGAGGTAGAGGTAGCCGTATGGGGCAGGCTCGACGTACGGGGCGGGAGGATTGGTATGGGTTCGCTGGTCAGTGGTCATGTGATCCTTCTTTCAACGTAAAATAATCGATCGATCGATTAATTCTAAACCCAGAGCGGGAGGCAGGGAACCCCATGACGGCACCTCGACGCGGACCAGGGCGGCCGCGTAAGGCGGACGCCGGCGACACCAAGGCCGCTTTACTGAGCGCCGCATTGCGGCTCTTCGCCCGCAACGGCTACGCGGGGACCTCGATCCGCTCTATCGCGCGCGAGGTCGGGTTGAGCGAGAGCGTGCTCTACGCACACTTCGACAGCAAACAGGCGATCTTCGATGCCGTGCTGTCCACGCTCGGCCCCAAGACCCCGTTCGACGTTGCAGGCTACGACTCGTCCCTCGCGGACACCGACCCACCGCAATACCTGCGCGAACTCGTGCGCGCGGCACTCGACGAATGGGAACGCGAAGACGACCGGCTACTCATCAGCGTGATGGCGCGTGATGGCCTGCTGCACAGCCCCACCCTGCGAAATGCGGTGTCGGCCATGCGAATCCAGGTCAGCCTCCTGTTCGACCGCTGGATCACCGCAGGCCTGATCCCGGCAGATCTCGCCACACCGGAAGACCTGGCAATGACCTTCACCGGCTTCATCGGCCTGACCCGAATACTGCACCTACACGCCGACGCGACCCCCCACGACCGCGCCCAGGCCAGCGACGACATCCGTCGCCACGCCGAAACCTTCATCCGCCTCGTCTTCCGCGACGACAGCACCCATTGACGCAAAAGAGCGCGTCCCGAAGGACGCGCTCTTGCTTTGAGCCCCCTGTCAGGATTGAACTGACGACCTTTCGCTTACAAGGCGAGTGCTCTACCACTGAGCTAAGGAGGCGGGTGGTGTCCGGGGACACCGGGAAAAGCGTTGCCCATCATAACCGGGCACGCCGACTGCGTGACACCGGCTTTCGGCGTCACGCAGCGGCGGTCGATCGAATGTCCCGGCGCAGTATCAGATACCGCGGGTCAGGACTGGGCGCCCTGGCGGGCAGCGTCGTCCGCGGCCATCGCATCGCGCAGGCTCTTCGGACGCATGTCGGTCCAGTTCTTCTCGACGTACTCGACGCAGGCGGCCCGGCTGTCCTCGCCGAACACGACGCGCCATCCGGCCGGAACCTCCGCGAAGGCGGGCCACAGGGAGTGCTGCTCTTCGTCATTGACCAAAACGAAGAAGCGGCCGTCCTCGTCATCGAACGGGTTGGTGCTCAATTTCACCTCACTGGATACTGGCGCTACGTACGGGACCACTCCTGGATCGCCCGGCGCCGCATCCGACGAACCGAGGGGTCCACGGACTTGCGCACCGAGCGAGTCCCGAGCGTTGTTTCGACCCTAGCAAGGCCAGCGTTACGCCTGGGCGGTTACCTCAGGGCGGGCTTGCTCAGCTCGCGAAAAAGTCGAGCAGGATCTTGTTCACCGTCTCCGGCCGCTCCAGGTAACCGAAGTGGCCCGCGTCAGGAACCTCCTGGTAGCGGGCACCGGGGATGGCCTCGGCGACCTCCCTCGACAGGTGCGGCGGGATCATCCGGTCGTCGGCGAAACCGACCGCAAGGCATGGCACGGTGATCGCGCGATAGGCCTGCACGCGGTCGAAATCGTGGTCCATCCGCCGCTGCGCCCTGATGCCGGGAGTCACCGGGCCGCCGGTGAATTCGAACAGGTCGAGCCAGTCGCGCGCCGCATGCGGCTGGGCCATCGTCGCGGGCGACAGGTTCATCACGGCGGTCACCGCGGCCTCGTACTTCGCGGGCAGCTGCACGCCGCTGGCGTCGAGTTCGTGCTCGCCGAGCGAAAGCACCTTCTGGAACTGGTCGAGGCGTCCGTGGCCCGCCATGAAGACGGCCTTGCGCACCAGCTCCGGCCGGGCGAGCGCCAGCTCCTGCGCGACGCGGGCACCCATCGAGGTGCCGACCACCAGTGCGGGTCCCTCGTCGAGGAACTCGATCAGCCCTGCGGTGTCGGCGACCAATTCGTCGAGGGTCATGCCGTCGGCGCCCTCGTACGACGGCGCGATCCCGCGGTTGTCGAACGTGCACACCCGATACCCCGCCGCGACCAACGCGGGCACCTGATGCAGCTCCCAGACGCGGCCGGGACTGCCGGTGCCCATGATCATGACCACAAGCGGCCCCGAACCCTTGACATCGGTACCCCGCGCACGGTCACCTTTGACCTGGTAGTTGAGGGATATTCCATTCACCGTGGCCAGCGGCATATCGACCCTTTCGTGGAGTTGATGCTCCGTCCCACGGTATAGGGGAGGCCGGGGTCGGCACACCGGCCGGGGGCCCGTGTGATGCGGGTGCCACCCGGCCACGGCGGCGCCAGATACCATTGACTATTCGCACGTACGAGCGTAGTGAACCGGGAGGACTTGAAGATGGCCGCGAAGGGCAGCGCGAACGACATCGCGGACGACGATCTGGAACCACTCGCCGACGAGACCGCGCGTCAGGCGCAGCGTGTCGTCGCGGCCTACGCCGAGGATGCGGACGAGTGCCGGATGCTGTTGTCGATGCTCGGCATCGGGCCGAGCACCCGGGTCGAATAACCCCACCCAGCCTCTTCGACGCCAACGGCGACGTCGACTTACCCGGCTCCCATGGGACCCAGCGACGCGCAAAGGATGCGTGAGTGGATCAGATGACTCCGTCCGACGACTCCGAGCCCGCCCTAGACAACGGCGCTGCCGATACCCCGACCTCGAGTGCGGGCCCGGCCGAATCCGGATCCGGTTTCGTCGTCGTGGCCAATCGGCTTCCGGTCGACTTGGAGCGCCTGCCCGACGGCACCACCCGGTGGAAGCGCAGCCCCGGCGGCTTGGTCACCGCGTTGGAGCCGGTGTTGCGCAGCAACAAAGGCGCCTGGGTCGGCTGGGCCGGGGTGCCGGACACCGAGATCGATCCGATCATCGAGGACGGGCTCGAGCTGCATCCGGTGCCGCTGACCTCGGACGAGGTCGCCGACTACTACGAGGGTTTCTCCAACGGCACGCTCTGGCCGCTCTATCACGACGTGATCGTGCGCCCGGTCTACGACCGGAAATGGTGGGCCGCGTATGTCACGGTGAACCGTCGCTTCGCCGAGGCCACCGCGAAGGTGGCCGCCGAGGGCGCCACCGTCTGGGTGCAGGACTACCAGCTGCAGCTGGTGCCGAAGATGCTCCGGATGCTGCGGCCCGACCTGACCATCGGGTTCTTTCTGCACATCCCGTTTCCGCCGGTCGAGCTGTTCATGCAGATGCCGTGGCGGACCGAGATCGTGGAGGGCTTGCTCGGCGCCGACCTGATCGGCTTCCACCTACCCGGCGGTGCGCAGAACTTTCTCTATCTCGCCCGCAGGCTGGCCGGCCAGCCGACCTCGCGCGGCACCGTCGGCGTGCGGTCCAAGCTCGGCGTCGTGCAGGTCGGATTCCGCACGGTCCGGGTCGGTGCGTTCCCGATCTCCATCTCCTCCGCCGAACTGGACGAGCACTCGCGCCGTCGCTCGGTCCGCGAGCGGGCCGCGAAAATCCGTGCGGAACTGGGCAATCCGAAGAACATCCTGCTCGGTGTCGACCGGCTCGACTACACCAAGGGCATCGATATCCGGCTCAACGCGCTGGAGGAGCTGCTGCTCGACGGCCGGGTCGACCCGGCGGAGACCGTCATGGTCCAGCTGGCCACCCCGAGCCGCGAGCGGGTGGAGAGCTACATCCAGATGCGCGGCGACATCGAGCGGCAGGTCGGCCGGATCAACGGCGAGTTCGCCAGGGTCGGCTACCCGGTGGTGCACTACATCCACCGCCCCATTCCGCGCGACGAGCTGATCGCCTTCTTCGTCGCCGCCGACGTCATGCTGGTGACGCCGCTTCGCGACGGCATGAACCTGGTCGCCAAGGAGTACGTCGCCTGCCACAGCGGCCTCAACGGCGCCCTGGTGCTCAGCGAATTCACCGGTGCGGCAGCGGAATTGCGACAGGCATACCTGTGCAACCCGCACGACCTGGACAGCGTCAAGGACGCCATCGTCTCCGCGGTGGAAGACGATCGCGACACCAAACGCCGTCGCATGCGCTCCATGCGCCGCCAGGTCCTCGCCCACGACGTGGACCGCTGGGCCCGCGCCTTCCTCGAGGCTCTGGCGCAGGGACAAGTGGCGGGCAGCGCCCTGCTGACCGACGACGACGTCTACCCGGAGGAACGTCAGCCTTCCCGCTGAACCAACCCCTCACAGGAATCACCCAGGATTGGTCCAGGAAGTTCGCAGCTGCATAGCGGACCATGGGTCCATGAGTGGTGCGCCTGCGGACCAGGCACCCGAGGCGCGGGTGCTGGTGGTCGACGACGAGCCGATGATCGTGGAGCTGCTCGCGGTCAGCCTGCGCTATCAGGGCTTCGCCGTCGACACGGCCGCCGACGGGGCACAGGCGCTGGACAAGGCGCGCAGCTTCCGGCCGCAGGCGCTGATCGTCGACGTGATGATGCCGGGCATGGACGGCTTCGGGTTGTTGCGCAGGTTGCGCGCCGACGGTATCGACGCCCCCGTCCTGTTCCTCACTGCCCGCGACGAGGTGCAGGACAAGATCACCGGGCTCACCCTCGGTGCCGACGACTATGTCACCAAGCCGTTCAGCCTGGAGGAGGTCGTTGCCCGACTACGGGTGATCCTGCGCCGCGCAGGCCATGCCGCTCCGCAACGCGAGAGTTCCCGAATCCGGTTCGAGGACATCGAACTCGACGACGACACGCACGAGGTGTGGAAGGCGGGCGAGCCGATCGCGTTGTCCCCCACCGAGTTCACGCTACTGCGCTATTTCATGGTCAACGCGGGCACGGTGCTGAGCAAGCCGCGCATCCTGGATCACGTGTGGCGCTACGACTTCGGCGGCGAGGTCGGCGTCGTGGAGACCTATGTCTCATACCTGCGCAAGAAGGTCGACACCGGCAGCGACCGCTTGATCCACACGTTGCGCGGCGTCGGCTACGTGATGCGTGCCCCGAACCGCAGCCGGTCGGCCGGGGCATGATCTCGGCGCGGCTGGCGAAGGTCCGCACCTCGGTTTCCGGCTCGCTGTCCGCGATCCCGCTGCGCGTCACGCTGATGGTGCTCCTGGTGCTGACCGCGGGTCTGGGCCTGCTGCTCTCCGGGCTTGCGGTCACCTCCGAACTGGAGAAGTCGCTGACCGCGCGCACCGATCAGCAGCTCAAGGAGGGCGCGATCGAATGGCAGCGCCGGGCGCGGATTCCGGCGCCGATGCAGCCGGCGTCGGAAGCGCGGCATCCACCGAGCCAGTTCTACGTCCGTGCGGTGAACGCGAACGGCATCCTCATCATCAGAGCGTTCGGTGTCGACGCCGAACCAAGGCTGCCTACCGAGCCGGGACCCGCCCCGACCACCGTCCGCTCGGTCGCCGGTCCGATCGAGTGGCGGACATTGACGATCAACGGTCCCGAAGGGCCGACCACGGTGGCGCTGCCGCTCAACCAGAACAACGAGACCGTCAGCCGGTTGGTCACGCTGCAGTTGGTCGTCGGTGTGGTGGTCCTGGCGGCGCTTGCCATCGTCGCGTACTTCGTGATCCGCCGCAGCCTGCGCCCGCTTGTCCGGGTGGAGAACACCGCGGCGGCAATCGCCCGCGGCGACCTGTATCGCCGAGTTCCGGTGCGCGGCAACAACACCGAGGTCGATCGGTTGTCCCGCTCGCTCAACGGCATGCTCGCCCAGATCCAGCAGGCGTTCGCGAAGACCGAGGCCTCCGAGGCCGCCGCGCGCCGTTCCGAGGCGAGGATGCGCCAGTTCGTCGCCGACGCCAGCCACGAACTGCGCACCCCGCTAACCACCATCCGCGGCTTCGCCGAGCTGTACCGGCAAGGCGCGAACACCGCCCCCGACCTGTTCATGGACCGGATCGAGCGCGAATCGCAACGGATGGGCATCCTGGTCGAGGACCTGCTGATGCTGGCCCGCCTCGACGCGCAACGCCCGCTGGAGCAGAACCAGGTGGATCTGCTCGCCGTGGCCAGCGACGCCGTGCACAGCGCACGTGCCATGGCCGCCGCCGCGGACCCCGACGCGCCCCGCCGCCGGATCGAACTCGAAATCCGGCCGGGTGAAGGCACTTTGGAGCTGGTCGGGGACGAGACCCGGCTGCGTCAGGTGCTGTCCAACCTGCTCAACAATGCCCTCACGCATACGCCGCCGGACGCGTCGGTGGCGGTCCGGCTCACGCCCGCCGCCGACGAGGTCCTGCTCGAGGTCGCCGACACCGGTCCAGGACTGCCGCAGGACGAGGCCGACCGAGTCTTCGAGCGCTTCTACCGCACCGATGGTTCCCGCACCCGCAGCAGCGGCGGCACCGGCCTCGGCCTGTCCATCGTCCAGGCGTTGGTCAGTGCGCACGGCGGCACCGTGAGCGTGCAGAGCGCGGAGGGCATCGGCACGGTCTTCACCGTCCGGCTGCCGCGCGAAAACGTTGCGTGACAGCTCTTTACCCGCTAGCCAGGGATGATCGCGACGGCATCGATCTGCACGAGCACATCGGGGCGCAGACCCGCCGCGGTGAAGACGACCGTGACGGCGGTGCGCTGATCACCCCACACCGACAGTGCCGCTGCGTAGCCCACCTGCGCGTCGACTCCTTCGAGCAGGAAGATGTTGAGTTTGACGACGTGCTCGGGGCCGGTGCCCCCGGCAGCGAGCACCGCGAGCACGTTGCGCATTGCCTGCTGGGTTTGCGCCTCGATGCCGTCGAGCAGCTTCCCGCTGCGGTCGGTGCCGAGTTGGCCACCGACATAAAGCATGGGACCCGCGGGCGCGATGACGCCCTGCGTGAAGGCCGGGCTGTAGGCGAGTTCTTCGGGATCGAGGTGGGTGACCTTCGCGGTCATGCGCGTGCTCCTTGAGATTCGGGTGTGGGTCGCGCGGTAGGGCAACTCCGGACATGTCTACCGCCGTGCACGCAGTCTCACACGATTAGCGGACAGATTCGGTCCGCTATTTCGGGCAAGATGGGTCACGTGGAGGAGCGCGGAACGACCGAGCGGGTGTTGACCCTGCTCGGCCTGCTGCAGCAACGCCAGGTTTGGACCGGTCCCGAACTCGCCGACCGGCTCGGCGTCACCCCACGCACGGTCCGCCGCGATGTCGAGCGGCTGCGCACGCTCGGATATTCGGTGCACGCCGCCCAGGGTGTCGGCGGTGGCTATCAGCTAGGTCAAGGACAAGACCTGCCGCCGCTGCTGCTCGACGACGAGGAGGCGATCAGCACCGCCGTCGCGCTCCTCGTCGGCGCGGGCAATGCGGTCACCAGCGCCGACGCGGCACTCCGCGCGCTGACCAAACTCGACCGAGTGCTGCCGGCCCGGTTGCAGCACGAGGTGCGCGCACTCACCGGTGCGGTGGAATCCTTCGGCGGCGGCCGCGCCGCGGTCGACGCCGAAGCGCTCATGACGCTGGCCAGAGCGTGCCGCGACGAGGTTCAGGCCGCCTTCACCTACCCGTCGCGAAATGCAGTGCACGCCAGACGTGTCGAGCCTTATCGCCTGGTCGCCTCCGACCATCGTTGGTACCTGTTCGGCTACGACCTGGATCGCGACGATTGGCGCACCTTCCGCGTCGACCGGATGACCGAGGTGTCCGCGCGGACCTGGCGCTTCCAGCCACGCTCAGCGCCGGACGCCGCGGCTTACGTCCAGGAAGGTGTCGCGAGCCGGGTCTATCCGCACCGGGCACGCTTTCTCGTGCACGCGTCGGCCGACACTGTGCGCGCGAAGTTTTCGAGTTCGGCGGCCGTCGTGCGCGAGCGCGGCACCGACCGCTGCGAAGTGATCAGTGGCGCCGATACCGGCGTCGACGCCGTCCTCGTACGCGTGCTACTGCTCGGGCACCCCTTCGAGGTCCTCGAGCCACCCGAGCTCAGAACCCGTTGTCACACATTGGGACAGCTCTTGGTCGCGGCGGGCTCGACGATGCCGGACGAGCCGCGCTGAGGAACACGGCAGCCCTTGTGCCACTCCCCTTTTCGCTCAGAGCGGGGTGATCTGGTCGACAAGCCAGCGATCGCCGTCCTTTTGCAGGGTGGCGCGGACTCGGCTGCCGGTGGTGGTGCCCTGGGGCGAATCCTTGCTTGTGGTCACCTGATTGAGGAAGAGCAGGACATCCGCGTGCGATTTGTCCGCGGAGATCACGCCGCCCGCCTGGGTGGTTGCCTTGACGGAGAGTTGCTTCTCCTTGGCGCCGGGGGCGATTGCCTGGGTGATGAGCTTCAGGTAGTCGTCACGGAACTTCGGGGAGAGGGCGTCGGCGGCCTTCGGGAGTTCCTTGTCGACCGTTTGGAAGTCATAGCTGAACATCGCCGAGACGGCACGGTCCGCCGCCGTCACCGCGTCCTTGCGGGCTTGTTCGGCCTGGTGGTCGTTCCAGAGCTGGAATCCGCTGATGCCGAGGACGATCAGCGCGACGAGGGCCACCGCGCCGAGCCCGGCCATGACGATCTTGCCTGGTGATTTCATGCCACGAACTCCACGTTGGAAACGGTCAGCCCGGCATCGCCGCGGTCGACGGTGACGCGGAAGCGGTAGAGCCGCGTCTGCGGACCTTCCTGTCCCGCGTTGGTCAGCGTCTGCTTGGCGGCCACCAGCACCTTGGCGGAGTTCTCGTCGTCGCTTTCCACCGCGGCCTCGACGATCTCGCCGGTGGAGACGACCTTGGCCTGCTGCACGATATTCATGAACGGGTCTACCCGGCCGTCGAATTCGCTCTTGAACTGGCCCGAGGCGACCGAGAGGATCCGGTCGATGTCCTGCTTCGCCGAGTCGGCGCGGATCGTGGTGAGGTTGAGCACCGCCTGCCTGGCGGTCTGCACGTACTCGGTGCGGCGCTCGGCGCGGGCGTCGGCCGAACGGACCTGAACCACCGCGATGGCCGCGCCGACTACCAGCGCGAGCACCACGATCGCGGCTGCCGCCATGGCGACGAGGCGCCCGGCGCCGAGCGACGTCTTCGGCTGGTCCGCATCCGCGGGCTCATCGACGGCAACCACCGACTTGCCGAGATCTACGGATGAGCCAGCGTCGACGGACTTCCCGAGATCGACAGAGGAATCAGCGTCTACCGACTTGCCGAGATCGACCGAGGCAGCTGCCGACACCGCATCCTTCGAGGATTCGACATCCGTGGAAACCTCAGCCGCCGAGGCCTTTTCGGCCGATGATCCCACGACCGCACCACCGCCGAGCGCGGTCGCCGTTGCGGCACGTGCGGTCCCCGCGGGAACCGACATCACCTCACGGTTCGCCGTCTCCTCGACCGGTGGGCCCACCGAGCGCACCGCGCGACGTCGCGCGCGCTGCCGATCTCCGTTGATTTCCGTCATCGTTGCTGCTCCTCGAGCATCGCCTGCCAGCTCGACGGTACCGTGCCCGTACCGCCCGGTCCGATATCTCCTTGTCGATAGGTGCGTCCGTCCGGTCCAACGTACTGACCGGTCTTCGGGTCATAGGCGCGGGCGGCCGCAGGTGTTCCGGTGCCATAGGCGGCGGGCGCCACCTGACCGGGCGCGAGCGGCGCCGCGGCGGGCGCGACCGGTTGCGGCGGCCCGAACGGCGGGTTGTTGCCCTCCGGAACGAAGCCGGAGCGGCACAGCTCGGGCGTCGGCGCCCGCACCCCCGGGAATTCGGCGCACGGCGTATTGCGGATGCCGCGCACCGCGATCGGCGAATCCTGCGGCACCTTGCAGTACAGCCCCGGCGGCGAAGGGACGGAATCCAATTCGCTCGGCGAGCGCCGTTCGTTCGCGGGCAGGAATCCGGTGGTGCACGCGGGCGGATCGTTGACGACGACCATGAAGTCGACCATCGCGCCGTATTCGCGCGGCCCGCGGATGATCGTCTTCAGCGCCGCGATCAACGGCGGGAACACCACCAGAAGTTGTTCCAGCCCTGCGTGATACGTGACGCCCACCTGTCCGACACTGACCAGGTTGTTCAAGAGCAGCGGCAAGGTCGGACGCAGGGACTCGAACTGCGAGTTGACCCGCTGCATGGCAGCAGGTGCGTCGCGCAACACATTCCGCAGCGACGGATCGTGCGCCCGCAGCTGATCGGTGACCGTCGCGAGATCGCTGGTCCACGACCGGATGGCCGCGTCGGACTGAATCTGGGTGTCCAGCAACGGCCCGATCTGATCGAGCAGCTTCTTGGTCGGCTCCGCGCTCTGCTGCGCCTCCTGGACCAGCAGTGACGCCGAGTCGATGAACCGCTGCAGATCCGGGCCCGCCCCGTTGAACGCGCGGAACGCCTCGTCGATCACCTGCCGCAGCCTGGTGTCGGCGACGCTGGACAGCAGGCGATCCGACTGATCGAGCAACGAGCCGACGTCCTGCGGCAACTTGGTGCGCTGCACCGGAATCACCGCGCCGTCGGCCAGATTGCCGCCCGCGGGCCGGTCGGCCGGGATCAGGTCGACGTACTGCTCGCCGACCGCGGACACACTGCGCACCCAGGCGGTGACATCCTTGGGCACCTTGTAGTCGCTGTCGATGGACAACTGCGCCTCGACGCCACCGGGGGTGAGCCGAACTTCGCGCACCGTACCGACATTCGTGCCGCGATAGGCCACGTTGGCGGTCGGGTAGAGCCCGCCCGTCGCCTCCAGCTGCACCGTGACGTCGTAGCGGCCGATGCCGAACATCGCGGGCACCTTCACATACACCCCGCCCATCACCGCGAGCCCGATGACCGTGAGAATGGCGAAGATCGTCAGCTGGGCGCGGACGAATCGGGTGAGCGTCATCGGCCGGGACCCCCTTGTGGCGCAGTGTTTCCCGGCACCGTCAGCCCGGGAATGGCAGGCAAGCCGGGGATGGGCGGCAGACCCGGAATGGTCGGAGTCGGTTGCGCCCCTTCGGGTTGCAGCGGACCGGTCGCCGGATTGCCGCCCTGCGTGGCGGTGTCGGGCGCGAAGCTGCCGACCACGCCCTCGACGCCGCCGAACCGGCCGCCGAGCGGGGTGCCGATCAACCAGTTGTTGTCCAACCGCTTGCCGGTGAGATCGACGGTGATGAACAAGTTCAAGTAGTCGCCCTTGATCGCCTTGTCCAGGTTCTTCATCGGGAACGGGAAGGTCGGGATGATCTTCATCGCCTCGATCAGATTCACGCCGGTGTCGGCGAGCGTCTGCAGCACCGGTGCGAGGCTGCGCAGGTTCGCCTTCAGGTTCTCGCCGCTGGACGCGATGAGCCGATCGGTCACATCACTGAGGTCGCCGAGCGCGTTGAGCGCCGCGGTGATGTTCTTGGTGCGATCGGCGAGCACGGTGAGCGCGGGATGGATCCGCTCGATCGCCTTGGCGACCACGTCGCGCTGCTGGGCGAGTTGACCGCCGAGCCGATCGAGGCCGCTCATCGCCGCGATGATGTCGTTGCGCTGCTTGTCCAGGTTGACGGTGAGCTCGTTGAGTTGCGGCAACAGGTCGCGAATGTCGTTCTCGCGCCCGACCAGCGCCGAGTTCAGTTCGCGGGTAATCGTTTCCAGCTGCGAGATGCCGCCGCCGTTGAGCACCACCGACAGCGACGAGAGGACCTGCTCGGTGGTCGGGAACGCGCCTGCGCGCGCCAGCGGAATGGTGTCGCCCGCCTTCAGCTGCCCCTGCGGCGTGGCATCGGTCGGCGCGGCCAGCTCGATGTGGTTGCTGCCGAGCAAGCTGGTCTGCCCGATCTTGGCGACGGCGTTGGCGGGCAGTTGCACGGTGGGATTCAGGGTGACCGTGACGAGCGCGTGCCAGCCCTCCACCTCGATGTTCGACACCGTGCCCACCGTGACGTCGTCGACGCGCACCGGCGAATTCCTGGTCAGCGTGGTGACATTCGGCATCTGGATGCGCACCTGATACGCGCCGTCCATGGTGCCCTCGGTGCCGGGCATCGGCAGCGAGTTCAATCCGTCCCACTCACAACCCGAAACACCGAGTGCGAGCGCGAGACCCATGACGAGCGTGGCCATCCGGCGCGGTTGCCTCATCGGCCTCCTCCCGGAATAGCCAGTCCGGCAATGCCGTCCGGTATCACGACCGGCGCGGGTCCCGGCGCCGGGCCCGGCTGCGGCGCCCGCCCGGCCAGGCTCGGCGGGCTGTACTCGATCTGGCTCGGGAACGCGTGCACCCCGGTGGCCGGATTCAGCATGATCGGCGCGTAATTCATGGCAAGCGAGCTGATCACCGGCGCCAGATACTGCGCGCACAGATCGGCCGAGCGATCGGAATCATTGGTCTCCAATGCCCGCACCGACCCGCAGAGGAAGCCGAGCGGATCCGCCGTGTTGCTGAGTGCGACCGCGCCGGACAGCGTGCCCTGGGCCGGCTTGTAGATCTGATAGAAGTTCACCAGCGCCGTCGGACCCGAGTGCAGCACCCGCTCCAGCTCGGGCCGCTTGTCCACCAGGATCTGCGTGACGTCGGCGAGCCGCTGCACGCCTTCGGTGAGCTCGGCGCCGCTGCCGTCGAGGAAGCGCTTCACATCGCCGAGCGCGGTATCCAGATTGTCCAGTCCCGCACCGAGTTCGGCGGAGGTGCCCGCCAGCACCGAGGACACCGAGGCGAGTCTGCCGCCGAACTGCACGATCTGCTCGTTGCTTGCCGAGAGCACCTCGACGAACTTCTGCAGATTCCGCACGGTGCCGAAAAGGTCGGTGCGGCCGTCGGAGAGCGTGTTCAACGTGGCGGACAGTTCGCGCAGGGTGTCGCGCAGTTTCTGCCCGTTGCCGTCCATGTTGTCGGCGGCGGTGTTGACGAAGCGGCCGAAGGAACCCTGCTTGTCGTCCCCGACCGGCCCCAGAGTTGTTGCCAGCTTGGACAGTTCGGCCTTGATGTCGTCCCACTCCACCGGGACCGCCGTGTGCTCGAGCGGAATCTCCGCGCCGTCCCGCATTTTCGGACCGCCGGTGTACGCGGGCGCCAGCTGGATGAACCTGGCCGACACCAGCGACGGCGAAATGATCACCGCGCGTGCGTCGGCGGGCAGATCGATGCCGCGATCGACGGTCAGCTTGACCCGCACCCGATCCTTACCCGGCTCGATCGAGTCGATGCGGCCGACCTTGACGCCGAGCACCCGGACCTCGTCACCCTGGTAGAGACCGGAGGTCGACGGAAAGTACGCCGTGATCGCGGTCTTGCCGATCCGGCTGACACCGGCGTACGCGCCGAAAAGCACCAGCGCGGCGACCAATCCGGCCGCAACCAGCACCGCCCACCGCGGTAGCTGCCGAACTCTTTCCAGCATGGTCATCGTGGTGGCTCCTGGATCGAGGGCCCGATCGACGGCGGTGCCGGTTTGGTGAAGATGTTGCGCAAGGTATCGGGCAGATGCTCCGGCCACACCAGTGCGTCGACCAGCAGCTGCAACTGGGTACTGGTCGCGTTGACCACGTACGCGTTGAACCACGGCCCGTTGCCGACCTGTTCGCCGAGCGCCGCGGCGTAGGGGCCGAGGTTGTCGAGCGCGTCGTTCAGGTTCTGTCGGTTGCGCTGCAGCAGGGCAAGCACCGAATTCAGCTTGTCCAGCGCGGGTTTCAGCAGCGGCTCGTTGTCGGCGACCAGGCCGGACAGCTGCTTGGCCACCTCGTTCACGTAGACGATCAGCTGCCCGATCGCACTGCGGCGCCGATCGAGTTCGCCGAGCAGGTCGTTGCCGTCCAGCAGCAACGCGTTGATCTGGTTGCTCCGGTCGGCCAGGATCTTCGTGACGCTCTGTGCGCGCTTCAACAGGTCGGACAGCGCTTGATCGCGGGCATTGATGCTGCGCGACAAGGCGGTTACGCCGTCAAGCGCCGCCCGCAGCGGGGCCGGGGTGTCGGCGAAGGTCGCCGACAATGTGTCGAGCGTCTTGTCCACCTGCGCCATGTCCAGTCCCTGCACCGTGCGTCCGAGATCGCCGAGCGCGTCGTTGAGCGAATACGGAGACGTGGTGCGGTCCAACGGAATCGTGTCGTCCCGGCGCAGCGCACCGGAGCCGGTCGGCGTCACCTCGAGTGACTTGCGGCCGAGCACGGTGTTGGTCTTGATCGCGGCGGAGGTCTTCTGGCCCAACACGATCGACTCTTCGAGCGTGAACCGGACAAGCACCTTGGCGCCGTCCAGCTCAACGTCGTCCACCCGGCCGGTGCGCACACCGGCCACCTGAACCGGGTCGCCGGGCACCAGCCCGCCCGCGTCGGCGAAGTACGCCGTGTAGGTCGCGCCGCCGCGAATGAACGGCAGCCGGTCGAACTGCAACGCCGACAGGGCAACACACACCGCGAGCACGAGGCCGACGATGCCGATGGTGACGACGCGCGAGCGCTCCTGGTTCATTCGGGCGCACACCTTCCGGTCGTCTGCTTACCGGGCAGGTTCACTTGCAGGGGTTGCCCGTTCGGGCCGTCGACGAGCATATTGGTCCCGCAGACGTAGAGCTGCAGGAACGAGCCGTAGGCGCCGATCCGAATCAACTTCTTGTAGGTGTCGGGCAACCGGTCGAGCACCCACTGCAAGGTGTCGGAGCCGTTGTCGATGTTGGTGGACAGTCGGCCCGTCTGTTCGATGGTCGAGCGCAGATCCGGCCGTGCCTGGGCGAGCAGACCGGTCAGGTCACGGGTGGCGCCCGCGATGCGCGGCAGCGCGTCGCCGATCGGGTCCCGATCGGCGGCCAAACCGCTGACCAGACGCTGCAATTCGTCGAGCGTGGTGGCGAACTGATCGCCGCGCTGATCGATGGTCTGCAACACCGTGTTCAGGTTGTTGATCACGTTGCCGATCAGCTCGTCGCGATCGGCCAGCGTCTTCGCGAAGGAGCCGCCGCTGTTCAGCAGCGAAACCAGCGTGCCGCCCTGGCCCTGGAAGATCTGCAGCAGCGCGCTGGTCAGGTCGTTCACCTGCGCCGGATCCAGGCCGCGCAGCAGCGGCCGGAAGCCGCCGAGCAGCATGTCCAGGTCGAGCGCTGGCGCGGTCTTGTCCTTGCCGATGGTGCCGCCCTCGGGCAGCACGTCCATCGAGCCAGGCCCCTCCAACAACTCCAGATACCGGTCCCCGACCAGGTTTTCGTACCTGATGGTGGCGCGGGTGCTGGCGAGCAACCGGTACTTGCGGTCGACATCGAACTCGACATGCGCGAGATGGTCCTTGCCGACCTGCACCGAGGACACCGAACCCACCGGCACCCCGGCGATGCGCACCTTCGAGCCGGGCAGCATCCCGGACGAGCTGGTGAACACGGCGTGATAGCCGTTCTCCTTGGCGAATCGCATCTGGCTGAACACGACGGTCAGCCCGGCGAAGACCAGCGCCATCACCAGCGTGAAGATGGCCAGTTTGATGGTCGTCGCGGTGTTCTTCACAGGCTGGCCACCCCCGGCAGGCCGGCGAACAGGAGCTGGAACACCTTCGGCGCCTCGTTGGGCTTGACGAAACCCGTGTTCGGCACGTACGGAGCTCCCTGATTCGTATCGGTGACAACGTAATTGGAGTGGCTGTCCGGGACCCGATCCACCACTCCCTCGCAGTGCGGGCCGCCGGTCGCGTTCACCTTCGGCAGGTCGTTCGGATAGGTGTAGGGCTTGGCGCCGAACATGAAGTTGGTGTTCATGCCGATGCCGGGCAGCATGCCGCCGAACACATCCTCGGCCAGCGGCATCATCGGGCCGAGCCCATTGATCAAACAGCTGAGCGCAGGCGCGTATTCGAACAGCAGGCTGGTCGTCGGCCGCAGCAGATCCAACGCCGTGCTGAGGTTGCCCGTGTTGTCCCGCAGCACCGAGCCGGTGGTGTCGGCCAGCCCGATCACGTTGGCGAGCACGTTGTCCAGGCTCTGCTGTTCGGCGGCGAGCGTGTCGCTGGTGACGGTGAGGTTGTCGACCGTGCGGAGCAGGCCGGGGGCCGTGTCGGCATACAGGTCGGTGACCTGGCCGGTACGCACCAGATCCTGTTGCAGCGTCGGCAGATACGGGTTGATGTCGCGCAGGTAGGCGTCGCTGCGGGCGAGCAGGTCGCCGAGTTTCTCGCCGCGTCCCTGCAGCGCGGTGCCGAGCGCCGAGAGGGTCGCGTTCAGCTTCTCCGGCTCGACCTTGGCCAGCACATCGGACAGATGCTGGAAGAGCGTGTTGAACTCGACGGTGACGTGCTGCGCCGTCACCCGCGCGCCCGGCTGCAGCGAGGTCGCCGAAGGCTGCTGCGGCACCGTGAAATTCACGTACTTCGCGCCGAAGACGGTGGTGGAGCGAATGTCTACGCCCGCGTTGGCCGGAACCAGCTTCAGCTGATCGGGATTCAACGCCAACTCGAGGCTGGCGCCGTCGGCATGCTGGCTGATCGAGACGACCCGCCCGATCTCGACACCGCGCACCTTCACCTTGGCGTCCGGATCGAGGACGAGACCGCTGCGCGGCGCGTCGACCGTCACGGTCGCCGTCGGCGTGAACCCGCCGACGAACATGACCAGGGCGATGGCGATGACGGCGACCAGTGCGAGCACCATTCCGGCGCCGGCCAGTTTGAGGCCGACGGCATTGCGCAATTTCTTCGAATCCGCCATATCGCTTACCCGGAGAGATGGAAGTTGCCGGAGGTGCCGTAGATGGCCAGGGAGATCAGCAGCGTCACCGTGACCACCGCGACCAGCGAGGCGCGCACCGCGTTGCCGACCGCGACGCCGACCCCGACCGGGCCGCCCGCGGCGTTGAAGCCGTAGTAGGTGTGGATCAGCATCACCGCGAGCGCCATGAAGATCGCCTGCGCGAACGACCACAGGATGTCGCTCGGGATGAGGAAGGTGGAGAAGTAGTGGTCGTACACGCCCGCCGACTGTCCGTAGATGACGACCGTCGCGAACCGGCTCGCGATGAACGAGGCGATCACCGCGAGCGCGTAGAGCGGCACGATCGCGATCATTCCGGCGAGCACCCTGGTGCCGACCAGGTACGGGACCGGCCGGATCGCCATCGATTCCAGCGCGTCGATCTCCTCGGCCACCCGCATGGCGCCGAGCTGCGCGGTCGAGCCTGCCCCGATGGTGGCGGCCAGGCCGATGCCGGAGATCACCGGCGCGGCGATGCGGACGTTGATGAAGGCCGCGAAGAACCCGGTGAGCGCCTCGACGCCGATATTGCCGAGCGAGCTGTAGCCCTGCACGGCGATGGTGCCGCCCGCGAACAGGGTGAGAAATCCGACGATCACCACGGTGCCGCCGATCACCGCCAAAGCGCCACTGCCCATGCTGATTTCGGCGATCAGCCGAATAGTCTCGGTGCGATAGTGGGTCAGCGCACGCGGAATTGCCCCGAGCGCCTGTGCGTAGAACACAGCATGTTTACCTACCGAATCGAGCGAGTCCGACATCCGACGCACTCGTCGCACGGTACGCGGAAAGCGGGATTCGATCACGAAGGCCATGGGTTCACCGCGCCGTGAACTTGATGCCGACCGCGGTGACCACCACGTTCACCACGAACAGCGCCATAAAGGCGAAGACGACGGTCTGATTCACCGCATCACCGACACTCTTCGGACCGCCTTTGACATTCAGTCCCAGATAACAGGCCACCAGTCCGGCGATCATGCCGAACAATCCGGCCTTCACCTCCGAGATGACCAATTCGGGCAAATGCGTCAACAGCGTGATGCCGTTGACGAAGGCGCCGGGATTCACGTCCTGCAGAAAGACCGAGAACAGAAATCCGCCGACGATACCGATCGTGCACACCAGGCTGTTGAGCATCAGCGCGACGAACGTCGAGGCGAGCACGCGCGGCACCACCAGCCGTTGCACCGGATTGATGCCGAGCACCCGCATCGCGTCGATTTCCTCGCGGATGGTGCGTGCGCCCAGGTCAGCGCAGATGGCGGTGGCGCCTGCGCCAGCGACGATGAGCACGGTGACGATCGGACCGACCTGGGTGACCGCGCCGAATGCCGCACCCGCCCCGCTGAGGTCGGCCGCGCCGATCTCCCGCAACAAGATGTTGAGAGTGAAGCTCACCAAAACGGTGAATGGAATCGCGACCAACAGTGTCGGCACGATCGAGACTCGCGCGATGAACCAGGACTGATCGATGAACTCGCGCCATTGAAAAGGCCTGCGCACGCTCGAACGTGCGACTTCCGCGGTCAGTTCGAAGAACCCGCCTACCGCACGCAATGGCACGGCAAGGACCTCGTTCATCGATGAACCTCCTTGCTCAAACCCGCGTACGTTCGCACGGCACGATTCTTCACCGAGGCCGCACCGCCTCAACAATTAGAACACGTTCATTGCGTCGCCGGAAGATGTTTGCCACTTTTGAACTGCACTTTTTCTCTGCATCGGCATATGAATTTGGAACGAGTGTCAGAGACTATGATCCCATCTTTGTGAGACGGCACACATCTCGACCTCCAATGTCTACCAACTACTGGACCCTTGATCAACAGTTGGACAGTTGATCAGCGATTCCGTGTCGGTGAGCCTTGCAGATATCGACCCTCGATGCGCTTGTTTCACCCACCCAGGGGGACGAGCGCGCCTGCGCTCAGCCGAGATCCAACAGCGACGACGCCGAGAACGTCTGCCCGGCAGGGCGTTCGGCAAAGTAGCCGCCGAGCGTCGCGGCGAGATCACCGGCCGACCACTGGCCATCGACGGCGTCGAAGCGCTGCTCGACCACCGGCGCGGCCATCAGCGCCACCATGCCCCCGTAGACCACGAACAGCTGACCGCTGACCGCGTCGGCGGCGGGCGAGGCGAGAAACGCGACGAGCCGGGCGACATGATCGGGCGAGAGCGGGTCGATCTGCCCCTCGGGCGCCGCGCTGAACACGGCCTCCGTCATCGCGGTCCGTGCGCGGGGCGCGATCGCGTTGGCGCGCACGCCGTATCGGGAGAGCGCTCGCGCCGCCGACAGCGTCAGCGCGGTGATACCCGCCTTGGCGGCGCCGTAGTTGGCCTGGCCCTCCGGGCCGAGCAGGCCAGCCTCAGAGGAGGTATTGATCAGCCTGCCATATACCGGAGCGCCCGCTTCCTTGGACTTGCCACGCCAATAGGTTGCAGCGTTGCGGGACAACAAGAAATGGCCGCGCAGGTGCACCGCGAGCACCGCGTCGAAGTCCTCGTCGGACATGTTGAACAGCATCCGGTCCCTGGTGATCCCCGCGTTGTTCACCACGATATCGACGCTGCCGAAGGCCTCCTCGGCGGTGCGCAGCAGCGCGTCCGCGGTCGCGCGTTCGGCGATGCTGCCCGCGACGAACTCGGCCTTGGCACCGAGCGCGCGGATATCGGCCATGGTGGCGGCGACGGCGTCCGAGTCCGCCAGGTCGTTGACCACGACCGAGGCCCCGGCCCCGGCCAGCGCGAGCGCCTCTGCCCGCCCCAGCCCAGCGCCCGCACCGGTCACAATCGCCACCCGGCCCGCAAGACTCACCCCATCGTCACTCGCGGCCGCTGTGTCGTTGGTTCGTTCGCTTCGCTCACCCACGGAGCCGACCCTAGAACGTGTTCCAATCTATGGCAAGGCCCGGTGTCACTGGAGGCGCAGCGCCGCTTTCGGGCACTGCGCGACGGCGTCCTCGACATCGGCGAGACGGTCGTCGGGCACATCGGCCTCGAGGATGTGCAGCTGGTCCTCGTCATCGAGTTCGAACACGTCGGGGGCGATTCCGACACAGATTCCGTTCGCTTCGCACTGGTCCAAATCGACGCTGACCTTCATGAGAACTCCTTTACCGCGTTCCTAGCAGAAGCCTAACAACCCGACGACTCCGCACGGGGCGGCATCGACCGGATTCGGCCTCAATACTGGAACATGTTTCAGTCGATATGCAATGATCGGTTGAACCCACATCGACGAAGGCATGAGGTATTTGCCATGCGCATTGCGTACACGCCGCAGCAGGAGGAGCTACGCGCTGAGCTGCGCGACTACTTCGCGCGACTCATCACTCCCGAGCGTAGAGCCGCGCTCAGCGCGCAGACGGGCGAGTACGGCCAGGGCAACGTCTACCGCGAGGTCGCGCAGGATATGGGCCGCGACGGCTGGCTCACGCTGGCCTGGCCGAAGGAGTACGGCGGGCAGGACCGCACGGTGATGGATCAGCTGATCTTCACCGACGAGGCCGCGATCGCCGGGGCGCCGGTGCCGTTCCTGACCATCAACTCGGTCGCGCCGACGATCATGCACTACGGCAGCGAAGAGCAGAAGCGCTTCTTCCTGCCCAAGATCGCGGCGGGCGAACTGCACTTCTCCATCGGCTACTCCGAGCCGAGCGCGGGCACCGACCTGGCCAGCCTGCGCACCACCGCGGTGCGCGACGGCGACGACTACGTGATCAACGGCCAGAAGATGTGGACGAGCCTGATCGCCTACGCGGACTACGTGTGGCTCGCGGTGCGCACCGATCCGAATGCCAAGAAGCACAAGGGCATCAGCATGCTGATCGTGCCGACCACGGCCGAAGGCTTCTCCTGGACACCCGTGCACACCATGTCGGGGCCGGACACCAGCGCGACCTACTACCAGGACGTCCGGGTGCCCGCGAGCGCGCTCGTCGGCCAGGAGAACGGCGGCTGGGCGCTGATCACCAACCAGCTCAACCACGAACGCGTCGCGCTGACCTCGGCGGGACCGCTCAGCCTCGCGCTGAGCCAGACCGTCGAATGGGCACGCGACACCAAGGCCGGCGACGGCTCGCGGGTGATCGACCAGGAATGGGTGCGGCTCAACCTCGCTCGGGTGCACGCCAAGGTCGAATACCTGAAGCTGCTGAACTGGGAGATCGCCAGCCGCGCCGACGCGGGCGGCTCGGCGGCGCCGCGACCGTGGGACGCCTCGACCTGCAAGGTGTACGGCACCGAGCTGGCCACCGAGGCATACCGGTTGCTGATGGAGGTGCTCGGCCCGCAGGCCTACGTGCGGCAGGACTCCCCCGGCGCCGAACTGCGCGGCAGGCTGGAGCGGATGCACCGCGCCGCACTGATTCTCACCTTCGGCGGCGGCACCAACGAGGTGCAGCGCGACATCATCGCGATGACCGCCCTCAAGCAGCCCGCCTCGGCACGCTGACGGAAAGCAGGTAGCTGACATGGATTTCACTCCCACCGAGGCCCAGCTCGATCTGGCCAGGCTGACCGGCGAGGTGTGCGCCAAGCTGGTCACCGCCGACCGCCTGCGTGAACTCGACACCGCCGACGAACGATTCGACGAGACGCTGTGGCACTCGCTCGCCGAGACCGGCGTGCTCGCGGCGGCGTTGCCAGAGGCAGTGGGCGGCAGTGACTTGGGTGTGCTCGAGCAGACCGCCGTGCTGCGCGAACTCGGCAAGTACGTCGCCGCGGTGCCCTACCTGTGGTCGATCGTGCTGGGCGCAGGCGCGCTGGCCCGATTCGGCGATGCGGCGCAACAGGATCGGGCGACCCAGGCGGGCGCGGGACGGATCATCCTGACCGCCGCGCTGGCCGAGGAACACAACTGGGAGCCGACCAAGCCGATCACCACCGCCGCCGAGACGGACGGTGGCTGGCGGCTCACCGGCGCCAAGACCACGGTGCCGTTCGCCAACCGGGCGGATCGAATCCTGGTCCCCGCCACCGTGTCCGGCACGGTCGCGGTGTTCCTCGTCGATCCCGCCGCGGCGACCGTGACCGCCCAGCAGGTGGTCGACCGCACCCCCGAGTACGCCGTCGATCTCGCCGACACCCCCGCCGAATTGGTCGGCACCGTCGAGAGTGGCGCCGAGATCCTCGACTGGATACTCACCCGCGCCTGGCTCGGCCTGAGCGCCGCCCAACTCGGCACCATCGAGCGGGCGCTCGAGCTGGTCGCCGAATACACCCGCGAGCGAGAACAATTCGGCAAGGCGGTCGGCAGCTTCCAGGCCGTGGCCCAGCGTCTCGCCGATGCCTACATCGACGTCCAGGGCCTGCGCCTGGCGGTCACCCAGGCCGCCTGGCTGCTGTCCGAGGACCTGCCGAGCGCCGAAGCCGTCCACACCGCCAAGTTCTGGGCCGCCGACGCGGGCCACCGGGTGGCGCACACCGTCGTGCACGTGCACGGCGGCGTCGGCATCGACCGAGACCACATCGTGCACAACTACTTCACCGCCGCCAAACACCACGAGTTCGCCCTCGGCGGCGGAACAGACCATCTGCGCGCCCTCGGCGCTCTCCTGGCCGCCCCGGCCTGACCGGTGGGCACTCCCCTTCGGCCCGTCGAGGAAACTCGGCGGGCCGAAATAGTGTGTGCGGTCGAATTCCCTTGCAACGGGCGTCATTCCGCGCCGCCAGTTCCGCTGATACTCGGGCCGAGATGGGAGTCTCGACTCAGCGAAGGTCGTAACGACCACCGTTCTCGCGCCTTGCCGCTACTCGGTGGGCACCGACAGCAGGTAGCGCTGAATGGTCGGGGCGATGTCGGCGATCAGCGCCTCGCGCGTCAGGGCTACCACCGGCGGGATCCGAAGAATGTAGCGGCACAGCGCAATTCCGAGGAGCTGAGTGACCACCAGGCCGCTGCGGCGCGGCGCGTCGGCAGCGTCACCAAAACGAAGGACGGCGGGGAGCACCTGCTCGGCGAAGACAGTGCGGAAACGTTCGGTGACGGCGTCGTCGGTCACCGCGGAGCGCAGCAACGTACGCAGCACCTCGTTGCCCGGCGGCTCCTCCCACAGCGCGAGGAAGCGGCGGACGAGTAGTTCGCCGAGCCGATCGGGATCGGCGGCGGCCAGGTCGGGCAGCGCCAGGTCGATGTCGACGGCGGCCGCGAACAGGCCGTCCTTGCTGCCGAAATAGCGCATGACCATCGACGGGTCGATCGCGGCGTCGGTGGCGATGGCGCGGATGGTCGCCTTGCGGAATCCCTCGGCGGCGAAGCGGGCGCGTGCTGCCTCCAGGATGGCCGCGCGGGTCGCATCGGAGCGCCGGGCAGGCGGCTGATCAGGCTCGATCGTCATGCCAACAAGTGTAGGCCAACAACCGTTGACTTAGCCACGCCGGGCGGGCTACCGTTATGCCAACAAGCGTTGGCCCACAGATGTTGACTTCAGGAGTTCTGATGAACACCACCCCGAACCCGCTGCCAGAGACCACCTCCGTCGTCATCGTCGGCGCGGGGCCTGCCGGGCTCACCGCGGCCGTCACCCTGGCCGCGGCAGACGTCGACTTCGTCCTGCTCGATCGACTTGCCGAGGGCGCCAACACCTCTCGCGCGGCGGTCGTGCACGCCAGGACGCTGGAGGTGCTGCACGAGCTCGGCATCGCCGAGGAGCTCATCCCCGAAGGTCTTGTGGTGCCGACCTTCACGCTGCACGACGGCGGTCGCACCCTGGCCACGCTCCGGTTCGACGGCCTCCCGACGCAGTACCCCTACACCCTGATGGTCCCGCAGGACACCACCGAGGCGGTGCTGCTCGCCGCGCTGCGCAAGGCGGGCGGCGACGTGCACCGGCCGTACCAAGTGACCCGGGTCGTCGAGGAGAACGACGGCGTGACAGTCGAATACACCGATGCCGCGGGCGCCGTCGGCACCCTCCGCGCCGACTACGTGATCGGCGCCGACGGCATGCACAGCGTGGTGCGCGAGCAGGCGGGCATCGGATTCACCGGGGCCGCCTATCCCGCGTCGTTCGTGCTCGCCGACGTCCGGATGAACTGGCCGATCCCGCGCGAGGAAGTCTCGCTGTATCTGTCACCGGAGGGCATCACCGTGATCGCACCGCTGCCCGACCCCGCCGAATCGAACCGGTACCGCGTGGTCGCCACCGTCGACACGGCGCCAGAGCACCCCACCCGCGACGACATCCAAGCCATTCTCGACGCCCGCGGACCCGGTGGGGACGTCGAAGTCAGTGCAGTGCTGTGGAGTTCACGCTTCCGGGTGCATCATCGCGTCGCCGACCGCTACCGCACGGGCCGGGTCCTGCTCGCGGGCGACGCGGCGCACGTGCACAGCCCCGCGGGCGGCCAGGGCATGAACACCGGCATCCAAGACGCCGCAACCCTCGGCGGCCTGCTCACCAGAGTCATCGCGGGCGAGCCCGAATCCCTCCTGGACAGCTACGAAACCATCCGCCGCCCGATAGCGCTCGATGTTGTCGCGTTCACCGACCGCATGACCCGCATGGCGACGCTGACGTCGCGCCCCGCCCGGTCGCTGCGCAATCTCGT
The DNA here is from genome assembly GCF_043197455.1 of Nocardia sp. NPDC049149. Taxonomy (NCBI): domain Bacteria; kingdom Bacillati; phylum Actinomycetota; class Actinomycetes; order Mycobacteriales; family Nocardiaceae; genus Nocardia; species Nocardia sp. NPDC049149. The sequence continues at coordinate 136,509 of NZ_JBICTD010000011.1, forward strand.
CGTCACGACGCTCACCCGCATCCCCGCCGTCCGCAAGTCGCTCACCTATCGGCTCGCCGAGCTGGGCAACCGCTGACCGAGGCACAGGCAAGGGCCGCCACGAAATCCGTGGCGGCCCTTCGGGATGACCGGTTCCTACTTGCTGCTCGCTTCGGCATGCTCGTCGGCGGCACAGGTGTCGGTGTGCGCCTTGGCCCAGCGGTAGTCGGGCTTGCCCGCAGGGGAACGCTTGATCTCGTCCACGAACCACAGGCTGCGCGGAAGCTTGTACGGGGCAATCTCTTTGGTGAGAACCGGGCGCAATTCCGCCAGCGTCGGCCGATTTCCCCCGCGACACTGCACCACGGCGACCACCCGCTGGCCCCAGCGCTCGTCCTCGACGCCGACCACGAGCGCGTCGAAGATCTCCGGGTGGGTCTTGAGCGCGCCCTCGACCTCCTCCGGGTAGATCTTCTCGCCACCGCTGTTGATGCTGACCGAACCGCGGCCGAGCATGGTGACGGTGCCGTCCTCCTCGACCCTGGCGAAGTCGCCGGGGATGGCGTAGCGAATCCCGTTGAACTCCTTGAAGGTTGCCGCGGTCTTCGCCTCGTCCTTGTAGTAGCCGAGCGGAATGTGCCCGCTGCGGGCAAGCAGGCCGACCACGCCGGAGCCGGGCTGCACCGGGTTGCCCGCCTCGTCAAGCACCGAGGTGGACGCGTCGATCTTCACGCGCGGCCCGCCGGTGTGGTTGACGCCCTTGGCGACGATCGACAGGCCGCCGAAGCCGGTCTCGGAGGAGCCGATGGAGTCCGAGATCAGCCGGTTCGGCAGCAGCTCGACGAACTGGTCCTTGAGGGCGGGCGAGAACAACGCCGCGCTGCTGGCCAGCACGTAGAGGCTCGAAAGGTCATAGGGCGCACCGGTTTCCGGATTACCCTCGATCAGCGCGTCCAGCATCGGCCGCGCCATCGCGTCGCCGGTGATGAAGATGAGGTTGATCTTGTGACGGTCGATCGCCTGCCATACGCCGTGCCCGCTGAATTCGGGCACCATCACGGCCTTCCCGCCGTCGAACAGGCTGTGGAACACCGCGGTCTGTGAGCCACCGTGGATCATCGGCGGGATCGGGAACCGCACCATCTGCGCTCCGCTGCCGTGACCGGTCTTGGACTGGGTCCATTCATCGTCGATGGGTTCGCCGGTGATGAAGTTGATGCCGCCACCGAGCACCCGCCACCAGTCCTCCTGCCGCCACATCACGCCCTTCGGCAGGCCGGTGGTGCCGCCGGTGTAGAGCATGAAGACGTCGTCGGGCGAGCGCTCACCGAAGTCGCGTTCGCCGGACGAGGCCGCGAGCGCCGCCTCGTATTCGACAGAATCCGCTGCGGTGGCGATGGTGCCGGTCGTATCGTCATCGACAACGATCACCGTCTTCAGCTGCGGGGTGTTCGGACGAACAGCGGCCACCCTTTCGCTGTAGCGGCGCTCGTGGATCAACGCGACCATGTCCGAATTTTCGAAAATATATTGCAACTCGTTCTCGACGTATCGGAAGTTCACGTTGATCATCACGGCCCTGGCCTTGAACACCGCGACCATCGCCTCGACCGCCTCGACCGTGTTGCGCGAGTAGATGCCGACCTTGTCGCCCGGCTGCACGCCATGTTCGAGCAGGTAGTGAGCCAATTTATTGGCGCGCTCCTCCAGCTGGGCGTAGGTCACCTCACGACCGTCGCCCACGAGCGCGACGCGGTCGGGCATCAGGTCGATGGCATGTTCGACAAGGTCCGCTATGTTGTAGCTCACAGGCTAAAAATAGAACGTGTTACTGTTCCTGGCAAGGGTCGAAAAGTCAGGAGATTCGTCAATGCCACACTGCCTCGTCGAGAAACGCGACCAGGTCCTGATCGTCACGATGAATCGACCCGAGGCGCGCAACGCGCTCTCGGCGGAGATGATGGCGATCATGCGCGATGCCTGGGATCAGGTGGACAGCGATCCGGACATCCGGGTGGCGATCCTGACCGGCGCGGGCGGCGCGTTCTGCGCGGGCGCCGACTTGAAGGCGATGACCGCACAGCATCCCGGCGACTCGTTCGCGGGCGGCGGCTGGGACCTGTCCAAGATCGAGGCATTGCTCAAGGGCCGCAGGCTGACCAAACCGTTGATCGCCGCGGTCGAGGGGCCTGCCATCGCGGGCGGCACCGAGATCCTGCAGGGCACCGACATCCGAGTGGCCGGCGAAAGCGCGAAATTCGGTGTCTCCGAGGCACGCTGGGGCCTGTTCCCGCTCGGCGGGTCCGCGGTGCGCCTGGTACGGCAGATTCCCTACACCGTTGCCGCGGACATCCTGCTGACCGGCAGGCACATCACCGCCGCCGAGGCCAAAGAGATCGGGCTGATCGGGCACGTGGTGCCGGACGGCAGCGCCCTCGACAAGGCACTGGAACTGGCCGCGCAGATCGCCGCCAACGGTCCGCTCGCGGTCCAGGCCATCCTGCGGACGATCAGGGACACCGAGGGCATGCACGAGGAAGAGGCCTTCCAGATCGACGCGAAGCTCGGCATGGCGGTGTTCCGTTCCACCGATGCCAAGGAGGGCCCGAAGGCCTTCGCGGAGAAGCGGAAGCCGACCTTCACCGGCAGCTGACCCCGGAAAGCTGAACGCCCCCGGCACCTTTCGGCACCGGGGGCGACCCCGCGTCGGGCGTCACCGACTGCCCGAGTAATCCATCCAGAACGGCTCCCACTGGTGGCCGTCCGGATCGAGGAAGGTGCGGCTGTACATGCCCACCTGCTCCTCCTGTGCGCGCTTGTCCGCGTTGACCTCTTCGGTGGCGCCGCCGGACAGCGCCGCATCGGCCAGTGCGTCCACCTCGGCGACGCTCGTCAGCGCCAAACCGTAAGAGGCGCCAGTCTTCTCGGTGGTATCGGCGACCGGGCGCTGGCTGAAGGTGATGAAGAACTGCCTGGTCAGCAGCATCACGCAGATGTTGTCGTCGATCACGATGCAGGCAGCGTTGTCGTCGGAGAACTCCTGGTTGACCTTCCAGCCGACCGCCTCGTAGAACTTCTTCGACCGATTCAGGTCGGCGACGGGGAGGTTGAGAAATATCATCCGGCTGCTCATGTGTCGGTCCCTTTTTCGTAGTCCGCCTGTTTAGTTGCGCACAAATACAGACGGATCGCGGTGGCTGAATTCATCGGCTGACCGGGAGGCTGTGACCGGACGCACGGCGGGACGCCGGCTGATGATCTTGATTGCGCTGGTAGTCGGCATTTGGGTCTGGGATGTGTCGGTGCCCTGTGGCAGGGTGACAACCATGAACGACTTGTCCGGCCAATCCGCCGGCCTCGCTCCCGACGTGCTCGAATCCTTCGAGAAACACCGCCGGGAATTGTGCGCCTACGCCTACCGCATGCTCGGCTCGTCCTTCGAAGCAGAAGACGCGGTCCAGGAAACCTTCACCCGCGCGTGGAAGTCCTACGATTCGTTCGAGGGCCGCGCCAGCCTGCGCTCGTGGCTCTACCGAATCACCACCAACGTCTGCCTGGACATGCTCGACGGCCCGCAGCGGCGCGCCAGGCCGATGGATCTATCCGGGCCAGCGCGACCGGACTCTCCCCTACCGCCGCCGCAGCCGGACTACGTGTGGATCGAACCGATCCCGAACGCGCTGGCGTTCGGCGCCGACCCCGCCGAGCACGCGTCGGCCAAAGACACGCTGCGGTTGGCATTCGTCGCCGCCTGCCAGCACCTACCCGCCACCCAGCGCGCAATCCTGATCATGCGCGAAGTGCTGCGGTTCTCCGCCAACGAGACCGCGGAGGCCCTCACCATGTCGCCCGCGTCGGTGAACAGCGCACTGCAACGGGCCAGGGCCACCATGTCGAAGGTGCAGCCGACCGCCACCGACGACTACGACGAATCCAATGAAGACCAGCGCAAACTGGTCGACAACTTCGTCAAGGCGTTCGAGGCGTACGACATGGATGCGCTGACTGCGCTGCTGAAAACGGATGTGGCGCTGTCCATGCCGCCGATCGAGTTCTGGTTCTCCGGGCCGGAGAATGTGGCTGCGTTCATGCTGGGGCATGGGAGTGGGTGCCGGGATTCTCGGATGGTTCGGCTCGAAGGGGCGAACGGGCATGCGGCGTTTGGGCATTACAAGCCGAGTGAGGAGCCGGGGGTGTGGGTTCCGTGGTCGATCACGGTGTTGGAGTTGGATGGGGATGCTATTGCTGGGATGAGTTTCTTTTTGGATACCGAGAAGCTGTTTCCGTTGTTCGGGTTGGCTTCGGAGTATCGCGAGGGGGTTTAGGGGTTCCTCGTGGTTCGGCTCCGGAAGGTTTGGTGGAGGGGAAAGAGCAGGTGCCGGGCTCTGGAAGGTTGTCGAACAACCGAGATGGAGGGCTGTGCCTCTGGGGAGGCACAGTTGGGGTGGGGCGCGGAAGGTTGGGGAGGGGCGTCGTGCCTCTGACGAGGCACGGATGGGGTCGGGCAGGGAAGGTTGGGTGACGACCGGGGAGGGCGTCGTGCCTCTGACGAGGCACAGATGGGGTCGGGCACGGAAGATTGGGTAGACAGCCGGGGAGGACGTCGTGCCTCTGACGAGGCACAGATGGGGTCGGGCACGGAAGATTGGGTAGACAGCCGGGGAGGACGTCGTGCCTCTGACGAGGCACAGATGGGGTCGGGCACGGAAGATTGGGTAGACGACCGGGGAGGACGTCGTGCCTCTGACGAGGCACAGATGGGGTCGGGCACGGAAGATTGGGTAGACAGCCGGGGAGGACCTCGTGCCTCTGACGAGGCACAGATGTGGGGCGTAGGTGCGGATCGATGGGGCTTGCCTGGCGGCAAGCCTGAGTAGCCGCAGCGGCTTTCGGGGGTCTGCACTGGTGTCCGGCTCCGAAGGGTTGTCAAACAACCAGAGGGGACTTCGTGCCTCTGACGAGGCACGAATGTGGGGCGTGGATGGGGATCCGGGGGTGGCGCTACGGATCGGGCTTGCCTGGCGGCAAGCATGAGGATCCGGCGCGGCTTTCGAGATCCGCACTGGTTCTGGGTACTACGGCGCTCAGAGCGAACGTAGCCGCCCTGAGATGGCCTTGACTCCGCTGGCTCATCGGGCCGCGTCTTCGCACCAAATGAGTGCCGGGCGTA
>NZ_JBICTD010000011.1:141752-301564 GCF_043197455.1 Nocardia sp. NPDC049149
GCGTCACTGATCGGGCGGGCGTCACTGATCGGGCGGGCGTCACTGATCGGGCGGGCGTCACTGATCGGGCGGGCGTCACTGATCGGGCGGGCGTCACTGATCGGGCGGGCGTCACTCGGGCTTGCCTGGCGGCAAGCCCGAGTATCCGTAGCCCTTCTCGGAATCCGTACTCGTCCTGTGGATCTGCACTCGTTCTGGGCTGCTGCAAGCTGTGCGGATTGGCCTGGCTGGAGGGATTGTCTGGGGCAAACCTGAAGGTCAGCAGTGGCTTTCGGGATCGGCGCTGGTTTCGGGTGCTACGGCGCTCAGGGCGGGACGTAGCTAGCATGAGCTGGGCTGGACGCCGCCAGATCGTCGGGCCCACGTCTTTGCACAACATGGACTGCCGGGCACTGCATTCGGCGGGAGTCCCCTGGTTGGCCGACCTCCATCAACGGGGGTCGAATGGTTGCTGCGTCTCGTTGGCGGTAGTCAAATGGTTGCCGCGTCCCGTTGGCGGTAGTCGCATGGTTGCAGCATGCGTCACGACAGGCACCATTTGACTCCCGTCAACATTCTCGAGATCACTTCCCGGCTCCGGAGGTCGTCTAACAACCAAACGAACAGCCGTGCCGCTGTCGAAGCGCGGCTGTGGGTGGCAAGTGCGGACGGGGCGTGCGGGCGAGATGGCCGAATGGCAACCCGCTAACCGCAACCATGTCCCGCTCGGTGGCTACGCCCGCGGCGAGCGGGACATGGTGGAGGCGAGACCGGCGTGTCGCCTCGACCATGTCCCGTTCGCGAATCGTGGCCAGCGCCAATGGGACACCGTCGAGGAAAGGGTCCACTTCTCGACCTTGAACCTATGAGTCCGCACCCCTTCTGTGGATCCGCACTCGTTCTGGGCTGCTAGAAGCAGTGCGGATCCACAGAGGGGGTGCGGATTTGGGTCTTTGATCTTGAAGTAGCACGCGGCGCCGCGTGCCAGCGATCGAGGGGGAACTGGTGGCGGGGGTCGCGAAATGCCGCCACCAGGTCCCCATGATCTTGTTCCGTTGATCTTGGAGCTATTGGGAGGGGACGTAGCGGTCGCGGAGTTTGCGCTTGTAGAGCTTGCCGTTGGGGTCGCGTGGGAGTTCGGGGAGGTAGTCGACCGACTTGGGCATCTTGTACTTCGCCAATTGGGTTGCGGCGAAGGCCAGGAGCTCGGTGGTGAGGGCGTCGGTGCCTTCGATGCCGGGGGCGGGCTGGACTACGGCCTTCACCTCGGCGCCCCAATCGGGGTGGGGGATGCCGAAGACGGCGACGTCGGCCACCTTCGGGTGGGTGACCAGGACATTTTCGATTTCGGCCGGGTAGATGTTGACCCCGCCGGAGAGGATCAGGTCGGAGCGGCGGTCATGCAGGTAGAGGTAGCCGTCCTCGTCCAGGTGGCCGATGTCGCCGACGGTGAAGAGGTTGCCGACGCGCGCGTCCTCGGTCTTGGCCTTGTCGTGGTGGTATTCGAAACTGGAACCACCCATTTGCATGTAGACCAGGCCGGCTTCGCCTGCGGGCAGCTCGGAGCCGTCTTCCTCGCTGAGGACTTTGATCACCGACCAGGGCCAGGCCTTGCCGACAGAGCCGGGCTTCTGCAGCCATTCGGTGCCGTTGATGACGGTGCCGCCGCCCTCGGTGGCGGCGTAGTACTCGGTGACGGTCGGTCCCCACCATTCGAGCATCCTGCGCTTGGTTTCCGGCGGGCAGGGTGCGGCGCCGTGAATCATGCTGCGCAGGGAGGACATGTCGTATTTGGCGCGCACTTCCTCGGGCAGTGCGAGCAGGCGATGGAACTGAGTGGGGACCATGTGGCTGTGCGTCACGCGGTACTTGTCGATCAGCCGGAGCATGTCCTCGGCATCCCAGCGGTCCATCAGAATAAGCTTGTGCGCCAGCTGAATCGAGATGGTGGCGTAGTTCAGCACCGCGGTGTGATACAGCGGTGAGCCGCAGATGTGCACGTGATTGTCGTACGGCGCCAGGTCGAACAGGCCGAAGAACGCCATCGTGTGCAGCGGAACGACATCCGGGTTCGCGCCGGTGAGCGGGCGGCGAACACCCTTGGGGCGACCGGTGGTTCCGGAGGTGTAGAGCATCGGGGCGCCGGTGCTGCGGTCGGAGGGGCGTCCGGTGTCGGCGGCGCCGAGCCAGGCGACCGATTTGAAGCCGTCGATCTCGCCGACCGAAAAGCGCGCCGCCGCAGGCAGTTTCGCCTCGTCGGCGGCTGCGGTCGCGGTGGCGGCGAAGCGGTCGCTGGCCAGGAAGGCCTTCGCCTCGCTGTCCTGCAGGATGTAGGCGACCTCGGGGCCGGTGAGGTGCCAGTTGACCGCGACGATGTAGAGCCCGGCCTGGTACGCCGCGAAGTAGGCGGCGATCGCCTCCACGCAGTTGTGCACCATGCTGACCAGCACGTCGCCGGTTTCCAGGCCGAGACCGCGCAGGCCGGTGGCGTAGCGGTTGGCCAACGTGGCCAATTCGCGATACGACACCTCCCGGCCCGCCGGATCGACCATGGCGATCCGATCGGGTTCGGCTTCGGCGATGTTCCACAGACCGAGAATTTGCACTGACTCCTGCGCCGTCATAGCTTTGAATCTAGAACGTGTTCTACATATCGACAAGGGGCGCGAGGCGATGTAATTGTGCGACATCGGGAACGGACACGAGCAACATCGTGACGCCTGCCGCCGACCAGACGCCGAGTTGCTTACGGACATGTTCCTCGTCGCCGATGATTGCCGTATCCAAAATCAGCTCATCCGGCACCACCGCGGCGGCCTCGGCCTTCTTGCCGGACAGGAACAGCCTGCTGATCTCGTCGACCTCACGCTCGTAACCCATGCGCCGGTAGACCTGGGCGTGGAAGTTCTGCTCCGGGGCACCCATGCCGCCGATGTAGAGCGACATGATCCAGCGCATTTTCTCGAGTTCGCTCTTCGGATCGTCGGTGATCACCACCTGGCAACTCGCGGCAATCTCGAAGTCCTCGCGCGACCGGCGCGCACCTGCCCTGGCGAAGCCCTCGTCGAGCCAATCGTTGTACATGTTCGCCAGGCGTGGCGCGTAGTAGATGGCGAGCCAGCCGTCGGCGATCTCCGCGGTGAGCGCCACGTTCTTCGGGCCCTCCGCGCCCAGCCAGATCGGCAAATCCGCACGTAGTGGGTGCACGATCGGCTTGAGCGGCTTGCCGAGTCCGGTCGAGCCCGGCCCCTGATAGGGCAGCGGGTAGCTCGGCCCGTCGTTGGTGACCGGCGCCTCGCGTTCGAGGATGCGCCGGATGATCCCCACGTATTCGCGGGTCCGCTGCAACGGCTTGGCGAACGGCTGGCCGTACCAGCCCTCGACCACCTGCGGCCCGGAAACTCCCAGGCCGAGGATGGCCCTGCCGCCGCTGAGGTGATCAAGCGTGAGCGCGTGCATGGCGGTCGCGGCGGGCGTGCGGGCCGACATCTGCACGACGGAGGTGCCGAGCCGTACTCGCTCTGTCGACGACCCCCACCAGGTCAGTGGGCCGAACGCGTCCGAGCCCCAGGACTCCGCGGCGAACACGGCGTCGAACCCGGCCGCCTCGGCCGCGACCACCAACTCACCCGCATTGTGCGGGGGCTGCGCCATCCAGTACCCGAGTTGCAATCCGAACTTCATGCGTGACCTCTTTCCAACCATCCGTGCCTGATTTTGCGGCGCTCTCCCAGCCTGTCACCGATGCCGCACCTTGCCAGCAGAATAAGAACCTGTTCTACTCGACATTGTGACTCAGGGGAATACCGCATCCGGCGTAATCGCGGATGAGAGAGGGTCGGATTTGAACACCGCACCTGATGTACTCAGCGCGCCTCTGCGGGTGCGATTCGACTACACGCGGTCCGTGGGGCCGACGATCGGGCACTTTCTGACCAACCTGCGCGCCAGGAAGCTCGTTGGCGTGCGCGGGTCCGACGGGCGGGTGCTGGTGCCGCCGCCGGAGTACGACCCGGTGACGTCCGCCGCGCTGACCGAGTTCGTCGATGTCGCCGAGACCGGCACCGTCCAATCGTGGACCTGGGTGCGCGAGCCGCTGGCCGGCCAGCCTTTCGATCGACCGTTCGCCTGGGCGCTGATCAAACTGGACGGCGCGGACACCGCACTGCTGCATGCCGTCGATGTCGCTGGGCCCGAAGACATCCAGACCGGCATGCGGGTGGTCGTCCGGTGGGCCGCGGAGACCACCGGAAGCATCCACGACATCGCCTGCTTCGAACCAGGCGAAAAGCCTTCCACGCCAACAGCATCCGCTGCGAGCACCGATGAACCGGTCACCATGATCACCACGCCGGTCGACCTCGCATACAAGCACACCGCGTCCCCGCAGGAGACCGTTTACCTGCGCGGACTGGCCGAGGGCAAGCTGCTCGGCGGCCGCACCGACGCCGCAGGCAAGGTCTATTTCCCGCCGCGCGGCGCCAACCCGACCGACGGCAGGCCGACCGACGAGGTCGTCGAACTGCCCGACCGCGGCACGGTCACCACATTCTGCATCGTGAACGTGCCGTTCCTCGGCCAGCGGATCAAGCCACCGTACGTGGCCGCCTACGTGCTGCTCGACGGCGCGGACATTCCGGTGCTGCATCTCGTACTCGGTTGCGAGGCAAGCGAAGTCCGGATGGGCATGCGAGTGGAAGCGGTGTGGAAGCCGCGCGAGGAGTGGGGCTTCGGCCTGGAGAACGTCGACCACTTCCGCCCGTCCGGCGAACCGGATGCCGACTACGAGACCTACAAGCACCACCTCTGAGAGAGGCGACCGTTGACTGACAACGCCACCGACATCGCGGTCGTGGGATTCGCCCACGCACCGCACGTGCCGGAAACCTTCGGCACCACCAACGGTGTGGAGATGCTGGTGCCCTGCTTCCAGCAGCTGTACAGCCAGTTGGGCATCACCAAGTCCGATATCGACTTCTGGTGCTCCGGATCCTCGGATTATCTTGCCGGACGCGCTTTTTCGTTCATCAGCGCGATCGACGCGATCGGCGCGGTGCCGCCGATCAACGAATCGCACGTGGAGATGGACGCCGCATGGGCGCTGTACGAGGCGTGGGTGAAGCTCCGCTCGGGACAGGCGAAGACCGCGCTGGTCTACGGCTTCGGTAAATCGTCGGCGGGCACGCTGCGCCAGGTCCTCACCATGCAGCTCGATCCGTACCTGGTGACCCCGCTGTGGCCGGACGCGCTGTCCATCGCCGGTCTGCAGGCCAGGGCCGGGCTCGACGCGGGCCGCTGGACCGAACGCGATATGGCGGCGGTGGCCGCGGGTGCCGACGGCGACGTCGAAAGTCTGCTCGGCACACCCTATGTCGCTGATCCACTACGCGCGCACGATGTCGCACCGATCACCGACGGTGCCGCCGCGGTGGTGCTCGCGGTGGGCGATCGCGCCCGCGAACTCTGCGAGCGTCCCGCGTGGATCACCGGCATGGCCCATCGGGTGGACACCCCGGTGCTCGGCGCCCGCGATCTCACCGTCTCCCCCTCCACTTCCGCTGCCGCACAGGCGATTACCGGCGGCGATGCGAGCGGATTCGACATCGCCGAACTGCACGCGCCGTTCAGCCATCAGCAGCTGATCCTCGCGGAGGCGATCGGCCTGACGAACGGCACCAGGGTCAACCCGTCGGGCGGCGCGCTCGCGGCCAATCCGATGTTCGCCGCTGGCCTCGAACGCATCGGCTTCGCGGCGACGGCGATCATTGCCGGCGACGCGAATCGCGCACTGGCCCATGCCACCAGCGGCCCTGCGCTGCAGCAGAACCTTGTGACCGTCTTGGAATCGGAGGCGACCCGATGAGTGTCCCGGCCGCGGTGCTCGGCACCGGACAAACCCATCACGTGACGAAACGTGCCGACGTATCGATGGCGGGCATGTGTCGCGAGGCGATCGATCGTGCGCTCGACGACGCAGGCCTCACCATCGCCGATATCGACGCGGTCGTGGTCGGCAAGGCGCCCGACCTGTTCGAGGGCGTCATGATGCCCGAGCTGTATATGGCAGATGCGTTGGGCGCCAGCGGAAAACCGCTCTTGCGCGTGCACACCGCCGGTTCCGTCGGCGGCTCGACCGGCGTGGTCGCGGCCAACCTGGTGCAGGCCGGGGTACACAAGCGCGTGCTCGCGATCGCCTGGGAAAAGCAGTCGGAGTCGAATGCCATGTGGGCGTTGTCGATTCCGGTTCCCTTCACCATGCCGGTCGGCGCGGGCGCCGGCGGTTACTTCGCACCGCACGTGCGCTCCTACATCCGACGCTCGAACGCACCGAGCCACATCGGCGCGATGGTCGCGGTCAAGGATCGCCGCAACGGCGCGAAGAACCCGCACGCGCACCTGAAGCAGCCCGACATCACGCTGGAATCGGTGCTGGCCTCCCAGATGCTTTGGGACCCTATCCGTTTCGACGAAACCTGCCCCTCCTCCGACGGCGCGTGCGCCATCGTGCTCGGCGACGAAGACGCGGCCGCCGCGGTCGAGGCGACCGGCAAGAAGGTCGCGTGGGTGCACGGCACCGCGATGCGGACCGAGCCGACCACCTTCGCCGGACGCGACCAGGTCAATCCGCAGGCCGGGCGCGACGCGGCCGCCGCGCTGTGGCAGGCGGCCGGAATCTCCGACCCGCTCACCGAGATCGACGTCGCCGAGATCTACGTGCCGTTTTCCTGGTTCGAGCCGATGTGGCTGGAGAACCTCGGCTTCGTGCCGCAGGGTGACGGCTGGAAGCTGACCGACAAGGGTGAGACCGAGATCGGCGGCATTCTGCCGGTCAACCCGTCAGGCGGGGTGTTGTCCTCGAATCCGATCGGGGCGTCCGGGCTCATTCGGTTCGCCGAGGCGGCCAAGCAGGTGATGGGCCGGGCGGGCGCGTACCAGGTCGACGGCGCGCAGAAGGCACTCGGACACGCCTATGGTGGCGGCTCCCAGTACTTCTCCCTGTGGGTTGTCGGCTCGACGAAGCCGAGCTGAGGCGCCGTCATGAGTCCACTGAAGTTCACGCTGGGGATCGCGCTCAGCCCGCTGGATCAGCTGACCGAGTTGGCGAAGACCGCAGAAGAGTGCGGGTTCTCGTCGATCGCACTGCCCGATTCGTTGTTCTACATGCAGTCCGCGGCGGCGAAGTATCCGTACACCGCTGACGGCAGCCGGTTTTGGGGCCCGGAGACGCCGTGGGTCGATCCGCTGATCGGGGCCACGGCGATGGCGGTGGCGACCAGTCGGATTCGATTCTACACCAACGTGCTCAAGCTCGGGTCGCGCAATCCGTTGCTGCTGGCCAGGCAGGTCGGGTCGGTCGCCGCGATGTCGGGGAACCGCTTCGGGTTCGGCGTCGGAATCGGCTGGGCACCGGAGGAATTCGAGTGGTGCGGGGTGCCTTACGCCAGGCGCGGCGCCCGGGTCGACGAGATGATCGAGGTCATCAAGCTGGTGCTCGACGGCGGCATGGTCGAATACCACGGCGAGTTCTTCGACTTCGATCCGTTGCAGGTCAGCCCGGCGCCGACCGAGCAGGTGCCGTTCTACATCGGCGGCCACACCGAGGTGGCGCTGCGCCGGGCCGCCCGGGTCGGCGACGGCTGGGCCTCGGCGATGATGACCTACGACGAGCTGTGCCGCACCATCGGCAAGCTCGACGCGCTGCGCGCCGAATTCGGCCGTGGCACCGACCCGTTCGAGATCCAGGCGGTGTGCGTCGACCGGTTCGGACGCGCGGGTTACCAGGACCTGGCCGACGCGGGCGTGACAGACGCGATCGTCATTCCTTGGCTCGCCGAAGGCATCGGCTTCGACGGCGAGCTTGCCGCCAAACAGGACTCGCTGCGCCGATTCGCCGCGGCGCACATCGACGATCCCATTGTCGCGGAGGTATCGAAGTGACCACGACCACCGATCATCCGGCCAGGACGGCAGGGCTCGCCTCGCAGGCCGCGGTCCGGGCCAGGGACAAGGACGCGTGGGTCGCGTTGTTCGCCGAGGACGGCATCGTCGAAGATCCCATCGGCCCTTCAGGTTTCGACCCGGAAGGTAAGGGCCATCGCGGCAAGGCGGCGATCGCCGCCTTCTGGGACAAGGCGATAGCACAGACCGAGTTGATCGAATTCCTGTTCACCGACTCGTTCGCATGCGGCAACGAGATCGCCTTCACCGGCACCATCCGCAGCACGCTCGGCGGTCATCAGATCGACGCCGACGGCGTATTCACTTACCGGGTCGACGATTCCGGCAAGATCGCCGCGCTGCGCGCCTTCTGGGAAGTGGACCGCGCGATGGCCACCGCGAAGAAGATCGGCTGAACAGACCTGCAGGCGAAGGGCCCTCGATCCGGCTGGGACTACCGGAGCGAGGGCCCTTGTCGCGTGCTCAGCCCGCGACGGTCTTGTAGTCGACCGGAAATTCCTTGATGCCGTTGAGCCAGCCGGAACGCAGCCGCTTCGGGTCGCCGACCTTGCTGATGTCGGGCAGGTGATCGGCGATCGCATTGAAGATCAGATCGACCTCGAGCCTGGCCAGGTTCGCGCCGACACAGAAGTGCGCGCCGGTGCCGCCGAAGGACAAGTGCTGGTTGTCCTTTCGCATGATGTCGAACTGCTCCGGGTGCTCGAACACGTCCTCGTCGAAGTTGGCCGACCGGTACAGCATGACCAGCCGCTCGCCCTTCTTGATCGGCACGCCGCCGAGCTCGGTGTCCTCCAGCGCGGTCCGCTGGAACGAGGTGACCGGGGTGGCCCAGCGGATGATCTCGTCGGCGGCGGTGGCCGGGCGCTCCTTCTTGAAGAGCTCCCACTGCTCCGGGTGCTCCATGAAGGCGTTCATGCCGTGCGTGATGGCGTTGCGGGTCGTCTCGTTGCCCGCGACGGCCAGCATGATCACGAAGAAGCCGAACTCTTCCTCGCTGAGCTTGTCGCCGTCGACGTCGGCCTCGATCAGCGTGGTGACGAGGTCGTTGGCCGGATTCTCCTTGCGCGCGGCGGCCATTTGGTATGCGTAGCCGAGGATTTCGGCCGAGGCCATGACCGGATCGGCGTCGTTGTCCGGGTCGTCGTAGCCGGTCATGTCGTTGGACCAGGTGAAGACCTTCATCCGATCTTCCTGCGGGACACCGATCAGCTCGGCGATGGCCTGCAGCGGCAGTTCACAGGCGACCTGAGCGACGAAGTCGCCGGTCCCCGACTCGGCGGCGGCTTTGACGATCTGCTCGGCGCGTGCCGAAAGTTCGGCGCGCAGACCGTTGATCGCACGCGGGGTGAAGCCACGGGAAATGATCTTGCGCAGTTTCGTGTGCTCGGGGGCGTCCTTGTTGATCAGGACGAACCGCTGCAGTTCGATCTGCTCGCGGGTGATGTCGTCGTTGAAGCGCGGGATGGCGGTGTTCTCGTAGGTGGAGAACACCTCGCTGCGCCGGGACACCTCTTTGACATCGGCGTGCTTGCTGACGACCCAGAAGCCTTCGTCATGGAAGCCACTGACCTCGGGCGGCTGCGGGTTCCACCAGATCGGGGCGGTGCGACGTAGCTCGGCGAACTCTTCGACCGGAACACGCTCGGCATAGATGTCCGGGTCCGTGACGTCGAATCCGTCCGGCAGATTCGGCCGGATATTCCGAGGATCTACCACCAGATGTCTCCTTCGACAAACTGAAACACGTTCTATAATCATTGAAGCATAGGCGGCAGTATGAGGAAAGAAACCGGACAGAACCGCCTTCGATCACCCTCATGAACTCGTTTCAGTTTTCTGTCCCAGATGAAAGGTTGGACATGGGCACACCCGTCATCGTCGAGGCCGCTCGCACCCCCATCGGCAAGCGCGGCGGCTGGCTCGCCGGCCTGCACGCCGCCGAACTGCTCGGCGTGGCCCAGCGCGGACTGCTCGAACGGGCGCACCTGGATCCAGCACTGGTCGAACAGGTCATCGGCGGCTGCGTCACCCAGGCGGGTGAGCAGTCCAACAACGTGACCCGCGTCGCGTGGCTGCACGCCGGACTGCCGTGGCAGGTCGGCGCGACCACCATCGACGCGCAGTGCGGCTCCGCGCAGCAGGCGAACCATCTCATCGCCGGGCTGATCGCGACCGGCGCCATCGACATCGGCATGGCCTGCGGCATCGAGGCGATGAGCCGGGTTCCCCTCGGCGCCAACGTCGGCGAGAACGCCGGGCCGCGCAGGCCTGCGTCCTGGAACATCGACCTGCCGAACCAGTTCGAGGCGGCCGAACGGATTGCCAAGCGCCGCGGCATCACTCGCGCCGACGTCGACGAGTTCGGCGCGCGCTCGCAGCGCCTGGCCGGGCAGGCCTGGGCCGAGGGACGCTTCGATCGCGAGGTGCTCACGGTCACCGCGCCTGCCGTCGACAAAGCAGGCGCCTTGACCGGCGAAAAGCTTGATGTATCACGGGATCAGGGCCTGCGGGAGACCACCGTCGAAGGTCTCGCCAAGCTGAAGCCGGTGCTAGAGGGCGGCATCCACACCGCGGGCAGCTCCTCGCAGATTTCCGACGGCGCCGCCGCCGTGCTGCTGATGGACGAGGCCGCCGCGCAGCGCGCGGGCCTGCGGCCGAGGGCACGGATCGTGACCCAGGCCCTGGTCGGCGGTGAGCCCGAGTTCCATCTCGACGGCCCGGTGCAGGCCTGCAGCCGCCTGTTGGAGCGATCGGGGATGACCATCGGAGACATCGACCTGTTCGAGATCAACGAAGCCTTCGCGTCGGTGGCGCTGTCGTGGGCTTCGGTGCATCAGCCGGACATGGATCGGGTCAACGTCAACGGCGGCGCGATCGCGCTCGGCCATCCAGTGGGCTCGACTGGATCCCGGCTCATCACAACGGCTTTGCACGAACTGGAGCGAACGGGCCGCAGCACCGCGATGGTGCTGATGTGTGCCGGTGGCGCAATGGCGACAGGGACCATCATCGAACGGCTATAGAGCGTTCAACCGCCCGAAACCGGCTTGTTGAACGTTCATCCCCCAGGCCCAAAAACGTGTCGTACGCCACACATTGCCGAGGTCGATGAACTAGATGACTTGTCAGCTATCTTTCCGCTATCATAGGTGGCGCGGGCAAGACCTCCAGGACGGGCCAGAACTGGGCCGTACCTCGGCTTCTCGAGAGCCGTTGGGGTGACCCGCAAACGCGACGGTCCCAGTACCTTCGCCCGACCGGCACCTAGAAGCTTCAAGGAAATCCGGAATCAGGCGTAGGTTTTCAGTTACTGAGCCGCTAATATCAATGATACGTATCCGAGATAACGACTGTTAGTACAGCGAAGGGAATTGGGCGGCTCACAATGGCTGATTTCGCGGCGCGGCTGAACAAGCTGTTCGAAACCGTGCATCCCCCGGGGCGTAAGCCGCACACCAACGCGGAGGTTGCGGCTGCGTTGACGGCCTCCGGACATCCGATCTCGAAACCGTACCTGTCGCAGTTGCGGTCGGGACAACGGACGAACCCGTCCGATGAGACGGTGGCCGCCCTGGCGAAGTTCTTCAAGGTCAAGCCGGACTACTTCTTCAACGACATCTATGCCGCCAAGATCGACCACGATCTGGAGTTGCTGTCCCAGCTGCAGGGCTACGGACTGCGACGGCTGTCGAGTAGAGCGTTCGACCTGTCCGAAGAATCTCAGAACCTACTCACCTCCATGGCGGAGAAGTTGCGGGCAAGTGAAGGCTTGCCCGAAATTCCTCCGGATGGCACCGAATAGGCTCAGGTGCACGGAAGCACAGTGCGGCCCCGCAGGGTCGCACTGTGCTGTGTTATGCGCACGCCAGGCGGGAGATCGGCACGGCGGCTCTACAGCCGTGCCCGGAAAAATGGGGGCTCGCACCGAGCGGGTTGCGACGACTAGTGGAACATCCACCAGGATAAGCGTATTCGACGCAGCACGGAGTCCGGCCTTCGCGCCGAACCGGATTTTCGTGCTGCGTCGAACTGATTGAATACTGAAGCGCCCTACGAGTTTTCCGTCGAGTTGATCACAGCCCGGTGTTGTTGATCACCGACCGGCCCGTTGATCAATTCCGGACCGGCTCTGCGGTTGTCGTGTCATAGGCCCGAGCGATGGCCTGAACCCAACCGCGCGGACTAATCCCCTCCGGCGGAGCAATCCACCGAGCATCCAGCGCCACATCACCCAACGGGTTTCTCGCCCACTGCGCCACCGTGTCCGCGCGGTCGGTGATCGACCGCGGCGGCGGCCCGACCGCGGCGAGCACCACGCCCCCGCCGGACTGGAGATAGAGCGCGTCCATGATTTGCGCCACTTGGTCGGACGCCCTCAGCTGCGTCGAGCTGCCGGTCTGATCGTGCGCGACCACCTCGGGGAAGCGACCGACCATCATGCGGTGCAACGGCCGAATCTGGCGCAGCAGCACCCGCGCCCGCACCCACAGCTCCACCACGATCCACACCGCACCGAACGCGATGAGCAGGCTGGCCACCTCCCAGGCCGGCCAAGCCCACGTCGGATTGCCCGGCGGCACCCTGGTCGCGTCGGTGAACTCGCGCCGCACCTGCAGGAACGCGAGGACCGCGACCACCGCGGTGCCCGCGGTGTAGATCGCGATGCCGCGACCGAGGGTGGTCCAGTCGAGGTTGCGCAGGCCGGTGATCACCACGAACACCGCGCCGACGGTGACAACCTCCCAGCCGAAGGTGAACGACCACGCGATGGTCGCGGCGACCGCCGCGAGACCGACGCTGTAGATCACCAGGGCCACCTGGCGCAGGTTCCGCCGGGAGACCACCGGCCAGGCCGCCGACGCCACCACCGAGGTGGCGGTGACGAACGCGATCCAGGCCGAGACCACCACGCCGTCGGAGAGCCAGCCCGCGTGCACGCCGTGCGGCAGCAGGTTGTCGACGGCCACCGCGATCTCGGGAACCGCGACGGTCGCGGCGAGCGCAACGGCGGCGACCGCTACGACAATGGCCACCCGGGCCGTCGTCGCGGGTTTCACCAGCACGCGTCCCACCCGCGCCCCGGCAGCCATCCATACCAGAAGAGCGGTCAACCACAAGGTCATCCCAGCGCCTCATCGAATCGAAGGACCGAGACGCCTGCGCCTCGGCTGTTGAACACGCGGAGTCGGGTCATCAGCATGGCGGCGAAGGTCTCGGCCTCCCACTCGGCGAGCTCGTCCGCGCCATCGTCGAGGATCTGCTGGTGCGCCCGCTGGCTCAGCATGTAGGCGATCAGATCGTCGCTGGCCTCAAGCGTCACCTCGGGCGCCGGCGCGCCCTCGTGGTCGAACACGATGTGCCCCAACTCATGTGCCAGCGTGTGCTCCCGGCTCGGCAGCCGCTGCGCGAGCACGATCACGTCCCGATCCGGGTAGAGCCTGCGCTGGCCGCACACGCCTGGCCCCAATTGCGCACTGGCGATTTCGATTTCGCGGTGCCGCTCGCTCGCGATCGCCAGCACCACCTCGTCCAAGGTGGTGGCGTCGGAGTCGGCGGCGACCGCACACACGGCGTCGACCGCGGCCGCGACCCGGCGGTAGGACCGTGACGTGCTCTGCGTCTTGCTCTCACTCATGCCTGCACCTCGCTGGCGCTCGGTTCCGGCATCCGTCGCTCAGTCATGACCTACCCCTCACGGCCTCGGGAAGAACATGGCACGGGCGGCGTCGACTCTGGCCTGTGCGGCCGCGGCGCCCTGGAAACTGACTACGCCGGAACCGATTCCGGCAAGTCCGAGCGCGAGCAGGCCGCCGATGACGGACAGCAGTTTCGGTTCGGGGAGCAGGTCGCTCGCGCTCGTCGGACGCACGGCCGGGTTCGGCGCGGCGGGTGCGGCAAGCACCGGCGGCGGCGCAGGTGGCGCGGGCGGCGGGGCAGGCGCCGCGGCGGGAACCGGCGGTGCGACCACCGGCAGCGCCGGGATCGCGGGCACGGCGGGAACCGGTACCGGCGGGACAACGACGGGCGGCGGCACGGGAACCACCGGCGGTGGCGGGATAGGGATCAGTAGGAGCAGCAGCGGGGTCGCGGAACCGACGGCCGCCGAGCCGACCGCGGCGGAACCCACTGCGGCAGAACCGGTTGCGGCAGAACCGACGCCGGCCGAGCCAACGCCTGCGGAACCGAGTGCGGCCGAACCTGTTGTGCCGATACCGATTCCGGCGGAACCGACGGCGGCGGAGCCAGTCGCCAGCGCGCCGGCGGCCGCAGAACCGGTGGCGCCGAGCGCAGCGGCGCCCGCAGAACCGGTCGCGGCCAATGCGCCGACACCGGCGGAACCTGTCGCGGCGAGGGCCGCTGCCCCGGCGGAACCTGTCGCGCCGAGCGCGGCCGACCCGGTGCCGAGGATCACACCGAGTCCGGCCGAACCTGTGCCAAGAGTCACACCGAGACCAGTGGAGCCGGTGGCGAGGACCGCGGCGAGTCCGGCCGAGCTTGCGGCAGCACCTGCCGAACCGGCCGCCGCCGAGCCACCTGCCGCCGCCGAACCGGCGGCGGAGCCAGCGGCCGAGCCGGAGCCGATAGCGGGATTGGTGGGTACCGCGCTCACTTGGGACGGCTGTCCAGGAACGGACAGCGATTGCCAACCCCCGGTGTCGTAGGGCGGCGGAGCGGGGTCAGCGGCGCACTGCGGGCACTTGCCCGACGGCTGTGCCTCGGCCGCGACCGGCCCCAGCAGCGCAAAGCCGGCCACAATCCCAGCTACTGCCACTACACGGAGTGTGCGACCTATGGTCATGCGCCGAGCCTTCCCCTCAGTGATAAAGCGCAGATCTTGCCCGGTCGCGACTCTCACACGGGACTTTTAACGGATCGGGGCCCATGATAAACCCCTACTGTTACGCCCGGAGGAAGAAGGGCGGATGCCCGATCAGGCCCCGTATACTGCCTCCGGCAGCATCGCCTTGGCTATCAGGCCAGCAACCACCGGGCCGAGCTCCTCGGGTGCCCACCGCGCGCCCCGATCGACCGCGACGCCGTGCCGCCATCCGTCGGCCAGCGCCACCCTGCCGCCCTCCACCTCGAACATGCGTCCGGTCACGCCCGCCGATTGTGGGCTGCCGAGCCAGACGACGAGCGGCGAGACGTTCTCCGGAGCCATCGCGTCGAAGCCCTCGTCCGGCTTGGCCATCGTCTCCGCGAAGACGCCCTCGGTCATCCTGGTGCGTGCGGCGGGGGCGATCGCGTTTACTGTGACACCGTAGCGAGCGAACTCTGCGGCGGCCGTCAGCGTAAGTCCCGCAATACCGGCCTTCGCGGCACCGTAATTGCCCTGACCGACGCTGCCTTGCAGCCCCGCGCCCGAGCTGGTGTTGATGATGCGGCCGTCGACAGGGCGGCCTGCCTTGGCTTCCCCGCGCCAGTACTCGATGGCGTGCCGCATGGTCACGAAATGTCCCTTGAGGTGGACGCGGATCACCGCATCCCATTCGTCCTCGCCGAGGTTGACCAGCATCCGATCGCGGACGAAGCCGGCATTGTTGACCAGCACGTGCAGCCCGCCGAAGGTGTCGACGGCCTGCCGGACCAGCCGCCGGGCGCCGTCCCAGTCCGCGATGTCGTCGCCGTTCGCCACGGCGCTGCCGCCGAGCGCCACGATCTCCGCGACCACCTGCTCGGCGGGCGTCTCGCCGGTCGCGGCGCCGTCGAGCGCCGAGCCGAGGTCGTTGACCACCACGCTGGCCCCCGCCGCGGCGAAGGCCAGCGCGTGCGCACGACCGATGCCACGGCCCGCGCCGGTGACGATGACGGTGCGGCCTGCGCAGATCTGCTCGGTATCCATCTGTCCTCTTATCTCTGTGTCTTCAGGACTGCCGACCGACGGCCGCAGTGGACGCGGCCAGGAAGGCGGGGCGCTCACCACCGCCGTGCACCAGCAGGGCGGCGCCGCTGACGTAGGCGGCCAGCGGGGAGGCAAGGAAGGCCGCACAGCGGCCGACGTCGTCGGGCGTCGCCATCCGGCCGAGCGGGATGGTCCGGCCGACCGCGTCGACGCCGTCCTGGTCGCCGTAGTGCAGCCGGCTCTGCTCGGTGTCGACCGGGCCGACGATCAGGGAGTTGAGCCGCACCTTGGGCGCCCACTCGACGGCGAGCGACGCGGTCAGGCTGTCGATGCCCGCTTTGGCCGCGCCGTAGGCGGCGGTGCCCGGCGACGGCCGGTGGCCGCTGACGCTGGAGATGTTCACGATCGAGCCGCCGTCCGGCTGCTGCTGCATCACCTCGTTGGCGGCCTGGGAAACCAGCAGTGGCGCAAGCAGGTTCAGCTCGACGATCTTGGCGTGGAAGTTCTTGCTCGCGTCGGCGGCCAGCGCGAACGGGGCCCCGCCCGCGTTGTTGACCAGGCAATCGAGGCGCCCGTAGCGCTCGCGGACTGTATCGATCAACACACCTACGGAATCGGCGTCGCGAATATCACAGGACAGGAAGTCGATGGCACGGCCGTCGGCCTCGATCGGCGCCTCGGCGGGCCGCCTCGCACAGGCGATCACCGTCGCGCCTGCCGCCAGAAAAACCCTGCTCACACCCGCGCCGACGCCGCGGACGCCGCCGGTCACCAGAACGATGCGGTCGGCCAGGTCGATTTCGAGTGCCACCGTGCTAACCTACCAAGCAACTGCTTGCTTTGCCAATGCGCTGGGTGTATTCGCCACCGGGCTCACCACCATCGGGCGCTGCGTCGAGGAACAAGCCGGGCCAAACACGATGGGACATGCGATGGGGATCAACCGTCACTCCGAATCAACCGGCATCACCGTGGTCACGGTCGACTACCCGCCGGTCAATGCGATACCGACCGACGGCTGGTTCGATATCGCCGACGCGATCAGGGAGGCAGGGCGCGACCGGGAAACGCGAGTCGTGGTGCTGCGCGCCGAGAATCGCGGATTCAACGCGGGCGTCGACATCAAGGAAATCCAGAGCAAGCCGGGCCATCAGGCGCTGATCGACGCGAATCATGGCTGCTTCGAGGCATTTGCGGCGGTCTACGACTGCCCGGTGCCGGTCATCGCGGTGGTGCACGGCTTCTGCCTCGGCGGCGGCATCGGGCTGGTCGGCAACGCCGACGTGGTGATCGCCTCGGACGACGCCACTTTCGGGCTGCCCGAGGTCGATCGTGGCGCGCTCGGCGCCGCGACGCACCTGTCCCGGCTGGTGCCGCAGCACCTGATGCGGGCGCTGTTCTACACCGCGAGCACCATCACCGCGCAGCAGCTGCAGCACTACGGGTCGGTGTACCAGGTGGTGCCACGCGCCGAACTCGATGCCGCGGCAATGGAAGTCGCCAAGAACATCGCGGCCAAGGACGGCAGGGTGATCCGGGCGGCGAAGCGGGCGCTCAACGGCATCGACCCGCAGGACGTGCACCGCAGCTACCGGTACGAGCAGGGCTTCACCTTCGAACTCAACCTCGCCGGTGTCGCCGACGAGATCCGCGCCCGGTTCGACGACGACCTGGCGGCGCGCAAGGCCGACAAGTAATCCGGAACGCCGCCAAGCAGACAGGGATCAGAAAGTCATGCGAGACAAGCGAATGTCGCTCGACGAGGTCGTCGGCGAGTTGCGCAGTGGAATGACCATCGGCATCGGCGGCTGGGGGTCACGGCGCAAGCCGATGGCGCTGGTGCGGGCCATCCTGCGGTCACCGATCACTGACCTGACCGTGGTCAGCTACGGCGGGCCCGACCTCGGGCTGTTGTGCTCGGCCGGGAAGGTGCGCAAGGCGTACTACGGGTTCGTGTCGCTGGATTCGGCGCCCTTCTACGATCCGTGGTTCGCGCACGCCCGCACCTCCGGCGCGCTGGTGGCGCGCGAAATGGACGAGGGCATGCTCAAGTGCGGACTGGAGGCGGCCGCGGCCCGGCTGCCGTTCCTGCCGATCCGCGCCGGGCTCGGGTCCGATGTGCCGAACTTCTGGGACGGCGAATTGCGCACGGTCACTTCGCCGTATCCGGATAACGCGGGGCACGCCGAGACGTTGATCGCGATGCCTGCGCTGAATCTCGATGCGGCGCTGGTGCATCTGAACATCGGCGACCGACACGGCAATGCCGCCTATACAGGCGTCGACCCGTACTTCGATGATCTGTACTGCCTGGCCGCCGAGCGCAGGTATGTGTCGGTGGAGCGGGTCGTCGAGACCGACGAGCTGGTGAAAGCCGTTCCGCTGCAGTCGCTGCTGCTCAATCGGATGATGGTGGACGGTGTGGTCGAGGCACCCGGCGGTGCGCATTTCACGCTGGCCGGGGACAGCTACGGACGAGACGAGAAGTTCCAGAAGCACTATGTGCAGTCGGCGAAGACGCCCGAGGCGTGGCAGCAGTTCGTCGAGAAGTATCTGGCTGTCTCCGAAGACGAGTACCAGGCGGCCGTCCGCGAATTTGCACAGGAGGGTTCTCGATGAGCACGGAGACAATCACCCGCGCCGAAGTCTGCGCGGTTGCCTGCGCGGAGATCTTCAGTGGTGCAGGGGAAATCATGGCGAGCCCGATGTCGCCGATGTCGATCATCGGGGCGCGACTCGCGAAGCTGACCACCGAGCCCGACCTGCTGCTCTCCGACGGTGAGGCATTGTTTTTCGCCGACACTCCCCCGCTGGGCGGCAAGGCTCCGATCGAAGGCTGGATTCCGTTCCGCAAGGTGTTCGACGTAGTCGCCTCCGGCCGACGGCATGTGGTGATGGGCGCCAACCAGATCGATCGATACGGCAATCAGAACCTGTCCGCGTTCGGCGCGCTACAGCAGCCGACCAGGCAGATGTTCGGAGTGCGCGGAGCACCGGGTAATACGATCAATCACGCCACCAGCTACTGGGTTTCGCGGCACACCGCTCGGGTGTTCACCGACCGCGTCGACATCGTGTCCGGTGTCGGCTACGACAAGCTCGATCCGGCCAACCCGGCATTCCGCTTCCATCACCTGCACCGGGTGGTAAGCAATCTGGGCGTCTTCGATTTCGAGGGCCCCGACCACACGATGCGGGCGCGCAGCCTGCATCCCGGCGTCAGCGCCGCCGAGGTCGCGGCGAACACGTCGTTCGAGATCCATGGTCTCGCCGACGCGGGCGAGACAAGGCTGCCGACCGCCGAGGAGCTGCGGCTGATCCGGGATGTGCTCGACCCCAAGACGATTCGCGACACCGAGGTGCCGTCATGACCGGCAGGCTGCGGACCGCGCTGACCGACCTGGTCGGCATCGAGCATCCCGTCGTGCAGACCGGCATGGGCTGGGTGGCAGGCCCTAGCCTCGTCTCCGCCACCGCAGAGGCGGGCGGGCTCGGCATCCTCGCCTCCGCAACCATGACCTACCCCGAGCTCGCGGCCGCGATCGCGAAGACCAAGGCGCACACCGCGAAACCGTTCGGCGTGAACATCCGCGCCGACGCCTCGGACGCACCCGAACGCATCGATCTGCTGATCCGGGAAAAGGTGGCCGTCGCGTCGTTCGCGCTCGCACCGAAGCAGGACCTCATCGCCAAGCTCAAAGACGCAGGCGTGGTGGTGATTCCGTCGATCGGCGCCGCCAAGCACGCGGTGAAGGTGGCGTCGTGGGGCGCCGACGCCGTCATCGTGCAGGGCGGTGAAGGCGGCGGGCACACCGGCCCGGTGGCCACCACGCTGCTGCTGCCGTCGGTGCTGGACGCGGTGGATATCCCGGTGGTCGCGGCGGGCGGCTTCTTCGACGGCCGCGGCCTGGCCGCCGCATTGGCCTACGGCGCGGCAGGTGTCGCGATGGGCACCCGTTTCCTGCTCACCCAGGAGAGCACCGTGCCCGAGGCGGTCAAGCAGGAGTACCTGCGCAGGCAGCTGCAGGACACCGTGGTCTCGACGAAGGTCGACGGCATGCCACATCGTGTGCTGAACACCGAACTGGTGCAGCGCCTGGAACATTCGGGCCGCACCCGCGGCCTCGCCGCCGCGGTGGCCAACGCCGCCAAGTTCAAGAGCATGACCGGCATGAAGTGGTCCACCCTGGTCCGCGATGGACTGGCGATGCGAAAGACCAAGGACCTCACTTGGTCTCAGGTCGTCATGGCCGCCAATACGCCGATGCTGCTGCGCGCGGGCCTGGTCGAGGGCAACACCCAGGCGGGCGTGCTCGCCGCGGGACAGGTCACCGGCATCATCGAGGACCTGCCCACCTGCCGGGAGCTCATCGACCGGATCGTCGCCGACGCGGTCACCCGGATCGAAGAACTGCACAAGACGCTCTGACCTGGCCGACGCGAATGCCCCGACCAGGGAAGCGGGGCATTCGCGGGTGGCAAGCCCGGTGACTCGCCGCGGTGCGGCCGTGGCCGTACGATCCCGCTCATGAACCAGCCGATGCCGCCGCAACCGCAGCAGCAGAACTTTCCGCAGCAGCAGCCCGGATACGCCCCGCCACCGCAGCCCGGGTACCAGCAGCCACCGCAGCAGCAGCCGGGACCGCAGTTCCCGATCCTCGTCTCGACGATGAACGACGTGCCTGGCCACCGGGTCGTCCGGGTGTTCGGCGAGGTCGCAGGCCTGACCGTGCGCAGCCGCGGCCTCGGCTCGAACATCGCCGCAGGCTTTCGCTCGCTCGGCGGCGGTGAGATCACCGAGTACACCCAGCTCCTCTACCACTCCCGCCACGAAGCGATCATGCGGATGTGCCAGCACGCCATGTCCTTCGGCGCCAACGGCATCCTCGCCATGCGCTTCGACTGCAACGAGATCGCCCAGACCATGAGCGAGGTAGCCGCCTACGGCACCGCCGTGCTTCTGGAGCCCGAGAAGTAGATACCGCCACCGGGGTCAGCCGAAGCGGCAGGCCTCCGACATGCCTTCCATCCAGTCGCGGACGGTCTCGCGTTGCTCGGGGGTGAAGGCGGATTCGAGCTCGGCTTCGCGGCGGACCACCGCTTTGCGGGCTTCCGTGAAGCGGGCTCGGCCCGCCTCGGTGATGTGGATCTGGTGGACGCGGCGGTCGGTGGGGTTGGGGCGGCGTTCGATCAGACCCTCGGCCTCGAGGCCGCCGAGCATTTCGTTGGCGGCCTGACGGGTGCTCGACACCTCGCGGGCGATGTCGGCGACCGACATGCCCGGATGCGCCTGCGTCATCATCAGGGTGGCGTATTGCGAGGTCGACAGCCCGAATTCCTTGAGCTCGGCGCCGATTGCCGCGCGCATGTCGAGCCACACCTTGCGGACCATGAAGGTCAGCGATCCAGGCTTGTTCCGGTTGCCGCCCACGGCAGAAGCCTCCTCAGAGATTGACAGGTTCCTGACGATCGTTCAGACTTCGGTCGTCAGGTTCTTGTCGATCGTATCGAAGGTTTTCATGACCACGCCTCCGACCTTGCCTAAATCCCGGCAACAGTTGATCCTCGCCGTACTCCTGGTGTCCTCCCTGCTGATCTGGCTGGACAACACCATCCTCAGCACCACGTTCGAAACCCTCGCCGACCCGGTCCGCGGACTCGGCGCCGATCCGGCCCAATTGCAATGGGCCACCGGCTCATACACGCTGGTCTTCGCCACCTTGATGTTCACCGCGGGCGCACTGGGCGACCGCTTCGGCCACCGGACCGTGCTCATCGCAGGCATGGCGATCTTCGGCGCTGCCTCCGTCTGGGCCGCATACGCAAGCGACGCAAGCCAATTGATCGCCGCACGGGCCGTGATGGGTGCGGGCAGCGCGCTGATCATGCCCGCCACCATGGCCATCCTCACCTGGACGTTCACCGGGCCTGCCCGGGCCAACGCGATCGGGCTCTTCTCCGCCTCCGCCGGCGTCGGATTGGCGGCCGGGCCGCTGCTGGCCGGGGTGCTGCTCCAGCACTTCTGGTGGGGCTCGGTGTTCCTCGTCAACGTGCCGGTGGTCGTCCTCGGCCTGATCGGGATCGCCGCACTGGTCCCGAACTTCCGCAGCCCGACACCGCGCCCACTGGACCCGGCCGGGCTACTGCTGTCGATCAGCGGGCTCGCGGCGCTGGCCTACGGGCTGATCCGGGCCGGGCAGGTGGCCTCGTGGAGCCGACTCGATGTGTGGGCACCGATCACCGCGGGGCTGATCCTGCTCGCCGCCTTCGTGCTCGTCGAATTGCGGATCCGGCAGCCGAGTTTCGATCCACGGCTCCTTGCCGAGCGCACCTTCGGCGGCGGTAACGCCGCACTCGGCCTGCTGTTCTTCGCGATGACCGCCGTCGGCTTCTACGGTGCGTTCTATTTGCAAGGGGCACGCGGCTTTTCGGCGCTCGAGGCAGGCCTGGCGAGTTCCGCGGCCGCGATCGGCGTGATGATCGGCGGGCCGCTCGGCGTGCGGCTGGTCCGCCGCTGGTCGCTGCGCCCCGTCGCCGGAACGGCACTGGTCGTGGCCGGGCTCGCGATGGGCAGCTTCGGGCTCTTCGACCTGCACACCCCGATCATCTGGAACGAAGTCGTGCTGCTGGTGCAGGGGCTCTCGATCGGCATGGTCATCAGCCCGGTCACGGCAGCGCTGATGAACACCCTTCCGCTGGAGCGCGCCGGCGCCGGATCGGCCGTCACCAACACCGTGCGCCAAACCGGCAGTGTGCTCGGGATCGCGGTCGGCGGCACCATCATGTCGATCGCCTACCGGCGCGGGATCGAAGGATCGCTGTCCGATATTCCGAGCCCGGCGCAGGATCAGGCGCGCGCCTCCGCCGAACTGGCCAGGCATGTGGCAGGCACGATCAATCGGCCTGACCTCGCGCACGCCGCCGACAACGCGTTCATCCACGCGATGCACGTCGGCACCGTATGGACCATGCTGATCGCGCTGACCGGGGCGGCCGTGCTGATCCTCACCATTCGGCCGGATCGCAAGCCGACGGAGCTGGAACCGGAGCCGGTCGAGATCCTGGAACCGGCCGCCGGATGACCGATTGACGGCGTTCACCTCGTCGCCGTGGGGAGCCGCCAGGGCATGGCGGCTCCCCACTTGGCGTGCTTGCAACGTTGTGAACTGGAACGTACCGTCAATCGGAGTTGCAAGGGGGCACGGAAATCGGCCCGGACCTGTCTGTATTGCGCACAACGGCGACGGTGAGGAACGGATGACTAGCAGGGGGAATGTGCTGCGTGGTCTAGTCGTCGCGGTCGGTGTGATGGTGGTTTCGGCGGGGTGTGGAGATCCCACCGAGGGAAAGCCGACTGCGAGCGGGACCACGGCTGTCACGACTGCCCCGTCGAAATCGGCAGACGCTGACGCTGGACTGTGGGATCCGTGTGGACTTCCGGATTCGGCCGTTTCGGCTACCGGGTTGGATCCCGCGACCAAGCGGAAAGACGCCGGGGGCGTGAAATTCGATGGCTGGAAAGTTTGTGGATGGCGTGCCACTGCCCGGTGGTACGAGCTGACGGTCTTCTCTGGGACTCCCACACTCCAAGACATTCAGCATCGGACCGACTACGAGGCGTTCACACCTGCGACCGTTGGTTCGCGCCGCGCGGTGCAGTTCTTCGACGTCGGCGACGGTGACCGACTGAAGTGCTACATCGGTGTGGAACTGCCTCAGGGCTCGGCCATGTTCAAGGTGATTACCCGGTATGAGATCGGTAAGCAGGGAGACCCGTGCGTTCAGGTGCGGCACCACGTCGACGACCTGGCCAAATATCTACCTGGCAGCTGACGGAGGGGAAGCATGAAGTTTGGCGTCGATCCCGCGGAATGGCAAAAGGTTCTCGATCAAGCCGATGCCGGCGAAATTTCTCTGGACCCGGAAGTCGGCAGTGGTCTGGACAAGGCATGCGACGACTACCTAGACCGACTTGGCGGCATCCTGGTGACGGTCGACGACGTCAAAGACCTCTCCGGCTTCGGGACTTTCCCGTCCAGTTTTGCACTGCAAGAGAAATTCTCGCTGAAAGCCACCGGAAGTGATCAAGCAATAGACGCGGTGCTGAAGCAGCACATCGACGCCGTCAAAATTGCGAAACAAGTTGTCGCCAAGGCAATTTCGAACTTCCAAGAACAAGATCAATCCAGGGCCGACCAATTCACCGGATTGGATGTGCCGCAATGACATACGACGACTACCGTGCCCGCATCATCGCGGCCCAAGAGCAGTGGAATCGCGAGCGGCAGAACATCTACGACTTCACCCGCCGGATCGATGAGACCTTCGACGGCGAGTTCGAACCGCCGAGGATTCCGGGCCCGGACAACTACGACTCGATGACACTGACACAGATGGTCGACGCCGTGAATTCCATGCGTCCCGGCGTCGCGCACGCAGCATCACAAGCATGGCTGAACATCAGCATGAATCTCACCGGCGCCACCGAGGCGTTCAACAGGGAGTTCGCCCGCACGATCTCCGGCGCGTGGACCGGCAAGTCCGGTGCGGCGGCGACCAAGGCGGTCAACGACTACAGCGAGAAGTCCAAAGCGCTGGCCAGCGCAACGGGATTGGTGAGTTTCAAACTGTCGGAACTGCATACCGGGCTGAATCAGACGCAGGCATTGATGCCGCAGGCGACCCAGCGCCCGGATCTGATGGGCAAGACGCTGCCGCAAAGCGGTGCGATGAAAGCCGGTGACTATTCCGAAGAGGAAGCGACGCAGGAGGCGCGGCGCATTTTGCGCACGGTCTACGGTCAGGTCGCTAACCAGACCGATCAGGGTGTGCCGGTGTTGCCTGCCGCCCCGAGCATCGTCGAGGACTCGCCGAAGCCCAACTCCGCACCCGGCCAGACGAATTCGCCAGGCACCACGAATTCTCCCGGGGCACAGGAGAACTCCACCGGCGAACCTGGCTCGACGGAGCAGGAATCCAAGGCATCCGACCAGCAGACCACCGATCCGACACAAGCCTCAGGAACCGATCCGTCGACGTCAGGATCTCCCTCCACAACCACCGCGGGCACGGAGTCCGGGACACCGTCGAACATCCCGACGACCACGTCCCCGAACACCACCAACACCGGCAGCCCAAGCACCGCCAACACCGGCAACTCGAATCTCACCACCGCAACCCCTACTCCGTCGCGCCCCCTCCGCACTTCCCCCGGAACACCCGGCCGCCCGAATATCCCTGGCACACCAGGAACTTCGGGAACCCCGGGCACACCAAACCCAGGCCGCAGCATCCCGGGATCACCCCAACCCGCGGCCGCCCCAGCCGCCGCGGTCACCCGTACCGACGGCACACCCGCCCGCCCCGGCGCAGCCGGAACCGGCATGGCTCCGGGCATGACAGGCAAGGGCAAGGACGACGAGCAGGAGAAGTCCGGCACGAAGGACTACCTGATCACCCAGGCGAACGGCAACGAGGTCACCGGCCTGGATGCGTTGCCGAAGGCGGTGCCACCGGTCCTCGGTAGCGACTGACGCATGGCTGACTGGCGCTTCACCGGTCTCGAGTTCGAGCTGCTCTGGTCGGCCTACGGCCGTGACCGACTACCGTACCCGCTGCAATACCGCGCTGAGGCAGTCGATTTCAGCGATCTCAAGCAGCAGCGCGAAGCCGCCGCCGACGCGCTGATGAACCGGTATGCCGAGGATTTGGAGCGCGCACTCGACGTGCTCCTGGAGCCGGAGGCCCGCATCGAATCGAAGGGTTTCGGCGAAACCCCGTCGAACGTCTTCCGATTCCACGCCGGAATACGCGGCGGGCTCGGCGCGACCCTCGTCCAACTTCCCGGCCACGCCGCGGACAATGGCGCGGACGTGATCGTAAGCTGGTGTCCCGCAACACAGGTCGCCAAGCGGGCGGTCGCCGCCCTGCCGCGCACGCCGCCCGGCACCCATCCGCCGATCGAGGTCCGCCGCGAAGAGGTCGCCGCCGACCGCGAACGCCACGTCCGCCGACCTTACGAGGTGAGCATGGCCCAGCAGCTGGACCGGATCTTCAAGCGCCGCAGGCTCGGCCTCGGCGAGATCACCGTCTTCGCCGGGTCGGCCGTGGACGCCCGTCCCGCCTTCGGCCGCGGCTTCTGGTGGATGGACTACGAAGACGGCCGCTACTTCGTCAAGACCGGCGATCCGATCGTCGCCAGACCGCTCGACGCCGCGACGATGACCGCCGAGATCAACCGTCTCCTAGCCCGCACCCAGCGCTTCTTCCGCGAGGACCGCGACCACGACCGGTCCATCGGCTCGCAGTGGTAGCACCGATCAGCGGTCGAGCCGCTCGATGATGGTCGCGTTGGCGGTGCCGCCGCCTTCACAAATGGTGAGCAGTCCGTAACGGCCGTTGATCCGCTCCAGCTCATTGAGCAGGGTGGCGAAAAGCTTTGCGCCGGTTGCCCCGAGGGGATGGCCGAGCGCGATGGCGCCGCCGTTGACGTTGACCCGGTCCGGGTCGGCGCCGGTCTCCTGCAACCAGGCGAGCACCACCGGCGCGAAGGCCTCGTTGATTTCGATCAGGTCGATGTCGTCGATGGTGAGGCCGGTCTTTTCGAGCGCCCACTTGGTGGCCGGGATGGGCGCGGTGAGCATGAAGATCGGGTCGGCGCCGCGCGCGCTGACATGGTGGATGCGGGCCCGCGGCCGCAGACCGTATTCCTGTACCGCCCAGTCGGAGGCGAGCAGTGTCGCGCTGGCGCCGTCGGAAATCTGGCTCGCCACCGCGGCTGTGAGCGGGCTGCCCTCGGCGAGCGGCGGCAGCGAGGCCATCTTCGCCAGGCTGGTCTCGCGTGGTCCCTGGTCGATCCAGAAGTCGCCGACCGGAACGATCTCGTTGTCGAAGCGGCCGTTCTTGATGGCATCGCGCGCCCGCTCGTGGCTGCGCAATGCCCAGTGCTCCATGTCTTCTCGGCTGATGCCCCACTTTTCGGCGATCAGCTGCGCGGCGTGGAACTGGGTGACCTCGGCGCTGCCGTAGCGGTGGTCCCATCCTTCGGAGCCGGCGAAGGGCGTCTCGAATCCGTATTCCTTGCCCGCGTACATGGCCGCGGAGATCGGGATGGCGCTCATGTTCTGCAGCCCGCCCGCGACGATCACCTCGGCGGTGCCGCTCATGATGGCTTGCGCGCCGAAATTGATGGCCTGCTGGCTGGATCCGCATTGCCGGTCGACGGTGACGCCGGGGACTTCCTCCGGGTATCCGGCCGCCAACCATGCGGTGCGGCCGACGTTTCCGGCCTGCGGGCCGACGTTGTCGACGCAGCCGACGATCACGTCGTCGACGGCGCCAGGGTCGATCGGGTTGCGGTCCAACAGACCTCGCAGCGCGGCCGCGCCGAGATCGGCCGGGTGCACGGCGGCCAGCGCGCCGCCGCGCTTGCCGACCGGGGTGCGCACGGCGTCGATCACGTAGGCGTCCCGCAGCGGGGCGTAGGGGCGGCGGGCGGCTGGTGCTGACATCTGAGAACTCCTACGTGGTGTGCTTGCGAACAGCGCGACGGGCCGCGTCGCGCGGATTAGGTCGCCGTGAGCCCGTCCAACACGATGGTCAGGTACTGCTTGGCGAGGTTGTCGACGGTGATGGGGCCGCCTGGCTGATACCACCGCACCGCGACCCACACGGTGTCGCGCAGGAATCGGTAGGCCAGTTCGACATCGATCTCGGGCCGGAAGCTGCCGTCCTGCACGCCGTTGGTCAGCACCCGGTGCCAGAGCTCGCGGAACTCGCGGTTGTATTCGGCGATGTAGGTGAACCGCTCGGCGGTGCGCAGCCGCTTGGCCTCGGCCTGGTAGATCGCCACCGCGGCGTGATGCCGGTCGAACGATTGGTAGGACGCGAGTACCAAGGCTTCCAACGTGTCTCGCGAGCTGAGCCCGGCGGCGACGATCTCGCGGTAGTGCCCGAACAGGTCGTCGAGGAAGCCGCGCAGGATCTCGTCGACCATCGACTCCTTGGAATCGAAGTGGTGGTAGAGACTGCCCGATAGAATCCCGGCCGCGTCGGCGATGTCGCGCACGGTGGTGGCGCGCAGTCCACGCTCGGCGAACAGCTGCGCCGCGAGCGTGAGCAGTTCATTGCGCCGTGCTGATTTCGATGCGTCGGGTGCGGTCACAACCGCCATAATACAACCAAGCGTTTGCTTGGTACAGAGTGGCGAGCACGAGTGTCGGACACCAGCAGGTTCAGCGCACCGAATAACGCAGCGGGGAGGATACGGATAGATCGGCTAGGAGCCGGTCGCAGATGACCACGGGCGAGATGCCTGCCCGCGCCATGCGCGCGACCAGCGCGAGTCGTCTTTCGCAGCTGTCCCATTCGACGGTGAGCTGCCCGCGACCCGGCCCGGCGTCCACGGTGGCCATCACCCGCGGCGGGCCGTGCGGCACGGGCTCCTCGATCAACTTGAGCACCATGCCGCGCTGCCATGCCCGATAGGTCTCCATGTCGGCGCCGGTCACCAGCTTGTCGGTGGCGGCGCAGAGCCCCTGCGCGATCTCCTCGTCGAAGGCGACCCGGTCGAACCGAAACTTGCGGCACTTCGCCACCACATCGAGCAGATCCGCGCGCACCTCGCACAGCACCGCGGTCTGCCGATGCCTGCGCCGGTCCTGATCGGTCTCCTGGATCTCCCGATAGTCGGGGCCGAGCCCGAGTCGTTTGGCGCGCTCGCGATCTCGCGCCAGATCGGCGCGCAACGCGCCGCGTGGATCGCGCACGACCGCACCCTCGTCGATCGCGAACTGCTCGAGAATCTGCGCGGCCCGCATCGCGGTCGCACATTCGGAATCGTGGTCCATCAGCTCCGCGCCGAGCGTGAGCGCGGCCAGCACCATACTGTCCGAGCGGCGCCGGGCAAGCACCACTTCACACACCAAGTCGAGTTCCAGTTGTTCGCGGGCAGCTGGGCTATCCAGGCCCATAGCCATCGCCCCTTTGGAGAGTGCGGGATCCGATTCACCCAGCATGGCACACCCCGACGGCATCTGGCGCCGCCTTTTCTACCTGATCAGCCGCCCATTTGCCCGCAGTGCGCTGGACGCCGTAAGGCGTTCGCACTCAGGCGTGCGCAGCCACTCGTCCGGTCTGTCGCGACCGTCCGAACAGACCTTCAGCGGGACGCTCAGGCGCGCTGGCTACTGACCGAGACGACCTCGCCGGTGAGATACGAGGTGTAGTCGCTCGCCAGCATCGCGATGGTGGCGGCCACTTCCCACGGCTCGGCGGCCCGGCCGAACGCTTCGCGCTCCGACAGCTGATCGAGCAGTTCGGTCGAGCTGACCTTGTCCAGGAAGGCATGCCTGGCGATGCTCGGCGCGACCGCGTTGATCCGCACGCCGAGTGCGGCGGCCTCGATGGCACTGCACCGGGTCAGCGCCATCACGCCGGCCTTGGCCGCGGCGTAATGGGCCTGACCGTGCTGCGCGCGCCAGCCGAGCACGCTGGCGTTGTTGACGATCACGCCGCCGTGGCCCGCCGTGCGGAAGTAGCCGAGTGCGGCACGGGTGCAGCGGAAGGTGCCGTTCAGGGTGATGTCGAGAACGCGGTCCCACTGCTCGTCAGTCATGTCGACCACCGGTGTCTCGCCGCCGAGTCCGGCATTGTTGACCATGATGTCGATCCGGCCGCGCGCCTCGGCGGCGCCGTGCACGAGCGCGTTCACCTGTTCGGTGCTCTGCACGTCGCAGGCGATCGCGGCGACCTTGCGCGCCGGGAACTCGGCGGTCAGCTCGGCCGCCGTCTCGGCCAAACGCCGCTCGTGCCAATCGGAAACGACCACGTCGGCACCCTCGGCGAGCAGCCTGCGCGCCGTTGCGGAGCCGATCCCGGTGCCAGCGGCGGCGGTGACGACGGCGACGCGCCCGGTCAGCAGGCCGTGCCCGGGAACCGGTTGCGGCGCAACGGAAAGGCCGGTCATGGGCGGGCCTCCCGCGGCAGTCCGAGCACCCGCTCGGCAATGATGTTGCGCTGCACTTCGTTCGAACCTCCGTAGATGGTGTCGGCGCGGGTGAACAGGTACAGCCGCTGCCATTCGGTGAGATCGTGCTCGTCGGCCACCAGGCCCGCCGGACCGAGCACGGCCATGGCGAGTTCGCCGAGGCCGCGATGCCAGTTGGCCCACAACAGTTTCGCGACCGAGGCCTGTCCGCCGTCGTCGACGCCGACGCCGACGCCCTCCATGGTGCGCATGGCGTGGGCGCGCAACACCCGAAGCCCGACCCAGGCCCGGTCGATCCGATCCGCGATCAGCGGGTCGTCGGCGGCGCCGGTGCGGCGGGCCAGCGCCTCGATGTCGGCGAGCTCCCTGGCGAACCTGATCTGCTGGCCGAGCGTGGAGATGCCGCGCTCGAAGGTCAGTGTGCCCATGGCGATGCGCCAACCGTCGCCAGGCGCGCCGACCACCAGATCCGCTGCCGTGCGCGCATTGTCGAAGAAGACCTCGTTGAATTCCGATGTCCCGGTCAGCTGGATGATCGGGCGCACGTCGATGCCGGGCTGCCGCAGCGGAACCAGCAGGTAGGAAAGTCCTTTGTGCCGAACAGAACCGCGCTCGGTCCGCGCGACCACGAAGCACCAGTCGGCGACATGGGCAAGCGAGGTCCAGATCTTCTGGCCGTTGATCGACCATTCGTCGCCGTCGAGCTGCGCCGCAGTAGTGATGGCGGCCAGGTCCGAGCCCGCGCCCGGCTCCGAATAGCCTTGGCACCACAGCTCACTCACCGTGCGGATGCCTGGTAGGAAGCGATCCTGCTGCGCGGCGGTGCCGAAGGCGAGCAGTGTCGGGCCGAGCAGTTCCTCGCCGACGTGCGAAACCCGGGCGGGCGCATTCGCTTTCGCGTACTCCTCGTGGAAGATCACCTGCTGTCGCACGCTCGCCGCGCGGCCGCCGTGCTCCGTTGGCCAGCCGAGGCAGGTCCACCCCGCGGCGGCCAGGTGCCGGTCCCACGCGAGGCGCTCATCGAACGCCTCGTGCTCCCGGCCTGGCCCGCCGAGCCCGCGCAGCTCGCGGAACTCTCCGTTCAGGTTCTCGGCGAGCCACTCGCGCACCTCGGCCGCGAATTGCGCGTCCTGCGTCGCGGAAAACCGCCCGCCCTGCGCGGCCGTGTCGGATTCTGAGGTCTGGATCGCACCCACGCCGGTAGGATAACCTACCAAGCACTTGCTTTGTAGGGCGCTTGCCTAAGTGCCCGCCGCGGAAGGTAAGGACAACCGTGACAACCCCTGCTCAAACGACACCGCAGGCACTGCAGCATGCCGCGCGCACCTTCGGCGCCGCCCCCGCGCTGGCCGACGGTGAGGTCCGGCTGGACTGGACGCAGCTGCTCGCCGCGGTCGAGGAGGTGGCAAGGGCGCTGATCGCGCGCGGCGTGCAGGCGGGCGATCGGGTCGCGATGTGGGCGCCGAACACCCATCACTGGGTGGTCGCCGCGCTGGCCGCGCACTACGCGGGTGCCGCGCTGGTGCCGCTGAACACTCGCTACGTCGCCGACGAGGCCGCCGACGTGCTGCGAAGAGTCGACGCGAAGGCACTATTCATCGCTGGCAGCTTCCTCGGCAGGGACCGGCTCGTCGAATTGCACGAGGCCGCACCCGATCTCGCCATCGACACCATCGTCGTCATCCCCGTCGAAGGTGGCGAGAACACCGATATCGCCGCGCTGGACTGGTCCGAGCTGGCCACCGTCGCCGAGCCGGTCACGCTCGCCGCGGCTCGGCAGCGCGCTGCCGACGTCGGGCCCGACGACGTCGCCGACATCCTGTTCACCTCCGGCACCACCGGGCGCAGCAAGGGCACCCTGGTCGCGCACCGGCAAGCGCTCGCGGTGGTGCGTGCCTGGGCGGAGTGCACCACGCTGAACAGCAGCGATCGGTACCTGGTGGTGAGCCCGTTCTTCCACAACTTCGGGTACAAGGCGGGCATCCTCGCCTGCCTGGTCACCGGCGCGACCCTGGTGCCGCAGGCGACCTTCGACGTGCCTGCCACCATGCGCGCGGTGAGCGAGGAGAAGATCACCGTGCTGCCCGGCCCGCCGACCATCTATCAGACGATCCTCGACTTCACCGACCGCGACGCGTTCGACCTCAGCAGCTTGCGCGTTGCGGTCACCGGCGCCGCGACGGTGCCGGTGGTACTCGTCGAACGGATGCGATCCGAGCTGAAGTTCGACGTTGTCATCACCGGTTACGGCCTGTCCGAGGCCGCAGGGTTCGGCACCATGTGCCGCGCCGACGACGACGCGGAGACCATCGCGAACACCTGCGGCCGCCCGATCGCCGACTTCGAACTGCGGCTCGCCGCCAACGGCGAGGTGCTGCTGCGCGGCCCCAACGTGATGCTCGGCTACCTCGACGATCCCGAAAGTACCGCGGCCACCATCGATTCCGACGGCTGGCTGCACACCGGCGACGTCGGCACGCTCGACGAGCGCGGCTATCTGAAGATCACCGACCGGCTCAAGGACATGTACATCTCCGGCGGCTTCAACGTGTACCCGGCCGAGGTGGAACAGGCGCTGGCCCGGCTGGACGGCGTCGCCGAATCCGCGGTCGTCGGGGTGGCGGATGCCCGAATGGGCGAGGTGGGCAAGGCTTTCGTGGTCCGCAAGCCCGGCACACAGCTCACCGAGGACCAGGTGCTCGCGCACGCCACCACGGTGCTCGCCAACTTCAAGGTGCCCCGGTTCATCGAATTCCGCGATCAGCTGCCCTACAGCGCCGCCGGGAAAGTGCTCAAGCGTCAACTACGTGAGGAGAATTCGTGATGTCGGAACCGATCCCGGACGAGGGTGAGGTCGTCACGTACGAGGTGCGCGGCCGCACGGCGATCGTCACCCTGAACCGGCCCGACTACCGCAACGCGCAGAACTCGGTGATGACCTACGCGCTCGACGCTGCCTTCGAACGTGCCGTCGAGGACCCCGAGGTCGGCGTGATCGTGTTGGCGGGCAACGGCAAACACTTCAGCGCCGGGCACGACATCGGCACCCCCGGCCGCGATCACCACATCCGCTATCCGAACAAGGCGGCGCTGTGGTGGGACCATGTGGACAAGGTCGGCGGCGATCAGCGCTTCGCCCGCGAGCTCGAGGTGTATCTCGGCATGTGCAGGCGCTGGCGCGAGATTCCCAAGCCGACCATCGCCATGGTGCAGGGTGCCTGCATCGCGGGCGGGTTGATGCTGGCCTGGGTGTGCGATCTGATCATCGCCTCGGACGACGCGTTCTTCTCCGATCCTGTGGTGCGCATGGGCATTCCTGGTGTCGAATACTTCGCGCACCCGTGGGTGATGGGTCCGCGCGCCGCCAAGGAATTCCTGTTCACCGGTGACCGATTCGGCGCGGCACAGGCCAAGGAATGGGGCATGGTCAACCGGGTGGTACCGCGTGCCGACCTGGAAGCCGAGACGCTGGCACTCGCCGAAAAGATCGGCGCGATGCCGCAATTCGGTTTGGCGCTGACGAAGAAGGCGGTGAACCAGGCCGAGGACCTGATGGGCATGCGCGCAGGCATGGACTCGGTGTTCGGGCTGCATCATTTCGCGCATGCGCACAACGCCGAAGTCGGCGCCGACTCGCTGGGCGGCATGAACGCCAAAACGATGAAGGCGACAGCGACCGGCGACGCGGCACAGAACGGGGCTTCGTAGGTGGATCTCGACTTCGACACGGCGACACAGGAATTCCAGGCGGAGGTCCGCGAGTTCCTCGCGGCGAACAAGCCCGAGCAGCCGCTGGCCTCGATGGACACCAAGGCGGGCTTCGAGGCGCACCGCGCCTGGGAACGCACCCTCGCCGACGCCGGCCTGTCCGTGGTTGCCTGGCCGCGGGAGTACGGCGGCCGGGACGCCTCGCTGCTGGAGTGGGTGCTGTTCGAGCAGGAGTACTACGCCGCGGGCGCCCCTGGCCGGGTGAGCCAGAACGGGATATTCCTCCTTGCACCAACACTGTTCGAACACGGCACGCCCGAACAGCTGGCCAGAATCATGCCGAGAATGGCGCGCGGCGACGACATCTGGGCCCAGGCCTGGTCGGAGCCGGAAGCGGGCAGCGACCTCGCAGGCATTCGCTCGACGGCACGGCGCACCACCGGCGGCTGGCTGCTGAGCGGGCAGAAGACCTGGAGTTCGCGTGCGTCCTACGCGGATTGGGCCTTCGGCCTGTTCCGCAGCGACCCCGAGGCCGAGCGGCACAAGGGGCTGACCTACGTCATGTTCCCGCTCACCGCGGACGGCGTCTCGGTGCGGCCCATTCCGCAGCTGGACGGTGAGCCAGGATTCGCCGAGATCTTCCTCGACGAGGTGTTCGTGCCCGATCGCGACGTGATCGGCGCGCCGGGCGAGGGCTGGCGGGTGGCGATGAGCACGTCGAGCAACGAACGTGGTCTCTCGCTGCGCAGCCCCGGCCGGTTCAGCGCGACGGCGCAGCGGCTGATCGATCTCTGGCTCGACACCGGGGACCGGACCAACACCGCGCAGCGCGATGCGGTGGTGGACGCCTGGATCGGCAGCGAGGCGTACCGGCTGCACACCTTCGGCACGGTGACCAGGCTCAACGAAGGCGGCAAGCTCGGCGCGGAATCGTCGATCACCAAGGTGTTCTGGTCCGAGCTCGATATCGCGATGCACGAGACCGCGCTCGACGTGCTCGGCGCCGACGCCGAGCGAACCGGACCGTGGACCGACGGCTATCTGTTCTCGCTGTCCGGGCCGATCTATGCGGGCACCAACGAGATTCAGCGCAATATCATCGCCGAGCGGCTGCTCGGACTACCGAGAGGAAGCAGCCGATGAGATTCGCGCTCAGTCCCGAACAACTCGACTTCGGCACCAGCGTGCGCAAGCTGCTCGACGCGGGCCGCACGCCATCGGCCGTGCGCAGTTGGGCGGTCGGCGATCCGCGGCCGGGGCGCGCGCTGATCCAGCAGTTGGCGGGTGCGGGCGTGCTCGGCCTGGCGATCGACGAACAACACGGTGGCGTCGGCGCCGAACCGATCGATCTGGTCGTCGCGTTCGTCGAGCTCGGCCGCGCCGCGGTGCCAGGCCCGCTGATCGAGACCGCGGCCGTGCTACCCGCACTGCTGCAAGCACTTCCGGATCAGGCACCGGCCGCACGCTGGCTGCCCGGCTTCGCCGAGGGCGCCGCGCTCGGCACCATCGCCTTCGCCACGCCCGATCGGCACGGCGTCGCGGTGGATGCCGATGCCGCGGAGGTGATCCTGCTCGCGGAGGGCGCAAAGCTGTCCGCCGGGCAGCAGGCCGGAATAGTCCGGTCGATCGATCCGGCCCGCCGCCTGTTCGACGTGACCGCCGACGCGGCGGTGGCCGAGGGCGATGCGGTGCGCGACGCCGTTGCCCTCGCGTTCGACACCGGCGCACTGGCGTGCGCCGCCCAGCTGCTCGGCGCAGGGCGGGCCCTGCTCGACGCCACCACCGGATATGCCAAGCAGCGCAAGCAGTTCGGCAAGCCGATCGGCGAGTTCCAGGCCGTCAAACAGAAACTCGCCGATGTGCTGATCGGGCTGGAGCTGGCCGAGCCGCTGCTCTACCGTGCTGCGCTCACCCTCGGCACCGCCACTCGCGCTCGCGATGTGTCCGCCGCCGTGATCGCCTGCGGCAACGCGGCCTACCGTGCGGCCAGGGCCGCGCTGCAGGTGCACGGCGCGATCGGCTACACCGCCGAATACGACTTGTCGCTGTGGCTGACCAAGGTCACCGCGCTCCGATCCGCCTGGGGCACAGCCGATCTGCATCGGTCCAGGATCGCCGACGCGCTCAGCGAGGCGCAGTCATGAGCGAACGAAGTGAGCGAATCATGTGCCAGCGCGCCGTGCGCATGACGGAGCCGAGCGCAAGCGAGGCGCAGTCATGAGCACTGAGCATCAGGAGTTCGCCGCCTCGGTGCGCGGGCTGCTCACCAAGCACGCCGGGCCTGCCGCCGTGCGTGCTGCGGCGCAGACGGATCTGGGCTATGACCCGGCGCTGTGGCGGCTGTTGTGCGAACAGATCGGGGTGGCGGCGCTGGCTGTGCCGGAGGAGTACGGCGGGTTCGGGGCGAGCCTGGTCGAATCCTTGCTGGTGGTCGGCGAACTCGGCCGCACGCTGGCCGGGGTTCCGATGCTCGGGTCGGCCGTGCTCGGCGCGCAGGCGGTGCTGCTGTCCGGCGATGCGCAGGCGTGCGCCAGGTTGCTGCCCGAGGTCGCCGAGGGCACTCGCACCCTCGCGGTGTGCTGGGCAGGCGAAAGCGGCTGGGACCGGCCAGGAGTCGCCGAATCCGACGGAACACTCACCGGCACAGCACATTACGTGCTCGACGGCATCGGCGCGGACATGCTGATCGTGGTCACCCCCGGCGGCTTCTTCGAGGTCGACTCGGCCGCGTCCGGGGTGACGCGGACCGCAGCGCCGACCATGGACCCGACCCGCAAGCTGACCACCGTCGCGTTCGAGTCGGTCGCCGCCAAGCGCCTCGGCACTGCCGATGCCGCGCCTGCCCTGGCACGGTTGCGCGAGATCGCTTGGGCCGCAGTGGCTGCCGAGCAGGTCGGCGCCGCCGAGCGGTGTCTGGAGATGACCGTCGAGTACAGCAAGTCCCGGGTGCAGTTCGGCCGGGCGATCGGTAGCTTCCAGGCGCTCAAGCACCGGATGGCCGACATGTACGTGCTGCTGGAATCGGCCAAGTCCGCCTCGGCAGCGGCCACGCTCGCGGTCGCCGAGCAGAGCCCGAGTGTCGCCGAGGACGTCTGGGCCGCCCGCGTGCACTGCTCGGAGGCGTTCACCGCGATCGTCGCCGAGACGGTCCAGTTACACGGCGGCATCGCCATCACGTGGGAGCACGACGCGCACCTGTACTTCAAACGAGCCCATGGCACTGCCCAGCTCTTCGGCACGCCGCGTCGTCCGCTGCCGCAGACCGCCTGAGTACTATCTCGAGACCCAGCGAGCCCGCTCGCTGGGTCTCCGGCCGTGGCCGGATTCGTCACATTGATAGTTAGCTTATGTAATAATATACCGGTGCAGCACGCTCAGGTAACCACAGCAGATGACCTCATCGTCGATCTTCTCGTCACCGCGGGCAGGCTCACCCGGCTGGCCGGGGTGATCAGTCGCGACGACCTGCCGCGCGCCGTCCTGCGGGCACTCGCGGTGCTCGACGAACACGGCGCCGTGCGGGTGAGCGAGTTCGCCAGGATCGACCGCTGCTCCCAGCCCGCCGCAACGACGCTGATCGGCAGGCTGGTCGCGGACGGCTTCGCGACCAGACGCAAGGACACCGAGGATTCCAGGGCCGTCGTCGT
This sequence comes from Nocardia sp. NPDC049149, assembly GCF_043197455.1. Lineage (NCBI taxonomy): Bacteria > Bacillati > Actinomycetota > Actinomycetes > Mycobacteriales > Nocardiaceae > Nocardia > Nocardia sp. NPDC049149. The sequence continues at coordinate 178,876 of NZ_JBICTD010000011.1, forward strand.
CGAACTGACCCAGGCCGGACGCAACCGGCTCACCCAGGCCCGCAAGGCCTTCGCCGCCGCACTCACCACCCGGCTGGACAGCTTCGACACCGCGCGGCTCGCCCAACTCGACACCGATCTCAACGAACTGCTGGATGCGCTGAAAACGGCTACGCGACAGCCGCACAGCGTGACCGAGCCCGAAGCGGTCACCGTCGGCGAGTGAGGCGACGGCCCTGCCGGGAGTACCGTCGAGAGGTATGGGCGAAGTACAGCGAGGGCGGGTAAAGATCGAGGCCGGTCACAAGCGCGTGCGGGTCTATCTCGGCGGGCAGCTCGTGGCCGATACGACGCGGCCGGTGCTGGTATGGGAAAGTCCGCACTATCCGACGTACTACCTGCCGGTCGCGGATCTGCACGCGAAACTGGAGCCGACCGGGAACAGCCGTCGGTCCCCGAGCCGTGGCGACGCGCTCGAATACGACGTGGTCATCGATGGCGCCACCGCGGCGGGCGCGGCACTGTGCTATCACGATTCACCGTTGACCGAGCTGAACGATCTGGTGCGGCTCGACTGGAACAAGATGGACGAATGGTTCGAGGAGGACGAGCCGGTGTACGTCCATCCGCGCGATCCGTACACCAGGGTGGACATCCTCGGCAGCTCGCGGCATGTGCGCGTCGAGATCGACGGCGTCACCGTCGCCGACTCGCACTCGCCGCACATTCTGTTCGAAACCGGGCTGCCCGCACGGTATTACCTGCCGATGACCGACGTGCGGATGGATCTGCTGCGGCCGACGGACACCCACACCAGCTGCCCGTACAAGGGCACCGCCGACTACTGGACCATCCGCGTCGGCGACAAGGACTACCAGGACTACGTGTGGGGCTACCGGACACCGCTGCCGGAGAGCCAGAAGGTCGCCGGGCTGGTCTGCTTCTACAACGAGAAGGTCGATATCTATCTCGACGGCGAGCTGCTGGAGCGGCCGCACAGTCCGTTCAGCTGAGCCGGTAGCCGGCGAGGCCGTCCGCCAGCTCGGCTTGGTCGCCGTCCCGGTGGGCCGCCAGCGCCTGCTGGAGTGCGAAAGTTCCTTGGATGACGGCGATTCGGTCGGCGAGGTCGCCGTCGGCCGGGTGCGCCAGTTCGAGCAGGGCACGCAGCACCGGTGTGCCGTAGCCTGCGCCGAGCGCGGCATAGTCCTCGGCGGGGTCGCCGAGGGCGGCATCGTCCCAGTCGACAACGCCGCGCAGTTGGGGTCGGCCGGTTGTGTTGTCCCACAGGAGGTTTGCGCCGCCGAGGTCGCCGTGGACGATCGTGCGGGTCAGGTGTGGCAGCGAGTCGAGTGCGGCCAGCTCACGTTCGGCTCGTTCCCGCCCTGCGGTGTCCATCAGTGGATACAGCTCGGCGCGAACACCGTCAGCGAATTCGCGCCAGCGACAGGCAGTGGTCGACGGAAGTAACGCGCGTAGTGCGTCGTTGCGGCCTGCCACCGACAGCCTGACGAGCAGCGCATGGCATTGCCGGGCAACGGCTTCCGCGATCGTCTGCCGCTGCGTCACGGCGTAGTCCAGTGGCGCGCCGTGGATCCGCGTCAAGACGAGATACGGCACCCGCTCACCAGGCCCGGCGACGGCGAGCGGTTCCGGAACCGCGACGCCGAGGGCGATGTCGGCCAGTGCCCGCAGCACACCGGCACAGGCAGGTAGTCGCGCCGCCGCTGCCTCGGTGCGCGCCAGCCGCACCACCCGCGCCGATCCGAGCACCACGTAATGGAACTGGCCCTCGTGCACGGTGAGCTCAGCCGACGTCGCGCCGGGCAGCAGCCGACCGAGCAACTCCCGGTGCGCCTCGATCACCCCGCGCGCAGCTGCCGTTTCCATGCCTGGATACCTACCCGCCAACGGTCGATGTCGCATTATTGGGGTGAGTGACCGGACTTGAACCCGCGACCTCCTGGACCACAACCAGGCGCTCTGCCAGCTGAGCTACACCCACCATGTGCAGCGAGGGTAACCCGGCGGTTCGGTTCCGGTCTCCTGAATTTCGCCCGCGCGTCCGGCGGCCGCGCCCTCGGATCGGGCATAGTCGAATCATGATCGACAACCGACCCGCGCTCGCCGCCGCCCTCGACCTGTCCCCGCATCCGGAAGGCGGCTGGTTCCGTGAAACCTGGCGCAGTGCCGTGGAATTCACCCCGGAAGGGTACGAAGGCAGCCGGTCGAGCGGGACGGCGATCCATTTCCTGCTGATGCCGGGCGAACAGTCCGCGCCGCACACGGTGCGCTCCGACGAGCTGTGGCTCTGGCATCGGGGTGGTCCGCTGGTGCTGAACATCGGCGGCGAAGAAATCGTGCTCGGCCCCGATGTCGAGCACGGTCAGGTGCTGCAGGCGGTGGTGCCCGGCGGCGTCAGCCAAGCCGCGCGCCCCGCAGGCGACGAGTACGTGCTCGTCAGCTGCTTCGTCTCCCCCGGCTTCGACTTCGCCGACTTCACGATGGATTGATCCGCAGCTGCTGTTCGACCGGGGGCGCTTCGCTTCCCCGGTCGACGTATACCGACCGCTGACCACCGCATCCCCGGCGATACGCGATTAGACCGCGACCAGGGGCGGTTTGTCCTCGGCGCGGCGGTATTGACCTGGGGCCGTGCCGTATTCGCGTTTGAAGGCTTTGGCGAAGGCGAACTCCGAGGTGTAGCCGACCTTTCGGGCGATGCTGTCCAACGAGGCGTTGGATTCGCGCAGGAGGCGGGCGGCGGTGAGCATGCGCCAGCGGGTGACGTAGGCGAGGGGCGGTTCGCCGACGGTGGCGGCGAACCGGCGGGCGAGGGTGGCGCGAGAGACGCCCGCTATGTCGCTCATGTGCGGGACGGTCCAGGTGCGTTCGGGCGCCTCGTGGACGGCACGCAGGGCCGCGGCCACCGCGGGGTCGGCGAAGGCGCCTGCCCAGCCGCCGACCGGCTCGGCGCGCGCGGCTTGCTCGTCGAACCAGGCGCGAAGCATGAAGAGCAGCAGGATGTCCAGGATCGCGGGGAGCGCGGCGTCGCTGCCCTGGTTCGGCGCGGCGACCTCGGCGGCGAGCAGGTCGACCGCGGCGCGCAGCGCTGGGTGGCGGCCGGGATGTGCTGGGAGATGGATGAATTCGGGTAGCTCGTCCAGCAGCGGGTGACTGCGCTGCCTGCCGAGTTCGTAGGCGCCGCACAGCAGTGCGGTCCGCGCGCCGGTTCCCGGAATCTCGCGCGGCTCGCCAGGTTGCGCTCGTTCGGTGACCGGGCTGTCGAGTCGATCCACCAGATGATGGTCGGCGCCGCGCGGCATGAACAGGACATCGCCTGCACCGAGTGCGATCGGTTCCGCGCCGGACCGCACCGCGAAGCACGAACCCTGCAGCACCACATGGAAACCCGCGCCGGGCACCACGGGGTAGTCGCGGCCCCAAGGCGCGTGCCGCACGAACATCCCCGAGGTCGGATTCCCGGTGCGGATCGCCGCGATGGTTTCACTGAGGACATCCATGTCATCAACCCTACCGCTCCCACTTGAGTGTTTCAGACATAGTTGCGAGCAATTCAGCCATTCATTTGCTCACCATCCGGCCATAACTTTATAACCATGACAACGACGAACTCCACCGAGACCACCCCGGCGATCGCGATCTACGGCGCAACCGGTGTCACCGGCGGCTACCTGCTCACCGAGCTCCGGCGCCGCGGCATCGCACCGATCCTGGTGGGCCGCAACGCAGATCGGATGCGCACCGCCGCCGACACCGCCGGACTGCCCGACGCGACGATCCGGGTCGCCGATCTCGCCGACCACGCCGCGCTCGTCGCCGCCTTCGCCGGCGCCGACGTGGTGATCAGCAGCCTCCCCGCGTATGTGGACCACGGCCCCGCAGTGCTCGCCGCCGCGATCGAGGCGGGCGCGCACTACACCGACATGGCAGGCGAGCAGCTTTTCCTGAAGCGCGTATTCGACGAGTTCGGCCCGCACGCGGAGGCGGCCGGTGTCACGCTCGTCTCCGGCATCACCGACAGCAATCTGCCAGGCGACCTGCTCGGCTATCTGACGACCCGACGGGTCGACGGCCCGGCCGAAGTGGTCATCAGCCACCTGAGCAAGAGCAACGGCAACGGTTCCAAGGGCAGCGCGAAGACGGTGTTCGCCAGCCTCGACTGGTTCCGCAGCGGCGGCTGGCACTACGCGGACGGCGAATTCCGTACCGGCGCAACGGCTCGCCACGCCGAGCTGACCTTTCCCGGCCAGACCGTGCCGACCACGGTCGCGAAATTCCCGCAGCCGCCGGTGCTGACGATCCCGCGCCACTCGAACGTCTCCTACGTCGAGGGTGTGCTCGCCAGGTCCATCCTCGACACTCTCAGCGGCTTCACCGCGGACGTCATCGACTCGCTTCCCGAATCCCCCAGTGCCGACCTACGTTACGACCTGGTCGTCGACGCCTTCGGCACCGACGGTCGCCGCGTGCGCGGCGTGGTGAGTGGCGTTCACTCGTACCGGGATTCGGCATTGATGGCGATCGAGGTGGCCGTCCGGCTGGCGAACGGCACCGTGAAACCGGGCGCGCTCGCGGCCGCCGAGGCATTCGACGCAGCCGAATTCCTCGACGCGCTGGCGCCATTCGACATCACCTGGCGCATCGAGGAACTCTGATCAAGGGCTACCGCAGCGATCGGAATCCTGCGCGTACCTCCTCGACGAACAGTTCCGGCTGTTCCCAGGCGGCGAAGTGCCCACCCTTGTCGAGCTTGTTGTAATGAATGAGTTTGGGATAGGCCCGTTCCACCCAACTCCGCGGGGCTTGATACAGCTCGTCGGGGAAGGCGCTCACGGCCGCCGGGATGGTTACCCCCTTGGTCGCGAGAAACGCGAACTTGTTTTCCCAATACAGCCGGGACGCGGAAACCGCCGTGTTCGTCAGCCAGTAGAGCGTCATGTTGTCGAGCACGTCGTCTCGGGTCAGACCGACCGCTTTGCCGGCAAAGGCCTCCGAGATGAGGGCCATGCTCGGCACGTCGTGATCGGCCATGAAGGCCGCCATACCGACCGGCGAATCCGCGAACCCGGTGAGCGTCTGTGGCCGCGACCCCATCAGCAGGGCGTAGTAAATGTGCTTGTAGGAGAAGGCCAGCTGCGCACATGCGCGCCGTTCCTCGTCCGAAAGGTCCTCGGGCAGCGGATTACCCGACAGCAGCGCCGCGTCGATGTCCTGCGGCACCGCGCCGGGCATGTTGGTGTGGATGCCGATCAGTTCCGGCGGTGCCTGCACGGCCATCAGATCCGTGATCACCGCACCCCAGTCGCCGCCCTGCGCCACGTACTCGCGGTACCCGAGCCGATTCATCAGCTCGGCCCAGGCGCCTGCGATGCGACCGGGGCCCCAGCCGACCGCGGTCGGCTTCCCGGAGAACCCATGTCCCGGCATCGACGGGATCACCAGATGGAAAGCGTCCGTTGCCTTCCCGCCGTGCGCCATGGGATCGGCCAGCGGTTCGATCACCTTCAGCATTTCGAGGATCGAGCCGGGCCAGCCGTGCGTGAGAATGACCGGCATGGCCGCTTCGTGCTTCGAACGAACATGAATGAAATGAATGTCGAGACCATCGATCTCGGTCAGGAATTGCGGCAGTGCGTTCAGTGTGGCCTCGCACTTGCGCCAGTCGTACTCCGCGAGCCAATATCTCGCGAGTTCCTTGATCGTGGCGAGCTGGACGCCTTGCGTCAGATCGTCGACGGTCTCCTTGTCGGGCCACCGGGTGGCCGCGATGCGCGCACGAAGCGCCTCGAGTTCCGCATCGGGGAACGCTACGGTGAATGGCCGGATCGCTGAAACTTCGGGATTGACAGACATGAGTGATCGCCCTTGCTGCATGAGTTCAACGAAGATCGAGCGGCCGTCTGCCCACACACCGCTACACACGGCACGTCGTCTACTTTTCGCGAGGGGATCTCGAGAGTCCGCCTTGACTTCTGCCGGTCGGCATAATCCACGCCCCGCGGACTCAGTTTAGTCGTCGAGGCAGCGCGGCCTCCGGCGAATGACGTTGATTTACTGCGTATTCGCGGTATGCAGCTCGGCGAACTCCTGCTCGTCGTGCGCGCAGAACAGACGCACCTGAGCACCGTGATCGGCGCGCAAGGCGCGCAGCCGCTCGAGGTTGTGCACCCTGGTCCGGCGGATGGTGTCGGTGAGGCGTTGATGCACCGCCAACCCGACGGGCAGCCGACCGCCACGCAGCTCGCTGCGATGCAAATAGGCGTCGCCGCAATGCAATAGCCAGCCGTCGTCCTGTCGCACGGCGACACCGGTGTGCCCTTCGGTGTGCCCGATCAACGGGACCAGCACGATGTCGTCGAACAGCGGGATCGCGGTGAAATCGAACCAGGATTCGCTACCCGGTTGGTGCGTCTGCCATTTCGGGCCGTGCGCCCACTGCTGCGGCCGGAACCGCGCCTTCTGGAGCAGCGTGCCGCGGTTGCTCACCGCCGCGAGTTCGTCGGCCAGCACATGCACCGTGGCGTCCGGAAAGTCGCCGATGCCACCGGCATGGTCGAAATCGAGATGGGTGAGCACGAGGTGCCGGACATCCGACGGCTGGTAACCGAGCGCCCGGATCTGGTGCAGCGCAGTCTGTTCGAGGCGCAGCGCGGGCCGAACCAGCAGCGTCGAACTGATCCCCAGCCTGCTCGGCTCCGCGATATCGCCGGTGCCGATGCCGGAGTCGACCAGCACCAGACCGTCGCCGGTTTCGATGAGCAGGCAGTGCGCGACCAGCTCCCCCTTCAGCAGCCCACCGCTGCCGATAAGCGCTCGCCCACCGAACGGGCACATTGTCGCGCAATCGAGATGTCGCACCACCACGACAGCATCCTTCCCTCGACTCATGGCCGAAGTCGGCTTCCGGCCATTCTGGGCGAGTTGGTGCGCGCGGGCTAGTCCGGGACCTCGAGCACGCCCTCGTCGACGGCCCACTTGATGGTCTTCTCCAGCTGTCCGCAGGTGTCGGGGCGGCCAGGAGCACTGCCCTTCCGGCTCAACTCGGCGAACACCGGACAGTGCGCCGCCGGGTTGTCGACCCACTCGACCGACGTCTGATGCGAACTGCTCTTGCGCACCAGGACCTGGCTCTGGCAGGCCTGACACCGCAGCGGTGTCAGGCCCTGCTCGAGATAGCGCTGCTTGTCGACGACCGTCTGGGCGCGCACCTCGGCCTGCCGTGCGGGCTGATCGGCGAAGTCGGGTGCTTTCGCCCAGGTGGCCATCAGACGCCTGCCTCCGCCGCGTCGGCCTCGGATTCCCGCTTGCGGCGCAGGTTTTCGGCGACCTCGGCCTCCCATGCCTCGTTCGCCTTGGTGGTGTCCACCTCGAATTCGAAGCGCTGCGTCATCTTGTCGGTGACGTCGGCCAGGTCGACGTAGAACTGGTCGTACCAGCGGCGCAGCTGGTAGACCGGGCCGTCTTCCTCACACAGCAGCGGATTCTCGACCTTGGACTTGTGCTTCCAGATCTCCACATCCTGCAGGAATCCGACGCTGATGCCCTCGGTCATCTTCGCGGCAAGCCGGTCCGCCATCTCGCCGTCGACGCCCTGCGGCTTCTCCAGCGTGACGCCCCACTGCAGGACGAACGAATCCTGGGTCACCGGGTAGTGGCAGTTGATCAGGACGCTCTTGACCTCGAAGCCGCTGTAGAAGTTGACCAACGGGTTGATCATGTAGGAGGGACCGTAATACGACGCCTCCGAATGCAGCAGGGTGTCGCCGCCGTACTTGGACGCCATGCCGATGTCCGGCCTGCCCTTGGTCTCCAGGAACTGGGTGGCGATGTGGCCCTCGAAGACGTTCTTGAAGTAGGTGGGGAACGCGAAGTGGATGTAGAAGAAGTGCGCCATGTCGACCACGTTGTCGATGATCTCGCGGCAGTTGGCGCCCTCGATCAGCATCGAGTTCCATGTCCACTCGGTCCAGCCGCTGTCGAGCTGCTCGGAGGCGTTGCCTTCGGTGTCCGCGTAGGGGCCCTTGATGTACGGGATGGTGATCTCGGGCGGTGGCTGGCTGCCCTCGACGTCGTGCCAGACGAACAGCTGACCGTTGCGTTCGAGGGTGGTCCACTTGCGGGTCCGTGCCAGCGGCGGCACCCGACGGCCGTAGGGAATCGCGGAGCACTTGCCGGTGGTGCCGGACCAGCGCCAGTCGTGGAACGGGCAGGCGATGTCGCCGTCCTTGATCTCGCCCATGCTGAGGTCGCCGCCCATGTGCCTGCAGTAGGCGTCGAGCACGCGCAGCTCATTGTCGCTGTCGACCCAGACGACGAGCTTGGTGCCGAACACCTGGACCGCGTGCGGCTTGCCGTCGCGGAACGTCTTGGCCAGACCGAGGCAATGCCATCCCCGTGCATACCGGGTGGGTGTGGTCCCGACGTCGAGCTCTCGGACCTTACCGCCCCCCTGTGGGGTAACCGCCATCGCGAATCCTCCTCCTTCTGTACTAGAACACGTTACAAAAATGTGGCGTTCCATGCCAGCGATTCCCGCCACTTCCTGCACATGTCCATCAATGACCAGGGATCAGACCCGGTTCTCGACATAAATAAGAACCTGTTCTAGTCTCAGAGGCAAATGAGTACCGGTTATCAATCGACCAGGCAGGAGCAGGTCCCGAGATGACGCAAGAAGTGACCGAACGGGTCGACGCGCTGTTGCCGACACTGCGCGAGCGCGCGCAGGAGGCCGAGGACCTGCGGCGCATCCCCGACGAATCCATGAAGGCGTTGCAGGAGACCGGCTTCTTCCGGTTGCTGCAGCCCAAGCAGTGGGGCGGTCACGCGGCCGACCCGGTGACCTTCTACGACACGGTGCGCAAGATCGCGAGCGCATGCGGGTCCACCGGCTGGGTGGCAGGCATTGTCGGCGTACACAATTGGCACCTGGCGCTGTTCGATCAGCAGGCGCAGCAGGACGTCTGGGGCGAGGACACCGAGGTGCGGATCTCCTCGTCGTACGCGCCGATGGGCGCCGGTCAGGTCGTCGACGGCGGCTACCTCGTCAACGGCGCATGGGCCTGGTCCTCGGGCTGCGACCACGCCACCTGGGCGGTGCTCGGCGGACCGGTGATCAAGGACGGCAAGCCCGTCGACTTCGGCAGCTTCCTGATCCCGCGCGACGACTACCGCATCGACGACGTCTGGAACGTGGTCGGCTTGCGCGGCACCGGATCCAATACCGTTGTGGTGAAAGACATTTTCGTGCCGACGCACCGGTTCCTCAGCTTCCGCACGATGAGCGAGATGAAATCGCCCGGCCTGGAGCAGAACACCGATCCGGTGTACAAGATGCCTTGGGGCACTATCCATCCCACCACCATCTCCGCGCCGATCGTCGGCATGGCCTACGGCGCGTACGCGGCGCACGTCGAGCATCAGGGCAAGCGGATCCGCGCCGCGTACGCGGGCGAAAAAGCGAAGGACGACCCGTTCGCCAAGGTGCGCATCGCGGAAGCGTCCAGCGATATCGACGCGGCATGGCGGCAGCTGTCCGGCAACGTCGCCGACGAATACGCACTGCTGGTGGCGGGCAAGGACGTTCCCTTCGACCTGCGCGTGGCCGCGCGGCGCGACCAGGTGCGGGCCACCGGGCGTTCGATCGCGGCCATCGACAAGCTCTTCGAGAGCTCCGGCGCCACGGCGTTGTCGAACGGCACTCCGCTGCAACGCTTCTGGCGCGACGCACACGCGGGCCGGGTGCACGCCGCCAACGATCCCGAGCGCGCCTACGTCATGTACGGCACGCACGAGTTCGGGCTGCCGGTCACCGACGGGATGGTGTAGGGGCCTGTCGTGAACGAGCGCAAGCGAGTGAACCGAAATTACAGCGCCGTAGACGGCGCGACGGAACCGAGCGGCAGCGAGGTGGAGTCGTGACCTCAACTGTGACACTCACTGCCGAATCGACCTCGCGCTACGCACAGGTCCGACCCGACCTGCGACTGCACTACCACGAGGCAGGCGTCGGCAACGGGCCGACGATCGTGCTGCTGCACGGCGGCGGGCCAGGCGCGTCGTCCTGGTCCAATTTCGCGCGCAACATTCCGGTGCTGGCCGAGCACTTCCATGTGCTCGCCGTCGACCAGCCGGGATACGGCCGCTCGGACAAGCCGACCGAACACCCGCAGTACTTCGTGCACAGCGCCTCGGCGCTGAAGGATCTGCTCGATCATCTGGAAATCACCACTCGGGTGCACCTGCTCGGCAACTCGCTCGGTGGCGGCGCGGCCGTGCGGTTCGCGCTCGACTACCCGGATCGAGCGGGCAAGCTGGTGCTGATGGGTCCAGGTGGGTTGAGCACCAACCTGTTCGCGCCGGACCCCACCGAGGGCGTGAAGCTGCTCGGCAAGTTCAGCTACGAGCCGACCAGGGAAAACCTGGAGGCGTTCCTGCGCATCATGGTCTTCGACCAGTCGCTGATCACCGACGAGCTGATCGACGAGCGGTTCGCCGCGGCAAGCACGCCGGAATCGCTGGCCGCCACCCGTGCGATGGGAAAGTCCTTCGCCGGTGCGGATTTCGAGAAGGGCATGCTCTGGCGCGACGCCTTCACACTGCGGCAGCCGGTGCTGCTGATCTGGGGGCGCGAGGACCGGGTCAACCCGCTCGACGGCGCACTGGTCGCCACCAAGGTGATTCCGCGGGCACAGTTGCACGTGTTCGGCGGCTGCGGACACTGGGCACAGTTGGAGAAGTTCCACGAATTCAACCGACTGGCCATGGATTTCCTGGCTGGCGCCAAGGAAACGCGGTGAATGACAATCGCATAACGGCCGACACGGCGCGGCCGTCCCGCGAGATACAGGAGATGTGATGGGGATTCGATCACTCGCCTATTTGCGCATCGAAGCGACCGATATGGCCGCGTGGCGCGAGTACGGGCTCAAAGTGCTCGGCATGGTCGAAGGCAAAGGGGGAAATCCGGACGCGCTGTATCTGCGGATGGACGAATTCCCGGCCAGGCTGGTCATCTCGCCCGGCGACAAGGACGCACTGCAGATCTCGGGGTGGGAGACCGCCAATGCCGAAGAACTGCAAGATATCCGGAATCGGCTCGACGGCGCCGGCGTGCCCTACAAGGAGGGCACCGCTGCGGAACTGGCCGACCGGCGGGTGCACGAGCTGATCCGGTTCGACGATCCGTCCGGCAACACCCTAGAGGCGTTTCACGGTGCGGCACTGGAACATCGGCGCGTGGTGAGCCCGTACGGGCATCGGTTCGTCACCGAGGAACAGGGACTCGGGCACGTAGTGCTCAGCACCAAAGACGACAAAGCTGCGCTCGAGTTCTACCGCGACGTGCTCGGCTTCCGGCTGCGGGACTCGATGCGGCTGCCACCGCAGATGGTCGGGCGCCCGGCCGACGGCGAGCCTGCCTGGCTGCGCTTCTTCGGCTGCAATCCGCGGCACCACTCGCTGGCGTTCCTGCCCATGCCGACACCGAGCGGCATCGTGCACTTGATGCTCGAGGTGGAAGAAGCCGACGACGTCGGGCTGTGCCTCGACCGCGCGCTGCGCAAGAAGGTGCGCATGTCCGCGACCCTCGGCAGGCACGTCAACGACAAGATGCTGTCCTTCTACATGAAGACGCCGGGCGGCTTCGACGTCGAATTCGGCTGCGAGGGACTAGAAGTCGACGACGATGACTGGATTGCCAGGGAATCCACCGCAGTGAGCCTGTGGGGCCACGACTTCACCGTCGGGCAGCGCCAGCAGTGAGTGGCACGGGGACGGCAGCCGGCGAAGCCGGCGGGGTGGGTAAGCAGAGGGCGAGCGAGCCGATGACCGACCCGGAGATCGATGCCAGGCAGTTCCGGAACGTGCTCGGCCAGTTCTGCACCGGCATCACCGTCATCACCACCTTCGACATGGCAGGCGCGCCACTGGGTTTCGCGTGCCAATCGTTCGCCGCCCTCTCCCTCGCCCCGCCCCTGATCCTGTTCTGCCCCACCAAGACGTCGCGGTCCTGGGCGGCCATCGAACAGTCCGGCCGCTTCTGCGTGAACGTGCTTGCCGAGGAGCAGCGCGACGTGTGCGCCCGCTTCGGGTCCCGCGAAACCGACAAGTTCGCGGGCACCCCGTGGCGCACCTCCGACCTGAACCTCCCGCTGCTCGACGACGCCCTCGCCACCATCGAATGCACGGTGGACAGCGTCGTCGACGGCGGCGACCACTACATCGTCATCGGCCGGGTGCAGGCGCTGTCCGAATCCACCGCCACCGGCCGCCCCCTGCTCTTCTATCGAGGGCAGTACACCGCCATCGAACCCGACAAGACCACCCCGGCTCCCTGGCGCGCCGACCTCGAACACTTCCTCACCACGACCACACTCGACACCTGGTTGTAGGCGCCGACGCGCCACCAGGATGATCGATGGGTGGCCAACGAGAAGAAGTCAGTGCGCAACGGGTCGGTCGCCTTGCCGATCACCCGGTCCGGAGCCGGTCAGGCCGTCGTGTTCTTCAACGGCGTCGGCGCGACCCAGGCGTCGTGGAAGAAGGTCGTCGCCGGCCTGACCGACCGGTTCGAGACGATCACCTTCGACTTCCGCGGGCACGGGAAAGCGACGTCCGCGGGCAGCTACACCTTCGGTGATTTCCTGTCCGATGCCGAGACGGTCATGGACAACGTCCTCGTCGAGCGTCCGATCATCGTCGGCTGGTCCCTCGGCGCCGACCTCGCCGTCGCCTACGCCGCCAAGCATCCGAAGCGGGTCGGCGCGCTCGTCCTGGTCGACGGTGCGGTCCCGATCCAGGCGCCGCTCGTCCAGGACGAAGCCGCAATGCGCAACGGCCTCAACAGCTTCGGCACCAAGTTCGCCATGTGGTTGATCCGCGCCACCCCCTACGGCTACCACCTCCCCCCGAATGCGATCGCCGACCTCACCCTCGACGTCGACGAACGCCGCCAGCACCTGCTCGACACCTACGCCACCCTCACCTGCCCCACCACCCTCCTCGTCGCCACCAACACCTCCGGCGGCCACGCCACCCACGCCACCCACGTCAACGAAACCTGGCGCGCAGGCGCCCACCACCTCCACCAAACCCACCCCGACATCACCGTCCGCACCCTCGACGCCACCCACAAACTCCCCTTCACCCACCCCATCCCCATCACCGAAGCAGTAATCGCCATGGACCAGCGCCTGCACAGCCCGAAGTAGCAGCCGTAACCTGGCCCTGAAGTGCACGTAGCCTGCCGTGCTACAGCTGGCTACACTGGCGGCATGAAGGTGATCACGCAACGGGAGTTCCGCAACAACTCCGCGGCGGTCATGGATGCCGTCGAAGCAGGCGAGACATTTCGCGTGACCCGCAATGGCGTCGAGGTCGCGGAATTACGGCCGGTCAACCGGCGGCGGCGGCTGACAGCCGAAGAGCTGGTCGAACGACACCGGAAACTGCCCCGCTTGAACTACGCCGAGATGCGCCGGGAAGCAGAGGAATTCTTCGGCACCGAGGATCGCATCGGCGACGACGCCGATACGTGGGGGTCACGGTGGTGAGCGCGCGGCGAGCCAGCGGAATTCTGGACACCTGCACGTACATCGACCTGTACGAGCTCGAACCGGAGTCACTGCCGAAAATGCCCGAGATCACCACCATTACCCTCGCCGAGCTCCATCAAGGCATCGCGATGGCCAAGGACCCAGTCGCCCGCGCGCAGCGGTCCGAGCGTCTTGGCATCGCCATCGTGGAGTTCGATCCGATTCCCTTCGACGAGGACGCGGCGACTCGATACGGAACGCTGGTCGCGCTCACCCTCGCGTCGAAGCGCGACCCCCGGCCACGGCGACTGGACCTAATGATCGCTGCCGTTGCCTCGTCGCGTGGACTCGCGTTGTTCACCCGCAACAGCGATGACTTCCGCGGCCTGGAAAGCATGGTCGAGATCGTCGCGGTATGAGCTGACGCAAGTCGAGGAACAGTTGCGGTTTTAAGTGCTCATTTGGTGAGCGCTTAAGGGCGGAGGATGGGGTTCAGGAGATTCCGACGCTCGAGGAGATGGCATGGGGCAGGTCGACAGCATTGAGGTCATTACGTGTGCTGACGCGGGTGAGTGGGAGGCTTGGCTGGCGGCCAATCATGATCGGGCCGAGGAAGTTTGGGTGAAGATTGCCAAGAAGGGGTCCGGCGAGAAATCGGTGAGCATCACCGAGACGCTCGATGGCGCCCTCTGCTATGGGTGGATCGACAGCGTTCGGCGGGGGCTCGATGCGGGGCACTATTTGCAGCGGTATTCGCCGCGGCGGGCGCGGAGTCCGTGGTCGCGGATCAATGTCGGCAAGGTGGAAGCGCTTGTCGTTGCGGGGCGTATGCGTCCTGCGGGTCTTGCTGCTGTCGCCGCGGCGAAGGCCGATGGGCGGTGGCCAGGGTAGGAAGTGGGACCAGTCCGTGGGGGCGGGTGGTCCGAATACAACGATGGCTGATGTCGCGGTGGGTGGACCGCGACATCAGCCGTTCGAGGGGTCAGCCGGCCGGGACGGCAGCTTCGCGTTGCAGTTCGAGTGCGATGTCGATCAGTTGGTCTTCCTGGCCGCCGACCAGTTTGCGTTTGCCCGCGCGGACCAGCATTTCGGCGGCCGAGACGCCGTAGCGCTCGGCTTGGCGTTCGGCGTGCTTGAGGAAGCTGGAGTAGACGCCCGCGTAGCCCATCATCAGCGACGAGCGGTCGAGCAGGCATTCCTGCGGCATGGCGGGCCGGACGACGTCTTCGGCGGCGTCGGCGATCGCGAAAAAGTCGATGCCGGTGCTGATCCCGAGCTTGTCGCAGACTCCGACGAGGGCTTCGACGGGGGTGTTGCCCGCGCCCGCACCGAAACGGCGTGCGCTGCCGTCGATTTGGGTGGCCCCGGCACGGATCGCGTAGACGGAGTTGGCAACAGCGAGGTCGAGGTTCTCGTGGCCGTGGAAGCCGACCTGGGCGTCGTTGCCGAGTTCGGCGACAAGCGCGGCGACCCGGTCGGTGACCTGGTCGAGGACGAGCGCTCCTGCCGAATCTACGACGTAGACACACTGGCAGCCCGCGTCGGCCATGATCCTGGCCTGCTTGGCCAGCACCTCCGGCGGCTGCGAGTGCGACATCATCAGGAAGCCGACGGTTTCCAGTCCGAGTTCGCGCGCCAGCCCGAAGTGCTGGATCGACACGTCCGCCTCGGTGCAGTGCGTGGCGATGCGGCAGATCGAGGCGCCGTTGTCCTGGGAGATCTTGATGTCTTCCTTGACACCGACGCCCGGCAGCATCAAGACCGCGATCTTGGCCTGCTTCGCCGTCTCGGCGGCGATCGTGATCAGTTCCTGCTCAGGGGTTTTGGAGAAGCCGTAGTTGAACGACGACCCACCGAGCCCGTCGCCGTGGGTCACCTCGATGACCGGAACTCCCGCGCCGTCGAGGGCGGCGACGATATCGCGCACCTCGGTGGCGGTGAACTGGTGGCGCTTGTGATGGGATCCGTCGCGCAGCGAGGTGTCGGTGACGCGGATGTCGAGATCTGCTGAGTAAGACATGGTTTCGCTCCTTACACCCGTGCCGTCAGGATCTGGCCTGCGATGACCTCGCCGACCTTGGTGGCGGCGGCGGTCATGATGTCGAGGTTGCCCGCATACGGCGGCAGGAAGTCGCCCGCGCCTTCCACCTCGACGAACACCGAAACCTTGGCCATCCCACCGGATATCACCGAGGGCGGGTCGAACTGCGGATCGTTGAGCAGCCGGTAGCCGGGCACGTACTGCTGGATGTCGGCGACCATGCGGTGGATGGAATCGGTGATGGCGTCGGTGTCCGCGTCTTCGGGGATGGCGCAGAAGATGGTGTCGCGCATGATCATCGGCGGTTCCGCCGGGTTCAGGATGATGATCGCCTTGCCGCGCTGCGCACCGCCGATGGTTTCCACACCACGGCTAGTGGTCTTGGTGAATTCGTCGATGTTGGCCCTGGTGCCCGGACCCGCGGAGACCGACGACACCGAGGCGACGATCTCCGCGTAGGCGACCGGGACGACCCGCGAGACCGCGGCGACGATCGGAATGGTGGCCTGGCCACCGCAGGTGATCATGTTGACGTTCGGCGCTTCGAGATTCGCGCCGAGGTTCACCGGCGGCACCACCGCAGGACCGACGGCCGCAGGGGTGAGATCGACCGCGCGGATGCCCGCTTCGGCGTACTTCGGTGCGGCCGCGCGATGCACATACGCGGACGTGGCCTCGAAAATCAGCTCGGGCAGCTCCGATCGGCCGAGCAGCCAATCGACCCCTTCGGCGGAGGTCTCCAGCCCGAGCCCGCGGGCCCGCTTCAAACCCTCACTGTCGGGGTCGATCCCGATCATCCACCGCGGTTCCACCGTGGTGGAGCGCAGCAGCTTGTACAGCAGATCGGTACTGATGTTGCCGGACCCGACGATCGCGGCGGTGACGGTCCCGTTCTCGGACACCACTAGCCTCCTACGTGAATTGCAAACGGACAGAGCCGAGTCCAGCGAACTCGGCGAGGAATGCGTCGCCAGGCCTTGCGTCGATGGCGCGCGTGCACGAGCCGGGCAGCACGATGTCGCCCGCCTTCAACCGCACGCCGAAGCTCGCGACCTTGCGGGCCAGCCAGGCCACCGCGATGACCGGGTCACCGAGCACGGCGTCGCTGCGGCCCTCGGCCACCACCTCGCCGTTGCGGGTGAGCACCGCGTCGATCTTCTTGATGTCGATGTCTTTCGGCGCGACCCGCTGCGGGCCGAGCACGTATCCGGCGGACGACGCGTTGTCGGAGATGGTGTCGGCGAGGCCGATCTTCCAGTCCTTGATCCGCGAATCGATCAGCTCGATCGCGGGCGCGAATGCCACGGTGGCGGCGAGCACGTCGTCTTCGGTGCAGTCCGCGCCGGGCAGGTCGGCGCCGAGCACGAAGCCGACCTCGACCTCGACTCTGGGGAACAGGTAGCGCTCTGCCTCGACCGGAACGTCTTCGTAGACTTCCATTTCCGCGAGCAGGTGACCGTAGTCGGGTTCATCCACACCCATCATCTGCTGCATCGCCTTGGAGGACAGGCCGACCTTGTGGCCGACCACCCTCGCACCGGTGTGGAGCCTGCGCCGGATGTTGCGCAGCTGGATCTCGTAGGCATCGACCACATCGATGTCCGGATACCGGGCGACCAGCGGATCGATCGGCACCCGGTCGCGCTCGGCGCGCTCGAGTTCGTCGGCCAGTTCGGTTCGTACCGCGTCGGACAGCACGCTAGTTTCCTTCCGCTGTTGCTTGATCGAGTGCCGGGACTTCGTCACCTGCCGCGCTGCGGCCTGCCCGGCGGCCGGAGAAGATACAGTCGGCCAGCGAGAGGCCGCTGACGTAGGACTCCGAGCAGATGCCGACGGCGGTCCGGCCCGCCGCGAAGAGTCCCGGAATATCCGTTCCGGCAGTCGATTTGACCGCGCCGGTGCGCTCGTCCACGACGACGCCGCCGAGGGTGAGCATGGGGCATGGATTGGTCAAGCTCGGTGTGATGCCGACATCCAACAGCCAGAACGGCCCGGTGCGCAGCGGTTTGGTGAACTCCGCAGGCTTGCCGACCGGATCAGGCGTGCCGTCCGCGATCGCGGCGTTGTGCGCGTCCACCGTCGCCAGCAAGCCGACCACGTCGATGCCTGCTTTCCCCGCAACCGCCTCGAGCGTCGCGCCGCGAATCGCGGTGCGCCGCATCGCCTCGAACTGTCCGCGCTGGAACCAGGCGCCCTGCTTGCCGATCTGCGCGATCGCGGTGCGCATCAGCTCGTCGTCGGCGAGCAGCCAACCCTTGCCGTCGTGGTCGGTGATGAGCTTGTGCCCGACCGCCGCGCCGTACCGCGTCTCGTCGATGACCCGGCGCCCCGCGGCATCGACCAGTACCGCACCGGTAAAAGCGCTGGGCGGCAAGAGGAACCGCCAAGCCGAGACATTGCCCATTCGATCGGTGGCCGCGCCGACCTGCTCGGCGAGCAGAATGCCGCTGCCGTCGTCGCCGGTGGTGCCGAGCGCGAGACCGCCGCGATATCCCGGCGCGTACTCACGCACCATCGCCCGGTTGGCGATGAACCCGCCCGCGCTCAACACCACGCCCCGGCGGGCGAGTACCCGAATTGTCGTGCCGTACTGGCGATCCAACCGCGCCAGGCGCTTCTCCAGCGCGGCACGCAACGGCGGGTAGTAGATGCCCGGCTTGGCGGCGAGCTGCGCCATCCGCGTGTAGCGATCGCGGATCCGGCCCGGCGCGTCCCGCAGCGTGCGGCATTCGAGGCCGATCACCGTCCCCGCGTCGTCGACGACTAGTTGCGTTGCCGTAGTGAGGGTTTCGATCCGCACTCCGAGCTGGGACGCGGCGGCGGTGAGCGGGCCGGTCAGCTGCTTGCCCGAGGTGCCCTTGCCCTTGACCCGATGCCCGCGCTGTGCCGCCGGGATATCGCGGAACGCACCGGAGATCTCGCTGCCCGAGTAGTACAGGTAGTAGCTGTCGTTCGGGTAGGACGTCTTGTAGGGGCACAGCGACGCCTCGAACGGCACGCCGTGCCCGCGCAGCCACTCGATCATCGCCGGGCTTTCGTCGACGAACCGGCGTAGCGTCTCCGGCGTCACCGCGTCCCCGACCTCACGCGTCAAGTACGCCAGCATCGCCTCCGGCGTATCGACCACGCCTGCTTCCTGCTGCACCGACGTCCCGCCGCCCGCGTAGATGATGCCCCCGGACAACGCCGACGCCCCGCCGCCCGCGAACCGCTCCAGCGCGAGCACCTGTGCCCCGTCGGCCGCCGCTTGCAGCGCCGCGGCGGCGCCGGCCGCGCCGAAGCCGACGACGACCACGTCGGCAACCAGGTCCCAATCGAACCCCATGTACTTCACTCCGGTCTGAAACTGAAACGAGTTTCTCGGCAGACACCGAGGCCGAACAAGTCTTCTGCCACACAACATAGACCAATGACGGCATCATTCTATAACGTGTTCTACATGACTGATCCGGTTAATGGACCACGGAGCTACGACGTCGTGGTCGTCGGCAGCGGTGCCGCAGGCATGACCGCGGCCCTCACCGCCGCCCACCACGGGCTCAGCGTGGTGCTCATCGAGAAGGCCGCGCGCTACGGCGGGTCGACCGCACGCTCCGGCGGCGGCGTCTGGATCCCCGGCAACAAGGCGCTGCGCGCGTCCGGCCGACCGGATGACCGCGAGGTGGCACGCACCTATCTGCACAGCATCATCGGCGACGTGGTGCCGAAGGAGCGGATCGACACCTACATCGACCGCGGCCCCGAGGCCTTCGACTTCGTACTCGACCACACCCCGCTGAAGATGAAATGGGTGCCCGGCTACTCCGACTACTACCCCGAGGCGCCCGGCGGGCTCGGCGCGGGCCGCTCGTGCGAGCCGACCCCGTTCAACGGGAAGGTGCTCGGCGCCGAGCTGGCGAATCTGGAGGCGCCGTACGCCAAGGCACCGCTCAATGTCGTGGTCATGCAGGCGGATTTCGTCCGGCTCAACCTGATCCGCAGGCACCCGAAGGGCATGATGCGCGCGATGCGCGTCGGCGCGCGCACCTACCTGGCCAAGTTCACCGGCAAGCACCTGCTCGGGATGGGGCAGGCCATCATCGCCGCGATGCGCAAAGGCCTGCTCGACGCGAACGTGCCTGTGCTGCTCAACACGCCGCTTACCGGACTCGTCGTGGAGAACGGCGTGGTCACCGGGGTGGAAGCCGAGCACGAAGGCGAAAAGGTCACCTTCACCGCCCGCTACGGCGTCGTGCTCGGCAGCGGCGGGTTCGAGCACAACGCCGAGATGCGCACCAAGTACCAGCGCCAGCCCATCACCACCGAATGGACCACCGGCGCGGTCGCCAACACCGGCGACGGCATCGTCGCAGGCATGGCGGCGGGCGGCAATGTCGGCTTCATGGAGGACGCCTGGTGGGGTCCGACCATCTTCAAAGGTGGGCGGCCGTGGTTCGCGCTGGCCGAGCGCAATCTGCCGGGCACCATCATGGTCAACGCGGCGGGCAAGCGCTTCGGCAACGAGTCGGCGCCCTACGTGGAGGCGGTACACACCATGTACGGCGGCAAGTACGGCCAGGGTGAGGGACCAGGCGCGAACATCCCGGCCTGGCTGGTGTTCGACCAGCGCTACCGCAATCGCTACATCTTCGCCGGATTGCAACCGGGGCAACGCTTTCCGTCTCGCTGGCTGGAGAACGACAACATCGTCAAGGCGGACACGATCGAAGAGCTGGCCGGCAAGGTCGGCGTGCCAGCGGACAATCTCGCAGCCACCGTCGCCCGGTTCAACACCTTCGCCGAGACCGGCGAGGACGCCGACTTCGGCCGCGGCAACAGTCATTACGACCGGTACTACGGCGACCCGACGGTGAAGCCGAACCCGTGCCTGGCCGCGCTGGTGCATGGCCCGTTCTATGCCGCGAAGATGGTGCCCGGCGATCTGGGCACCAAGGGCGGGCTGGTCGCCGACACCGCGGGCCGGGTGCTGCGCGAGGACGGCACCGCGATCGAGGGCCTGTACGCCTCTGGCAACTGCTCGACCCCGGTGATGGGACACACCTACGCCGGGCCCGGCGCCACCATCGGCCCCGCCATCACCTTCGGCTATCTGGCGGTGCTCGATATCGCCGAGCGCAAGGCGGCTGCGGGGGCGTAACCGCTTGCCCACGGACCACTTCCGTCGCACGATCGATCCGGCGCCTGCCGCCGGATCCGACGGACCGACGGCCCCATTCGAAGGAGTTTCCGATGCCCATCGATCCGAAAGTCGCGCTCGGCGCGGAACTGCCAGGCCGGGAGTTCAGCTGGACGCCGTCGGATGTGCAGCTGTACCAGCTCGGGCTTGGTGCGGGCGCCCGCTCGACAGACCCGGCCGAGCTGCGCTATCTCGACGATCGTGACCCGCAGGTGTTGCCGACGTTCGCGACCGTTGCCCCGACCCTGCACGAGACCGAGCCGCCGCGGGTCAGCTTCCCCGGCATCGAGATCGACCTGGCGAAGGTCGTGCACGGCCATCAGGAGGTCGAGGTGCATCGCCCGATTCCGGCGGGCGGCAAGGCGACGAGCACCGGACGCATCACCGAGCTGTGGGACAAGGGTTCCGCGGCGGTGGTGGTGCAGGAGCAGACCGTCATCGGCTCCGACGGCGCACCGCTGTGGACTACGCGGTCCTCGATCTTCGCGCGCGGCGAGGGCGGCTTCGGCGGCGAGCGTGGGCCGAGCACCAAGTCGGAACTGCCGGATCGCGCACCGGATTTCGAGGTGAGCGCGCCGACGCTGCCACAGCAGGCGCTGCTCTACCGCATGTGCGGCGACCGCAATCCGCTGCACTCGGATCCCGAATTCGCCCGTGCCGCCGGGTTTCCCGCGCCGATCCTGCATGGGCTGTGCACCTACGGCATCGTCTGCAAGACGGCCACCGACACGGTGCTCGGGTCAGCGGCGGCCAGGGTCACCGGATTCCGCGCCAGGTTCGCCGGCGTGCTGTACCCGGGCGAGACGATTCGCACCCGGATCTGGCGGCAGGACAACGAATTGGTCATCGCCGCAACGGTGGTCGAGCGTGACGACGCGCCGGTACTCGGGGATGTAGTCCTGCGCTTCGCCTGACGTTTCGGCGATTGGTCTGCCGCGCTCGATCGGTGCGGCAGATCAGCGGGCGTGCGGCTCAGTCTTGGGCACTCCACCACCAGGCTTGGGTGATTCGGCGCGGAGGCGGCGCACCGCAGCGCCATGAACCACCAAGGCGTACAACGCGATCACCAACAGCGGAGCAACCACCGGCGCCCAAGCAAGCCGCAGCGGCAGCAACGCCGCGCCGATCGCGACGGCCGAGAACCCGACCGCGCCCGCAACGGAGGGCACCGTCGTCGGCACCACCCCCTTCGGCGCGGTGACGGTGGCGGCATTCAGCAGATAGGCGGTGGCCACCAACCCTGTTGCCGCAGAAGCGAGTACACCGGGGTGCGCGACGGCGAGCACCCCGATCGCGAGCAGCACGGCGAACACCGCGACCGCCCGGAACCACCAGCCGAGCGCGACCAGGAGCAACGCGGGAGCCGCGGCGACCGGTTCGAGCAGCGCAACGGCGGTCACCAGCAGGACACCCGAGAGGACGGCGAGGAATCGGGTCATCGACGCACCCGCACGGTCCTGCGGTGCTCGGGCAGCATCCGCATGGTCTGATCGAGCCGGGTGTCCTGCGGCCAGGCCACGATGTCGACACCGACGGTGCCCATGTCGCGATACATCGAGGCCCGTTCCAGCGACCACATCCGAGCCAGCGTCGGGTCGAGGTGGTCACGAAACGGGGTGCCGCGCAAGACATCGACAACGACCACGACGTGCCCGCGCTTGCGCAGGTCGATCAACGCGAGCGCGAACTGGGTGTCGAGCAGCGTGGAGAAGGCGACCACGATCGCACCGAGCGGCACGGCGGAGTGCGGCGCCAAGGTGCCGGTGGTCGGGATGTATTCGCCGCCGACATCTAGCACCGTGTCGACGATCCGATAGAACTGGCGGCGCCCGATATCCGGCCGCAGCCAGCGCGGCGCCTGGCCGAGGCAGACGACGGCGGTGCGGTCACCGGCCTGCAATGTCGACTGCACCACCTGCGCCGCGCCCCGCACGGAAAGCTCGAGCGAATCGGTGGCTGGGCCCGGCGCTTGCTGCGAAGTATCCACCAGCACAACGACATCCGCCGACCGATTGGTCAGCCGCTCGGTGACATAGAGCCTGCCGCGCCGGGCGCTCACCGGCCAGTTCACGATGCGCAGCTGGTCCCCCGGCGCGTAGGCACGAATGTCGGCGTACTCGACGCCGGGCCCGTGCCTGCGGGTGAGATGGGTGCCGAGCCGCTCGGGAAGCTCGGTGCGCGGCAACCGCATTCGCTGCGGATCGGTGATCGGGTAGACGTACAGCTGGCCCGCGGGCAGCACCGCGTTGGCCACCGCGAGACCCGCCGGACTCAGTGCGGAGACCCGCACCGACACCGGATAGCGGCCCCACCGGTCGGCCGTGAGCGCCAGCCGCAGACCAGCGGGCGCGGCACCGGAATCGCTGGCCTGTTCGACCGTGACCCCCAGCGCGTCCACCTTTTCCGGCTTCAGGCGCAGCAGCGCGTGTCCCTGCTCGACGAAGGCGGCGACGGTGAGCACAACCTCCTCGGTCTCGAAACACCGCAGCGTGCCACCGCCGTCGATCTGAATCCTGGTGGCGGACAGCTGCCACGGGGCAGTGGCGAGCACACCGAGTAGCGGCGCGGCGAACACCACCAACTGCCAGCGGCCGAGCACCACCGCGAGCAGCAGCGCCACTGCGGCACACGCCGCGAGCATGAAGACCAACGGTGCAGGACGCCACCGCAATTCGGCCTCGACCGCGGTGCTCGAGTCGCGATGCCTCATGACTGCGCCTCCGTCATGGGCATAGCGCGCCGGTACATGACTCGCTCACCACTCATGTCACGGTTGCGCGCGGAACCGGGAGACGGCGCAACAGCTCGGTGATCACGTCCTCGCCGCGGATCCGGCGCACCCACATCTCCGGCCGCAGCGTGATCCGATGCGCCATGGCCGGAATCGCCAGCGCCTTGACGTCTTCGGGGACCACGAAGTCGCGACCGAGCAGCAGCGCGCGGGCCCGCGACATCTGCACCAGATCCAGTTCCGCGCGTGGGCTTGCGCCGACCTCCACCTGCGGGTGCGCCCTCGTGGCCGAGGCGAGCGCGACCACGTAACTCACCACGTCCGGGTGCACGGTGACGTATTCGACCGACTGCCGCATCTCGAGCAGCCCGTTCGCGTCGACCACCTGGTTGATCTGCGGCTGCGTCGATCCGCGCTCCAGCCTGCGCCGAATCATCTGTGCCTCGTCCTGTTCGGACAGATAGCCGAGCCTGAGCTGGATCGCGAACCGGTCGAGTTGCGCTTCCGGCAGCGGGTAGGTGCCCTCGTACTCGATCGGGTTGTCGGTCGCGAGCACGATGAAAGGCTGTGGCAGCGGGAAGGTCTCGCCGTCGATGCTGACCTGTCCCTCCGCCATCGACTCGAGCAGCGCGGCTTGCGTTTTCGGCGGCGTGCGGTTGATCTCGTCGGCGAGCAGCACATTCGTGAACACCGGCCCGCGCCGGAAGGTGAACCGGCCCGAGGTCATGTCGTAGATGGTCGACCCGAGCAGGTCCGCGGGTAGTAGGTCGGGCGTGAATTGCACCCTGGTGAACTGCAATCCGAGCGCCCCGGCGAACGACCTGGCGATCAACGTCTTGCCGAGGCCGGGCAGGTCCTCGATCAGCACGTGACCGCCTGCCAGCACCGCGATCATGATCAACTGCATTTCGTCGCGCTTGCCGACCACGACCCGGGACAGCTCCCTGAGCACGGCCTCGCTGCGCTGGACCGTGGCGTCCATCGGCATCGTCATCTGTGTACCCGCACTTGCCTCAACCCATTTCACATTCTCTGCAGGCGGCTCAGGATCTCGTCCAGTGCCGCCCGGCCCGGTGCCCTAGTGGTCTGATCACGCAATGCCGAGTTGGCCGGATCCACCCACCGCCACAGCTCCGGCCCGAACAGGTGGATCCCGGCGAGCTCGGTCGCTCGGCGGTTCTTGGTGACTCGCTGCCCGCTGGACAGCTCGAACTCCTTTGCCAGCAACGGGCGGAGGTGCCGATCCCAATCGGCGCGGGTGCCCTCGGCCCGATCGGCCAGCATCTGCGCCCTGGCGTGCCAGCGGCGCAGCATCTCGGCGGGACCGTTCTCGATCTCGTCGATCTCGTCGTGCACCCGCGGCTCCGAGCGCTCCAGCAGCGACCAGAGCAGACAACCCAGTGCCAGTGCGACCGGGACCGCGGCGGCGAAAAGCATGACCCCGCGCGCTCGTTCGAAGGTCACCAGCTCGATCAGCACGATCGCGAACGCGGCGGTGACCACGATGGCTGTTCGGTTCACGCTGCCTCCCCTTGCAAGTCGGCGAGCACGATGCGCAGCAGTTGTTCGGCCCGCATCCGCTGCCATTCCAGCATCGCGTGCGGGCTGAACCTGGCCTCCTCGAACAGCGCGACCAACTCTCGCGCCGACGCGTCGTGCAGCGCGCCGCGTTCGAAGGCGCGGGCGAGCACCTCCATCGGGGTGTCCGAGATCAGCGGCGCGGCCGCACGATCGAAGGCGAGGCCGCGTTCCATCGCCACATAGCAGGCGATGATCGCGGTGCGCGGGTCTTGTCCTGGCACATTCATTGCGGCCAAGCCCATTTCGGCTGCCCTG
Source organism: Nocardia sp. NPDC049149 (assembly GCF_043197455.1). NCBI lineage: Bacteria > Bacillati > Actinomycetota > Actinomycetes > Mycobacteriales > Nocardiaceae > Nocardia > Nocardia sp. NPDC049149. The sequence goes on from NZ_JBICTD010000011.1 coordinate 204,195, forward strand.
GCCAGCGAGTCGACCACGGTCGGCGGCACGGCGACCAGCGGCGGCGGTGCGGGCGCAGGACTGCGTCGTGCGGCCACCGCGACCGTGACGAGACCCGCGAAGGCGATGGCGACGAGCGTGAACGCGGCGATGGCGGTCAACAGCAGCGCGGTGCCGGTCATCTCCCTCGCGGTCGCGCTATCGGGGTCCGTTGCCTCATAGGTGAATTGGTCCGGCGGCGGCTGACCGCTGGCCGGGCTCGCCGCCGGTGGCCGCGGCGTGTTTTCGGGGCCGACCCCGACGAAGTACACCGCCGATGCGGCCGCGGCAATCAACGCGAGCACCGCGAGTCCAGCAAGGATCAGCAGGCCGACCCGGCCGAGGCGGCCCTGCTTGCGCCCGGCGTCCCGGTCGGGTTCTGGCATGGCCAAGGGCAGTCGATGTTGACTTGCTATCACCCCGGCGATCAGGATGACCATCGAGACGGTGAGCAGCACCGGCATCAATGCCACCGACAGCGCCGAGGGCGCGCTGCGGTCATCGCGAGATTCGGTCACTCCTGGGATGTATCCGTGCAGGGTGAGCGCGGCAGCGGCGAGTAGCGCGATCAGCACGATCACGCGAAATATCGGCGCTCGCGCCCCAACCAACCGATTACCACCAAACCTGAGTACTGCCCAAAACAGCCACATAGTTACATGCCGAGCGGTCCGCTCGGGATGGAATCGAATACTTCGGAATTGATCCTCTTTAACCAGGTTTGGCGCTGTTCCGGCGCAGTTCGTCTCGGTGATGGACCATTATCCGACGCGAGCAGGTGCGAATTGGGACAGTTCACAAAGGCGACTGGCGAGCCGCCCCATATCGGGCACACCGAGAACGTCGTCGACCAATTCCGCGAGCGGAACCCGAGCAGCGACGCGCAGCTCCAGATCGGCGTCATAAAGCACATCGACCACATTGACCAAACGCATCGCCCAGTCGGGCGGCACCTCGCGCAGCGGTGGCACATCGCAAATTGTCCACCGCCGAAAACGGTGCGCCAGTTCGACATAGTCGGCCGCCGAAGTCGGTGTGCCACATAGCGTGGCGAATTCGAACGTGATCGCGGCGCCGTCGACGGAACGGGCGCGCAGCATCCGGTCACCGACCGACACCTCGATCGAGCCGGTATTGCCGCCACAGGCAACGCCGGTCTCGTACCGACCGGCGGCGAAACCTGTTGAGCGCGCGACCGATTGATGGTCGATGCGGGTCCGGTAGTCCAGCGGGCCGTCGACCGAGACCACATCGAGGTGCGCGGTGATGCGCTCGATCGTCGGCAGAAAGCGGTCGTGGAACAGCGGATTGGGCAGCAGCTGCGCAGGCGGGTAGTTCGAGGTCACCACCAGGACGATGTGTCGGGCGAACAGGGTGTCGAGCAGCCGCGCAACCAGCATCGCGTCGCCGATGTCGTGCACGTGGAATTCGTCGAAGCAGATCAGCCGAGCGTCGCCGAGCAGCGCGTCGACCGCCTTGTCGATGGATCCCGTCGTGTGCGCGGCCTGGTTCAGCTGGGCATAGAACTCGTGGAAGTGGAAGCGGCGCTTGTGTTCCGAGGACACCTCGGCGAAGAACCGATTCATCACCATGGTCTTGCCCCGCCCCGGCCTGCCGTGCAGGTAGATCCCCCGATGCCGCCGGACCGGCCTGCCGCGCCGATCGACGAGTTCCTGCAGCAGGCGCATCGCCGACGCCTGGTCCGCGTCCAGGACGACCGCCGCGCCGGGTACTCCATCACCGATTTCCATGACGCCTCCTTGTCCTCTACATTTGTAGAGGACAAGGCTCGACGAGGAAAGGTGATGATGTCCACAACCGACCGACGCACGCTGATCGTCGACGCCGCGATCGACCTGATTGCCACCCAGGGTCTTCGGGCCATGACCCACCGCGCTCTCGATACCGCACTGGCATTGCCCGCCGGATCCGCCTCGTACTACTTCCGCAGCAAGCGCGCGCTCGTCGAGGCCATCGTCGACCGCATCACCGCCCGCTCCCGCACCGACTTCGCCGCCGCTCAGCTCGCGCCGAGCGGGCCGCTGGCGCCCGAGGCGATCGCGCGCGGCATCGCCGCCTGGCTCGATCGGCTGCTCGCCGAGCGGCGCAACCAGCTGATCGCCCGGCACGCGCTGATCCTGGACTTGCTCTCCGACGCCGATATGCACACCAGGCTCGCCAACAGTCTGTTCTCCGCCGCCCGTGCGCGAGACCTGTTCCACGCCTTGGGTGTTGCCGATCCCGACGGCACCGCCGCCGACTTCATCGCGGTACTCGAAGGCGCGGTCTTCGACCGCTTCGCCGGCGCCCGCGCACACCTCGCGCCTGGCACCGAGGACAGCCTTCGCCAGCTCACCGTCGCGCTTGCCACGTTTTTCCGGGGCGCGTTGCCCTAATGTGCCGTGTGCCAACCATGTTCGCTGTAGGTGGCGCCGGAGAAGTGCGCACGGATGCCTGCGGCGGGATAGGAGATGATGTCGTCGGGCAGCACGTCGAGCGGAAACCAGCGCAGCTCGTGACACTTGTCCGGCTCGCGGTTGGTCGGCTCGCCGGTCCAATGGCGCACCTCGAAGAACAGGCCGAGGCGCGGCTCGCGACCCGAGCCGACGACGTGCGCGGTGTGGATGTGACGCAGGTCGGCCTGGTCGATGTAGACGCCGATCTCCTCGTCCGCCTCGCGGGCCGCGGCCGCCGTCGCGGACTCACCCGCCTCCAGCTTGCCTGCGGGTAGATGCCAGCGGCCGTCGAAGACGTCGTCGCTGCGGCGCTTGCTGAGCAGCAGGCGCCCGTCGCGGATGAGCAGAACGTGGACGTCGATCAGGTGCCGAGCGGTCATGGGGCTCCTCCCGTACGGCAAGCGTGCCGCTCCAAAACTACGCTGCGCGCTACCGGATCCATCGACCGACAGCTCGGCTCAAGGCTGGATGCCGAGTTCGACAGGGATTGCGCCACGCAGTAATTCGCGGGCGCGGGCCAGTTCCAGACTGCCGCTGAGCCAACGCATGCTCAGCCCCTCGACCAGCGCGGTGAGGCGTTCGGCGGCATCGGCGGGTGCGACGGTGTCCGGGATCGTGCCGCGATCCTGGGCGCTGCGGATCAGGCTGCGCAGATGGTCGGTCCAGCGGATGGTGGCACTGCGCAGCTGATCGCGCAGCTCGGGCTGGAAGACGGCGGTGGCGCGGGATTCACCCCACGCGGTGCTGTTCTCCATGACCAGCGGCAGGTCCTGGAGCTCGAGCAGCAGCAGTTGTTCGAGGTGGCCGACCGGGTCGGCGGCCGCGTCGATCTCGGATTCGGTGTAGCGCTCGGCCCTGGCGCTGATGAAATCCATCGTCTGCGCGAGCAGGCCCGCGCGGTCCTTGAAGTGGTAGTAGATCAGCGAGGTTGAGACGCCTGCCGCTTCGGCGAGCTCCTCCACGCGCAGGCCACGGATACCGCGCTGCGCAACCACGCGAGCGGCGGATTCCAGGATCGAATCACGACGAGACATGCGATCAATGGTACCGTGTGTTCCTGACTGAAATTTCAGTCAGGAATTTACCGGCGAGTCGATCGCCAGCACACCGACCAACCCGATCACCGACTATCGGAGCTCGTCATGGAGAACCACATGTCTCGTCGTTCCGTCTTCAGTGTTTTCGCCGGGGCCGGCCTGCTCGCCGCGGGTGTCTCGGCATGCGGACCATCGGATCCGCCGACCCCCGTCATCCCCGGACTGCCCGGCAGCGGAGATCCAGAACCCTCCGTCGTCGGCGGGCGGCTCGGCGCGGAATGGGAGAGCCACGTACGCACCTACATGTCATGGCCCGCGCAGCAGTCGATCTGGAAGCAATACCTGGAGGACGTCCGCAAGGACATCGCCGGGCTGGCGCGCGATATCGCCGAGTACGAGTACGTGGTCATGCTGGCCAGGCCGGATCAGGCCGACGCCGCCCAGCGGGCCTGCGGCAATGCCGTCGAGGTTGTTCCGCTCGCAGTGGACGATCTCTGGGCGCGCGACACCGTCCCGGTGTTCGTCGAGCAGCCGGGCAGAGTGGTCGGCGTCGACCTGAACTTCAACGGCTGGGGCAACAAGCAGCCGCACCCCAACGACGGTCCGCTCGGCCGGAACCTGCTGGCGCACTACAAGATCCCCCGCCATCAAGCGCCGTTCACCGCGGAAGGCGGCGCGCTGGAGACCGACGGCGAGGGCACCCTGCTCGTCACCGAGAGCTCGCTGGTCAACGACAACCGCAACCCGGGCAAGAGCCGGGACCAGCTCGAAGCCGAGCTGAAGCTGACCCTCGGCATCGAGAAAGTGCTGTGGTTCGACGGCGTGCGCGGCGAGGACATCACCGACGCGCACATCGACTGCCTGGTCCGCTATGTGGCGCCGGGAGTCGTCCTGCTGGACAAGGCCTTTCCCGGTGCGCCCGCCGATTCCTGGTCACGCTCCAGCGATCAGGCCAGGCAGGTGCTCGCGCAGGCCACCGACGCCAGGGGCCGCAAGCTGCAGGTCATCGACCTGCCGCAGCCTGATCCCGGCCGAATCACCGGCGAAGGCGACGAATTCGTGTCCAGCTATGCGAACTTCTACATCGCCAACGGCGCGGTGTTCATGCCCCAGTTCGGTGACCGGCAGGCCGATGATCGCGCGCGGGGCATCCTGCGCGATCACCTGCCCGGCCGTGACATCGTTGCGGTGCCGATCGACGAAATCGCCGCTGGCGGTGGCGGCATCCACTGCTCGACCCACGATCAGCCGGGCAAACCAGCCCGCTGACGTGCCGGAGCCGGTGCGACAGCGTGGTCGCACCGGCATCCGAATTCAGTTGGCGCTGAGCACAAGACCTGACGTCGGCACGCCCGTGCCCGCGGTGACCACGATGTTCGCCACGTTCGCCACCGGATTCACCGAGGTGCCGCGTATCTGGCGCACCGCCTCGGCAATGCCGTTCATGCCGTGGATATACGCCTCACCGAGCTGGCCGCCGTGGGTATTGAGCGGGAGCCTCCCGCCGACCTCGATGGCACCGTCGGCGATAAAGTCCTTCGCCTCGCCGCGGCCACAGAAGCCGAGTTCTTCCAGCTGCATGAGAACGAACGGGGTGAAGTGGTCGTAGAGGATCGCGGCCTGCATATCGTCTGGGCGCAAACCACTTTGGGCCCAGAGCTGGTCGCCGACCAGACCCATCTCGGGCAGTCCCGTCATGGCGTCACGGTAGTAGCTGGTCATCACGTACTGATCCGCGCCGGAACCCTGTGCGGCAGCGGCGATCACGGCGGGCCGCTGCGGCAGGTCGCGAGCCCGCTCGACACTGGTGACCACGATGGCGACACCGCCGTCGGACTCCTGGCAGCAGTCGAGCAGGTGCAGTGGCTCGGCGATCCAGCGCGAATTCTGGTGCTCCTCCAGGGTGATCGGCTTGCCGTAGAAGAAGGCTGCCGGGTTCACCGCGGCATGCTTGCGGTCGGCCACCGCGACGCGGCCGAAATCCGCACTGGTGGCGCCGTATACGTGCATGTACCGCCTGGCCACCATCGCCACCTGGGCGGCTGGTGTGCCGAGACCCTGCGGATAAGCCCACCCCGCGTCGATGCCCGACGAGGTCGGCGCGCTCGCCAGCGCGGTCGAGAACTGGCCGAACCGCGACACCGAGCGCTCGTTGAAGGCGCGATAGGCGACAACGACCTCGGCGATGCCGGTGGCCACCGCCATGGCGGCCTGCTGGATGGTCGCGCACGCCGCACCGCCGCCGAACGGGATGTTGCTGAAGAACTTCAGCTGCGGGATGCCGACGGCGCGGGCGACGGCGGCCTGCGTGTTGGTGTCCATGGTGAAGGTGGTCAGGCCGTCCACGTCCTCGGGCCGCAGGCCCGCATCGGCCAGCGCGGCATTGACCGCCTCTGCCGCCAAACGCAATTCGCTGCGGCCGGAGTCCTTGGAGAAGTCGGTGGCGCCGATGCCTGCGATGGCCGCGCGGCCCGAAATACTCGGCTCGGTCATCGGGTCCTCCGGATGGCGATGACGGCTTGCGCCGTGATGTGGTCGCCGAGGCTGTCCTTGCCGACCACGGCGATGTGGATGTCGTCGCCGTCGAGCGCGGTGACCGTGCCGGTGAGCGTGAGCGTGTCGCCGGCATACAGCGGAACCCCCAGGCGCAGCGCGATGGACTTCACCACCGCGCGCGGCCCGGCCCAGTCGGTGACGAACCGCTGCACCAGCCCGGTGTCGGTGAGGATGTTGACGAAGATGTCCTTGGAACCGCGGGCGACGGCCTTGTCCCTGTCGTGGTGCACATCCTGGAAGTCCCTGGTGGCCAAGGCGGTACTGATCACGAAGGTCGGATCGGCGTAGATCACCAGCTCCGGCAGCTCGGTGCCGACCCGCACCGAGGTCGGCTCGGCGGTCGTCGTCATCCGATCACCCGCCAGACCGGCAACGTCGCATCGTCGTCGAGCTTCTCGAACTCGACCTGGACCGGCAGGCCGACCCGCACCTCGGCGGGCTCGACGCCGCGCAACTCCCCGAGCATTCGCACTCCCTCTGCCAATTCGACCAGCGCGACCACGAAAGGCAGTTGCCGTCCAGGCACTTTCGGCGCGTGATGTACGACGTAACTGAAAACCGTGCCCTGCCCCGAGGCGACCACGTAGTCGGTCTGCTCCGATTTGTCTTTCCACACAGCAGGGATCGGCGGATGCCGCAGCGAACCGTCCGGCAGTTGCTGGATCCGCAGCTCGCCCGCTTTCGTTCCCGCCCAGAAGAATTCGGTGTCCCAGGAGACCAGCGGCTTGACCCGGTCGCCTGTGGGCGCCGGTGCCGCACCGGTGCCCGGCGCGAATTTCAGTAGCCGGAACAGCATTTCGGCGACCAGCTCATCGCCGACGTGCCAGCTGGTCTGGAAGGTGATGAACCAGCCCTCGCCCAACGCGGTGCGCTTGGGCCCGCGCAGATCGGACAGCCTGCTGGTGATCGAAACCCGCTCGCCGACAGTCACATACCGGTGATAGGTCTGCTGGCAGTCGGTGGCGACGACCGAGGTGTAGCCCGCCGCGTCGAACAGGTCGGTGGCCAGACCGAGCGGATCGTCCGCCGGACGGGCGCCGTTGAGCCCGAACATGGTCCACACCTGCGCCATCGCTGGCGGCGCCACGATGCCGGAATGCCCGGCGGCGACGGCGGCCGCCGCGTCGACGTAGATGGGATTGGTGTCGCCGAGCGCCTCGACCCAGTTGTTGATCATCGGCTGGTTCACCGGGTCGCGCGCGAGGCGCGGCGCACAATCACCGGCCGCCTTGATCCGTTCGGCCTCGGCGACAACAGCTTCCGGACTCATGGTTTCCGGCACGCGCGGCTCCTTCTCGACTTGCGATGTCTTGATAGCTATCTGGGCACCCGAGGCAGCTGCAGTCCGGCCGAAGCGACCAGCTCGCGCATCACCTCGTTGCTGCCGCCGCCGTAGGTGACCACCAGGTTCTGTTTGGTCCGCCGGTCCAGCCAGGTGAGCAGCTCCGCGGTGCCCGGCTCGGCGGGATCGCCGTAGCGCCCGACGATCTCCTCGGCGAGCCTGCCCGCCTCCTGCAGGGATTCGGTGGAGAACACCTTGGTCGCCGACGCGTCGGCGATCACGCCCATCGGGTCGCTCGCCGCACTGTCGGCGGTGGCAGCCACCTGCCAGTTCAACAGCTCGTTCAGTCGAACCATGGCGTGGATCCGGCCGAGCGAGCGGCGCACATCGAGCTCGCCGAGCACGCCGCGCGGCTGCGCCCAGTCCCGCACCCGGTCGTAGAGCTGCTCGATCTTGCCGGACGGCCCGAGGCCGACCCGCTCGTGGTTGAGCTGGGTGGTGATCAGCCGCCAGCCCTTGTTCTCCTCGCCGACGAGCATGTCCGCAGGCACCCGGACGTCGTCGAAATAGGTGGCATTGGTGTGGTGCGCGCCGTCGCAGGTGATGATCGGCGTCCACGAGAAGCCGGGATCGGTGGTGTCCACGATCAGGATGCTGATGCCGCGGTGCCTCGACTCGACCGAGCCGGTGCGGCAGGCCAGCCAGATGAATTCCGCCTCGTGCGCGCCGGTGGTGAAGATCTTCTGCCCGTTGACGATCCAGTCGCCCGCCCCGTCGCGGACCGCGGACGTGCGCAGCGACGCGAGGTCGGTGCCCGCCTCCGGTTCGGAGTAGCCGATGGAGAAATGCACATCGCCTGTGAGGATGCCCGGCAGGAACTTCTTCTTCTGCGCGTCGGTGCCGAACTGCTGCAGTGTCGGGCCGACCGTCAACAGGGTGACCAGCGGCAGCGGCACATCGGCACGCACCGCCTCGTTGTAGAAGATCTGCTGTTCCAGCGCGCCGAAACCCTGCCCGCCGTACTCCTTCGGCCAGCCGACGCCGAGCCAGCCGTCCCGGCCCATCCGGCGCACCACCTCGCGGTAGGCGTCGCCGTGCCGGTTCACCAGCATCGCGGCTTCCTCATCCGGAGTGACGAGATCGGCGAAGTACGAACGCAATTCGTCGCGCAGCCGGCGTTGCTCGGTGGTCAGGTCGATGAACATCTGGCCCCCAATCGATCTAGTCGGAACGATGCGCCGCCGAGCCAGCGAGCGATGTCCTTGGCTTGTGAGAAGTAGCGGTGCATCGGGTGGGTGATGTCGACGCCGAGACCGCCGTGCAGGTGATGGCACCGCTGCATCGCGGCGGGCAGCTGAGCGGCCACGCTGTAGGCGAGCACGTCGAGATCGTCGTCGATCCGCGCCTGGTGCGCCGGGCTCGTATCGTCCTGTGCCAGTGCCCAACTCGCCGACACCGCGGCGACGTGCATGGTGCGCGAGACGACATACAGATCGGCGACTTGCTGGGCGACAGCCTGGAATTCGGCGAGCGGCCTGCCGAATTGGCGGCGGGTACGCAGGTGTTCGGCAGTGAGCACGAGGGCGCCCTTCAACAGCCCGTCCGCGACGGCGCCGATCGAGGCGAGCGCGAGCCGGTGCAGATCGGCGAGGCCGCCGGGCAGCAGCTGGTCGGCCGGGATCCGCACCTGATCTAGTCGCACGGTGTATTCCGGCATGCCGCCGGAGATCGGCGACGGGGCGAGCGTGAGCCCCGGCGCCCCCGAATCAACCAGCGCGATACCGGAGTTGGTCGGTATCACCAGCCAGCTGGCCTGCTCCGCATACGGCACCGCGACCTTGTGGCCGGTGATCCGCACCGCATCGCCCTCGAGCACCGCGGTCGTCTCCGGCTTGACCGCGAACGGCGCGGCCTGTTCGTTGAGCGCCGCAGTGAGCACCGCGCCCTTGGCCACCGCGGGGAACACCCGCTGGGCGAGCTCGTCGGGCAGCAGCGACAACAGCGGAAGCACACCGAAACCCAAGGTCGCCAGTGCAGGCACCGCGACCGCGTCGGTGGCCAGCTCGGTGAGCAGCACCGACACCTCGGGCAAGCCCATGCCGTCGCCACCGAACCGTTCCGGTAATGCCACCGAAAGCAGGCCACTGTCGACCAGACTCGGCCACAACGCGATATCGCGGGCCGGTTCTCGCTCCAGCAAGCTCACGACGACCTCGGCCACCGCGTCCTGGCCCTCGTCCCTGGTGAAGTCCACGCAATTACTCCCAGTTCCTCGTCGCTTAGCTGTCCGTGTCGCGAGGTAGCCCGAGAATCCGCTCACCAGCCACGGTCAACAGGATCTGTTCGGTACCGCCGGCGATCGTCAAACAGCGGGTGAGAAGGAATTCTTTTACCACCTCGGAGTCCTGCGCAGCGGCGGGACCTGCCGTTTCGACCGCGAATTCCGCGACAGCCTGCCGGTGCCGCACCCCGACCAGTTTGCGCACGCTGCTCTGCGCACCGGGATCGCCGCCCGCCAGCATCGCGACGGCGGCGCGCTGTTCGATGAGCAGTCCGGCGACGGCCTCGGCGACGAAACCGCCGAGCCGGTCGTTCACCAGTTCCGCACCGGGACCGGTGGCCGCCGATTTCGCGATCAGTTCCTCCAGCGCGGGCCCGATGCCGTTGCCGCCCATGGCCACTCGCTCGGTCGACAGCGTCGAACGGGCGATCTTCCAGCCGTTGTGCAAGGCGCCGACCAGGCAGTCGTCCGGCACGAAAACGTCGTCGAGGAACACCTCGGTGAAGCGCGCCTCGCCGGTGATCTGCACCAGCGGCCGCACTTCGATGCCCGCAGTGCGCATATCGACCAGGAAGTAGCTGATGCCACGGTGTTTGGCCGCATCGGGATCGGTGCGCGCCAGGCAGATCGCCCAGTTCGCCCGGTCGGCCAGCGAGGACCACACCTTCTGCCCGCGCAACACCCAGCCGCCGTCGACCTTCTTGGCGGTGGTGCGCAGCGCGGCCAGATCGGATCCGGCCTCCGGCTCGCTGAACAGCTGGCACCAGACGATCTCGCCGCGCAGCGTCGGCCACGCGAACCGGTCGATCTGCTCGGTGGTGCCGTGCTGGAACAGGGTAGGAATGGCCCAGCCCGCGATCGCGAGGTCGGGCACCGCCACGCCCGCGCGGCTCAGCTGCTCCGAAATCAGCAGGCCGGTCATCGGATCCGCGCCGCGGCCGTACGGCTGCGGCCAGTGCGGCATCACCAGACCCGCCTCGACCAACGCGGTGTGCTGCTGGTCGACGGGCAGCGCGGCGATCCGCGCGACCTCCGCCGCCAGCTCGTCGACCTGGCTACCGTCAACGGCCGCAACACCTTCGGCGGCCAAGATCTGATCCGCCCCGGTGGTGCGCCGCCTGCCTGCGCGGGTCAGCTCGGTCAGCCTGGCCCGCCAGTGCGCCGACCCGCCGAGCAATTGGCGCAGCGCGGTCGCGCGGCGCAGGTACAGATGCGCATCGTGCTCCCAGGTGAAGCCGATGCCGCCGAGCACCTGGATACAGTCCTTCGCGGTGTCCACCGCCGCGTCCAGCGCGATGGCCGCCGCGATCGCGGCCGCCACCGGCAGCTCGGCGCCGCCCTCGTCCACCGCCGCCGCAGCGTCCGCCGCGACCGCACGGATCAGCTCGGTCCGGCACAGCATCCAGGCGCAGATGTGCTTGACCGCCTGGAACGCGCCGATTTTGCGCCCGAATTGGGTACGCACCTTGGCGTATTCGACCGCGGTCTCCAGGCACCACCCGGCCAGCCCGGCCAGTTCGGCGGCGACAAGCACGACAAGCAGATCCTCGACCGCGTGCGGCGCAATGAAGACCTGGTCGGCGCGCACACGCACTTCGGCGCACTGCACCCTGGCCAGCGGCGTGCTCAGGTCGAGCGGCGAAAGCGGTTCGATCCGAAGCCCTTCGGCGCCCGGTGGCAGCAGCACCCACCGCAGGCCGCCGTCCGGCACCGAAACCGGAAGCAGCACCGCGGTATCCGGTGCGGCGCCGAGCACCGAGTCCCAGGTACCCGTGAGCACCAGTTCCGCCGTACCGGCGGGTACGCTCGCGTCGAGTGAAACCGGCGCGCCGACAACGAAGTCCAGCGCAACGCCGCACGGTTGGCGTTCGTCCAGCCGTCCCGCGGTGATCAGATTGGCCAATGCCGTCGTCAGCACCGGTCCGCCGACCAGATCGTGCGCGGCCTGCTCGACCAACACGGCGAGGTCGGCGACCGATCCGCCCGCACCGCCCACGTCCTCGGGCAGCGCGACCCGGAAGATCCCGAGATCGGCAAGACCCGGCCAATACGCGCGCCAGAACGCAGACGGATCGGTCCGCATTGTTGCAATTGGCCGCACCGATCCGGCCCACCCGCGCATCGACTCCTGGACGGCTTTATGCTCGTCAGTGGTGGCGATGGTCACACTCCGTACCGCCTTCCCGGCGTGACTCCCACACCTAGAACATGTTCTAATATCCTAGCTGTGCGGAAGTCAAGAGACGACCGCGGAGCCGAAACCGATACGCCGGGCCAGTACACGAACGTTTCCGGAAAGGACTCTCATCAATGGCCAGTCCCTCCCGATCGCAGCCTGCTGACTCGACCCCAGCGGCTACCGCGACGGTCACCACGCTCAGTGAAGACGAGCTGAGCTCGGCCGCGCAGCGGGAACGGCGCAAGCGCATCCTGGACGCGACCATGGCGCTGGCCTCCAAAGGCGGATACGACGCGGTGCAGATGCGCGCGGTGGCCGAACGCGCCGATGTCGCAGTCGGGACGCTGTACCGGTATTTCCCCTCGAAGGTGCACCTTTTGGTGTCCGCGCTGTCCAGGGAATTCGAGACGATCGAGGGCAAGCGCAAGCCGCTTGCCGGACAGTCGCCACAGGAGCGGATGCACCTGCTGCTCACCCAGATCACCAGGATGATGCAGCGCGACCCGCTGCTCACCGAGGCGATGACCCGCGCGTTCATGTTCGCCGACGCGTCGGCGGCCGCCGAGGTCGATCGGGTCGGCAAGGTGATGGATCGCGTCTTCGCCCGCGCCATGAACGACGGCGAACCCACCGAGCGGCAGCTGGCGATCGCCAGGGTGATCAGCGATGTCTGGCTTTCGAACCTGGTGGCCTGGCTGACCAGGCGCGCCTCCGCGACCGACGTGACCGAGCGGCTCGAGCTCACCGTCGATCTGCTGCTCGGCGACCGCAGCTAGGAAAACACCCGCCGACCGGATCGGCGGTCCCGGCACCGGACAGTCAGCACATACCTGGCAAATTCGCGGCGATCGCCGCCCTGGTGCCGAAAATCACACTCACGCGGATGGGTGCGCGCGAGCACGCGAGAGCGCGCCGCGCCACCACCCGCGCACCGGCTCGTTTGCACGAGTTTTGCGCGCGCCGTTCGTGACCCGCGTTCCTCCGGCATCGCCGCTGCGCATACGGTGAAGTCACCAGTCACTGCCCGCCTGGACCGGAAAACATCCGGCCCCCGAGCGGGCTCGGTTGTCGTCACGGAGAATTGGACGCAACGCACGCACAGCGGCGGGCGTCGGTGCGGCAAACGAAACCCAGTATTGTTCTGCCCGCCCCTGAGAAAAACCTCCTCCGATCACTAGGTTGGATGCGTGAGCGCACAGGATTTGCCACTGGAACTTCGTCGTGCACTGTCGACGGTCGCGCGCGTGCCACGACTCTTGGTCGCGTCGGACTACGACGGGACGCTTGCACCCATCGTGTCCGACCCGGCGAAGGCCTTCCCGCACCGGGAATCGGTGAGCGCGTTGCGCGCGCTCGCCGGGCTCACCGGCACGACCGCCGCGGTCATTTCCGGCCGCGCGCTGCGGGACCTCGCCGCGTTGTCGCGACTTCCCGTCGAGGTGCAGCTGATCGGTAGCCACGGCTCGGAATTCGACGTCGGCTTCGTGCACGCCATCGATAATGACGCCAAACACCTTCTGCAAGAGGTGCAGACGGTGCTGACCCAGGTCGCCGCGGAGAACCCCGGCGTCACCGTCGAGATCAAACCGGCCAGCGTCGCACTGCACGTGCGCAACGCGAGCCCGGAGATCGGGCGCCGGGCGCTGACCCAGGTCCGTCAGGGCCCGGCGTGCTGGTTCGGCGTGCAGGTGACCGAGGGCAAAGCCGTCATCGAACTCGCCGTGGTGCAGACCGACAAGGGCACCGCACTCAACACCGTCCGGCACCAGGAAGGCGCGTCGGCCGCGGTGTTCTTCGGCGACGACGTCACCGACGAGAAGGCCTTCCGCGTGCTGTCCGGCCCCGACATCGGCATCAAGGTCGGCGAGGGCGAGAGCGGCGCCAGCTACCGCGTCGACAGCACCGAGGACGTGTCGCTGGCACTGGCCTTTCTGCTCGAGGAGCGGCGCACCTGGCTGGCAGGCGCCAGCGCGCCCCGGATCGAGCGGCTGACCATGCTGGCCAGCCCGCGCTCGGTGGCGCTGCTGACCCCGGACGCGACGGTCACCTGGTTCTGCCACCCCGAACCGGATTCGGCCGCGGTGTTCGCGCATCTGCTCGGCGGACCGCAGGCAGGCCACTTCACCATCGAGCCGGAACGGCCGGGCCTTCCGCTCTCGCAGCGCTACATCGACAGCACGATGACCGTCGAAACCCGCTGGGCCAGTTTGCAAGTGGTCGACTACCTGCCGCACGACGTCGACCCGACCCGCACCGACCTGACCAGGGTGATCACCGGTGACGCGCGTGCCGTCGTCACCTTCGCACCGCGTCCGGAGTTCGGGCAGGTGCCGGTGAGCATCGAAGCGGACGAGAACGGCCTGCGCGTGCTCGGCACCAACGATCCGATGGTGCTGCGCTCGCCAGGGCTGGTCTGGCAGATCCTCAGCGACGGCACCCACGATTCCGCCCGCGCGGTCATCGACCCGTCGAAGGGTCCGATCGTGCTGGAAATGCGCTGCGGCACCTCGGATCTCACGCCCGCGGCGACACCGGAGCTCGATCGTCGCCGCGAGGCGGAGCGCTACTGGTCGCAGTGGGCAGGCACGCTGCAATTGCCGCCGCTGAAGCCGGATCTGATGAAGCGCTCGGCGTTGACGCTGCGCGGGCTCGTGCACGCACCGTCCGGGTCCATCCTGGCCGCGGCCACCACCTCGCTGCCGGAAGACATTGGCGGCGTGCGCAACTGGGACTACCGGTACTGCTGGCTGCGTGACGCGTCGCTGACCGCGCAGGCACTGGTTTCGCTCGGCTCGTTGCACGAGGCCGAACACTTCCTCGACTGGGTGCACCGGGTGCTCGAAACACTGCCAGGCCCCGAACGCCTGCACCCGCTGTACACGCTGTACGGCGAGACGCTGCCGCCCGAGGCGGTGATCGACCAGCTGCCCGGTTACGCGGGTTCGCGCCCGGTCCGCGTCGGCAACGCCGCGAACATGCAGGTGCAGCTGGACGTGTTCGGCCCGATCGTCGATCTCATCGCGAGCCTGGCGCAGGCACGCGAGCTGAAGGGGATCACCGATCCGGCGCAGGCGCTGCCGGACGCGGACTGGGAACTGGTGCGCGCCATGGTTTCCGCGGTGCAGCGGCGCTGGCAGGAACCCGACCACGGCATCTGGGAGATCCGCGGTAACCCGCGCCATCACGTGTACTCGAAGGTGATGGGCTGGCTGACCGTCGACCGGGCGCTCACGCTCGCGCAGAAGTTCGACCGCGAGGTCGATCCGGCGTGGCAGGTGTTGCGCGAAACCATTTCCGACGAGGTGAAGTCGAAGGGCTGGAACGACGAGGTCCAGTCGTTCACCGCCGCCTACGACGGCACCGACCTGGACGCGGCGACCCTGCACATCGGGCTCAGCGGGCTGATCGATCCGTCCGATCCGCGCTTCGCCGCGACCGTTGTCGCGACCGAGGCCGAATTGCGGAGCGGCTCAACGGTGTACCGCTACCACCACGACGACGGCCTGCCCGGCGGCGAGGGTGGCTTCCACCTCTGCGCGGCCTGGCTGGTCGAGGCGTACCTGCTGATCGGGAAGCGTTCGGACGCCGAGGCGTTGTTCGCCCAGCTGGTCGACGTCGCGGGGCCGACCGGACTGCTCAGCGAGGAGTACGACCCGGTGGCCGAACGCTCGCTCGGCAATCATCCGCAGGCCTACAGCCACCTCGGCTTGCTGCGCTGCGCGCAGCTGCTCGGCCACCCGGTGGAGGCGCTCGTTTAGCCAACCGCCACCGACAGTTCTCCCCGGGCCCGTTGACGGCCGCGCCTGCGCGCGTCGGCCGACAACGGGCCCGGCTCGTGTTCACGCCGAGTACTTGATAAAGTAAAACAGAAACCATTTCCATTAAGCTGAGTTGTGTCACCCGCTCGAGTGCTCCACCAGCTGTGAGGCACCACAGGAGTAACCGGATGAAGACGAAGATTGCCATTCGGTTCTTAGGTGCCACGGTCGGAATTGCCACCGCGTTCGCCCTCACCGCCTGCGGCGATGGCGCGAAGGATTCCGGCAAGCCGACCGTCATCGCCTCGACCAATGTCTGGGGCAACATCGCCGCGACGATCGCGGGTCCGGACGCCACGGTCGAATCGATCATCGCCGACCCCACCGCCGACCCGCACTCGCACGAGACCTCCGCCGTCGAATCGGCCAAGCTCCGCGACGCCGACCTGGTCGTCTACAACGGCGGCGGCTACGACGAGTTCGCCGAAAAAGCGGTGGCCGGGCGCGCCAAGCGGACCGTCGACGCGTTCGAGCTGCGGCCGAACAAGAGCGACAGCAACGAGCACGTCTTCTACGACCTCAGCACCGTCGCCGCGGTGGCCGACCGGATCGCCGCGAACCTCGGCGAGCTCGCGCCAGGCAGCGCCGCCGCCTTCGCCGAGCGGGCCGCGACCTTCAAGAGCGGACTGGCCGAAATCACCACGATCGCAAGCAAGGTCGCAGGCGAGCACCCGAAAACCCCGGTGCTGCAGACCGAACCGCTCGCGCACTACCTGCTGCTCGTCGCAGGCGTCGAGGATCGGACGCCGCACGAGTTCCAGGAGGCGATCGAGCAGGAGACCGACCCCGCGCCCGCCGCGGTCGCCGCGACCAGGGAACTGTTGACCGGCAAGCAGGTTCGCGCGCTCGTCTACAACGTGCAGACCCAGGACAAGATCACCAAGGACTTGCGTTCGGTCGCGCAGACGAGCGGGCTGGCCGTCGTCGAGGTGACCGAAACCCTGCCTGCCGGCCTGGATTACATTCAGTGGCAGACCAAGAACGCCCAGGCACTCGCCGCGGCACTGCGTTGACCACGACCGCACCGAGCCAGGGGGCCGCGCTGACCGAGAACACGCGAGCAGCAGCTTCGGCGGTCCGGCTGCACGGGGCCGGGTTGTCGTTCGGCGACCGCACGCTCTGGCAGGATCTGGACCTCGACATCGCGCCCGGCGAATTCGTCGCGGTGCTCGGGCCCAACGGATCCGGCAAGACCTCGTTGTTGAAGGTGCTGCTCGGCCAGCTCGGCCTGAGCACAGGCACCGCCGAGATCGCAGGCACGCCCGCACGCACCGGCAATCCCGACATCGGCTATGTGCCGCAACAGAAGACGATCGACGCAGGCGTGCAGCTCCGCGGCGTCGATCTCGTCGGGCTCGGCTACGACGGGCACCGCTGGGGGCTCGGGCTCAGGGCACGGGCGGAGCGCAAGCGCAGGGTCGCCGATGCGATTGCCGCGGTCGGCGCGCAACGGTTCGCGCACACGCCGCTGGAAACCATGTCCGGCGGCGAGCAGCAGCGGCTACGGGTGGCCCAGGCGCTGGTCGGCGATCCGAAAGTGCTGCTGTGCGACGAGCCGCTGCTGAGCCTCGACCTGGCCAATCAGCGACTGGTTGCGGAGCTGATCGACAAGCGCAGGCGCAGCCACGACACCGCAGTGCTTTTCGTGACGCACGAGATCAATCCGATTCTGCCGCTGGTCGATCGGGTGCTGTACCTGGTCGACGGCAAATTCCGGATCGGAACGCCCGACGAGGTGATGACCTCCGAGGTGCTGTCCGAGCTGTACCAGACCGAGGTCGATGTGCTTCGCGTCCGCGGGCGGCTGGTGGTCGTCGGCACCGGAGACACCATGGATGCGCTCGGCACGGCAGGCGCGCACTGCCACGACGACGGGTATCGCGGCGACTCCCCCAGCCGGGCAACGGTTTCGGCGGCCGATCCGGCGAGCGTGGTCCGCCCGTGATCGACAAACTGTCCGGCGTCCTGTCGAAGATGTTCGACTTCAGCACGACCGCGAGCCTGCTCTCCTACGACTTCGTCCAGCAGGCGGTGCTCGCCGCCGCACTGCTCGGGCTGCTGTCCGGGGTGATCGGGCCGCTGATCATCAGCAGGCAGATGTCGTTCGCGGTGCACGGCACCAGTGAGCTGTCGCTGACCGGCGCCGCCGCCGCGCTGCTCGCCGGGATCGGCGTCGGGGTCGGCGCCATCGCCGGATCGGTGGTCGCTGCCGTCCTGTTCGGCATCCTCGGCACCCGTGCCAGAGAACGTGATTCGGTGATCGCGGTGGTGCTGTCGTTCGGCCTCGGGTTGTCCGTGCTGTTCCTGTGGCTCGGCCCGGACCGTGCCGGATCGAAGTTCTCGCTGTTGACCGGCCAGGTGGTCAGCGTCGGCAACGGCGGCCTCGGCCTGCTGGCGGCCTGCACGGTCGGCGTGCTTGTGGTGCTCGCCATCGTCTACCGTCCCCTGCTCTTCTCCAGCTCCGACCCGGAAGTGGCGGTGGCGCGCGGTGTTCCGGTGCGCGCGCTGTCGATCGTCTTCGCGGTGCTGCTCGGCATCACCGCGGCGTTCGGCGTCCAGATCGTCGGCGCACTGCTCGTCCTCGCCCTGTTGATCACCCCCGCCGCCGCGGCGGCACAGCTGACCGCGAACCCGGTGCGCGCCACCGTGCTCGCGGTGGTGTTCGCCGAAATCGCCGCAGTGGGTGGCATTCTCCTGTCCCTGGCCCCCGGCGTCCCGGTCTCCACCTTCGTCACGACGCTGTCGTTCCTGATCTACCTGGTCTGCCGAGTATTCGGCACCAGACGACGCAAGCTCGCCCACGTCCGCTGACCCCAGCAATCCGCACCCTTTCTGCGAATCCGCACTCGCTCTGGCAGCCCACAGCCGGTCGCTGACAGCCGGTGAGGGCAGCTGCCTTCAGTCACTCCGCGTACGTTTCGTATGCTCGACGCACGCACCCCCGAACGATTGGTGAGCACCGATGATCGACTTCTCGATTCCCGCCGAGCTCGTCGCCGAACGCGATCGAGTCCGCCAGTTCGTCATCGACAAGATCGTGCCGTTCGAGCGGGATCCGCGGCTCACCGCGCACGGACCGACCGACGAACTGCGGCAAGAGCTGGTCGAGCTGGCGCGGGCGGAGAAGCTGCTCACCGTGCAGGCGCCGGAGGCGCTCGGCGGGCGCGGGCTCACCCACATCGAACAGGCGGTGATCTATGAAGCCGCAGGCTGGTCCACCCTCGGGCCGATCGCGATGAACTGTGCGGCGCCCGACGAGGGCAACATGTTCCTGCTGTCCAAGATCGCGAACCCGGACCAGGTCGAGCGCTACCTCGCGCCGGTGATCGCCGGACACCAGCGCTCGGTGTTCGCGATGACCGAGCCGGACGGCGCGGGCTCGGACCCGGCACAGCTGGCCACCGAGGCGGTGTTCGACGGCGAGAACTTCGTCATCAACGGGCGCAAATGGTTGATCACCGGCGCGAACGGCGCCAAGACCTGGATCATCATGGCCAAGCTCGTCGAGGGCCCGCACCTGGCCGACGCCGGACTGCAGCCCGGCCCGACCCTCTTCCTCACCGACGGCGACCAGCCGGGCATCGTCATCGAACGCACCATGAACACGATGGACCGCAACTACGTGGCCGGGCACGGTGTCGTCCGCTTCGACAACCTGACCCTGCCGACGTCGACCCTGCTCGGTGACGCAGGCCAGGCACTGCGCTACGCCCAGCTCCGGCTGGCCCCCGCCCGCCTCACCCACTGCATGCGCTGGCTCGGCGCCGCCGAGCGCGCGCAGAGCATCGCGGTCCAGCACGCGCGCACCCGCACCGCCTTCGGCAAGCCCATCGGCGAACACGAGGGCGTCTCGTTCATGTTGGCGGACAACGAAGTTGCCCTGCACCAGTGCCGCCTCACCATCTGGCACGCCTGCTGGCTGATGGACAAGGGCGAAAAAGCGCGGCACGAAAGCTCCATCGCCAAGTCGTTCGTCTCCGAAGAACTGTTCAAGGTCGCCGACCGCTGCGTCCAGGTACTCGGCGGCATCGGCATCAGCGACGAAACCGTCGTCGAAATGATCTTCCGCGACATCCGCGCCTTCCGCCTCTACGACGGCCCCACCGAGGTCCACAAGTACGCCATCGGCCGCCAGGTGTTGCGCGGGTAATAACGAGCCGCAGGCGGGGCCAATCCAACAGAGCTAACATCGCTGCATGAGTTCGGAATTGCTCGTCGATGTCTCTGCGGGCATCGCCGTGCTCACGCTCAATCGGCCCGCTCAGCAGAATGCCGTCACGCCGACGATGGCCGCTGAACTGAGTGCCGCGTTGCAGCGTTGCGATGTGGAGGATTCGATCCGGGTTGTCGTCGTGACCGGTACGCCGCCCGCGTTTTGTGCGGGTGCGGATCTATCGAATCGGGTCGGCGATGTCAGCGCCACCATCGAGCCTGCTCCGTGGCGGGTGCGTAAGCCGGTGATTGCCGCGGTGAACGGGCATGCGGTCGGCATCGGGCTTGCTCTCGCGTTGCAATGCGATCTGCGGTACATGGCGCGTGATGCGATTTACGGGCTCAATCAGGTTCGGCGCGGCGTTGTCGCGGACGGCTACGCGCATTGGACGCTGCCGCGGCTGGTCGGCATGGCCAATGCCGCCGACATAATGCTCACTGGCCGCACGTTCGACGGCGATGAGGCCAAGGCGATGGGCCTGGCCAATGGGTCGATGCCGGGTGGCGAGGTGTTGCCGATGGCGCTGGCCATCGCGCACGACATCGCCAACGGGTCGGCGCCGCTGCCGGTGGCGATGTCGAAGCGGCTGCTGTGGGAGGGGCTCGGGATGAGCCCGGCCATGGTCGGTCAGCTGGAGAGCGACTTGAACGACCATGTCGGCAAAAGCATCGATGGCGGCGAGGCGATGGCGGCGTTCAAGGAACGCAGGCAACCGCATTGGACCGGCAGTGTCAGCGAGGAGTGGCCTGCCTGGGACGACAACGACAAGCAGCGTCCCAGTCTCGATTAAGCGTTGCCGCCGATCAGGATCAGGAAGAACAGCACACCGAAGATGACCATCAGGATGGTTCCGATGATCCCGAGGATGTATCCGACCATCACCTGAACGCGGCCGCCGTAGGCGCCGTGTGATTCCTCGATCTGGTCGAGCGCGCGCTTGCCCATCGCCCATGCGACCGGCCCGAGCACGCCGCAGCAGAGCACGCTGGCGGCGCCGAGGAACAGCACCGCCGTCGCATTCGGATGCTCGACGGGGTTCCCGATGGGCTGGTTGGGTATCACCACGCCCCGAATTCTACGGGGGAAGATCGCGCTGCCACGTCTATTGCCGTGTGGCTAGGGGCGTTTCGTACCAACAGCCGTACCTGGTTCGCCGACTCGCCCACCGAATCGCCCGCGACTCGGTGGGCGGGAACGCTGAATGGTGTGCGTCAAGCCCTGCGCTGGCGCGCGATTTCGGCGAGCACCACGCCCGCGGCAACAGAGGCGTTGAGCGATTCGACCGGTCCCGCCATCGGGATGCCGAGGATCGAATCGCAGTTCTCCCGAACCAGCCGCGAAAGACCCTTGCCTTCCGAGCCGACCACGATGACCGTGGGTTCACGACCGTCGAAGTCGTCGAGGGTGGTGTCGCCACCCGCGTCGAGGCCGACCACCTGGATGCCCTGCGAAGCCCAATCCTTCAGCGTGCGAGTCAGATTCGTGGCACGAGCAACCGGAAGCCTGGCCGCGGCGCCCGCGCTGGTGCGCCATGCGACCGCGGTGACGCTCGCGCTGCGCCGCTGCGGGATCAGCACACCCTGGCCGCCGAACGCGGCGACCGAGCGGATCACGGCGCCGAGGTTGCGCGGATCGGAGATGTTGTCCAGCGCCACCAGCAGTGCGGGTTCCACGGAATCACGGACCACGGCGAGCAGGTCGTCCGGGTGCGCGTAGCGGTACGGCGGCACCTGCAGCCCGACGCCCTGGTGCAATCCGTTGGCGCTCAACCGATCCAGATCCGAACGCGGCACCTCGAGGATCGAGATGCCGGCGTCAGCGGCCAGCTTCACGCTCTCGGTGAGCCGCTCGTCGTTCTCGGCGCCGAGGGCGACGTACAGCGCCGCGGCGGGCACGCCGGCCCGCAGGCATTCGACCACCGGGTTGCGGCCGAGCACCATCTCGGGACCGTCGTCGTTCTTGCGCCCGGCCGGGCGGCCCGCGCTGCCGCGTGCACTACCCTTGCCCGCTGCCGCGGCCTTCGCCGCGGCGGCCGCCCGCTTGGCTGCGGGATGCTTGGTGCGCGCCTCGGCGGGCGGGGTCGCGCCGCGACCCTCCAGCCCGCGCCTGCGCTTACCGCCGGAGCCGACGACAGCGCCCTTCTTGGTTCCGCCCTTGCGGATCGCACCACGACGCTGCGAATTGCCTGCCATTAACCGGCCTTTCCAGATTGTGGCGCATCCGGTGCCGAGTCCTGTGCAGCGCCAAGGGCCCATTCCGGCCCGTTCGGTGTGTCGGTGACCTCGATTCCTGCTGCCTGCAATCGATCGCGGGCTGCGTCGGCGCTGGCCCAATCCTTCGCTGCTCGTGCCTGTTGACGGCGGTCGAGCTCGGCACGCACCAGCACGTCGAGCGCGCCGAGTGCCGCCGACGAGTCGCGTGGACTGAACCAGTGCGGATCCAACGGGTCGACGCCAAGGATACCGAGCATGGCTCGGACCTGTCCGGCCAGGTCCCGTGCGCTGTCGAGCGCACCGGACTCGAGCGCCTTGTTGCCCTCGTGCACGACGCGATGAATCTCGGCGAGCGCCTTCGGCACGGCGAGGTCGTCGTCGATGTGCGCGGCGAACGCATCGGTCCACTTGCCCACCGTGATCTCGCCTGCCCGCTCGGCGGTCCGGTGCACGAAGGCCTCGATGCGCTGATAGGTCTGGGCCGCGTCCTGCAGTGCCTTGTCCGAGTACTCCAGCATCGAGCGGTAGTGCGCCTGGCCGAGGTAGAACCGGAGCTCGACGGCACGCACCTGCTTGAGCACGTTCGGCACCGAAAGCACGTTGCCGAGCGACTTGGACATCTTCTCGCCGCCGAGGGTGACCCAGCCGTTGTGCAGCCAGTAGCGCGCGAAGCCATCGCCTGCCGCCTTGGACTGGGCGATCTCGTTCTCGTGGTGCGGGAACACCAGATCCATACCGCCGCAATGGATATCGAATTCCGGGCCGAGGTAGAACTCGGCCATCGCGGAGCATTCCAGGTGCCAGCCGGGACGACCCGGCCCCCACGGCGACGGCCACGTCGGCTCGCCGGGCTTGGCCGCCTTCCACAGGGTGAAGTCGCGCGCGTCGCGTTTACCCTCGCCCGCACTCTCGCCCTGGTGCACATCGTCGAGCCGGTGCCCGGACAGGCTGCCGTACTCGGGAAAGCTGACCACGTCGAAGTAGACGTTGCCTTGCGAAGCGTAGGCGTGCCCGCGCTCGATCAACCGCTGCATCAGGTCGACCATCTGCGTGATGTGGCCTGTCGCACGGGGTTCCGCGGACGGCGGCAGCACGCCGAGGGTCTCGTAGGCCTTGTCGAAGGCGCGCTCGTAGGTGGCGGCCCACTCCCACCACGGCCTGCCCGCCTCGCCGGCCTTGGTGAGGATCTTGTCCTCGATGTCGGTGACGTTGCGGATGAACAGGACGTCGTAATCGTGTGCGAGCAGCCAGCGGCGCAGCACATCGAACGCGACACCGCTGCGCACATGGCCGATGTGCGGCTCGCCCTGCACGGTGGCACCACACAGGTACACCGAGGCACGGCCGGGGACCAACGGCGCGAAGTCGCGCAAGGTCCGCGTGTCGGTGTCAAAAAGGCGCAGCGTCACGGCGATCGATCCTAGCTGGTAGAGACGGCTGTTCACGGACCGGCTTCGGCCCGACGGGGCTGGGTCAGCGACAGCCGCGTAGCAGAGCGGTTGCTATCGCCGCGATGCCTTCACCGCGGCCGGTGAGTCCGAGGCCGTCGGTGGTGGTGCCGGAAACGGAGACCGGGGCGGCGAGCAGGTCGCCGAGTACCTGCTGGGCCTCGGCGCGGCGCGGCCCGATCTTGGGTCGATTGCCGATCACCTGGACCGCGGCGTTGACGATCTCGAAGCCTGCCTCGCCGAGCAGCCTGCGCACTTCCTTCAGCATGGCGCCGCCGGAGACGCCTGCCCATTCCGGGCGATCGGTGCCGAATACCGAGCCGAGGTCGCCGAGCCCGGCCGCGGAGAGCAGCGCGTCGCACAGCGCGTGCGCGGCGACGTCACCGTCGGAATGGCCCGCGCAGCCGTCGTCGCCGTCGAACAGCAGGCCCGCCATCCAGCAGGGACGGCCCGGTTCGATGGGATGCACGTCACTGCCGATG
This sequence comes from Nocardia sp. NPDC049149, assembly GCF_043197455.1. Taxonomy (NCBI): domain Bacteria; kingdom Bacillati; phylum Actinomycetota; class Actinomycetes; order Mycobacteriales; family Nocardiaceae; genus Nocardia; species Nocardia sp. NPDC049149. The sequence goes on from NZ_JBICTD010000011.1 coordinate 228,178, forward strand.
CCGACCCGCATATCGAGGGAATTGCTCATGGCGCAACCGCCTTGCGGAGATCGGCACCGTCGAGCACCGCGTGTGCGAGCAACAGATCCAGCGGTGTGGTGATCTTGAAAGCCAGCGGGTCGCCGGGAATTGTTCGCACCTGAGTGCCGAGCAATTCGACCAGCCCCGCGTCGTCGGTGGCCTGTACGCCCTCGCTCAGATAGGCCGAGCGCAGCAATTCGGCCGAAAAACCCTGGGGAGTTTGAATGGCGCGCAATTGCGCGCGGTCCGGTGTGCCGGTGACCGCACCTGCCGCGTCGACCGACTTGATGGTGTCGGCGACCGGAAGCGCGGGCACCACGGCGAGATGACCTGCGCGCAGTTCCTTCGCGACCCGGGCGATCAGCTCGGGTGGCGTGAGGGCGCGCGCGGCATCGTGCACCAGGAAGTAGGCGGCCTCGGGTGCGGCGGCGATACCTGCCCGCACCGAGTCGATGCGTTCGGCGCCGCCGACGACCACGTGTACCGAATCCGAAGGCGGCAGCAGGGCAACGGCGCTCTCGACGAATTCGGCGGGAACCATAACGATGATCCGGTCGACCGCGCCGGAGGCGATCAAGCCTTCGACAGCGAGCCGGACCATAGGGCTGCCGCCGACCGGGACGAACGCCTTGGGTGTGGCTTCACCCAGGCGGACGCCGCGACCGGCGGCAGGCACCAAAGCAACGACGGGTTCGTCAGTGAGACGAGCACCGTTGTCGAAATTTTTCACGGTCAGGAAGCCGCGGCGAGGACCTCGTCCAGCAGCGTCTCGGCCTTGCCATCGTCAGTGCCCTCAGCGAGCGCGAGCTCACCGACGAGGATCTGGCGGGCCTTGGCGAGCATTCGTTTCTCACCGGCGGACAGGCCGCGATCCTGCTCCCGACGCCACAGGTCACGCACGACCTCGGCCACCTTGTTCACATCGCCGGAGGCGAGCTTCTCCAGGTTGGCCTTGTAACGGCGGGACCAGTTGGTCGGCTCCTCCGTATGCGGCGCGCGCAGCACCTGGAAGACTCGATCGAGACCCTCCTGGCCGACGACGTCACGCACGCCGACGTATTCGGCGTTCTCAGCGGGAACCCGAACAGTCAGATCGCCTTGGGCGACCTTCAGGACCAGATACTCTTTTTGTTCACCCTTAATGGTGCGAGTCTCTATAGCTTCGATCAGCGCCGCTCCGTGGTGGGGGTAAACGACGGTGTCTCCGACCTTAAAAATCATGTGTCCCGTGCCCCTTTCGATGTTCACAGTTTAACATGCGACTCGGTAACGGCGCGATCAACTGTGCAGGTCAGGGCCACAACGAGGCAACCGTGGGGCTTGACAAGACCGGGTCGGTGTGCATTACGTTGTGCCAGAACGGGTTACCTCTCGGCACCGCCCGCACACCGACTTGCGAACAGCGCTGGCAGCACGTCCGCAATCGGCCGGCCGCTCGACCAAGCTGTTACCTACCGCCCGCGAGTCGCGAGCCCCCGCGCCCGGTCGATTGCACGAACTACTACGCTCCCTAGTTATTACTCTCCCTTGTGGAGAAGAGCCCGGTCGACATGGAGGGACAACCCGTGACTGCCCTGAAAGCTGTGACCGCCCTGAAGAAGGCGCGACGTCGCATGGTGCCGGTTGCCGCACTCGCCGCCGGCGCGGCAATCGCACTGTCCGGCTGCAGTGCGGGTCAGATCTCGCAGACCGCGGATCAGGTCGCCGCGATCAACGGCAATCACGCCGACGTCGGCAAGATCGCGCTGCGCAACGTGCACATCGTGCTGCCGCACGAGCCGGGCAGCGACTACACCAACACCAAGGGCGGCAAGGCGCTCATCGCGCTGTCGATCATCAACAACAGCCCGTCCGTCGCCGACGAGCTCACCAGCATCACTTCCGATCTCGGCACCGTGAAGATCACCCCGGCGGCGGGCAAGTCCAGGGTCGAGCTCGCGCCGCAGCGGACCGTTGTCGCGGCATCCGAGCCGGTGAAGCCGGGCGCGCCGACGCACGATTCGCACGGCCCCGCCGCGGCGCCGACCTCGACCGCACCGGCGTCGCCCGCCGCGCCGACCTCGGCCGCCGCGCCGACGTCCGCCGCGCACGGCACCGAGTCGGCAACCGCCGAGGATCCCGAGAGCAACCCGATCCTGATCGAGATCACCGGGCTGACCAAGGACATCACCCCCGGCCTCACCTACAACGTTTCGTTCAATTTCAAGCAGAACGGCACCGTCCAGGTCCAGGTCCCGGTCGACGCGGGACCCGTCGCCGAGCGGCACCAGTCCGACAAGTCCGGCGCGTCCGAGGCCGAGCCGAAGAAGTCCGGCGGGCACTGAGGCGTCCAGCCCCCTGAACGGCTGACTGGCTGTCGCACCAACGGTGCGGCAGCCATTCGCTTATCCGGCGGGGGTGTCGCTCGGCCCGACGCGGCCACGCGCACGCTTGTTGTCGGTTGCGGTACGTAAGGTGCGCGTGTGGCCAAGACCAAGTCGATTTTCCGGTGCTCAGCATGCACGCACGAGGTCGCCAAGTGGGTGGGCAAGTGCCCGGACTGCGGGGCGTGGGGCACCGTCGACGAGGTGGCCGTCGCGTCGGCGGGGCCAGGCGCACCCGCACGGCGCGCGATGCTGCCGAGCACGGCCGCCGCCCCGATCTCCAGCATCGACTCCCAGATCACCAGGGCCAAGTCGACCGGTGTCAGCGAGCTCGACCGGGTCCTCGGCGGCGGCGTGGTGCCCGGCTCGGTGGTGCTGCTGTCCGGCGAGCCAGGCGTCGGCAAGTCGACGCTGCTGCTCGAGGTCGCGCATCGGTGGGCGCGGGCGCAGGACTCGAAAGCGCTGTACGTGACCGCGGAGGAATCGGCGGGACAGGTGCGGCTGCGTGCGGATCGGACCGGCGCGGTACACGAAAGGGTGTATCTGGCAGCGGAATCCGATCTGTCGATCGTGCTCGGCCATGTCGAGCAGGTGCGGCCGACGCTGCTGGTGGTCGACTCGGTGCAGACCATGCTCGCGCCCGAGGTGGACGGCGTGATCGGCGGCGTCACCCAGGTGCGTGCGGTGACCGCCGCGCTGACCTCGCTGGCCAAGGCGAGCGGGATCGCCGTGCTGCTGGTCGGGCACGTCACCAAGGACGGCAATGTGGCAGGCCCGCGCACGCTGGAACACCTCGTCGACGTGGTGCTGCAGTTCGAGGGCGACAAGAACTCGACGCTGCGCATGGTGCGCGGCATCAAGAACCGCTTCGGCAGCGCCGACGAGGTCGGCTGCTTCGAGCTGCACGAGGACGGCATCGCCTGTGTGGACGACCCGTCGGGTCTGTTCCTGCATCACCGCACCGACTCGGTGCCTGGCACCGCGGTCACCGTGGCGATGGACGGCAAGCGGCCGCTGGTCGCCGAGGTGCAGGGCCTGACGGTGGAGACCGAGATCCCGAATCCGCGCCGCGCGGTCAGCGGCCTCGACTACAACCGGGTCGCGATGGTGCTCGCCGTGCTGCAGAGCCGAGGCAAGGTGTTCATCGGCAAGTCCGATATCTACGCGGCGACGGTGGGCGGCATGCGCCTGCTCGAGCCCGCCGCCGACCTGGCCGTCACGCTCGCCATCGCCAGCGCCAATTCCGAGGTCGCGATTCCGGCGGGCTGGGTGATCCTCGGCGAGGTCGGCCTGGCCGGCGAGGTGCGCAAAGTGACCGGGCTCGAACGCAGACTGGCCGAGGCCGAGCGGCTGGGCTTCACCACCGCGCTGGTGCCGCCGGGTTACGCGCCACTCAAGCGCGGCGGCATGAAGATTCGCGAGGTCGCCGATGTCAGCGCGGCCCTGCGCATCACAGGCACGCGCAAGAAGCGCGCGTCGAAGGAAGAAAAAGAAGTGGCTCCGGACTTCTAGGCCAAATTGAAGGGCTCGATCGAGCTGCGGACCGAACCCATTTGTGCCACAACGCTGTACGCGCCGGGCGGGACCTGGACTCGGTCGCCCGCGCAGTTCGGCTGCGAGGTGGAGCCGGACCAGGTGACGGTGAAGCTCGCCTGTTCACCGCGGTTCAGGGTGCGCACGTCGGGCTGACCGTCCGGGTAGCAGTCGGCGCTCGACCACAGCCGCCGCTGACCGTCCAGCGTCCACACCGAGACCTGCTGCAGGCCCGAGCCCATGTCCCGCGCGCACGCCGCCTGCGAGATGTTGGTGATCACGATCCAGAACACCGGCTGCTCGCCGACCTTGTAGGTCGGCTGCTCGATCGTCACCTTCACCGCGAGCGACTGATCGGGGCACTGCCCAGCCGCCGCGGTGGTGGTGCCGCTCGGTGTCGCCGTCGCACTGCCGGATGTCGAGGACTTGGGCGCCTCGGATTCTCCGGTGCCCGCCGGCTTTGCCGTCGAACCATCGGCCGCCTTGCTCGGCGCCGACGTCGACGAACCGGCCGCGACGGGCTTCGAGTCACCCGGCGAGTTACCGCCGCGGGAGACCGTCAGCACCAGCCAGATCACCAGCGCCAGCGCCACCACCAGAGCGCCGATCGCCAATGCACGACGACGCCAATAGATCTCCGGTGGCAGCGGTCCATTCGGTTCCAGCACGCCTCAACGGTAAAGGCAGCGCCTGGCGCAACGACTCAGGGCCACGGCGTGTCGGCTGTGCCCTGCGGAAACGCTGCCTGGCCCGGTCAGGCGAGCTCGCCGATGTTGCCGACGACGCGTTGCAGCTTCACCTTGCCCTCGGCGAGCTTGTATGTCACACAGGCGATCGCGCATTCACCGGTCGCGACCCGCTGCGAGATGATCATCGACCGCTGCATGAGCAGCCTGCTCGTCTCGACCACGTGCCTGGCCTCCATCTCGTCGACGGTGGACAGGCCCTCGCGGCGGCCGATCAGAATGGAGGGCGTGACCCGCTCGACCACGCTGCGAATGAATCCGCCGGGCACCTCGCCGCCGTCGAGGGCGTCGATGGTCGCTTTCACGGCGCCGCAGCTGTCGTGCCCGAGCACCACGATCAGTGGCACGTCGAGCACCTGCACCCCGTATTCGATCGAGCCGAGGACCGAACTGTCGACCACGTGGCCCGCGGTGCGCACGACGAACATGTCGCCGAGGCCCTGGTCGAAGATCAACTCGGCGGCGACCCTGGAGTCACCGCAACCGAAGAGGATCGCGGACGGATGCTGGCCGCTGACGAGCTTGGCCCGGTCGGCGGCGCCCTGGCTAGGATGCAGCAGCGTGCCGTTGACGAAGCGATCATTGCCTTCGCGCAAAGACTTCCAGGCGCTGATCGGATTGGAATCAGGCATACCAGCCATTGTGCACATGGCTCGAGTTACCAGCGAGTCCGTTTGGTTACGGGTCCGCAAATACCGAGCGCAGACAGTAGGGCAGGAAGTGTGAGGAAAGCACCGAACAGCATCGATGCGGACGTGTTGCTCGACTGGTATGCGGAGAGCGCGCGCGACCTGCCGTGGCGCCGGGCGGGCGTGACCGCGTGGCAGATCTTGATGAGCGAGATCATGCTGCAGCAGACGCCGGTGGTCCGAGTCGAGCCGATCTGGCGGGACTGGGTGGCGCGCTGGCCGGTGCCCTCGGCGATGGCGGCCTCGCCGCAGGCCGATGTGCTGCGGGCGTGGGGCAAGCTCGGCTATCCGCGGCGGGCGCTGCGGCTGCACGAGTGCGCACGGGTGCTCGCCGCCGAGCACGGCGACGAGGTGCCCACCGATGTCGATGTGCTGCTGAGCCTGCCCGGCATCGGGGCGTACACGGCGCGGGCGGTCGCGTGTTTCGCTTACGGGCAACGGGTTCCGGTGGTCGACACCAATGTGCGCCGGGTGGTCGCTCGCGCGGTGCACGGTCGTGCGGAGGCGGGCAACCCGTCGTCGCGGGACCTGCCGGAGACCGAGGCACTGCTGCCGCGCCGGATCGACCGTGCCGCGGTGTTCTCGGCCGCGCTGATGGAGCTCGGTGCGACGGTGTGCACCGCCCGCACCCCGGACTGCGCCCGCTGTCCGTTGCCGACCTGCGCCTGGGTCACCGCGGGGCGTCCCGTCACCGAGGTGGTGCGCCGCACCCAGAAATACGAGGGCACCGATCGCCAGGCGCGCGGCCGCCTGCTCGATGTGCTGCGCGGGGCGACCGGACCGGTCGAACGGGTTCGCCTCGACCTCGCGTGGACGCGCGACCCAGGCCAGCGCGACCGCGCGCTGGATTCGCTGCTGGTCGACGGGCTCATCGAGCAAACCTCCGAAGGCCTGTTCGCCCTCGCGGGTGAAGGCGGCTCCGCGACCTGACTCGGCCGAGGTGGCATCAGTTCGCCCACCGCTGCTTCGCCTGCCGGGCGACCAGGGCTCGTGTCGCAGCCCAAGTCGGATGCGTTCGGCCCCAGGGGCTTCGACACAGGGCCTAGCTGCTGAGCACGCGGCGGAGGAAGCGTTCGACTTCGGCGCGGTAGCGCTCGGGCTGGTCGTCGTGCACGAGATGGGCTGCGCCGGAGACGAGTACGTGTTCGGCGTCGGGGTGAATTTCCGCCATCTTGCGCATCTGCCCCGGCGGGGTGATGGTGTGCTCGCCCTCGAGCAGCAGGGCGGGCACGCGCACGGCCTGCCACTGCGGCCAGAAGTCGCGGCTGCCCCATTCCTCGGAGATGTCGCGGAAGGTGGCGACCGAGCCGTGCAGCCGGTAACCGTCCGGGCCGTGCTCGAACGAGTTCAAGAAGTAGCGGCCTGCGACCGGTCCGAAGAAGTCGAGCACGGCGGCCGCGTCCGGGAACGGCTGCGGCCACGCCTCGATCATCGCGGCCCAGTTGGCCGCGGTGCGGCCGGTGAAATCCGGGGCGATGTCCTCGACCACCAGCGCACGCACCCGCGCGGGGTGAGTGGCGGCGAAGACCCAGCCGTGCAGCGCGCCCATCGAATGTCCGATGACGACCATCGGCTCAGCGATGTCCGCGGTCGCGGCCGCCAGGTCGGCGACGAAGGCCTCGGTGGTCAGCTCCGCGGGAGCAGGACGGCCGTGCCCCGCGGCGTCGAAGGTGTAGACGTGGCCGTATTCGCGCAGCCAACCCACTTGATCGCGCCAAGTTCGCGCGCTGCCCATCAGCCCGTGCAGCAGCAGAATCGGCGCGCCGGTGCCGCCTTCGTCATACAACATCAACCTCGACAATACGAGTCCCCGACAGACCGGTTCGCGGCAACCATTAGCTTGGTCAGCATGGCTGTTGTGAAGATCAATGCGCTCGAGGTTCCCGAAGGCGCGGGGGAAGAGCTGGAGAAGCGGTTCGCGGCCAGGGCGCACGCGGTCGAGGGCTCGCCGGGGTTCCTCGGTTTCCAGCTGCTCCGTCCGGTCGCCGGCGAGACCCGGTACTTTGTTGTCACCCAATGGGATTCGCAGGAGTCCTTCGAGGCGTGGCGGGACGGCACCGGGCAAGCGGCACACGCGGGCGAGCGGCCAAAGCCGGTCTCCACCGGGGCGTCGCTGCTCGAATTCGAGGTCGCGATCGACGTCGCGCCGAAGTCGGCCTCCTGAGCGAACGGCCGACCGAGTCCACCGCTCGCCGCGCCCGGCCCCGTGGCGCGTCGATCATCCGTCGTATTGACGTCGGGTGCACGCAGGTGTCACAGTTCGAAGGACAAAACGCGAGGGTGATGCGGTAATTCCGGTGTGATTCCGGAGCGGTCGCGCCACTGTGTTCCACGCACCCAGTACTCGGGTGCCGGAAAGCCAGACACCGGCACCTTCGCGGTGACCACTCGACATGGGACGCGGAAAGCGCCTGAGCGGACGAACGTCCGGTCGCGCGCATCCCTGGGAGGAACTCGCTATGGCCATCGCGCATTCGCCGAGCCGGGCAACCGATTCACTCGCCACTGTGCTCGTCACGGTAGGTGTCGTACTGCTGGCACTGCTCACGCTGTACCTGGTCGGCTTCGACCAGGGCGTCATCTCGCGCAGCGGGATGTATCTGCATGAGCTGATGCACGACGGGCGCCACCTGCTGGGGCTTCCGTGCCACTGATCGGATCGCTGAAAACCCTACTGCTGCGCGGCTTACTCGCCGGACTCATCGCGGGCCTGCTCGCCGCGTCCGTCGGCTACTTCGTCGGCGAACCGAAGGTCGATGCCGCCATCGCCATCGAGGAAGCCGGTGCCGCGGCAGCAGAGCACGCGCCAGGCGCGGAACCGGAAGCGGCGGGCGGACATTCGCACGGCGACGAAGAAGAACCGTTGGTCAGCCGCACCGGCCAGAAGGCTGGGCAGTTCCTCGCGCTCGGCCTCGCGGGCCTGGCGCTCGGCGCGATCTTCGCCTCGGTGGCGCATTTCGCGCGCCGCTTCACCGCGCTGTCCGGACCGCGGCTCGCGCTCGCGCTCGGCCTCGGCGGTTGGGCGGCGATCGTGGCGGTCCCGTTCTTCAAATATCCGGCGAACCCTCCTGCGGTGGGCGATCCGGAGACCATCAACGAACGCACCTTGCTGTGGGTCGCGGCGGTGCTGCTCGGCCTCGCGGCCGTCGGCGCGGGCGTGTACGTCTACAAGTTGCTGCGTGCCCAGCTGAGCACGCTGCGACTGATCGCAGGGGTAGGCGCGTTCGTGCTCGTCACGGCGGTCGGCTACATCCTGTTGCCCGGCGTGAACGAGGTGAAGGCGGACTTCCCGGCCAGCCTGCTGTGGCAGTTCCGGGTGGCGTCCCTGGCCGAGACCGCGACGCTGTGGGCCTGCCTGGCCCTCGGATTCGCGGCGCTCACCGAATTCACCTCGCGCACCGATACTCCGGTACGAGAGTCGATCGCTACCGCGGGCTGATCCGGATCCGGAATTCGAAGGGCAGTGTCGGTGTCATGACCGGCACTGCCTTTTCGTTATGGCCCGCATCGCATCGTTCGGGCACCGTTGACCGCACCGCCGCCGCAGGCCACCGACCGCCGCGCGCGGTCCGCGTCGCCTTCGCCGGCCTGGTCGTCGCCCTGCTCGCGGGCGTCGCCGAGGCCATCGTGCAGACCGCGCGGCTGCTGGAGCGCGACGACGTCGTGGTGGCCGACCCGGCCACCGGATTCGCCGTCCGGCTCGGCATCTACCTGGTGGTGCTGTTGGTCGCGATCCGAATGGCCAAGGGCGCGCGCTGGGCTCGGCTCCTGCTGACCTTCGGCATCGGCGTGATCGGCCTGGCCTCGCTGATCATCGAACCGCTCGCCGCGCTGCTGTCCGCCGACAAATTCGGCGACCTGTTCGCGAACGTCACCGCCGAATCCGCGGTGATCGGCGTCTTCCGCGCGGTGCATATCGTCGCCGTCCTGGTGGCCGTCCCCGCGATGTACCACCCGGCGGCCCGTGCCTATTTCGCAAAGCCGAATGCCCGGCTCCTCGCGGGAGAAACCGGGCATTCGGAAAGCCATGCGTCGAACTAGGCGAGCGCTGCGTCGAGGGTGATGTGGTCGACGCCGGCGAGGGCCTTGCTGACCGGACAGCCTGCCTTGGCGGCCTCGGCCGCGGCGGCGAACGCGTCGGCGTCGATGCCGGAGACCTTGCCGCGCACGGTCAGCTTGATGCCGCTGATCCGAAAGCCGCCCGCCGGGTCGGGACCGAGGGTCACGTCAGCCTCGACGTCCAGGCTCTCCGGGGTGCCGCCCGCGTTGCCGATCTGGGCGGACAGCGCCATCGCGTAGCAGGACGAGTGCGCCGCCGCGATCAGTTCCTCCGGGCTGGTGGTGCCGTCGGCGTCCTCGGCGGACCGCTTCGGGAACGACACGTCGTACTTGCCGACACCGGAACTGGCCAGCTCGACCTGCCCGGAACCCTCCTGCAGAGTGCCGGTCCAGGCAGTACGCGCGGTACGTGTAGGCATCACAATCCTTTCGCTGAAAATCGATGTGAAGGTGCAGACCGAGCCTAGCCAGTCGGCGTAGCCGCGTCTCAGCGTCGGACTCGAGTGCAGGCTTAGCAACATCGACACCCAGGGGCAGCTGGGCCGTCGACGGGTGTTGCCCGTGCCTGGCGAGCTGCCCGAGTGCCCGCGAAATCACTTGTCGCGCTGCGTCGGTGACTATTCGGGGTTGGTGACCCTGGCCAGCACGATGCCGCCGACGATCATCGACAGCGCCAGCGCACGGCCGACGCTGAGCGGGTCCTTGTTGAGCACGATGCCGAGGCCGATAGCGCCGACCGCCCCGATCCCGGTGAAGATCGCGTATGCCGTGCCGACCGGCAGCGTCTGCATCGCCCTGGACAGCAGGTACACCGCGGTGACGCCGAGCACGAAGCAGAGGACGGTCGGCCACAGGCGGGTGAAGTTCTCCGTCGGCTTGATGCTCTGCGACCAGACGATCTCGACCAGGCCTGCGAGACCTAAGACAACCCAGTTCATTTCAGTACTCCTTCGCGAGTCGACGCGCCGTTTCCACGGCGTTCGCGAACGACTCGTCGTGCTTGCCGCGCAGGTGTGCAAGCGCGGGATCCTGTCGCGCGTTGGCCAGCTCGGCGTTGACGAAAACGGTGTCCTCGACGGCGAAATGGCCGGCGAAGAAGTCGCGCAGATACCGCTCCTGATAGTCGTAGGCGGCCTTCGGCGCGCCGGGCGAGTAGGCGCCGCCGCGGGCAGTCGCCACGACGAACCGACGGTGCCCCAAGGACATTCGGGGAAAGGTGATCTGGTCCAGCCATGCTTTGAGTGCGGCCGGAATCGAGTAGTTGTACATCGGGGTGCCGATCAGGATGACGTCCGCCGCTAGCACCTCGGCGAGCAACGGCTCGACGATCGCCCATGCCGCGGCCTGCTCCGGCGTATCCACCAGCTCACCGAGCCGATAAGGATCGGTGCTACCGAGCGCGAGCACCGCGTCGCACAGTTCGGTCCACGCCTCGCCGATGAACGGCACCGGTTCGGCCGCGAGATCGCGGTACCGGTAGCCACCCTCTGGGTTGGCCGCGCGCCATGCGTCGGCGAAGGCGGTGCTCAGCTCCCGGCTGATCGAACGGCTGCGTGCGCTCGCGTCCAGGTGCAACAACGTGGTCATGATCAGGCCTCACTCTGCGGTTTCCAGCTGGTCGGCGGCGCCGACCGTGGGGCGGACGACCCCTCGACACAAATGGACGTCATGTCCACTTAGTGCCGAGACCGACTGTAGCGACAACTGGACAGCATGTCCACTTCTTTCGGAAATCGGGTACAGTCGGCACCATGACCAGCCACCATGACCTGCTCGGCGGTCCGGCACCTGTGGCGCCGCCCGAGCGCGCGGACGCAGCGCGCAACCGGGCCAAGGTGCTCGCCGCGGCCGTCGAGCTGTTCGCCGCCCGCGATCCGCGCACGGTGACCATGGACGACATCGCCAAGGCCGCAGGCGTCGGGCGCGGCACGCTGTATCGCCGCTATCCGGACACGAATTCGATCGCCGTCGCCCTGCTCGACGAACACGAACGAGCGCTGCAGGAACAGCTGATCGGCGGCGAACCGCCGCTCGGGCCCGGCGCACCGCCCGCCGAACGGCTGGCCGCCTTCTACGCCGCGATGGTCGAATTGCTGGACGCGCACGCCTATTTGGCGCTCGGCGCGGAAACCGGTGGGGCGCGGTTCGCGACCGGTGCGTACGGATTCTGGTCCGTCCATGTGCGAACGCTGTTGCAGGCGGCCGGGATTCGCGACCCGGACGCGCTCATCGATCCGTTGCTTGCTCCGCTCGCGGCCGAGGTATATCAGCAGCAGCGCAGCCGAGGACTGACCTCGGCCCAGATCTCGGACGCACTGCGCCTCCTCGCACACGGAGTGCTCGGCACCGCATCGTCGGATCGCGCCGGTTAGCGCTGCGACCGAACGAATCGGATTGTTGCCAGTCGACGCCGAAAACCGTTGGCAGACTTCTGCCAACGGTTTCGGACTGCCCTCGTACGGTCAGACCAGATCACGCCTGCGCATCAACCACAGGGTGCCTGCGACGAACAGCGTGATGTAGATCGCCAACACCACCAGCGCCTCGGTGCGGGACAGGATGTCGAGCACGCCGGGCGTGCCTGCACCGACCGTCCGCATCGCCCCGGCCATCGACCCGGCGGCCGTGCCGGGCAGATGATCGGTGAGCACCTTGATCGGCGCGAAGATCGCCGCGACGCCGCGCAGCAGGTTCTCCACCACCAGCACCCACACCAGGCCGAGACCGACCGCGAGCGCAGGCCCACGGGCGATCACCCCGATCAGCGCGCCCGCCAGCGTCCACATGGCGAGAATGGCCGTGCCCGTCAGGATTCCGAGCGCCGACTGATTCACCGTCGGCAACGCGAGCGACTGCGCCTGCGTCAGCCCGATCACCGACGCCACCCCGATGTCGACGACGAACGCGGTGAGCACCAGCCCGACCACGACAACCACCAGACTCACCACGACACCGCCGACCGCGGTGCTCCGCGATGGTCCCTGCGTGAACACGGTCTTCCAGGTGCCCCAGCCGTAGCCGCTTCCGGTGGCCAGCGCGCCGAGCACCAGCATCAGCGCACCGCCGAACATCGCCATGCCCTGGGTGAACACGCCGGGCACCGCGGCAGGCAACATCTGCTGCAGCAGCTGGTCTTTCGGCAGTCCGTTGGACATCCGACCCGACTCGCCCGAGGTGTAGGCGAGATAATTGAACAGATACGAAAAGGTGAGATTCAGCAGAATCCAGGTGCCGAGAATGATCCAGAACGCGGGCCACTTGCGCAGTCGCAGTGCCTCCGCTCGCGTGCTGGCGATCAGGTCTTTCATGTCATTGTCCGCCCGTCATTTCGAAAAACACTTCTTCCAAGGACTTTTCGTCGAGCCGCAGCTCGAGCAGGTCCGCGCCGGACTCGACGACCGCGCGAGCCACCGCCGCCGCGGTGCCGTCCCCCGCTTCGATCCGGATGCCGCCGGAGGTCAGCAATGCGTCGCCGACGACCCCGCGTACCGCCGGGAATGCCACCTCCATCGGCTCGGCCCGAAGCAAAAGTGAAGAGGCGCCGCGTAATTCCGCGACGGTGGACTCGGCGATCAACCGACCCCGCGAGATCACGCCGACGCGGTCGCAGATCTCCTGCACCTCGCTGAGCATGTGACTCGACAGCAGCACGGTGTGCCCGTCATCGGCCAGAGTGGTGATCAACTCCCGCATTTCGGCCATGCCCTGTGGGTCGAGGCCGTTGGTCGGCTCGTCCAGGATCAGCAGATCCGGCCTGCCGAGCAGGGCGGCGCCGACACCGAGACGCTGTTTCATGCCGAGGGAGTAGGTGCGGAACTTGTCGTCGGCGCGGGCGGCGAGACCGACCCGGTCCAGCGCGTCCTCGACGTCGGTCCGGCCGATCCCGCGATATTTCGCCAGCACCCGCAGGTTGTCCCGGCCGGAAAGATAGGGGTAGAAGCCGGGGCCCTCGATGAGGACGCCGAGCTTGCGGACCACGTCCGGGTCGCCGGGCACGTGCCCGGCCACCGTCGCGCTGCCCGCGCTCGGGCGGATGAGCCCGACGAGCATCCGCAGCGTTGTCGTCTTGCCCGCCCCGTTGGGACCGAGGAACCCGTAGATCTCGCCGGCCGCGACGCGCATGCTCACGCCGTCGACCGCGGTGTTCGCGCCATAGCGTTTGGTCAGCCCTCGGGTGACCACGATCGAATCTTTCATGCATCGAGAATCCGCCGCCGCCCCACCCCGCCACATCCGCCGCGCGACCATCGCACAGGTACGTAACGCGGCTTACGCGAATGCCTTACCTGAGTAATACGTAGCGAGGCGGACGCCGATCGCGGCGCGATCCGAATAGGCTGCTGAGGGTGAGGGCAGGCATTGCGAGTCGAAGCTCGCTTGGATGGGACTGGGGCGTGGCACTTGTGGTGGCCGCGCTGCAGATCGTCGGCGGCACATTCGCGAACATGAGGATGGGCGACAACTCGCTCGATGTGCTCGGCTACCTGCTACTACTTGCCGGTCCGGTAGCGCTGATCTGGCGCAGAGCCAAGCCGATTCCGGTGCTGCTGGTCGCGCTAGGCGCCTGCATCGCCTACCTTGCGCTCGGCTATGGCTACGGGCCGATCTTCTTCTCGCTCGTCATCGCCTTCCTCACGGCCGCAAGCACCGGATCACGCTGGTGGACATACCCGCTCGTGCCGATCGGCTATCTCGTGCTGGTCTGGCCGGTGCCCGAATTGTTCGGGCGCGGCGCCAATGTGTGGCAGGTGTTCGCGCTGATGGCCTGGCTCACCGTGCTGCTCGCGGTGGTGGAGGGGATTCGGCAGCGCAATGTCGTGCTGGTGGCGCGCAGGCAGCGGGCCGAGGCCGCGCGCCGAGACGAGGAAGCACAGCGGGAGCGGCGGGCCAGCGAAGAACGCTTGGCCATCGCCCGCGAGCTGCACGACGTACTCGCGCACAGTCTTTCGCTGATCAATGTGCAGTCTTCGGTGGCGCTCGAACTGTTCGACAAGAAGCCGGAGCAGGCGGCCACCGCGCTGGATGCGATCAAGACCGCAAGCCGCGACGCCCTCGCCGAGGTGCACACCCTGTTGCATTCGATCCGCACCGGCGGCGCGGTGGCGGGCGAATCCGAGAGTGCGGACGAGGAATTCGCCGACACCGAGTTTCCCGACGACCCACCCGCCGACGCCCAGCGCGGCAGCCGCCGCCGCGGGCGCGGCTGGGTCGGTCGCAATTCCGCAGGCGCCGAGTGTATTCCGGCCGAGGACGACCGGACCCGTGGTGCCGGTGCCGATCCCGTCGAGGAGCCGCCGCGGCCCGCGGCGCCGCGGACGCCCGCACCGAGCATCGCCGATCTGGACGCGCTGCTCCAGCGCACCCGTGGCGCCGGATTGTCGGTGGGCACCAAGATCATCGGCACGCCCCAGCAGCTGCCGAGCGTCATCGATGTCGCGGCGGCCAGGATCATCCAGGAATCGCTGACCAATGTGGTGCGGCACGCGCCAGGCGCGGAGGCAACGGTGACGGTGCGCTACGCGGCGCAATCGGTCGACATCACCGTCGACAATTCCCGCCCGACCTCGACGGCGACCCGGTCGGGCACCAGCGGCGGCAATGGGATCATCGGCATGCGCGAGCGCACCCATGCCCTCGGCGGCGCCCTCACCGCCGGTCCGCGCCCGAGCGGCGGATTCCGGGTCGCGGCCAGGCTGCCGCTGCGCCCGCTCGAACAGAGCGAGCGCACCCCTGCGCCGAGTCGATCCGACGCAGACACCTCGCCGCGACCCGACAATGTGCGCCAGATCCGGCCCGGCGACGCGGCGACACAACAGCCGAGCGCCCCTGGCAGCCGTTAGGAGTTTCACGATGAGCATTAGGGTCCTGGTGGCCGACGACCAGGCGCTGGTGCGCGGCGGTTTCGTGGCGCTGCTCGAGGCCCAGGACGGCATCGAGGTGATCGGCGAGGCGGACAACGGCGAACAGGCCGTGCGGATGACCCGCAGCCTCACCCCGGACGTCGTGCTGATGGACATCAGGATGCCGATCCTGGACGGGCTCGCCGCCACCCGCATGATCGCGGAAGACGCCAAGCTCGCCGACGTGAAGGTGGTGGTGCTGACCACGTTCGAGCTCGACGAGTACGTCTTCGAGGCAATGCGTTCCGGCGCAACGGGTTTCCTGGTGAAGCACACCGAGCCCGCCGACCTGGTCCGGGCCGTTCGCGTGGTCGCGGCAGGCGACGCGCTGCTGTCCCCCGGCGTCACCCGCCGCCTCATCGCCGAATTCTCCGCACACGCCAAAACACCGCCGCCCGCGACCCTTTCAGAGCTCACCGAGCGGGAACGTGAGGTGATGGTGCTGGTCGCCGAGGGCCTCACCAACGCCGAAATCGGCGACCGGCTGTTCATGAGCCCCGCCACCGCCCGAACCCACGTCAGCCGCATCCTGATGAAGCTCGGCGCCCGCGACCGCACCCAATTGGTCGTGATGGCCTACGAATCCGGCCTGGTACGCCCCGGCTGGCAGTAACCGCCACCGGATTGCGGCCGCCTCGGGGCCGACAAGCGAAATCCGCACCGGTTCTGTCGATCCGCACCGTTTCTGGGCGCTCAGAACCAGTGCGGATCCACAGAAGGGGTGCGGATTTCGGTTCGGTCAGGTGCCGGGGTTGGCTTGTTCGCGCTCCGCGTCGGTGAATCCGGCGGGGGCGGGGCCGCCGCTGCGCAGCCGGGCCGAATAGCTGGCCGCAGACCGGAATACCCCTGAAACACCTTGGGGTGCAGCCGCATAGGTGATCGACTGGCGCGGGTCGAAGCCCATTTCGCTGCCGATCGTGACCGCGTCCATGTTGGCGCCGAGGAAAAGGAAGTTCCAGCTGTACACCTCACGCTGCTGAGTGATCAGCGATTTCACCGCAGTATGGGTCCATTCCTTGCTGGCATTCTCGTGGCCATCGGTGAGCACCACGACGATGACGGTGCCCGGCCGCTGCTGCTCGGGCCGTTTCGCCAGCTCGGCGCCGACGTCGGTGACGAGCCTGCCGACGGCGTCGTACAGCGCGGTCATCCCGCGCGGCTGCAGGTCGAGCGGCGGCACCTGCTCGATCGGACGGTTCGCGTAGACGCATTCGTATTCGTTGTCGAATTGCGCGAGGGTCACCTCGACGCCGTCCGGCTGCTCGCGCTGCTTTTCGAGATACGCGGCGAAGCCGCCCTCGGTATCGGTCTTGATCGACTGCATCGACCCGGAACGGTCGAGCAGTACGGCAATCAATGTCAGATCTGGATTCGTCATGAGCACCCCCAGTGTCGGTTCGGTGAACCACATCCAACGTACTCGCGCCAGGAAACATCGATCGGTGTCCGCTAAGGCGATCGCCCGCGGTGCTCCCGTCACCGGAAACACCCGCTGCTTCGCCCGACCGTTGACTCGCCTAGCAACAATTCGGCACCCGCGGCGAGGCCGCGCCACCGTGCAGCAGCAAACCCCGGGCACCGTACGCGTCGAGGCGTACGGGGAAGAGCGACGCTCGACCGATGCCTGGACAGGGGCGCTCGGCGCACGCTTTCAGCATGACCATTTTCACCCAACCCGAGGCGATGACGTTTCTCGCCGACCATTACGACGGCTGGCACCCGTGGCCGTTCTTCTGGATCTTCCCGCTGCTGTTCTGGATCGGCTTCCTCGCCGTGGTGTTCTTCGCGCGCAGGCGGTTCGCCGGGCACCAGAGCGGTATCGGCGCATTGCGCACCGCCTTCGCCAAGGGCGAGATCACCGAGGACCAGTACCGCAGCAGGCTCGCGGTCTTGCGCGAGCCCAAGCGCCCCGCCAAGAGCTGATGCTCCCGACCACCTGATGCCTCGCCGACCGCCGTCGGATCTCCCGACGGCGGCGCACTTTCGACACCCGGAGATCACCACCATGAGCATGACATTCGGTATCGTCCTCACCCCGCGCTCCGGCGCCGAGTGGGCCACCGCCGTGCGCGACGCCGAACAGCAGGGCTACCGGACCATCCTATTGCCGGACACGCTCTACACCCCCTCGCCGTTCCCGACGCTGGCCGCCGCGGCCGCCGTGACCACCACGATCCGCCTGCGCCCCAACGTACTTGCCGTTCCGCTGCGCACCGCCGCCGCGACCGTCCGGGAAACCGCTGCGCTGCAACTGCTCTCGGACGGCCGCTTCGAACTCGGAGTCGGCTCGGGACGCCCGGATGCGAGCTCGGAGGCCGAACGCCTCGGCATGCCTTGGAGTTCCGCTGCCGAGCGCCGTGCACAGGTGGCAGCCACCGTCGCCGCCGTCCGCGCTCAGGTCGACCCGGCGCCGCCGGTGATCGTGGCCGCCAACGGCCCGCGCATGCTCGCCGCCGCAGCCGAATACGCCGACCGCATCCTGCTCGCCGCAGGCCCGCAGGCCACCGAGGCGGAACTGGCCGAGATGGTCCGCATCGTCCGCGACAACACCGACCGCACCATCGCATTCAGCCACCAGCTCGTCGGCATCGGCGACCAGCTCCCCTACTGGACCAGCGCCCGCATGGGCCTGACCGCCGAAGGCCTACGCGCAGTAGGCGCGGCAGGCGTCCTAGACGCCGACCCCACCACCGCCATCGAAACACTCGAAACCCGAAGGGAGAAGTACGGAATCGACGAGCTGATCATCCCCGGCGAACTCGCCACCCCCTTCGCCCCCGTCCTCGCCCGCCTCCGCGTTTAGGTCCGGTGGGATCACAGAGCCTTCGCACTGTTCACAGAGGCTGGAGCTGCTGTGAACAGTGGACAAGATCTGTGGAACCTCGCGAGGGTCCCGGTGGACTCGGTTTCCGCTGGCGAGCGGGACACAGCTGCGGCTCAGCAGAGAAATCAGCCCGCTTCCGAAGGAAGCGGGCTGATTTCGTCGTTCCTCACCTACTCCGTTGGGAGTGGGCCGTTCTCGTCACTTACCCTCCCCCAGCGGGAGCGGGCGTTTACTCGCCTGCGGCCTCCGCGGTGCCTTCCGCGGCACCGGTCAGCACGACCTCGGGCTTCTCCTCGGTCTTGTCCGCCTTGGTCAGCTTCGCCTTGCCGGTGAAGGTGAACTTGGCGTCCTCGCCGGAGCCTTCGCCGTCCCAGCCCTCGACGTCGACCACGATGGTCTGGCCGGGGCCGATCTCGCCGAAGAGGATCTTCTCCGAGAGCTGGTCCTCGATCTCGCGCTGGATGGTCCTGCGCAGCGGCCGGGCACCGAGCACGGGGTCGAAGCCACGCTTGGCCAGCAGCGCCTTGCCCTGCGGGGCCAGCTCGATCTCCATGTCCTTGTTCTTCAGCTGCTTGGCGACGCGGCCGATCATCAGGTCGACCATCTGCACGATCTGATCGGTCGTGAGCTGGTGGAAGACGATGACATCGTCGATGCGGTTGAGGAACTCGGGGCGGAAGTGCTTCTTCAGCTCGTCGTTGACCTTGAGCTTCATCCGCTCGTAGTTCGAACCCTCGGCGTTGGACTGGGTGAAGCCCAGGCCGACCGCCTTGGAGATGTCCGAGGTACCCAGGTTCGAGGTGAAGATCAGCACGGTGTTCTTGAAGTCGACCGTGCGACCCTGGCCGTCGGTGAGACGACCGTCTTCGAGGACCTGCAACAGGGTGTTGTAGATCTCCTGGTGTGCCTTTTCGATCTCGTCGAACAGCACGACCGAGAACGGCTTGCGGCGCACCTTCTCGGTGAGCTGGCCGCCCTCTTCGTAGCCGACGTACCCGGGAGGGGCACCGAACAGCCGCGACGCGGTGAAGCGGTCGTGGAACTCGCCCATGTCGATCTGGATGAGCGCGTCGTCGTCGCCGAACAGGAAGTTCGCCAGCGCCTTGGACAGCTCGGTCTTACCGACACCGGACGGGCCGGCGAAAATGAACGAGCCGGACGGACGCTTCGGATCCTTCAGGCCGGCCCGAGTGCGGCGGATCGCCTTGGAGACGGCCTTGACGGCATCCTCCTGGCCGATGATCCGCTTGTGCAGCTCGTCCTCCATGCGGAGCAGCCTGGTGGTCTCCTCCTCGGTGAGCTTGAAGACGGGGATGCCGGTCCAGTTGGCAAGCACCTCCGCGATCTGCTCGTCGTCGACCTCGGCCACCACATCCAGATCACCGGAACGCCACTGCTTTTCGCGTTCCTGGCGCTTGGCGACGAGCTGCTTCTCCTTGTCGCGCAGCCGCGCGGCCTTCTCGAAGTCCTGCGCGTCGATCGCGCTTTCCTTCTCCCGGCGCGCATCGGCGATCTTGTCGTCGAATTCGCGCAGGTCCGGCGGTGCGGTCATGCGACGGATGCGCATCCGCGCACCGGCCTCGTCGATCAGGTCGATCGCCTTGTCCGGCAGGAACCGGTCGTTGATGTAGCGGTCGGCCAGGGTCGCCGCGGCAACGAGTGCGCCATCGGTGATGGAAACCCGGTGGTGCGCCTCGTAGCGGTCACGAAGACCCTTGAGGATGTTGATGGTGTGCTCGACCGTCGGCTCGCCGACCTGGACCGGCTGGAACCGGCGCTCCAGCGCGGCGTCCTTCTCGATGTACTTGCGGTACTCGTCGAGGGTGGTCGCACCGATGGTCTGCAACTCACCGCGGGCCAGCTTCGGCTTCAGGATCGAGGCCGCGTCGATGGCGCCTTCGGCAGCACCCGCGCCGACGAGCGTGTGCAGCTCGTCGATGAACAGGATGATGTCGCCGCGGGTGTTGATCTCCTTGAGCACCTTCTTCAGGCGCTCTTCGAAGTCACCGCGGTAGCGGCTGCCCGCGACCAGGGAACCCAGGTCGAGGGTGTAGAGCTGCTTGTCCTTCAGCGTTTCGGGAACCTCGCCATTGACGATGGCCTGCGCGAGGCCCTCGACAACGGCGGTCTTACCGACACCGGGCTCGCCGATCAGCACGGGGTTGTTCTTGGTGCGGCGGCTCAGCACCTGCATGACGCGCTCGATTTCCTTCGAGCGGCCGATGACAGGGTCGAGCTTGCCCTCGAGCGCGGCCTGGGTCAGGTTCCTGCCGAACTGGTCGAGCACCAGCGAGGTGGACGGCGTGCCCGCCTCACCGCGGGAGCCGGATTCGACCGGCTCCTTGCCCTGGTACCCGGACAGCAGCTGGATGACCTGCTGACGCACCCGGTTGAGATCGGCGCCCAGTTTGACGAGCACCTGCGCGGCGACGCCCTCACCCTCGCGGATGAGACCGAGCAGGATGTGCTCGGTGCCGATGTAGTTGTGGCCGAGCTGCAGCGCCTCGCGCAGGCTCAGCTCCAAGACTTTTTTGGCCCGTGGGGTGAACGGGATGTGACCGGACGGAGCCTGCTGGCCCTGACCGATGATCTCCTCCACCTGGCTGCGCACGCCCTCCAGCGAAATGCCGAGCGATTCCAGCGACTTGGCCGCGACACCCTCACCCTCATGGATCAGCCCCAGCAGGATGTGCTCGGTGCCGATGTAGTTGTGGTTGAGCATCCGGGCCTCTTCCTGGGCCAGGACAACGACACGCCTCGCGCGGTCGGTGAACCTCTCGAACATCGCTCCCTCACTCTCCTGCTCCGACATTCTGGCAACAGACGCCGCAGTGTGCTGTGTAACAACCGTGGGCGTCAGCCTGCCATGAAGCCCGGGGGTTGCGGCCCCCGCCTCCACTCTAGTTGGCAGGGAATGCTGCCGCCGCCAGTCCACCCTATTGGCGACCGGCGTCAGCACGGTCATTCACTCATAACGTGGGCGTTCCCGGATTCGTTTCAACTCGGGTTTTGCCCTCAGCGAACAGTGCTCAGCTGTTACCCCGTGAACGGCGGGATAAAACGGCACGGCACCGGCCTCGGGTGCGCCGGATCGAGAGCGTTGAGGACGAAGGTCGCGGCGCGTGGACTGCCCGCGATGCCTGCGTGTTCGGAAAAGTCCTGGCCGCAGCCGTCCTGGACGACGATGTTGGTGACGTTCGGGCCGGGTACCAGGCCCGACGTGTAGGGCACGACGAGCTCATCGAGGCGGGTCGCGATGTTCGTGTAGGTGATATTCGGGTGATAGACGCCGTCGGCGTTGAGCGCGTTGACGAAGTCCGACCCGGCGACCACCTGACGGCACGCCTTGCACAACGAGCCCATGACGGCGTCGAAGGCAGGTCCAGCGCCGAGCCGCTGGCTGTACGCGGCGACCTCGGCGATGCCTGCGACGTCCGAGCCGAGCCACGGCGGTGCGAGGGCGATCATCTTGTCCACCTTGTCGGCGCCGCCGAGCCGCTTGATGAAGTAGTTGCCGATGAAGTTGCCCTGCGAGTGTCCGATGATGTCGACCCGGTCGGCGCCCGTCGCGGCGCGCACCCGATCCACGAACGCGGCGAACTGCGGGGCGCTCTGCTCCATCGGAAGCATGCCGCCGATGGCTGAGATCGGCCACGGCAGGTCGTAGGCGCCGTAGGTGGTCGAGTACACGCAGTAGCCCTCGTTGGCGAGCAGGGGCGCGTACACACCCCAGTTCGTCTGTGCGCCACCGCCGGTGCCGTGCGCGAGGACCACCGGGTTCGGATGCTCGGCGCTCGGGCGGCACGACCAGTCGTTGGTGCCCGGTAGCGAGCCACCCGGATGCAGCAGCTCGTTCGGGATGCCCGCGAAGAAGTTGTAGTCGACCGGTAGCTCTGCGCGTGCGGGGCTCGCGGTGGTCGTGCACAGCGCGGCGATCAGGATGACGAGAAGGGAAAGGCCCGGAATATGCCGCACGGGTAGCCTCCAGAATCTAGAACGTGTTGCAGAAAACTACCGCAGGCGGCTACCTGGCCGGGGTCGAGTCGCGAAAGTCGCTGCGGCTTGGGCAACCTCGTGCGGAATGCCGCGAACCATCGCATGATGGAGCCACCGATCGGCCGGTAAAGTTTCGTCTACGACGCCCCGCTACGTCGCAGACACCGAAATCGCGACCCGGCAGCCGAACAAAGAGGCATGGTGCATTTCAGACAGCGAGATCCGGCGACCGAGCAGGTCCACCAGCTGGTGCGGACGCTCGCGGTGCCGCGCTCGTGGGATCGGACCACCCTGCTCGAACAGGTCGCGGCGCTGGTGCACAAGCGAATTCGGCTGATCCCGCTCGAGGCGGACACGGCGGGAAAACTGCCATGCGGGCTCGTGCTGGAACGCGCCGACGACGTGGTGATCGCCTACGACGCGACGGGCTCGGAATATCACGCCGACCACATCATCCTGCACGAAATCGGGCACCTGCTGCTCAAACACGGTGGGCGGCAGCCGGCCAACGCGATGGACGCCGCGGTGCGGATCCTGTTCCCCAACGTGAATCCGGCGACGGTGCTTCGGGTGCTGCATCGTGGCGACTACGACGATCTCGCCGAACAACAGGCGGAGTTGTTCGCCTCGATCATCATGTCCGCCGCGCGGACCGCGACGTCGGAATCACCGCTGCGGCGCGTGCTTTTCCACGACTGAGCGGTGCACTCTTCCTGGCCGACAGCGCTTTCCGCGCTCGTCATCGGTGCGGCACTTGCGCTGGCCGCGGTGCGGGTCGTCGCATTCCGCGCGACCTATCTCGACCGCAGGGCCAATCTCGCACTCGCGGGCCTCGTCGGCGCGACCGCGATGCGGGAGCCGACCTTCCAGCACTGGATGGTGTCTGCCTCGGCAGGACGACTATCGGAAGCCCTGCTCTTCCAACTTGCGATCTGCGCGCTCATCCTGTTGGCGGCCGTGACCATCGTGACGCTGGGATCCGTCCTCGGCACCCGATATTCGACGCAGGCCCTGCTCGGTGTCGCACTGGTGTGCTGCGGCGTCGGGCTTGCCTTCGGCAGTCGCGCCCGCGCAGCGGGCATCATGATCGAAGAAGACGTCGGCTGGTTCGCGTCCTGCTTTTGGATGTCGCTGTGCCCGTTGATCGTCTGGATGGACATACTCTTCGTCCGGGTCGCCATCGTGGAGCTGCGGGCGAGCACCGATCGGCGGGATCTCGTGGTACCCGCGATGAGTATCGGGCTGGTGAGTATCCACATTCTCAGCTTCGTGTGGGGACCGATCGTCGGCACGCAACAGACGTTCGGCATCTTCAATGTCTTCACCAGGATTCAGATCGCCACCGACCGTGACTTCATGCTGTACCAGCTCATCCTGTTCGCCGCGATCACGGCGATCCCGGTGTGGTTGCGCTTCGCGGCCCGGATCGGCATCGACTATCCGGCCCGATGCCGCAGGAGGTTGCTGCCGCTGTGGTCGGACCTGACCTCGGCGTGCCCGGAATGCATTTACGGCGGGCCGGTGGACACCGGGCTCGGCAGTCGATTCCTGCTGCATCGCACGGTGATCGAGATCCGCGACTGCCTGCGGATCCTGTCGCGGTACGACAGGGCCGACGTCGCAACGATGCCCGACGATGCGGGCCGAGATGCACTCGAGCACTATGCCGTTCGACTCGCGCGGGCCTGCGCGGCCAAACAGCGGGGCGAGCGACCGGCGGGCGGCACCGTCACCGTGCCGTCGTCCGCGGAAGACGTCGACGACGAAATCGCCGAGCTCACCGCGCTCGCGAAGCTCTGGGGCCCGGCCCGTGCCGCCGTGGCCGCCGAACAACGGCGCTGAACGGCCGCGACCCCGGCCGCCGCGCCAGACTCACGTCGGGCGGGCTCCGGGGTCGCGAAAGCGGCTGCAGCAGTAGGTGCTAGCGCTGCTGGTAAGGCTGCTGGTACGACTGGGCGCTCGGCTGACCGGGGAACTGGCCCTGCGTGGCCGAGGCGGCCGACCCGCTCGCGGCATTCACCTTGCCCTGCTGCACCCCCGAGGCGAACAGCGCGCCGCACAGCACAACGAAGGCCAGCGTGTGCAGCACCGCGCGGACGATGTTCCAACGGACCCAACTGGATTCGAAGTCGGCACGCACGGCGGCCAGGTCACCGATCTGCGCGGGATCGCCCGCGGCCATCAGCTGATCGTTCAGCGGCACGTTCAGCCCCGAGGTGACCGCGAATGCGATCACGTTGATCACCAACGCAACACCGATCCAGATCAGCACGGTGCGCTGATCCTTGCCGAGGTGCAGCGCCGCCGCCAGGATCGTGAAGCCGACGGTGCCGAGAAACCCGATCATGAACACCGGGTTGATGATGACCACGTTGATCTTCTGCATCACGTCGATCATGGTGCGATCGTCGGTCTGATTCAGCGCGGGCATCACCGAGTTGGCGTAGCCGTAAAAAAGACCCGCGATCAAGCCCGTGGCCAGCGTGGCCAGTGCCAAGGCGATGATTCGTCCGGCGGTCATGTGTCCTCCTGTGAAACCTGACCGGAGCCCTCAACGCTCCGGTTCAACGATTCTCAGTCAAGCCTGTTCCGACCCGGCTCTCCATGGCCAGGACGCTCGGCTGACTAAGCGATCGTCTACGGGAGTCTCACACACCGGGCTCAGAGGTCGCGATCGGAAATGAGTCCGCTGTGGATCGCCAGATACGCGAGCCGAACCCGTTTCGCGTTCTGCGGCAGGTCTTCCACGCCGAACTTGGTGAACAGCGCGCGCAGGTGCGTCTTGATCGCGTCGACACTGAGGAACAGTTCCTCGGCGATCTGCTGATTGGAGGCGGGGGTGGCGAAGGCCGCGTTGTTCTTGTACGGACGGCACAGCGCGATCAGCACCGCGCGCTGAGTGTCGGTGAGCTGCCGCAAAGTTGGGATGGAGCCGCTGGAGACGCGAGTGATGTCGTCTGTGACGCCGCCGAATTCGTGGAAGGACACCCGCGACGTGCCGACCCGGATGACATCACCCGGGTCGAGCCTGCGCCTGCCGACCAGCCGCTCGCCGTTGACGAAAGTGCCGTTGCGGGAAAGCCCGTCGTCGATGATCGTCCACTGCGCACCGAGGTACTCGATCGCCGCGTGCAGCCGAGACACCTCCGCGTCCCACGGCATGGCGAGATCGGCCTGCGGGGAGCGCCCGATGGTCACCCGCTCGCGGTCGGGGTCGAGCATGAATTCCTGCTGACGCCCCGTGTCATCTTGGAATCGTAAAAAAGATCCGACGAATCCAGTCACTGCGCTGATACCTCGCCTCTCCATACCGCCAGTGACCGTCGCACGTTATCCATGGTGCCGCGTCCTGGAACAACGAGCAAGATCGACCCGCGCGCCACGCCCGGCAGCGTGTCATCCGGGCGTACAGCTATATCGAAGGCCTATTAAACACAGTCGGCGCGAGTCTCGCACGACCTCCGCCCTCGATCGTGCGAGCGTGAGGCAGAAACAAGACCGCCGCCCCGGCGTCGCACGATTCGCTGGGACGGCGGGCGAAAAATATGAAACTAACCCTTGGCGGCCTTGTTGTACGCATCGGTGATGTCCGCGGAGATACGTCCCCGCGCGGACACCTTGTGTCCATTCCGACGTGCCCACTCGCGAATTGCCGCACTTTGTTCACGGTCGATCGAGACCCGACCCTTGGGGGCACCCGTCGCGGTCGCGGCAGCCTTGACCCGACGACGGCCACTGACCCGGCGCGCGCTCGAAACCCACTCTTCCAGACCGTCGCGCAGCTTCGCCGCATTTGCCGACGACAGGTCGATCTCGTACGACACACCGTCGATCGCAAACTCGATGGTCTCGTCCGCGATGGACTCACCATCGACATCGTCGATCAGGCTAACGGTGACCTTCTTTGCCATGAGATGAACGTCCTCTCGAAATCGTGCGACCCGCATACTAGGCCGATTACCCGAGGCAAGAATACCTCGAAATTCAAATTTTCCAAGACAGGGCCGAAATTTTGCAATCAGCTGGTCACCGAGTGACCGGTCGCACAATTGGGAACAGTATTGTTTCCCGGATTCCGAGACCCGTCAACGCCATCAACAGACGATCGATTCCCATACCCGTACCAGTCGTCGGCGGCATGCCGTGCTCCATCGCGGCCAGGAAGTCTTCGTCCAACGCCATGGCTTCGTCATCACCTTGCGCGGCTAGTCGCGCTTGGTCGACGAAGCGCTCGCGCTGGATCACCGGATCCACCAACTCCGAATAGCCAGTAGCCAACTCGAAGCCCCGGACATACAGGTCCCACTTCTCGGTGACCCCTGCCCTGCTCCTATGTTGCCTGGTGAGCGGTGATGTCTCCACTGGGAAGTCACGCACGAAAGTCGGTGCGTAGAGCTTGTCGCCGTACTGGTGTTCCCACAGTTCCTCGACAAGTTTGCCGTGCCCGTAGCCCTTGTCCGCCGGAATTTCCAGACCGACCCGATCGGCGAGCTCGAGTAATTCGGCAACCGACGTTTCCGGCGTCACGGATACGCCAAGGGCGTCCGAGAGCGAGGGGTACATCTCGACCGTTGCCCACTCCCCGCGCAGGTCGTATTCGGTGCCGTCGGCGAGCGTCACCACCTGGGTGCCGAACACCTCCTGGGCGACCTCCTGGACCAATTCCCGGGTCATCCGCGCCGAGTCGTCGTAGGTGCCGTACGCCTGATACGTCTCCAACATCGCGAACTCGGGCGAATGCGTGGAGTCCGAACCTTCGTTGCGGAAGTTCCGGTTGATCTCGAAGACCTGCTCCAGCCCACCGACCACGCAGCGCTTGAGAAACAGCTCCGGCGCGATGCGCAGGTAGAGATCCATATCGAGCGCATTGGAATGGGTGACGAACGGCCTTGCCGCGGCGCCGCCGTGCAGCGTCTGCAGCATCGGCGTCTCGACCTCGAGGAAACCGCGTCGCTCCAGCGCATTGCGCATCGCGCGCACCACCGCGATCCGCGTCCGTGCCATTTCCCTGGCCTCCGGCCGCACGATCAGATCGACATAGCGCTGCCTGACCCGCGACTCCTCGTTCATCTCCTTGTGCGCCACCGGCAACGGACGCAGCGACTTGGCCGCCATGAACCAGGAATCGGCCATCACGCTCAATTCGCCCGTGCGCGAGGAGATCACCTCGCCGTGCACGAAAACGAAGTCGCCGAGGTCGACATCGGACTTCCAGGCCGCGAGCGCCTCGGCGCCGACGCCGTTCAGGCTGATCATCGCCTGCAGCTTGGTGCCGTCACCCTCCTGAAGGGTGGCAAAACACAGCTTGCCGGTATTGCGCATGAATATGACGCGTCCCGCGACACCGGCCTGCAGGCCCGTCTGGGTGTCCGCCGCGAGATCGGGATAAGCCGCCCGAATTTCGGCGAGGGTATGTGTCCTCGGCACCACGACGGGATAGGCCTCACCGCCGTCCGCGAGCAACCGCTCCCGCTTCTCCTTGCGAATCCGTATCTGCTCCGGGGCGTCGTCGGCGTCAGGCGCCACGGCAGGCCGCGAATCCGATGCGGGATCGCTGGAGGGGGAAGTGTTGCTGGTGCTCACATCCAACAACCCTAGCGTGCATCGGAAATCGTTTTGCGCGCCGCCCGTCCTACTTCGCGTAGTAACGAATCGGTATCGGTTCCTGCCGGGCCGCGGCGCCGGATTTGTACGGTCGGCGTTTGCTTACCCGTCACCGTCGACGCCCCGTCCCGCCCGGTTGCCTGCCCGAGAAATAGCGGATGCGCATCGCCATCAGCCCGAAAGCACTTGCGCGCCCGTATGTTTCGAAGTGGAAGCGAAAGGGAATTACAGCGAAGCGAGCGAGGCGACCTCGCGGGTGAAGTGCGGCGCCTGGATTCCGATGTGCAGCAAGCCCGCCGCCTTCAATGCGTGGTAGCCGCCGACCAGATCGGTCGCGCGGTGCAGCCCGAGTTGCTGCAACGATGCCGCGGCAAGGCTGGAGGTATAGCCCTCGGAGCAGGAGATGATCCATTCCACGTCGTGATCGGTGGCCAGCGCCAAACGGGCCGAACTGGTCGGATCGAGCCGCCATTCCAGGACATTCCGCTCGATCACCAGGGCGCCGGGCAACGCGCCTTCGCGGGCACGCTGCGCCTGCGGCCTGATGTCGACCAGAATCGCGCCTCTGGCCAGAGCCTTCGGCAATTCGAAGGCATAGATCCTGGTCAGCTGGGATCGTGCGTTGTCGAGCATCTGATCGATGGTCAAACGGTTCATTACATATCACCTTCGGGCTGGTCGGTGAGAACGGTTCTGGTGCGCCGCAAGGTGCCGTGGCCGGTGACCTCGTAATAGGACATGGCAGACAGCGGCGGGGAATAGGCGTGCACGCTGAGCGTCGGGTCGAGCAGTGCGGGATCGAGTGCGGTTTCCGTGGCGGCGTCGACGACCGCGTGCGCGGGGGCACGCATCACGTCGTGCACCCAACCGATCGGGAACGACGCTTGATCGCCCGCGGAAAGGATGCGGCGACGTAACTCGGTGCCGTTCCATCGATATTCCGACAAGGCGCCGCTGAGTACGGTCAATGCGCCGAGCGAACCGGCATGGTCGTGCAGTTCGGTGGATTTTCCGGGGGTCCAGCTGATCAACCAGACATCGACTTCGTCATCGGCGAGCAGCCGGGTCGCCCACCGTTCATCCGACGGCCAGATGCCATTACTGGGTAGTAGATGGTCATACCGGCCGGCCAGTACGTCTTCGGCACCTTCATCGGTCAACCGGAGCAAATCGGCGGGGCGCAAGCGCGTCGGCAATGCGGAAGCAACGGCGCGTTCCAGCGGCGGGGTAGCCGAAAACGCGTCACGCGCGGAGGTAAGGGAAAGAACAGAAGAACGCATGAGCGAATCTCCAGGAGTAAGTGAACGGTCGAGGGCGGTGGTCAGCCTCGATCGGTCGAGGCCAGGTCAGCCTCGACAACACTCCTGGGTGCGCACGCGGAAATACACGTCGGAGAGTGTAGCAGGCGCACCGGCATTATCGGCAAGACCCCGCCGGTGCGACAAATCCGACATCGCGCGAATCAGACACTGCCCTTGCGGCGTTGGTTGCGCTCGTATACGAGGCGAAGACCGGTCAGGGTGAGGTATGGATCGTGGTCGTCGATGGTCTCCGACTCCGGCACGATCAGCGCGGCGCTCGGCCCGGTGGCGACGACCGCGACCTCGTCGCCGGCAAACGCGGCGAACTCGTCCCGGATCCGGTCGATCAGCCCGTCCACCATTCCGGCGAAACCGAAAACCGCACCGGACTGCATGCATTCCATGCTGTTCTTGCCGAGCACCGAACGCGGCCGCGCCAGCTCGGCTCGGCGCAGCGCGCTGCGCTCCACCAGCGCCTCCATCGAAATCTCCACGCCGGGCGCGATGATCCCACCGAGGAATTCGCCCTTGGCCGAGACCAAGTCGACGCAGATCGCGGTGCCGAAATCGACGACGATCGCGGGCGAGGAATAGTGCTGATAGGCGGCGAGGCAGTTCACGATGCGGTCGGCGCCCACCTCTTTCGGGTTGTCGACCAGCAGCGGAATACCGGTGCGGACGCCGGGCTCGACCAGCACGTGCGGCACGTGGCCCCAATACTGGCTCAGCATTGTCCGCAGTTCCCGCAGCACCGGCGGCACCGTGGACAGCGCCGAAACTCCGATCACCTCATCGAGTTGCGCACCGACCAGGCCGCGCACCTGCATGGCGAATTCATCGGCGGTCAACAGCGGATTGGTATGAATCCGCCAGTGCCGCACCAGTTTCGCATGTGCGCCGCTGCCCGAGAACAACCCGAGCACGATGCTGGTGTTGCGGACATCGATTGTCAGCAGCATTGACCGGCCCTGTTCAGCCGTGCGCGATGGACAGGGAACGCGGCGAAGTCAGGCCGGAACCCGCGGGCGCATGCGCCGGATCCGAGCCGAGTTCGACTGGTCGATTCCGGTCGTCCACGAAAACAACGCGAGGGTCGTATTCCGCGATTTCTTGTTCGTTCAACTGGCCATAAGCGATCAAAATGACCAGATCGCCAGGGTGCACCAAATGCGCTGCGGCGCCATTGATGCCGATCACGCCGGAGCCGCGGGCGCCCGCGATGACATACGTCTCCAGTCGAGCCCCATTGTCGATATCGACGATGCAGACCTGCTCGCCCTCGAGCAGATCGGCGGCGTCGAGCAGGTCTTGGTCGACTGTGACGGAGCCGACATAGTGCAGATCGGCGTGGGTCACCGTGGCGCGGTGGATCTTCGACTTCATCATGGTGCGCAGCATGGCGTCGCCCTTTCGTTGCTTCTAGGCCTTGGCAGGCTGGGAGTTCCGCGGGGCGGAGACGTTGGGATGGCCGTCGATCGGTGCGCCGAGGGTGACAGCGACGTTGTCGATCAGGCGGGCAGGGCCGACCTTGGCGGCGACCAGCAGCCGGGCATTGCCGGTCACCGGGGCGGGTTCCAAGTTGGCGGAACGCAATTCGAGATAGTCGACCTCGATGCCCGGCATCGCGTCGAGGACCTGGCGGGCCGCGGCCAACACCGCGTCGGCGCCGAGGCCGCCCGCGTGCTTGCCCGCCACCAGCGCCGCGGACAGTGCCAGCGCCGAAGCGCGTTGTGTCGCATCGAGATAGCGGTTGCGCGACGACATGGCCAGACCGTCCGGCTCGCGAACCGTGACCACCGGCTTGATCTTCACGTCGATGTTCAGATCCCGGACCAGCTGGCGGATCAGCGTGAGCTGCTGGTAGTCCTTCTCGCCGAAATACGCCTCGGTCGGCCGCGCGATCAGCAGCAGCTTGGCGACCACGGTCAACATGCCTGCGAAATGCGTTGGCCTGCTCGCACCTTCGAGCTCGGCACCGAGCGGGCCCGGCTGCACAGTGGTGCGCTGACCGTCCGGGTACATCTCGGCCGCGCTCGGCGCGAACACCAGCTCGACGCCTTCCCCGCGCAGCAGCTCGACATCGGCGTCCAGCGTGCGCGGGTACTTGTCGAGATCCTCGTTGGCGGCGAACTGCAATGGGTTCACGAAGATCGAGACGATCACGACCTGGTTGGTCCGCTTGGCCTGCCGCACGATCTCCAGATGCCCCTCGTGCAGCGCACCCATCGTCGGCACCAACGCGACGGTGCGGCCGACGCCACGCAAGGCGTTGGATACCTGGGTGATCACCGCGGGGTCGTGGTGCACGGTCAGTTCACCGGGGCGGTATGCGCCACGGAGTTTCGGGTCGAACATCAGCGCCCTTTCAGCAGCTCGATGACGGCGGGATTGGTGCCTGCCCGCTCGGCGGTGCGCAGCGACAGCGCGCGATAGCCCTCGGCAAGACGGGGATCGACCGACTGCAGCGCGGTCAGATGCGCGGCAACCGCGTCCGCGTCGCCGCGGGCCACCGGCCCGGTCAGCGCGGACTGTCCGCGCCGCAACGCGTTGTCGAGCGCGGCCGAGGCGAGCGGCGCGAGCAGCCGCTCGGCCAGCCCGTTCGGTTGATCGTCGACGATCTGCTGGCCGAGCAAACCGGGTCCCGCCAGCGCAACCCGCAGTGCCGCAAGGGCATCCACGATCACCGTGACCAAGTGATTGCTGCCGTGCGCGAGCGCCGCGTGATAGAGCGGGCGGTTCTCCTCTTGCACCCGGACCGGCTCGCCGCCCATCTCGATCACCAACGCCTGACCGATCGCGTAGCCGATCTCGTCGGCGGCGGTGATGCCGAAACACGCGTTGCCCAAACGCGAAAGGTCCTCGTCGTGACCGGTGAAGGTCATCGCAGGGTGGATGGCCAGCGGCATTGCGCCCAGCTCGGTGAGCGGCGCGAGCACGCCGACACCGTTAGCACCGGACGTGTGCGCGACGATGGTGCCCGGCCGAACCGCCTTGGCGCTCGCCAAACCACGGGCCAGGCCGGCCAGTTCGGTATCGGGCACGGCGAGCAGCAGCAATTCGCTGCGGGCTGCGATCTCCTCGACCGGGAGGATCTGGGAATCGGGCAGCCGGTGCTGCGCGCGCTGCACCGAGGCATCGGAAATCGCGGCGACACCGAACACCACATGTCCGGCGCGCTCGAGTGCCGCTCCCAGTGCGGAGCCCACGCGTCCCGCCGAGACGATTCCCACCGTCAGGCGTGCAGGCGCGGGGTCGTAGCCCGAAGTCGCGTTGTCAGGATTCACGCTTCTCGAGGTCAACATTGTCCTCTCGATGTCGTTCCAGTCCCGCCATGCGGGTACCGGACGTTACGTCATCGAGGATATCGGCCCACCGTTCGCCGATGCCACGGCCCCGGTCCGTGATTTACAACGCAGGGCTATTGGCCGCGTGGCCGCGGCGCCGTTCGCTCGCAAAACTCGCGCTGTGCGGGGTCGGATTGGTCAGACAGCGGCGGAAGGGACGTCTACCGGCGGTCGCGGCTCTGTTCTTCGGACTGGAGGTTCGCCATGATCTCGGCGACCGAGAGTCGGCGCTCCGGCGTTGCGGAGTCGGTGTCGGAATCGGCGCGCCGCCGCCTGCGCGAGCTTGCCGTGCCGACCGTCGGCGCCTGTGTCGTCGGCCAGGCCGAGGGTCGAGTCGCCGGGGTGGACGACGGCGCGGGGGCACTGGGTGGTTCGGGTGCAAAGCGTGGTTCAGGGGCGAGGCGCGGTTCGGGGGCAGGCTGGATGACCGGCCCCTCGGTGAACGCGTCGGCCCAACCCGACGAGGACTGGGTCACCTCTTCGTACCGATGGACGTTGTCGTGCCGACGGTCGGTGAGGTCGACGTCGGTGACCTCGGCGTCGCTCTCTTCGTAATCGGGTGAGACAACAGATGTCTCGGCCGTGACCGGATCGTCGAAGGGACTGGCGAAGAGCGGCGGCTCGGGATGATCGGGCACGAACACCGGGGTCACGGTGCTGCGCGGTTGCTGATTTCCCGGGTAGGACCAGACGCCGGCATTCGCCGAGCTATTATTCGCCGGGTCGCCTGCCGCGCTGGTCAGCTCCTGAATTCGGGTCGCATCGGCGCGCAATGCGGGGCGCTCCATCAGCAGGTCACCGTCGAACAGCCGCTGCAGGCTCTGCCTGAGCACGGTGAGTTCGGCGCGCAGCGCGGCCAGCTCGGCGGCATCGGCGCCCACCTCCTCGCGCACTCGGGTCTCGATGCCGAGTTCGAACTCGCGCCTGGCCGTCACCTCGCGCTCGAGTTGCAGCTCGTACACCGTCTGCAGGTCGCGGACCTTGGCTTTGTCGATCGTCGCTTCCTTGCGATACCTCGTCGCAGCTAACGCGCCGATGACGGCCGCCCACAGCGCCGCTACCAGACCGATCCGTACGAACTGCAAGCTGTTGCTGAAGACCAGAAAAACGCTGGCAACCAGACCGAGCAGAATCAGCACACCGATGAACAATTTTCCCGCGTCTTCCCGCCGCCGACGGGAAGTGCTGGTACGGGAGGGTGAAACCATGCACGCCAGGGTAGCTTGATCGTTCCGTCCCGCCCACAGCATCGCGCGGTGATTCCGAACGAGATAATCGCTACGTGGTTGCCGGATCGTCGGTGGGGTCCTCAGGAGCCCGGCAGCAATACTCGAGCCACAGCGCCGCAGCAACCAAAGCGACCCCCGCCAGCATCCCGACGACCGCGCCGGGACTGTCGGCCGCCGCGGCGCCCAACGTGCCCCGCTGCGGGAACACCCAGCAGAGGAAACCGAGCCACACACCGGCGGCGATCGAACCGACCTGCAGCGAGGCCTTGGCCAGCGCGACCGCGCGCGCCGCGGTGATCGGATGCAGCTGATGCCTGCCGTTGCCGAGCTCGTTGTCGTTCACCCTGGCCCGAATCACGAACGCCAGCACCGCTTCAATGGCCGCGACCGGATACAGCGACGCGCCCGCATAGACCGAGATCGGCGGAAAACTGTTGTAGGCCATCCTGGTAGCGATCCACGCGACGATCGCCGCGATCACGACATTCGCCACCAGATCGAGCACGCGAGTCGGCTTCAGCTTCACAGAGCCGATCCTTCGGCGGCAGGTAACAGCGAAAGCTCGGTGCGGTGCACGCCGGCCCGCTCGTCGGCGGAGAGCTCGTCGAGCAGATCGGTGATCGCCTCGGTGTGCCCGTCCACCTCGAGCGTCGCATCGGATTCCACGTCGAGCCAAGGGATCAGGACGAACGCGCGGCGGTGCGCCTGCGGGTGCGGCAACGTCAGCGTCGGGTCGTCGCTGCGACAGACAACGAGCGCGCCGTCCACCCGCTCCGCACACCAGATCACGTCGACATCGAGAGTGCGTGCGCCCCAGCGCACTTCGCGGACCCGATCGGCGGCCTGTTCCAGCTGCTGCCCGAGCCGCAGCCAATCCGCGCGGTCGAGCTCCGGATCCTCAACCACGACAATGGCATTGAGGTAGTCGTCCTGTTCGACACCGCCCCACGGCGCGGTCGTGTACACCGGAGACACCGCGACGACCCGGCCCCCGAAACCGTCGACCACGCTGCGCAGATGCGCGAGCCGGTCGCCGAGATTCGAACCGATCGAGAGCACAGCACGACTCATACCGCAGGCTCCCCACGGTGGCGCGACGTGACGACCCTGACATCGGCGAACGCGTGCGGAATAGGCGCGGAGGGCTTGTGCACAACCACCTCTACCGAGCTGATGCGCGGATCGGTCATCACGTCGTCGGCGATCTCGGACACCACGGTCTCGATGAGGTTGCGCGGCGGGCCCTGGATGATCCGCACCGCATTCTCGGCGAGCTGCCCGTAGTCGACGGTGGCCACCAGATCGTCGGAGGCAGCGGCGACGGCGAAGTCGACCCACACGGTCAGGTCGACAACGAACTCCTGGCCGTCGCGACGCTCGTGATCGAACACCCCGTGATGCCCGAACGCGCGTAGGCCGCGCAGCTCGATCCGATCGGCGCCGCGGCGGATCGACGAATGTGCCTGCGCCGCAGCGTGCTCGGTGGCGACCGGGGATTGGTTCATCGGTGGGGTACTCCTCACGAGCTCGACGGCCTGGCGATGGTGTGCCCGGCCGCGGTGCGCCAGGCGTCGGTCACGGTGATGGCGTCCAGCGAGGCGCGCACGTCGTGCACGCGCACACCCCATGCCCCGTACATGGCGGCCAGCGCGGAGACGGTGGCGGTGGCGGTCTCGCGGCCGTCGGGCGGTCGCGGACCGGCGTCGTCGGCGAGCAGCGCGCCGAGGAAACGTTTGCGGGAGGCGCCGATGAGGATCGGCAGACCGTCGGCCACGAGCTCGGGCAGCGCGCCGAGCAGTGCCCAGTTGTGTTCGGCGTTCTTGGCGAAGCCGAGGCCCGGGTCGAGAATGAGCCTGGCCGGGTCGACGCCCGCGGCGACGGCCAGGTCCACCTGCGTGGTGAGTTCGGCGAGCACCTCGGCGACCACGTCGTCGTAGTGATCGGCCGGGCCGGTGTGCCGGTAGTCCGCGCCCGCGCGCCAGTGCATCAGGATCCACGGAACATCCGCGGCGGCAACGATCTTCACCATGTCGGGGTCGGCGCGGCCGCCGGAAACGTCGTTGATCACCGAGACGCCCACGTCCAGCGCGGCCTCGGCGACCCGGGCGCGCATGGTGTCGACGCTGGTCGGGACGCCCGCCGCAACCAGGCCGCTGATCACCGGAACCACCCGTGCCGCTTCGGCTTCCGGATCGATGCGCACCGCGCCCGGCCTGGTCGACTCACCACCGACGTCGATGATGTCGGCGCCTGCCGTGTAGAGCTCGACGCCGTGCGCGATCGCGAGCTCGGGATCGAGGTAGCGCCCCCCGTCGGAGAACGAATCACTGGTGACGTTGACGACGCCCATCACCACACAGGAGCGGCCGTCACGCGCACCAATCATGTGTCTCGTCACTCCCGGCTGCGCCTCGCTGTCGCTCGGCTCCGCCGTGCGCGAAGGCACGCTGTGATGTCGGTTCACTCGCTGACGCTCGCTCACTTCCGCAGAATCAGATCAAGCGCCTCGGCACGCGAGGACGGGCTGGACTGGAGCAGGCCGCGCACCGCCGAGGTGGTGGTGCTCGCGCCGGGTTTACGGATGCCGCGCATCGCCATGCATAGGTGCTCGGCCTCGACAACGACGATCGCGCCGCGCGGGTCGAGCTTGCGCATCACCGCGTCGGCGATCTGGCTGGTCAGTCGTTCCTGCACCTGCGGGCGCTTGGCGTACAGGTCGACGACGCGAGCCAGCTTGGACAGCCCGGTCACCCTGCCGTGCTTGCCGGGAATGTAGCCGACGTGCGCGACGCCGTGGAACGACACCAGGTGATGTTCACAGGTCGAGTACATGGGGATGTCGCGCACCAGCACCAGTTCCTGGTGGCCTTCGTCGAAGGTGGTGTTCAACACCGCGTCCGGCTCGACATACAACCCGGCGAACATTTCCCGATAGGCGCGCGCGACGCGGGCGGGCGTATCGATCAAACCGGGGCGGTCGGGATCTTCTCCGACAGCGAGCAGCAACTCACGAACCGCGGCTTCGGCGCGCGCCTGGTCGAAGGGCTGCCCCGTCCCGAGGGCGACCAGTTCTGGCCTGGTCACACCGTTTCCGGAACCGTTTTCCGCGATACCGTCCGGATCGGCTAGCGCATGGCCGCCGACGTGTTTATTGGCCGACAATCGAGGACACCTCCAAAATCTCGAGTGCCGGCAATTACTCGGCACCCCGATGGTCGAGCCTAATCGTCGCCACTCGCGCGGCGCGAGCAGGAGGCCCGGAGGCAACGGCTCGGATAACCATCGAGGTAACGCGAGCGCCGCCGATCCCATTCCGCACCTCTGCCAGGCCCGGACGTGTCCGTACCTTCGTCAGGCCCGGACGTGTCCGTACCGCTGCCGGGCCGGACGCGGCACTTCGGCGAGCCGTGCCCGCCGAGGTGCCGCCAGTCTTCAGTGTCGACCGTTCGGTCCATCCCATTCGCCGTTGTCGCTCTCGCCGTTGGGGTTGGCGCGACCGGGCTCGTGATAGCCGGGTCGGTCGGCGTAGCCACCGCGGTCGTAGCCGCCGTCCTGGGGCCCGCCCTGCGGGCTCCACGGCTGCTGGCCGTGCCGCTGCTGCGGTTCGGTCCAGCCGCTCGGCTGACCGGGCTGCTGCTGCGGCTCCTCCCGCGGCGGCCAGCCGGGGGCCGACCAACCGGCGGGAGCGCCGTAGTCGGGGCGTGAGCCGTGCGTACCACCGCGCTGCGGGTAGGCGGGCGACGGCGCCTGCGGCAGCGGGTAGCCGCTCGCGGGCTGCGCCGGGTAGCCGTACTGCGGCGGTGTGGTGTAGCCACCGTCCTCCGGATAACCGTTGGCGGGCTGGCTTTCCCGTGCCGCGCCCGCAGGCGCGGGGACCTGCTCCGGCGGCGGCCACGGCTCGCCGCGTTCGATCGCCAGCTCGCCCGGCGTCTTGACCGGCGGCTTGGTCGAGGGGACGCGATCGCCGAAGTCGTTGAACGCGGTGATCCTCGGCCGCTTCTCCACCGTGGCGAGCAGCGTTTCGAGTTCCTTGCGGTGCAACGTCTCTCGCTCGAGCAGCGCCGTCGCCAGCACGTCGAGCACATCGCGGTACTCGTTGAGGATGGCCCACGCCTCGGTGTGCGCGGCCTCGATCAGGTTGCGCACCTCCTCGTCGATGGCGCCAGCGACCTCGTGCGAATAGTCCGAGGCCTGGCCCATCGAACGGCCGAGGAACGGATCGCCCGCCTCCTGGCCGTAGCGCACCGCGCCGAGGCGCGAGCTCATGCCGTATTCGGTGACCATCGCGCGCGCGATCTTGGTGGCCTGGTCGATATCGGAGGACGCGCCGGTGGTCGGCTCGTGGAACACCAGTTCCTCGGCCGCGCGGCCGCCCATCGCCATCACCAGGCGGGCGATCATCTCCGAGCGGGTCATCAGGCCCTTGTCGTCCTCGGGCACCGTCATGGCGTGGCCGCCGGTGCGGCCGCGGGCCAGGATGGTCACCTTGTAGACCGGCTCGATATCGGGCATCGCCCAGGCAGCGAGCGTGTGGCCGCCCTCGTGGTAGGCGGTGATCTTCTTCTCGTGCTCGCTGATGATCCGGCTCTTGCGACGCGGGCCACCGACGACCCGGTCGACCGATTCCTCCAGCGATTCGCCGGTGATGACCGCGCCGTTCTCGCGCGCGGTGAGCAGTGCGGCCTCGTTGATCACGTTGGCGAGGTCGGCGCCGGACATGCCGACGGTGCGCTTGGCCAGGCCGTCCAGATCGGCTTCGGGCGAGATCGGCTTGCCCTGCGAGTGCACCCGGAGGATGGCGCGGCGGCCTGCCAGGTCGGGGTTGCCGACCGGGATCTGCCGGTCGAACCGGCCGGGGCGGAGCAGCGCGGGATCGAGGATGTCGGGGCGGTTGGTCGCCGCGATCAGGATGACGCCGGTGCGATCGCCGAAGCCGTCCATCTCGACGAGCAACTGGTTCAGCGTCTGCTCCCGCTCGTCGTGGCCGCCGCCGAGGCCTGCGCCGCGCTGGCGGCCGACCGCGTCGATCTCGTCGACGAAGATGATGCACGGGCTGTTCTGCTTGGCCTGCTCGAACAGGTCGCGCACCCGGGAGGCGCCGACACCGACGAACATCTCGACGAAGTCCGAACCGGAGATGGTGAAGAACGGCACCCCCGCCTCACCGGCGACGGCCCGCGCGAGCAGCGTCTTACCGGTTCCCGGCGGGCCGTACAGCAGCACGCCCTTCGGGATCTTGGCGCCGAGCGCCTGGTAGCGCACCGGGTTCTGCAGGAAGTCCTTGATCTCGTAGAGCTCTTCGACCGCTTCGTCGGCGCCAGCCACGTCCGCGAACGTGGTCTTGGGCATGTCCTTGGACAGCTGTTTGGCCTTCGACTTGCCGAAGCCCATCATGCCGCCGCGGCCACCGCCCTGCATGCGGGCCATCACGAAGACGAACAGGCCGAGCAGAATGATCATCGGCAGCACGAAGAGCAGGATCTGGGTGAGCCAGCTCTCCTGCTTGACCACGGTGTTGTACGGCGCGCCCGAAGCCTTCACCGCGTCGAAGACCTGTCCGGACGTCTGACTACCACCGGGGTACTTGGCGAGGATCTTGCTCTGGCCACCGGTCGCGTCGTTGCCGTTCTTCAGCTCGATCCGCAGCTGCTGCTCGCGGTCGTCGATCTGGACGTTCTTGACGTTGCTCTTGTCGGTCAGCTGGCTCAAAGCGACGGATGTGTCGACGTTCTTCCAGCCGCGCGTGTCATTGCCGAAGTAGCTGAACGCATAGATCACGAGCAAAATGCCCGAGACTATGGCCAGGGTGCGAAACACAGTCTTGCGGTTCATAGAGCGTCGGCCGGCCGGCCAGTCCTTTCCGGTGTCTCCGGTTCTTGCTAGCGATGCGTCGGGCGCGTCCGGCTCCGGGAGGGTTCGGATGCGGACATGCCACGTTACCGCGTACGGTTTAGTCGATACATCGCGCAGTTCGGCTGCAGGTGCAGTTAAAGAGGTCAACGGCGAAGGGACGTCGGTGGTTCCCGAAGTCCTCCGTCTGTGTTACTCCAAGTGGTCACAATCATGGCATGTTCGGCCTATCGTGAGCGACGACACAACACCGCTGGTGCGAACGACAGGCACGAAAGCGGTAGCTTGCGTAATCACGTAGTGCCCCGCGAGCACCGCCAATCCGACAGAGCGCAGGGGGTATGGACATAGTCGAGCTACGGACACCCACAGCGATAGTGCGTCATGGCCGCGGGAGATTGATCGTCCTGCGTCCTGGCTCCGATGGCGAGCGGGTGCTCGACGTTCCGGTGACGGACCTGCTGAAGGTCCGGTTGAACCGGCGCGCCGATGACGCCGTCGTCATCGAGATCTACCTTCGGTACCCGACCCCAGTCCTGACCGGCGTGCCCGCGGACCGCACCCCGCTGCCGGTGCTCATCGCCGAGCACGACGTGCCTGCGGCCACCGAGATCGTCGACCGGATCAACGGCCAGATCCTGGCCACCCAGCGCATCGATGTCGCCGCCCCCGATCTGAATCCGCCGGCCCCGACCTGGGGCAAGTCCGGCCCGACCCGCGCCGACGTGGATCGCGCGGTGCGCAGGATGGCGCCGAATCGCGAGGCCAAGACGGCCATCGCCGCGCTGCATCGCTACGTCACCCCGGACGAGTACGTGCTGGAGACCGCGATCGCGGCGGCGCACCCACCCGTCGCCAGCGGTCAGGGCCTGCTCGCCGCGACGACCGGGCGGCTGCTGTTCATCTCGCTCGGCACCAGTGATCGCTTCGCGCACGAGTTACCGGTGTCGGCCGTGCTGTGGGCCCGCAACACCGAAGGCAGCCCCGTGGTGCCCGGCGACGACGCGGTTCGTGGCGAGGCGAACATGGACGTGCACGACGGCAACGTCACCTTCCGTTTCACCGGCGCCGATCGGGCCGATACCGAGCGCGTCACCTGCGCGGTGAACTTCGCGGTGCGCCGCGATTCCGCCGACGGTGCCGCAGGCCCGGCCGATCCCGGTGTGGCACAGCTCTATTCGGAGTGGGAGCTGCTCGTCGAGCGGCATTCGCTCGGCATGGTCGACGACGCCCAATTCCAGCGCTACGGCCGCGGCATCCTGCGCTCACTGCCCGACGGCGGCTGACACCCGCACCTACGGCTGCGCCACCGGGGTCAGCCCGATGCGCCGCCACGGGCTGGTCGGACGCATCCACAGGCGCAGCAGTTCCATGCGGCGGTCGACGCCGCCGTTCTTCAGTTCGGCCAGGTCTTCGCAGGCCTGCCAGTAGGTCCAGCCGGTCAGGTACGCGTCACCGAACTGGCGCCAGTTGCGGTACTTGCTCTGCGCGATGGGCAGTGCGCGCGCCAGGTAGTCCCAGGCCAGGTCGGCGTCCAGGTAGCCGGCGGTGAAAGCCATCCGTGCGACCGCGACCACGCGGGCCAGATCCCATGCGTGGATATCGCTGGGCAGCGGCCTGGCGAGGTGGTCGGTGAAGCCGATCTTGATGGCCTGCGACCAGATGTCGTAGTCGCGGACGAGCGCCTCCGGGTTGTCCATTCCGCGGAACGCGCCGACCTGCCGCAGGAACGCCCGGTGCCGATCGGCGCGCTCGCCGAACCGGTCTCGCTCGCTGGCGTTGATCGAGGCCATCACCAGCGGATGCACCAGCGCGTACAGCGGCGCGTGCATGCCGTCCAGCAACTGCTCCATCGACGCCTGCGCCTCGGTACCGTCGGTGATGCCCCACGCGCCGGTGAGCGTGTCGATGGCGAGCTCGCGGCGGTCGCCGAGCGGATGCTCGCGCTCAGGACCGAGCAGCAACGCGTCGTGGAAGGCGTCCCAGCGGGCCGAGTAGAACGCGCCGAGCGCCAGCGCCCGCAGTTCGTCGTCGGCGACCGCGGCGCCGGACCAGTGGTCCTCTTCGCGCTGATCCAGCTCCTCGTACGGGAAGGTTGTCAACGTGGGTACACCGCGGGCAGGCATGCCACCGATTGTTCCCCATAGATCTTGGAGGAGCCTGTGTAACCGAACGAATTCTGCGTGTCCACATTGATCGGCGGCACTGTTGGGCGTGTCCCCCGGCCACGCTGCGCACCTGTTGCACACTGTCCGATTTTCGCCGCATCGGTTTCATGCCCTGCCGCGCAGCGTGCCAGAGAGCTACTGTGCTCGCATGAGTACGAACATCACCCTCCTTCGTGGCCTGGAACCTGCCGCTACCGAGCAGGAAATCTATGCTGCCGCACTGCAGTACGTGCGCACGGTCGGTGGTGTGTCCGGCCTGAGCACGACCACCAAGGCGGCCGTCGACAAGGCGGTCTCGATCATTGCCGCGGCGACCACCCAGCTGCTCGCCGACCTACCCGAACGCCCGGTCCCGGCAACCCGCGAAGCGGCGGCCGACTGACCGTCTACCGGGCTTCCGGCCGGTCAGGCAGCACGTCTACGCCGTAGACAGCAAGGCAGGCGAGGGCAAGTTCCAGCGGAAGGCTGCGCTGCTCGATCGGACGACCGAGCAGCTCCTCGATCCGCTGAATCCGATAGCGGACCGTGTTCTTGTGCACCCCAAGCAGTTTCGCCGTCGCTTCGGGGCTGCGATGGCTTTTCAGATAGGCGTGCAGCGTGGCGCGCAGCCGTGCCGAGTTGGCGTCCCGCCCGGACAGCGCGCGCAGTTCCCTGCCGATCAGCCCGCGCATCGCCGCGTCGTCGGCGCCCGCCAGGTAGGCGATCTCCACCTCGCGATAGTCGATGACGCGGTGCGCGCGGACCGGACCGCGCTCGGCGACCTGCCTGGCGGCCACCGCCTCGCGGTGACTCTGCCGGAAACCGGCGATCTGCCCGGCGGGCGCGCCGAACGCGACCCGGACCGGCGCGTCGACCAGATCGGCGACGCTGCGCTCCAGTGCGCCGATGTCGTCCGCGCCCTGTTCAATTCGCCCGTGACCCTGTTCGGCGTCGTCGAGTCCGGCCCACGCCCACATGCCGCTCGCACCGGACGCGGCGGTCAGCACCCTTCCTGCGCCGACCTCGGCCGCCACCTTGGCCGCCACCCGCTCGAGCAGGCCGATGACCTCGCCGTCCCCGCTGCCCGATTCGCCCTCGTCGGTCCACAGCACGAACGCGAGATGCCGCTGGTTGAGCCGGTAACCGAGCCGGACCGAGGCCTGATCCGCGTCGATGTCGTCACCGGCGAGCAGCGCGCGGATGGTCTCGGTGCGCCGGTTGAGCGCGGCACGCAGCACCCGCTCGCGCTCTTCCATGTAGGTGTCGGTGAGCAGCTCGACCGACATGTTGACCCATTTCGTCGCCCGATCGAACATGCGAAGCATCACCGCGCGCTCGATCTCCTGCGGCGCGGGCCGTTCCTCGATCGCATCAGTCATGTAGTCGATGACCGCGTCCAGGCCCGCGTGGTAGGTCCGCAGCAGCACCCGCAGGTCGAAGCCGCGGCGGGCGATGGTGCGCGCGAAGGCGTGCGCCTCCTCCGGGAGCACGTAGTCGAAAGTGTCGCTGGTGATTCCGCTCAGCGTGGTCCTGGCGTGTGCGCGGGTACTCGCAGCGAGGTCACGGCGCACGTCACGGTCGGAGAGTTCCGGCACCTTGGCGATGATCGCGCTGTCGAGACGGCCGACGATCTGCTCGAGCGAGTCGGCGCGCATCGTCTCGTAGACGTAGTCGGCCAGCCAATCGCGGACCACTTCGCTGTTCGGTCCGATACGCTCCGGTGAGGCGGCCGTCACAACTCCTCCGATTTGTTCTCTGAGCACAAATTTGCTCGATCTCATTGACAAACCACGCCAAGAACGTCCCCCCCACGTTGTGTCACGATCATAGTTCAGTGGCCTGATTCACAGTAGTCAGCGCATGCGTTCACAGCACAACGTCAGTGGGAGAACAGCGTGACCAACACCGAGCCAGCGGCCAAGAAGCCACCCGCACGCAAGGCCGCAGCGAAGAAGGCAACGCCGAAGCCGGAAGCGGAGCAGGCGGTTGCGGCACCGAGCACGCCGACGCCCGATCCCACAGTGCTCGAGGTCCACAATCCCGGCACCGGCGAACTAGTCGGCTCGGTGCCGGTGGCGACGGCCGACGAAGTCGCGGCGAAGGTCCGCGAACTGCGGCTGTACCAGCCGGAGTGGGAGGCCATCGGCCCGAACGGCCGCAAGGAATGGCTGCTGAAGTTCCAGGACTGGCTGATCGACAACACCGAGCAGATCGCCGACGTGGTGCAGTCGGAAACCGGTAAGCCACGGGTGGATTCGCTCATCGATCCGGCGTTCGCGACCGACCTGGTCGGCTACTACGCGCGCCGGGCCGCCAAGTTCCTCGCCGACGATCATCCGTCGCCGCACAGCCCGCTGGCCAGGGTCAAGAAGCTGACCACCGTGTACAAGCCCTACCCGGTGGTCGGCGTGATCACGCCGTGGAACTTCCCGGTGGCCATGCCCGCGCTCGATGTGTTCCCCGCGCTGGCCGCCGGTGCCGCCGTGCTGCTCAAGCCGTCCGAGGTGACGCCGCTGTCCGCGCTCGAAATGGCAAGGGGCTGGGCCGAAATCGGCGCTCCGCCGGTCTTCGCCGTGGTCACCGGGGCGGGCGCGACCGGCGGCGCCGTGGTCGCCAACGCCGACTACATCCAGTTCACCGGCTCGACCGCGACCGGCCGCAAGATCGCCGTCGCCTGCGCCGAGCGGATGGTGCCCTACAGCCTGGAGCTCGGCGGCAAGGATCCGGCCATCGTGCTCGCCGACGCCGACCTGGATCGTGCCGCGCACGGCATCGCGTTCGGCGGCATGTTCAACTCGGGCCAGGTGTGTATCTCGGTGGAGCGCGTGTATGTCGAGGCCCCGGTCTACGACGAGTTCGTGGCCAAGCTGACCGCCAACGTCAAGTCGCTGCGCCAGGGTCTGGACGGCCGCGAGTCCAAGCACGACGTCGGCGCGCTGGCCAACGAGAACCAGGCCAACATCGTGCAGCGCCACGTCGACGAGGCGGTCGCGGCCGGCGCGAAGGTGCTGACCGGCGGCAAGCGGGCCGGGTTCGGCACCGCGTTCGAGCCGACCGTGCTCGTCGATGTGGATCACACGATGTCGTGCGTCACCGAGGAGACCTTCGGGCCGACCCTGCCGGTGATGAAGGTCGCCGACGAGGCGGAAGCCATTCGGCTGGCGAATGATTCGAGCTACGGCCTGTCGGCGACGGTGTGGACCGGCGACAAGGAGCGCGGCGATCGGGTCGCCAGGCAGCTGAACGCGGGCGCGGTCAACATCAACGACGTTTTCGCCAACCTGTTCAGTTTCGCGCTGCCGATGGGCGGTTGGGGCCTGTCCGGTGTCGGCGCCCGCTGGGGCGGCGC
This sequence comes from Nocardia sp. NPDC049149, assembly GCF_043197455.1. Taxonomy (NCBI): domain Bacteria; kingdom Bacillati; phylum Actinomycetota; class Actinomycetes; order Mycobacteriales; family Nocardiaceae; genus Nocardia; species Nocardia sp. NPDC049149. The sequence goes on from NZ_JBICTD010000011.1 coordinate 273,133, forward strand.
CAACGGGGTGCGCAAATACTGCCGCCAACAGGCGATCACCACGCCGATCCTGCCGACCCAGCAGAAGGAACTGTTCTGGTTCCCGTACCAGATGCCCAAGCTGCTCTTCGCGGTCGGCGCCATGCGCGCCGCCGGCGCCCGCGGCCTGCGCCGCATCGATATTCCTGCCGTTCTGAAACTCAAGGGAGACAACAAGTGACAGTTGCTTCGAAGGTTCGCGGCAAGGTCGTCGTGATCACCGGCGGTGCCCGTGGCATCGGCTTGGCGACCGCGACGGCATTGCAGGCGCTCGGCGCCAAGGTGGCGATCGGCGATATCGACGAGACCACCGTCAAGGAGTCGGGCACCACCCGCGGCTTCGAGCACTACGGCAGGCTCGACGTCACCGACCCCGGTTCGTTCGAGAGCTTCCTCGACGAGGTGGAGCGCGCCGTCGGCCCGATCGACGTGTTGATCAACAACGCGGGCATCATGCCGACGGGGCGGTTCGTGGACGAGCCGGACCAGCTCACCCGCCGGATTCTCGACATCAACGTCTACGGCGTCATCGTCGGCTCCAAGCTCGGCCTGGCCAGGATGTTGCCGCGCAAGCGCGGGCATGTCATCAACATCGCCTCGCTCGCGGGCGAGACGCACATTCCCGGCCTGGCCACCTACAACGCGAGCAAGCACGCGGTGCTCGGGTTCACCGACACCCTGCGCGAGGAGTACCGGGGATCGGGCGTGCACTTCTCGTCGGTGCTACCGACGCTCACCAACACCGAGCTCGGTTCCGGGGTCACGGCGCCGAAGTTGCTGCGGCCTGCCGAGCCGGAGGAGATCGCCGATGCCATCGTCGCGCTGATCGTCGCGCCGAAGTCGAAGGTCAGGGTGACCGCGGTGGCCGGCCTCGTCTCGCAGGTGGTCGGGCTGCTGCCGGAGGCGGTCGGTGACGGCATCGCCAGGGCGCTCGGTGCGGGCCGCGCGTTCCTCGACGATGTCGATTCGGACAAGCGCAAGGCGTACGAGGACCGGGCGCGCAGCGCCTGACCGGGCGCGCTGGTCGCTGCGAAGCAAGCGCTGCGGCTGTGGATTCGTCCACGGCTGCAGCGCTTTTCGCATGTTTGGGAGCAACTCAATGGGCAATACAAACCATTTTGTGACGAAAATCACTATAGAGGGTACAAATGACTCCCCACTGGTCAGAAGCGGGCCATCAGCAGCTGGGTGGCAACCATCCCGATCGGTCGTTCCACCGCCGTACAGCACACCTTAACGATCATCTATGCTGGTCACGCGCCCAACTGTTTTCGAGGGCGGCACAAGGGGGCGGAAGCCGAACATTCGCGGAGTCGATGGTGCATCACACCATCGCAGGCAATATGCTGTCCCTAACAAACCTGTCGAATGTTTTGATGCCCGTATCCGAACTTTTTGGCCTGATAAGGCTGGAAATTCAGGACCGATTCTGATAGCAAGGGGCTATGGACCCGCATTTGCGCGACCTGCGGTATTTCGTCGCCGTCGCTGAGGAACTGCACTTCACCAACGCCGCCCAGCGGCTGCACATCGCTCAACCCACGCTGTCGCGTCAGATCCGGCAGCTGGAGCGTCAGCTCGACGTTGTCCTGTTCGACCGCAACCAGCGCAGCGTCGCCCTGACCGTCGCAGGCAAGGAACTGCTCGAAGGCGCCCGCAAGATCCTGGAGCTCTGGGAGGTCACCAACGTCTCGCTGCAGGAGGCGGGCGAGGTGCTGCGCGTCGGCATCCAGTCCGCGCTCGGGCGCGGACTGCTCAACGACCTGGAGAGCGCGAGCGGCCACCGACTCGCCCTGCACGCGGCCTCGTGGACCGACCCGTCCAGCGGTCTGTCCGGCAGGCAGGCGGACCTGGCCCTGGTGTGGCTGCCGCTGCCCGACCCGAACCGCTACCGCTGGCAGGTGCTGCGCACCGAGCCGCGCTGGGTGCTGCTCCCGGAGAACCACCCGCTGGCCGACCGGGAAGCCATCGAGTTCGCCGACCTGCTCGATGAGCCGTTCATCGCGCTGCCCACCGAAGCCGGTGCGGTGCGCGACTTCTGGCTCGGCAACGACGCACGCAACGGCCGCCCGCCGAAGATCGGCGCAGAGGCGGCGACCCCGGAGGACAAGCTGGAGGCCGTGAGCCTCGGCCTCGGCGTCTGTTTGCTCGCCGAGAACAACGTGCCCATGTACCGCTGGCCCGGGCTCACCGCCCGACCGGTCGCCGGGCTCGCGCCGTGCGAGCTCGCCGTCGCGTGGCGTGCCGACGACACTCGGCCGACCATCCTCGAATTCGCGGGCCGCGCGGCCGACGGCGGGTTCTCGGTACAGCAGCAACCCGCCGTCAGCGCATAGCGTCGCTCAGTTGATGGTGCGCCGCCACGGGTGCAGCGCCTCTATTTGCGCGGACAACCGCAGCAGAGTGGATTCGCTGCCAGGCGGGCCTGCGAACTGGGCGGCCACCGGCGTTCCGACATCGGAGTGCATGCCCATCGGGACGGAAGCGGCGGGCCAGCCGACCAGGTTCCACAGCGGGGCGAAGGGGAAGAATCGCATGCCGGCAAGCACATTCAGCAGCCAGCCGCGGGTGTGCCACGCCCGCGCCTTCGGTGGCGGGCCTGCGAGCGTGGGTGTGATCACCACGTCGTAGCGTTCGAAGAATTCCAGTAGTCGGGTCTCGACCCGATCGACCTGAGACGGGCGCACCAGGTGTAGTCGCTGCACCACGCGACCGAGCGCGAGGTGACGGCGGGTGCGCGGCTGTAGCCGCTCGGGATGGGGTAGTGCCGCGCCGTCGCGGGAGCCAACGACCAACCAGCGCAAGAAGAGCGAGAGCATCGCGTCGCCGTAGGGCAACGCGGTCGGCTCGACCAGATGTCCGGCCGCGGCGGCCACCGAGGCGGCGGTGCGGGCGGCATTGGTCCATTGCCGATCAACAGGAAACAGGCGGGACGGCGGAGCCACGGCTAGTCCGATGCGTAGTCGGCCCGGCGGCTCCACCTCGGCTAGGTCCGACCGGGCGGCCAGCACCGATAGCGCGAGCGCGGCATCGGCGACTGTCGTTGCCAGCACGCCGTTTTCGACCATGCCGGACCAGGCGTCGACGCCGATCTCCGCGGGCACGGTGTAGCGGCCGGGCTTGATGCCGAAGACACCGCAGCAGGCCGCGGGGATGCGGACCGAGCCGAGCCCGTCGTTGCCGTGCGCGATCGGGACGAGCCCGGCGGCGACCGCGGCGGCCGCACCGCCCGACGAGCCACCGGCGCTGCGCGCGACATTCCATGGGTTGCTGGTGATCCGGTCCGGGCTGTCGGTGGTGCCCCACAACCCGAGTTCGGGGACGGTGGTGAGCCCGACGATCACCGCGCCTGCGGCACGCACCCTGCGCACCACCGGATGATCGTCGGCGACCGGACGGGCGTCGGTGGCGGCGGACCCCGCGCGCATCGTCTCGCCCTGCACCGGGATGTTGTGCTTGATCGCGATCGGCACGCCGGCCAGCGGCAGCACATCGAGGTCGGACCGCTGCTCCAGCGCCGCGGCCTCGGTTCGTGCCTTCTCCGTGCGAATAACGCTGAAGGCATTGGTGATCCGGTGCTCGGCAATGATCCGGGCCAGTGCGGCGTCGACCACCTCGGTCGGGGTCAGCGATCCGTCACGGACGCCTGCCGCGATCGCGGTGGCGGTGTCGCGGGCGATGTCCGCGGCCGGTTCGCCCGTGCCGGGCAGTTCTCGATCGGCGTGGTTCGGCGGTGACTGGGCGACGGTCGCGCGGCGGACTGTCGGCCGCTGCGCAACTGGCGTCTTCGCGACAGCCGAGTGGCTTGTCGGTGTCTGCGCGGAATTCTCGGTGGCAGCGGTTCCGGAAGCGGGCGAGCCGTCCGCCACCGCTGTGGCCTTGTTGAACATGTGCTGGTCATCCCCCGTCGCATCGTTGTCGAATTCGGGTGATCGCTGTTGTGCCGCAAGTTATCATTTCGAATACTGCTCGGGGGACGATGGCGTCGGGTGTGGCGGGAATTTCTCCGCTACCTCCTACGACCGACCAGTGCGGATTTCGCGGTATCCGCTGAGCCACTAGGTCCGGGAATGAGTGCCAACTCCGATAGAAGCTCCGATTCCACCCCTGCCGGTGTCGCTTATGGCGACCTCTCGCGCAGCGCCGAATTCAGCGCGGTTGCGGCGTTCTCCGCCGCGTGGGCGGACACCGCAGGCGAATCCGTGCAGCGGCCACCCGACATAGCCGAGTATCTGCCGGACGCACACACCCTGCGCACCGAGGCGCTGCTCGAGCTGATCCGGGTCGATCTCCGGCATCGCTGGTTGCGCAGGACGATGCTCGGCACGGGGGCCGAGCAACCGGCGGCACGCAAACGGCTCACCGAATACTGCGCCGAATTTCCGGAACTCGAACCAGGCATCATCCCGGCGGGTCTGGTGTACGAGGAGTTCGTCATCCGCAGGCACAGCGGCGAACGGGTCGACCCGCGGGAATGCCTGCGCGAATATCCGCACCAGGCGACCGAACTGCGCGCGCTGCTCAACGCCGACGATGTCGATCAGAGCACCAGGCGAGCGGCGCTGGAGGATTCGACGATCGCGGCACTCACGCGCATCAAGGCCACCTTCGTCGATAACGAATTGAACCGGACGGCCACGGCGCTTCGTAGTTCAGAAGTGACCCGAGCGTCAGTGACCCGAGTGACCGTCGAACAGACCGGAACGGTGACGTCCGTGCCGACCGGGACGATGACGTCCGCGCCGACCACGATCCCCACCCAGCCTGGCCACTTCGCCGCCCTCGACCGGATCGAAATCGGCCAGCGGATCGACGATTTCGATCTGCTGACCGGGCTCGGCAGCGGCGCGTTCGCGCGCGTCTTCCTGGCCAGGCAGCGCTCGCTGCAGCGGCTGGTCGCGGTGAAGATCTCCGCCGACCACGGCACCGAGCCGCAGACGCTGGCCCAACTCGATCACGACTACATCGTGCGCGTCTTCGACCAGCGCCTGCTCGACGACGCCGAGGCGGGCACGGCACGCAGGCTGCGGCTGCTCTACATGCAGTTCCTGCCCGGCGGCACGCTGCTCGACGTGCTGCGCTGGGTGCGCGCCACCCCGCCCGCCGAACGCAACGGCCAGTTGCTGCTCGATGGCGTCGACGCGGCGATGGAGGAGAAAGGCGAGATCCGCCCGACGGATTCGAGCGTGCGCGCCGAGATCGCCGGGCTCAGTTGGCCCGAGACGGTCGCCTGGCTCGGCCGCAGGCTGGCCGAGGCGCTGGACTACGCGTCCGCGCACGGCGTGCTGCATCGCGACGTGAAACCGGCGAACGTGCTGCTGACCGCGGAGGCGGTGCCGAAACTCGCCGATTTCAACATCAGCTTCAGCCGCAATGTGGAAGGGACGAGCCCGGTCGCCTATTTCGGTGGGTCGCTGGCGTATATGTCGCCGGAACAGCTGGAGGCCTGTCATCCCGGATTCGACCGCACCGCGGCGGATCTGGATACCCGCGCCGACATCTATTCGCTCGGCGTGGTGCTGTGGGAATTGCTCACCGGCGCCAAACCATTCGACGACACCACCGCGGGCGGGACCGGCGCAGGCGACGAGACGACGCTCGAGGCCATGTTGGAGCGGCGCAGCGGCGGGGTGGACGCGGCCGCGCTGGACCGTGTGCCCGCGGACTGTCCCGCCGCGCTGCGGCGCGTGCTGCTCACCTGCCTCGAACCCGAGCGCGCGCGGCGGTGGTCCTCCGGTGCGGTGCTGGCCAGACAGCTGGAGCTGTGCCTGGACGCGCGCGCACGGGAGCTGGTCGATCCGGCGCCGAACAGCTGGCGACTGCGGCTGCGGCCGTGGCGGCTGCTCGTCGCCGCCCTGGCGGTGGGACTGCCGAATGTGCTTGCCTCGCTGTACAACATCCAGCACAACCAGCACCTGATCATCGACCGGCTGCCCAAGGACGCCCAGCACAGCTTCGTGGTGATCACCGGCGTGGTGAACGCGGTGTCGTTCCCGCTCGGCATCGCGCTGCTGGTGTACATGTCGCGCTACTTGCTGACCGTGCCGCACGGACTGGCGAAGGGCAAACGCTACGACCCCGAGACGCTGCGCCATGCCAGGCGTGATGCGCTGCTGCTCGGCGATCGTGCAGTGGCCGTGGCGTTTTCGCTGTGGGTGCTGTCCGGGTTCGTCTTCCCCATCGCATTGCAGCTGGTCACCGGTGACCTCCCGGCGAGTGCGATCGTGCACTTCCTGGCATCGCTGGTGGTGTGTGGCGCGATGGCGGTGGCCTACCCGTTCTTCCTGTTGACCTTCTACATGGTGCGCTGCATCTATCCGCTGTTCCTCCGGCACGGCGATATCAGCGCCGAGGACGCGGTGTGGCTGCGCGGCCTCGATCGGCGCTGCAACGGCTATCTCGCGGTGGCGGCATCAATACCGTTGCTCGCGGTGGCGGGCGTGACCTTCCTGCCGCCCGCCGACATCCCGATGGTGATCTTCGCCGTCCGGGTGCTCTGCGCAGGCGGTATTGTCGCGTTCGTGGTCTCCTACCTGCTGTTCCGTGCGCTGGAGGCAGATCTGCGCGCGTTGGAGCGGGTGGTCTCGCCCGAGTCGGTGGGTAAGAATTCGGCGTCGGCGATCACGCGGAACCGGGGCGTGCCCCCGGTACGGGAGACCGCCACGTGAGTAGCGGGCACGTCGATGCGGTCGCCAGGTTCACCGCCGAGTGGCAACGCAGCCTGCGCAGCACGCGATTCGTGCCGCCGTCGCTCGCGGACTACGTGCCGGACGGCGCGCAGGCGCGCCTCGAGGTGCTGACCGATCTGGTCCGGATCGACCTGCGGGCACGCTGGTCGGCGTCGCTCGGTAAACGAATCAGCGAGTACTGCAAGGAATTTCCCGAGGTCGAGCACAGTCCCGAGCTGGCCGACCTGGCGTGCGAGGAGTTCCTGGCCAGGCGCCGCACCGTCGCGCTCGGCATCGAGGACTTCCTCGCCGAGTATCCCGACCTCGCCGCCGAGGTGCGCGCGCGTCTTGCCGCGTTCGCCATCGACGACACCGCCGCGGGCATCGCCGAAACCACCGAAGCGGTTGCGGCACTTGCCGATCTGGCGCCCGGCCACCGGATCGACGACTTCGACCTGCTCACCGATCTCGGCAGCGGCGTGCTCGGCCGAGTCTTCCTGGCCAGGCAGCGATCCATGCAACGGCTTGTCGCGGTGCGGCTTTCGGCGGGCCGGGCCGGCGCGCCACACACCATGGCGCAGCTGGACCATCCCCATATCGTGCGCGTCTTCGATCAGCGGGTGCTCGGCGCATCGGAGTCGACCGAACAGACACTGCACACCGTGGCCGAACCTCGGCTGGTCTACATGCAGTACCTCCCCGGCGGCACCGCGATCGGCGTGCTCGCACAGCGGCGCATCGGTCCGGAGTCCGCCGGTGGCGCGTTGCTGCTGCGCGCCATCGACGCGGCAATGGAGGCGAAAGGCGAGATCCGGCCGTCGGATTCGAGTGTGCGCGCCGAAATCGAGGGACTGAGCTGGCCGGAGACGGTGGCATGGGTGGGCAGGCGGCTCGCCGACGCGTTGGACCACGCCCACCACCATGGCGTGCTGCATCACGACATCAAGCCGGCGAACGTGCTGTTCACCGCCGAGGGCATTCCGAAACTGGCCGATTTCGCGCTGCGCGAAGCGGGTCCGCGACCCGTCGCCGCGGATTCGGCCGAGCACACCGATCATTCGCTGCCCTACCGCTCACCGGAACAACTGGCCAGGCTGCTCGACCCGGCCGCGCCCGCACCCGGCGCCCGCAGCGATATCTATTCACTCGGCGTGCTGCTGTGGGAAATGCTCACCGGCGCAACCCCCTTCGAGGATGCGCCGGGTGCGACGCCCGCCGACACCTACTCGGCGATGCTGGCTGAGCGGCGCGCGGGAGTCGGTGCGGACGCGCTCGCGCGCCTGCCAGCGGACACTCCGGCCGCCCTGCGCCGGGTCCTGCTCGAATGCCTGCATGCCGACCCGAAACGACGCTGGCGCAACGGCGCTGAGCTGGCCGGGCAGCTCGACCTATGCCTCGACGCCCGCGCGCGTGACCTGGTCGACCCGTCGCCGACCAGCCTGGCCTATCGGTCGCGCGGCTGGCTGGTTCCGTGGGCCGCGGTGTGCATCGGCGTGCCGAACGTGCTTGCCAGCGTGTACAACATCCGGCTGAACCAGTCCCTCATCATCGATCGCATGTCGGCGGTGGACCAGCAGAAATTCGAAACCATCGGCCTGGTCCACAATCTGATCTTCTTTCCCATCGGGGCGCTGCTGCTGATCTACCTGACCCGGCGCGTACTGACCGTCGAATACCGCTTGGCGCGCGGGCGTGAATACTCCGCGCGCACGCTGGCCAAGGCGCGCCGCGACACCCTGCTGATGGGCGACTGGGCGGTGCTTGTGCCGTTCGCCGTCTGGATGATCGCCGGGATCGTCGGGCCGAGCTGGCTTGCCCTGTCCGGAATCGAGCTGCCGCCCAAGACATTTCTGCATTTCTTCACCGCGCAGGTGGTGTGTGCCGTCATCGTGCTCGCCTACCCGTTCTTCCCGGCCGCGCTGTTCGCCGTCCGCTCGGTCTATCCACGGTTGCTTGCGCGCGGCGGCATCGGGCCCGGCGACGAACGCCAGCTACGCAACCTGGCCAGGCGCGCCAACTTCTATCTCGGGGTGGCCGCGTCGGTGCCGCTGCTCGGCGTGGCGAGCGCGACCTTCGTCGACGCCGACGATCTCGGGTTGGTGATCGTTCCGGTGCGCGCGCTCAGCGTGGGTGGCATTCTGGCATTCGTGCTGACCTACCGGATGTTTCGTTTGCTGGAGGCGGACCTGCTCGCCCTCACCCGCACCATTCCGCAGCGGACGCGATGACCTCGCCGCGGCCGTTCGGGCGGCTGGTGAACCTGTCGCATGTGCACGATCCGGCCACCACGCCGCTCTACCCGGACGACCCGGAGTTCCGCACCGACATCGTGGCCACCGTCGCCAACGACGGCTACTACCTGCGCTACATCCAGCAGGGTGAGCACACCGGAACCCATTGGGGCGCACCGATACACTTCCACGCCGACGGGCTCGGCGCGGATCAGCTCGACCTGGACGATCTGCTGCTGCCCGCCGTGAAGATCGACGTCCGCGAACCGTGCGCACGGGACCGGGACTACGCGATCACCGTCGAGGATCTCAAGCGCTGGGAGGGCAGGCACGGCCGCATGCCCGACGGCGCCGCGGTGATCGCCTGGACCGGCTGGGATGCCAAGTGGGGTGCCGAGGAATTTCTCGGCACCGGCGAATCCGCAGGCCACCAACCGGGATTCGCGGTCGAGACGGTCGAATGGCTGCTGCACACCGGCAGGCTCGGCCACCGTGGCGCACTCGGCATCGACACCTTCGGCCCGGATCTCGGCATCGACGACACCTACGCGGTGTCCAAGCTGCTCTATCGAGAGCACCGCATCAGCCTGGAATGCCTGGCCAACCTCACGGCGCTACCGGCAACGGGCGCATGGATACTCGTCGGCGCGGCGCTCTATCGCGCCGGATCCGGTTCGCCCGCCACCATTTTCGGCATTCTCCCGGACCGCTAGTCCCGCACCCGGGTCACGGGTGCGGGAACGCCCCGAGTCAGGAATAGACCTTCGGATCCAGGGTGCCGATATACGGCAGGTCGCGGTAGCGCTCCGCGTAGTCGAGGCCGTAGCCGACGACGAATTCGTTCGGGATGTCGAAGCCGACATGGGCGACGTCGACGTGGGTGCGCAGCGCGTCCGGCTTGCGCAACAGCGTCACCACCTCCAGCGAGGCGGGGTTGCGGGTGGAGAGGTTGCGCTTGAGCCAGGACAGGGTGAGCCCCGAGTCGATGATGTCCTCGACGATCAGCACATTGCGGCCGGCAATGTCCTTGTCCAGGTCCTTCATGATGCGGACCACACCGGAAGACGAGGTGGACGATCCGTACGACGAGACGGCCATGAACTCCATCTGGGTCGGGATCGGCAGCGCCTTGGCCAGGTCGGTCATGAAGAAGATCGCGCCTTTGAGCACGCCTACCAGCAGCAGGTCGCCCTCGGGGGCATCGGCGGGATAGCGCTTGGCGATGAGCTCGGCCAGCTCCTTGGTTTTGGTGGCGATCTCTTCCTCGGTGATCAGCACCGACGCGATGTCGTCCCCGTACACGTCAGCTGTTCCCTTCCGTGGTTCTCGCTCCCGAACGGCTGATCCATGGTGTGTCGATCAACCGGCGCAGACTGAGCAACATTGGCGACGTTTCCCTGGCCCTGCGTGGTCACGCTTCGTTACCGCTTCGGGCCTGACGCTCATGCCGCAGTGTCAGCCTGCCATGTTCGCGCGCCGCGACCAACCTGCTGTCCGGTTGTCCGCCGCCGACGGCGACTCCGCCCTGGCCACGCCACTCGGTGATCAGCTCGTCGACCGCCCGTAAATGCTTGCCGGTCAGTGCTTTCGCCCCGCCCCTGAGCAGCCAGGATCGGATCGCCCGGCGGCGCAGCGCCGGCGGCGCAGTGGCGAGCGTCTCGATCGAGAGGGTCGCGCCATCACTCGCGGTGTGCAGCAACTCCTCGGCCAACGCGTCGAGCACCGCGCCGTCGTCGCGCAGCTGCGCGGCGGTGCGGGCAAGAGCGGGCGCGACCCCGCCGCCGAGCACCTCCTCCAGCAGCGGCAACACCTCGGTGCGCAGCCGAACCCTGGTGAACTCCGGCGCGGTGTTGTGCGGGTCCTCGTGCGGCACCAATCCCAGATCCACGCACAGCTGACGGGTCTGTGCCCGCCGCACCTCGAGCAGCGGCCTGCCCCACGGCTCGGCCCACTCGGCCATCCCCTGAATGGACCTGCCGCCGGAGCCACGCGCCAACCCGAGCAGCACGGTCTCGGCTTGGTCGTCGAGCGTGTGCCCGAGCAATACCGGCAGCCCGTCGCGGGCATCATCCAACGTCGCGTACCTGGCCTGCCGCGCCGCCGCTTCTACTCCCCCGTCCCGCCCCACCGTCACCGCGAGCACCCGCGCCGAGCGGCACCCCAAGGCCAACGCCACCGAAGCAGCATCCGCCGCAACCACATCCGACCCTGCCTGCAGTTGATGATCGACCACGAGCGCGTCGACGGTCCCCACCTCGACCACTGCCGCAGCCGTCAACGCCAACGAATCCGCCCCACCGGACAACGCCACCGCAACCCCACCGGCTTGCCCACATCGCTCAGCCCACGACCGAACAGCCTGCCGCACTGCCAACACCGCAGGGGTCTCCGGCAACCGCCGCGCCCCCGCTCGCTCCCCAGGCGCTGACCTCATACCCGCAGCGTACCGACGACTTCGGTCAGCCGAGGACGCGGCTGACCCAGCGTTCGGGGGCTTCGATTTCCTCCGGGCGGGGCAGCGTTTCGGCGTCGGTCCAGATGGTGTTGAAGTCGGCCATGCCGACCTGACCGACCACGGCGTCGACGAAGGCCTTCCCTCGGACGTACTGCGCGACCTTCGCGTCGACGCCGAGCAGGGCACGCATGATGCGCTGCACCGGGTTGGTCGGGCGTTTGCGGCGGCGATCGAAGGCGGCGCGGATCTGCTCGACGGACGGGACGACGGCGGGGCCGACGGCGTCCATGACGTGGTCGGCGTGGCCTTCCAGGAGGGTGCCGAGCATGAGCAGGCGATCGAGCGCCTCACGCTGCGGCGGGGCCTGGGTGGCGCGCAGCAGGCCGACGACGCCGCGGGCCGATGGATCGTCGGTGGCGGTGCCGCGGCGGCGGTCCCGCACTTCTTCGAGTAGTCGCTGCAGCATCTCGTTGAGCGGCTCGTCGCCGACCTCGCCGAGCACCTCGACATTCGCGCGCATGTAGTCGGCCAGCCACGGCGCCGACGAGAACTGCACCCGGTGGGTCACCTCGTGCAGGCAGACCCAGAGCCGGAAGTCGCTCGGCGAGACGCCGAGCGCCCGCTCGACGGCCATGATGTTCGGCGCGACCAGCAGCAGGGTGCCGTCGGGTCCGGTGAACGGGTCGTACTGGCCGAGGATCGCGGTGGACAGGAAGGCGAGCATCGCGCCCGCCTGCACGCCCGCTGGTTTGCCCTGCAGCAGTCCGCGTTCGCCGGTCTCGCCCTCGGTGCCGGTCAGCTGGGACATGGAGGCGGCGGCCGCTTCGATCCAGCCGGGCCGGTCGACGATCCGCGCGGCGGGCACCGGCTGGTCGTCCAGGAGCCCGCTGACCTCGCGCACCGGGCCCTCGGCCCGCTCGGAGGCGACGGCCAGCTCGGCGACGACCTGCTCGGCCGCGAAGCGCGACGTGCGCGGGCCCGACGGGACAAGGGCCGCACCGGTTTTCGCGGCGAGCCGCCAATCGACGGCGCCGGCGAATCCGGAATGACTCTTCGGCTGCTCGACCGCGTCCTCGGTGACACCCGTAACCGCACCGCGCGCGGGCCGACCCGCAGCATCCGGATCTGACACACCACCGCGATCGGCCCCGTTGGCGCCGGACGCGGTCCCATGATCACCTGGGTCGGAACCTTCTCGCTGCATTGTCAACCACCCGTCACGAGCATCCGCAGTTACGTAGCGTGCCCGCGATAGCGTCCAGTGCGGGCCTGCTCACCTCCGGCGGCCGATCGTTCGACATCAGCGCGAAGGTCAGTACCCGCCCATCGGCGTCGAGCACATACCCGACCAACGCGCTGGACACCGACAGAGTTCCGGTCTTGGCCCGCACCCAGCCTGCGGCATTGCGGTTCCCGGTGACGTAACGGCTGGTCAGCGAGCCGGTCGCGCCTGCGATCGGCAGGTCGTCCAGCAGCGGAGCCAAAGTGGCGGCGAGCCGGTCGTTTTCGGGGCGTGCCATGGTCCCGACCGGTTGGATCGCGGTCGCCGCGCTCGGCTTGGCCGCGGTCGCCATCACTCGATCGAGCAGCTTGGCCGGGATCCGGTCGTCCACCGAAAGTCCGCTGTTGTCCTGCATGCTCAGGCCGGTGAGGTCGAATCCGGCCTTCTCCAGCGCGGCACTCACCGCGGCGACCGCGCCGTGGAACGAGGCTTCGTAACCGGTGGCGACCGCGATCTCGCGGCCGATCGCCTCGGCGAGCACGTTGTCGGACCACACCATGGTGTCGCGCAACCGATCTCGCAACGGCGCCGACTGTACGACGGCCACCTGGGCGGCACCCGGCGCGGCGGCGCCGACCCGGACCCGCGCCGGATCCAGCCCGAGTTCGAAGGCGAGCCGCCGACCGGCGTCCAGCGCCGGGGTCGGGGTGCGCGGTGAGTATTCGACCAGCGGCTGCAGCCTGCCGCCGTCGATCATCACCGATTCGAGCGGCGCGATCGAGCCGTCACCGATGTCGACCGGGTCCCAGCCCTGCGCCATGGTCGGCCCGGCATACGCGGAGGCGTCCACCACGATGGTGTCGACGGCCCGGCCGGACTTCTTGATCTGCGCGACCAGATCGGACACCCGGGGCCCGTGCGGGTAGTAGCCCTTGCCTTCCGGCTCGGCGGTCAGTGTCGGATCGCCGCCGCCGACGAGCACCAGCTCGTTGGGCGCCGACCCGGCAACCACCTTGGTGCTCACCCGATGCTCCGCGGGCAATGCCAGCAGCGCCGCGGCCGTCAGCAGGATCTTCGCGGTGGACGACGGGATCATCGGCCTGCCTGGATCGCCGCTCCACAGCACCGTCGCGCTGTCGGCGTCGGTGACTTGCCCGGCGAACGCGCCGAGATCCGGATTGCCGATGACCGGCGCCAGCGCGGCCGCGACACCGGCCGGGCTCGGCGCAGGCGCGTTCGAGGGCGCCGGACTCACCTGAGGGAACGGCCGCACCGGCGGCGGTGGTGCCGCGACGGTCAGCCCGCCGTGCCGGAATTCGTCGGTCCACGGCTTCACCGTGAGCAGCACGCCGACCCCGGCGGCGAGTAGAACCGCGAGCGTGGTGCCGAAGCCGATCCAGAGATTGCGGCGCCGCCGGGAGGCCAAGCCACCGATGTTCTTACCAACCACTGACCGCAGCTCTCCTCGACTGATTTCCGCAGCAGCCGCCTGCCGCACCCATGTCCCCGCCGACCACACTATCCTCGTTGCGCAACCGTTCCCCCGAACAACCTGGCGAGTCGGCAGTAGTTACTGCTCATGCCTATAGATGCACCGAAGGAGATGGCGTGGAGTTCGACGTCACCATCGAGATCCCCAAGGGCTCTCGGAACAAGTACGAGGTCGATCACGAGACCGGACGGGTCCGGCTGGACCGGTATCTCTACACGTCCATGGTCTACCCCGCCGACTACGGCTACATCGAGAACACCCTCGGCGAGGACGGTGACCCGCTGGACGCGCTGGTCCTGCTGCCCGAGTCGGTGTTCCCCGGCTGCCTCATCGAGGTGCGCCCGGTCGCGATGTACAAGATGGTCGACGAGGCGGGCGGCGACGACAAGGTGCTGTGCGTGCCTGCCGGTGACAAGCGCTGGGACCACATCCAGGACGTGAAGGATGTGCCGGAGTTCGAGCTTGCCGCGATCAAGCACTTCTTCGAGCGCTACAAGGACCTGGAGCCGGGCAAGTACGTCAAGGGCTCGGAGTGGGTCGGCCGCGCCGAGGCCGAGGCCGAGGTCGAGGCGTCGCTGCAGCGGCTGAAGGACCAGGGCGGCCACTGAGCCGCCGCGAAGCGGGAAGTCCGAGGCCTCGGACTTCCCGCTGATCGCTGTCGTCTCCGTTACGAGGGGGCGCCGACGGCGCGGTCACGCCGCTCGTTGCGTTCCGCGATCACCTGGTCCAGGTGTTCGCGCAGCAGCGCGAGGATCGGACCCTCCAGCTCACCGTCGAGCCGTTCGTGGCTGTACTGCGCGTCCCCCATCGGCGCGAAAGCCTCTGCCGCCGAACGGTATACGCAATACGCCTGATGGGTACGGCCAAGCGCCTGCAGGATGAGCCCGTGCATCACCAGCACCCTGGCCCTGCTCAGCGGCCCGATCGCCCGGTTGAGCATCCGGATGGCGCCGTCGGCGATCGGCTCGGCCTCGTGTAGTTGCCCTGCCATCATGTGCACGTGTGCCAGCCGCGCCAGCGCCCAGCCTTCGCGCAGCTCGACGCCGCTGAGCCGAGCCAGCTGCACCGACTCGTTGCACAGCTCGATCGCCTGCTGATGGTTGCCGAGGAAGCCGCGGGCCGCCCCGAGCTCGTGGGTCGCCATCGCTTCCAGCCCGGCGTTGCCGATCTTCGCGGCCAGCGTCTTGGCCGTGCTCGCATGATGCTGCGCCTGCTCGAATTGTCCTGCGTCCGACAGTGTTTTGGCCATGTTCACCAGGCTGGCGCACTCGACCGCCGGATCGTCGACGCGGCGGGCGAAGCGGATCGCGCGTTCGGCGTGCGCGAGCGAGGCCGCTGTCTCGGTGCCCATCCTGGTGGACGAGGAGAGCAGCTGCGCCGCGAACGCCACCAACCGCAGGTCGCTCGCCGACTCCGGCGGCAGGGTCAGCGCGATGCGCTGATGGTCGCGGCCCTCACGCAACGTGCCGAGCGAATAGCAGCAGATCGTGCCGAGCGTCACCCGGATCCGGCATTCCACGCCGCGGTTACCCGCTCGGATCGCCGTGTCGAGCAGCTTCTTCAGCACCCGCGAGAGTTCCCGGCAGTGCGGGCCGCCGTCGATCAATTCCGCGGTGGCCCATGCGATATCGGCGGCACGCTCCAGTGCGGGACCGCCGACCCGCGCCGTCTGTTCGTAGAGCGAGATCAGGTTCGGGCGTTCGGCGTCGAGCCAGTACTGCGCGGCGATGCTGTCCACGAACGAGAGCCCGTGCGCGACGGTCGATCCGAGATGCTCCGGCTGCGTCGATCCCGGATTGCACACCACGATCAGGTTTTTCATGGTGGCCAGGTAGAAATCGAGCAGCCGCACCAGCGCACCGGACACCGGCTCGGCCGCCTCGGGGCCGAGGTGCAGTTCGCGTGCGAACAGGCGCGGCAGGTCGTGATAGGTGTAGCGCCCGGACGCGCTGGTCTCCATCAGGTTCAGATCGACGAGGGACTCACACAGTTCCTCCACCAGCACCCGATCCGAGCCGAGAATGGCGGCTGCGGCGTTCAGCGAGATCTCGGCGACCTCCGGCACGGCCAACATCCGAAAGGCCCTGGCCTGTGCGCAATCGAGCTGGTCGTAGCTGAGCCGGAAAGCCGCCTCGACCGCGAGGTCGCCGCTGCGCAGGGTGCCGAGCCGCTGCTTCTCGTCGGCAAGTCGCTCCGCCAGGCTGCTGATGCTCCAATTCGGCCGCGCCGCCAGTCGCGCGCCGACAATGCGAACGGCGAGCGGCAGCCCGCCGCACGCGTCGAGCACGCTGTCCACCGCTGCGGGTTCGGCGGCGACCCGGCGCAGCCCCGCGATCCCGGCGAGCAGGGTGCGCGCCTCCACCCTGGCGAGCACGTCCAGCCGAACGCCGAGAGTGCCTACCATGCATGGCAATTCGGGCATCGACGAGCGGCTGGTGATCAGCACCGCAGAGCCGGGCGTGCCGGGAATCAACGAGGCGACCTGATCGATGTCGCGCGCGTTGTCCAGCACGACGAGCACCCGCTTGCCGTCGAGGAAGCTGCGGAACTGCGCCGAGCGCTCGGCGAGCGTCGGCGCGATCTCGCCCTCGGGGACACCGAGCGCGCGCAGAAAGTCACCGAGCGTGTCGGCGGCCGGAGTGCCGGATCGGTCCCCAGGCCCACGCCCACCGGCCGCCGCGAAGCCGTGCAGGTCGACATGCAGCTGCCCGTCCGGGAACTGGTCGCGGATCAAATGCCCGACGTGCACCGCGAGCGCGCTCTTCCCGATGCCGCCCATGCCACCGATCACGCACACCGGCACCGAGAAACCGTCTGTGCGGGTGAGCCATTCGCTGATCCGGCGGACCATGTCCGCGCGGCCGGTGAAGTCGACGACGTCGGCGGGCAGCTGCGCGACCCTGGCAACCGCGCGCCGCGGCGGGCGCACCGCAGGCGCCGCGCTTTCGGTAGTCCGGTGTGGCGCGGGCAGATCCGCGCGCAATATGCGTTGGTGCAGCTCCGCGAGCTGCTGTCCAGGCTCGATGCCGAGCCGCTCGATCAGCACCTTGCGGGTGTCCGCGTACACCGCAAGCGCCTCGGCCTGGCGGCCCGCGTGATAGAGCGCGGTCATCAGCAATCCGCGAATCTGTTCGCGCATAGGATGTTCGGCGCACAGCGGGGTCAGCTCGGCGATCACCTCGGTGTAGCGGCCGAGCCGCAGATCGAGTTCGATGCGCTGTTCCAGCAACGTGACTCGTCGCTCGATCAGCTGGGTGCGCTGCCGATCCGCGTAGGGACCAGGCAGCCCGGCCAGCGGTGTGCCCGACCACAGCCGCAGTGCGGCATCGAGACGTTCGCGGACCAGCTCCACCGCCTGCGATGGCTCCGCGCCCTGCCGGTCCGGCTGCACCTCGAGCAACATGTCGTCGACCTGCTCGACATCGACCGAGCCGGGGGCAAGGCGCAGCGCATAGCCGCCGCCGAACCCGACCAGCACCGTGGCGGGCGCGCCGGACGGGCGATCCGGCTCGAGGGCCCGGCGCAGATGCAGGATGTGGTTGCGTAGCGCGCCGATCGCGCTCGGTGTCGGATGCTCACCCCAGACACCGTCGATGAGTTCGGGTACTGTCGCCGATCGTCCGCTCCGTAATAGCAAGGCCGCCAACAAGGCTCGACGCTGCTTGGACCCGAGATCGAGCTCCAGTTCGTCTCGCCAGGCACGAACCTCGCCCAGTACCGCGAACTTAAGCATGTGGAGCCCTCTCTCACCTTCGACCGTTCCTAGTAAAGAACGTAGACAATCGTCCGGCCGCATCGCTGACCTCGCCGAGCGACGTCACCGATGAGCCACTGATGACCTGACGTCATCGATACGAACATTTGACCAATCACTTTGTGAGATTTTGGTGATCTCGGACTGATTCGCCCTCAGTATCGGACATGTATGTGGCGGCATCTGACGCTATGAGTTCTTCTGATTGTTCTTGAAATAGACAGCCGTTGTACATGTTTCATTCATCATCTGTTTCCGTGCGGCCTCGAACCCAGTCCACCTCGGTACCGCGGCGAGGCCTGTGGTGGTGCTAGCACCACCACGCGCCACCAGCTGGTGGTAGTCGACATTCGGGTGTTTGCAGCATGGGCGCGGGCGAGCCGAATTCCTAGGCTCGAGTTGTCGCCGAAGCGTGCATGGCTTGCGGCTCGAACAGGAGGAAATCACTGCTCATGAACCAATTTCGGCGCTACTCCGGAAAGGCAGCGCTCTCGGCTGTCGTCGTTGGCGCGATGTTAGCGGCGGCCGCCTGCAGCGGCGCGAACTCGAGCGCGCCTGCGGACACCACCGGAACGACGCCGCCCACGGCGCTCGCCGCCGCGATGGACAAGGTGGTGCAGAGCGGCATACCTGGCATCCAGGTGGTCATCGACGGGCCTGGCGGACATCGCGTCTACACCGCGGGCAAGGGCGACCTGTCCACCGGCGCACCGATGCCCGCGGACGGCCGGGTCCGAATCGGCAGCAACACAAAGTCTTTCGTGTCGGTGGTAGTGCTGCAGCTGGTGGCGGAGGGCAAGGTCGAGCTGGACGCGCCGATCGAGCGCTACCTGCCCGGCGTGGTCACCGGCAACGGCAACGACGGCAACCGGGTCACCGTGCGCCAGCTCCTGCAGCACACCAGCGGCCTGCCGGACTACCTCGGCGGCGGCCCCAACCAGGAGAACAAGCCGGGGCAGCTGGCCCTGGACAACGAAGCCCTGCTCCAGCAGCAGTTCGAGCCGGCGGACCTGGTCCGCACGGTGCTCGCGGCACAGCCGCCGATCTTCGAGCCCGGCGCGAAGATGGTCTACACCAACACCAATTATCTGCTGCTGGGCATGCTGGTCGATCGGGTGGCCGGACGACCGGTCGCCGAAGAGATCAGCCGCCGGATCCTCGAACCACTCGGCTTGCGCGACACCTACTTTCCGCCCGCAGGCGAAACGGTGATCCGCGGCCCGCACGCCCGCGGGTACGAGATCGTCAACGGTAAGCAGCTCGATCTCACCGACTACAACCCGTCCTGGGCAGGCGCCGCGGGTGCGATGGTCGCGACCCCCGCCGACCTGAACCGGTTCTTCACCGCACTGCTGGCCGGAAAGCTCCTTGCGCCAGCGCAATTGGCAGAGATGCAGCGGACAACATCGTTCGACCGGATGCCGACCGCCACGTACGGGCTCGGGCTGGTCCACCTGCCTGCGTCCTGCGGCAAGGAGGTGTGGGGGCACGGCGGCAGCATCCCCGGCTTCGGCACCAGGAACGGTGTGGCGGCCGACGGCACCGCGGTGACCGTGACCGTGAACCGACTCGCGGACGACGAGAAGACCGGCGAGACGGTCGCCGCCGTAGTCGATGCCGCCTTCTGCGGCGCGTGACACCCCACCAAGCAGTCCGTCCGCCGCACCGATTCCGGTGCGGCCGAGCGAAAACGGAGACCAGACAGTGAAACGCACCCGAGGACTGACGGCCGCCGTTGGCATCGTCACCGCCCTCGCCGCCTGCGCCGGGCTGATCGGCTGCGCCGGTCCCGCCGCCGAAGCCGAGACGGCCCCGCCCGCGCTCGATCGCTTCACCAGCCAGACTCTGACCTGGAAGGGGTGCGACAACCCGAAGCTGGACGAGGCAGGCGCACAGTGCACCGATGTCACCGTGCCGCTGAATTACGCTGAGCCACAAGGCGCCACCCTCACCGTGGCGATCTCGCGGCTGGCCGCCACCGATCCGGCACAGCGGCGCGGCGTCATGCTGTCCAATCCCGGCGGCCCCGGTGGCGCCGGTCTCGACCTGACGGTCGACATCGGTGCCGCGATGACACCCGACGTGCGTGCCCGCTACGACCTGATCGGCATGGACCCGCGCGGTGTCGGCCGCTCGTCGATGATCAAGTGCCACTGGCCCCGCGGCTTCGGATTGCAGTCGGCGGGCGTCGATGCCGCGAGCTTCGCGGAATCCGTTGCGATGCAGGGCGACCTGGCAATGCGTTGCGCGACAACGGAAGCGGCCAGGCTGCCCTTTATCACCACCCGCAACACCGCGCGCGACATGGATCTCATCCGCACGCTCCTCGGCGCCGACAAGGTCAGCTATTTCGGCACCTCGTACGGCACCTATCTCGGCGCGGTATACACCCAGATGTTCCCCGATCGCGCCGATCGGATCGTGTTGGACAGCTCGGTGGATCCGGACAAGTACGGGACGGTGGGCATGATGCAGGCGATGGGCGCGGCCAACGAGGCGGCGCTCGATCTGTGGGCGGACTGGGCGGCGGCCAACGACGGCACCTACCGCCTCGGCGCCACCCGCGCCGAGGTCAGGGCCACCGTGGTGGAGTTGATCCGCCGCTCCGCCGAAAAGCCGATCAGGTTCGGCGAATTCGAGATCGACGAGCACTGGTTGCCTTTGGTGCTGTTCGTCGGGTTGGACGACCCGCGGCAGTACGAGATGGTGTCCGAGCAAGTCCGCCTGCTCGCCGATGCCGCCGACGGCAAGGCCGTGCGGCCCGACGAGAAGTTGACCGGCATCCTCACGCATGCGATGAAGGCGGAACCGGACGAGAGCTCGTCGCAGATGGCCATCCTGTGCGGCGACGTTGCAGCGCCACGAGATCCACAGTTCTATTGGCGCAACATCGAAGCCGCTCGCGCCACACAGCCGGTGTTCGGTGCGTTCGCCAATAACATCACGCCGTGCGCGTTCTGGGCACCGCCCGCCGAACCCGCCACGGTGGTGCGCAATTCGGTGCCGACCCTGATCGTGCAGTCCACCGGTGACACCAGGACCGTGTACGACGGTGCCGTCGCGATGCACAAGGACCTGAGTGCGTCGCGCATGGTCACCCTGCAGGATGTGCCGATCCACTGGATCTTCGGTCGTTACCCGAACACCTGCGTGTACTCGGCGGTGAACACCTACTTCCGCGATGGCACGTTGCCCGCGTCGGATGTCACCTGCCGGGCCGACTAGTCAGGTGATCTGCTGAGCCCCAGCGGATTCCAGGACTTTGGCACCGTGACTGCCCGGGCCCCGACGGGTCCGGGCAGTTCACACCTTCAAATAGGTCAGCACGGCAAGCACTCTGCGATGCCCGACATCCTCCGTGGAGAGCCCGAGTTTCGCGAAAATGCTCCGAATGTGTTTGTGCACAGCGCCTTCGCTGACCACCAGCCGCTCGGCGATGGTGCCGTTGGTGTGTCCCTCGGCCATCAGCGCGAGCACTTCGCGCTCACGGGCGGTCAGCGCCGCCATCGGATCGTCGGCTTTGCGCCGCACCAGCAGCTGCGAGATCACCTCGGGATCCATCGCGGTGCCACCCGCGGCAACCCGGCGCAGCGAATCGAGGAAGCGGTCCACCTTGCCGACCCGCTCCTTCAGCAGATAGCCGACCCCGCCGGCGCCGTCGCCTAGCAGTTCGGCGGCGTAGCTGTCCTCCACCCAGGACGACAGCACCAGCACCGGCAGGCCGGGATGGATCTCGCGGGCCCGCACCGCGGCCCGCAGGCCGTCGTCGGTGAAGGTCGGCGGCAGCCGGATATCGACGACCACGGCGTCCGGTCGATCGGCCGCGACCGCGGTCAGGAAGTCGTCGGCGTTGTCGACGGCGGCGACCACGTCGATGCCCGCCGTGCTCAGCAGCAGGACCAGGCCCTCGCGCAGCAGGGCGTCGTCCTCGGCGATCATGACCCGCACGGCAACTCCACCCGCAACACAGTAGGGCCACCGGGCGGGCTCGTCAGCACCATCCGGCCGTCCAGCGCCTCGGCCCGGCGGCGGATGCCTGCCAGGCCACCGCCGTAAGTCTCCACCGCGCCGCCGACGCCGTCGTCGCGGATCTCGATGGTCAGCAGTTCGGGCGCCCCGCCGAGCACCAGGGAAATGCCCTCGGCGCCCGAGTGTTTGGTGGCATTGGTGAGCGCCTCGGTGATCACGAAATAGGCCGCAGCCTCCACCGCGGCGGGCCGCCTGCCCACCCCGGTGAGGTCGAGCACACACGGAATCGGGCTGCGCGCGGCAATGGCCGAAATCGCACCTTCCAAGCCGCGGTCGGAAAGCACCGGCGGATAGACGTTGCGCACCACGTCGCGCAGTTCGGCCAGCGCGGCCGTCGCGGTGTCCTGCGCCTTGCGGACCAGTCCGTCGGCCGCCGCCGGATCGCGTTCACGCAGTTGGTCGGCCAGTCCGAGCTGCATGATCACCGCCGCGATCCTGGCCTGCGCACCGTCGTGCAGATCCCGCTCGATGCGGCGCAGCTCGGCGCCGTGCGCGTCGAGCGCGGCCGCCCTGGTCGCGGTCAGCGTCGCGACCCGGCTGGCGAGCACGGCTCCCTCGGCCGGTCCCAGGAGGTAGCGCGCCGCCGACGCCTGCCAGCGGGCGACAATCGGGAGACGCAGGGTCACGGCGATGAGCGGAAACGCGAGAAGGAAGCTCATCGCCGCTTGCGGCCAGGAGTTGACGACGAAGCCGAACGTGTTGACGTCATTCTCGGGTACCGCCTGCCAGTAGGCCGGAATCAGTAGCTGATTGAGCGCGCCGGCAGGTATACCGATCGCGAAGGTCCCCAGAAATAGGCCAGTAGTCGCGTGTGCGACCAGCCAGGCGAAATCCCTGCGGTTGGCAGGATCGGTGAACACCGTGGTCACCCGCTGCCGCAGGCCGCCGGTGAACGGCTGATAGGACTCGACGATCGGTGTACCGAGATACTTTGCGGCCCTGCGACGTTCGAACGAGAGCAGCGGGCGGACCACCCGAAACGCCTCGGGCAGTGCCGGAATCCCCACGCCGATCAGGCAGAAGCTGCCCACGACCAGCAAGCCGATCAGCGCGAACATGGACACGAACGAAGTCACGCCGCCGACCACCAGGTACCAGATCGCACCGGGCAGCCATCGGACCCTGTCGCCCATCGCGCGGATTATCTCGTTCATGCGCCGCGCGCCCAGCCGACAAGCGTCGCATCGGCGGCCCTCAGGACAGCACACACCGCGCCCGGGACTGTCACAGTCCCGGGCGCGGTGCTGGCCCAAGCGAATTGGCTCACGTAGTACCGGATCCGTCCGCCGGTCTACCGGTGGCCCGGTCGAGACCGCCGCCGTTCGGCGGGCTCACCGCCTCACCGCCGCCGAGCACGAGCCCGGCCTGATCCATCACCCGCACCTCGACATCGTTCACCGAGTCCTTCTCGGCCGCTTCGGCTCTGGCCGCCTGAATGCCGCCCATCGTGCGCAGCGGCACTTCCTTCCAGAACACCACCAGGATCAGCGCGAGCAGCGCGACACCGGTCACGGACAGGAACACCGTCGACATGGACTCCGCGAAGCCGACCTTGAACGGGCGGGCCAACTCCGGGTTCAGCTGCTGGATGATCGAACTGTCCTGCAGCACCTTGCCCGCGGCCGAGGTGTCCTGCGCGAGCAGGCCTTTCGACAACGCGGCGTCAACCGGGTTGGTGCTGTTCGCGCCCTCGACCACCGCGTGCTGGAACTGCGGATCGGCAGCGGCACTGCGCATCTCGTCGGAGATGTTCGGTGAAAGCTGCGCGAACAGGATGGACAGGAACACCGCGACACCGAGCGTGCCGCCGATCTGACGGAAGAACGTCGCGGCCGCGGTGGACACGCCCATGTCCTTGGGCGGCAACGCATTCTGCAGCGCCAGCGTGAGCGGCTGCATCAGGTTGCCGAGCCCGAAACCGGTGCAGGCCATGAAGATCATCACCAGCCACAGCGGGCTGTCGGCGTTCAGGTAGTGCAGCAGGAACAGGCCGAACGTCAGCATGGTCGCGCCGATCAGCGTGAAGGCGCGATAGCGGCCGGTCCGCGCGATCAGCTGACCGGAAACCACCGAGCCGGTCATCAGGCCGAGCACCATCGGCAGCATCTGCAGGCCTGCCAGCGTCGGGCTCGCCCCGCGCACCACCTGCAGGTACTGCGGCAGCAGCGAGATACCGCCGAACATCGCGGCGCCGACCACGAACGAAATCACCACGCCGAGCGCGAAAGTGGTGTTGGTGAACATCCGCAGCGGGATCAGCGCCGCGTCCCGCAGCCGCTTCTCCACCAGCACGAACCCGATGATGCCGACCACGCCGATCACGTAGCAGGTCACCGAACGCCCACTGCCCCAGCCCCATTCCCGTCCCTGCTCGGCGACGATGAGCAACGGGACCATGCCGATCGCGAGGACGAGCACGCCCCACCAGTCCACCCGGTCGGTGGAATGCGGCCGCTTCGGCAGCTTCAGCACCCGGTACACCACGGCGAGCGCGATCAGGCCGACCGGCACGTTCACCAGGAAGACCCAGCGCCAGCCGCTGACCCCGAGAATGGTGTCCTGCCCGGCGAGTACGCCGCCGAGGACCGGGCCGATCACGCTGGACGTGCCGAACACCGCAAGGAAGTAGCCCTGGTACTTGGCGCGTTCCCGTGGCCCGACGATATCGCCGAGAATGGTGAGCGCCAACGACATCAGGCCGCCCGCGCCGATGCCCTGCACGGCGCGGAACGCCGCGAGCTGATACATCGACTGGGCCAGCGTGCACAGCAGCGAGCCGACGATGAAGATCGCGATGGCAAGCATGAAGAACTGCTTGCGGCCGAACATGTCGGACAACTTGCCGTACAGCGGCGTCGCCAGGGTCGCGGTGATCAGGTACGCGGTGGTCGCCCATGCCTGCAACGAGTAGCCGTTGAGGTCGTCGGCGATGGTGCGGATCGCGGTGGACACGATCGTCTGGTCGAGCGCCGCCAGCAACATTCCGAGCATCAATCCGCTCAGGATCACCAAGATCTGCCGATGGGTGAAAGCCGGTGGCGCCTCCATGGTCTCCGATGTCACGTGTCGTTCTCCGTTTCACTAAAGGCCTGGTCCCAGTTGCGGCGCATAGCGGCGACCATCTCTGGCCGTGCGCGCTCGAAGTCGTCGACGAACTGCCGCAGCAATGCGGCGAAGTCGGCCACGGATTGTGGCGTCCATTCGGACATGACCCTGGTCAGGTTTTCGTTGCGGCGTTTGCGAATCCGTTCGGCGACCATGCGCCCCCGCTCGGTGACGACGAGCACGGTGGCCCGTCCGTCATCGGGGTCGGCCTGTCGCTCGACCAGGTGCTGGGCGACCAATTGGGCCACCTGGCGACTGACCGTCGACGCATCCGAATGCAGCACCGCGGCGAGCTCGCCCGATCGCATCGGTCCGTCGCAGCAGAGCCGCATCAGCGCGCCGAAGGCTGCCGGATCGATACCGTCCTTGGTCCACGTGCCCAGCTGGGCCGCCGTGCGATCTCGAATCCGCTGCAATCGGCTGAGCTGCGCGGCGATCGTGTCGAGCGATTCGGGATCCACACACTTACCTTTGCTTGCATCAATCAATTAGTTGTGCGATGCAAGTATGTCGGCAGACTTGCCACTGGGGCAAGCGGTAAACCGGTCTTTACTTGCCCTTGAACTCGGGCGCGCGCTTCTCGAAGACGGCCTCGAGCGCCTCGGTCAGGTCTTCCGACGGCAGGAACGCGGCGTTCCACGCGGACACGTAGCGCAGCCCAGCGGCTACCTCGTCCTTGGTGCGCTGATCGAGCACGTCCTTCACGCCCTGCACCACCAGCGGCGGGTTCGCGGCGATCTCGCGTGCCGTCGCATGCGCCGCGTCCAGCGCCGCATCCTGATCGGCGAACACGTCGTTGACCAGGCCGATCTTCTCGGCGCGCGCGGCGTCGATGTCCTTGGCCGTGTACGCGAGTTCGCGCAGGTGCCCCTCGCCGATGATGCCGGGCAGCCGGTGCAGCGACCCGATATCGGCGACGATCGCGACCTTCGCCTCACGCAGGCTGAACTTGGCGTCCGCACTCGCGTAGCGGATGTCGGCGGCGGCGATCAGGTCGAGCCCGCCGCCGATGCACCAGCCGGAGATCGCGGCGATCACCGGCTTACGGCTGTCGGCCACCGCGGTCACCGCCGCCTGCATCTTGCGCACCTCGACGAGGAATTCGGTCCGCGGCGCGGCCAGCGCCCGCTCGCCCATCAGCGGGCCGAACGTGCCGCTCATCGCGGGCAGGTCCAGGCCGTAGGAGAAGTGCTTGCCCGAGCCGGTCAGCACGGTCGCGCGCACCTCGGGGTCGGCGTCGAGCGCCTGGAAGATCTCCGGCAGCTCCCGCCAGAAATCCGGGCCCATCGCGTTGCCCTTGCCGGGACCGATCAGCGTCACCTGCGCGACGTGGTCCTTCGTTTCTACGGTGAAAGCCTGCCATTCTGTCATTCGTACAGCGTAGAGGAGCCGGTCTCGGCGTGCGCCGAAAGGCCTGGCACCGCGCTGGCCAGGAATTTCACCGCAACCGCCCGCCATGTAAACCCTGCGCAAAATCACTGCGGCGCACTAGGTCCCACCGGGTCGGCTGCCGGATCATGAGTGCATCAGCACCCGCACTTCATCGCCTCGGAGGCCATCATGCTGATGCATCAGGGAATCGGCCTTGACCGATTCAACGAAATCACCCGTGCCCGTGCGATACACGCACTGTTCGAATGCTGCGGCAATGTCACCTGGGCCGCCAAGCTCGCCGACTCCCGACCCTACGCGGATTCGGACGCGCTGCTGGCCAAGGCCGATATCGAACTGCTCGCACTGTCCCAGGACGATCTGGATCGGGCACTCGAAGTAGTTGTGCACGAACATGTCTCGGGCGGCAACGTCACCGTGCTCGCGCAGATCACCCGCGCGCGCCTCACGACCATGCTCGGACCGAGCGAGGGCTATCCCGATTACTGAGGCATTCCAGAAGTAGCCAGACGTACGACCGTGGATCGCTCTACTCTGGTGTCATGCGCAGGTCGACATTGCCACCGATCGCCTGCCGAGTCGCGGACACCCTCATCGCCCGAGGGCATCACGGTGTCATCGTGACCCAGCCGGTACCGACACCAACGGTCGCGGACGCGGCGCGAGCACTCGGCGTCGACGTCGGCGCGATCACCACCGCGGGATTGTTCCTGCTCGACGACGATCCGGTGCTGCTGCTGGTCTCCGGCAAGCACGAGGTCGACCTGGAATCGACCGGGAAACGCCTGGAAGGCACGCTCACCCACGCGCCTGCCGACATGGTCCGCGAGGTGACCGGGCAGCCGATCGGCGGCATCGCGCCCGTCGGGCATCCCACCAACCTGCCCACCTGGGTGGACACTGCGCTCTCCCAGCATCGCGAGGTCTGGGCCGCAGGCGGGCACCCGAACACGGTGTTCCGCACCTCATTTCACGAGCTGGTCCGCATCACGGCGGGCCTCCCGATAGACGTCGACTGACGCTCGTCCGCCTCTCTATGTATTCGGGCCAGACCCATGTGCCCCATGGAAACCGCATTGACCAGCAGCGATCCTCCGCCGAGCAGACCGCCTTGCTTCGTGACGACCGAAGGCCGCGTAGGTTTGGACGGGTGACCGAAGCAGAACGGCCCGCCACGGATTTCCAGGTCCCCGACGACCTGAGCGGGATCACCGCCGAGCAGTTCCGCGCCTCCATGCGCCACTACCCGGCCGGCGTCACCGTCGTCACGCTGAACTCACCGAACGGCCCGATCGGCTTCACCGCGACCTCGTTCGCCTCGCTGTCCCTGGCGCCGCCGCTGGTCTCGTTCAACATCGCGCACACCTCGTCGAGCCTGGCCGCTCTGCTCGACGCCGACTCCGTCGTCATCCACTTCCTCGGCGAACACCAGCACCACCTGGCCCAACGTTTCGCCCGCACCGCGGAAGAACGGTTCTCGGACCGATCCCTGTGGACCACCCTCGACACCGGCGAGCCGGTCCTGCACGGCACCCCCATCTGGCTCCGCGCCACCATCCACCAACTCATCCCCCTCGGCGACCACACCCTCGTCGTAGGCCTCGTCACCCGAGTCCACGACAACACCAACGACTCCCCCGCCGCTGTCCCCCTCCTCTACTACAACGGCCGCTACCACCGCCCCACCAAACTCGGCGACTAGAGCGCCAGGCCCCGAGCCTTACCCGCCATCCAAGACGGCGAACGAGACCTCGACCGGAAACGGATCCGTCAGCCGCAACACGTCCTGATGCGTCTCGGCGAGACGGCGAAACGAGAATCCGGGACGTCCCGGCCGACTCTGCACGTAGTGCATCTCGAAGTCCGTCACCACCCCGGTGCCATGGACTTGATGCTATAGATCCTGGGCGCACCCGGAGTACCTTCGTCGTTTGCGTTGACCGACAAGTGGCTGTGGGATAGCCGCTGCGGCTAGGCAGTGTTTCGAAGTGGTGAGGGCGGGCCGGTTGGCCCGCCCTCATTGGTGTCGTAGCCATTGGTTGATTGCGGCGATGTGGATGGTGGCC
>NZ_JBICTD010000012.1:0-286709 GCF_043197455.1 Nocardia sp. NPDC049149
ATGAAAGGCCGGAACCAATAAAATATTGGCACTGACATTCATCGACACACTATTGAGTTCTCAAAGAACACACGCACACACAACACCCCCGGCGCTAACCGGATCGTTCGTGAGGCAACTTTTCCAGCCTAACCGAACCCCTAAGCAGAGTCAAGCTCGCTCAGTCGTTCCATGATCTTGCTGGCGCCAGGCGCTCCTCGTCCTACCTCGTTTCCCTCGCCTCTCACTCAGCGTTTCCGCTGGGCTTCTCGGCTCCGGGTCGGTGTCCGTGTCGCTCTGACTTGGAATAAGTTACGCGGCGGATAACGCTACGTCAAATCGGCTGTTTGCGCCGGTGTTTCCGCAGGTCAGAGACCCGCGGAAACTCCGGAAACCGGCTTGAATCACATGGATGTGACTCAAGCCACCGCGATCTTCATGCACCCGCCCGCAGAACACCGGCGAGGTTCTTCTTCCCGCGCCGCAGCACCAACCAGCGTCCGTGCAGGTAGTCGCTCTCGGCGGGGGTCCATTCGGCATCCGAGATCCGCTCGTTGTTCACCGAAGCACCTCCTTCGTTCACCGCACGCCGGGCCGCACCGCGGCTTTCGCACAGTCCGGTCGCGACGAGCAGGTCAACGATCGTGTCCGGCTCCCCCGCCTTCAGCTCAGCGACGGCGGCTTCCCGCAATGCGGCACCGAGCGTCGGCTCATCCAATTCACCGAGCTCGCCGCGACCGAACAGCGCCTGACTGGCCAGCTGGACCGCACGGGTGTTCGCCTCGCCGTGCACCAGCGTCGTCATCTCCGCCGCGAGCCGACGCTGTGCCTCCCGCGCGTGCGGCCGCTCGGCCGTTGCCGATTCGAGCTCGGCCAGTTCCTCGCGCGACAGGAAGGTGAACCAGCGCAGGTACCGCACCACATCGGCGTCGGCGGTGTTCACGAAGTACTGGTACCAGGCGTAGGGGCTGGTCATCTCCGGATCGAGCCACAGGCTGCCGCCACCGGTCGACTTGCCGAACTTCTTGCCGTCGGCGGAGGTCACCAGCGGAACAGTGAGTGCGTGCACGGCGGCACCGTCGACGCGCCGGTTCAGTTCGACGCCGGCGATGATGTTGCCCCACTGATCGGAGCCACCGACCTGCAGAGTGCAGCCGTGGTTGCGGCGCAACTGCAGGTAGTCGTTGGCCTGCAGCAGCATGTAGCTGAACTCGGTGTAGGAGATGCCTTCGCCGTCGAGGCGGCGCTTGATGGTGTCGCGGGCCAGCATGACGTTCACCGAGAAGTGCTTGCCGACATCGCGCAGGAAGTCGACGGCGGACAGCTGCCCGGTCCAATCCATGTTGTTGACCAGCACCGCGCCGGTCGGCGATGCGTCCAGGTCGACGAACCGCTCCAGCTGCGACCGGATCCGCTGCGCCCAGTCGGCGACGGTGTCGGACGAGTTCATCGTCCGCTCGCCGACGTCACGCGGGTCGCCGATGAGTCCGGTCGCACCGCCTGCCAGCACGATCGGCCGATGACCGGCACGTTGGAACCGCTTCAGCGCCAACAGCGGGACCAGGTGTCCGGCGTGCAGGCTCGGTCCGGTCGGATCGAATCCCGCATAGAGGGTCAACCGGTCGGCGGCCAGCGCCGCGCGCAGGGCATCCAGGTCGGTGGACTGTGCAATCAGTCCGCGCCAGGTCAGTTCATCGATGATGTCGCCGCTCACGGTGTCCCATCTTTCCGCACGGTTGGTCGTGCCTCGAGTGCACCTCAGTCTGTCGGCCCGATGTCAGGCGAGTCGAGCGAATTTGGGCGGCGTTCCCACCCGGCGGTTCAGCCGCACAACGGCGACGACCTCCAGTACAGCGGGCGTCGAGCTGCGGGCCATCGGCCAAGAAACTTCAGGAGGCTTCGACGCGTGGGGCGCGGGGGCTGCGGCGGTAGGTCGAGACCGCGGGCGAGGACGGCAGCCAGAATCGCCATGGCAGGTCGGCCGCGAGGCTGACACCGACTCGAGGACCACTCGCGATCTTGGATGCCGGAACAGGGTCGCTGAGTTCGAGCCGGATCGGCGCGGACGGGTCGAACAGTGGAGTTCCGTAGTCGCTCAACGTAATTCCCAGCGCGCTGCCGAGATTGCCGGGCCCCTTTGCCAAGTCGGCGGCTGAACGCGCGGCCGGTCGCCGGGCCCGCGCCTCGGCGGATCCGGCGACCACCTCACCGGATCGGATCAGCGCGGCGCTGGCGATCCCGTCCGGTCCGCTGGTCACGTTGATGCACATGTGCATGCCGTAGCTGAGGTACACGTACAGCACCCCAGCCGGGCCGAACATCACTGCATTGCGTTTGGTCCGGCCGCGCCCGGAGTGCGACGCCGGGTCCGGCCACGGCCCGGCCGGATCGCCGCCGTAGGCCTCGACTTCCACGATCCGCACGCCGACCGTTCCTGACCACAGCGTCGCCCCGAGTACGCGGCGGGCGGCGGCGGGCGGTTCGACGGCTAGCTCATCGGCACACACAGCCGCCATTGTCCAAGACGACGGAGGCAGCGAGTCGACCAGCCACTGTCGTCCCGCGAGCTACACGTACGAGCTGTGCTGTCCCGTGCGCAGCGTGGTCACATCGTCGACGATGACCGCGAGGTAGCCGACGGCGACGAGTGCGACCAACTGCGCCCAGGCCACCCAGACCACGCCGATCGGGATGGTCGCGGCGACGGCCACCGCGGCGAGCAACCGCATCCACGGCCGGGGAAGTTTCAGCGCAACCCGGAAGAAGAACTGCGCAAGGAAGTACAGCGAGACACCGCCGGACAGCGCGGTCGCGGCGGCCAGGCTCAGGGATTCGTTGCCGTGCGCGATGCTCATCTGAATGCCCGCCGAGGTCACGATGATGCCGATGAGCAGCGGATACAACGCATAACCGTAGGCGAACACGGCGGGCCGCGAACGCTCGCGGGCGGGCGTAGCGGCCAGCGCGTGCTCGCCGCGCTCGTCGTCGAAACCGAAGTACGCCCACCACAGCACGTAGGCGAGGCACAGTGCCAGCGACACCGTGACAATCAGTTGCGGGTGATCTTCACCCCGGCCAGTCCGACCCCGATCGCGACGATGGACTCACCGATCGCCACGATGACGACCAGGCCGTGGCGCTCGCAGAAGTGGCTGGCCCGCACCACGAAATCGCCGGTATCGGCCAGGTATGGGCTGATCACCTGGACCGCGAAACCCAACCCCCAACAGGCGTATTGCAGCCAGCCGTGCGCGAATCCGCCGCCGAGCACCAGCGCGGCGGCGAGTGCGTTGTACGGCCCGATGTGTTTGATGGCGCGCCGCGCGGACTCACCACCACCGGAGACGAACAGCGCGGCATGCACCGAGGTCACCAGGACATAGCCGATACCGAAGGCGATCCCGGTGCCGTGGAAGGCGTCCGGAATGGCCAGCGCGAGCACGAAGAACGAGAACATGCCGATCAGCAGCCAGGTGCGCCGCGCCGAACTGTTCGGCGCCACCTCGTTGGTGAGCCAGACGTATCCGCTGTACATCCACCAGATGACGCCGAACAACAAGGCCACCTGGCCGAAGGCCTGCCAGCTCGGGTGATGGGTGAAGACGTGGGTCAGCTGGGTGATGGTGAAGACGAAGACGAGATCGAAGAACAGCTCCAGGGTCGAAGCCCGCACCTGTCCCCCGTCCGCGGACAGCTCTGCGTTCTGGTTGGTCACGGCAGGAGCCTAGAACGTCCGCGGCCGGGTCCGATTCATCCCAGGATGTCGGGGTCCAACGCGAGGCCCTTCAGCTTGCCCGGGTTCACCTGAAAACGCATGTTCTGGATGCGGCCGTCGACGAGGTCATAGGTGAAGGCGGCGATCGGGTTTCCGTCGATCGTCGCCAGCGCGCCGAGTTCGCCGTTGATGTGGGCGGATTCGAGCACGACGCCCGCGACGGTCGGTTTGGCGAGCACGCCGAGGATCCAGCGCGCCACATGATCGGGGCCGTGCAGCGGGCGCAGTGCCGCGGTGACCACGCCGCCGCCGTCGGACCACGAGGTCACGTCGGGGGCGAGCAGATCCATCAGCGCGTTGAGGTCACCGCCGGAGCAGGCGGCCATGAACTGCGCGGTGATGTGGTCGCGTTGGGCTTTGTCGGTGTCGAAACGCGGCCGCCGCGATTGCACGTGGGCGCGGGCGCGATGCGCGATCTGGCGGACGGTCGGTTCGGGACGGTCCAGGGTGTCGGCGATCTCGGCGTGCGAATAGCCGAACACCTCACGCAGCAGGAAGATTGCGCGTTCGATCGGGCTGAGGGTTTCCAGCACGACCAGCATCGCGGTGGAGACGGTGTCGGCCAATTCGGTCTCCTCAGCGATATTCGGGCTGGTGAGCAGGGGTTCGGGCAGCCAGGGTCCGACGTAGTTCTCGCGGGTCGCCCTGGCCGAGGTCAGTCGGTTCAGCGACAGGTTGGTGACGGTGCGGACCAGGTAGGACTTGGGGTGCTGCACCGTCGACTGATCGGTGTCGTTCCACTTCAACCAGGTGTCTTGGAGGATGTCCTCGGCGTCGGTGACGGTGCCGAGCATCCGGTAGGCGGTGGCGAAAAGCAGCCGACGGTGTTCGAGGAACGGATCGGGCTCAGGTGTTGGGTCGGCCATTCGTTCATGCTCCTGAATGGGCTTCGCGCGGGTGCAGGCGGGCCGGGTGCCGGGGCCGATCAGGTGTCGGCCCCGGTGTCGCGGCGCCACGGTCGCCTAGCCGCGAGCGGTGGCGGGAGTGCCTGCCCTGAGTTTGACCGGGACGTTGATCCGCCTGCTCATCCGGAAGGTCGGGACCGGGCTCGAGCTCACCGATTCCTTGTAGAACGCGGCGAGACGTCCGGTCAGGTACCAGGGTCCTGGAGTGTCGTCGGACTTGGTGAATTGGATGACGGCGTCGCCGCGCCCCAGGCTGACCGGCTGGTGGAAGTAGCCGAAGCGGAACGGTTTCGACTGCTTGCCGCGCAGCTGCCTGGCGATGGTGTCGGCGGTGTAGGCGGCAGTCGGCATGCCGCTCTGGCAGGTGCCGTGGAGCTGGCCCCAGGCGAAGCGGACCGCGGCGGCGTCGCCGATCGCGTGGATGTCCGGGTGCGAGACCGAACGCAGGGTCGCGTCGACGACGATCAGTCCGTTGGCGTCGGTCTCGATGCCTGCCTGCGCGGCGAGTGGCGCGACGCGGACGCCGGCCGTCCACAACGTCAGGTCCGCGGGAATGAGTTCGCCCGTGGACAATTCGACGGCGTCGGGCAGCACTTTGCTGATCTGGCCGAGCTGACGGGTGATGCCGAGGCGGTCCAGCGCGCGGTTCAGGTAGGCGCGGGCCTTGTCCCCCATCATCGCGCCCGGTGCGCCGGCGCTGATCAGGGTGACGCGCAATTCCGGGTGGCTGTCGGCGATTTCGGTCGCCGCCTCGATGCCGGTGAGGCCACCACCGCAGACCACAACGGTGCCGCCCTGCGCCGCAACGACATTCAGCCGCTCGGCGAACTCGTGCGCGATGCGAGGGTCGTTCAGTGTCCACGCGTGGTCCGCGACGCCGGCGACGATGCTCGTGTCGGTGCTGCTGCCGAGGGCATACACCAGCTTGTCGTACGGCAGCGTCATCGTGTCGTCGACGACGACGCGCTTGGCCGCCGGATCGATGGAAGTGGCTGAGCCCTGGACGAATTCGATGCCGGTACCGGTCAGGACGTCGGGGATGCGGTAGTCGGCCAGCTCCTGGCCCGCGGCGATCTGGTGCATGCGCAGGCGCTCGGTGAATCGCGGCGACGGATTGACGAGGGCGATGCGGACGTTCTGCTTGCGGGTCCGCCTGGCCAGGCGAAGGGCTGCCAGCATGCCGGTGTAGCCGGCGCCGAGGACGACGATCCGCTGTTCGGTGTTCATCGGGTGCTCCTTGTTCGGTGGTGGGGACGACCATGGGACAAACAACCCGCCGCGGACGTGACACTTGGTCGATGTGAGCTGGGTCACGCGTGTTGACCATAGGTCTTCCGCCACCGAGGCTCGCGGACCCTGGTGCAACGGCAGGAAATCCAAGGGTTGGGCCAGGGGCAAGATACGGACGCTCCCTGATGTGCCGAGGAGGGCCCGGTTTCTACCGTCGGGCGATGAACTCGGTTTCCCGGCCGCGCAGGTTGCGGCGGTTTCTCTTGATCCTCATGGCGGCGGTGGCGGTGCTCGCGCTGGCCATCGGTGGTGGCGTCACCTTGGTGTACGTGAATGCGGCCGTATCTACGGTCGGCAGTACGGAATTCAGCAACGAACTCGCCATTCCGCCGCTGGCGCCATCACGACTGCGGCCGGACGGGACCAGGGAGTTCGAGCTCGACATGCGTTCGGGGAAAAAGGAATTCCGCGCCGGGCAGCTCACCGAGACGTGGGGATTCAACGGCGACTACCTCGGGCCGACCCTGCGAGCCCGCCGCGGCGAGCGGGTGGCGGTCACGGTACGCAATCAGCTACCGGAAGCATCGACGGTGCACTGGCACGGCATGCATGTGCCCGCCGCGATGGATGGCGGACCGCACCAGATGGTGCGGGCCGGCGCCACCTGGACCCCCGAATGGACGGTGGACCAGCCTGCCGCCACGCTCTGGTACCACCCGCATCCGCACGGCGCGACCGAGCAGCATGTCCGGCGCGGCCTCGCCGGGATGTTCGTGCTGGACGACGAGGTGTCCGAAACACTGCCGCTACCTAGCAATTACGGCGTCGATGACCTCCCGGTGATCGTCCAGGACGTGAAGTTCCGTGGTGCCGAGCTGGATTCAGCGCATGCGATGTTCCGCGACGTCGGCTTTCTCGGCGATCAGACCATGGTCAACGGGACGCTGACGCCGTACCGCGCCGTCGGCGACGAGCTGGTCCGGCTGCGATTGCTCAACGCCTCGACTGCGCGCAGCTACAACTTCGGCTTCGCCGACGACCGCACCTTCGCCCTCATCGCCACCGACGGTGGCCTGATCGAGCGAACTCTTACCCTCGACCGGCTGGCGCTGTCGCCCGGCGAGCGCGCCGAGATCGTTGTCCGCGTCCGTCCCGGTGAGCGAACAGTGCTGCGCAGCAACACACTCGACGCCGGACTCGGCTTCTGGACCCAACGCTTCGCCGGCGGCGACGACACCTTCGATGTCCTCGAACTTCGCGCCGCCGCCACACTCCGACCCGCACCCGAACTCCCTGCGACGCTGGCTGTTCCGTCGACACCGGACGGCTCCGATTCGGTGCAGCAACGCCGCTTCGAGATCAACCTCGCAGGCATCAACGGAAAGCCGATGTCCATGGACCGCATCGACCTCGCGGTCACTCGCGGCACCGCCGAAACCTGGATCGTGCGCAATGCCGACGGCATGCCGCACAACTTCCACATCCATGACGTCCAATTCCGGGTCCTCACCAGGAACGGCGGCCGCCCGCCCGCCGAACTCACCGGCCCTAAGGACACGGTCTTCCTCCCACCCAACTCCACCGTCGAATTGGCGATGCGCTTCGACGGGCCCGCCGACCCGAACACCCCGTACATGTACCACTGCCACCTGCTTTGGCACGAAGACCTCGGCATGATGGGCCAATTCGTCGTCGTCGAGCCCGGTGGTGCACCAGGTACCCCGCCCAGCCACCACGGTCACTGATCCGAGAGGCGGCGCAACGCGTTGTCGGACACGCCGTGGCAGTCAATCGACTCTTGCCTAGTCGGGCCGACGGCGCTAAATTCATCACACAGTGAATTCAACACTCGATGAATTGAGGCGACCATGTCGCAAGCCAGGTCAGGGAACGCCGTGGAAGTTGCGCACCTCACGGTGCGACGCGGAGGCCGCGAGGTCCTGCACGATGTGTCGTTGACGATTCCGCACGGATCGATCACCGGACTGCTCGGACCGTCGGGGTGCGGGAAGACGACGTTGATGCGCAGCATCGTGGGGACCCAGATCGTTGCGGGTGGGGAGATCTCGGCGCTCGGACGGCCCGCGGGCACGGCGGAGTTGCGGCACCGGATCGGGTATGTGACGCAGGCGCCGAGCATTTACAACGACATCAGCGTGTACGAGAACGTGGCGTATTACGCGGCGCTCTATGGACGCGACCGGGCTGCCACCGAAGAGGCGCTCAACGCGGTCGGTCTGATGGAGTACGCGACTCAGCGCGGGGACGAGCTCTCGGGTGGGCAGAAGACGCGGGCCTCACTGGCGTGCGCGCTGGTCGCTCAGCCCGAGCTGCTGATACTCGATGAACCGACCGTCGGTCTGGATCCGGTACTGCGCGTCGACCTGTGGCAGAAGTTCCGTGAGTTGGCCGCGGCGGGAACAACTTTGGTGGTGTCCAGTCACGTGATGGACGAGGCCGAGCACTGCGACCGGCTGTTGCTGATGCGCGACGGCCGCCTGCTCGCCCAGCTCAGCCCGGACGAATTGCGCACCGAGACAGGCGAACAGAGCCTCGAGCACGCCTTCCTCGCACTGATCACGAAGGGGCAGGCGGCATGATCGCCTGCCGAGGAGCACACCCCCGTAACGACATCATCGAACACTAGGCAGGAAGCATGACCACCACTGTTGAGCCCGCGATCCAGCGGACTCCCACGCTGCGCCCCTACCTCGCCACCACCTCGCGCATTCTGCGCCAACTACGCAACGACCGCCGCACCGTCGCGATGATCGTGGTGGTGCCCGCGCTGCTGATGACGTTGCTGTACTTCATCTATCGGGATACACCGACGAGCCCGTTCAACCCGGTCTCCCTGTTCGACCGGGTCGGCATCACCATGCTCGGCATCCTGCCGTTCATCGTGATGTTCCTGATCACCGCGATCGCGATGCAGCGCGAACGCACGTCGGGAACGTTGGAGCGGCTGCTCACCACGCCGCTGGCCAAGCTCGATCTGCTCGGTGGTTACGGGACCGCGTTCTCGGTGGCCGCGGCGGTCCAGGCGGCGGTGGCGTGCCTCGTGTCGTTCGGCCTACTCGGCCTCGACGCGGCGGGCAGTCCCGGATGGGTCGTGCTGATCGCTATGGTCGATGCCGTGTGTGGTGTGGCTTTGGGTCTGCTGGCGAGTGCGTTCGCGCGCACCGAGTTTCAGGCGGTTCAGTTCATGCCGGTGGTGGTGGCGCCGCAGATCTTCCTGTGTGGCTTGCTCGTTCCGCGTGGACAACTGCCTGGCTGGCTGGAAGGGATCAGCAATGTGATGCCGCTGAGCTATGCGGTCGATGCGCTGCAAGAGGTTTCGGTGCATCCAGGCGCGACCGGCACGATGTGGCGCGACCTGGCGGTGGTCACCGGATTCACGATCGTCGCCCTGTGCCTCGGCGCCGCGACGCTACGGCGGCGCACTCAGTGACGGGAGCCAATGGCGCCGAGGACCGCACCGGACGCACCGGACGCAGGCCGGGGCAGTCGGGTGCGCGCGAGGCGATTCTGGCTGCGGCGCGGATTCGGTTCGCGGAGGGCGGTTTCGACAAGACGTCCATTCGTGCGATCGCAGGCGACGCGGGCGTGGATCCGGCGCTGGTCCACCACTACTTCGGGAACAAGCAGAAGTTGTTCGGCGCGGTGGTGCAACTGCCGGTGGATCCGGAGATCGCGCTGGTACCGGTCAACGAGGCGCCGTTGGATCAGCTCGGTGAGCACATCCTCCGGACCGTCCTCACCGTGTGGGACTCCCCCGCGGGCCCCGGCATCGTCGCGATGGTCCGCAGCATTATTTCGGGTGCCGATGTCGCCTTGGCGCGCACCTTCATTCTCGAGGTCGTCCTCGAACGGGTTCGCCTGCGCATCGCCACCCCCGAGGACGACGGCCGCTTCCGCGTCTCGCTCGTCGCCACGCAAATGATGGGTGTCCTGATGAGCAGAAAACTCATCGAACTAGAACCGATCGCCTCGACACCCATCGACGCCATCGTCACCGCAGTAGCCCCCACCATCCAGCGCTACCTGACCGGCGAAATAGGCACTCCCCCAACCAAACCCACCCCCACTCGCAAGTCCCGACGAACCTGACCCACACCCGCCGCCCGTTCGAAAGGCAGTCCGGCAACGCCCAGGAGCAGCATCCGCTGCCATGTCCCGGTCAGCACCAGGGGTATTCGCGAGTGGGACGTGGTGGAGGCGACACGCCGTTAAATGCTCAGCCATGTCCCGTTCGCACCGGTTCCACCCAGGGGTCGGCTTATGCCTCGCCGTGTGGGAGGCCGGGACCGGCGAAGACGGTCAGCTTTCGACCGGCTGCTCGATGAAGTCGGCGTGTTCGGCGTCGGTGACGTCGCGGGCCTCGTCGATGAGCAGGACGGGGATGCCGTTGTCGATCGGGTATGCGCGGCGCAGGCGCGGGTTGTAGAGGACGGTGCCCTCGGTGGCGCGGACCAGCAGCAGCGGGCCCTTGTCCTGGGGGCAGGCCAGCAGGCTCAACAGCGTGGCGTCCAAGGTGGTGTGCTCCGGCATGACCGAAAACCTACCCGACGGCGTCGTCCGCTTCGACCGCCGGTCGCCGCCGGAACGAGATGTGGCGGTGGCCGAAGTAGCTGGCGACGGCGACCAGGCCCATCACCACGACCGCTGCGGGCTTGTCGGGGAAGTGCCAGACCGAAACGGCCAGCTCGAGCAGCAGCATGTTCAGCAGCAGCCCACCGGAATTGACGGCGACGAACCGCAGGAAGTCCCGGATCAGATGGCCGCGCACCCGGAACACCAGGGTCCGGTGCAGCACGAACGCGACGACGATGCTGACCGCGTAGGCGGCGGCCACCGCGACCGACGGCGGCACGTTGTCGCCGAGCACCGCCAACCAGACCACGGTCATGCCGATGCCCATCGCGGTGTTGAAGGCGCCGACCCCCGCGAACGCGACCTCCTGCCGACGCACGAGACGCAACAGCGGTCCGGCTTTGGCTGGCTCGACCGCCCCGAGCGCTCCGACGCCGCCGCTCATCGCATCGCCGGTCACGGCGAGTCGACCTGGGCCGTCCGGCGTCTGCTGAGCGGCACTGTCCGCGCTCGGATCCTGTGGGCCAGGCCCGTTCGTGTCACCGGACGCCCGCATGGCACGCACCGCTACCGCCTCATCGCCACCCGCGGACACCTTGCCGCGGTCATCGTCGTAATCCACCAGGCGCCCACCTCCAGTCGCGCCAGGCACTCTATCGCCCTCACCGTCCAGCGCAACGCCGGGCGCACCGATAAGCCCGCACTCGACGCCATCGCAACGAGGGCGGCAGCGGTAATGAATCCCACGTTTCCCGTTTTGAAGGAGTCATCTTTCGAGTCAGCGGGTCGAGTCCACCAGATCGGGCTGTGGGGTCGGGGGTTCGCTTGCCTCGGTGGGGTCTTCGGCATCGCGACGCCGACTTCGCACGTACGCCCACTGGAGCACGCCGGCACCGAAGAGGCCGAGCAGCGCGGCGGCGACGCCGAGTTGCCAGCCGGGTGGGCGCCAGCTCACTTCCAGGTCGCCGTTCTTGGTGCCTGCCGGGATGTCTACTGCGAGGAAGGTTTTCGCGATCAAGCGGGTGGGGATGTCGCGGCCGTTGAGGGTTGCGTGGTAGCCGGGCCAGCCGAGGCGGGCGAAGACGACGGGTCCGCCGGTGTCCGAGGTGACGCGCACGCGGCTGGTCAGGTCGGATTCGCTGACCGAGATCGCGGTGCCGCCCGCTACGTCGGCGACCCGCCCGTTGTGGGTCGAGGCGAGTCCGTCGACGCGTTCGAGCACCGAGATGTACTGCTCGTGTCCTGGGTAGTCGACCCATTTCCAGCCGTCGGGCGCGGGCTGCTCGCGGGCGTCGGGGTACAGCGCGCGATGCAACACGACCCGGTCGACCTTCATCAGGTCGACGATGGTCCGGCCGGTGGACGGTTCGACCGCGAACGCCCTGCGGTACGCGTCCGGGCACACGCTGGTGTCCCACAGCATGCACAGCGTCTCGCCGAACCAGAAGTGACCGTTGGGTGTGTAGCCGCTGACGTAGGTCAGCTCGAGATCCTTGGCGTAGTTGCCGAAGACGAGCGATCCGTAGGCGCCGCGCAGGTTCCGCTGGTCGTGCGGAATCCGTCCGCGATCGGCGAGTTGCAGTGTGGTGCCCGGGAAGTCGGGGAAGGCCGCCTTCATCTCGGAGCGGTTGGTCGGCAGGTTCCAGCCCATCGGGGTCGGCTGCGCGGCATGCACTTGGATGTAGGCGATGGGGAACACGGCGGCGAGGGTGAGCACGCAGGCCGCGACGGTTCCCCTGGTCCGCCCGAGCCACACCACCGCGGCCCCGAGCGCGGCCACCGCGAGCGCCGCGACCACATGCCAGCCCAGCTCGCGCGGCGCCGCGGAGAACGACCGCACGAACAACAACCCGATCAGCACACCCGCCGCGATGCCGCGCCGCCGCCACCCGTCGAAGGTGGCGAACCGGCCGAGCAGCACACACACCAACACCAGCAACCCGAGCGCCACCATCGGCAGCACGCGCGCAGGCCAGCGCAGCGGCCCGATGGCGCCGGGCCCCGCGGTCCACATCAACGCCATGATCGCGAACAACGCGATCGCACTGAATTCCCGCCAGCTTTCGCGCGCCTTGCGCCAGTCGATGAACGCCAGCGCCGGGATCAGGAACCAGGCGATGTACACCACCGGCATCGGCTGCACGTACCCCCACCAGGAGTTGTACGCGGGCAACGTGCTCGGCAGGCTGGCGTTGAGCGACTCCGACCACGGCACGGTGAGGAACTGATCGTTGTTGATCTGCGCGGTGCCACGCCAGGTCACCTTCGCCGACAGCATGCTCGGCAGGTAGGTGGCCAGCCCCGCGGCCGCCGCGCACGCGGCAGCGGCGAGCAGCCGCAGCGACGGCGCCCATTTGCGTTGGTAGACAACCTCACCGACCGCCACCGCACCGATCATCAACCCGGCTTCGACCGCGGGAAAGATGTATTGCACCGAGATGGCCAGGTACAGGAACACGACCGTCGGAATCGGCCCACTGCGTCCCCGCGCGTACCGCACCCCGGAGGCCCACGCATGCGCCAGCCACGCGGTGCCGACGAACGCGGTGTACCAACTGGCCTCGTCGAAGAACAGCAGCCAGCCGGTGAACGGAATCGCGATGCCCGCGACCGCGGCCCACGGCGCCTTGGCCCCGTATTCCAGGCAGATCCGGTACACGCCGAGCCCGAGGACGACCGCGAAGATCAGCTTCACCACGGTGGCGTAGAGCGCGACGTTGTCCACCGAGGGCGCGATCAGATCGATCAGCAGCTGCGGCGGGTTCAGCAGGCCCGCTTCCTCGATGGTGTAGTTGCCCGCCATCCAGTGCTCGGGGACCATCGACGGAAACTGCCCGTCGCGCAGTCGATTTCCGAGCATCACCCACAGCGGCGCGTACTGCGATTCGGTGTCGTCGGTGTAGAAGTGCCGCACGTTGGCCAGCAGGACGGCACCGTACCCGGCGATCACGCCGAGCGCGGTGACGAGGCCCCATGTGTACACGTCCCGCCGGGCGACGGCGTTGCTTTCCACCACGAGTTCCAGACCCTACAGTGCCGACGCCTGCGCTCGGCTATGCCGCCGCGACCGTATGTAC
Source organism: Nocardia sp. NPDC049149 (assembly GCF_043197455.1). Taxonomy (NCBI): domain Bacteria; kingdom Bacillati; phylum Actinomycetota; class Actinomycetes; order Mycobacteriales; family Nocardiaceae; genus Nocardia; species Nocardia sp. NPDC049149. The sequence continues at coordinate 13,560 of NZ_JBICTD010000012.1, forward strand.
AGCCACTGCAGCACACCGACGCCGAGCACGCCGAGCGCCAGCGCGCCGATACCGATCTTCCAGCCGGGCGGACGCCAGGTCAGCACCAGCTCGGCATTCTGTGTTCCGGCCGGAACATCTACCGCGACAAACGATTTCGCCACCGTGTTGATCGGAATCTGCTTGCCGTCCAAGGTCACCCGATAGCCGGGCCAGCCGAGGCGGGCGAACACCACTTTGCCGCCCGCCTGCGAGCTCACCCGCACCCGGCTGGTGGTGTCGGTCTCCGAGATCGACTCCGCCGTCACGTTCTTCGCGTCCGCGACCCGGCCGTTGACCGTCGAGATCGGCCCGTCAACCCGTTCGAGCACCGAGATGTAGCGCTCATGACCCGGGTAGTCCACCCACTTCCAGCCGTCCGGCGCAGGCTGCTGCCGCGCGTCCGGGAACAGGGCGCGTTGCAGCACAACCCGATCCAGCTTCATCAGATCGACCAGCGTGCGCTTGGTGGTCTGCTCCGGCGCGAACATCCGCCGCAGCGCATCGGGGCAGACGCTGCTGTCCCAGCGCATGCACAGCAGCTCACCGAAGTAGAAGTGGCCGGTCGGCGTGTAGCCGTTGACGTAGCTCAACTCCAGCGACTTGGCGTAGTTGCCGAAAACCAGGGAGCCGTAGGCGCCGTCGAGACTCTTGTCCCCCGGCTGCAGCAGGCCACGCTCGGCGAGTTGCAGTGTGGTGCCGGGGAAGTCGGGGAACGCGGCTTGCGCGTCGGAGCGGTTGGTCGGCAGGTTCCAGGTCATCGGCGTCGGCTGTGCGGCCCGCACCTGGAAGAACGCGATCGGGAACATCGCCACAATGACGAGCACGCACGCCAGCGCGACGCCCTTGGTGCGCTCCAGCCACACCACCGCGGCACCGAGCGCGGCCACCACGGCGACCGCGAGCAGATGCCAGAGCACCTGATGCGGATCGGCGGAGAACGTCCGCACCAGCAGCAGCAGGATCAGCACGCCCGCGGCGATGCTGCGACTCTTCAGATCCTTGGTCGTCGCGTACCGCCCGAGCAGCACGCACACCAGGACAAGCAGCGCGATGGCAAGCATCGGCAACACCCGGACCGGCCACCGCAGTGGTCCGATGGTGCCGGGCCCTGCCGACCACATCAGCATGATGACCGCGAAGATCACCACCCCGGACAGCTCGCGCCAGAACTCCTTGGCCCGCCCCCAGTCGATGAACGCCAACGCGGGAACGAGGAACCAGGCGATATACGTGACCGGCATCGGCTGCACGTACCCCCACCAGGAGGTGAACGCGGGCATCGAGCTGGGCAGGCTGGCATTCAGTGATTCCGACCACGGCACCGTGAGGAACTGGTCGTTGATGATCTCCATGGTGCCGCGCCAGGTGACCTTGGCCGAGAGCATGCTCGGCAGGAAGGTCAGCAGACCCGCGAGCCCGGCACACCCGCCGACGATGGCCAGCCGCAGCACCGGCAGCCACTTACGTTGCCGGACAAGCTCACTCACCGCCACCGCGAGCAGCATGAGCGCCGCCTCGACCGCAGGGAAGATGTACTGCGTCGAGATGGTCAGATACAGATAGACGAAGACCGGGATCGGCCCGCCCTGCCCACGGGTGTACCGCACCGACGACGCCCACGCGTGCACCATCCAGGCGGTGCCGGTCAGCGCGGTAAACCAGCTGGCCTCGTCGAAGAACAGGAAGAAACCCGACAGCGGGAACGCGACACCCGCCACCGCGGACCAGGCGGGCCGCCCGCCGTAGGCGAGGCAGATGCGGTAGACGCCGAGCGCGGCGATGATCGCGAAGACCAGTTTGACGACGGTGGCGTACAACGCCATGTTGTCGACGGACGGCGCGATCAGATCGATCAGCAGCTGCGGCGGGTTGAACAGGCCCGCGTCGTCCATCATGTTGTTGCCCGACATCCACCGCTCGGGGACGAGCACCGGGAAGGTGCCGTCGCGCAGGGCGCGGCCGAGGCCGATCCACAGTCCGGTGTACTGGGATTCGGTGTCGTCGGTGTAGAAGTGCCTGGCGTTGGCGAGCAGGACCGCGAGGTAGCCGATGAGCACGCCGAGCGCGGTGATCGCGCCCCAGCGGTAGATCTCGCGACGGGAGGGGCCGTCGTCCGAGCCTGCGGTGGTCTCGGCCGCGGCGACGGCACTCGGATCGGTAGCAGTGTGCGCGGCAGTGGTTCCGTTCGCACCGACGGTCATCGCCGCCCCGGCGGCGACCTCCCCTGCGGTGGTCGTGACCTCGGCGGACCCTGGGTGCGTCACCCTCGACACTGCACTTTCCGTCACGAGTTCAGAACCCTACACAGCGGTGTGCTGCTTGGCATCCGGCCACCGCCGCGATCATGATGGGGGGATGTACGGCGGCGGCAGTAGCTCGCGTAACCATAGGGGGACCTGCGGACTCGGCGCAGGTTCCTGCCCCGAAGTCCGAAACCCGCACCATGCTAGAGTTCTGCACGGCTCGGGCCCTGCTGTTCAGCGGGGCAATCCGGCACGCACCGTCATCGAAAGTCGATCCAGCTGATGCCGATTCCCACCACCCGTACGCCGAGCACGGACGCCGCGCCGCTCGGCCACTCGACCCGGCCACAGGGCGTATCCGTGGTCGTCCCCATCTATCGGGGCGAGGACACCATCGGTGGACTGGTCGCCGAGCTGCATCAGCTCACCGAACCCACCTCGACGCCAGGCGGCGCCACCTTCCAGATCAACGAGATCATCCTCGTGCACGACCGCGGACCGGACCGGTCCGACGTGGTCATGCAGGAGCTGGAGCAGGCCTACCCCGAGGTGCGCACCATCTGGCTGAGCCGCAACTTCGGGCAGGACGCGGCGACCATCGCGGGCATGTCGGCCGCGGGCGGCGACTGGATCGTCACGATGGACGAGGACGGCCAGCACGATCCCCGCTTCATCGCCGACTTCCTGGACGCCGCACTGGCCGAGCGCGCCGAGCTGGTCTATTCGAAGCCGACCAACACCAGGCCGCACGGCTTCCTGCGCAACCTCACCTCGCGCGGCGCGAAGCTGGTGCTCGCGACGCTGTTCGCGTTCCCCGACTCCACCCGCTTCGAAAGCTTCCGGCTGATCCGCGGCGCCATCGGCCGTCAGCTGGCCGAGGTCGCGTCCAACGGTGTCTACCTCGATGTCGCGCTCACCTGGGTGGTCGGCAATGTCGCACAGGTGCCGGTGGTGTTGCGCGCCGAGGGCCGTGAGGAATCCGGCTACAACTACCGTCGCCTCTTCTCGCTGTTCTGGAAGATGGTGCTGTGCAGCGGAACTCGCGGCCTGCGGTTGGTGAGCATGCTCGGTGTCACGCTCGGGCTCGGCGGTGGCGTGATGGCCGCCGTCATCGTGTACGAGGCGCTCACCACCGATAATTGGGCGCCGGAGGGCTGGGCCTCGATGATCGTGGTGCTGCTGCTCGTCTCCGGCGCGATCCTGTTCTCGCTCGGTCTCATCGCCGAATACCTCGGGGTGGCTTTGCATATCCTCGTCGGCAAGCCGCTGTACCTCACCGTCGACTCACCGACGCCGCGCCCCACCGACCGGCAAGCGGTGCCGCTCGCGAACGGCACGGCGGACACGCGACACTTAGCAACGACCACATCGAACAGAGGAAACGACCGGGTTGAGCACTGACCGCGTCATTTTCAGCCGCCCCTACCGGGCCCGCCGCGAACTGCCCAACCTCGAGGCCGTCCTCGGTTCCGACCACAGCCACGGCGACGGACAGTTCACCGCTTCCGCCACCGAGAAGCTGAAGGCGATCACCGAGGCACCGCACGCGCTGCTGACCACCTCGTGCACCTCCGCGCTCGAAATGGCCGGGCTGCTGCTGGAATTGGGGCCCGACGACGAAGTGATCGTGCCGAGCTTCGCGTTCACCTCGACCGCGACCGCGATGGCACTGCGCGGCGCCACCTGCGTCTTCGCCGATATCGACCCGGCCACCGGCAATCTCGACCCGGAGTCGGTGGCGGCCGTCGTCACCGAACGCACCAAGGCTGTCGTGGTCATCCACTACGGCGGCGTCGCCGCCGACATGGACCGGCTGCTGGAGCTGGCAGGCACGCACGGCTTCGCGATCGTCGAGGACAACGCGCACGGCCTCGGTGGCCGCTACCGCGGGCGCGCCCTCGGCACCCTCGGTGCGCTCGGCACGCTCAGCTTCCACGACACCAAGAACGTGCACTGCGGCGAGGGCGGCGCACTGCTGCTCACCGACGAGATCCTGATGGCGCGCGCCGAGATCATCCGGGAGAAGGGCACCGACCGCGCCCGATTCCTGCGCGGCGCGGTGGACAAGTACTCCTGGCAGGACATCGGCTCCAGCTACCTGCCGAGCGAATTGAACGCGGCGGTGCTCGACGCACAGCTCGACGAATTCGACACGATCCAGGCCGCACGGCACCGAGTGTGGGACGCCTACGCCGCCGCACTGCCGGAGTGGGCCGCCCGCAACGACGTTCGCCTGATGACGGTGCCCGACGACCGCGAGCACACCGCGCACCTGTACTACCTGCGCACCCCCACCGAGGAACGCCGCGACGACCTGATCGCGCACCTGCGCGCGCTCGGCATCTCCGCACCGTTCCACTACATCCCGTTGGACTCCAGCCCGGCAGGGCTCAAGCTGGGCCGCACCCCGCAGCCCTGCGTGCGCAGCGCGGAGTTCTCCGCGACGGTGGTGCGCTTGCCGCTGTGGCCCGACCTCACCGACGAACAGGTCGGGCGGGTCGTCGAGGCGATCAGCGACTTCACGGTCTGACCGTCGACCCCCACACGCCGGGCCACAGAGGATCTGGACCCCGCACAACGACTACAACTGTTGTGGAACGTGCCGAAACTCTGTGCGCACCACCCCTGCCCGGCGTGTCCTCAGGCGCTGAGGACGTAGAGCTTTTCGCGGCCACCGGCGATCAATGACTGCCGGACCACGCGGGGCGCGTAGGCGTGGAAAAAGTCATCGAGCGTTTCCTCGGTGAAGCGGTGTGCCTGGACACCGTCGCCCGCGGCGGTGAAGCGCTGGCCGAGGGCGGCGAGCACGCGGTTCTGGCTGCTCGCCACGTTGCGCACCGGTTCGGCGATGATCACCTGCTTGCGCGCGGCGGCGAGCATTCGATCGATGACCGGTCCCGGCTCGGGCAGGAAGTGGTAGAGGCTCGCCTGCATCACCAGGTAGTCGGCCTCGGGCAGCGGGATGTCGGCGTGCAGGTTCCAGACTTCGCCGCGCCCGCCTGCCCTGCCTAGCTTGGCGACGAAACCGTCGTTGCGATCCAGACCCGTGTAGTCGACCGACTTGTGCCGCAGGTAGCGGGTGTACAACGTCGCAGGACCGCAGCACAGATCGACCACACTGGCGCCCTCCGGCACGAGCTCCTCGACGGCGCGGTAGCGAGCCGAGTAGTACCGGCCGTACAGCGCACGCATCAGCAACTCGTAGACGGTGGCGTTGCGGTAGATAAGGCTTGTTCGCACCAAGTACCCCTGAACGGAAATCGGACAGCAACGTCAGCCCCGGATCGTACGGCGCTGGCCGCTCGCGCGCGCGGGCGGGTCGGTGACCTCGAACGCCGCCGTAGGTCGTGCCAATCGCGCCGTACTGGAACATGATTCGGCCCGTACGCGGGCGCGTACGGGCCGAATGCGGATCAGGGGCGGTGGACGGTGAACTCAGCGGTCGCCGAGCACCTTGGGGGCGTCGTCCTCGGTGAGGATTTCGTAGGCGTCCGAAACCCGGTTGTACCACCAGGTGTCGGGGCCGGGCTCGGGACGCCCCGCCGCCTGCACCGCGCGGGTGGACGGGCGGTAGGAGGAACTGCGCGGAATATCGTCCACCACGTACACCAGGTCGGGCCGCTTGTCGGGATCGAGGGCGCGCAACGCCTCGGTGACGTCCTTGGGCTCGAGCCGGAAGTTCTTGCGCACGCTCACCGCCGCAACGGCGATGCAGTGCTTACCCACCCCGCCGGCTCCGCCGTCTGCCGTCCCCGAGTGATCACCGACCTCGAGCCCGTACGCGACCTCCATGTCCACCGCGGTGATGTCGTTGAGCATGTCGACGATCGGCTGCCCGTAGACGGGACCGCGCGGGGTGTGGATCACGGTGTCCTTGCGATCGACCAACCAGTAGTCGCCGTCGCTGTCGCGGCGGAAAAGGTTCTCCGTCGGCATCCACGAATCGCCGGGTGCGAAGACGCCACGCAGCCCGCCTGCCGAGATATCAACGCCCTCGGAGGCCTTCCCGATCAGCAGGCCGACCTCGTTGTCCGCGCAACGCCGGGCGAAACCCGCACTGTCGAGCTGGATTTCCTCGGTGATCGGGTCGTAGGAGACCAGCTCCACCTTGGCGGTGCCCGGCACCGGCCTGCCCTTGCTGCCGCGCTTGACGCCCTTCACGTTGGCAAGCACCACGTCGCCCTCGATGGACGCGTAGAACTCCAGCACCCTGGCGGGCTCGAATTGCTCGGTGGTGCGCCGCCACAGGCCCGCGGGCATGCCGGAACCGATGAACAGCCGAATCGGATGACGATGCCCGGCCGGGAACACGTCGGCGTCGAGGATGTCGCGCAGCATGGTCCAGGTGTAGGTGACCACGGTGACGCCGTAGCGGTGCACTTCCTCGGCGAACTGCGCCGGGTCGAGCGAGCGGGTCAGCGCGATCCGGCTGCCGCCCGCGATCGCACCGCCGAGGCTCACCAGCAGCCCGGACGAATGGTGCAGCGGGGCAAGGCAATACACCGTGTCCCTGCGGTTCAGGTCGGCGGAGGTCGCGGTGCCGAACGCCGAAAGCGCCCAGCGGTGGTTGGTGATGTACTTGGTCTCCAGCCGATCACCGGTGCCGGTGACGAGCACGAACGCCAGCTCGCGCGCCAACCCGGGATCCGGGCGATACCAGGCGGGCAGCTTCACGTGCGCCGGATCGATCTGCTCGAGGTCGATCACCTTGTCGCTCAACGGAATATCGAGCTGACGGGCATCGCCGCCGCCGAGCACGAGCACCCTGGCCCCGGTGCCAGCGGCGTGGCGCAGGTTCTCCGGATCCGCGACAAGCGTGTCGACACCGGTCATTTCGAGCGCGCGCGACAATTCGCTGCCCGGCGCGAGCAGCACGGCTACGGCGCCGAGCCTGGACAGCGCGGCGACCGTCGCGAGCGCGCTCGGCCTGGTCTCCATGATCACGCCGACCCGCATCGCCGGACGAATGCCGACCGAGACGAGCCCGCGCACCACGTTGTCGATGCGCACGTTGACCGCGGCGTTGGTGTGCACCCGATCGTCGAACAGGAACAGATCCTTCAGCGGCGCGCGCCTGCCCTGTTCGGCGATCAGCCTGCCCAGCGAGATGCGGGTGTGCGGCTGAATCATGCCCAGCCTGGTCAGCCGGGGCAGCGCCCGCGCGGCCTCGCCCGCCAGCTCGACCGAGCCACGCACGGTGTTGTTCGCGATGCCTTCCAACGCCTTGCTGACGCCGACGCCGGCCTCGGCCAGGGTCGCGGCGGTGTGCACCATCCGGGTGGCCGCCGAGCGCGGCCGGTTGGCCTCGACATGCTCGGCCATCGGGACGATCTCCTCGGGCAACGGCTTGTCGCGCTCCAGCCAGTCGACCCACTGCCGCACCAGCGGCCAGGTGTGGTTGGTCGCGGTGCTGCCTGCCACCAGCCCGAAATGCCCGGCGATCAGGCTGGCCTCGTACACATCGGCATTCGGCGCGGCCCGCACGATGCCGCGCACCGCGGCGGGCTGACCGATGTCGTCGACCTCGCCGACGAACGCCAGGATCGGGCACTTCAGCTCGGCCAGCGACACCGGATGGTCGCGAATCACGAAGCCGCCCAACATCAACCGGTTGTGCGCGACGAACTGCTTGAGCAGATCCGCAGCCGCGGGACCGGCGTAGCCGACCCACCCGTCACTGTTGAGGAACCGGCGCTGCCGCTCCTTCGGCAGCAACGCCTCACGGTCGTGCAGCTGACGCAGGAAGTCGATCCGCGCCTTGGCGGTCTTCATCGGATCGAGCATCTGGAAGCCGATGCGCACCATCGAATCGGTGATCGGCAGCCGGGTCACCACGTGATCGGCCAGGAAATCGGCGACATCGGAGACCATGCCGTAGGGCAGGCCGAACGGCATGCCCGCGACGACGTCGACCGGGCTGCCGAAGGTCACGATGCTCTGTACCCCCTTGCCGTACCGGTAGGCCGCGACCTGGTAGGCGAACATGCCGCCCTGGGAGTAACCCATCAGGTGCACACTGCTTCCGGTCGCCTCGGTCACCGCGTCGATCGCGCTGCTGACCGCGAGCACGTGGTCGGCGAGGTCGCGTTCCCAGCCGCCCTCCTCGCTCGCGGGTGAGCCGAAATCGACTACCCAGCAATCGATTCCGCCCTGATGCAGGATCCCGACGGCGCCGTCGTCGGCGTTCACGTCCCAGATGTCGGCGTTCACCATCAACGGCGGCACGAGGAGCACGACGGGGCGGTCCTTGGCCGTGTCGTCGGGGAAGTAGTGCCGCAAGCGGTACATCCGCCTCCTCTCGACGACCTCGAACGGCGACGACTCCACGTCATGGGTCAACCCGCCGAAGCGGATGACCTCCAGGCCGTTCTGCGCGGTTGCCACCAACCGCTGCACCGACCCGACCAATTCCTTCGTGCTGAACTTCAAGATCGCTCCTGGCCCTACCCTAGAACGTGACTCGCATCCTCCGCGCCGTTGTCGGAGGCCACTCGCCGCAGGCCCCGACAACCGTGCCGCGATGTGCTCAGACGAGCTTCCCACACCGCGTATCCATTATGTGTCCGCTGTGAGCAGTTCCATGCCGCTCAGCGGCCGGTCAGTGGCCTATTACATACGCCGAAACCCATTCTCTCTCACCCTCTCGGCGGTATAACGCCGACGCGCCGCCGCACCGTCACAGGCCGGGCCACCTCCCGTCGCAAAGCTGTTACGCAGGCGCTATTCGATCGGCAGCGTGTCGTAACCATCCGCGTCGGCATCGGCCATTTCGCTGCGTGCGGCCCGACGCCGGGCCTACTATCGAAGCCGTCTGGAACGCACTGTCGCGTAAGCCAATTCGCTCGAATGACTGGTTTCACGGGCCGCAACCGCCCGTTATTTGTTGTGCACGAAATAGCTGTGCCGGAAACTCTGCCTCGAGGTGAGGACAACGCATGACCATCGATATGCCGGTCCACACGGAAACCAACGGTCGTAAAAGTCTCAGCACGTCGGCCGCCCATCAGCTGACGCACACCACCAAATCCGAACCGCAGATGCAGGGCATCAGCTCGCGCTGGCTCACCCGCATGCTGCCATGGACACAGGTCAGCGGCGGCGTCTACCGCGTCAACCGCCGACTCACCCATACCGTCGGCAACGGCGAGGTCGAGTTCGCCGTCGACGGTGCGCAGGCCCGTGTCATTCCCCTGGAATTGCAAGAACTTCCGCCTTTACGCGATTTCGACGACGAGGAAATACTGCGCGCCCTAGCGCAGCGCTTCGAACAGCGCGACCTGGAACCGGGCACCGTGGTCGCCGAATTCGGCAACCCGTTGAATCAGGTGCTTTTGGTCGTGCACGGAAAGCTGAGCAAAATCGGCACCGGCGAATACGGCGAACAGACCATGCTCGGGATCCTCATGGGCGGCGACTACTTCGGCGAAGAAGCGCTCACCGACGGCCAGGCGATCTGGCCGGTCACCATCAAGACCGTCACCAGAACCACACTGCTGGCGCTGCCACGACAGGCGCTGGACGAAATGCTCGAATACACGCCCGCGCTGCGTGAGCAACTCTCGCGGGTGGCGGACGCACCGGACAAACCGCAGAACACCAAGGGCGAGGCGAATATCGAGATCGCCTCCGGCCACGCAGGTGAGCCGGAACTCATCGGCACGTTCGTCGACTACGACGCGTCGCCGCGGGAATACGAACTCAGCCTGGCGCAGAGCGTGCTTCGCGTGCACACCCGTGTCGCTGATCTGTTCAACGATCCGATGAACCAGACCGAACAGCAGCTGCGACTCACCATCGAAGCACTCTACGAACGCCGCGAACACGACCTCGTCAACAACACCGACTTCGGGCTGCTGCACAACTGCGACCTGAAACAACGCATTTCGACCGAGACCGGCCCGCCGACTCCGGACGACATGGACGAGCTGCTCAGCATGCGGCGCAGCACGAAACTGTTTATCGCACACCCGAAAGCGATCGCCGCGTTCGGACGCGAATGCAGCAAACGCGGCCTCTACCCCGACCCGGTCGATGTCGACGGCCACCGCGTGCCCGCATGGCGCGGCGTTCCGATCTTCCCCTGCGGCAAAATCCCCGTCAGCGACACCCAAACCACGTCGATTTTGGCGATGCGCACCGGCGAAAAAGACCAGGGCGTCATCGGATTGCATCAAACCGGGCTCCCCGACGAATACGAACCCAGCCTCAACGTTCGCTTCAAAGGCATCGACGACCAGTCGATCATCTCCTACCTGGTCAGCTGCTACTACTCGGCGGCCGTCCTGGTGCCGGACGCCCTCGGCGTGCTCGACAACGTCCTGGTCGCTCGGCAAGCGGTCTGACCGGAGGATGAGCCATGTCAGCGCTCTCTCGTGCCGCCACACGCCCGGCCATCCATGACATAGCTGCGCTCTCCGGCGCCACCGGACTCGGCACCACCGCGCTGCGGCGTACTCCGCGCAACACCGCACCCGCGCCCGTGCCGAACGTCACGTCCCACCGGTCTCTCAACGCGGAACCAGCACAGCCACAGGCTAATTCAACGATACCGGCACTGCCGGATCCGCACACCGCCGCACGGGCCTTCGGGCCCGTCGGGCTCGGTACCGGTGCGCTACTCCAACCGCCGGGCGTGACGGAGCCACCGCAGGTGCCCGCGCCGAGCGCGATCGTCTCGTCCACCGGATTGGAACCACCGGGCATCACCAGCGTGCCGAACCTCACCGGCGTGCCGTTCCAGCCCGACACCAGAGCAGCATTGTCGGACCTGCTCGATTCCGTGGCCTCCGCACTTTCCGCGCCGCCATGGCTCCGCGCGTCGTTCGCCGGTGCCGAGGCGAAACCTCCCACGGGCACAACCGAATCGGGACCAAACGTTGATCCGACGCGAATTGACGAGTGTTGCAACGAGAGAGGGTGAACCGGCATGACCATTCTCAATCCCGACACCGGGGCAGTACTGCAAACCAGCTACCAGGCGTCCGTCGCCGCGTACTGGAACAACAACCCCAACGACGACCGGGTGAACACGAAACTCGGTGAGGTGGACGGGCTTTACCACCATCACTACGGCATCGGCACCCCCGACCTCTCGGTGCTCGGCGGGCCGGAGGAAACCAGACAGGAGCGCATCGTCAAGGAACTGCATCGCCTGGAGACCGCGCAGGCCCAGCTGCTGCTGGATCACCTCGGCGAGGTCAGGCCGGACTGCAGGCTGATGGACGGCGGATCCGGCCGTGGCGGTACGAGTTTCATGGCCAACCAACGGTTCGGTTGCCGCGTCGACGGCGTCACCATCTCCGAGTACCAGGTCCGGTTCGCCAACGAGCAGGCCGAACAGCGCGGCGTGACCGACAAGGTGCAGTTCCATTTCCGCAACATGCTGGAGACCGGCTTCGAGCCGTGGTCGATGCGCGGCATCTGGACCAACGAAACCACCATGTATGTCGACCTTTTCGACCTGTTCCACGAGTTCTCCCGGCTGCTGGAGCCCGGCGGGCGCTACGTGTGCATCACCGGCTGCTCCAACGATGTCACCGGCGGCCGCTCGTCGTCGGTCAGCTGGATCGACGCACACTACGGCTGCATGATCCATCCGCGCAGCGAGTACTTCCGTGCGCTGGCCGAGAACAATCTGGTGCCGATCAACGTGGTCGATCTCACCGCTGCCACCATCCCGTACTGGGAGTTGCGCACGAAGTCCGAGCTCGCGACCGGTGTCGAGCAGCCGTTCCTGACCGCATACAAGGAGGGGAGCTTCCAATACCTGCTGATCGCCGCCGATAAGGTGGGCAGGTGACCGAGACCATCGCCCAGCCGGGCACCGACCGCGAGGCCCTGCTCGTCGAGCTCGTGGACGACGCAGGGCGCGCGATCGGCACGTGCCCGGTGTCGCAGGCGCATCAGGCGCCTGGACAGCTGCATCGGGCGTTCTCGGTGCTGCTGTTCGACGGCGAGGGGCGGGTGCTGCTGCAGCAGCGGGCCGCGGTCAAGACCCGGTTCCCCTCCCAATGGGCCAACACCTGCTGCGGCCATCCCGCGCCGGGCGAACCGGTCGCGGCCGCCGCGGCGGTGCGCCTCGCCGAGGAGATGGGCTTGGCCACCGAGCTCACCGAGGTCGGGGTCTACCGCTATCACGCCGAGGATTCCACCACCGGCCGCGTCGAGTTCGAATGGGACCACGTGCTCGTCGGCCTGCTCACCGCCGGTTCGCCGCGGCCAGATCCGGCCGAGGTCGCCGACTATGGGTGGATCCAGCCGGACGAACTCCGGGCCGCGCTCGCCGGCGATCCGGACGTCTACACCCCGTGGCTGGCAGGCGTGCTCGACATCGCCGAGCGCGCTGGGCGATTCACCGCAGACGCACAGCGGTAGCGCGCGTCACGGGAAGGAGGTCGCGCTCAGGCGGCCGGTGCCGGTGCGCACTCCCGAGCCGAGGCAGCCGCCGACCATCTCCGGCGTCATCTCGTAGTCGGCGGTGATCCGGACTCGCCGCCCCGCGCCGAGGCCGGCCACCACCTCCAACGGTCCGACTGTCGGCTGTTGCATGGTGACCGGCCATGGACCCCACAGCCTGCTCGTCTCGCCGTTCGACCAGAGCACGTCGACGGTGATCGGGCCGTCGGCCGGATGCATGCAGTCCGAGGTCGCGATGTGCGTGCCGGTGAACGTGCCGCCGGTGATGCCTTCGGGTCCGCCGATGCAGTCGCGCAGCACGCCGACGGACGTGAAGGTCAGCGTGTTCGGCGTCATGCCGATCGCGCCGTCCGCCGCGGTCCACCGGAACTCACCGTGTGCGCAGCTACCGGAAGGCGGCAGCGCGCTCGCCGCACCGATATCGAAAGGGACGAGGACCGCGGCTGTGACGGCCGCCGCCGTGGCGGCCTTCCCGAACATCAAGACTCCGGCACCTCTTCTCGCTGGCTGGTTCGTACGAGCGACTGCACGCGGTGGACCTGCAGGAACGGGTGGTGCACGAGCACAGCGAGAATCCCATACCGCCCGTGCGGTTTTTCGGATCGACACACGCGGCGGCCGAGCCTTGATCAGGAAGCGACTACCTCCATAGATGCGCATATCTACGTAGAGGCATGAGTAAAGCCTGAGAGAACTCATAGCAACGCCACAGGAAACGACTAGGTCTGCCCGGCATTGTGAGAGAGACAAGTTCTCTACGAAGCGAGGTGCGCGATGGTCGAAGTCGAGGTCACCGGGACGACCGTGACGATCCAGGTGCTCGGCGGGCACCAGGTGCTGGCTTTACGTGAGCACATCACCTTCGATCTGGCCGATATCACCGCGGTCGCCCGGGCCGAGGTCGACCGCAGGCCACCGTGGCTGCGGACGCCGGGCACCTTCTTCCCCGGCGTGATCGCGGCGGGCACGTTCCGCGGCAAGGGCCGAAAAGAGTTCTGGGACACCCGCTTCGACGGCCGCGCCATCCGGGTCGAGCTGGCGGGCGCCGATTTCACCAGGATCGTCGTCGATGTCGATGACCCGGACGTCGCCCTGCACCTGTTGCGGACCGCCGTCGCGGCCTGATCCCCTCCCCCGGCTTGCGCCGTTGCTCGTGGAACATCCACGCGCAACGGCGCTTTCCTTGTGCCACGGCTTTCGCTGAGCTACCGGCCGTAGTCGCGAAGCAGGCCGGAGTACGGCTTCGGTGGCGGCGCGGCGAACTCGCCCCTGCCGGACTTGCGCAGCCCGAGCGTGATCAGGGACTGCACTGTCACCGTCGCGGCGGCCACCCCGTCGATCACGGGCACCCCGACCTCGTCGCGGATATGCGTGCACAGATCCGCCATGCCCGCGCAGCCGAGCACGATCGCGTCCGAACCGTCGGCCTCCGCCGCGTCCCGACAGGCCTCGGTGATGATCTTGCGGGCGTCCGGATCGGAGTCCACCGCGAGCACCGGCAGCTCACACGCATGAATACCGCGGCAGAATCGTTGCCGCCCATAGCGTTCCACCAGATCATGGGCGCGCCCGATGGTTCGGCTCAACGTGGTGACGACACTGAACCCTCGACCGAGATGACTGGCCGTTGCCATTGCCGCCTCAGCGATGCCGAGCACCGGTCCCGCCGCCACCTCCCGCGCCGCATCCAGGCCGGGGTCGCCGAAGCAGGCGATCACGTAGCCGTCGACACCGTCCTGCTCGCCGCGCTGAATCGCGGCGAGAATCCCTGGGACGCTGAGTGCTTCGTCGTAGTGACTCTCGATCGACGCGGGTCCCATCTCGGCGGTCACCGCGTCGAGCAGCGTGCCGGGGCCTGCGACGGCCCTGGCACACTGCTCGATCGTGTCGGTCATCGCCCGCGTCGTGTTCGGGTTGACCACACGGATATGCATCAGGCAGGCACCTCCCGCGCCATCAACCGTGTTCGAGTGGCCAGTACGTAGTAGGACACGAAACCCAGTCCGCAGCCGACGAACCAGCTGTACTGCGCCATCGTGTACATGCCGGTGACGTCCTTGGCCAGCACAGGAAGCACCGCGGCCACCGCGCCGAGCACGGTCGCGAGGACCGCGGCCGGGTTGTATCCCTTGCGGTACCAATAGCTTCCGGACTCCGACATGGTGAACAGATCGGCAACGACGACGCGCTGCTTGCGCACCAGGTAGTAGTCGGCGATGAGAACGCCGAACAGCGGGCCGATGAAGGCGCCGAGCACCTCGAGGGTGTAGTGGATGACCTCGGGGTTGTTGTACAGATTCCACGGCGTGATCAACACCGAACCGACCGCGGCGATCATGCCGCCCGCCCGCCAGCTGATCCGCTGCGGGCTCACGTTCGAGAAGTCGAAGGCGGGCGAGATGAAGTTCGCCACGATGTTGATGCCGACCGTGGCGATCGTGAAGGTCAACGCGCCCAACACGATCGCGAAGGTGCTGTCGATGCGGGCGACGGTCGCCACCGGGTCGGTGATCAACTCGCCGTAGACCGGGAACGTCAGCGACGCGGTGATGACCACCAACAGCGAGAACACCAGGAAGTTGACCGGAAGTCCGAGCAGGTTGCCCCGCCGGACGGCGGTGAAAGTCTTTCCGTACCGGGAGAAGTCGCCGAAGTTGAGCATGGGGCCGGAGAAGTACGACACCACCAGGGCGATGGCGCCGAGCATCACGGGCAGCGAATCCCAGCCGGTGTACTGCACCGCGCCGAGGTTCACATCGATGGCGCCCCAACCGGCTTTCGCGATCAGATAGCCGCAGAGCAGGAACATCACCACATACACGGCGGGGCCGCAGAAATCGATGAACCTCCGGATCGATTCCATGCCACGCCAGAACACACAGGCCTGCACGACCCACAACGCCAGATAGCTGCCCCAGCCGAGCAGCGAAAGACCTAGGAAGCCATAGTCATCGGCGACCGCATACGGTGCCAGGCCCGGAAACAGCTTCACCAACACCACATCCAGCGCGGCCGACGCGAGGAAGGTCTGAATGCCGTACCAGGCCACCGCGATCAGGCCGCGGATGATGGCCGGGATGTTCGCGCCGAGCACGCCGAACGCGCTGCGGCACATCACCGGATAGGGCACGCCGGTCACCTGGCTCGGCTTCGCGACCAGATTGCAGAAGAGGTAGACGATGCCGATGCCGATCAGCAGCGCGGCCAACACCTGCCAACTGGCCAGGCCGAGCGCGAACAGGCTGCCCGCGGTGACGTAGCCGCCGACGCTGTGCACATCCGACATCCAGAACGCGAAGATGTTGTACGAGCCCCAGGTCTGTTCGCGTAACGGCGCCAGGTCCGCGTTGGTGAGCCGAGGGTCGTATGCGGCCGCCGCGGTGCTGGCCTGCGGCGCGGAGCCGGCGGAAGGCCGGACGATGGTTTCGGTCATGGTGTTTCCCATCCGAGGGTGAAACTGTGATCGAACCGACGGTAGGGATCCGCTATTGCCCGCCCGTTGCGCGAGTATTGCCCGGCTATTGCGCGGCAGATATATCTTCCGGCGCGAGCAGGCCGGTATCGGTGGGCAGGGTCGCGATAACACCCGCCAACCTGCGGTGATGGCGCCCGGCGAGCATCAGCAAGCGGTCGACATCACGGGCGAGGAAGGCGTCGAGCAGCAGCGCGTGGTCGGTGTGCAGACGGACCCGGTCGGCCCGGCCGATATGCACCATGGATTGCACCGGCTCGGTGATATTCCACGCGGATTCCAGCATGTGCAGCAGCCGGAACAGCCGTGACGGCTTGGTGAGCGCGATGTGGAAATTGCGGGACTGGCGCTGATAGGCGACCGGATCGTCGTCGCGGATCGCCTGCTCGAGCAGCGCGTTCACCGCAAGCAACTCCGCGCGGTCCGCGTCGGTCGCGCGCAATGCGGCGGCGGCGAGCGAGGCGTTCTCCAGGGTTTCCCGCACGATGTACATCTCGCGCAGTTCCGCGACGGTCAACTGGGCCACCGCATAACCACCGTGCGGTTCGTGGGTGACCAAACCCTCACCGATCAGCGTCTTGAGCGCCTCACGCACCGGGATGTGGCTGACGCCGAACAGCTCGGCCACCTCGCGCAGTGGGATGCGGGTGCACGGCGGCACCGCACCGTCGAGGATCACCCGGCGCAGTTCGCCGAGGATGATTTGCGGACGGCCGGGTGTGTCGACAACCAACCTCGCGAGCAGCGCCGAACGTCGTCTCGAGGGCATGCGAACACGCTATGCGCGGCGTGTTGCGATCTCCGTCCGCTGTGTGACGCTCAGGAAACGTCTCACCGAACCGACCGGTCGCGTGGGTGCACGCGTATTCGGGTCGGTAGGGACATGTAATCCTGGATCCCACACGTACTACAGAGAGTTTTCGATGACGGCTTCGGCAACACAGTTCGTCGATCGCCGGTTCGCCGCCCTGGTCGCCGAGTTCGACCGGTTGTTCCGGCGGCCGACCGACGGCGGCGGGGCGCTCGCGGTCTACCTGCACGGCGTGCCGGTGGTGGACGTCTGGGCCGGGTTCTCGCGGCCCGAGGTGCCGTGGGCGCACGACACCGTGGCGATGGCGTATTCGACAAGCAAGGGGGTGGCGAGCACGCTGCTGCACCGGCTCGCCGAGCGCGGCAGGCTCGGGTACGACGAGCCGATCGCCACCTACTGGCCCGAGTTCGGCGCCGCGGGCAAGGAGCACATCACGGTCCGCGAATTGCTCACCCACCGTGCGGGATTGCATCGGCTGCGCGGGCTGCTGCCCGGCTCGTTCGATCGGTTCTTCGACGACGCGGCGGTGACGGCGGCGCTTGCCGCGGCCGAGCCGGATCCACGGCGGCTGGTCACCAGCGGCTACCACGGAATCACCTACGGGCACTTGGCCGCCGAGCTGGTGCGCCGGGTCACCGGCACCGAGTTCACCGAGGTCTTGCGCACCGAGATCGCGGAACCGCTTGCCGCCGAGGAACTCTGGTTCCGGGTGCCGCAGGAGCACCGCGGCCGCATCGCCACCAACTTTCCCCGGCTCACGGTCGCCGGGATGAGCTGGGAGAACAGCTCGCGACTGCTCGGACGCACCAGATTCGCGGCCGCCATGGACACCACGCCGAAAGGCTTCGCCGATCTGGTTTCCGATCCGCGCCTGCATGATTCGGTGATGCCGGGCCTCAACGGCGTCTTCTCGGCGCGGGCCATCGCGCGGATGTACGGCGCGCTCGCCAACGGCGGAGCGCTCGACGGATATCAGCTGCTTCGTCCCGAAACCATCGAGCAGATGACCCGCAGGCAGGTGTTCACCCCCGATTACGTTCTGGCCCTGCGCATCCCGTGGGCACTCGGTTTCCACGGGGTCCCGATGAAGCCGTCCAAGGCCGAACCCGTCTCCGCCTTCGGTCATTTCGGCCTCGGCGGTTCCGGCGCCTTCGCCGACCCCGCGACCGGCATGTCCCTCGGCTTCGTCACCAATCGCCTGGGCGGTCGGCTCACTCCGCTCGGCGACGCCAGGCTGGCCCGGCTGGGCGCTCTCGCCCACCACCTTGCCAAAACCGCCTGACCGAGCAGCACCGGCAGACGATCTAGCAGTCGGTTGTCCCGTGGACCAGACAGGGCGCGCCGCAATGGTGGGACGTTTGCGGGACGGGATGGCAGCATGGGCGCCATGGAGTTGGTCGGTATGGAGCAGATCGAGGCTGCCGCGAAGTTGCTCGCGCCGGTGATCCGGAAGACGCCCATCGTGGCGTCGCGGGTCTTGTCGGAGCGTGCCGGATCCGAGGTGTGGCTGAAGTGCGAGAACTTACAGCGGACCGGGTCGTTCAAGCCGCGCGGCGCCTACAACCGGATTGCGAACCTTCCGTCGGACGATCGCGCTAACGGAGTGGTTGCGGCGAGCGCGGGCAACCACGCGCAGGGCGTGGCCTGGGCGGCCACGTCGCTCGGCATCGCCTCGACCGTGTTCATGCCGGTGGGCGCCTCGCTGCCGAAGCTGGCGGCGACCAAGGCGTACGGCGCCGAGGTGCGACAGGTCGGGGAGACGATCGACGATTCGCTGGACGCCGCGATGGACTTCGCCGAGCGCACCGGCGCGACGCTGATCCACCCGTTCGACCACCCGGACATCGTCGCCGGGCAAGCCACCGTGGCGCTGGAGATCCTCGAACAGATCCCCGACGTCGGCACGGTGCTCGTGCCGACCGGCGGTGGCGGGTTGCTCGCGGGGATCGCGGTGGCGCTGCACCAGCTGGCGCCGCAGGTGCGGGTGATCGGCGTGCAGGCCGCAGAGGCGGCGGCGTGGCCGGGTTCGCTGGCGGCGGGCAAGCCGTTGCGGGTCGAGCGGATGGCCACCATGGCCGACGGTATTGCCGTCGGGCAGCCGGGCAAGGTGCCGTTCGGTTATGTCGCCGAACATGTTCCGACCATGTTGACCGTGAATGAGGACTCGCTGTCCAAGGCGCTGCTGCTGTGTCTGGAGCGGGCGAAGTTGATCGTCGAGCCTGCGGGCGCCGCGGCGGTCGCGGCGCTGATGAGTTGTGCCGCAGCGGATCTCGACCTGAAGGGCCCGGTCTGTGCGGTGCTGTCCGGCGGCAATATCGACCCGCTGCTGCTGACCAGGTTGATCGGTCACGGATTGAGTGCGGCAGGACGTTATCTCGCACTGCGCGTGACGATCTCGGACCGTCCCGGCGGGCTGAGCGCGCTGCTCGCGGTGGTCGGCAAGACCGGCGCCAGCGTTGTCGACGTCGCCCACGCCCGCACCGGCACCTTCCTGGCGCTGGACGAGGTCGAGGTGTGGCTCACCCTGGAGACACGCGGACCGAACCACCGCGACGACGTCCTCGGCGCCCTCACCACCGCGGGATACGCAGTCCGCGTAGAGGACTGACGTCGCTGGAACAACGACAACGCCGCACGGCTTCCAGGAGCTGTGCGGCGTTGCCATTCGTCGCGATCACCCTGCCGCGTGTGGCAGGGTGATCACCCCGGTCAGCACTTGCGCTTGTAGAAGTACTTCGAGTTGGCGTCCATATCGGCCTGAGTGATCGCGATCATGTCGGTCTGGATCTTCCTGGTGACCGGCTTGCCCTCGATCGCCGCGGCCACCTGATCGACACCCTTGGCGCCGATGCCCGCGGGATCCTGGGCGATAAGTGCCTGCACGGTACCGGCTTTCAGATCCTCGACCTGCTTCGGGCTCGCGTCGAAGCCGACCAGTTTGACCTGGCCGAGCTTGTTCGCGTTGCGCAGGCCGGTGGCCGCGCCCTCGGCCGAACTCAGGTTGGTCGCGAAGATGCCTGCGAGATCCGGGTGCGCCGCCAGCGTCGCGGTGACGATCGACGCCGCCTGGGCCGCTTCGTTGTTGTTGTACTGCACGCCGAGCGAGGTGATGCCCGGGTAGCTCTTCACCGCGTCCTCGAAGCCTTGTGCCCGCGCGTCGGTGGTGGACGTGCCCGCCTTGGTGTTGATCACCAGCACCGGGCCCTTCTCCCCGACCAGCTTCGCCAGGGTCTGCGCCGCGAGCTCGCCGCCCTTCTTGTTGTCCGACGAAATCGACGACGCCGCAACGGAAGTGTCGTCGAGCGCGGTATCGACCTCGACGATCTTGATGCCCGCGTCCTTGGCCTGCTTGATCGGATTCGCCATCGCGGTGGCGTGCGTCGGCGCGATCAGAATGCCGCCGGGCTTGTTCGCCACCACACCGGTCAGCACCGGCGTCTGCGATCCCGCGTCGAACTTGGTCGGGGCCTGCGTGTCCAGCTTGTAGCCGAGCTTCGCCGCCTCGTCCTGTGCGCCGCATTGCATCGAGATGTAGAACGGCTCGTCGGCAACACCGGGGATCAGCACCAGCTTCTTGCTGTCGGTGCCACCCGAATCACCCACCTTCCCACTACATCCCGCCAGCATCGCGCCGACCGCCACCATGGTGCCGATCACCACCGCGGTCCGCTTCGCCACCCTCATTTGGCTACCTCCGCCGAATTGTGTTGTCACTACCGAATTTCTACTTCCGATCGCGGGCCCGGCGGCGCACCTGGTCGAACCAGACCGCCGCGACCAGGACCACGCTCACCGCGATCGGCTGCCAGAACACCGGCACCTGTGCGATGACGAACCCCTTCTTCAGCACCGAAGGGATGAACACGCCGATCACGGTGCCGACGATCGTTCCGACGCCACCGAAAAGGCTGGTGCCACCGATCACTACGCCCGCGATGGCGTCCAGATTGTCGGTGGTGTGCCCGCCGATGGTGGTGGTGCCGAAGTAGGCGAGATTCATGAAGCCCGCGAGACCGGCGAGTACACCGGTGAGCAGATACACCGTGATCAAATGCCGGGTGACCGCGATGCCCGAGCGCCGCGCCGCCTCCTCGTTCGAGCCGATGGCATAGGTGTAGCGGCCGAACCGGGTGGTGTGCAGCACCCATGCGGCGAGCACGGTCACCACCGTGGCGACCAGCACCAGGTTCGGCACACCGCCCAGTGTGGTGCCGAAACCGAGGGTGTCCCTCAGCTTTTCGGGCACCGTCCTGGTGTCGACGCCGCCGGTGATCAGCTGGGCCGCGCCGAGTGCGGCGCCGAACGAGCCGAGCGTGACGATCAGCGGCGGGATCTTGGCCTTTGCCACCAGCACACCGTTGAGCAGGCCCCACAGGCCGCCGCCAGCCACCGAAAGCAGGAACCCGATGCCGATGATGCCCCAGCCTGCGCCGGTGGCGTCCTGGTCCGGGCTCAGCGCCTCCATGGATTTGGCGCCGATCACGCCGGAGAAGATCAGCACCATGCCGACCGAGAGGTCGATGCCCGAGGTGATGATCACGAACGTCATCCCCACCGAAAGGACAAGCAGCACCGAGGTTTCGATCAGCAGTGTCTGAAAGGTGAAGCGGGTCGGGAACGCATCGGGGCGCAGCACGCTGAACACGATGCACAACGCGACCAGCACGACGCCGATCCACACCGTGCTTGCACCGAGGAGTCGTTGCAGTGCAGTGCGTTCGGCTATCTCGACACCGTTGCCGTTGTCCGCCTTGCGGATACCGGCTACGCCTTTTGTTGGCTCGCTGCGCTCGGCTGTGTCTTCTGTCTGATCGCTCATGCGACATCCTCTTGCGACAGTGCGCCGGTCATCGCACCGACCAATTGCTCGAGCGTGGCGTCGGCCGCGTCGAAACGCGCGACCCGCCTGCCGAGCCGAAGCACCTCGATGCGGTCGGCCACTGCCAACACCTCCGGCATGTTGTGACTGATCAGCACCACCGCGATGCCCTGATCGCGGACCTTTCGGATCACGTCGAGCACCCGCTCGCGCTGGACAACACCGAGCGCGGCGGTCGGCTCGTCCATGAACACGACCTTGCTCGCCCACATCACGGCGCGTGCCACCGCGACGCTCTGGCGCTGCCCGCCGGACAGCGAGCCGATCGGCACATCCGCGCTCTGCAGCGTCACCCCGAGGCGGCGGAAATGCTCGACCGCCTGGGCGCGCATGGCGGTCCGATCCAGCATGCCGAGTTTGCCGGGCAAACCCTTGCGCACCAGTTCGCGGCCGAGGAAGAGGTTCGCGGCCGGATCGAGGTCCGGTGCCACCGCAAGATCCTGATACACCGTTTCCACGCCGAGTTTCCGTGCGGCCGTCGGGTTATTCAGCACCACCTGCTTGCCGTCCAGCAAAATCCGTCCGGAATCGGGCTGCTCGGCGCCGGAAAGACATTTCACGAGCGTCGATTTACCCGCGCCGTTGTCGCCGATCAAGGCGACGACTTCCCCTGCGCTGACCTGAAAGTTCGCGCCACGTAACGCCTCGACGCCGCCGTAGCGCTTCACCAGTCCCTCCGCGGCCAACGCGACGGTCGAGTCGCCCGTCGCACCCGCCTGTTTTGCGGCATCGTCCGAGGTCATCGGCCACATCCGTGCACGCACAGCTGAGCAAACGTCCAGTCCATCGCCCGATGGTACGTTCGGGTCACAGCCAAGGGGACATATTCGTCAAAATGCACACACCGCAACGCAACCGGCTTTTCGGAATCAGAAAACAATGCACTCAACTTCCGTTCACACGGTTCATCGGGTAGTGGAACCCATTGCCGCACACCGGACCCGAAAAGTCCTACGCATTCGCGGGAACCGTCGACTCCGCTGCCGCGTCAAAGCAAATGCACATAATTCATGACGCCGAGCAGAAGGAGCATCCACATGGAACGTACCTGCCCGACACCGGATCGGGGCACGGGATGAGCCCGCACGCCGCGGCGCGGCGGCTGCTGATGGACGACCAGCAGACCGAACCCGCATCGCCCCGTTACCCTGGGGATATGAACAGCATGGACGCCGATGTGACCCTCGCGGAGTTCGAGGTGCTCGAGCGCGCATCGTCCGAGGAAGTCGACGTCGAGCTGATCAATGGAAGGATCTACGTGGTTCCGGTTCCGGATGGTGAGCACGCCGAGTTCACGAGCATCCTCGGCGACCAAATCCGAGACCATTGTCCGGAGTGGCGGCTGTTCCCTGAGGTCGGCTTGCGGATCCCTGCCTATCGTGAGAGCCGTGCCAGAGTGGACGGTGCCGTGGCGCCATGCGGTTATTTCCGTGGCCAGCCATCCTGGTCCGACCCTTCAGGGGTACTGCTGATCCTGGAGATAACGTCGGGTCGCGAACGTGACGCGGAGGTCGATCGCACCGAGAAACGGGATGCTTACGCGCAGGCTCACATACCGGCCTATCTCCTCGTCGACCGACACCGAGCAGAACTGACCGTTCATTGGGAGCCGGTGAACGGCGAGTATCGCAACACGGCGACGGCAAAATTCGGCGTCTCACTCAGCCTGCCGAAACCGTTCGAGTTCGACCTGGAGACCTCCAAGCTCCTTTGAGCTGTCCAGGCATCCGGATGCACCGGCGCCTCAGCGGCCGTCGGTGCATCCGGCTCAGTGCTCGCCGCCGAGTTCCAACGCGAGCACACCGAGAATCACCAGGCCGATGCCGCCGACCTGGATCAGGGTCAGTTTCTCGTCCAGGAACAGGACGCCGATGACGGCGATGGCGGCTACGCCGACCGCGGACCAGATGCCGTAGGCGACGCCGATCTGCATGCCGCGTTTGAGGGCTTGGGAGAGGAAGAAGAAGGCGGCGCAGTAGCCGATGACCACGATGATCGAGGGGACCAGTTTGGAGAAGCCCTCGGAGATCTTCAGCGAAACGGTCGCGGTCACCTCGGTCGCGATGGCCAGGGCCAGCAGAAGCAAGGTCATGGCGGCAGCGTAGCGAGTGCTGGATACTGACCGGGCGGCACCTTCAGATGTGCCGCGGCGGGGCGGAACTCGGGATCGTGGTGCTGACTTGATGGGGACGTGGTGATCGGCATGGACACGGCCGCTGGGTGACCGTGGCGGACTACTACTACAAGACAACGTGGTCGGTCCCCCATTGATCGCCGCCCACTTGGCCAACGCCGTCCCCCACTGGAGCCTCGTAGGCCACGACCTCCTCACCTATCGCACCGGCCGCCTCCCCGACCCAAATCCATTCCACCCCTGGCCAACCCACTCCTCCACGTAGCCAACCACCTCCCCCGCTGAATCCGCACGAGTGGCACACCACGGAGTGGGCTACTCGCACTTTGCCGCAGCCATGTGCCACTCGTCGGACAGTGGGGCTCGAAAGGCGGCGCGGAGGCGCGTTGTGCCGCCCATCGAGTTGAGCGAGGTCAGTTCAGCCAGGTGCGGAGTTCGGTTGTGGTGGTGCCGATTTCGGTGAGTTGGACGGCGACCTGGGTGGCCGCGGTGCCGCCTCGGGCGTTGCGGGAGGCGATGGAGCCTGCGACGGTGAGGACTTCGCGGACCTGGGGGGTGAGGGCGGGATCGATGGCGGCGAATTCTTCGTCGGTGAGGTCGGCGAGGCCGACGCCGCGGGATTCGGCGACGCGGACGCAGGCGCCTGCGGCTTCGTGCGCGACACGGAACGGAACACCTTGGCGGACAAGCCATTCGGCGATGTCAGTGGCGAGGGTGAAGCCTGCCGGTGCGAGTTCGGCCATGCGGTCGGTGTGGAAGGTGAGGGTGGAGACAAGGCCTGCGATTGCAGGAAGCAGGAGCTCCAGCTGGGCGACCGAGTCGAACAGTGGCTCCTTGTCTTCCTGGAGGTCGCGGTTGTAGGCCAACGGCTGTGCTTTCAGCGTCGCCAGTAGACCGGTGAGGTTTCCGATGAGCCTGCCCGCCTTACCGCGGGTGAGCTCGGAAACGTCGGGGTTCTTCTTCTGCGGCATGATCGACGAGCCGGTCGACCAGGCATCGGCGAGCGTGATGTAGCCGAATTCCGGTGTGCTCCAGAGGATCATCTCTTCGGCCATCCGGCTCAGGTCGACGCCGATCATCGCGAGAACGAACGCGGCTTCCGCGGCGAAATCGCGCGAGGAGGTGGCGTCGATCGAGTTGGCGGCCGCGGCGTCGAAGTCGAGTTCGGCGGCGATCGCTTCGGGGTCGAGGCCGAGCGAGGAACCGGCCAACGCGCCGGAACCGTACGGCGACACGGCCGCTCGCTTGTCGAAGTCACGCAGCCGATCGATGTCACGCAGCAGCGGATGGGCGTGCGCGAGCAGATGGTGGGCGAGCAACACCGGCTGCGCGGCCTGCAGGTGCGTCTTGCCTGGCATCACCGCGTCGGGATGCGCGGCCGCCTGCGCGACCAGTGCGTCGACGACGTCGAGCACGCCGGCGGCGACCCGGCGGACGCCGTCGCGCAACCACATCCGGAACAGCGTGGCCACCTGATCGTTTCGCGAACGTCCCGCGCGCAGCCGCCCGCCGAGCTCGGCGCCGACCCGGTCGATCAGCCCGCGTTCCAGCGCGCCGTGCACGTCCTCGTCGGAGTCGGCGGGGCCGAAGGCACCCGAATCCACGTCCGCGGCAAGCTGATCCAGGCCGGCGAGCATGCCTGCGAGGTCGCTCTCCGAGAGCAGGCCCGCCTTGTGCAGCACGCGCGCGTGCGCCTTGGATGCGCGAATGTCGTAGGGCGCGAGCACCCAATCGAAATGCGTCGACTTGCTCAGTGCGGCCATCGCTTCGGCGGGACCGGAAGCGAACCGTCCGCCCCAGAGCGCACCGGTGTTCGTGCTGCCGCTGTGCGTCATGGTGTGCTGTCTCCTCGGATCGCGGTCATCAGTGTGTGGTTGGTCAATTCCTCGGCGGCGAGGTCGGGGACCTTGCGCCGAACTTCACCCACTCCGGTCGCCCGACGGCTGTCACCAGCCGCTCGGCGAACGGATCGTGGAGGAGGGCATCCAGCCGCCGGTTCTCCGCAGCCTGCATGGCGGCGACTCCGAGCGTGGTGGCCCCGACGCTCGTCACGATGTCCCAGCCGTCGTCTTCGGTCCGCATAATCTGCATACCCTTCCCGCCGACGACCCGCACCGGCCGTCTTCGAGACTACGACCGCTTCCTGCGCCCGAGGTCGACGGGACACTCCCGCACGCGCCGCACGCCAAACCTGAGCTGAGCCCCTTCACCAAGCCTGACTCGGGACCTTCACCAAGCCCTGATTTGGGCGCACTGCCGAGCCCGGCTCGGGCCGTCGAGAGCCATTGCCAGGTCCGACTGCAGCCCACTCGCCGAGCCCGATTTCAGGCCCACTCGTCAGGTCCCGACTCATACTCGCCAGATCAGACTTCGGCCTACTCGCCGAGCCCGACGCGGAATCTTCCCGCCGAACCCGACACAGACCTTCTCGCCGAACCCGACGCGCGCCTAAGCACACGACACGGAACGGGCCCGGCGAGAAGCCCCGACTGCTTACTTCTGGTTCAAATCCCGACGGGCCGCAACCTTCGACGACAGACCGTGGATCTGCACGAAACCCTTGGCCAGCGACTGGTCGAAGGTGTCGCCCTCGTCGTAGGTCGCCAGGTTGAAGTCGTAGAGCGACTGCTCCGAGCGGCGTCCGTTGACGACCGCGCTGCCGCCGTGCAGCACCATCCGGATCTCGCCGGAGACGTGCTCCTGGGTTTCCCCGACGAACGCGTCCAGCGCGCGCTTCAGCGGCGAGAACCACAGGCCGTCGTACACCAGCTCGCCCCAGCGCTGCTCGACCTGCCGCTTGTACCGGCCGAGTTCGCGCTCGACGGTGACGGCTTCCAGCTCCTGGTGCGCGGTGATGAGCGCGATGGCGCCGGGCGCCTCGTAGATCTCGCGGCTCTTGATGCCGACGAGCCGGTCCTCGACCATGTCGAGGCGGCCGACACCCTGCCGTCCCGCGCGGTCGTTCAGCTCGACGATCGCTTCCAGCACGCTCACCTGGCGGCCGTCGATCGCGACGGGGATGCCGCGTTCGAAGGTGATGATGAGCTCGTCGGGCGCCTCGAAGTTGACGGTCGCGTCGGCGGTGTAGTCGTAGACGTCCTTGGTCGGCGCGTTCCAGAGGTCCTCGAGGAAGCCGGTTTCCACTGCGCGACCCCACACGTTCTGGTCGATCGAGAACGGCGACTTCTTGGTGACGTTGATCGGCAGCGCGTTCTCCTCGGCGAAGGCGATGGCCTTCTCCCGGGTCCACGCATAATCACGCACCGGCGCGATCACGTTCAGGTCGGGCGCGAGCGCGCCGATGCCGACCTCGAAGCGCACCTGATCGTTGCCTTTGCCGGTGCAGCCGTGCGCGACGGTGGTCGCGCCGTGGAACTTGGCGGCCTCGACGAGATGCTTGACGATGAGCGGGCGGCTGATCGCCGACACCAGCGGGTAGCGGCCCATGTAGAGCGCGTTCGCCTGGATGGTCGGCAGGCAGTAGTCGTTGGCGAATTCGTCGCGCGCGTCGACCACGATCGCCTCGACGGCGCCGCAGTCCAGCGCTCGCTGGCGCACCACGTTCATGTCCTCGCCGCCCTGGCCGAGGTCGATGGCCACGGCCACCACCTCGGCACCGGTCTCCTTGGCGATCCAGCTGATCGCCACGGAGGTGTCCAGCCCACCTGAGTAGGCGAGTACGACGCGTTCCGACATGGTCTGTGTGCTCCTCGGTTTCGATGCTCGATGATGGCGGCGCGGACCGGTCTCCCGACGCTCCGTCCTGCAAATGATTATGCACGATGATGCAAGCCCATTCACCCCCGGGGGTGGGAAGGCGGCACCAGCCGCCCGGTTCGTTCGCGAAAGTCAGTGCCCATCAAGCGAATAAGACCCCTTGGCGCGGCCACGCCCATGTGCGACCCTGAAAACGGCAACCTTCGGGCAGGCAGAAGGACGGACGCAATGCTGCACTACATCGCGGGAGAATTCAGCACCCTCGGCAACGGCGTCCTCGACGTCGGCCGCGCCATCGTCAACCTCATCCAGGACATCATCGACGTGAGCACCCCGGGCAACGGCACGTCGCCGCGCGGCGGCGGCGGACAGTACCCGTTCTCCTGAGCGTCAGGCGATCTCTTCGATCTTCGCCGCCAGTTCGGCCCCGGTCAGCGGTTCGCGGGCGATGACGGCGATGGTGTCGTCACCGGCGATGGTGCCGACGATGTACGGCAACGCCGCGCGGTCCAAGGCGCTGGCCAGGAAGTGCGCGGCGCCGGGCGGAGTGCGCAGCACGGCGATGTTGCCGCTGGCGTCGGTGGAGACCAGCAGATCGCCGAGCAGCTTGGCCAGGCGATCGGTGCCGCCGATGACGCCGCGGATCGGATTGCCGTCCTCGGGGACGACATAGACGCCCGCGCCGCCGTCGGCCGCGCGCAACTTCACCGCGCCGAGCTCATCGAGATCACGCGAGAGCGTGGCCTGGGTGGTTTCGATGCCCTCGGCCGAAAGCAGCGCGGCCAACTCGGTCTGGCTGCGCACCGCGTGCGCGGTCAGCAGTTCGATGATGCGCGACTGCCGACCGGCGCGCGTGCGCGCGATTTCCGGGCCCGCCTTGCCTGATTCGGGATGGGTGACGCTCACGACTGCGCCTCGCTGTCGCTCGGCTCCGCCGTGCGCGTCCGCGCGCTGAGCCTCTGATTCACTCGCTGACGCTCGCTCATGCCGAGCCGTTGTTTCGCTTGGCCAGCAACCACACCAGCAGCGCCTTCTGCGCGTGCAGCCGATTCTCCGCCTCGTCCCAGACCACGCTGTGCGGTCCGTCGAGCACGTCGTCGGTGACCTCCTCGCCGCGATGTGCGGGCAGGCAGTGCAGCACAAC
Organism: Nocardia sp. NPDC049149; assembly: GCF_043197455.1. Classification (NCBI taxonomy): domain Bacteria; kingdom Bacillati; phylum Actinomycetota; class Actinomycetes; order Mycobacteriales; family Nocardiaceae; genus Nocardia; species Nocardia sp. NPDC049149. The sequence continues at coordinate 42,397 of NZ_JBICTD010000012.1, forward strand.
GGCATCGGACTGCGCGTAGGCGAGCAGCTCGGTGTTCAGCTGGAACGGGCGGAACGGACCGACGCGATCGAGCCCGTCGTTCTCCTGGCCCATCGAGGTCCAGCCATCGGTCACCAGCGCGTCCGCGCCGTCGGCAGCGGCGACCGGGTCTTCGGTCAGCGTGATGGTGGCGCCGGTGTCCGCGGCCCGCTTGCGCGCGGCTTCCAGGATCCACGGCAGCGGCTCGAAACCGGGCGGCGCCGCGATGGTGACGTTCAGCCCGGCGGTGACACCGCCGAGCAGCAGTGAGTGCGCCATGTTGTTGGCGCCGTCACCGAAATAGGTGAGCTTGCGTCCGGTCAGGTTGCCCTTGCGTTCGACCAGGGTCTGCAGATCGGCGAGCACCTGACACGGATGGAACTCGTTGGACAGCGCGTTGACCACCGGAACCGTTGCGGTCACGGCCATTTCGTCGAGCCGATGCTGCTCGAAGGTCCGCCACACGATCGCGTCGACGTACCGGGAGAGCACCCGGCCGGTGTCGCCGAGCGTCTCTTCGCGGCCGAGCTGCGTGTCGCGGCCGTCCACCACCACCGCGTGCCCGCCGAGCTGGGCGATGCCGAGCTCGAAGGAGAACCGGGTGCGGGTGGAGTTCTTCTCGAAGATCACCCCGACGCCGCGCGGCCCCTCCAGCGGCCGCTGCGAGAACGGCGCCTGCTTGAGCTCGGCGGCGAGCGTGAGGATTTCGGCCTGCTCGGCCGGGCTCACGTCGTCGTCACGGAGAAAGTGCCGAATACCGGGTAGTGCTGGGGTCACCGCGTGCTGTGCCGAAGTCATTGCGCCGCAGCCTCCTTCGCATCTTGGGTCGCCGCATCCAGAATCGTTGGCAGATCGGCGACGAAATTATCGGCCTGGGTCTCGGTGAGAATCAGCGGCGGCGCGAGCCGAATGACGTTGGGCTTGGCCGGATTCACCAGATATCCCGCCGCCCGCGCCTGGGCTTCGACATGTGCGGACACGTCGTCGGTGAGCACGATGCCGAGCAGCAGCCCCGCCCCGCGCACGTGGTCGACCAACGGATGCTCCAGCAGTTCGATGCCGTCGGCGAGCCGCTTGCCGACCGACTCGACGTGCGCGAGCAGGTCGAGTTCGTCGATGGTCCGCAGCACGGCGAGCGCGGCCGCCGCGCAGACCGGATTGCCGCCGAACGTGGTGCCGTGCAAGCCGGGCGTCAGCAGGTCGGCGGCCGGGCCGGTGGCGAGCACCGCGCCGATCGGCAGCCCGCCGCCGAGGCCCTTGGCCAGCGTGATGACGTCGGGCACGATGCCAACGGCCTGGTGCGCGTAGAACTTTCCGGTCCGGCCGATGCCGGTCTGCACCTCGTCGAGGATCAGCAGCGCACCGTGGCGCGCGGTGATCTCGCGCGCCTTGACCAGATAGTCGACCGGCGGAACGACGACGCCGCTCTCGCCCATCATCGGCTCGAGGAACACCGCGGCGGTGTCTTCGTCGACAACGGCTTCCAGCGCGGCGGCGTCACCGTAGGGCACGTGCACGACGCCCGCGGGCATCGGCTCGAACGGCGTCCGCTTGGCGGCCTGCCCGGTAAGGGCGAGGGAGCCCATGGTCCGCCCGTGGAACGCTTCGTCGCACGCGATGATCTTGCGCCGCCCGGTCAGCCGCGCGATCTTGAACGCGGCCTCGTTCGCCTCGGTACCCGAGTTGCAGAAGAACGCTCTGCCGCTGTGCCCGTCGGCGGAGGAACCGTCGCCGAAATGCGCGAGCAACCGCTCGGCCAGCTCGATAACCCGTTCGTTGGCATAGAGATTCGAGGTGTGCCCGAGCGTGCCGAGCTGCTGGGTGACGGCTTCCAGAATCGCCGGATGCGCATGGCCGAGGCTGTTGACCGCGATGCCGCCGAGGAAATCCAGATAGCGGTTGCCCTCGGCGTCGTACACCACCGCGCCCGCGCCGCGCACCAGCGCGATCTTCGGCGTGCCGTAGTTGTTCATCATGGCGGCGGACCACCGCGACTGCAGATCTTGGTCTGTACTCATTGTTTCGTTCCGTCCGGCGAGCCGATCCCGTTCGAAGACAGGGCAGGCGTCACCATCGTTCCGATTCCTTCTCCGGTGAACAGTTCCAGCAGGACCGCGTGCGGGACGCGGCCGTCGATGACGTGCGCGGTCGGCACGCCACCGAGCACAGCGCGCAGGCAGGCCTCCATCTTCGGCACCATGCCCGCGTCCAGTCGCGGCAGCAACTCGGCGAGCGCCGCCGCGTCGATGCGGCTGATCAGCGAGGACCGATCGGGCCAGTCCGTGTACAGCCCCTCGACATCGGTCAGCACCACCAGTTTCTCGGCGCCGATGCCCTCGGCGAGCGCGGCGGCGGCGGTGTCGGCGTTGATGTTGTGCACCACGCCGTCGACGTCCGGCGCGATGGTGGACACCACCGGGATGCGGCCCGCGTCGATCAGGTCGAGCACCGCGTCCGGATTCACCTCGGTGACGTCGCCGACCAGTCCGATATCGGTCGGCTCGCCGTTGACCTCCACGGTGCGGCGAGTCGCGGTGAACAGGCGCGCGTCCTCACCGGAGATGCCGACGGCGTACGGGCCGTGCGCGTTGATCAAGCCGACCAGTTCGCGGCCGACCTGCCCGAACAGCACCATCCGCACGACGTCCATCACCTCGGGGGTGGTCACCCGGAAGCCGCCGCGGAATTCCCCTTCCAGGCCAAGCTTTTTCAGCATCGCGCTGATCTGCGGTCCGCCGCCGTGCACCACCACCGGGTGCACGCCGACGGTCCGCAGGAAGGCCATGTCTGCGGCGAACGCGCGCTCGAGTTCCCCGTCGACCATGGCGTTGCCGCCGAACTTCACCACGACGATCTTGTCGCGGAACTTCTGCAGCCACGGCAGTGCGTCGGCGAGGACATGCGCCTTGTCGAGCGCCGAAAGTTCGTGCCGGAGTTGGCTCGTCATGAGCTGTACGCCGAATTCTCCTCGACATATCCGTGCGAGAGGTCGGTGGTGCGGATGGTGGCGGCGGCGTCACCGACGTTCAGGTCGATCCGCACCTCGATATCGCCGCCGGACAGATCGACGTCGCGGGCGCCCGGCGCGCCGACGCCGTCGATGCAGACCGGATTTCCGTTGAACGACACCGAGATCCGGTCCGGGTCGAGGGTCACCGGCGCCATGCCGACCGCGGCGAGCACCCGGCCCCAGTTCGGGTCCGAGCCGAAAAGCGCGGTCTTGACCAGGCTGTCGCGCGCGACGGTGCGGGCGGCGGTGACCGCCTCGTCCTCGCTGACCGCGCCGGCGACGGTGATCAGCACCCGTTTGGTGACGCCCTCGGCGTCGGCCATCAGCTGGGCGGCCAGATCGTCGCAGACCGCGAGCACCGCGGCGTCGAGGTCGGCCTGGCTCGGGGTGACCTCGCTGGCGCCGTTGGCCAGCAGCAGCACGGTGTCGTTGGTCGAGCAGGAACCGTCGACGTCGAGGCGGTCGAAGGTGCGTGCCGTCGCGTTGCGCAGCGCCTGATCGAGTTGATCGGCGGTGACGGCGGCGTCGGTGGTCAGCACCACCAGCATCGTCGCCAGCGACGGGGCGAGCATGCCTGCGCCCTTGGCCATGCCGCCGACGTTCCACTTGTCGCGGTGGTGGAACGCCGCTTCCTTGGGCACGGTGTCGGTGGTCATGATGGCGTGCGCGGCGTCGAGGCCGCCGGAGAGGCCGCCGCCCATCTCGTGCACGATCTCGGTGATCGCGGGCACCACCTTGTCCATCGGCAGCCGGTCGCCGATCAAACCCGTTGAGCAGACCGCGATCTCCCCCGCGCCGGTCTCGGAACCCCAGTTGCTCAATGCGGCAGCGAGTTCCTCGGCGGTCTTGTGGGTGTCCTGGAACCCACCGGGGCCGGTACAGGCGTTGGCGCCACCGGAATTGAGGATCACCGCGCGCAGCCGACCGCCGGACAGCACCTGCTGCGACCACAGCACCGGTGCGGCTTTCACCTTGTTGCGGGTGAAGACGCCTGCCGCCGCATACTCGGGGCCCTCGTTGAAAACCAGTGCCAGGTCCGGCTTTCCGCTGGCCTTGATGCCCGCCGCGATACCGGCCGCGCGGAAGCCGAGCGGTCCGGTGACGCCCTGGTTGCGCACCAGCTTGCCTGCCTCGGTCGAAATCGCTGCGGATGTTGTCACGGTGCCACTCCTACGGTGGAAAGTCCTGCGGTCTCGTCGTATCCGACGGCCAGGTTCATGGATTGCACCGCGGCGCCCGCGGTGCCCTTGGTCAAATTGTCGATCGCGCCGATCACCACCAGCTGGCCTGCGGCGGCGTCCACCGCCACCTGCAGGGTGACGGCGTTGGAGCCGAGCACCGCACCGGTCTGGGGCAGCACACCTTCCGGCAGCAGGTGCACGAAAGGTTCGTCGGCGTAAGCCTTTTCATAGACGGCGCGGGCTTGCTCGGCATCGACCGTCGTCGGCGCCGTGCAGGTCGCGAGGATGCCGCGCGGCATCGGCGCGAGCACCGGCGTGAACGACACCGCGACGTCGATTCCGCCCGCCGCCTTCAGGTTCTGCGCGATCTCCGGCGTGTGCCGGTGCGCGCCGGCGATGCCGTAGGCGCGTGCCGAACCCATCACCTCGGAGGCGAGCAGTCCGACATCGAGCTTGCGGCCCGCGCCGGACGTTCCGCTCACCGCGACGACATTCACCTGCGGCGCAATGATTCCGGCCGCGATCGCGGGCGCGAGCGCAAGACTGGCGACGGTCGGATAGCAGCCGGGCACGGCGATCCGGCGTGCGCCACGCAGGCGTTCGCGGCCGTCGGGCAGCTCGGGCAGCCCGTACGGCCAGCTGCCCGCGTGCGCGCTGCCGTAATACTTCTCCCACGCCTGCGCATCGGTCAGCCGGAAATCGGCGCCACAGTCGATGATCACCGTGTCGGCGGGCAGCTGCGTGGCGAGCGCGGCGGACTGCCCGTGCGGCAGACCGAGGAAGACCACGTCGTGGCCGGCGAGCACCTCGACATCGGTCGGCGCGAGCACGCGATCCGCCAGCGGCAGCAGGTGGGGCTGCAGTTCGCCGAGCACCGTCCCGGCGTTCGCGCCCGCGGTCAGCGCGCCGATCACCAGGCGCCCCTCGCGGTATGCCGGATGACCGAGCAGCAGACGCAACACTTCCCCACCCGCGTACCCACTCGCCCCGGCCACCGCGACCCGTAATACAGGCCCGGTCGGCTCCGGCGCGTGCACCGAATCAACCATGTGATGATTATGCACGACTATGCAAGCTCATTCACACGCTGCCCCTAGCTCGTCCGCCGACGGCATCGGTCGTCACGCCATTCTTACCCAACTCCCGCACGAGAAACACCCGCCGATCGACGCCGAGCTCGGGGTCACGCGCGTGCGAGGCGGTGGTCCCGCACGGCAATGAGGTTGTCGACCAGGCGCGGGGCGTCGGATTCCGGGTCCATGGAATTGGACAGCAATGCGCGGATGTAGGCCGGAGACAAGATGAGCTCGAATACGTCCCTGCCGTTCAGCACGGTGGTGTTGCTGGCATCGAGAGTGGCCTGAATCTCCCGCATGCGCGGTTCGGCGAACTGCGCGATATCGAGCAGCCCGGTCTCGCCGCCGCCCGCGGCCCGCGCCATCGCCCGGAAGAAGGTCAGATGGTCGGGCTGCCGCAGATCGGTGAGCAGATTCGTCGCGTACGTGAGCATGTCGGCGTGCAGATCGCCCGTCGCGGGCAGCGGTGAGCGAGCGCCGAGATCCTGCACGACCGCGTCGATGACCAAACCCTCGGCGGTGCGCCACCGTCGGTAGATCGTGGCGATGTGCACACCGGAACGAGCGGCCACCGCCGCGATCTCGACGGTGCCGTCCTCGGATTCGGCCAGCAGTTCACGGGTGGCCGCGTGCACGGCCTCCCGGGTGCGGGCGGTCCGTCCACCAGGGCGGGTTACTCCTGTCGCTTGGGTCACGTCTCCATATTAACGCGAAGCACTTGCATTTGCACTCGCCTGCTGTTTATCGTTAAGGCGAATCGTTCGCATCAGTGGCCCGGAAGGGCACACGACGCAGGGAGAACACGGTCATGGCACGCGCACTTATCGTCGGTGGCGGAATCGCAGGGGACACGCTCGCGCTGTTCCTGGAACGGGACGGCTGGGAGGTGACCGTCGCCGAGATCGCGCCCGCACTGCGCACCGGCGGTCAGACCGTCGACCTGCGCGGTGATTCCCGAGAAGTACTGCAGGAGGCAGGCCTGCTCGAGCAGGCACTCGGCTGCCTGGTCCCGCAAAGCGGAGCGGCATGGATCACCGCCGACGAACGTCGGCTCGCCGCGATGCCGGTGGAGGCGTTCGACGGGCAGGGTTTGGTGTCGAAGGAGGAACTGCTGCGCACCGATCTCGCGCGGATCATCCACGAGGCTGCAGGGCCCGGCGTGACGCGCCGCTTCGGTGAAACCGTGGAAGCGCTGGAGGACAAGGGAAACCGAGTGCTCGCCCGGTTCCGCACCGGCGAGACAGCGGAATTCGACCTGGTGGTCGGCGCCGACGGCGCGCACTCCCGAGTACGCGCGCTGCGCTTCGGCCCCGAAGAGAACTACCGCAAGCCACTCGGCCTGGCACACGCCTGGTTCACCCTCACCGAAACGCCGGAAACGCCGGCATTGGACGGCTGGTTCCTGATGCACAACACGCCAGGCCGCCTGAGCGTGGAGGCCAGGCCCGGTCACCAAGGGCAGCAGGAAATCGGCTTCACCTTCGCCGCCGACACGCTGCCGCCGCGGCACGACCGCGAAGCCCAATTCGCGCTGCTGGAGCGCACTTTCGCCGGAGTCGGCTGGCGCACGCAGGAATTCCTTGCCGCGGCACGGCAGGCGCCGGACTTCGCGCTGGACACCTTCGACCAGGTCGAGATGCCCTGCTGGCACGACGGTCGGGTGGTGCTGGTCGGCGACAGCGCTTGGTGCGCAAGCCCGCTCAGCGGCCTCGGCACCGCCTTGGCCTTGCGTGGCGCGGCCGAGTTGACCGCGGCGCTCCGGTCGGCCGAGGTGCTCGACGATCCGGACCGGCTGCCCGCCGCGCTGGCGGCCTTCGAGGCGGCGATGCGGCCGCGGGCCGCCTCGGCGCAACAGCTCCCGCCGGGTCGCGTCGCGATGGTGGCGCCGAACTCGGCCCTGGGGATCTGGTTCAACGCCTTTGTGATGCGCGCGGTCCAGTCGAAGCTGGTGCGCCCGTTGATCGCCAAGGCGATGGCCAACAGCGAGCACGGCCGCGGGTCACAGGGCGCAGACGCCCCGAGCCTTGTGCACTCTGCGTGATCCAACAGCAGGGCAGCGTCTTTCAGCGCGATCAACCGCGAGAGCTGCCCTCCCACAACGCTCTCGCGGCCGCCAATGCCGGACCCGCACCGGGCAGGTCGAACAAAGTCAGCCTGTCACTTGATTCGTCCTTGCATCCGGTGCTGGCTGAGCGTCCTTACCTGCGGCAGGGGACGTCGCGGATGGGTTGTCCGGCGGAATTGAACAGCCGGACCGAGAAGTCCCAGCCTCCACCGAGCGTGAAATCGACACTGCCGCTGCCATTTCGGGTAAACGGCCCGGCACCGAAGGTCGACTGAGCGGGGAAGTTCAGCAGAATTTCCGGGGTGTCGCGATCGAGTTTGGTCTTCGCGAACGGCAGCGCCTGGCCTGCGGCCGCATCGATGGTCGGCGGCGTGGCGTTCGATGCGGCGACGGGCAGCTTGCCGACGGCACCGCCGACGGAATCGGCTCCCCACAGCAGGAACAAGGACTTGACGGCCGAGTTGAGCCGCACCGTTCCAGCCGCACCGGTGAGCGAAATCGTTTGCCCCGCATCGGTGACCGCGCCCTCGACGGTCATCTCGACTTCTTGTTTCGGATTGACGCCCAGATCGCACAGCGTCTTTCCGCTGAGGGTGATCCGCTGATCGTGGTCTGCCCCGGCGACGGGTGCGACAGCGGTGGTCACGATCATTGCAAGAGCGACAAGCGCAGCGGAGCGGAGGGTTCGAGTCATGATGTCGTTCCTCTGTCAGGGTTGGCCGTGAGCCACCGCACGACTTCGGCAGCGTGGGTGTCCGGCGGGAAGATCGGATAGAAGACGTGCTCAATTGTGTTGCCCCGCAGGACCATTGTCACCCGTTTATAGAGCGTCGCGTTGCCGGCCTCGAAGGTCGGTAGTTTCAGTGCTTGTGCCAGGGCGAGCTCGGGGTCGGAGACCATCGGATAGGGCAGATGCAGCCGATCGGCCAGCGCCCGTTGATATTCGGCGTCGTCGCTGGACAGGGCGACGACGCGGTGCACTCCTCTGGCGTGCAGATCCGGGAAGTTGTCACGGAAGCCGCATGCCTCCTGGCTACAACCGCGGGCACCTGGAATCTCGTTCCAGCCCTTGGGAATATCGGTGCCGGGCTCGCCGGTCAGTGGGTAGATGAACAGCACCCACCTGCCGTCAGAGACGGTGTCCAATCGAATCTCGGCGCCGTCACTCGCGGCGAAGGTCAGTGCGGGGATCGTCATACCCGGCAGATGGTCGGCGGCGCCGTCATCCTGAGGTACCGGCAGATTCTCGGGGAGTGGGTCGGCCTGTGGCAGCAAGGCAATTCCTGTCTCGTCGTACTTGTCGTTGTCGAGTCCGAAGCCGCGACGAGCGGCCGCATACATACGCCGGGTGAGCTCGTCGCGATCGTGTGTCAGGCGGGTGATCAGCAAGTCGAGTTGATCGATCTTGGATTGGTAGGCCGCCAACGACTCCGGACAGTGATCTGCGGGTTCGTGCCCCTGCCGCAGGCAGTCGAGGAACGGACCGATCTCGCCGAGGTGCAGCCCCAGCGAGGCGAGCAGGCGGATCTCGGCCACACAGCGCGCGTCGATGTCGCTGTACTCCCGGTAACCGTTCGGCCTGCGCACCGGTTGGATCAAGCCCAGCGCTTCGTAATGCCGCAGCGCTTTCACCGTCACACCCGCCGCGTCGGCAACCTGCTTCGCCCGCATCCGACCAGCTCCCTTCCTCGCCTGCAACGGTAAAGCCGTCCCCATAGGGACGAGTCAAGCCAGATGCAGCACTAGAGCCGCGATGCGGGCGAAGAAGTCGGCGCGGACTCGGCGACCACATGCGCTATCATTAGAACATGCGTTCGAACGGAGCCTTCGAAGACCAGCTCACAGCGCTGGAGCGAGCGCTCGCGGGCTTGCGTGGGCTCGATGTCGGGCGGGCCTCCGAGGACGACCTCAGCGACCTACTCGATCGGCTCGAGGCGGCTGCGCGCATGCTCGCGGGGATGATCGCGCGCATCGCGCACCAGATCCGTCAACTGCGGGACTACTCGTAGCGGGGTTCAAGAATCCAGTTGGAGTGTGGACGGTTCGATGCCGAGGAGGTCGCGGAGGCCGGATTCGCCTGTGCGAGTGACGCGGATGGCGCGGCCGGTGCCGACGCGCGAAATCCAGTCGAGGTCGAGCAGGCGGCGGCAGAGTTGGGCACCGGCGGTGCCGCCGAGGTGGGTGCGGCGTTCGGTCCAGTCGAGACAGGGGCGGGCAACCGGGCGGCGGGTGGCATGCAGGGCGGCTGCGGGGACACCGACAGGGCCGGTGAGCCAGGCGAGGCCCGCCTCGGTGAGGGCGAAGCCACCGCCCTGGTCGAGCAGGGCACGAGTGGTCATCGCGTCGGTGATCGTGACGCCGAGTCGCCCGGCCAGATGGTCGTAACAGGTGCGGCCGCGCGCCAAAGCCGCTGCGACGGTGGCTGTTCGAAGATTGGTGACGGCGGGGCGCGGTGGCTCGACGTGGGCGAGCATGGACTCGAGGAGTTCGGCAACGTGCGAGCCTGCCAGCTGGACGTAGCGGTGGCGACCTTGGCGGCGTTCGACCAGCAAGCCGCCGTCGAGCAGCCGATTCAGGTGTTCGGTCGCGGTGGAAGCGGCAACGCCGGCGTGCCGGGCGAGCTCGCCCGCGGTCCAAGCGCGGCCGTCGACCAACGCGAGACACATGTCGGCACGCGTCTTGTCGGCGAGCAAGGCCGCAAGGCCTGCGAGTTCGGCTCCTCGGGATGACACAACCCCATGATGGTGCGCGAACGTTTCGGCGGCCACCGAAACGACACGGGGATACGGTCACGGTCATGAATCGGACAGTTCGCGAACTCACCGCCCCCGAGCAGGTACGGGCCGTGCTGGTCAGCGCGCCGGTGCCCACGGTGCCGCCGGTGGATTCGCCGATCGGCATCGACTGGCTGCGTGCGCATGTGCCGCGCTTTTGCGACGGGCCGGCGCATCAGCGCTTACGTGCGTTGGTCGTCGCGGAACTCGGCCAGCTGGCTCCTGACGAGCTGCGGCGGCGAGCGCGGACCGCGACCGGTCCGCTCCCCCACGTCCGTGTGCTGCTGGAAGTTCTTGGACTGTCGGATGTTTCGGTCGAGACAGTAGCGCTGGTCGCCGCCCATTATCAACCGTACGAACCCGATAATCCGGCGGCCGATGTCGCGGTCGCGGACTTGGTCGCGGCCTGCGGCGGCGTCACCGACGAGCGCACCGCGGCGCGCATCTGTTTGCTGGTGCAGGCATGCGCGGCGACCGCAGCCCTGGTGACCAACGCCGAGCAGACGGACTCGGACGGCACCGCCGACGAGATCCTCCAGCGAACAATGGACGAGAACCCGCCACTTCGCTCGACCAGACGGGTCGTCGACGGCGCGGTGATCGAGCTCGACATGCGCCATCCCGGACTGGGTTTCGGCGCGGGACCACACGCGTGCCCCGGCCGCGCACACGCCCTTGCCCTCGCCGCAGGCATCATCGAAGGAACAGCATGAACAAGACGAAGACCTTCCGCGAACTGCACGAAGGCCCGCAGCCACTCGTGCTGCCGTGCGCGTGGGACTACGGTTCCGCCGCGCTCCTCGCCGAGGCGGGATTCCCGGCGATCGGCACCACCAGCCTCGGCGTTGCCGTCGCGGCAGGACTCCCGGACGCGGCGGGCGCCACCGCCGGCGCGACGATGGCGCTGGCCGAGCTGATGGCGCGACTTCCGATCCCGGTGACCATCGACATCGAGCACGGTTTCAGTGAAAACCCCACCGAAGTCGGTGAATTCGCGGCCGCGTTGGCCGAATTGGGCGTCGCGGGAATCAATCTGGAGGACGGCCGCCCGGAATCGACACTGGCCGAACCGGATCATCACGCCGAGCTGATCGCCGCGGTCAAGGCCAACGCGCCGGAGCTCTTCGTCAACGCCCGGGTGGACACCTTCTGGTCCGTGCTCGACACCGACGCCACCGTTGACCGCGCCGCGCGATACACCGACGCCGGAGCCGACGGTATCTACGTGCCGGGACTCGCCATCCCCGACGTGATCGCGCGCCTCGTCGCAGCCACCCCGCTGCCCGTCAACATCCTGCACTCGCCAACCGGTCCGTCGGTCGCGGCGCTCGCCGACCTCGGCGTCCGCCGGATCAGCATGGGCTCGCTGCTCTACCGCACGGCACTCGCGGCGGCGGTCGACACGGCCCGCGCGGTCCGCGACAACACACCCCAGCTGATCGACGCCCCCGGCTACCGGCAAATCCAGGCCCTCACCGAGTAGTACGCGGCGGGAGATGACGAGGCCCCGTCATCTCCCGCCCGCAGGCCAACCCCGACATATCACCCCGGCAGCCGACTACCATCGAAAGACAGCGGCGGACGGCCGATAAGGGGGTCGCCATGTTCCAGAGGTTCTCCGACCAGGCCCGGCGAGTGATCGTGCTGACGCAGGAACAGGCGCGCTTGCACGGCCACAACTACATTGGCGCGGAACACATCCTGCTCGCCATCCTGCTCGCGTGCGAGACAGGTTCTGCGGCAACCACCGCACGCGCGCTCGCGCACCTCGGTATCGATCCGCCCGAGGCGCGAGCCAGGCTCGATACGGCGCTCGGCACCGCGGAACTTGTTACCACCACCCATATTCCGTTCACCAGGCAGGCCAAGACCGTGCTCGAGAACAGCCTGCGGGAAGCGCAGGCGCTCAATCACGAGCACATCGAACCGAGCCACCTGCTCCTCGCCTTGACCAAGGTTGCCGCCGACGAACCCGACACCGCGGCCGGTACCGCGATCCGGACGCTCGGATTCACCTACGACGACCTGCGCAAGGCATTCCGCTCCGCCGCCGAGTCCTGGGTCAGCCAGCCGCAACTGTTCTACTCCAAGCAGGCTCGGAGGGCACTTACTCACGCGCACCGTGAAGCGAACGAAAATGACAGTGCCACAGTCGATATCGGCCATATCCTGCTCGGAGTGCTGGCTATGGACGATGCATCGGTCCGTCCCGCGCTCGACGCGCTCGGCATCGATCCGGAACAGCTCGCCATCGAAGTACGCAACCACCTGCCGCGCCAGGACTGATCGGCGCTGCCGGATCAGGCGAGTCGGCCACCGCCGTCGACGTGCAGGGTGGTGCCGGTCAGGAACGGGTTCGTCAGCGCGAGCAGCGCGGCCGCGGCGATATCGGCCGAACTGCCGACGCGGCGAGCGGGATTGCGTGCGGCGACGCCGGCGAAGAACTCATCCTTGTTCGCGCCCAACCCATCCCACGCACCGGAGTCCACGATGCCGGGCGACAGCGCGTTGACCCTGATCGGTGCGAGTTCGACCGCAAGCGCCTGCGCCAGAAAGCTCACCGCGCCATTGGCGGCGGCCATGATCACCCGGCCGGGTTCGGGACGCCATGCCGCGACACCGGAGAACAGCAGCATCGCACCGCCTTCGCGGATCCGCGCGCCGAAATGCTTGGCCAGCAGGATCGGGCCGATCACCTTGGCGTCGAAGGCCGCAACCATCGCCTCCTTGGCCAGCTCAGCGACCGGGCCGTTGGCGCGCTGAGTGGCCAGCGACACCAGGTAATCCAGCTCGCCGACCTCGTCCGCGAACCGTTCTATTGCCGCTTCGTCAGCGAGATCGACTGTGGTGGTGCGTAACTGGGCGGATTCCGCCGCAGCCACCGGATTCCGTCCGGCCAGGACGACGTTCGCGCCCGCAGCGATGGCGTCGGTCGCGAGCTGTCGTCCGATGCCCGAATTGCCGCCGATGATGACGAGCTTCTTGCCGTCCATCGAGCCTGTCATGCGATGCCTCCTCGTAGTGGTTCCCCTTCGTGGAGTCCCAACGCGGCGCCCTCATATGGCAATCCCATCGTGATATCGATCTTTTCTCCTATTCCGATAGGATCTCCGAATGGCAACCTTGCGGGCCTTGGAATGCCTGATCGCCGTGCTGGACGCCGGTTCGGTGACCGAAGCGGCGGCCCGCCTGCACATGTCGCAGCCTGCGCTGTCGCATCAGATCGCGGCCTTGGAACGCGAGATCGGCACATCGGTCGTGCAGCGCTTGCCGCGTGGCGTACGGGCCACCGCGGCGGGCCGGGCGATCGCGGACGATGCGCGGGCCGCGCTGGCGGCGGCCGAGCGAGTGGTGCGCGTCGGGCGTGGTGTCGCGACCGGCGCACAGGGGCAGTTGCGCATCGCGTGTGCCGAGACCATGACCGCCGGACTGCTCGCGCCGGTATTGCGGAGCTGGCGGCGGCGCCATCCGGCCGTGCACCTCACCTTGCACGAAATGACCAGTGCCGAAGCACTTTCCGAGCTGGTGGCAACCGGCGCCGCCGATATCGGCATCGGACCACGGCCGACCCGATGGGATGGGCGGCTCGAGGTGATCGGATCCGAGGAGATCGTCGCGGTCGCCGCCGCGGACCTCGAACCACCGACGACATTCGCCGAACTCGCCGAACAGCCGGTGGTGCACTATCACCCGGACAACGGGCTCGGCGCGTGGCTCGACGAGATCGCCGCGGCATCCGGCGTCACGCTCGACGCCGCGACGCGGACCCGGCAGGCCACCACCGCCGCGCAGCTCGCCTCCGCGGGCCTCGGGATCGCGCTCGTGCCGATGAGCGCACTGACCGCGACCTTCCCCCGCACCGTGCGCAGCCTGCGCCCGCGCCTGGTCCGTGACGTCGTCTGCCTGACGACAGCACCGGAAGACGCACTGGTGCAACGATTTCAGGCGGAGGTCCGGCGGCGCGGCGTGCCGGTTCCCGCGGCGATCACGGCACAGCTCAGACCACGAGACTGACCCGCGGTGGTCACTTGTGGACCACACGCTCACCTTCGCCCGGCTTCCAGATGGTGATGCCGAGCTTGTTGTCGATGAGCTCGACGGTGGAGGCGCCGGTCAAGTCGGCGACGTAGAAATGGTCGAATTCCCGGCCGCGGATGTCGAAGCCGGTGTCGTCGAACAGTGCCTGGGCGAAGCGGACGTGCAAGTCCTTGTCCGGGAGGTCGACGACGGTGCCGAACAATTTGGCGTCGCCCTCGCTGACGTGGGTATCGACGGTCGCGGTGTGCAGGCAGAAGCGGGGGTCGCGGGCCAGATCCCGGAATTTGGTGGTGCCTGGCATGCCCGAGATCACCAGGTGCTCCTCGAAGAACCGTGGTTCCACCGGACTGATTCGCGGGAATCCGTCCGAGCGAAGGGTGCCGAGCATGCAGAGGTTTCCGGTGGCCTGGTGCCGCTTGGTGAACAGGGTGGCGATGTGCGGCGCCTCGTCGGCGAATGTGCTCCAAGTGGTCATGTCGTCGACGGTACGGTCTATTGCTGACACCTGCTGTCAAGGTTTCTGGCTAATGTTGGCGCATGCGAGCGAGTCGACTGGTGCAGCTGCTGCTGATGCTGCAAACGCGCGGGCGCGTCACCGCAGGCGAGCTCGCCAAGGAGCTCGAGGTGTCGGTGCGCACCGTCTACCGCGATATCGACGCACTGTCAGCGGCAGGAGTACCGGTGTACAGCGAGCCGGGCCGCGCAGGTGGTGTGCAGTTGGTCGCCGGGTATCGGACTCGGCTGACCGGCTTGAACGCCGACGAAGCCGATGCGGTGCTGCTGGCCGGATTACCCGGCGCGGCAGCCGATCTCGGGCTCGGCACGGTGCTGGCGACAGCGCAGCTCAAGGTGCTCGCCGCACTGCCGCCCGAATTACGCGGCCGCGCAACCCGAATCGCCGAGCGAGTACACATCGACGCACCCGGTTGGTTCCACCGTCCTGACGAAACCCCCACGCTGAACACCGTCGCCGACGCGCTCTGGCACGACCGCAGACTCGCCGTGCGCTACGGCCGCAAGGACAAGGTCGTCGACCGCCACCTCGACCCGCTCGGCCTGGTCATGAAGGCAGGCACCTGGTATCTGGTGGCGATGGGCGGCGACGCAATCCGCTCCTACCGGGTCAGCCGCATCCTCGCCGCCGAACCGACCGGCGAATCCTTCGACCGCCCAGCAGATTTCGACCTGGCCGCGCATTGGTCCTCGGCCGCCGACGACTTCGCACAATCCATGCTGCGCGTGCACGCCCGCTGCCGCATCGCCACCACCCATCTCCGCATGCTCCGGCTCATGAACGAGCCCGCCGCAGTCACCGCCGCACTCGCCTCCGCGAGCGAACCGGACGCCGACGGCTGGGTCGAACTCACCCTGTCGTCGGAGTCCTACGACGTACTGACACACGGCCTGCTCCCGCTCGGCGAATACGCCGAAGTCCTCGAGCCACCACACGTGCGCGCCAAGCTCGCCGAAACCGCAGCCCGAATGCACGATCTCTACCGCGGATGACGAAAAACCACACGCAAGTCGCCGATCACGAATCGGGTTCCGCCAGCACAACGAACGTGCTTTCGCGGTCACACTCCATCCGCCCCGCGATGTCGCGCACAACGGTCGCGCCCTGCCCTTGGCCGCCGCGTGTCGGCCCGGCAAACACCTCGCCAGCGCTACGAAGCGGCCCCCCGTAGTCGTACTTCATCCACCACACGATGTCGCGAATTCACACCAGCGGCCAACAATCTCAACATGCGGGAGCACAGAGGCGGATTCGCATCGAGGGGGATCTGGCGGCGGGGACTTCTCGGGCGATGCCGCCGTCAGTGCCCCCTGATCAGTCGACCGGTTCCAGAACCGGTGCGGCTTCATTTGAGTGGTGCGTGTCGGGTGCGACGGTTACGCCCTGGCCGGTCCGCCAGTCGGACGGCGAATACAAGCCCGGCGGTGAAGGAATCACCGAGTGCAATGACGCAGTGGGAGCGCGCCACCATTGGGTCATCTTAGGACTGGAGCCTTCCTAACTGTCTGCCATGCTGGGGGCATGTTGGAGACGTCGGCGCGGCTGCTCAAGTTGCTTGCTTTGTTGCAGACGCATCGGGACTGGACGGGTGGGGAGCTCGCCGAACGGCTCGGGGTGACCGGGCGGACGGTGCGGCGCGATGTCGATCGGCTGCGGGACCTCGGGTATCCGGTGCACGCCACGCAGGGGACGGCCGGTTATCGGCTCGGCGCGGGTGCGGCGCTGCCGCCGCTGCTGCTCGATGACGAGGAGGCGGTCGCGGTGGCGGTCGGACTGCGCAGTGCGTCCGGCGGGACGGTGGCCGGGATCGAGGAGTCGTCGCTGCGAGCGCTGACCAAGTTGGAGCAGGTGCTGCCGCCGCGGTTGCGACACCGGGTCCGGACATTGCGCGGCGCCACGTTACGTGTCGGCGCGCCAGGTGCTGCTGTCGAACCGGACACGCTGATGGCGGTCGCCGAGGCGTGCACGCGGCACGAACGCCTGCGGTTCGACTACCGCGCGCACAGCGGCGAAACCACCCTTCGACTGGTCGAACCGCACACCCTTGTGCATTTCAGCCGCCACTGGTACCTGGTCGCGTGGGATGTCGACCGCGCGGACTGGCGCACCTTCCGCGCCGACCGGCTGACCCCACGCATCCCGACCGGCCCGCGCTTCACCCCGCGCGAACCACCGGAAGGCGATGTCGCGGTCTACCTTTCACGGCAGCTGTCCAGCCGCGCATGGCCAAGCCAAGCAACGGTGCTCCTGCACGTATCGGCCACCGAGGCGGCCCCCAACGTCTGGCCGGGCATGGGCACCGTAGAACCGGTCGACGCCAACACCTGCCGCCTGCAAGTCGGCGCCGAAACCCCCGAAGCCCTCGTCTGGATGATCACCGCAGTCGACATCGATTTCACCCTCCTCAGCGGCCCCCCAGAACTCGTCGCCGCCCTACGCGCCCAAGCCGCCCGCTGCACCACCTCCCTCAACAACTTCCCCACCCCACCCGAGTAAAGTCTGCACCCCTTCTGTCGATCCGCACCCCTTCTGGCAGCCCAGAGCCAGTGCGAATCCACAGAACGAGTGCGGATTCGAAGCCTCCGATCTTGAAACCGCAGCAGCCGCACACCTTCTGTCTTCCCGCACACGATCTGGCATGCAAAATCGTGTGCGGGAAGACAGAAAGTGTGCGGCACAGAGTCTTTGATCTTGAATCTCTGTCTTTGATCTTGAAGTTCTCGAAACGGGAGCACAGCCAAGTAACCCGGCTGGGACAAGAGAACGCGTGAGCGACTGCGGAGGTCAGCCGGGTACGGCAGGCGACGCCACCACGCTATCCGGTGCAAACCCTTGGCTGCCGTACTCGTCAGGAGACCGTGGACCCGAAGGAGCTTTGCCTTCGCCGAGCCCAAAGCGGCACGTGCGCAGACCAACCCGCCCCGTGGGGCGCGGCCTCGGACAGGCGCGGCCTCGGACAGGCGCGGCCTCGGACAGGCGCGGCCTCGGACAGGCGCGGCCTCGGACAGGCGCGGCCTCGGACAGGCGCGGCCTCGGACAGGCGCGGCTTCGGGAGGGGCGCGGCTTTGGGGGGTTGGTGCGGGTTTCGTAGGGCGTGTTGCGTTTGGGGTGGTGGTTTATCCGCGGGTTGAACGGTTTCCTGGCGAGCGGGACGGTTTCGGGGTTTGCACTGGATAGCGTGGTGGCGTCGTGTGCCGTACCCGGCTGACCTCCGCTGTCAGGTGCGTGTTCTCTTGTTCCAGACCGGGTTGCTTGGCTGTGGTCCGGTTCAAAGACCTTTCGGGGAAGTGATCTCGAGGGAGGTTGGCGGTAGTCAAATGGTGGGCGTCTCGGTGCGTACTGCCACCATATGACTCCCGTCGATGAAGTTGATCAACCATTTGACTCCCGTCGATGGGGCAACAACCATTGCACTCCCGTCGATGACGCTCGGCGACCACTTTCCTCCCGTCGATGCGAGGCTTGCCGCCTCGGAGAGGCTCCGGCGCGAGAGTTGGTGCAGCCATGTCCCGTTCGCGTGGGTAGAGGTTCACGAGTGGTACATGGTGGAGGCGTTTACGGCGTGTCGCCTCCACCATGTACCACTCGTGAGAGGACATCCCACCGAACGGGACATGGCGGTGTTCGGGGTAGTGGGTGTTGGTCAGCTCACGATGGCGAAGAGGATCGCCGCTACCGCGAAGCTCACTACGGAGAGGATGGTTTCCAGGACGGTCCAGGTTTGCAGGGTTTGTTTTACCGTGAGGTTGAAGAACTTTGCGATGATCCAGAAGCCGCCGTCGTTGACGTGGCTGAGGATGATCGAGCCTGCTGCGATGGCCATGGCGATCAAGGCGATCGAGATCTGCGAGTAGCCGTGGTCGGCCACCAGTGGCGCGACGATGCCGCCGGTGGTGACGATGGCGACGGTCGCCGAGCCCTGTGCGATGCGCAGGCCGCAGCTGATGATGTAGGCGAGCACGATCACCGGCAGCCCGGCGGCCGACATGGTGTCGGCGAGTGCGGTGCCGATTCCGGTGGCGGAGATGACCTTTCCGAAGAAGGCACCTGCGCCGACGACCAGCAGCAGCATGCCGACCGGCCGCAGCGACTCGGCGGTGAGCGTGCTGAGTTCCTGCACGGTCGACCCGCGCCGCACACCGAGCACGTAGAACGCGACGAGCACGGCGATGAGCAGCGCCACCGCGGGAGTGCCGAAGAACGTCAGCACCTGTAGCAGACGAGAGTTCTTGTCCAACAGCTGAGTGCCGAAGGTCGCACCGAGAATCAGCACCAGCGGGATGGCGATGATCGCGCCGATCAGGCCGACCGACGGCGGGGTCGTCGTGACCGTCTTGGTGGCGACACCGCCACCCGAGCCGTCGGCGCCCGCATCGTCCGAAACCCGCTCTCCCCCATCGAGAGCGGCTTCCTCTTCCTTGCGCACCAGGAACTCGTCCGGCACCTCGACGTGGATCCGCTTACCGATGTAGGTGCCCCACACGATGCCCGCCGCAACGAAACCGGGGAGGCCGCAGACGAATCCCATCAGGATCAACCAGCCGAGGCTCACGCCGAGCAGCCCGCCGAGGGCAACCGGCCCCGGGTGCGGCGGCAGGAACGCGTGCGTCATGGACAACCCGGCCAGCATCGGCATCGCGTACAGGACCAGCGAACGCCCACCGCGCTTGGCCGCCACATAGATCAGCGGTGCGAGCACGAAGATGCCGATGTCGAAGAACACCGGGATGCCGAAGATGAGCCCGAGCAGGCCCATCGCGAACGGTGCGCCCTTCTCGCCGAACAGATTCAGCAGCTTGCCGGTCAAAACATCGGCGCCACCGGATCGTTCGAGGATCGCGCCGAGCACCGTGCCGAGGCCGATGATGACGGCGATATGCCCGAGGATGCCGCCGAACCCGGTCTCCAGCAACGAATCACCGGCTTTGATCGCCGTTCCGACGATCTTCGACACCGGTAGCCCGGCGGCGAGAGCGAGCGCAAGGCCGGTGAGCAGCAGCGCGATGAACGGCTCCAGCTTGACCTTGATGATGGCGAACAGCAATACGGCGATCGCGAGCCCGCAGAGCACGAGCAGCCCTGGGGTGGTGGTGCGCAGCCAATCGACAGCACCCATGGTGTTCCTCAATTCATGGATCGAACGAACGACGCCGCGCGGCTGGCGATCTCGGACCACCGGCCCGCCGCGACATCGGAAGGGGCAACGACATCGGTGCCCGCCGTGACGGCGACTGCGCCCGCGGCAAGGAATTCGGCTGCGTTACCAGCATTGACGCCACCGGAAGGGATGAGCGCCAGGTCAGGGAACGGACCACGCAGGTCCTTCAGATATCCCGGCCCGAGTGCACGGGCGGGGAAGATTTTCACGGCGGCCGCACCGAGGTCGAGTGCGGTGAGCACTTCGCTCGGCGTGAACGCGCCCATCACGACCGGGATGTCGTGCTGCGCCGCCACTTCCGCCACGTCCGCGCGCAGCCCCGGCGTGACCAGGAAGCGTGCGCCGCTGTCGATGGCGGCCTTGGCCTGTTCGCCGGTGAGCACGGTGCCGACACCGACGACCGCGCCCTCGGCTTGCGCGGCGGCGGCGAGGTAGCCGAGCACGCCGGGCGTGGTGAAGGTGAGCTCCAACGCCCGAATGCCGGACGAGGCAAGCGCTTGCGCCAGCGCGACCGGATCGGGAATCTCCGGCGCACGGACCACGCTGAGCACCCTGTCGGCGCGGATCACCGTCATGGCCGAGGTCATCAGTAGGTCTCCTTTCGCGAGACGTCCATCCGCAACGCGCGCCCGGCGAGCACACCGGTGGGTGCGCCGTTGTCGATGGCGAATTCGCCGTTGACGAGCACGTGGCGGATGCCGTGCGCCTGCTGTTTCGGGTTGTCGAAGGTCGCGGTGTCGGCGACGTTCGCCGGGTCGAACACGACGAGATCGGCGGCGTACCCGGTGAATACGAGGCCGCGGTCGCGCAACCGCAGCCGGTCGGCGGGCCGACCGGTCAGGTGATGCACGCAGTCCTCCAGCTCGAGCACGCCGAGTTCGCGGACGTAGTGGCCCAGGTAGCGCGGGAAGGTGCCCCAGGCCCTCGGGTGCGGGCGGGCCGGGGCGAGCAGCGCGTCGCTGCCGCCCATGTGCCCCGGGTGCACCATGATCGCGCGCACGTTTTCCTCGTGGCCGACGTGCTGCAGGACGCTGGTCGCCAGCTGGTCGCGGCGCAGCAGATCGAAGAACACCTCGACCGGCGCCATGGCGCGGTCCGCGGCGATCTCGTCGAGCCGCTGACCAACGTAAGGGTCGAGTTCCGCGTTGGCGACGCCGCTGATTTGAATGGTGTCCCATTCGATGGTGACGCCGTGGCAGCCGTCGGACCCGTGCACTGTCACGTCTTCGGTGATGCGCGACAAGGCCTCGGGGTCGTCGAGGCGAGCGAGCGCGGCGTCCGGCCCACCCGACATCGCCCAGCTGGGCAGCAACGCCGAAAGGGTCGTCGCCCCTGGCAGATACGGGTAGGTGTCCAGTGTGATGTCGCAGCCGTCCGCACGGGCGGCGTCGATGAGCGCCAGGAATTCCGGTGCGCGACCGCGATTCACGTGGAAATTCATGGTGGCGTGCGTGAGATGCAGCGCACATCCGGTACGGCGAGCCAGCTCGATCATCTCCGCGTACGCCTCGAGCGCACCGGCGCCGTAGGAGCGGGTGTGCGGCGCGTAGAACCCACCGAACTCGGCGACCACCTCGCACAACGCCGCCAATTCGCCGGTGTCGGCGTACATTCCAGGCGTGTAGGTGAGCCCGCTCGACATGCCGACCGCGCCCTCGCGCAGTCCCTGCGCGAGCAGTTCCCGCATCCGGTCGATCTCGGCGGTGGTCGCCGGGCGCTTGTCCGCGCCGACCACGAGCAGCCGCAGCGTGCCCTGCGGCACGAGATAGGCGGCGTTGGGCGTGATCCCGCGGTCGAGCCGATCCAGGTACTCCCCCACGGTGCGCCAAGAGAAATCCAGGTCGGTGGGATTGCCGTTCCACCCGGCGATCTGGCGGCGCACCACGGCGAGCGTGGCATCGTCGATCGGCGCGTAGGAAATCCCGTCCTGCCCGACCACCTCGGTGGTGATCCCCTGGCTGATCTTCGGGAAGTGGCCGGGCTCGGTCAGCAGATGCAGGTCCGAATGGGCGTGCATGTCGATGAAGCCGGGGCACAGCACCGCGCCGGGCCCCGCGTCGACGATGCGCCCGGCCTCAGCAATGCTGCCGGGATCGGTGATCCGGGTGATCCGGCCACGCTCGACGAGGACATCAGCGCGGAAGCGGGGTGCACCCGTCCCGTCGATGACGTCGATGTCACGAAAAAGTAGGTCCGTCATGGTTTTCGGGCTCATCAGAAGAAGGTGTGCAGGAAGTCGACGACCCGCGGCGACGCGGCGTCGGCGTCGTCGATCACCGGGACGAGCCGCCACTTGTCGAAGGCCGTGCACGGATGCGACAGGCCGAGCCGCAGCACGGTGCCGATCGGCAGCTCGGCCCCGGCGGGCAAGCGCAGGAAGGCGTGCTGGTCGTTGAGTGCGGAGACCGTCGCAGCCGGGTCGAGCGATGAAACTTCCGATCCCGCAATGCGTTGCGGGACCGGAAGCCCCTCATCGAACGGCAAGTCACGCTTGCCCGCGTCCAGCAGCGCCAGTTCCGGCTCCGGACGAGATATAGTGCGTGCCCAGCCGTGCATCGCCGAACGCAGCGGCTTCTCGCTGCGCGGCGCGGCCAACGGCGAGATGCCCGCATAGAAGCCGTCGTCGTGAATGATGTACGCCCCGGACCGGAGCACGACCGCCGTCGAAACACCCGCCGCGCCTTGCTCATCGGCAAGGCCCGCCAGACGTTCGACGACCAGGTCCGGGTAAGCGCTACCGCCCGCGGTCACGATGGCGCCCTCGGAATAGCTTCCGGCGGCGGCGAGTTCGCGATGCAGGCGGGCCATCTCGTCGAGGAAATGCCGGACCGCGTCGATGCCGTCCGCCGAGCGATCGTGGGCGAGCGCGCCCTCGTAACCACCGACACCGGCCAGGGTCAGCCGCTCGGCCGCGACAATGGCCGTCGCGATGGCGTGCGCCTGCTCCACAGTGCGGGCACCGGTGCGGCCGTGCGGCCCACCGAGTTCGACGAGCACGCGCACCTTGGCCGCCCCCGGCGCCGAGCGCAGGTGCGCGTCCATCAGCACGACCGTCTCGACGCTGTCGGCCCAGCAGACGAACTCGAAGGCCGGGTCGTTCGCCAATTCCTCGGCGACCCAGTGCAATCCGACCGGATCGACCAGCGCGTTGGCCAGCAGCACGCGGCCGACGCCGAACGCGCGCGCCACCTGGACCTGCCAGATGGTCGCCAGCGTGATGCCCCAGCAGCCGGCGGCCAGCTGCTGCGCCCACAGCTGCGGCGCCATCGTGGTCTTGCCGTGCGGCGCGAGCTGCACACCGGCCGCGCTCGCCCAGTCGGCCATGACGGCGACGTTCGACTCGACCGCCGACCGGTCGATGGTCAGCAGCGGCGTCTCGAACTGGTCGAGAGTCGGTGCGGTGGCGAGGAATTCACGCGCGGTGCGCCCCCAGGCGGCGGGCGGCAGCCCTTTGTGCTCGGGGCCGAGTTTCCGGTCTCCGAGTCCTGCTACGACATCATCGTCGATCGCCACGGCGTTCCTTCCCGCACAGGTCATCGCATAGCTTCTCGCTATTGCATAATTTGCAATGCTTGTTGCGCATCGTGTTTCGTGTGGTTATTCTGCACGGGATGGCCGATGGCCGCAAGCACAGGAAGGAGAACGGTGTGACGTGGCCTACGTCGACCCGCCCACGGGCGGTAACTGTCGGCGAGGGACTTGCCGTGCTGGTGGCACAGCCTGGTCCACTGGAGGAGTCGGAAACCTTCGAGCGAACCGCGGGCGGCGCCGAGGCGAACGTGGCGACCGTGCTGCCCCAGCTCGGCGTCGAGACCGCCTGGCTCTCCCGGGTCGGTGACGACGGATTCGGCCGCTACCTGGTGGCTCATCTGGCCGAACGCGGCGTCGATGTGTCCGCGGTCGTCGTCGATCCGACCAGGCCGACGGCGGTGTACGTCAAAGAGCGTGGCGGCGGCTCCGGCCGGGCGACCGATCTCGACGAGCGGGCCAGCCGCATGCTCTACTACCGCACCGGCTCCGCGGCCAGCGCACTGTCGGCCGCCGATCTGGTCGCACCTGCGGCGGCCGCGCTGCTCGCGAGCTGCGGCTTGGTTCACATCACCGGGATCACCACCGCGCTCTCCGCGTCCACGACCGAACTCACCGAGGCGCTGCTCGCGCTCCCCCGCAACGGCAGGCTGGTGAGCTTCGACCTGAACTTCCGGCCCGCGCTGTGGGCCGGACGGCTCGATTCGGCCGCCGAGATCCTCGCCAGCCACGTCCGCGGCGCCGACGTGGTCTTCCTCGGCGCCGACGAGGCGGCCGTGGTGTTCGGCACCGACGACGCCGACGCGTTGCGCGCGCTGTTCCCCGAACCCGCGCAGCTGATCGTCAAGAACGACGCGCACACGGTCACCGGATTCGCCGGGGACGAGCGCGTCGAGGTGCCTGCCCTCGGGCTCGAGGTCACCGAACGGATCGGCGCAGGCGACGCCTTCGCGGGCGGCTACCTCGCGGCGCTGCTGCACGGCCGCCCGGCGGCCCAGCGGCTGCGGTTCGGGCACCTGTGTGCCGCAGCGGCTTTGACCGGCACCGGCGACGGGGCGGAGCTGCCGCCGCCCGCCGTGCTGGAGCGGCTGGCCAGTGTGGACGAAAAGACCTGGGCCGAAATGCATTACAACGACACCATCATCCAGAATGTGGCTTCATGAGTCACCATCGAGTCAGCGAGTCGTCATCATGAGTCAGAGTTTGTCGCGCGCGTTGACCATTCTCGTTGCGCTTGGCGAGGATTCGCGTTCCCTCGACCAGCTGGCCACCCAGCTCGGTGTGCACAAGTCGACGGTGCTCCGGCTGCTGCAGACGATGGAGGCCAAGCGCTTCGTCACGCACGACAGCCAGCACCGCTACATGCTGGGCTCGCGCCTGTTCGAGCTGGCCAACCGCACCCTGGAACAGCGCGACGTGCGCACCCTGGCGCGGCCGCACCTCACCGCGCTGAACGCCGACACCAAGCAGACGATCCACCTCGCGACCTACGAATCCGGTGAGGTCATCTACATCGACAAGCTCGACGCCACCCAGAGCGTGCGCATGTACTCCAGGGTCGGGCGTCCCGCACCGTTGCACTGCACGGCGGTCGGCAAGGTGCTCATCTCCGCGCTGCCGCGGTCCGAGTGGCGGATCATCGCCGAGAAGATCGACTTCCACCCGTTCACCGAACGCACCATCCGCACGCCGGAGCGCTACCTGATCGAGCTGGAAAAGGTTGCGGCCCTTGGCTATGCGGAAGATCATGAGGAACACGAGAGCTTCGTCAACTGCATCGGTGTCCCGGTGCGCAACGGCACCGGCGCGATCGTCGCCGCGGTCTCCATGTCGGTGCCGGACATGCTGCTCGACCACGACCAGGTACTGGCCCAACTGCCGCGGGTTCGCGCGGCCGCCGACGCCATCTCCGCCGAACTCGGCTGGATCCCCGCCCGAACCCCCTGAACTCACCCACCCTGCCGGCGCCGCCGGCTGCTGTCCCCCACGAAAGGCTGACCATGAGTGACAAGATCGCTGTCCGCACCACCGACGCGCCCGCACCCGCGCACACGTTCTCCCAAGGAGTGCGCAAGGGTCCGTTCGTGCAGGTCTCTGGACAGGGTCCGGTGGATCCGATAACAAACGAGTACCTCTTCCCCGGTGACGTTGCGGCACAGACGATCCGGACGCTGCAGAACGTGAAGGCGATCGTCGACGCGAGCGGGGCGACGTTCGACGACGTGGTGATGCTGCGCGTCTACCTGACCACCCGCGACGACTTCGCGGCAATGAACGAGGCATACGGCGAGTTCGTCAACGCGAACACCACCGGCGACGTATTGCCGAGCCGCACCACGGTATTCACCGGTCTGCCGCGCGCCGAGATGCTGGTGGAGATCGACGCGATCGCGATCGTCACCGAGTAGACCGCGCCGGGCGCCTGCGATAAACAGACCGCCCTTCAGTTCCACTCACCTCGGTGGGTGGAACTGAAGGGCGGTCGTGTTGTCTCCTGGGCCGAAACCCTAGACCTCGGCGGTCAACCCGCTGTCGGTCGCCGCAGTTCCTGTCGAACCACCGGCCCCGTTCTCGCCGTCCTTGGCCGTCGACTGCTTGGGTGCAGCCTTCTTCGCCGCCGTCGAGTTCGCGGCAGTGCCTGCCTCCGGAGCTGCCGCATCCGCAGCCTTGGCCGGGGCCGCCTTCCTGACGCCTTTCTTGGCGGGCACCTTCTTGGCCGCCGTCTTCCGCGGAGCCGCTGCCTTCTTCGCCGCGGTCTTGCGCGGAGCCGCCTTCTTCGCGGGCGCCTTCGCCGGAACAGCTTCGGCAGCAGCAACTCCGGCCGCCGCAGCCTCCGTCGAAACCTCTTCCGCCGCAGCGGACTTCACCGGCTCGACGTCAGCAGCGGCCTCTTCAGCAACAACCGCCGCCGAATCCGCCTCTGCTGAAGCGGACTTCACCGGCTCGCCCTCGACAGCCGTGTCGTCCGCAGCCACCTCAGGAGCAACGACCTCCGCCGTTGCGGCGGCATCCTGCGCCGCAGTCTCGACGTCAGCGACCTCCGTCGACGCGGCGTCCTGCGCCGCAGTCTCCGCCTCAGCGACCTCTGCCGGAGCGGCCTCCGGGGACGCGGTCTCCGTCGAGGCGACCTCGGCAACAACAGTCGCGGTAGCAGCGACCTTCTCAACAGCGTCGTCGGTAGCGACCGCTGCCGTCACCACGTCAGTCGAAACCGGCTCGGACTCCGCCGCAGCAGTTTCCACAGGATCAACGGCCTCGGCCTCATCCGATTCGACCACGACGTCAGTCGCAGCAGCCTCGGCGGTAACCGCCTCCGCCGCAGCGGTTTCAGCGACAGCGTCCTCGGTGGATGCCTCATCGGCCTGCACGGCTGGTGTCACGGTGACCGGGACAGCCGCAACCTCCTCGGACTCCACCTCCGCACCGGCGACGTCCTCGGTTGCGGAGTCCTTGACATCGATCTCGCCGAAAGCAGCCTCGACCTTGGCCAACGCCGCCTCGACCGCGGGACCGTTCTCGGTGCCGGAGACCGGCTTCGCGGAGACCTCCTCGTCGAGTCCGATCTCCTCCGAAACAGCTTCCGCCGGGGCATCTTCCGTCACAGCCGCAGCAGCGACGGGCTCCCCCGAAGCCTCCTCGGCAACTACCTTCTCGGTGTCGACCGTGCTCGTCTTCGACTCCGCCGCTTCGAAGTCCACCTCGAGCACTTCCGGCACACCGCCGCCGAGCACCCCGATGCCGGGGATCGCGGCGAGCAACTGCCGGGTGTACTGGTCGGTGGGTGCAGTGAGAACCTCGGCGACCGGCCCCTGTTCGACCACCCGACCGTTACGCATCACCAGCACGTCGTGCGCGATCGCGCGGACGACGGCGAGGTCGTGCGAGATGAACAGGTAGCTGATGCCGAGCTGCTCCTGCAGCGACGACAGCAGCGTCAGGATCTGGTCCTGCACAAGCACATCCAGCGCCGACACCGCTTCGTCGCAGACGACGAGCGGCGGGTCGACGGCCAGCGCGCGGGCGATGGCGACACGCTGGCGCTGACCACCGGACAACTCGTTCGGGTACCGCTGTGCCAGCGAGGCGGACAGCGCGACCTGGTCGAGCAGTTCGGCCACCCGGGTCCGGCGGGATGTGCGGTCGCCGACGCCGAAGGCGCGCAGCGGCTCGGTGATCAGCCGTTCGACGGTCCACATGGGATCGAGCGACGCGTACGGGTCCTGGAACACAGGCTGCATCGCCCGCCGGGCCGCGCGCAGCCGCTCGCCTTGCAGGCCGACCATGTCGGCGCCGTCCAGCTTGACGCTGCCGGAGGTGGGGTTGATCAGACCGAGCACGATCCGCGCGGTCGTCGTCTTGCCCGAACCCGATTCGCCGACGATCGCCGTGGTGCGTCCGCGACCGATCGTGAACGACACGTCGTCGACGGCCTTCAGCACGCCGCCGCGGCCGCGGATCTTGTATTCCTTGGTGATGTTCGCGACCTGCAGGATCGGCGTCCGCTCGACGGCCTTGTCCTCGGCCGCCTTGTCTTCGGCGGCCTTGTCGGCCTTGACGTTTCGCCGCGGCGTCACCAATGCCGGTGCGGCGGCGACCAATCGCCGGGTGTAGTCCTCCTGCGGATCGGTCAGCACCTGCCGCGCCGGGCCGGTCTCGACGATCCGGCCGTCGGACATCACCACGACCCGGTCGGCCCGCTCGGCGGCCAGGCCGAGGTCGTGGGTCACCAGCAGCAGCGCGGTGCCCAGTTCCTGGGTCAGCTTCTCCAGGTGGTCGAGGATCTGCCGCTGCACGGTCACGTCCAGCGCGGAGGTCGGCTCGTCCGCGATCAGCAGGTCCGGCCTGCAGGCCAGGCCGATGGCGATCAGCACGCGCTGGCGCATACCGCCGGAGAACTCATGCGGGTACTGCCGCGCCCGCCGGGCGGGTTCGGGCAGACCGGCTTGGCCGAGCAACTCGACGGCCTGTTCCTTGGCCGCACGCCGCGTGCAGATGCGGTGCGCCACCAGGGTTTCCGAGACCTGCCGACCGACCCGGGACACCGGGTTCAGGTTCGACATCGGATCCTGAGGCACCAGCCCGATTTCCTTGCCGCGCAGGCTGCGCAGCCGCTTCTCGTCGGCGTGCGTGATGTCCTCGCCGCGCCAGCGCACGGCGCCACCCGCCACCCGGCCCGAGCCGGGCAGCAGGCCCATGATCGCATGCGCCAGTGTCGATTTGCCCGATCCGGAGGCGCCGACGATCGCGACCCGCTCGCCAGGCTGGATGGTGAGGTCCGCGCTGTGCACGGCCGTCACGTCGCCGAAGGAGACCCGCAGATCGCTGATCTCCAACAGTGGTTGAGTCATTTGCAGCGTTTCCTTCAGCGACTGGTCTTCGGGTCGAGCGCATCCCGAAGGGCGTCGCCGAAGAGGTTGAATCCCAAGCAGATGATCGCCAGCGCGACACCGGGGAAGATGCCAGGCCAGGCCGTGCGGAGCAGGTACTGCTGAGCGTCGGACAGCATGATGCCGAGGCTCGGCGCAGGCGGCAGGATGCCGAGCCCGAGGAACGACAGGATGGCTTCACCGATCACCGCGGTCGGCATGATGACCGTGGCCTGCACGATGATCGGCGCCAGCGAGTTCGGCAGGATGTGTTCGCGCAGGATGCGGAACGAGCCGACATGCATCGCGTTGGCGGCGAGCACGTAGTCGGATTCCTTGAGCCGCAACGTTTCCGCGCGCACCACACGCATCATGATCGGCACCTGGGCGATGCCGAGGGCGATCGCGGCGTTGCCGAGCCCACCGCCGTTGATCGCCGCGAGCCCGACCGCGAGCACGATGAACGGGAACGCGAGCAGCAGATCCGACAGCCGCGACAGCAGCACGTCCAGCGACCGCCAGTAGCCGGCGAGCAGGCCGAGCGGCACGCCGACGAACACGGCGAGCAGCACCGACAGCGCACCGACCTCGAGCGAGGCACGGGTGCCGTAGAGCACCCGCGAGAAGATGTCGCGGCCCAGATCGTCTGTGCCCAAAAGGAATCCGACGGTGCCCGGCTTCTGGAACGGGGTCGCGAAGTGCACCTCGGACGGCGAGTACGGCGCGAGCAGCGGCGCGAAGATGCCGACGAAGAGCACGATCAGGATCAGCACCGCGCCAACCATGCCGAGCGGGTTGCGCAGCAACTGCCGCAACACGCGACCGCGCGCCGCGGCCAGCGGCGGCGTCTCGACGACTGTGGGGTTTTCGATGACTGTCATTGCGCCTTCCCGGACACTCGCACGCGCGGGTCGATCACCGTGTACAGCACGTCGACCAGCAGATTGATCACGATGTAGGACGCGGTGATCACCAGCACGACCGCCTGGATCACCGGGTAGTCGCGGGAGAAGACCGAGTCGAGGGTCAGCTTGCCCATGCCGGGCAGGCTGAAGATGCGCTCGGTGACCACCGCGCCAGCGATGAGCCCGCCCAGCTGCAGGCCGACGATCGTGGTGACCACGATCAGGCTGTTGCGCAGTCCGAATCGGAAGATGACCGCGCCGCGGCCGAGCCCCTTCGCCCGTGCGGTGCGCACGAAGTCGGCGGTCAGCGTCTCCACCATCGACGACCGGGTCTGCCGCTGCACCACCGCCGCGTGCGTGATGCCGAGGATGATCGCGGGCAGCGTCAGGAAGTACAGGCCGCGCAGCGGTTCCTCGAACGGCGAGACATAGCCGGAGGCGGGGAACCAGTTCAGCTGCACCGACAGATAGAGGACGGCGAGGATGCCGAGCCAGAAGGTCGGCACCGACAGCGCGACCAGCGAGAACCCGTTGGCGGCCCACTCGGGCCAGCGACCGCGATACACCGCGGCGATCACGCCGCCGATCACGCCGGCCAGCACCGCGACGAGCATCGCGTACAGCGAAAGCTGCACGGTCACCGGGAGAGTGGTGCCGATCATGTCGATCACCGGGGTGCCGGTGCGGATCGACTTGCCGAAATCACCGGTGAGCGCGTGCCAGACGAACTCCAGATACTGAACCGGCAGCGCCTTGTCCAGTCCCAGTTCTTCGCGCACCGCGGCGATGGCCGCCGGGTCGGCCTGCTCACCCGCCATCACGGTGGCGGGATCGCCGGGCAGCGCGCGGACACCGATGAAGACCACGATCGAGGCCAACACCAGCGTGACGGCAGACTGCCACAAGCGGTGGAAAACGTACTGCAGCATGGGGTTCGTTCAGCCCTTTCGATCCGCGACGTAGGCGGCTTTGCCCAACCGCACTGCGCCGTCGGCGTACACCTCGATGCCCGTCACCCAGGTCGAGTGCACGGTCAGGTTACGTAGCCGGTAGGTGTAGATATATGGGTTCTCGCGCTGGATGACGCGCACTGCCTGCTCGTACAGCGCACCGCGTTGCGCGGCGCTCGTGCTGTGCGCGGCCCAGCCGAGCAGGTCGTCCAGGACGGGAGAGTTGATTCCGCTGTAGTTACCGGACGAACCGGTGGTGAGGAATCGAGAGGTGTTGCCGTCCGGGTCGATACGGCCGGACCAGCCGAGCAGCAGGGCCTCGTAACTGCCCTTCTTCTGCGCCTCGAGCATCGACGAGTATTCGGCGGGAACGATCTTCAGGTCGAATCCGCCCTGGGCGACGCTGTCGCGCAACGCCTGCGCGTAGTCCAGCTGGTCCTTGACGTTCATCACCTGCATCGTCACCGGATACGGCGTCGGCACGCCCGCCTCGGCGAGCAGCTGCTTGGACCGTTCGGGATTGAACTGCGGGCAGGTGGTGCTTGCCCTTGTTGCGTACGAGGTGCGCGGCGCGATCGGGGTGCAGGCAGGCTCGTACCAGTTGTTGAAGACCTTGCGTACCAAGCCCTGTCGGTCGGTGGCCAGCGAAAACGCCAGCCGGACCTTCGGATCCTTGGCAATCGGGCTGTTGATCGGCTTGATGGGCTTACCGGCGCCGTCGACATTGCCCATGTTGATATAGAGGCCCTGGAAGCCGAACGATCCCGACTGCAGCAACTTCAGCTGGGGCAGTTTCTCCAGCGTTTCGACGTCCGACGGCGACATCGTGTCGGCCGCCTGGATATCGCCGGACCGCAACGCCTGCGCTCGCGACTTGGCGTCGGGCATGATGCGGTAGGTGATGCTGTCCAGGTGCACCTTCGCGGCGTCGTAATACAGCGGGTCGCGGGCCACCTGGATCGAGGTCTGCAGGACGCGTTTGACGAACTTGAACGGTCCGACGCACACAGGGGCTTCGCCGAAGCTCTTTTCTTTCTCCTTCAGCGCGGTGGGCGACATGATCATGCCCGCTCGGTCGGCGAGCGCGGCGGTGATCGGCGCGAACGGCTGGTTGTAGTGGATCGCCACATGGGTCGAGTCGACGGTCTCGATCTCCTTGATCGGTCCCATCTCACCGGTGCGCTGCGAGCCCTCCATCGAGAAGTGCCGTTTCAGGCTGGTCTCGACCGCGGCGGCGTTGAACGGTGTGCCGTCGGCGAATTCGACGCCGGTGCGCACCGGGATGGTGACCGTCAGGCCGTCGGCGGAGACGGTGGGCAGCGCGGTGGCCAGCTGGGGAACCAACGCACCGGACGGGTCGTTGTCATAGAGCTTCTCGCAGATCGTGCTCATGACGTAGCGCATGTACAGCGAGCTGGAGGTGGTCGGGTCGAGCTTGTCGGGTTCGTTCGACAGGCCCATCACCAGATCGCCGCCCTCGCGCACCGGCTGCGTTCCGACAGGCGTGCCGTAGTCGTCGGTATGGGTTGCCGGCACCTCTGCGTGCTGTACCGATGTGCAGGATGCGAGCGCGGCGACGACCACGCCTAGTACCAGCATCCGAGTGGAGCGAACTAGCATGCGGTACAACATACTTCAATGGCCATCACTTTTCTCGCCCACTATTCCGTTTAGTGCGTTGTTTTCGTACTTTGTTCGTCATTTGGACATCGCCTGAAATGTTCAGCACCGGAAATGCGCACGAAAAATAGCGATCCAGCGAACTCCGGACCGCTATTCTCGTGCCGCGTCAACTTATGAAGCAGCGGTAAACACTACCGCAGCAAGACTAATCAGCCCTTGTCGACGACGAAGGCGGCCTTACCGAGGCGGACGACACCGTCGGCGTACACCTCGACGCCAGTCACCTTCGTGGTGTGCACGGTGAGCAGGCGCAGCCGGTAGGTGTAGACGTAGGGGGTGTCCTTGGCCATCGCCTGGTTCGCTTGTCCGTACAGCTCGGCCCGCTCCGCAGTATCGGTGGACTGGGCGGCCTTTTGGAGGAGCGCGTCCACCGACGGCGAGCTGTACCCGACGTAATTGCCCGGCGACTTCGTGCCGAAGAATCGCGTGATGTTCGCGTCCGGGTCGAGACGGCCCGACCAGCCGAGCATCAACGCCTCGAAGGTGCCCTTCTTCTGCACGTCCAGCAGCGTGGAGTATTCGACCGGCACGATCTTCAGTTCGAAGCCGCCTTCAGCGACGTTGGCCTGCAACGCCTGTGCCATCCGGAGCTGATCCTGAGTGGTCGTCACCTGCAGCGTGATCGGGTACGGGGTCTGCACGCCCGCTTCCTTCAGCAGCTCCCGCGATTTCTTCGGATCATAAGCAGGGCACTCGGTTCCGGCTGGCGTTGCGAACGTGCTCTTGGGCACGATCGCGGAGCATGCGGGCTCGAACCAGTTGTTGAAAACGGTGTCGACCAGGGTGTTCCTGTCGATGCTCAGCGACAGCGCCTGCCTGATCCTGGCATCCTTCGCGATCGGAGTGTCGATCTGCTTGGTGGGCTTACCCACGCCGTCGACATTGCCGATGTTGATAAAGATGCCTTGGAAACCCAGCGATCCCGACTGCACCAGCTTCAGGTCGGGGTTCTTGGCCAGCGCGTCCACGTCCTGCGGGGAGATGGTGTCCGCGACCTGAATATCACCGGAGCGCAGGTTCGACGCGCGAATGTTCGCGTCGATCATGATCCGATAAGTGATCTTGTCCAGGTGCACTTTCTTGGCGTCGTAGTACAGCGGATCGCGTTCCACGATGATCGAGGTCTGCGGCACCCGCTTGACGAACTTGAACGCCCCGACACACACCGGGTTGTCGCCGAAGTTCTTTCCCTCGTCCTTCGCCAGCGCGGCAGGCGACAGGATCATCCCGGCCCGGTCGGCGAGCGCGGCGGTGATCGGCGCGAACGGCTTCTTGTACCGGATCACCACATTCGACGAATCGGCGACCTCGATGCCCGCGATCGGCCCCATTTCGCTGGTTCGCTGCGAACCTTTCATGCCGAAGTGCCGATCGAGGCTGGTTTTCACCGCGGTGGCATCGAACGCGGAGCCGTCGGCGAACTTGATGTCGTTGCGCACCGGAATGGTGACGGTCAACCCCTCATCGGTGACCGTCGGCATTCCGGTGGCGAGTTGCGGCACCAAGTTGCCGGAAGCGTCGTTGTCGTAGAGCTTTTCACAGATCGAGCCCATGACGTAGCGCGTGTAGAGCGAGCTGGAGGTGGTCGGATCGAGCTTGTCCGGTTCGGCGGAAAGGCCCATCACCAGCTCGCCGCCCTCGCGCACCTGTCGGGTGCCGACCGGCGTGCCGAAATCATCTGTGTGCGTTGCGGTCCCGTCGGGGTGTTGGACCGGTGCGCAGGAAGCGAGCGCGACGACGGCAACGCCGAGCACTACCATCCGTGAGAAGCGAGCAAGCATGCGCTACAAGATACTTCACGCTGTTCCACATTTCGCGCCGGGTAAACCTTTTTGCAAATTGTTCACTTTGGCTACAAAGCGCACCGTGAAAAGGGCACGAAAAATAGCGATCCGGCTGCTGCGGGACCGCTATCTTCGACGCTGTGTGAAGTTATCGCTGAGCGAGATCGTGCAGTTATCGGTTGATGATGTGTACAGTTACCGTCCGGCCGCGTAGCCCTGCATCCCACGGGGATTCGCGCCAGCCGAAAGTACACCGTTGTCCCGGTCGCGAGCCACTGCGCACATCCGGCCCTCGGACCACGGCCCGCCGACGGTGACGCGATGCCCGCGACGTTCGAGATCCTCGATGACCTCCGTGCCGATTCGCGATTCCACGATGACCGAACCAGGACTCATCACCCGCGGATAGAACGAGCCGGGGAAACTTTCTTGATGCCAGTTCGGCGCATCGATGGCCCCCTGCAGATCGAGGCCGCCACGCACCTTGTCCCGCAACGCGACTGCCAGGAAGAAATGCAGGCTCCACTGATCCTGTTGATCGCCACCCGGAGTACCGAACGCCATCACCGCCTCGCCGTCGCGCAATGCCAGCGACGGGCTGAGCGTCGTCCGCGGCCGCTTGCCCGGCGCCAACGAATTGGGCAGGCCAGGCTCGAGCCAATTCATCTGTAGTCGAGTGCCGAGCGGGAATCCGAGCTCGGGCACCACCGGATTGGATTGCAGCCAGCCACCACTCGGCGTCGCCGCGACCATATTGCCCCAGCGGTCGACCACGTCGACCTGGCAGGTGTCGCCGCGGGTGGCGCCGCTGGTGGCCACCGTCGGCTCGCCGGCACCGAGCGGAATCTCCAACTCGCACAAGGAGTTGGCCTGGGCGTACCGGCTCAGCCGCGGCTGCTGTCCGTCCGGGCTGCCCGGCCGCAGTTCATAGGAGGCGCTCGGCTCGATCAACGCGCTGCGCTGCGCGTTGTACCAGGTGGACAGCAACGTATCGAGCGAAACCTGGGTGCTGTCGCCGTACCAGGCCTCACGGTCGGCGAACGCGAGCTTCGAGACCTCGATGAGCGTGTGGTAGTACTCCGGCGTTCCGTATTCCAGCCGCTCCGGCAGCAACGCGAGCTGCTGCAGGAACACTGGGCCCTGGCTCCACAGACCCGCCTTGGCGATGGTCCAGCCGTTCCAGGTGTAGGTGGCCGGATTCTCGTACGTCGCAGCGAAATTCACCAGATCGTCGCCGGTCATCGTGCCAGAGTGCCGCTCGCCCGAGGTGTCCATGGTCGGCCGCGACGAGTAGTTCACCAGTGCCTCGCCGATGAACCCCTCGCGCCAGACCTTGCGGGCCGCCTCGATCTGCGCTTCCCGGTCACTGCTCGCGGCTTCTGCCTCGGCGATCAGCCTGCGCCAGGTGTCGGCCAGTGCCGGGTTACGCAGCAATGCGCCTGCGGCAGGGGCCTTTCCGTCGCGCAGGTAGAGCTCCGCCGAGCTCTGCCACTCGTTTTCGAACAACTCGGCGACCGTCTCTACGGTCTCGCCGATCCGCTCGACCGCGGGGTGGCCGCGCTCGGCGTTCCAGATGGCGTACGACAGCACCTCGGCGAGTCGCTTGGTTCCGTGATCGCGCAGCAGCACCATCCAGGCGTCGAACGCGCCGGGGACTGCGGCTGCCAAGGGGCCGGTGCCTGGCACCAGATCCAGACCCAGCGACCGGTAGTGGTCGATGGTCGCACCGGCAGGCGCCGGCCCCTGGCCGCACAGCACGCGAGGGGGCAGCCCCGCGGGTGCGAGAATGATCGGGGCGTCGCCGCCCGGACCATTCAGGTGTGGCTCGACCACGTGCAGCACGAACGCCGCGGCGACCGCCGCGTCGAACGCATTGCCGTCGTCCTCGAGCACCGCCATCGCGGCGGCCGAGGCGAGCCAATGGGTAGACGACACCATCCCGAAGGTGCCCTGCAGGGTAGGACGCGTGGTGAACACCTGCTGAGTATCTCCCGATATCGGTACGTACGTCCAAGACATCTAAAGCACTAAACCGATAGCCTGTGGTTATGGAACGTCGGCAACTCGAGTACTTCGTCGCCATCGTGGAACACGGCGGGTTCACTCACGCGGCACGCGCGCTCCAGGTTGCCCAGCCGTCGCTGTCCAGGGCGATCGGCAAGCTCGAAAAGGAGCTCGGCGTCCCACTGTTCCACCGCATCGGGCGCAACGCCGTGCTCAGCAACGCCGGAGAGTTCATGGCCGACCGGGCGCGGCAGGTGCTGCGCGATCTGGACGCGTTGCGCGCCGCCGCCCAGGCCGTCGGCGCGGGCGTGGTCGGCCGCGTCGACGTGGCGGCCACCTCGTCCTCCACGTTGGAACCGGTGATCGGCACCATCGCGGCACTGCGGGAGCATCATCCCGGGGTGACGGTCGGCACCTGGTCGGCGCCGTCGGCCGCCGAAGTGGTCGCCACCGTGCTGCGCGGCAGCTGCGAGGTCGGCGTGTGCGGCAGCGCGGAACGTCCCGCAGGGCAGGGGCTGGTCGCGATCCATCTGCGCGACGAACAGTTCCTGCTCGTCGCCCCGCCCGGCACCGAGCTCGGCCTCGACGGCACGGTGACACCGGCGGACCTGCGCGGGCTGAGCTTCGTGATCACCCAGCCTGCCACCGCGGTGCGGGCGCGCTTCGATCGGCTCGCCGCCACCGTCGGTGACCTGCACATCGCCGCCGAGGTCGGCGACCGCAGCGTGGTGCTGCCGATGGTGTTGCGCGGCATCGGCTGTGGCCTGATGCCCGACGGCTGGTACGACCTGGCCTGCCGGGCAGGCGCCGAGGTCTACCGGTTCTCCCCGCCCGAACAGCTGCCGCAGTGGCTGGTGTACCGCACCGGGCCGCTCACCGCCGCGGCGCGGGCGTTCATCCAGACAACACTGGACCAGGCTGCGGCCGCGGCCGTCGAGCCCGAGTAGCCGATCAGTCGCCGCAGCGTTTATCCCGAGTTACGCAGCGCGGTGGCGAGGCCGTTCATGGTCAGCAAAATGCCGCGGCGGACCAGTTCGGAGTCGTCGCCGGCCCGATGCCTGCGCAGCAATTCCACCTGCATCTGGTTCAACGGCTCCAGGTACGGGAACCGGTTGTGGATCGATTCGGACAGTGACGGGTTGTCCGCGAGCAGGTGCTCGTTACCGGTGATCGCGATGTACATGCGGATGGTCTTGGCATGCTCCTCGCGGATCATGCCGAAGATCTGCTCCCGCAACGTCGCGTTCTCGACGAGTTCGGCGTAGCGGGCGGCGATATCGAGGTCGCTCTTGGCCATCACCTGAGCCAGGTTCGACAGCACGGTCCGCAGGAACGGCCAGCGGCGATACAGATCGGTCAACCGCGCGAGCCGGTCCGGGTCGCCACCGACCCACTCCTCCAACGCGGTGCCGGTGCCGTACCAGCCGGGCAGCATCACCCGCGCCTGGCTCCAGGACATCACCCACGGGATGGCGCGCAGGTCATACACCGAGTTGGTCGGCTTGCGCGAGGCGGGCCTGCTGCCGATGTTCAAGTCACCGACCTCGGCGACCGGGGTGGACTGGCGGAAATACTCGACGAATCCCGGTGTCTCATGCACCAGCCGCGAGTAGGCGGCGCGGGCGCGGGCGGCCAGTTCGTCCATCACCTCGTAGGACGGCTCGGCATCGGCGCCGAGACCCTCCACGTCGAGCAGCGTGGACTCCAGCGTGCCCGCGATCAGCGATTCCAGATTGCGGTGGGCCGCACCGGGTTCGGCATATTTGGCGGCGATCACCTCGCCCTGCTCGGTCAGCCGCAGCGACCCGCGCACAGCACCGGCGGGCTGGGCGAGGATGGCATCGTAGCTGCGGCCGCCACCACGGCCGACGGTGCCGCCGCGACCGTGGAAGAGCCGCAACCGAATTCCGGTCTTGCGCGCCACCTCGACCAGTTCCAACTCGGCTCGGTACAACGCCCAATTCGCGGCGAGATACCCGCCGTCCTTGTTCGAATCGGAGTAGCCGAGCATCACCTCCTGCCGCATCCCGCGTGCGACGACCAGCTCGTGATAGGCCGGAACATCCAGTGCCGCGGACAATGTCGCCGCACCCGCCGCGAGGTCCTCGATCGTCTCGAACAGCGGAACGATGCCGACCGAACAGCTCGGCGGCGCATCGGGCGCGCCGGGATCGAGCAGCCCGCCTTCCTTCAGCAGCAGCGCCGCCTCCAGCATGTCGCTGACCGAGGTGCACATGCTGATGATGTAGTTGGGCACCGCCTCCACCCCGAAGGTGTCCACCACATCCTTTGCCGCGCAGACGATGTCGATCTCCTTGCGGGCCAGCTCGCTCAGCCTGGCGTGCGGGCCGAGCAGCGGTCGCCTGGTGCGCAGCTCGGCTTCGAGCAGCTCGACCCGCCGCGACTCGGGCAAGCCGACGTAGTCGGGATGCACACCGGCCCAGGCGAGTAGCTCGGCGACGACCTGCTCGTGGATCTCCGAGTTCTGCCGCATGTCCAGGCCCTGCAGGTGGAAGCCGAAGGTCTCGATCGCGTGCCGCAACGCAGCGAGGCGGTCGTCGGCCAGCAGATCGTCCCTGCTCGCACGCAATGAGGCGTCGATGGCGTCGAGATCGTCGAGCACCGCTTGTGGCGTCGAGTAGGGCGCCGCCCCCACGTCGAGTCCGGCCGCCGGGATGTCGCCGAGAGCGCGGGCGGCAGTGGCGGTCAGCCGACCTCGGACGGTGTGCAGCGCACGGCGATACGGCTCGTCGGCGTGGGTGGCCGGGTCGGGATATCCGGCCTCGGCCAATGCGGCTACCTCGGAGGTCACCGGCACCAGGCGCGCCGAGAGCGCCAGCGACTTCTCCAGCTCGACCAGTTCACCCAGATACCGGGTGAAGGCGACCGTCGCGGCCTGCCGCCCGGCCTGCCGCACGACGTCCGCTGTCACATAGGGGTTTCCGTCGCGGTCGCCGCCGATCCACGAGCCGGGCCGCAGCATCGGGCGCGGCAACAGCTCGACACCGGGCCAGCGCGAGCGCAGCGCCGCCCGCACCTCGGCGTTGATCGCCGGGATCACGTCGAACAGGGTGATGTCGTAGTAGCGCAGGCCGACCGAGATCTCGTCCTGGATTCGCAAGCGCGCCAACCTGATCAGCGCGGTGCGCCACAGGCTGAGCACCTGGCGGCGGATCTGGTGCTCCAAATCGGCACGGGCACGCTCGGTTTCGGGGTAGCGCTGGCGCAGCCGCATCAACTCGGTGATCCGTGTCTGCGCGTCGAAGACGGTGCGGCGGCGGGTCTCGGTGGGGTGTGCGGTGATCACCGGCGAGACCAGCGCGTCGGCGAGCAGATCGGCCACCTCGGCGCCGTCCAGCGCCGCCGCGTCGAGCTTGCGATAGGTGGCCGCAAGCGACGAATCCTGCGGCGGCTCACCGGCCGCCTCGTGCGCGGTGCGCCTGCGGTCGCGCTGGATGTCCTCGGCCAGATTGGCCAGCAGCACGAAATAGCTGAACGCGCGGATGAGCGGCAGCGCCACCGTGATCTCGACACCGTCGAGCATCTCCGCGACCGCGCTGCGGTCCACCTCGGCGCGCCGCACCCGGAAGGCCTCGATCCGCACCCGCTCGATGAGGTCGAACACCTCGGGACCCTCGTGGTCCCGGATGGTGTCGCCGAGCACGCCGCCGAGGAAGCGGATGTCGTCGCGTAGCGGCCGGATGGCGTCCTGTGCGGCCTCGCGCATTCGCGGCTCGCAAGCGCTCCCATGCGTCTCGATCGTCGATTCGCCCATGATCAGACAGTATTGCTGTCGGCCCGGTGTTGGTATGCGACGGAGCCCACATCGCGGCGTGCGCGGCGCCGGTACGGTGGTGTCACGCGCTCTAGAAATCACCGCATTGCGAGGATGCCCATGGTCGAGAACGCTCCTGACGAATCCGTTTCCCTCACCCGCACCGGCCGATTCGCACACTTCGGCAGCACCAGATTGAACGCGATCACTCGATTCCAGAGCCGCGTGCACAACCGGCTCTATCAGCGATTCGACGGCACGGTCTTCGGAAAGTACCTGGGCCGCCCGATCTTCCAGCTGACCGTGACGGGGCGCAAGTCCGGCGAGCCGCGTCCGGTGGTGCTGATGCTGGTCCGCGACGGCGCGGACCTGCTGGTCGTCGGGTCGTTCGCGGGCACTCCGAAACCGCCGGCGTGGTGGCTCAACCTGGTCGCGGCGGGCGGTGGGCAAGTGCGCGTCGGCGGGGAGAGTTGGCCGGTGACCGCCAGGGTCGTCACCGATCAGGCCGAATACGCCGCCAAGTGGCGCATACTGACGGCCGCGTATCCGGACTTCGACACCTATCAGGCGCTGACGTCGCGCAAACTGCCGATCGCGGTGCTGACCCGAGCGGCAGGGTGACGCAAACTGCTGGTTGACCCCTGGACACCTCCAGGGGTCAACGGAATTCGTGCGCTCAGCCGAGCACCTGGGAGAAGCGGACGTTGTTGCCCCACGGGTCGGCGAAGCCGCAGTCGCGCACGCCGTAGGGCTGGGTGACCGGTTCCTGGGTGACCTGGACGCCCGCGTCGCGCAGGCGGGCGAAGGTCTCGTCGACGGCGTCGGTGGTGAAGATCAACATGCCCTGCGCGCCGTTGGCCAGCCTGGCTTCGGACGCCGCGCGCAGCGTGTCGTCCGGGTTCATCGCGGGGACCTCGAGCAGGAACTCGATGCCGGGCTGCGCGGCCGGTCCTACGGTCAGCCAGCGGCCACCGGGAAACTCCAGGTCCTGGCGGAGCTCGAGGCCGAGCAGATCGCGGTAGAACTCCAGGGCCTTGTCCTGGTCGCCGACCAGGACGGCGACGTGGGTGAGGGCGATGTCTTTGCCGTTACTCATGCGGGTGATTCTCCTTCAGTGGGTCGGTCTGCACTATCGACGGCGGGCGTGCAGCGAATTCATCGGTCGCTGACGCGGCTCACCGTTCGTCGGCGCCATCGGTGGGCGCGGTCCGGTCCAGCGGGCGAATCACTCGCGCGGGATTGCCCGCCGCGAACACGTGCGACGGCAGGTCGCGGGTGACCACGCTGCCCGCGCCGACCACGGTGTTGTCGCCGACGGTGACGCCGGGGCACACGATGACGCCGCCGCCGAACCACACGTTGTCGCCGATCCGGATCGGCGCCGCCGACTCCCACCGTTGCCTGCGCAGCTCGTGCTCGTCCATCGGATGCAGCGCGGTCAGCAGCTGGCAGCGCGGCCCGATGGACACATCGTCGCCGATGCTGATCGGCGCGCAATCCAG
Organism: Nocardia sp. NPDC049149; assembly: GCF_043197455.1. NCBI lineage: Bacteria > Bacillati > Actinomycetota > Actinomycetes > Mycobacteriales > Nocardiaceae > Nocardia > Nocardia sp. NPDC049149. Next base: position 83,728 of record NZ_JBICTD010000012.1, read on the forward strand.
CAGGATCGCATCGTAATTCAGGAAGCTGTTGGTCCCGATCTCGATGAGATACCCGTAGTCGCACTGGAACCGGGGCATGATCCATGACCCCTCCCCCAGCTTTCCGAGCAGCGCACGCAGAATCGCGTCCCGCTGTTCGGTCTCCTCGGCGCCGGTGCGATTGAACTCATCGCACAGTCGCTGCGCGCGACGCCGTTGCGCCACCAGTTCCTGGTCGTTGTCCCGATACAGGTCCCCGCGGAGCATCCGCTCCTTCTGCTCACCCATGCCGCCCACCCTGCCGTACTCCCGCGCAGGCCGCCCACAGAGACGCCGAACGGGACATGGCAGACGGTGGACACCGTGGCCATATCCCGTTCGTAGGCGAATCCGCTTACGCGGGCATCCCCTGCGCCGACAAGCGGTGGAACAGCACCTGCTCCAGCAGTGCGACGAGTACTTCCTTCACCGATTCCCGGTCGCGCGCATCGCATTCCAGCACCGGGATCCAGTCGTCGAGCTCCAGTGCCTCGCGCACCTCGCCGAGATCGAAGAAGGTGCCGTTGTCGAAGCGGTTGACCACCACCACGAACGGCGTCTGCTTCTCCTCGAAGTAGTCGAGCACCGGATAGCAGTCGTCGACCCGGCCGGTGTCGACCACGATCACCGCGCCGAGCGCACCGTCGACCAGGTCGTCCCACAGGAAGACGAACCGGTCCTGGCCCGGCGTGCCGAACAGGTACAGAATCAGCGAGCGGTCCAACGTGATGCGGCCGAAGTCGAGCGCGACCGTGGTCTGCGTCTTCTCCGCACGGCGGCCCGGATCGTCGATGCCGATCGCGACCTCGGTCATCGCCGCCTCGGTCACCAGCGGCTCGATCTCGGAGATCGCGCCGATGAATGTGGTTTTGCCGACGCCGAATCCGCCACTGATGACGATCTTCACCGACGACGGCATCGTCGGGCCGGGCGGTGGCGGTGTACTCACGTCAGAGTGCCCGTACAAGGTCCCTGATCCTCTCGATGGCAGCGGTGGACAGTTGATCGGATTCGCGCACCGACACGTAGCCCGCGGCGGCGAGATCGCTGACGACGACCTTCGCGACACCGACCGGAACGCGCAGCGCGGTACCGATCTCGGCGATGGAGTGCGGCTGCTGGCACAGCTCGACCACGGTCCGCTGTTCGAAACGCAGCGGTGCCGACAGCGCCGAAGGCGGCGCCTGCACCAGGGTTTCGATCCGCAGACCGTCCATCAACGGCGTAGTGCGCCCCGCGGTGACGACAAAGGGACGCACAAACTGTTCATCACTGTCGACAACATCTTCTTCTGGCGGTGCTTGCTGGCCAGGCCGATCCGGATCGAACCAGCCGAACATGTGGTTCATCGGGATCATCCGCGGGTCCGGCAGTCGCGGTCGGTCAGGATCTCTCATCTACGTAACGTCTCTCGCAGTTCGGAAATCAACGTCGGATCAAGGAGCGACCCGGCGCGTTCGGCAAGCACGGCCATTTCATAGCCAACAAGCCCGATATCGCAGTTACCGTCGGCGATCACACCGAGGCAGCTGCCGTCACCCATGGCCGAGACGAGCAGGAAGCCGCGCTTCATCTCGATCATGATCAGCTTGAGCCCGTCGAACGAATAGCTGCGCGAAGCGCTTCTGGCCAGGCTCGACAGGCCGGACACCATGGCGGCCAGCCGGTCGGCGGAGGTGCGGTCGAGCCCTTCCGACATCGCGATGAGCAACCCGTCCGAGGAAACCGCCACCGTGTCGCGCACGCCGTCGGTCTCCCGAACGAAGTTGGCGAGCATCCAGTTGAATGTGTGCGGGTCGGCGCTCGGCAAGTGAGTGGTCACCGGTTCTCCTCTGCGGTGGTCGGGGTGGTCGGCACCTGATCGTCGTTGACGGCTGAATCATGTTCGCGGGCACCGACATACGGCCGCGTGGATGACGGAGCGGGTGGGGCGCCACGCTCGTGCCCGGCCCGGAACGACGACAACATGCTACGGGTTTCGTCGGGCGAGCGCTCCGGAATCGGCGCACGATCCGGCCGCTGAGTGCCATTGGCGTCCCGTCGCGATTCAGTGCTCGGTGCGGTGCCCGCAGAACGAGACTTCTTGTTGCGCTTCACAAGTCCGTTGCGCGTTGTGCGCGGGCCTTGGGTCGCACTGTCCGCGCCGTTGTATCCGCGCGGCTGTTCTCCGGTTTCGTAAATGCGCCACATGGTGCCGGTATCGATCGTCGATCGTTCAGTGGTCTCCGCGGGCGGCGGGGACGAGGGCGGTGGGGACGAAAGGAATTGGGCGTACGCACCGGTCGCGGGTCCGGAGTCGGACGGCGCCGCATGCGCGGGGCCTGCGGGACGCTGCTGCGGTGGCGCGGGGTTGCGCGGCATCTCGTGACGCGGCGACGTGTAGTCCTGACGCGGCGAGGTGTAGTCCTGACGCGGCGCGTCCATGCCGCCGTGCCCGGTCCCGTTGCGCGCAGGCGCGTTGTAGTCCGGACCGCCCCGCTCGGGCGACCCGTGTGCGGGGCCACCGAAGTTGGACGTATTCGGTTCCGGCGCAACAGGTGCCGCAGGCCCGCCGAACACCGCCGACATCGTCTGACTGGTGGTTTCGGAGGGCGGTGTCTCCCTCGACTCGGAATCGGCGCCCCAGGTCCGCTCGACGCCCTTGTCGGAAATCTTGCCCCGGCCGCCTTGTGCCCGCTGATCCGGTTCTTGCGCAAGCAATTCCAGCGGCAGCGCGAGCCGTCCGACGATGCCACTGACCGGCGAGACGTTCAGCTCGACCGCGATGCCGAGCCGCTCGGCCAGGCGACCGACCACGTAGTGGCCGAGGTAGCGGGTCGGCGCGACGATGAAGTCCTGCTCACCGCGCAGCCTGGCGTTCGACTGGGCGAGCTGGTCGGGCGGCATGCCGACACCGTGGTCGACGACCGCGAGCAAATACCCCTGCGGCACCCGGCGACCGTAGATCTCGACCTCGAGATCCGGTGGCGAGAAGGCGAGTCCGTTCTCGATCAGCTCGGCGAGCATATGCGCGAGCTCACTGACCACCGCGCCGACGATGAGCACATCGTCGACCCGGCGCAGCACCACGCGGCGGTAGTCGTCGACCTCGGACAGACCGGCGCGGATGACGTCGCTCAGCGCGATCGGCTGCGCCCAGCGGCGCGGGCTCGCCTCGCCGACGAGGACGAGCAGGCTTTCGGCGTTGCGGCGCATGCGGGTCGCGAGGTGGTCGAGCTCGAACAGGTTGGACAGACCCTTGGGGTCGAGTTCCTCGCGCTCGAATTCGCTGATCAGGCCGAGCTGGCGGCGCACCAGGTTCTGGTTGCGGCGCGCCAGGTTGGCCATCGACTCCGTGGTGTTGCGGCGGACGAGCGCCTGCTGCGAGGCGAGCTCGAAGGCGGTGGTCTGGACGCGGTCCAGCGCGCCTGCCACGGCGGCGATTTCGATACTGGACCCGGCGGGCGGGCGCACCGGCATCGGGGGTTCCGGGCGACTGTCGTCGGCGTGCGTCCAGGCGTCGATGACCTGGGGCAGTCGGCGCGACGCCACGTCGTCTGCCTCGCCTGCCAGCGCGGCAAGCGGGCGGACGATGGCGCGCACCGAGGTGATCACCAGCACGATCATCGCGACGATGGCGACGGCCGCGCCGACGAGGAACGCGATCAACTTGGTCAACGCGGCGGTGCGCAGATCGTCGGCGCGCGCCTGCACGTCGTCGCCCACCGCCTTCTGCACGTCGCCCAATTCGTCGATGGCGCTCGACATCTGGGTCCACCAGCCCATCGGGTCCACCTCGCGGACCAGCGGTCCGTCGGCGGAGGCGATGGCGTTGGTCTCCGACTGCTCGGCCTTGGTGGCGTTCGCGCTGTTCAGCGCGCCGTCGAGCTTCGACTGCTGGTCACTGGACGCGTAGCGGGAGAACGCGGCGAACGCGGCGAGCTTGGTGGAGCGAATCTCCATGAACTGCACGTATTCACCGCCGTTGAAGCGGCCTGCGACGAAGACGCCGTTGAGGAAGCCTCGCTCCTTGTCGACCTCCTCCTTGGCCGCACCGAGCGCGTACAGCGCCTGCAGTCCGCGCTGGATCTGCGGGTCGCGCGCCTGGTCGAGGCCGAGCGGAAGACGGTTCAGCGCGGCGACGGCGTCGGTGTAGAACTGGAACACCACCTGCCTGCTGATCCGGCCCGAGTCGACCTGGGAGCGGGTGCTGGACAGCAGCTTCAGCTGGCCGAGCGCCGCGCGGATCTGATCGGCGCCTGGCGCGTCGGCCGCCGCGGCCGCGGTCAGCGTGGCCAACGCGGAGTCGAGCTTGCCGCGCTGTTCGGACAGCGGCTGCCGCAGTCGGTTTTCACCACCGAGCAGACCGTTGCTCAGGCCGAGCTCGCGCTGGATCTGATTGTTCAGTTCCTGCACGCTCAGCGCGAGCGACACGGCCTTCGCCGTCTCGTTCGACTCCCGGAAGTCCGCGTACTCACGGAAGACGTTCACGCCGAGCAGCGCGAGCACCAATACCAGGGCGAGGGCAAGAATTCGAGTCAGCTGGCCGCCGATGGTGCGCGGCCGGACAATTGCCGAGATTGTGCCGCTCGACAACTCATTATCAGCACGGGAAACCAGAGGGTTGAGATCCGGTGTGTCCCCGGGCTTTTGTTGCCGTGAACGTGAACGCACCAACCTGCTACTCCTCCGAAAAGCCGGCCGTGACAGCTCTCACGACGAGCGCACGGGAAAGTCTCCGAGCAAAATCCCATACGGCTGCGGCTGCGTCAACTCGAGCACCCCCGTTCCAGCACTTTGTTCATTCTTTTCAACCTGAGCTGAAACCTCTTGCTACCAACCGGCCAGTTTGTGACCGATCGGTTGCGCTACCACTCAATGCATCCCAGCTCAGGCAGGCCATTGCCCAGCGCGGCGGTGCACCGGGTATGCACACTCGAAATCTTGGGCCGCAAGCGGATCCACCCCCACTGGATTTGACACGAGAACGGCCCGCCCACTCTTGCGAGCGAACGGGCCGGACAACAATCAGCAACCGAATGGCGACCGATCAGCTAGTTGTTTTGTGCACTACTACGCGCCGCCGAGGATCGCGAGTACCTGCTCCGAGGTGTAGAACGGTTCCAGCCGCTCCCGAATCAGCTTGGCCAGCACGCCATTCCGCTTCGCGCCCTCGATCACCGCCGGACCGTAGCGCAGAATCTCGGTCGTGATATCGGCGCCGCTCAGCCCGAGCTCGGGCAACATGGCGCCCAAGGTGTAATCACCGTACTTGGTGAAGAACACCTCGACGCATTCGCCGACGAGCAGGCCGAAATATTCCTTCTCCCTGGTGGTGATCGCGATTTCGTAGCAGATCAGCACCAGCTCGTTCAGGTCCTTCTGCGACAGGTAATCGCGCAGGCCGCTGACGGGCTCGTCGGCGTGCAGGTCCCAGAATTCCATCGCGGCGTCGTGCACCGGGGCGTCGCGCAGCATCTCGCGGATCGCGTTGTTGGTGCGCTTGAGCGCGAAAACCGCACCCTTGCCTGCCATGTCGCCGATGAAGGTGCTCTCGGTCGCCTTCTTGGCGGTCTTGGCCGCCGACTGACCCATGGAAATCAGCGAGGAGACGCCCGGGATCTTTCCGGCGATCTGCTTGTTCGCCTCCATGAAATCGGAGATCAACTTGTCGACGAACTTCGACGCGACGGTCGCCACCAGCGGGCTCTCGGTGAGCCGGTCCAGGATTCGCTCCTGGGCCTGGTGCATGCCGAAGATCTTCTCCAGCAACGCTTCCACCGGTTCCCGGTCGACCACCTGACCGAGCGTGTAATCGTGGTTGGCCGCGATGTTGTCGTAGATCGAATCGGCGAAGACCCCGACCATGTCGGCGATCACCGGGCTGCCGCCGATCTGATCGATGATCGTCGCGACGGTCTGCTTGGCCTGATCGATCTCGACGATGTCACGGAAGATCAGCGTGTCGGCGACGCCGAGCACCGATTCGACGTCGCGAGCCACCACCTCCGCGAAGCGGTCACCGGTGACCTCGGCCAGTATGAATTCCACCTGAGCATCGAGTAGCCGTTCGGCAATCTCACGCGGCTCGGTCATCGCCGGTTCCACCCTCACAGTCGTAGTACGGTGCGCCCGGCCAGGTTACGGCCCGCTTGTTTCGGAGTCGTTGCCGTGCAACGACTTCCGTATCTGATCCAGGCGCTCACGCGCGGCCTTCTCGCGCGCGTCCCATTGCTCGTCGACGCTGCGGCCCGCCGGGGTCTGCTTGTCGAGCTCGTCCATACCCTGTGCGGTGCCGAAGCGCTGCTCGACCTTATCGCGAACTGACCCCCAAGTAGGGACTCCGGACGGTGAATATCCGGCTGTCTCAGTCGGTGCGGCGATACCGGTCGGAGGTACCGGTACCGCCGGTACCGGAGAAACCCCTCCGACCTGCCCGGATACGTCATGCACCGCGGCGGCGTCATGCACCGACGGCGGCACCGTGGCAGGAGTCACACCCGGCGCACCTCCCGCATCAGCCGCCTCGGCGACCCCGAGCAGGGCCGCGTGCACGGTGTCGAATCCAGGCCGCCCCGCGGTCGCCACCAGCAGCACGCCGACCAGTTCGCGGTCGGACAGCGCCGCCAATCGCGCCGCGATCTCGCTGTTTTCCGTCATACCGCCAGGCTACGCAGCGGCAGGCGGCCTGGGTGCCGCTCCGCTTTACGGCTGGACGACCGCGCGCGCCCAGTCGCGTACCAGCTCGAACCAGGCCGTCCCGCCGACGATGATCAGATCGTTGTGCCCGCCGCCGGGGAACACCTTCAGCTGCTTCGGTTCTCGTGCGGCGGCATACAGGCGCTCGGCCTGCCGCAGCGGCAGGAGCTCGTCCTGATCGCCGTGCATGATCAGGATCGGGACCCGCAAGGTGCGGATCCGGCGCTCGTTCGGATAGGCATCGGGGACGAACGGGCGCGGCAGGAACGGGTAAACCGCACGCGCGGCGTCGCGAAGGCCGGAGAACGTGGACATCAACATGAGTCCGGCGGGCGGATGGACCGTCGCGAGCTCCGTCATGACACCGCCGCCGAGCGACTTCCCCAGATACAGCACACGATTCGGATCGACGCCGGGTTGTTCGAGCAGCGCGCGCCGCGCCGCCCTGGCATCGAGGTAAGTGCCGTGTTCGGTGGGTCGTCCGGTGCTGCGGCCGTAGCCGCGGTAGTCGAACGCGAGCACATCGAAACCCGCCTCGATCAGCAGGGCGAACAGCCCGATCCGATCGCCGATATTGCCCGCGTTGCCGTGCGCGAACAGGATGTGCCCGACCGAGTTCGGCGCGGGCAGCCACCACGCATGCAGCGTCTCACCGTCGGCCGTGCCGATCGACAGGTCCGTGTAGGCCAAGCCGAGCAGGTCGGGCGTCTGTACGACCTGCCGGTCCGGCAGGTAGGTCAGCGCGTTGAGGATCGGGTGCGCGGGGTGTCGCATGTACATGTTCATACTCGCTTCGCTGCCACCCGGTCACTCGACCCGGCCCACAGCGCGTCCACCCCGCACAACGCTGCCCGTTGCGGCCTAGCCGCGCAGGACAGCGCCCACCGCGTCCGCGGCTGCGGCTACCGCCGCGTCACGGGCGGCGCTCGCCTCGTCCTCGGTCAGCGTGCGATCCGTCGCACGGAAGCGCAGCGCGTAGGTCAGGGACTTGCGGCCCTCGCCTGCCTGAGCGCCCTCGTAGACGTCGAACAGCGCGATGTCCTCGAGCAGTTCGCCGCCGCCGGTGCGCAGCGCCGACTCCACGGACGCGGCAGGGGTGGACTTCTCGACGCTGACCGAGACGTCCTGCAGCACCGCGGGGAACGGGGAAATCGTTGGGGCAGGAAGGGATTCACGCAACGGCAGCGCGTCGAGGTCGAGCTCGACAGCGCAGGTGCGCGGCGGCAGCCCCGACCGTTCCAGCACGGCGGGGTGCAGTTCGCCCGCGTAGCCGACGACCGTGCCGTCCACCACGAGCTCGGCGCAGCGACCCGGATGCCAGGGCAGGTGGGCGGCCGGGCGGCGCTCGATGGTGACGCCCGCCGCGTCGGCCACCACGTCGGCGAGAGCGAACGCGTCGGCGGCCTCGGCCGCACGGCCCTGACCCCACGGCCCACGCGGTTCGCGGCGACCGGTGAGCACCGCGGCCACGTGCACCGGCTGGGCGGGCAGCGAGTCGAGCAGCTCGGCGATCTGGTCATCGGTGGGCCTGCGATCGACCGGAAGTGCCTCGACCGGGCGCACGTTCGCACCGGGCAGCACCACCTGCGCGATGCCGTAGATGGTCAGGTCGCGCGCACCGCGAGAGATGTTGCGGGCGGCCACTTCCAGCAGTCCGGGCAGCAGCGTGGTGGCCAGCTCCGCCCGTTCGACATCGAGCGGGTTCAGCACCCGGGTCGTGGTCCGGCGCGGATCGTCGGCATCCAGGCCCCAGGTGTCGAAGACACCGGCGGGCAGGAAGACCGGCGCGGGCACCTCGACGGCGCCGACGAAGGCCAGCGCCCGGCTCACCGCACGGCGGCGGCGCTGGGTCGCGGTGAGACCACGGCCGGCAGGCGCGGTGGGCAGGACGGACGGGATCTGCTCCAGCCCTTCCAGCCGCAGCACCTCTTCGACCAGATCCGCGGGCTGCGCCAGGTCGGGACGCCAGCTCGGCGGGGTGACCACCAGCTGGCCGTGCCCGGTGCTCTCGTCCACGGCGACCTCGACGGTGCAGCCGATCTGCGCGAGCCTGCGTGCGGACGTGCCGGTCGGGTAGACCACGCCTGCGACGCGGTCGGCGAGGTCGATGTCCATCCGGATCGGCGCAACGGGCGGCACCGGGATGCGGACGTCGGTGAGCGCGGATTCGACGGTGCCACCGGCGATTTCGGCAAGAAGGGCGGCGGCGCGATCGAGCGCGATCACGTTGATCTCCGGATCGACCACCCGCTCGTAGCGCTTGCCCGCCTCGGACACCAGCTTGTGCCTGCGCGAGGTGCGGTAGACGAGCAGCGGGTTCCAGGTGGCCGCTTCCAGCAGGATGTCGGTCGACTCCGCGCTGACCTCGGTGCTCGCGCCACCCATCACACCGGCCAGCGAGACGACACCCGAATCATCGGCGATCACCACGTCTTCGGCGTCGAGGGTGCGCTCGACCTCGTCGAGGGTGCGCAGCGTCTCGCCCTTGTTGGCGGCGCGAACCACCAAGCCGCCGTTCACTTTCGCGGCGTCGAAGGCGTGCAGCGGCTGGCCCAGCTCGAGCATCACGTAGTTGGTGACGTCGACGGCGGGCGAGATCGGGCGCACACCCGACAGCAGCAGCCTGCGCTGCAACCACCAGGGGCTCACCGCATTCGGGTCGATGCCGGTGACGCGGCGGGCGGCGAAGCGGGTGCACTTCGATTCCGGTTCGAGGCGGATCGACCAGGCCTCCTGGTCGGCATCCGGCAGGGTGCGCACGGCGGGATCGGCGTAGTCCAGGTCGAAGCCGCAGGCGAGTTCGCGGCCGAGGCCGCGCACCGAGAAGCAGTAGCCGCGGTCGGGGGTGATGTTGAGCTCGATGACCGTATCGTCCAGGCCGAGCAGCTCATTGGCGTCGGTGCCCGGTTCGGCGGTGCCCGGCTCGAGCACCAGGATGCCCGAATGGTCCTTGCCGATACCGAGTTCGGCGACCGAGCAGATCATGCCGTGGGAGACGTGGCCGTAGGTCTTGCGCGAGGAGATGGTGAAACCACCGGGCAGCACGCCACCGGGCAGCACGACGACCACCAGGTCGCCGACCGCGAAATTGGTGGCGCCGCAGACGATTTCCTGCAGCTCAGGGTTGCCCACATCGACCTTGCAGAACCGGATCGGCTTCTTGAACTCGGTCAGCTCGGTGATCTCGGCGACCCGGCCGACGACCAGCGGCTTCTCGATGTCACCGCCCACCGGCTCCAGCTTGTCGACCTCTTCGACCTCCAGCCCGACCCGGACGAACCCCGCGTCGAGCTCCTCCGGCGTCACCGACCAGCCGGGGTTGGTGCGCTGGATGATGTCGGTCAGCCAGGACTGCGCTACTCGCACTTGACGTTTCGCTCTCTCGATCGAAGGGTGGGGGTCAGGACCGGACGCCGAACGGCAACGTGAACCGCACGTCGCCCTCGACGATGTCTCGCATGTCCGGGATGCCGTTGCGGAACTGCAGCGTCCGCTCCAGGCCCATGCCGAACGCGAACCCGCTGTACACCTCGGGATCGATCCCGCTGGCGATCAGCACCTTCGGGTTCACCATGCCGCAGCCGCCCCACTCGACCCAGCCCGCGCCGCCCTTCTTGCCGGGGAACCAGACGTCGACCTCGGCGGAGGGCTCGGTGAACGGAAAGTAGTTGGGGCGCATCCTGGTTCGCGTATCCGGCCCGAACAACGCCCGCGCGAACGCGTCCAGCGTGCCGCGCAGATGCGCCATGGTCAGGCCCTTGTCCACCGCGAGCCCCTCCACCTGCGAGAAGACCGGGGTATGCGTGGCGTCGAGCTCGTCGGTGCGGAAGGTGCGACCGGGGCAGACCACGTAGATCGGCAGATCCCGCTCCAGCAGCGACCGCACCTGCACCGGGGAGGTGTGCGTGCGCAGCACCTGACGCGAGCCTTCCGGCGCGATGTGGAAGGTGTCCTGCATGGTGCGGGCCGGATGATCGGGCAGGAAGTTCAGCGCGTCGAAGTTGAAGTGTTCGGTCTCGACCTCGGGACCCTCGGCGACCTCCCAGCCCATCGCGACGAACACGTCGGCGACCTGCTCGGAGATGACGGAGATCGGGTGCCTGGCGCCGACCTGGTCGCGGCGGGCGGGCAACGTCACATCGATCGCCTCGGCGACGAGAACGGCCGCGTCGCGCTCGGCAAGCAGCACCGCGCGGCGCGACTCGAACGCCTCGGACACCCTGGCCCGAGCCACGTTGACGCGCTTGCCCGCGTCGGCCTTCTCGGTCTTCGGGATGCTGCCCAGTGCGCGTTGCGCCAGCGCCAGCGGAGCCTTGCCGCCGAGGTGCTCGGTTTTCGCGACCGCGAGCGCGTCCAGGTCGGCGGCAGCGGCAAACGCCTTCTCGGCGGCCGCCGCCGCAGCGGCCAGTGCCTCCTCGGTCAGCGTCGCGTTCTGCTCGACTGCGTCGTTGTCGTCGGCCACGATGGTTCGACTCTCCCCTGGGGATCGGTTCGTGGGCACGGCTCATTCCCTGCCCACATTGCTGCTGGTGGAATCCTATTGGATGCCCGATACCCGGTTCACCCGGATTCCCCGTGCACCGCCGAACCCATGCTGCCCTGGCATAACGCATGCAGAGTTGCGACGACGGCCACACCTGGCCGCTGTTCGCGGATGCGTGCTTGCGCCGTTACGTGACGAATACAGCCCGGCCCGGGATGCGCGGGTCCGGGCAGGGCTGTATCGCACCACGCAGCGCTGCCCGGATCCCCACCACCCGGGCAGCGCCCACCCGCACACTCAGCGCGGCGCTGCGCCGGGCGACGGGAGCAACAGGGCGAGGACGGCGCCGACCGCGACGATCGCGGCGCCGACCCAGAGAGCAGGCACCAGCCCGTCGACATAGTGCTGCGGGCTGAGATACGAACCGTGCGCGGCGAATACGGACGCGAGCACCGCCACACCCATCGCGACGCCGACCTCCCGCACCGTGCTGTTGGTGCCGGAGGCCATCGCCCGTTCCTCCGGCGCGGCACTGGCCAGCACCACCGTGGTCGTCGGCGCGAACGTCAAGCCCATGCCGATTCCGGCGAGCAGGAACGGCGCGACCAACGCGCCATAGTCGACGTCGACCGTGGTGAGCGCGGCCATCCAGCCCAGCCCGACGGCCAGCAGAACCTGGCCGGTTACCAACAGAGCCCGGGCACCGACGCGGTCGACGAGCAGACCGGCGAGTGGGGCGGCCACCATCGGCGCCAAGGTCCACGGCATGGTGCGCAGGCCCGCCGCGAGCGGGTCGTCACCGCGCACTACTTGGAAATACTGTGCCAGCAGGAACACCGCACCGTAAACACCCACCGAAAACGTGAAAGTAGTCGCGTTGCTGATGCTGTACGCACGCGAACGGAACAGCCGCAGCGGCAACATCGGATCCGGCGTTCGCAGTTCCCACGCGACCAGCCCAGCCAGCAGCCCCGCGCCGCCGAGCAAGCCGCCCAGCACCGTGGCGGACAGCCAGCCGTCCTCCGCGCCGTGGATCACGCCCCACACCACCGCGAGCACACCGCCCGCCGACAACACCAGGCCGAGCGGGTCGAGCCGCCTACTTCCGCCGTACGACTCACGCAGCACCCTGGCCACGAACGGCAGCACCGCCAGGCCGATCGGCACGTTCAGCCAGAAGATCCATTGCCAGCTCGCGCCTTTCACCACGGCGCCGCCGACGAGCGGGCCCACCGCGACCCCCAATCCCGCTATGCCACTCCAGATTCCGATCGCCGCGTTACGCAACCGTTCGGGCACCGCCGTCGAAAGCAAGGCCACGGACAGCGGCATCACGCCCGCGGCGCCGACGCCCTGAACACCCCTGGCGGCGATCAACATCCACGGCTCGGTGGCCAGTGCGCAGGCCGCCGACGCGACCGTGAACAGCAGGATGCCCGCCAGGTAGACGCGCCGTCGACCGAGCCGGTCACCGAGTGCCGAGACGGTGAGCAGCAATGCGGCGAAGGACAGCGTGTAGGCGTTGATGAACCACTGCAGGTCGGCCAGCGAGGCGCCGAGTTCGGTGCGGATCACTGGGAGCGCGTTGGTCACCACCAGGTTGTCGAGCGTGACCATGAAGGTCGGGATGCCGACGGCGGCGAGCACGGCGGCGATGGCGCGTCCGCCGGTCGGTGGCGCGACCGTCTCCGCGGCGGGCTCGAGGGTTTCGGTCATGTCCAGCCTTAGTTGTAATTGACTGATAACTAATGACCGAAAGAGTATGCATCGACTGATAACATGTCAATCCACAGCGGGTTTGTCAGCGAACGGAGTGGCCGAGATGGCGAGTTCGACCAGGGTCAGGATGACCGCAACCGAACGTGGCGAGCAGGTGTTGCGCGCCGCCGTCTCCGCCTTCGCCGAATCCGGCTACGTGGCCACCCGCACCGACGAAATCGCCAGGCGCGCAGGCGTTTCCCAGCCGTACGTGATTCGGCTCTTCGGCACCAAGCAGCAGTTGTTCGTCGCCGCGGTCCACCGGGTGTGTGATCGGATCGAGGAGATCTTCCGGTCGGCGCGCGCGGAGGCGGCGCCGGACGCGACGCCCGAGGAGGCGCTGCTCGCCCTCGGGCGCGGATACAACATCTTCCTGACCGAGCGGGAGCTGCTCCAGGTGTTCCTGCACGGCTTCGCGGCAAGCGCGGACCCGGCGATCGGCAACGAGGTGCGCGACCGATTCGGCCTGGTCTACCGGCTGATCGGCGACCTGACGGGCGCTTCTCGGTTAGAGGTTCGGCGCTTCCTCTCGACCGGCATGCTGCTCACGGTGATGAGCGCGATGCAGGTGGCCGGACCGGACGCGGTGCCTGCGTCGTGGGCAACGGAGATCATGGCGGATCTGCAGGCCAACGGCGACTGAGCGCGACGCGGACTGCCGTCGCGGAAGCCATGCGCGCTAGGGCATGAACGAGCTACCGCACGAGACGCACAGCGAGCGGGAGGCGTTGTCATGGTCCGCGAAAGCCCTGCGGAAGCGGGTACGAGAGCTATTGCGCGCGGGCGCCTTTGGCGTGCCGGACGCGCGCGCCTGTGTAGAGGCAGATGGCTGCCGCAGCAGCAAGATTCAAGCTTTCGGCGCGGCCGTGGATCGGGATCCGGATCCGATGGTCGGCGCGCGCGGCGACGGCCGGGTCGAGGCCGTGTGCCTCGTTGCCGAAGAGCCAGGCGACCGGTCCGGTGAACAGATCGTCGGCGTCGTCTAGATCCACCTCGCCGTCGGCGGCGGTCGCAAGCATCGTGATACCTGCTGTGGCAAGGGAATCCAGCGTTTCGGTGATGTCGCGGTGCCGTGCGATAGGCACGTGGAACAGGCTGCCCGCACTGGCACGCACGCATTTGCCGTTGTGCGGGTCGACGGTGTCCCCCGCCAACACCACGCCGTCGGCGCCGACCGCGTCCGCCACCCGAATGAGGGTGCCCGCGTTGCCGGGTTCGGCGATTTCGACCGGAACAGCCAGCATGCGCGGCTGCGCGGCGAGCACGTCGGCCAGCGGCACGTCGATGAGCCCGCAGACCGCGACGAGTCCTGGCGCGGTGACCGTTTCGCCGAGCTGCTGCGCGGCACGGTCGCTGACGAGCGTGGTGCGCACACCCATCCCGACGGCACTCGCGATGAGTTCGTGCTCTCTGGTCGCGGCGTCCGCGGAGTAGAACAGCTCCTGCACGCGGCCGGTATCCAACGCGGCGGCAACGGAATTGGCACCCTCGGCGAGGAAGAGCCCGGTCTTGCGCCGCTGTGCGCCGCGATGCAGCTTGACAGCCGAAACGACCCGCGGATTGCGGTAGTCGATGAATTCCGGGGTCGATGCCATGCCAGTGAAGTTACACGTCGGCGGGTGCCGAGAATCTTTCGCCTCGGATCAACGTGGCGAATGCCGTCCCGACAATAGAACTATGGTCTCGAAACGAGAGTCACCCATCGCTAGGCTCTTGGCAAGGAGAGGAAGCCTGCGACATGGATTACACACGCATCGCCAGCAAGGCACTCCAAGGAATACGCGATGAGCTGGCCGCGATAGTTGCCAAGAAGCCCGACATGTCAGAGTTGGAGCGACGACAAATTCGCGCTTTCGTCAGCGCAATCGATAATGTCGACCGAACAATCGGACCCATCGATCCGATTGTCGCCAAGTATCAGGACATCGGCAGCAACGCGCCTGCCGCCGCGCCGTCCGCACCGCACACCGACGCATCGGACCTGCCCGCGAGGCCGTTGGACCCGCAGGTCGACCGATACCACCGCGTCCTCACACGTGCGACGCCTGCGAGTGCAAAATTTGTCGAGTGCTTACTTGGAGAACTCGGCCCTCAGGATAAGACCGGCCGCGTCGAGGCCGCCAGAATGCAGGAGCTCGTCGGCACAGGCGAGCTCAATCGGATGACCCAAAGTTTGAATACCGCGTTCAAAAGGGAAGTTCGAGAAGACCAAGCTGCCGGGTACGAGACACCGACCGGCGGCACTTGGAGACTCGTCCAGAGTCACGCACTCGGTAGCGGCCATAAAGTCACGCACTACTCGTTGGCCGAGGGTGCATACGATCCATTGTCTGCCGCGCTGGATATCTACAAATCACAGAAATCCGCCAACTGATCAACCCGGCGTGCAACCAGTCACGAAATCACGAACGCTGAGTACGGTCGCGAGGCAATGCGGAAAGCAGAACGACCCGCGGAGTGCGCTCGGCGAGCGCGTCCACGGGTCGTTCCAAAGGTGTGTGTCAGTCGCACGCTCAGGCAGCCGGAGCGTTGACGTCCTGCGGCAGCGCAGCCTTGGCGACCGCGACGAGACCGGCGAACGCCTCGGCGTCGGAGACGGCGAGCTCGGCGAGGATCTTGCGGTCCACCTCGACACCCGCGGCCTTCAGGCCCTGGATGAAACGGTTGTAGGTGATGTCGTTCAGACGCGCCGCGGCGTTGATGCGGGCGATCCAGAGCTTGCGGAAGTCACCCTTGCGCGCCCGGCGGTCCCGGTAGGCGTAGGTGAGCGAGTGCAGCTGCTGTTCCTTGGCCTTGCGGTACAGCCGCGAACGCTGGCCGCGGTAGCCCTTGGAGGCCTCGAGGATGGAACGACGCTTCTTCTGAGCGTTGACGGCCCTTTTGACGCGTGCCATGGGTCAGTCCTGTCGATCTAGGGGGCGCATGCGGGCACCCGGGGGTTGGTCGGTTGGTCGGCGTCCGGAATCCGGATCGCGGTTGCTTACTCGTGTCGAATGACGCAGGGTCATCGGCACTTTCGCCGCGACTGGTGCGCAGTCGCTGCTGACCGTTTCGAGCGACCTGCAAGCAGTCGCTACGGCGAAAGGTCTCTCAGAGACCGAGCAGCCTCTTCACGCGTGGGACGTCGACGGACGCGACGGCCTCCGTGCCATCCAGACGACGAGTCCGGCGGGTGGACTTGTGCTCGAGCAGGTGGCGACGGTTCGCCTGCTGACGCAGCAGCTTTCCTTTACCGGACACCTTGAATCGCTTCGAGGCGCCGCTGTGGCTCTTCATCTTCGGCATGGATTCCTCTAATCTGTCTCGTCCCGGCGGTCCTTGCGGACCGCCGGCTCTGATCGGTATTACTGCGGCGGGGCGGCCTGCTCGGCCGGAGCCGCAGCGGGCGCGGTGTCGGCAGGCTCGGCACTCTGCTGCGCAGCGGGCTGCTGCGGCCGCGGAGCCGAGGACTCCTGCTGAGCTTTCACCCGCGTCTTCGCACCCTTGTGTGGTGCGAGGACCATGGTCATATTGCGACCGTCCTGCTTGGCCGAGGTTTCGACGAACCCCAGGTCTGCGACGTCGGCGGCGAGCCGCTGCAGCAGCCGGTAACCCAGTTCGGGCCTCGACTGCTCACGTCCACGGAACATGATGGTCACTTTGACCTTCGAGCCTGCCTCGAGGAAGCGCATCACATGGCCCCTCTTGGTGGCGTAGTCGTGGTCGTCGATCTTGGGGCGGAGCTTCTGCTCCTTGATCACGGTCTGCACCTGGTTCTTCCGAGACTCACGCGCCTTCTGCGCCGTCTCGTACTTGAACTTGCCGTAGTCCATGATCTTGCAGACCGGCGGACGTGCATCCGGAGCGACCTCGACGAGATCGAGATCCGCCTCCATGGCGACGCGTAGTGCATCTTCAACACGCACGATCCCAACCTGCTCGCCGCTGGGTCCGATGAGTCGGACCTCGGGAACACGGATGCGATCGTTGATGCGGGTCTCAGTGCTGATGGGGCCTCCTAGGTCAAGCGGTGTCGTCAAGACGACCGCACGCAATAACTGCGAACCCCTGTTCAACACGAAAGCCCCGCAGCGGTATTCCGCTTCGGGGCCCGATGTCGACCGGTCAGCGCACGCGAAAGCTCACGCACGATCTTGCTCGCGCGATTCTCGTGAGAGAACCACGGCACAAGAAAACCGCCTCCGCAGAGGCGGGTGACCGGACCGTTTGACCAGTACGATTGCTCGTCGGCAACGGTGGGAGTCGGGCTCCACTTATCAGCCCCAGGCTCGAAATCTTGGTAGAAGACACAACCAGGGGCGGTCGTCAGCGGAAAGTCTAACATTGCGCTTCCGCTATTACCGAATCCACCCTCGCTCGAGTTGCCGCGACACCCGGTGCCTGCCAGGCTCCAGCCATGCCCACTTCCCGTCTCGACCTGCTGCGATGGCAATTCGACCTCACCTGGTCGCTCACCGAGCTGCACCTCGACGCGCTGCGTGTCGACGACTTCCTCTGGGCGCCCACCGACTCCTATTGGACGGTGCGCCTCTACGCCGACGGCGCGTGGCGGCCGGACTGGGCGGACAACGAGCCCGATCCGATTCCGCTGCCGACCATCGGCTGGCTGAGCTGGCATATCGGCTGGTGGTGGAGTGCGGCGACCGATCAGCTCGCGGGCAGACCGCCGCGCGACCGCCGCGACGTGCACTGGCCCGGCGACGGTAGGGCCGCCGTGGCGTGGCTGCGTGGGTTGCGCGACGGCTGGATTCGCACACTCGACGGGCTGACCGAGTCCGGCCTCGACAAGCCGTCGAGCTTTCCCTGGCCCGCCGAGACCAAGCTGACCGTGGCGCATCTGGTGAGCTGGGTGAACTCGGAGCTGATGAAGAACGTCGCGGAGATCGGCCAGCTGCGGTTGCTTCGCACTGCCTCGCTAGCCTGACAGGCATGACTGAAGAGCTCGACAACTCCGTGCGCGAACTGGCCGACATCCCGGCGGTGGAGGTGATCAGCCGGGCCGCGGTGATGCTGATGAGCTCGGCCGCGGAGAAGCTCGGGCTCGCGGACGAGGATCCGGAATCGAGCACGCGGCGCGATTTGGACGAAGCGCGTCGGGTGATCACCGCGCTCGCCGGGCTGGTCACGGCGTCGGTCGAGTACCTCGGCCCGCACGCAGGACCGATCCGTGAGGGTTTGCAGTCGTTGCAGCGGGCGTTCCGCGAGGCATCGGCGCACCCGGATGAGCCGGGTAAGGGGCCGGGCGAGAAGTACACCGGGCCTGTCTACTGATCAGGCGGCTGCGCTCTACTACCCCAATGCCGTTGCGGCGCTGACAACCTCCCTGTTTCGGAGCGCCTCGGATCGAATTTTTTCCCGGTGGGCAATTTTGCCCACCGGGCACGTTTTTGTCGTAGACTGGCGCCATGGCCGAGGATCAAGCACTGGGACTGCGGGAACGCAAGAAGCTCGATACCCGCCGCGCGATCAGCGACGCCACCATGCAGTTGGCGTTCGAACGCGGGCTGGAGAACGTCACGCGCGACGACATCGCGGCACGCGCCGGGGTATCGGTGCGCACCTTCAACAACTACTTCACCGGCAAGTTCGAGGCGCTCGCCTATCGCAATCTGGACCGAATTCGCCGCAGCCTGACGATGTTTCGCGAACGCCCCGCGGAAGAGCCGCTGTGGACCGCGCTCTCCGAGGCCATCCTGGCGCCCTTCGAAGCCGAAGGAATCGGCGCCGAACCGCCGAGCCCGACCCAGCTGGCGGTGATCCGGACCATCGTCGACTCGCCGGATGCCAAGGGCGCCCTCAGCAAGGACCTCACCGACGACTGGGTCGCGGCGATCGCGGAACGCACCGGCACCGATCCGGACCACGACATGTTCCCCCACCTGGTGACCGGCGTGCTCAGCGCGATCATGCAGTCCGCCGCCCTGGCGTATGTCCGAGCCGATCCACCCGTCGTCATCACCACACTGTTGCGCCGCGGCTTCGAGGAAGTGGCCGCGGGACTTCCCGATCCGTCCGGTCGCTGACCGGATAACCACTATTGAGGCAAGGGGTTGCTTTGTCATGCCCGAAAACTCTTACGACGTAGTCATTTCCGGGGCCGGACCGAACGGGTTGATGCTCGCGGGCGAGCTCGCCTTGGCCGGTGTCCGCCCGGTGGTGCTGGACCAACTACCCGGGCCGAGCACCGAACCGAAGGCGAACGGCCTTGTCGGTCAGGTGGTTCGGCTACTGGACATGCGTGGGCTGTACGACGAGTCCGGTGCGGCGCCGCAGCCGATGCCCGGGTACCTGTTCAGTGGCATGCCGTTGTCCTTCACCGAGATGCCGGACAAGGTCATGTACGGGCTACCGATGCCCCAACCCAAACTCGTTCGGCTGCTGGAGAAGTGGGTGCGCGGACTCGGCGTCGACCTCCGCTGGGGACACCGGCTCACCGAGGTCACCCCACGCGACGACGCGGTCGGTGTCACGGTGGCCGGTGCCGAGGGCGAATACCAACTCGACGCGACGTACCTGATCGGCGCCGACGGCGGCAAAAGCTTCGTCCGCAAGCGACTCGGCATCGAGTTTCCCGGCAGCACCGACGCGCACAGAATCAGCAGGATGGCACATGTCTGGCTGCCGGGCGAGTTGCGCGCGCCCGACGGCGGGCTCGATGTGCCGGGATTCGGCCGAGTCGGCTTCGGGCACAATCGCTTCGAGAGCGGCGGCGTGATCTATGCCGAGCTGGAAGCCGGTCGCCCGATGGTCGCGACACTGGAGGTCGGCGGGCCAGCCGCGCCCGCCGAGACACCCATGACGATCGCGGAACTGCGCGAGAGCCTGCGGCGGGTACTCGGTGTCGATGTGCCGATCGAACCACCGCGAGGGCCGGGCCCACACGCATTGCGCCGCTTGGCGAATCAGAACACCCGCCAGGCCACCCAGTACCGTGCGGGCAACGTCTTCCTGGTCGGTGATGCGGCACACGTGCACTCGGCGATGGGCGGACCCGGTCTGAACCTCGGGCTACAGGACGCAGCCAACCTCGGCTGGAAGCTCGCGGCGACGGTAAATGGTTGGGCCCCTGATGATTTGCTGGACACCTACCACACCGAACGGCATCCCGTCGGTCTGCGCGTCATGATGAGTTCCCTCGCCCAAATTGCCCTGTTCGCCCCCGGCCCCGAAGTCACCGCGCTGCGCGAACTGTTCGGCGAACTCCTCGGCAAACCGGATAACGCCGCCCACATCGCACGGCTGATGGCCGGTGCCGACACCCGCTACGACACCGGCGACAGCCACCGGCTCGCCGGCTGCCTGGTTCCGGACTTCACCCTCGAAACCCGGTACGGCACACAACGAGTGGCAGAACTCCTGCGCCGCGCCCGACCGGTCCTGCTCACCTTCGGCACTGCCTCTGACTTGGCCGATGTCGCCGCCCCGTGGGGTGACCGAGTCGACATCCTCACCGCCACCGCCACCGAACCACCCGCCACCGCCCTGTTGATCAGACCGGACGGTTACGTGGCCTGGGCAACCGACAGCGATGATCCCGCCGACTCCGACCATCTCCGCTCGTCATTGGCCCGCTGGTTCGGTTCGCCACAGCACTGAGAACCGAGCCGAGCGAACGGGACATGACGGCGCTTGCACAGGCGATTCAGCTCCGTCATGTCCCGCGCGGACATGACGGCGCACCCCGCGTCGGCGCCGCATGTGCCGGACCCATCGGCGTGCTTGGCCGTATGGGCCATCGCTACTGAGAAGGGTTGGGAGCTTTGGTCAATCGCGGAGGAAGGCGAGGACAGTGTCGGTTTGGCCGAGAATGGCGTGGCCGACGTCGGGAAGCACATGGACCGTGGCGTTGGGGACGCAGCGGCGGACACGCTCGGCAGTTTCGGCGGAGTCGAGCATGATGTCCATGGCGCCGATGATGACCAGCACCGGCATGGTCAGGCCGCGCAGCTTGTCGTCGGAGAAGATCGGGAGACGCTCGGTGCGCGGCTTGTAGGTTGTGAAGGTCAGGACTATGTCGTCCAGCGCGGCCTCAGTCAGCGAGGTGTTCAGGCCCGTCACCATGCGTGCCGTGTGCCGCACACCGCGACGCCCGAACATCCTCAGGAACAAGGCCTTCGGCAGCCAGCCCATCGTCTGCTTGCCGATGCCGCTCGGGCACTGCAAGGCCAGCTTGGTCACCCGGCTCGGCCTGCGGGTCGCATAGTCCAGCGCCATCCAGCCGCCAAGCGAACTCGCCACGATCGCAACGTCGTCGAGGCCGAGAGCTGCCAGCACGTCGTCGAGCCACAGCGCGTACGCGTCGGAATCCAACGGCGGGCGTGACGGCGCGCTGTCGCCGGCCTCGCCGATGATGTCGACCGCGTACGTGCGGAAATGCTTTGCCCACGAGGCGATGTCGCCGCGCCAGTTGGCCGCGTTCCCACCCGAACCGTGCAGGAGCACCAGCGGCGGTGCCTCCTGCGGACCGGAGACCAGGACAAAGGTTTCGCCCTGGCGGGTCGACACCCGTACCCGTTCGGCAGGGATCGGCCAGGCGTCCAACAACTTTCGATAGTGCTGTTGAACCACGTTCGCGCCATGCTCGGACTTGTAGAGCGTGCGCATAGCGCCATCCCACGGTTGCACGGCGACCGTGTCCGGCGCTGCCGCGCTCATCGTTGGCTCGCTACGGTCGTTCATGATGCGAGCACCCCTTCCAGGTAGTCGAACAGCCGAGCCGTATCGGCAAGGCCGCCAAGGACAATGACTTTCATGCGCGCCCGTTCCGCGTCATAGACCGTCTGGATGCGCAACGGATCGTCGCCGGGCGACCGATTCGCCGCCGCACCCATCAGCAAGCTGGTCACCCGATCCGCCGTCTCGGGGGAGATCGCCTCGATCTGCACGATGCTCGACACCTCGCTGTGCCGCCGCCGCTCGACCGTTTCCCGCACGGGCGCAGGCACCGGCCGACCCGTGAAGGCCTCCAGATCCTCGTGCGCGATCCGGTACTGCTTCCCGATCCGGACCGCATTGAGCCGCCCGTCGCGCACGTAGTTGCGGATCGTGCGCACGTGCAGCCCGAGGCGTTCGGCCACCTGTTCCACGGAGTAGAGGCGTTCAGTCACAGAATCACCTTAAACTTCCCTATAAGTTGAGGCAATAGGGTTGTTTGTGGATAAATGCAGTACATCGCGACTCGGGCAGTGAGCTACCTCTAAACATGTCGGTCCCATACGGCAAGGTAGGGCCATGGCTACACGGATGGTTTTGGTTCCCGGTTTCTGGCTCGGCGCATGGGCCTGGGACGAGGTTGCAGACGACCTGCGCGCACGCGGCAACGACGTACAGGCGCTGACTCTCCCCGGCCTGGATCCGGCGGACCCCGACCGGCTTTCGGCCACCTTGGCGGCTCAGGCCCAAGCCATCGTCGACGCCGTCCCCGCAGGCGAAACCGCCGTGCTCGTTTCCCATTCCGGTGGCGCCGCCCCCGCCTACCTCGCCACCGACGTCGCACCGGACCGCTTCCACCGTGCGATCTACGTCGACTCCGCCCCGATCCCCAACGGCTACATCATCGACGCCACCCTCGCCGACGCCGGCCCCGAATGGCAGCTACCCGACTGGCCAGAACTCGAAGCCGCAGGCAACAGCCTCGTCGGCTTGGACGAGGCTGCCCTCGCCCGCTTCCGCGACCGCGCCGTCAGCGAACCGACCACCATCGCGTCCGGCCCCCTCCAACTCAGCGACTCCCCCGCCCGCTGGTCCATCCCCACCACCATCATCTGCAACAGCTTCACCACCGCAGAAGTCGAAAAGCTCCGCGACAGCGGCCAAGTCCCCGCCTTCACCGAACTCACCCACCTCACCGCCCACTACCTCGACCTCCCCACCGGCCATTGGCCCATGTGGTCCGAGCCCAAAAAACTAGCCGACCTCCTCCACACCATCGCCAACCCCTAAGCCGACCGCCTCCGCGCGCGGACTGAGGTCTCAAACGACGGGCCGACCACCACCGGGACGCTGGCACCGACTTCGGTCCCAGCGACCGGCCGACCACCTCCGCGCGCGCCAACACCGACTTCGGTCTCAGCAACCGGGCGGCTGGCGTCAGTTTGTGCTGCGGAGATCCTCGATGCGCTGGCGGAGGTGGTCGAGGAGCTTGTCGGGGTCGTCGAAGTCGGTGGGGTCGATGGGTGTACCGAAATGGATGGTCACCTGTTGGCGGCGGTCGAAGGCGGGGCCGTCGCCGCGGGTGCGCCGCATGGGTAGGACTCGATCGGTGCCGGTGGTGCCGACCGGAATGATCGGAACACCAGTCGCCAGAGCCAGTTTCGCTACTCCAGGCTTATACGGTTCCGATTCGCCCGGCGCAACCAGCCGCCCCTCCGGATAGATCAGCAGCACGCCGCCGTGCCGAAGGATCTGCTCGGCCTGCGAAAGCGCGGTCTGCCCCGACTCACTGTCACGGCGCACCACCGGAATTTGCCCGAGCCGCCGCACCAACCACCCCACCACTGGCCACGACCACAGCTCCGCCATCGCAATAGCAATGGCCCTGCGCCGCAACGCACCCCACAGAAATACCGCATCCAACATCGAGATGTGGTTACTCGCCACGATCACCGCCCCCGACTTCGGCACCTCCGCCCGCCCGAGCACAGTAACGCGCACAACATTCGACCAAGCAAGCCCACGCAGTACCCGACGCACCAACTTCGTCGTCACCCACGCACGCTTCCCAAGCCCTTTCGGTCGCCCCGACCCCTCGTCCATCACGCCCTCCCATCGGCCCGAAATCAGCCTCACCTCACCCTACCCGCGCCCCACCTCCCTCTCCCGGCCCCAAACCCCTCCACACCACCCGATCCGCCCACCCCGCGCCCCTAACGCGATTCGCCATAGCCCGTCGCGATCCACCCACACCCCAAACACCCTCCCGCGCAGTCCACCTCGAACCACACACCGGTTCACCCACGAGCGCCTTTCGACGCCATCCACCGTGATCGCGCCCGCGGCCCGACGAAGCCGACCGTGATCCGGACACGCCCACGCCCCCAAACACCTTCCCGCGCAGCCTGTTGCGAACGACACAACCAGCAATGCCAGGAGCGCCCTCCGACGGACCCGATCAGCGCACCGAGCGCACCAAGCGCGATTCGACTCCGCCCTCCGTGATCCGCGCACAATCCTCGCCCCGCGTCTTGACGAAACCCACCGCAATCAACACACCGCCGCGCCCCCGAGCGCATTTCCGGCGCAGCCCACCGCGAACCACATACGGCTCACGTACCAGGGCATTTCGACGCCACCTGTCGTGATCTGCGCCCGCGTCTCGACGATGCCCACAGCGATCCGTGCACCGTCGGTACCTGCGAGCACGTTTCGATTCTGCACGAGCGGGGGTTGGGGGTGGGTTCCCCCAACTGAGGGAGGCGGAATTCCGACTCGCGGGCGACGTGGAGGGGTGCCGTTGCTCCGTAACGTCAAAGGGGCTGGCAGGTCGGCCGCGTGCAGGCAGCGGAATCTGGTGTCCGACAATACTATTCATCAGGAGGACTCGTGCTTTCCGCCCTTGTACCGGCTCTCCGGACTCCAGATCTGCGGCGGAAGATCCTTGGCACGCTTGGGCTGCTCGTGCTGTATCGGCTCGGTGCGGCGCTGCCGTCGCCGGGGGTCGACTACCCGGCTGTGCGCAGGTGCGTCGCCATTGCCTCCGGCGGCGAGTCGGCGGGTATCTATCAGCTCATCAATCTGTTCTCCGGCGGTGCGATGCTGCACCTTTCGGTGTTCGCGATCGGCATCACGCCCTACATCACCGCGGGCATCGTCATTCAACTGCTGACCGTGGTGATCCCGCGGTTCGAGGAGCTCCGCAAAGAGGGGCAGACCGGGCAGGCGAAGATCACTCAGTACACCCGTTATCTGACGATGGCGTTGGCCGTCTTGCAGGGCTCGACGCTGGTGGCGTTGGCCGCGCGACGACAACTGCTGCCCGGCTGCCCCGAGAACATCCTGGCCGACACCTCCCTGTTCGGCATGATCGTGCTGGTGCTGGTGTTGACGGCAGGGGCGGCGCTGGTCATGTGGTTCGGCGAGCTGATTACTGAGCGTGGCATCGGAAATGGCATGTCACTGCTGATTTTCGCCGGTATCGCCGCGCAGGCACCGAGTCAGGGCAAAGCGATCTTGGATAGGAACACGCTCCTATTCGTGGGGGTGTGCGTCGCGGTGTTCGCGGTAATCGTCGGCGTGGTCTTCGTCGAGCAAGGGCAGCGGCGGATTCCGGTGCAGTACGCCAAACGCGTGGTCGGACGGAAGATGTACGGCGGCTCCTCGACCTACCTGCCGCTGAAGGTCAACCAGGCGGGCGTGATTCCGGTGATCTTCGCGTCGTCGCTGCTGTACCTGCCGAACCTGCTCGCCCAGCTGACGCAACGCGATCCCGGACATCAGACCAGGTGGCAGGCGTGGATCCACCAATACCTGGTCAGCCCAACGAGCCCTGTGTACGTCACGATCTATTTCACCCTGATCGTGTTCTTCACCTACTTCTACGTCGCGATCACCGTCAACCCGCAGGAACGCGCGGACGAGATGCGGAAGTTCGGCGGCTTCATCCCCGGCTACCGGCCAGGCAAACCCACCGCGGACTACCTGAATTACGTTCTCAGCCGGATCACCCTGCCCGGCGCCCTCTACCTCGGCGCGGTCGTGGTGCTGCCGAACTTGTTCCTCGGTGCGGGCGCGGGTGGTGCCGCGCCGGGGCTCGCGTTCGGCGGCACCTCCGTGCTGATCGTGGTGAGCGTCGCCCTGGACACGGTCAAACAACTCGAGAGCCAAGTGATGAACCGGAACTACGAAGGGTTCCTGCGCTGAACGCCACACGTCTCCGGTCCGCTCGCCCGACGTCTTCCCTGGTGCCGGCGCGCCCAGCCTCCCGATAACGCTACCGTCGAACCTATGGCCAGGAACTCCTCCGCCCGCCCGTTGCTCCGAGTGGCGTCGTCCCTCGTACTCGCCGTCACCGCCGCGACCCTGTCGATGAGCGGTGTGGCCAACGCGGCGACGCCGACCAGCGGCACCGTCGAAAAACACCAGCCGCTGAACCATCCGGGCTCCCCGCCTATTGGAGTCGAGAACCCTTCTGGCTCAACGATTTCCGTACTGCTCGCCGACGATCGAGCGGTCTTCCGCTCCGGCCTCCGCGCAGCCATCGCCACCCAGCCGGATCTCGAATGCGTGGCGGAGGTCGACGACGGCGCCGCGGCGATCCGGGAAATCGAACGGTTGCGTCCCGACGTCGCACTGCTCGGCCTCGACCTGCCCGGCCTCGACCGCCCAGCCGCCATCGACACCATCGCGGCACTCGGCGGCGCCACCCGCATCCTCACGCTCACCTCCTCCGACACCGACGAAAACCTCTACCGCGCACTGTGTCTCGGCGCGTCGGGATTCCTCACCACCGCACTGCCGTCCGACGGCCTGATCTCCGCCATCCGCATGGCGGCCCGCGGCGACGCACTGATCGACCCGACCCTGACCCGCCGTCTCGTCACCCGGCTGACCACCGGGATCGACCCGTTCCCCACCGCACCGGAGGTAGCGACCCTCACCACCCGAGAACACCAGGTCCTACTGCTGATCGCCAAGGCTTACACCAACCCGGAGATCGCGGACACGCTCGGCGTCGGCGAACAAACCGTCAAAACGCACGTCTCCAACGTGCTCGCCAAGCTCGGCGTCCGCGACCGAGTACACGCGGCGGTCTACGCCCACACCCGACGAATCGTCCCCCACGCCCTCCCGCCCGAGACCGTCACCGCACTACCAGCCACCCACCGCGTCGACCCACTCCTCCGAATCAACCATGTCCCCGTCGACCTCCGCCCCAACCGCACCGAGGTCTAACCCCCACCGAACACCTTGAGCCCACAGCCAACACCAATGGGCACAACACTCCACCAAACGAACCCCGAATCCACACCCCTTCCGCAGATCCGCCCAGGTCCCGGAGTTGGTCGGTTGATCACGAGGCACTGGTGGCGGCATCGCCCGAGAGGCCCCCGCCACCAGTGCCCTCTCACCGCGAAACCAACCTTTGATCCCACATATTGGGATCGCGGACCTACCTGAGACCCGCAACCGCGGGCTAGGCGCGCCTCAACACCACCCCACCGTGAACCGTCCCGGTCCCGCAGTTGGTCGATTGATCACTGGGAACTGGTGGCGGCATCGCCCGGCTGAATCCGCCCGAGAAGCCCCCGCCACCAGTGCCCTCTCGACCAGAAACCACCCCCTGCGAGCCCACATACCGGGATCGCAGCACCCCTGAGGCCGGCAACCGCGGCCAGCCCCGCCCCAACACCGAAATCCGCACCCCTGCTGTGCATCCGCACTCGTTCTGTGGATCCACACCCCTTCTGGCAGCCCACAACCAGTGCGAATCCACAGAACGAGTGCGGATTCGAGCCCGTCAGCCGTGAACCCCGAGCTCGCACGTGACTTGACGTAGGAATTGCGCTCATGACCCACCCTGCAGCATGGGTCAAGTGCATGTTCTGTACGTCAAGTGCGCCAGGAGGAAGCGAACGGGTGGCAGAACCTGTTGGTGGGCCTGAACATTCGACTTCTTGGATTTTGAAAGCTCTCGAAACGGGAGCACAGCCAAGTGACCCGGCTGGGACGAGCGAACGCGTGAGCGACTGCGGAGGTCAGCCGGGTACGGCAGGCGACGCCACCACGCTAATCCGGTGCAAACCCTTGGCTGCCGAATTCACAGGAGACCGTGGACCCGAAGGAGCTCTGCCTTCGCCGAGCCCAAAGCGGCACGGGCGCAGACCAACCCGCCCCGTGGGGCGCGGCCTCGGACGGGCGCAGCTTTGGGGGGCGCGGCTTTGGGGGTTGGTGCAGGATTCGTAAGGCGTGTTGCGTTTGGGGTGGTGGTTTATCCGCGGGTTGAACGGCTTCCTGACGAACGGGACAGTCTCGGGGTTTGCACTGGATAGCGTGGTGACGTCGTGAGCCGTACCCGGCTGACCTTCCGCAGTCGCTCACGCGTTCTCTCGTCCCAGCCGGGTTACTTGGCTGTGGTCCGGTCCAAAGATCTTTTCGGGGAAGTGATCTCGAGGGAGGTTGACGGGAGTCATATGGTGGCCGTTTTCGAGCGCACGGCAACCATATGACTCCCGCCAACGACGGTCAGCAACCATTTCACTC
This sequence comes from Nocardia sp. NPDC049149, assembly GCF_043197455.1. Lineage (NCBI taxonomy): Bacteria > Bacillati > Actinomycetota > Actinomycetes > Mycobacteriales > Nocardiaceae > Nocardia > Nocardia sp. NPDC049149. The sequence goes on from NZ_JBICTD010000012.1 coordinate 111,863, forward strand.
CCGTCAACGGGTCAACAACCATTTCACTCCCGTCAACACGGGCGGCAACCGTCCCGGTCATCGGCCGGTGGTCCGGCTCAGCGAACATCACAGCGATCTTGAAGCGTTGACGTGAGAGAAAAGGCGCGTGTCGCGACACGCGTCGCAACCCCTTCACTCACGCCAATCAGGTTCAGCAACCGCATCTCTCACGCCAATAAAGCTCGGCAACCATTCGACTACCGCTCAAGGCGGCTCGATAACCACTTCTCTTACGCCGACGGGCCCAGCGACCAGTTCTCTCACGCCGACAGGCCCCGCGACCACTTCTCTCACGCCAACGGGCCCAGCAACCACATCTCTCACGCCAAACGAGCCCAGCAACCACATCTCTCACGCCAACGGGCCCAGCGACCAGTTCTCTCACGCCAACGGGCCCAGCAACCACTTCTCTCACGCCAATGCGAGGCTCACCACCTCAAACGGGTTCCAGCGCGAGAGTTGATGCAGCCATGTCCCGTTCGCGCGGATAGCGGTTCACGAGTGGTACATGGTGGAGGCGTTTACGGCGTGTCGCCTCCACCATGTACCACTCGTGAGAATGCTGCTCACCGAACGGGACATGACGGCGTTCGCGGCCAATCAGCGAAGAGCAGCAGCCTTTCGAGACAAACGCTTGGTCGCAGCCTTCGCCGCCGCCTGTGCCTCGGTCGGCTTCTCCGCGATACCAACCGCCTTCTTCGCCGGAGCCTTCTTGGCAGGCGCCGTTGTCGCAGGTGTCTTTGTCGCGGCCGCCTTCGCCGCCACCTTCTTCGCCGGAGCCTTCTTCACCGCCTTCGCCGCGGCAGGCTGGTCCAGCGCTTCGCGGAGGAACTGCCCGGTATAGCTCTCCGCTACCGCCGCAACATCTTCCGGGGTGCCTTCGGCGACCACGGTTCCACCGCCGGAACCACCCTCGGGGCCCATGTCGATCACCCAGTCGGATGTCTTGATGACATCCAGGTTGTGTTCGATGACGATCACCGTGTTGCCTTTGTCCACCAAACCGTTGATCACCTTGAGCAGCTTCCGAATGTCTTCGAAGTGCAGCCCGGTGGTCGGTTCGTCGAGGATGTACACGGTGCGGCCGGTGGAGCGCTTCTGCAGTTCCGCCGACAACTTCACTCGCTGTGCTTCACCGCCGGATAATGTCGGCGCGCTCTGGCCGAGCCGCACATACCCGAGTCCCACGTCCACCAACGTCTTCAAGTAACGGTGGATGGAGCTGATCGGCTCGAAGAATTCGGCGCCCTCCTCGATGGACATGTCGAGGACCTCGGCGATGGTCTTGCCCTTGTAGTGCACCTCGAGGGTTTCCCGGTTGTAGCGGGCGCCGTGGCATACCTCGCACGGGACGTAAACGTCGGGCAGGAAGTTCATTTCGATCTTCAGCGTGCCGTCACCGGAGCAGGCTTCGCAGCGTCCGCCCTTGACGTTGAACGAGAAGCGGCCGGGCTGGTAGCCGCGCACTTTTGCCTCGGTGGTTGAGGCGAACAGGGTGCGGATCTTGTCGAAGACGCCGGTGTAGGTGGCGGGGTTGGAGCGTGGGGTGCGCCCGATCGGCGACTGGTCGACCTGGACGAGCTTGTCCAGGTTGTCCAGGCCGTTGATCCTGGTGTGCCTGCCGGGCACCTGCCGCGCACCGTTGAGCTTGTTCGCGAGCACTGTCGCCAGAATGTCGTTCACCAAGGTCGATTTGCCGGAGCCGGAGACGCCGGTGACCGCGGTGAGCACGCCGAGCGGGAAGCTGACGTCGATGCCCTTGAGGTTGTGCTCGGTCGCACCGACCACGGTGAGCTGCCGCTTCTTGCTGATCGGGCGGCGCACCATCGGCACTTCGATCCGTTCCCGTCCGGAAAGATAAGCGCCGGTGAGGGATTCGGGATCGGTGAGCAGCTCCTGATACGGGCCACTGTGCACGACCCGCCCACCGTGTTCGCCGGCCAGCGGGCCGATGTCGACCACCCAGTCGGAGGCGCGGATGGTGTCTTCGTCGTGTTCGACGACGATCAGCGTGTTGCCGAGATTCCGCAGCCGCGTGAGGGTTTCGATGAGCCGCCGGTTGTCCCGCTGATGCAGGCCGATGGACGGCTCGTCCAGCACGTACAGCACGCCGACGAGCCCGGACCCGATCTGGGTCGCGAGCCGGATGCGCTGCGCTTCACCGCCGGACAGCGTGGCCGCGGCGCGCGACAGCGTCAGATATTCCAGGCCGACATCGAGCAGGAACCCGAGGCGCGCTTGGACTTCCTTCAGCACCTGCCCCGCGATCGCCGCTTCCCGCTCCCCGAGCGTGAGCGAGTTCAGGAACGCCGAGCAGTCCCCGATCGACAGATCACTGACATCGGCGATGGACTTGTTGTCGCCACCAGCACTGATGGTGACCGCGAGGATCTCGGGCCGCAGCCGGGCACCATCACAGACGGGGCACGGCACATCACGCATGTACCCGTCGTAGTGCTCCTTCATCTGCTCGGACTCGGTGTTCTCCATGCGCCGCTGCAGGAACGGCATCACGCCCTCGAAATCGGCGTAGTACGAACGCTTCCGCCCGTACCGATTGGTGTAGGAGACGTGCACCTGGTCGGAACTGCCCTCCAGCACCGCCTTGCGCGCCTTGAGCGGCAGGTCTTCCCACGCGGTGTCCATCGAGAACCCGACGGATTCGGCAAGCCCGGACAGCAACCGGGTGAAGTACTCCGCGGTCTGCCCGCGCGACCACGGCGCGATGGCACCCTCGTTCAGGCTCAACGCCGGATCGGGCACCACCAGTTCCGGATCGACCTCCTTGCGGATGCCGAGGCCGGTGCAGTCCGGGCATGCGCCGTAGGGCGAGTTGAACGAGAACGACCGAGGTTCCAGGTCTTCGATGTCGAGCGGATGCCCGTTCGGGCAGGCCAGCCGCTCGGAGAAGCGCCGCTCGCGATCGTGCGCGTGCTCGTCGCGATCCACGAAGTCGAGGACGACGATCCCGTCCGCCAACCGCAGCGCGGTCTCGATCGAATCGGTGAGGCGCTGTTTGGAATTCGGCTTGACGGCAAGGCGGTCGACCACGACCTCGACGTCGTGCTTCTCCTGTTTCTTCAGCTTCGGCGGATCGGTCAGCGGATACACCACGCCGTCGACCCGGACCCTGGAGTAGCCCTGGGTGTTCAGCTGGTCGAACAGGTCGACGAACTCACCCTTGCGGGTGCGCACCACCGGCGCGAGCACCTGAAATTTGATGCCCTCCTCCATGGCGAGCACCTGGTCGACGATCTGCTGCGGCGTCTGCTTCGCGATCAGCTCACCACAGACCGGGCAGTGCGGCGTGCCCGCGCGCGCGTACAGCAACCGCAGGTAGTCGTACACCTCGGTGATGGTGCCGACGGTCGAGCGCGGGTTGCGGTTGGTGGACTTCTGGTCGATCGACACCGCAGGCGAGAGGCCCTCGATGAAGTCGACGTCCGGCTTGTCCATCTGCCCGAGGAATTGCCGGGCGTAGGCCGACAGCGATTCCACGTAGCGCCGCTGGCCCTCGGCGAAGATCGTGTCGAACGCCAGGCTCGACTTACCGGAGCCGGACAGCCCGGTGAACACGATGAGACTGTCGCGGGGCAGGTCGAGGTCGACCCCCTTCAGGTTGTGCTCCCGAGCTCCGCGCACAGTGAGGCGTTCCGCCACCAGGTGAGTCCCTTCTCGATCGTGTTCGGCATCAACCAACAAACGGCGTTCAGACGTATCCCGCCGTCATGCTAGGCGTGCCCACCGACAAGTTTTTCCGAGCGCGTTCCGCAGGCGGTCAGTCCTCGGTCCGCCGCAGGTCACCGGACAATCCGCGGACCTGCCAGCCCTCCGTGTCGACGCTCACCGTCAGCACATCCGAACCCACGCGCAGGCCGCTGACGCGCAGCGGCAGATAGCGGGCGGGGACCACCGGCGCAACCGACAGCACCCCCTCCGGAACGCTCGGTTCCAGTCTCAACAGCGTACGCAGAAACAGCAGTGGCGCGGCAGCGGCCCACGCTTGCGGCGAACAGGACGTCGGATACGGCACCGGGATGTCGAATTCGACGCGATCGAATCCGCAGAAGAGCTCGGGCAGCCGGTAGCCGAATCGCGTCGAGGCATCGAGCACTGCGGAGACCACCCGGTTCGCGTGCTCGGTGTAGCCGTAGCGCATCAGGCCCGCCGCGCAGATCGCGTTGTCGTGCGGCCAGATCGAGCCGTTGTGATAGCTGACCGGGTTGTATGCGCCCATCGAGGTGGCCAGCGTGCGAATCCCCCAGCCACTGAACATCTCCGGCGACAGCAAGTGGTCGGCGACGCGTTCGGCTTTGTCGTCGTCGATGATCCCGGTCCACAAGCAGTGCCCGATGTTGGAGGTCAGCGCGTCGATCGGGCGCTTGTCCCGGTCGAGCCCGATCGCGAACCACCCCTGCTCCGGCAGCCAAAAGGCCTCGTTGAAGGCGGTTTTCAGCTGCAAAGCCTTGACCCGCCAGCGCTCGGCGGTCGCGTGGTCGCCGCTACCAGCGGCGAGCGTGGCCCGCGCGCGATACGCCGCGTAGACGTAACCCTGCACCTCGGCGAGCGCGATCGGCGCCTCCGGCAGCGTGCCGTCGGCGAAATTGACGCCGTCCCACGAGTCCTTCCACCCCTGGTTGGCCAGGCCGTGTTCGGCGGCACGCTGGTATTCGACGAACCCGTCACCGTCGAGATCGCCGAAGTGCTCGATCCATTCCAGCGCGCGATCCGCGTGCGGCAACAGCTCGTCCCTGATCCCGGCATCCAGGCCCCAGCGCTGCAGTTCACCGAGCAGCATCACGAAAAGCGGGGTGGCGTCGGCGGTTCCGTAGTACGCGGTGCCGCCACCGAGCAGCAGCGTCGCGGCCCGCCCGAACCGCACCTCGTGCGGGATTCGGCCCGGCTGTTCCTCGGTCGCCGTATGTACCTCGGCGCCCTGCAAACCGGCCAGGCTCTGCAGCGTGCCGACGGCCAGCCTGCGGTCGAGCGGCAACACCATCCACGAGGTGAGCAGCGAGTCCCTGCCGAACAACGCCATGAACCATGGCGCGCCCGCGGCGACCACCGAACGCTCAGGATGGTCCGGGTCGAAAATGCGCAGCGCACCGAGATCGGTGACGGTGCGCTGCAACACCGCGGCCAGGGTCTCGTCGTCGGTCTGCACAGTCGGCGAATTCGCATACCACTCGCGCAGTCGCTGCGCGGGCGCGCTGCGATTGACCGGAGTGCCGCACGGATAGCGCGGCGGTGCCTGCCCCGTGCCGAGCGCGGGCAGATACTCGATGCACGACGACCATTCGCCGCGGCCGGGAAGCTTGACGTCCCAATGCAATTCGCGGCCGGTCGCGCGACTGTTGCTCCCGATGACGGTCACCGCCATGTCGAGCTCGTCGCGCTGGATCTCGACCGCGCCGTCCATCGCACGCGCCGCGGTGATCACATCGTGGCCGGTGCGGCCTTCTTTCACCTCGAACAGGTCGGCGAAATCGGCGTCGAGTTCCAGCACGATCGTGCATTCCAGCGGTGCGCCGGACAGGTTGCGCACGGTCAGGTCCTCGCGCATGCCGTCGCCGACGTGACGGGCGACGATCACCAGCGCCGTGCTGTCGGCGATGCCTGCCCGCGGCGCGGTCCTGGCGAGCAGGGTCGCGCTGTACGGGTCGTCGTAGCGCACGGTGAGCGGCTGCGGTTCGGTCCCGTCGACGGTCAGCCGCCAATGCGACAGCACCCGGGTGTCGCGAACGAACAAGCCCTCCGGGCGATTCGGGCTGATCGAGCCGCCGACGTCGCTGATGCAGAACGTCGAGCCCTCGACCAACGTGACGCCGGCACCGATGGTCCGTGGACCGGTCGTGTCGGCCCCATCTCCCCAAGGGTGGGTCACAAGGTCGCCCTACGGTCGCTCACGACTGCGCCTCGCTGGACCCTCGGCGCCGTCGTGCGCTGCGCCCTCGGTCCACTCACTGACCCTCGGTTCACGACTTCGCCGCACTGACGAACGACTCTGTCGTGCGCGATCGTGCGCTGCGCCCTCGGTCCACTCGCTGGCGCTCGCTCATGACTGCACCTCGCTGACATCGCGCGGCCCCGCGCTGTGTCCTCGGTTCACTCGCTGACACCCGACCCCGTCGCGCGACCCCGCGCTGCGCCCTCGGTTCACGCCACCGGTGCCGGTGCCATCGCCCGGGTGGCGCGTTCATCAGCAAGGATGCTGCGGTACAGCTGTTCGTGATCGCGGGCCATCCGCAGCCTGCCGAAGCGCTGTTCGGCGGCCGCGCGGCAGGCGCGGCGATCGATGGTCGGCACGGCGTCGAGCGCGTCCACCATCTCGTCGACGTCGCGACACAGGAATCCGGTCTTGCCGTGCTCGACGATCTCCGGTGCCGCGCCGTTCGGGAACGCCAGAACCGGTGTGCCGCAGGCCAACGACTCGGCCATGACGAGCCCGAAGGGTTCCGGCCATTCGATCGGATTGATCAGCGCGTCCGCGTGGCGCACCAGCTCGACCCGGCGCGCCAGCGGTTCCTCGCGCGGTTCGGGGTCGTCGGGGCCCATCAGTGGACGCACGCGCTCAGTGTAATAGCGCCGCTCCTCGGGTTCGCGCATCTTCGTGATCATGAGCAGCTTGCGCCGGGCCTGCCTGGCGATCTGCACCGCGCGGTGCACGCCCTTCTCCTCGTTCATCCGGCCGACGAACACCACGTAGCCGCCGCCACCAGGGCCGTATCGGTAAGCGCCGAGATCGATTCCGTGCCGGATCACTCCGGCGATCGGCACGGTGCCCGCCATGCGCCGCTGTGCCTCGGAGATCGCGACGATGTGGGCGTGGCGCGCCATCGAACGGAACAGCTCCTGGCGCATCGCCGAGAACGGACCGTGGTTGGTGACCACCACGGGCGGCCCGTTGTGGGTGGCGCCGACGAACGGGCCGAGCGAGGTGTGGTCGTGAATGATGTCGAGATCGGAGAACGTCTCGTAGGCCGCGAGCACGTGCATCAGCTCGGCTTCGCCGACACCGATCTGCGCGGTCGGGTGCTCGTACAGCGAATACCGGTGCACCGGGCAGGTGGACTCACCCACCGTGAACAGGTGCACGTCGTGCCCGAGCAGGTCAAGACCGACGGCCAGATTGCCGACCACCGATTCGGTGCCGCCGTAGGCGGGCGGCGGTACCGGCACCCACGGCGGGACTATCTGCCCGATTCTCATAAGACGCCGCGCTTTTCGTCGCGTCTACCCTCCTGCGAAGCGCCCCACTGCGCGCCGCAACCGGCACACCGTGATCGGGCATCGGCAAGGGTGTCTACGACGGTGGATCCACATCCAGGACAAGCCTGTGACGGACCGAAGATCGTGCTGAAATTTAGTGTCGCTGAATACGTCATCGCTCGAGTTCCCACGAAACATGAGCCTTATGGCTCCGCTGCCCACGGCCCCTCTGGTTGACTTCATTGCAAGCTTACCCGGAACGCCGGTGTCTACTCTGGCATTTCGAGACTGCTGATTCGGCCAGGTAGACGACGCCAGGAGGCTGCCGTGCTCGAAGTTTTTCTCGTCGACGACCACGAAATCGTCCGGCGCGGTCTGATCGATCTGCTGGAGGGCGATCCCGAGCTGACGGTGATCGGCGAAGCGGGCGACGTCGCGCAGGCGATGGCCCGCATTCCCGCGCTGCGCCCCGATGTCGCGGTGCTCGATGTCCGGCTGCCGGACGGCAACGGCATCGAACTCTGCCGCGATCTGCTCGCCGAGGTCGACGGGCTGCGCTGTCTGATCCTCACCTCCTACACCGACGAGCAGGCGATGCTCGACGCGATTCTGGCCGGGGCAAGCGGATACGTCGTGAAAAACATCAAGGGCATGGAGTTGGCCGCGGCGATCAAGGCGGTCGGCGCGGGCCGCTCGCTGCTGGACAATCGCGCGGCCGCCGCGTTGCGCGCCCGCCTACGCGACAGCACCGACGACGACGGACCGCTGGCCGGGCTCACCGAGCAGGAGCGCAGGCTGCTCGAGTTGCTCGGCGAAGGACTCACCAATCGGCAGATCGCGGCCCGAATGTTCCTGGCGGAGAAGACGGTGAAGAACTACGTGTCGCGGCTGCTCGCCAAGCTCGGCATGGAGCGGCGGACCCAGGCGGCGGTGCTGGCCAGCAAGCTCGGCGACCGCTGAACCGCGCCATGACGGACGCCGTCCCGCACGCAGTGCTCGACATGCTGCGCGCCGTCGTGGACACGGCCGCCCGCGTCGCCGTCGACAATGCCCGGCTCTACCAGTGGGCCCGCACCAGGCAGGCGTGGAGCGAGGCGACCAGGGATATCGCCACCGAGTTCCTCGCGGGCACCGAGCCGCGCCGGGTGCTCGCGCAGGCCGTGCAGCGGGCGCGCACGCTGACCGGGTCGGCGCAGGCGATTCTCGCCGTGCTCGACGCGGGTACCCCGCCCGAGGAAGCCACGGAACTTCTTGTCGCGCAATGGTCGGGGACGAACGCACCCGACGGTGCGCCCACTGTGCGCCTCACCGACACTGCCGCGGGCAAGGCGTTCGCGGAACGCGCGGTGGTGCAGCTGGCCGACGCACGCGACGTCGATCTCGGCGCTCCGGTGGCGATAGCGGGGCCTGCGCTGATCCTGCCGCTGCAGACGGCAGGCGTGGGGCTCGGTGTGCTGATCATCTCGCGCGCACCCGAATCCGCGCCCTACCCAGCGGAACTCGTCGCGCTCGTCACCGCGTTCACCCATCAGGCCGCGCTGGCCATGCAGCTCGCCGACGCGCAGCGCCGCACCCGCGAGCTCGACGTGCTCGCCGACCGCGACCGCATCGCGCGCGATCTGCACGACCACGTCATCCAACGGCTCTTCGCGGTCGGGCTCGGCCTGCAACGCACGAGCGCCAGGGTCGACGATCCGCAAGTGCGGCAACGACTATCGGATGAGATCGACCGGCTGCAGGAGATCGTGCACGAGATCAGGACGACGATCTTCGACCTGCACGGCGGCGCGGGCACCTCGCTGCGGCGACGGCTGGAGGACGCGATCCGCCAGCAGACGGCGGACACCGCGATGCACGCGCGGCTCGGCGTCGACGGACCGCTGTCGGTGGTCGGCCCCGCGCTGGCCGACCACGCGGAAGCCGTGGTGCGCGAGTCGGTCAGCAACGCGGTACGGCACTCCGGCGGCGACGCCGTGACTATCCAGATCACCGTCGGCGACGAGCTGACCGTCCTCGTCGAGGACAACGGTGTCGGCCTGCCCGCCGAGGTAATACCCAGCGGGCTGGCGAATCTCACGCAGCGGGCGGTCGCGTCGGACGGCACGTGCAGCGTCGAATGCCGAGTAGGCGGCGGCACCCGAGTGCACTGGGCCGCACCACTGAGTTGAGCGCCGTCAGGACAGGCGAACGACCGCGGTGGCGCGGCCGAAGATCTTGCGGCCCGCATGCGTTGCGGTGAGCGCCACGGTGGCGGTGCCGGTCGGCTCGTCGACGGATTTGACCCGGCCGGTGAACTCGACCTCGCTACTGCCTTGTGCCGCTACGTAAACCGGGCTCGTCATGCGCACGCTGTACTCCTTGATAGCGCCGGGGTCGCCGAGCCATGAGCTGAGATAGCCCGCGCCGAGGCCCATGGTCAGCATGCCGTGCGCGACGACACCACGATCGAGTCCGACGAGTGTCGCAGCGCCGGAATGCCAGTGGATCGGATTCGCGTCACCCGCGACACCGGCGTAGTTGACCAGGTCACCGTGCTTGAGCCGAAATGTGTGCGGTGCCAGCACCGCCCCCGCCGACACGACGGCCAACGGTAAGGCGCGCCCGCTCGTCCGCGAGTCCTCGGCGGTGACAACGGGTTCGGCCGGATCGATCGGGGTGAACCCGATCGGATGCACCGGCTCGGAGATGGTGCCGTGGCGCACGATCGCGGACATCAATGTGGCGATCTCGTCCTTGTTCGCCAGGTCGCCTGTGCTCGCCATCAGCGTGGTGTACGCCGTGAGTACGGCGCGGTCGTGCTGGTCGGTCACGATGTTCTGCACCACCATCAGATCGCCGCCGAACGCGCGGCGAAATGAGTGCAGCGCAAGCGAACTGGTCAGCAGGTCGCCGACGACCAACGGCCGGTGGAAAGTCAGCACCTGGTCGGTCTGCACGGTCGCGGCAAGGTCGTAGTCGTCGAGGATCTGGGTCAGCGCCGCTTGCGCGATGCCGCCGAGCACGCAGCTAAAGGTCGGTGGCGCAACCAATCCCGCATACCCGTAGGCCGTGGCGACCGTCTCGTCCCAGTGCACGGGGTGATCGTTCTGCACTGCCCTGGCGAACTCCCTGACCTTCTCCCTGCCGACCTCGTAGTGGTCGTTGACGCGAAAGCGCCTGCCGATCACCGAGTGGCTCGGCGCCGGTGGATCGACGACTCCATCGTGCACAGCACCGACACGGTTCAAGACCTACTCCTCACATCACTGGCGTTTGCAGAAGTAGTCGTCACGGCAACGGCTTCGGATGGGTTGCCGATCGGACGACGCCCCATGGTATGACCAAGCTCATACTCGATGGGCCCGATCAGCAGCAGCCTAGAAGTGCCGACGCGAGGTCAGCGCGGCGTGACGAGGGTGAGATCGCCGTCGTAGCGCCGGTAGAGCAGCCGGCCGCGGCCGGACTCGGGGTCGGTGTAGAACACGAACGGTAAGCCGTTGTCGCACAACATGATCGCGGCCTTGTCGTCGTCCAGGACGGGCGCCGATGCCGAATCGACGAGGTGCGGGAGCGCGGTCACCGCACGCGGCGGGGCGAGCAACGACACCGCGGCGTGATGGGCGGCTCGGCGCGCACCGAGCGGATCACCCCGGTAGACAACGGTGTCCACGCCGGACTCCTCGTCCACGAACAGGTACGCGTCGTAGTCCATCGCGTCCATCACGGCGGTCGCCTCGTCGGCGGAGCACTTCATCAGCACATAACGCTTGCGGCGCACGATCGGACGTGGTTCGGTGACCGCTGCCAGCGGCGGTCGCGCCGGATCCGGCCAATCGCGGGGCTGGGTCGTCGTCATCCGAGCCAGCTGCCGGTCGAGTCGTTCGGCGGCGAAGGTGACCGCGAAGCCGCCGGGGCCGGTCACCTGCACCCGAGTCGCGATGCCCTGGCAACGAATGTTGGCCTGCACCACGGTCGCTTGGTCCGCGTCGGCGGGCGCGGTGACCCGAACTCTGGTCGCCGCGTCCAGGTGATGGCGACGCAGCACCCGGCCGATCGCGCGGACCGCCCGCGTGACATCCATGGCAGGCACGTCGCCGGACGTGGTCACCGCAAGATCGAGATCACCTGCGGTGCGCCAATATTGTGGTACCGACGTATGCAACAGCCCAGACGACTTCATGTGACACGCCCTGCTTTCGATTTCTGATCCCGAAGTCATGTCACCATCGCAACGGTCTGGCGAACAGGGCCGAAAGTCCCCGATCGGCCGATGAGTCCCGATGGCGCACGGAGGCCGAGCAGGCGCAGGAACCGACGCGGGCCTGCGCTGCCCAACTAGACTGGCACGAGGCGCAGTTCACGCGTCCGACGCCGAGCAGAAGGACGGTGTCCGTCGCCAAACCGGACCACAGGCGGAGGCGCACTGCCAACAGGGGAAGCCGATATGAGTGATGATCACGGCACCGACCCCTACTCGGTCCGCGACACCCTCTCGCAACTGCGGCTGCGCGAATTGCTCAGCGAGGTCAAGGAACGCGTCGAGCTCATCCTCGATTCCCGCGACCGAATGGACGGTTTGGTCGAGGCGATGCTCGCCGTCACCTCCGGCCTCGACCTGGACGAGACCCTGCGCACCATCGTGCGCACCGCGATCAGCCTGGTCGATGCCCGCTACGGCGCGCTGGCCGTACGCGGCCACGACCAGCAGGTGGTGCAGTTCATCGACGAGGGGATGGACGACGCGACCCGCGAGGCCATCGGACGACTGCCCGCCGGGCACGGTGTGCTCGGCGTCGTGTTCAACCAGTCCAAGCCGCTTCGCCTCGAAGAGCTCTCGAATCACCCTGCCGCCGTTGGCCTTCCGGAGCACCATCCGCCGATGCATACTTTCCTCGGCGTGCCGGTGCGCATCCGCGACGAGGTGTTCGGCAGCCTCTACCTGACCGAAAAGGCGGGCGGCCAGCCGTTCACCGACGATGACGACGTGCTGGTCCAAGCGCTTGCGGCCGCCGCAGGCATCGCGGTCGACAACGCACGGCTCTACGACTCGGCCCGCACCAGACAGGCCTGGATCGCCGCCACCCGCGACATCGCCACCGAGTTCCTGGCGGGCACCCACTCCGCCAGCGTGTTGGCCCACGTCGTGGAACATGCACGCACGCTGACGAATTCGCACCGGTCGTTCCTGGCAGGCCCGCACCTGATGGACCTCTACGACCCCGAAAACATCGACGACACACCGGATCTGAGCAGCTCCGACCTGTTCGGCGGCGGAGGACCGAAAGGCTTACCGGTTCTGCACGACACCGAGAACCGAGCCGACCCCTACGGTGTGCGCGAAGTACTGGACAGAGTGAACGCGTACATCCGCGACGCACATGACCGAGCGAACGCAGGCGGCACAGCGGGCCCACACAACCCAGCCATCCCCTATCCCACCCCAAGCACACCAGGCCGAGCGAACGCGCACGGCACAACAGACCCGCACGACCCAGCTGACCCTCACCGAAAAACCGACACGGCAGGCGCATACGACACAGCAGGCACCACCGACACAACGGTCCCGCATGCCACTGCGAGCTCCCGTGACGCTGCCAGCACTCACGACACTGTCGGCCCTACAGACCTACCCGGCGCCCCTGGCACCCACGGCACAGCGGGCACTGCCGACTCACCGGTCCCGCACGGCACCAGAAGCGCACGTGTCGTTGCCGGCGCTCACGGCACTGTCGGCCCCGCGGACGTTCCCAACGCAGCTGGCACCTACGGCACAGCAGACACCACCGATACAACAGTCCCAGATGGCACTACAAGCGCACGTGACACTGCCGGCACTCGCGGTGCCGCGGACTTCCCAGACGCGACGAGCACGTACGGCACAGCCGCTCCGCCGGAGACACGTGACACAACGGACCCACCCGGCCAGCCAGACCCACCGGACAGGCGTGGCACAACGGACCCACTCGGCACGGCAGGCATACTCGGCCCGGCAAGCTCACTCGGCCCGGCAAGCTCACTCGGCCCAGCAGGCCCACTCGGCCCGAGAGCCCCACTCGGCACCGCAGGCCCGTTCGGCACGACAGACGCATCCACCACCAAGGACGCGAGTGGCGCTGAGCGACTGGGCAGTTCGCGGAATGCGCCCGACGAACTCATGATCACGCACTGGTGCGGCCCTGGCCCGGACCACGAGGGCAGCCTCGTGCGCACCGAGGGCACCGCGCTCGGCGAGGCGTTCATCCGCCGCACCCCGCTGCGCTTCGACGATGCGAAGAGTGTCGATCTCGGCATCACGCTGCCCGGTGCGGGTCCGCTGCTGATCCTGCCGCTGTGCACCCCCGACACCACCCTCGGCGTGCTTGCGACGATGCGACAGGCTGGTGCCGCACCGTATTCCGACGAGCTGGTCGAGCTGACCGCCGCGTTCACCGACCAGGCGGCGCTGGCCATGCAGCTCGCCGACGCTCAGCATCGGATGCGCGAGATCGATATCCTGGCCGACCGTGATCGCATCGCCCGCGATCTGCACGATCACGTCATCCAGCGCTTGTTCGCCGTCGGTATCACCCTGCAGGGCGCGGTCGCCAAGACCACAGTTCCCGAAGTGCGGCAACGGCTTTCGACGGTGGTCAACGATCTGCAGGAGGTAGTGCAGGAAATCCGCACCTCGATCTTCGACCTACACGGCGGCCACGGCAACCCGCTGCAGCAGCGGATCGAGCATGCGATTCGTCGGCAGACCGCGGAAAGCCCGATGCGGGCAACGTTTTCGGTGTCCGGCCCGCTCTCGGTGCTGGAGGCGGAGTTGGCCGACGATGCGGAGGCGGTGGTGCGCGAGGCGGTGAGCAATGCCGTCCGGCATTCGGGCGGCGACACCGTCGCGGTGTCGATCAGCGTCGACGACGACCTGACCATCGTGGTGACCGACAACGGCTGGGGCGTGCCGAATCACGTGGTGCGCAGTGGATTACGCAATCTGGAGCAACGAGCGGAGAAAGCAGGCGGGCAGTTCGGCCTCACTCCGGCCGACGAGGCGACGGCAGGCTCTGATTTGCCTGGCACCCGGTTGTGCTGGTCGGTCCCGCTGCCGTGAAGGTCAGTCGACCGGCCCTAATAACACGACGGAGTTGTTGCCGCCCATGCCCAACGATAATTTTGCGGTGATACCGCCCTCGAACGGCGTTGGCCCGTCTAATAATCGAGGATGCGCAGACGCGACAATCGGTGCGGCAGGCACGATCCCCCGCTCGTAGCCGAGCGCGGCAGCAGCCACTTCGACGCCTGCGGCCGCGCCCTGGCAGTGGCCGGTCAGCGGTTTGAGCGCGTAGACGTGCGGCTGGTCGCCGAACATGTTTTTCATCAGATCCCGTTCGGCCATATCGCATTGCCGGGTGCCGGTGCCGTGCGCGTTGAAGTACCGCACGTCCTCGGCGGCCAACCCGGCCTTGTCGAGTGCGCGCGCGGTGCATTCGAAGATCTGCGTGTGCGTCGGTTCGACCGAAACCACGTGATAGGCGTCGTTGTTCATCGCGCCGCCGAGCACCGCGACGTACGGCAGGTCTGCCGAGCGAGTCAGCACGAACGCGACCGAGGCCTCGCCGAAGCCGAACCCGCGGCTGCCCGCCTGGAACGGACGGCACGCGTCCAGCGGCTCGGTGTCGGACACCGCGGCGCCGAGCTGGACGAAATGCTCGACCATGTCCGCGGTCGCGGACATGTCGGTGGCGATGCACACCACATCGTCGGCGATGCCGGCGTCCAGCCAGAGCTGCGCGGTGACCAGCGCGACGTTGGCCGAGCTGCACGCCGCGGACACGTTCATGGCCGGTCCGTGAAAGCCGTACTCCTGCATCAGCACCGAGACCGGGGTGGACGGCAGCAGCCGCATGTAGTCACGGGAGCTCCGATGGCCGCCGTCGACGAGGTAGAAGTCGCGCCAATTGACCACATCGCCGAGCACGATCGCGTGCAACACACCCACCGTCCGGCCCGGTTGCCAGCCGCGTGCCAGCGCGTCGGTGATGGCTTCTCTGGCCGACTCGTGCATGGCCCGCCCGTACCGGCTGGTGCTGACCACCGGATCGCCGCCCTCGGGCACCAGCGACACCCAAGCATCCTCGTCGCGACCGGGCCCGTACCCGTGCTGCACGGACGCGGCGGACTTGCCGCTGAGCAGTCCCTGCCACAGCGCCTCGCGACCCCAGCCGTAGGCCGTGACTGCGCCGATTCCGGCCAAGGTCATATGATCTTGATGCTGTTGTCGATGATTAGGCTTGCCGCCCGGCATAGCATCGCTCCTTCGCCAGATTTCCCGGCCGATCAGCGGTCGGCCAGTTATTTTCCAGGAAACCCGGTTCTGTAATGATCACCGGACAGAGCCCGATTAAGTGCCCGAACTGTGATCGAAGCAATAGCGTCGACGCTGTGATCTTGTACACGTCGATACCAGAATAATCCCATGTTCCAATGGCCATAATCGGGTCGACGATCGGGGGTTCGAGTGGGTGAGGACAAGGTAGCCGCTGCGGTCGACGCCGCCGAGCAGCTAGCTGAGCGCTACCGTTCTCTGGTCGAGCACACGCCCGACGGCATCTGCGTGCACGAGCGCGGTGTCGTCGTCTATGTCAACCCGGCTACCGTGCGTTTGCTGCACGCCGAAAGCGCCGACGACATCATCGGCAAGCCACTCACCCAGTTCGTCCACCCCGACTCGATTCCCGGCATGCTCGACCGGATCAGCCACCTCAACACCAAAGGCGCCGCCTCGGTGCCCACCGAGATGCAGTTGGTCCGCGTCGACGGCGCCGTGATCCCGGTGGAGACGGTGTCGGTGCTCACCGCATGGCACGACCACCTCGCCTATCAGGTGGTCATCCACGACCTCACCGCCCAGCGGCACGCCGAGGCCGCACAGCACTTGGCCGAGCAGCACTTCACCTCGGTCGTCTCGCAGTTGGAGGAGGGCGTGGTGGTGATCGATCCGGAAGGCCGGATCGAATCCATCAACCCGGCGGCCAAACGCATCCTCGGCACCGAGCACACCGACGACGCGGACATCCTCGGCCAGGTCATCCAGTCGCTGCCGTTGGTCCTGCTCGACGCCAACGCGCAGCCGCTGCCGCCGACCCGCCACCCCATCGCCCGCACGCTGGCCACCGGCGAAACGATCACCGGCTACGTCTTCGGCGTCGACCGCGCCGACGGACAACGCCGCTGGCTCTCCGGCAGCAGCAGGCTGCTCAACCCGGACGACCCGCGCTCCTCCGCCGTCTCCTCGTTCGCCGACATCACCGAATTCCGGGCCAGCAGAAGGCAATTGGAGTATCAAGCCACGCACGACTCGCTGACCGGGCTGGCGAACCGCTCGCTGGTGCTCTCCCAGCTGGCCGCCGCGCTGGCGACCAGCGAGGACCTGCCGGTGTCCACGGTGCTGTTCATCGACCTGGACGGGTTCAAAGCGATCAACGACACGCTCGGGCACGCCATCGGCGACACCGTGCTGCAGATCGTCGCGCAACGGTTGCAGCGCGCGCTGCGCAGCGACGACATCGTCGGCAGGCTCGGCGGCGACGAATTCCTGGTGCTGCTCTCCGGCCGCACCCGGCGAGTGGACATCGACGCGCTGGTTTCGCGGCTGCGCGCCAGCATGGCCGAGCCGATCATCGCGCGCGGGCACCGCATCGAGGTGAACGCCTCGATCGGCGTCACCCCGCTCACCGTCGGCGACCGCCGCACCCCCGAGGCCGTGCTGCACGACGCGGACCTGGCGATGTACCGGGCCAAGCCGTCCGGGCACCGCGAAGGATCGGTCAGCCAGGGCCGCCGACCGAACAGCACGCACGCGTCCTGAGCTGCCCGGCTGACGATGCACATGGATGTCGCTCGGCGAACGGTCGATCACGCAGGTTTTCCTGGCGCACCGGAATACCTGCGGTGGACCGAACAGTTACATCACTTCTGTGACCACTGCCCGGTGGTCGAACCAGTGCCTGTCGGCAACGACACACCGATAGGACACGCGATCTCGGGTACCCCACCTGCGGTTGCGGCGAGCCCGCCGTAATCGCAGTAGACTCGACAACTCTGTTTTCCGAGCGTTCGCGTACACGGTGCTGTCCGTGTGTACCGTTCTCTCGGCTCATCGCGGTGAAGGAGTTCAGTTTGCCCGACCTCACTCAGGACCGTGCCACCCAAGACGGCGCGCCGGAGCTGACCCGCGAGACCGAGCAGGAACAAGCGTATTTGTCGGTGCTCTACGACCGGCTCGACGAGATGCGCGACTACGCGCGGAACCGGTTGCGCACCGTGCTGCTGGAATCCGGCGGCACCCCGCAGGCCAGGAGCGAGCGCGAATCGTTCAGCCAGCTCTACACCGAGGACCTCGCCAAATACGATGCGGCAGAACACGGTTTGTGTTTCGGCCGGATCGATCTCGACGACGAGAACCGCTACATCGGCAGGCTCGGCATTCTCGACGAGAAGGACGACTACGAGACGCTGCTGCTCGACTGGCGCGCACCGCTGGCCCGCCCGTTCTACCTCGCCACCACCGCAGCGCCGGACGGGGTGACCCGGCGCAGGCATATCCGCTCGCGCAACCGCAAGGTGACCGCGATCAACGACGAATACCTCGACCTGGACGCCGCGCGGCAGGCAGGCGTCACCGACGACGACGGTGGTGTCGGCAGCGAAAGCGCGCTGCTCGCCGCGCTCAACGCCGCGCGCACCGGACACATGAACGACATCGTCGAGACCATCCAGCACGAGCAGGACGCGATCATCCGCTCTGAACACAAGAGCGTGCTCGTGGTGCAGGGCGGGCCGGGCACGGGCAAGACCGCTGTCGCACTGCACCGAGCCGCGTA
The DNA here is from genome assembly GCF_043197455.1 of Nocardia sp. NPDC049149. NCBI lineage: Bacteria > Bacillati > Actinomycetota > Actinomycetes > Mycobacteriales > Nocardiaceae > Nocardia > Nocardia sp. NPDC049149. Next base: position 129,937 of record NZ_JBICTD010000012.1, read on the forward strand.
CCTGCTGTACACCTACCGGCAGCAGCTGGCCAAGAGCGGCGTGCTGATCATCGGGCCGAACGCCACCTTCCTCGACTACATCGGGCAGGTGCTGCCCTCGCTCGGCGAGACCGGCGTGCTGCTGTCGACCATCGGCAACCTGTACCCGGGTGTTAAAGCGACCCGCGAGGATTCGTTGCGGGCCGGCGAGATCAAGGGCTCGCTCGACATCCTCGAGGTGCTCAAACAGGCGGTGCGCGACCGGCAAGAAGTGCCGACCGAACCGATCCGGCTCAGCTTCGACGGTTACCCGGTGACGCTGGACCGCAAGATCGCCACCAAGGCTCGCGGCCGGGCTCGCTCCTCACGACGACCACACAACCTGGCCAGGCCGATCTTCGCCAGCTCGGTGATCGACGCACTCACCGAACAGCTCGCCGAAACCATGGGCGGTGACCTGTCCGGCGGGCCGAGTCTGCTCAGCCGCACCGACATTGCCGAAATCCGCGACGAGATGCGCGCCGACCCGGAAATCCAGCACGCCATCGGCAAGCTGTGGCCGCTGCTGTCGCCGCAGGACGTGCTCGCCGACCTGCTCGCCGACCCGAAACGCCTCGACCGCGCGGGCAGCTCGCTCGACCCGGACGACCGCGCCGAGCTGGTGCGTTCGGACAACGGCGAATTCAGCGCCGCCGACGCCCCGCTGCTCGACGAGCTCGCCGAACTCCTCGGCGTGGACGACGCCGAGGAACGCGAGCGGTCGCGGCGGCGCTGGCGCGCACAGCTCGCCGAGGCACAGGACGCGCTCGACATCCTGACCGGTTCTGCGCCACAGGATCTCGAAGACGAGCTCGACCCGGAAATCCTGATGGCCTACGACCTGATCGACGCGAGCCAGCTGGCCGAACGCCAGGACGTGCGCGTCCGGCAGACCACCGCAGAGCGCGCCGCAGGCGACCGCACCTGGACCTACGGCCACGTCATCGTCGACGAGGCGCAGGAGCTCTCCGAGATGGCCTGGCGCATGGTGATGCGGCGCATCCCGAATCGGTGGATCACCGTCGTCGGCGACGTCGCGCAAACCGGCGATCCGGCGGGCGCGTCATCGTGGCAGCGGATGCTGGAACCGTATGTGGCGAAACGGTGGAAGCTCACCGAGTTGACCGTCAACTACCGGACGCCCGCCGAGATCATGGACGTGGCCGCGAACGTGCTCACCGCCATCGACCCGACCGCCTCGGCGCCGCGCTCGGTGCGCGACAGCGGACATCCGCCGCGCGCGTATCGGGTGGCCGCCGACGAGGTGCGTAGCGAAGTCGCACGGTTGGTGGCCACCGAGACCGGGCCGGGCACGACCGCAGTGATCGTGCCGCACACGCTGATCGAAGAACTAGCGGAACTGGCCGCGGAATCGGTGCGAGTGTTGACGGTGCACGACGTGAAAGGTCTCGAGTTCGACGCGGTCTATCTGGTGGAACCGCAGGCGATTCTGGCCGAGTCACCACGTGGCCTCAACGACCTGTACGTGGCGCTGACCCGCGCCACCCAGCGGCTCGGTGTGGTGCACAGCGAAGAGCTACCGGAAGTACTCGGCGCACTGAGCTGAGTCAGCGCACCGCAAGCGGTTCCACCACACAACCGGCTCACCACGAACCGAACTCACCACCAACGGAACCCACCACGGACCTGCTTCATCAGGGAACCATGCTCACCACGAGCTGGGGACCCACTACCAACTGGGCTCACCACGTACCAGGCTCACCGGCATGCCGGGCTCACCACAGGCCCGACTCATCGGGATGCCTGCGCGCCAATGCAGCGCCGCCCGGGGCCGGGACAAACGAAACGGCCGCGAACCTGCCGGGATGCCCGGCTTGTTCGCGGCCGTGATGTTGTTTCGGTCAGCGAGTCGTGTGGACGATCAGGACGTCCGAGCGGGACTTGCGGGCTACGTCGGACGGGACCGAGCCGAGCAAGCGGCCGGTCAGGGTGTTGAGGCCGCGGTTACCGACGACGAGCAGGTCGGCCTCGACCTCCTTGGTCAGCGTGAGCAGCGACTCGACGGGCTCGCCGACGACGGCGCGCTCGACGATGTCCACGGCGCCCGCTGCGGTGGCCTTGTCCCGCGCGGTACGCAGGATCTCGTTGGTGGGGGCGGACCCGCGCACCTGGTAGGCCTCTTCCTTGAGCACATCGGCGGCGGCGGCCACGTCGCGATCGTCGGTCGGGTAGTACGCACATGCAATGACGAGGGTCGCGGCGGACACTCCAGCCAGAGCGGCGGCCTTTTCGACGGCTACGTACGACGAGTCCGAGCCATCGGTACCGACGACAATGGTCCGGTAGGCGGTCATCTTCTCCTCCAACTGTGCGGTGGTCAGGTGCCTACGTCCGGTGCACCCTCGAAGACGCGGCACCGGCGCAGCGACTTGCGTCGACCCTAGCGGCAAACCGAGTGGAAATAACAGAAATCGCAACACATCACATCTGGGCCCGTACCGCATTGGCGCCACATGTTCGCCAGGAAATGCGGTAAGGGCATGACCAACCAGCACAGACACAATTGCCTGCCCGCGAATCTGTGACCAAGCACAACCAGGATGAACGGTCTTGTCTCCGTGGGATATTCGTCACAAACCAGGAGCAATCCGACATGACGACGGCCCGCCACGGCGCGCGATTTGCCCGCCGGACGGGCCGAGAGAGCCTGGGACTACCGTGCCATTACGGCCGTGTTTGGTAGTTCGCCCAAAATATGCCGGGCACGGCTCTGCCGATGTCGATACCTGCCTCTCCTTGCCCGAAAAAGGACACACACAATTAACGCGGCCGGGCGGTTCAGAGGTGGAAAAGCGGTCCGGTGAGGGTCAATCCCAGATCCTCGACGTGAGCAAAGAGCGCGAACAGCATCAACCCAGCGCCTGCCAGCGCCACATTCTTGTTGAAGTTGACCATCTCCGCCTGCTTGGCCTGCTCATCGCTCTCCTTCCAGAACTGATGCATCACCACCGCAATGACAAGCAACAGCGCCGCGAGCACCAGGAAACCGAGGTCGGCCCAGACGCCGAGCAGCACGCTCAATCCGCCGAGACCAAACACCACCCCGGAACCGAGTACGCCCCACTTCGCCATCGGAACACCCTTGCTCTCCGCATAGGGCGCCATCGCATCGGCTTGGGTCAAGTGCCCGAAGGCCGCGCCCAGGAACAACGCCGCAAACAACACCCGCCCGATCAACACCACAACATCCATGTCCAGCTCCCTCATTCGGCTGACGGTAGGTAGTGCGACATTCAACTAAGTGATCCGAGAAATACTTCCCGGGCCCTACGGTCGAATGGTCGAAAACGATCGGCCCGGCAACTACATCCTGGTCGGCATGACCTTTGCAGTGACCTCGTTGCGCGAGCGTAGCGAATTCTTGGCGTATTCCAGTGGAGCCATTCCGACTTCCGCGGTGAACTCCCGCGAGAAGTGCGCCTGATCGAAGTATCCCAGTTCCGCGGCCAAAGTGGCGAGATCTTCGGTACGTCCGCGGGCAAGCAGTTCGGCGCCGTCCTGCAGCCGATATCGGCGCAGCACCCATTTCGGCCCCGCCCCCACATAGCGGCGGAACATGCGCTGCAACGTGCGAGTCGGCACATCGAAACGTTCGGTGATCTGATCGACTCTGGTCAGGTCCTTGTCACGGGCCATCGCCTCGATGATGCGCAACACCTGGCGATAGGTCGGATCGTCGGTTGCCGGGCGCGACGCCAGGAACTCCTCGAGCACAACACGACGGGCCTCGTCGGTCGGCGCGTCGAGCACCCGCTCGATCAGCGCGTCCGTGCCAGGCATGACCTCGGTCAACGCGACGGCGGAGTCACGGAACGAGCCGACGTCCAATCCGGTGAACGCGCCGAAGCCACCGGCACGGAACCGCACACCGAAGGTTTCCCCCTGGCCGCTGAGCTCCCGCACGAACTTGGTCGTACACACACCGTTGACGAAACCGCCTGTGCGAGTGGACGATCGCTCGAATGTGACATTGACGCTCGGGTACGGCAACACCTCCGCGTGATACGACGGCCTGCCCCGCAGATCCCAACGCACCGACCAATACCACTCCACGAACCGACCCACCTCCGGGCCGGGCGCCAGCCGCGTCAACGAGCGGTACTTGGCCTGCTCGTCCGGATGCAGGATGCCGGTGGTATCCGTCGGGACCGCCGGATTCGGCAGCGGCTCGGATTCCGTAGTGCCGGACACGCGTTCACCACCCTCCGCTACCGAAGTGCCGCCATCGACGATGGTGTCGCTTTCTTACAAGACCACCAGCAGCCCGCCGACCAGGATTGTTCCCATGACGAACACCGTGAACCCCATCGCAGACGGCTACCACTCCATCACCTGCTTCCTCGCAGTCGGCGACGGCAACAAAGCCATCGACTTCTACACCGCAGTCTTCGGCGCCGAAGTGATCAGCCGCAACGACCTGCCCGACGGGCAGCCCGCGCACGCCGAGCTCAAGATCGGCGACTCCACCCTCCAGCTCGGCATGCCCATGCCCGACAACGGCGTCCTCGCGCCCAACGGCGAATGGGTACACACCTCGATCGTGCACTACTGCCCCGACGTCGACGCCGTCATCGCACGCGCCGTTCAACACGGTGCCCGCAGCGCCGAAGAACCCCAAACCTTCGTCACCGGAGACCGTTTCGGCGTCGTCATCGACCCCTTCGGCCACCGCTGGGCCGTCATGACCAAGGTCGAAAACGTCTCCCGCGCAGAAGCCGAACGCCGCGTCAACGAATGGATGGCCACCCAGGGCTGACACCCCCACCCCACCTAGCGCCACCTGCCCCACCTCACCTCGTCGCCAACCCTGGTCACCAAACACGGTAGTGCGCCCCACCCGCCCCCACCTCCCGCCGGGCCGCGCAGCGTCCCCACCGGAATCCGCACCGTTCTAGAGTTGGTCGATTGATCACGGGGTACTGGTGCAAGCATCGCCCGAGAAGCCACCTGCACCAGTACCCCCTCGGCCCGAAACCGTCCCTGCGATCCCACATACCGGGATCCGCCGGTATGTGGGATCGACAACCACGACCAGCACCGCACTAACCCGAAATCCGCACCCCTTCCGTCCATCCGCACCCCTTCTAACAGCCCAGAACGAGTGCGGATCGCTAGAACGAGTGCGGATCCGAAGTCTCTGATCATGAAACCCCGCTGCCGCACACTTTCTGCCTTCCCGCACACGATCTGGCATGCCAAATCGTGTGCGGGAACTCAAAACGTATGCGGCTGAGTGTCTTTGATCTCGGATCTCTGTCTTTGATCTTGAAGTTCTCGAAACGGGAGCACAGCCAAGTGACCCGGCTGGGACAAGACGACGCGTGAGCGGCTGCGGAGGTCAGCCGGGTACGGCAGGCGAAGCAACCACGCTAATCGGATGCAAACCCTGGACTGCCGTACTCGTCAGGAGACCGTAGAGCCGAAGAAGCTTTGCCTTCGCCAAGCCCAAAGCGGCACGGTCTCAGACCAACCCAGCCCGTGGGGCGCGGTCTCGGGCGGGCGCGGCCTCGGGCGGGCGCGGCCTCGGGCGGGCGCGGGTTTCGTAGGGGCGAGTTGCGTTTGGGGTGGTGGTTTATCCGCGGGTTGAACGGTTTCCTGGCGAGCGGGACAGTCTCGGGGTTTGCACTGGATAGCGTGGTGGCGTCGTGTGCCGTACCCGGCTGACCTCCGCAGTCGCTCACGCGTTCTCTCGTCCCAGGGCGGGTTGCTTGGCTGTGGTCCGGTCCAAAGATCTTTTCGGGGAAGTGATCTCGAGGGAGGTTGACGGGAGTCCAATGGTGGGCGTGTCGGCGTGTACTGCCGCCATATGACTACCGTCAACGACGATCAGCAACCATTTCACTCCCGTCAACGGGGCAACAACCATTTCACTCCCGTCAACGGGGCAACAACCATTTCACTCCCGTCAACACGGGCGGCAACCGTCCCGGTCATCGGCCGGTAGTCCGGCTCAGCGAACTTCACCGCGATCTTGAAGCGTTGACGTGAGAGAAAAGGCGCGTGTCGCGACACGCGTCGCAACCACTTCACTCACGCCAATCAGGTTCAGCAACCACTTCTCTCACGCCGATGCGAGGCTTCTCACCTCGGAGGGTTCCAGCGCGAAAGTTGATGCAGCCACGTCCCGTTCGCGCGGGTACTCGTGACAGTGCGTCCCAGTGGATGGGACGCCGGGTGGACGGCCGTGCTCAACACGCAACTCAGTGCCGACCGGGGTGCGCCGACGCCGTTGCGATGTCCGCTATCTCATGCTCAAAAGTAAAGAGCTATAGCGCAATTCCACCAATGCCGCGTGATCACTTGTTTCACGGCGTCCGGTCGATCAGCTCCTCGACTGAGGGCGCCGACCGCATGAATATTTCGTCCTTCTCGCTCCCAACCCCGATCTCAGCTCAACCCCGCCGCATCCATCCCCCGCAGCTCCTTCTTCAAATCCGCAATCTCATCACGCAACCGCCCCGCCAACTCGAACTGCAGCTCCCTTGCCGCGTTCATCATCTGAGCTGTCAGTTCCTTCACCAAGTCGGCCAGCTCGGCTCGCGGCATGGACTTGATGTCGCGGCCCTCGTAGACGCCGGCGCTGACCGCGCGCCCTGGTTCGCCTTGGGCTCGGCGGCCGCGGCTGGAGTTGCGGCCGGAGCCGCCTACTTCTACTTCGGTCTCGTCGGCTTCGCGGTAGACCTGGTCGAGGATGTCGGCGATCTTCTTGCGCAACGGTTTCGGGTCGATGCCCATCTCCGTGTTGTAGGCGACCTGTTTGGCGCGACGGCGATCGGTTTCCTCGATGGCGTGCTGCATCGAGTCGGTGATCTTGTCGGCGTACATGTGCACTTCGCCGGAGACGTTGCGCGCCGCGCGGCCGATGGTCTGGATCAGGCTGGTGCTGCTGCGCAGGAAGCCTTCCTTGTCCGCGTCGAGGATCGCGACCAGCGACACCTCGGGGAGGTCGAGGCCTTCACGCAGCAGGTTGATGCCGACGAGCACGTCGTATTCACCGAGTCGCAGCTGCCGCAGCAGTTCGACGCGGCGCAGCGTGTCGATCTCCGAGTGCAGGTAGCGCACCCGAACACCAAGTCCGAGTAGATAATCGGTGAGATCCTCGGCCATCTTCTTGGTGAGCGTGGTGACCAGCACGCGCTCGTCCCGCTCGGTGCGCACCCGGATCTCGTGCACCAGATCGTCGATCTGCCCCTTGGTCGGCTTGACCACGACCTGCGGATCGACCAGCCCGGTCGGCCGGATGACCTGTTCGACCACCTCACCGCCGACCTGGCCGAGTTCGTACGGGCCCGGTGTGGCCGACAGGTAGACCGCCTGCCCGATCCGGTCGGCGAACTCCTCCCAGGTGAGCGGGCGGTTGTCCACCGCGGACGGCAACCGGAACCCGAATTCGACCAGGTTGCGCTTGCGGGACATGTCGCCCTCGTACATGCCGCCGATCTGCGGCACCGTCACATGCGATTCGTCGATGACGAGCAGGAAGTCGTCGGGGAAGTAGTCGAGCAGGGTCGCGGGCGCGGAGCCGGCCGGGCGCCCGTCGATGTGGCGCGAGTAGTTCTCGATGCCGGAGCAGAAGCCGACCTGCCTGATCATCTCCAGGTCGTACTGGGTCCGCATGCGCAGCCGCTGGGCTTCGAGCAGCTTGCCCTGACGCTCGAGCTCGGCAAGGCGCTCTTCCAGTTCGGTCTCGATGTCACGCACCGCGCGTTCCATTCGTTCCGGGCCTGCCACGTAGTGAGTGGCCGGGAAGATGCGCAGCATGTCCACCTGCCGCACCACGTCGCCGGTGAGCGGGTGCAGGTAATACAGCGCCTCGATCTCGTCGCCGAAGAACTCGATCCGGACCGCGAGCTCCTCGTAGGACGGGATGATCTCGACGGTGTCGCCGCGCACCCGGAACGAGCCGCGGGTGAACGCCATGTCGTTGCGGGTGTACTGCACGTCGACGAGCAGCCGCAGCAGCGCGTCGCGGTCGACCTCGGTGCCGACCTCGAGCTGCACCGAACGATCGAGGTAGGACTGCGGGGTGCCGAGACCGTAGATGCACGACACCGACGCGACCACCACCACATCGCGCCGGGACAGCAGGCTGGAGGTCGCCGAGTGCCGCAGCCGCTCGACGTCGTCGTTGATCGAGCTGTCCTTCTCGATGTAGGTGTCGGTCTGCGCGATGTACGCCTCGGGTTGGTAGTAGTCGTAGTAGGAGACGAAGTACTCGACGGCGTTGTTGGGCAGCATCTCTCGCAGCTCGTTGGCCAACTGCGCGGCGAGCGTCTTGTTCGGCGCCATCACCAGTGTCGGCCGCTGCAGTCGCTCGATCAGCCAGGCGGTGGTCGCCGACTTGCCGGTGCCAGTGGCGCCGAGCAACACGACGTCGCGCTCCCCCGCCGTGATCCGGCGCTGCAGCTCCTCGATGGCCGCGGGCTGGTCGCCGGCGGGCTGGTGCTCGCTGACCACCTCGAAGCGTGCCTCGGACCGCTCGATATCGCCGACCGGACGGTGCTCCGAGTGAGCGAGCGGGGTCGCGCCCGCGGCCCTGTCCTCGTAGCCTTCCGTCGGAATCTCGGTTGCGAATGCCATGCTCACCAGCCTAGGCCCACCCACCGACAGATTTCGCGGGCCGCAGCTCGGCGCCGCGACCGCCGCCGTTCGGTAACGCATCCCGAGCGGCTCGCCGATACGCGGTTACCCGGGCACACCCCGACCCCGATATCAGCGTCCGCAGATCGTCACCACACCGATATCGTTTCACTTATCGATTCGATACATGTCCGAATTGTCCCTTGCGGCAACGCAATTCACAGGAATATTGATCCCAGCTCATTCTGCCCCGATTCCCGGCACCGGGTGTAATCTAATTTGGTTGTTCGGACAACGAGTTCGGATGTGGCGAAGGACAAACGAGCCATGAGAGGTCTGATTCCATTGCTCAATACCGTGCCAACCACCGGCTTTGCCGGAAACGTTGCCAGGCATCTGCGCGCAGTTGTCCCCGGCTTGAACCACAGCGCACCCGCCGCACCGCCGACCTCCTTACCCCCTGGCCATCCGCCACATCGCCCCGAAGTCGAGTTCTTCAATCTCGCGGACCTCACCAGCACCGACAACAAGGGTTTCGTCCGCCAGGTCGAGCGCTACCACCACGAACCGTGGGGCCTCTACATGGCGCGCATCGTCCCGGTCCCGCACCGGCACTATCTCGAGACCTGGCTGCTGCCCGAGCTGTCGCTGCGGGTGACGGTGACGCGGCGCAACCCGGCGCATCACGTCGATCACAATTTCCGGCTCGATATCGGCGAATTCACGCAGGTCGGGCCGAAACGCTGGAAAGCGGTCGACCATTATCTCGACATCGCGGTGCATTGCCGTCACAATGCCGAATTGCTCCGGGTGGATGACCTATTGGCCGCCCACGCGGCCGGTTTCGTGGACACGGCGCAGGCGAATCGCGCGGTCGGCTGCGCGACGGCCGTATTGGACGGGCTCGCCGCCAACGACCATTGCGTCGAGGACTGGCTCGCCACCCACGGCATCACGCTCACCTGGATGTAACCGCCACGCCACTCGACTCGGTCGCCGCGCCGGTAGATTCTGAATGCATGACGCAGGCACCCTCGGTTGACGTCCATAAGCCGAAGGTCGAATACTTCGACCTCGCGGACCTGACCAACACGGACCCGAAGGGCTTCGTGCGACCGGTCGAGCGGTATCAGGTCGAGCCGTGGGGCCTGTACATGGCGCGCACGTCGGACCACGAGCAGTTCCACTACATCGAGTCGTGGCTGCTGCCCGATCTGGCGCTGCGCGCCAGCGTCTTCCACTACCACCCCGAGCATCGCCGGGATCAGGACTACTACCTGGACCTCGGCGAGTTCAGCCAGGTCGGCCCCGAGCGGTGGAAGTCGGTGGACCACTACCTCGACATCGTCGTGCGCACCGGCCGCGACACCGAACTGCTCGACGTCGACGAGCTGCTCGCCGCGCACGCCGCAGGCCTGCTCACCGCCGCGCAGGCGCAGGCGGCGATCGAGGTCGCGACCGCCACCATCGACGGCATCGCCGCCAACGGTTACAGCCTCGACCGCTGGCTCGAAGGTCGCGGCATCGCCCTGACCTGGAAGTAACCGGGTTTTTCGACCAATCTCTTGACAGGCTGCCGTCGCAACGTCAGTATTTAACCAGTCAGTTAATTAGCTAGGTGGTTTAATACGACCATGACGGATGACGAACTCAGCAGAACCTTCGCGGCGCTTGCCGATCCGACCAGACGGGCCATGCTCGCCCGCCTGGCGGAGGGTGAAGCCACCGTCACCGAGCTCGCGGAACCGTTCGCGATGAGCTTGCCCGCGATCTCCAAACACCTGAAGGTGCTGGAGCGGGCCGGCCTCATCACCCGAGGCCGGGACGCCCAGTGGCGTCCGTGCAAGCTCGATGCCGCACCGCTCGGCCAAGCCACCGACTGGCTGGACCGCTACCGGAAGTTCTGGGACACCCGGTTCGATCGCCTCGACGAACACCTGAAACGGCTACAGAAGAAGGACCACTCCCGATGACCGAAACGATCGACCTCGCCCAAGGCGACGTCCGCCTGCTCGACACCGACCTCGCCAAGCGCCTGCTCGCCGCGAATATTCCTGCCCGCCTTGCCTTCACCGCCGCCGACGGCACCCCTCGGGTGGTTCCGATCAACTTCTGGTGGAACGGCACCGAGGTCGTCATGACCGGCTTCGCCACCTCGAAGAAGGCGCGGATGCTTCGTGCCCGCCCCGAGGTCGCGATCACCATCGACACGAATGCCGCACCGCCGGAGGTGCTGCTGATCCGCGGCCGCGCCGAAATCAGCGAATCCGACGGCCTGCTACCGGAATACGCGGCCGCCATGCGTAAGGGCGGCGAGGCCGAGGTCGCCGAGTACCTCGACTTCCTGACCGGCACGGCGCCACGCATGGAGCGAATCGCGGTGCGCCCCAGCTGGGTCGGCTTGCTGGATTTCCGCACCCGTTACAACGAAGGTGCTCCCGAATGGATGACGGGCGCATCCGACGCCGCAGCACAACCCGCACACGAGGAGACGAGCGAGCAATGAGCGAATCAACCCTGGTCACGGCCGAGCGCGAGTTCACCATCACCCGTGTCTTCGACGCCCCGCGCGAGCTGGTCTTCCACGCCTGGACCGATCCTGACCAGATCGCGGAATGGGCTGGGCCCCATGGTTTCTCGACGCCCCGCGACAGCATCGTTGTCGAGCCGGCGGTCGGCGGGCGGTACGAATCACTGATGGTCTCCGATGCCGACGGCACCACCTTCCCGAGCTCCGGGGTGTTCCGCGAGATCGTCGAACCCGAACGACTGGTGTTCACCTGGGGCGACCCGACCAGCCCCGACTCGATATCGATCATCACGGTCACCTTCGACGAGAGCGGCGACAACAAGACGACGATGACCTTCCACCTGCTCGCACCGGGACCACTCAGCCCGGACGACGGCGCCGCGGAAGGCTGGGGACAGAGCCTGGATCGACTGGCAGAGCTGTTGCGCCGCTAGCGATCTCGCCAGTTCAGTGCGCGGGTGTAGGCGGCGTCGAACCAGGGTTCCTTGACATCGAGGTAGGCGAGCGTCGCCTCCTGACCGGTCAACCCTGCCGCCTTCGCCTCGCCCGCGCGCTTGACCTCGAGATATTCGGCGCGCGCCGCGGCGTCGGCGCGCAACCAGTCGCGGAAGGCCAGCGCGAACTGCTGCCCCGGCGATCCGTCCACGCGCACATGCACATTGGCGAGGCGACCGGGGTCGGCGTTCTGATGGAGACGCTTGGTCCACAACGCCAGATCGGTCCCGTCCGGATCCTGCGGCGTCGGCTTGGGACTGTCTTGGCTGTACTCCGCCCTGGCGGGGAAACCCGCCTTGCCCAACGCATCTCGCAGTCCATCGGCGACCGCCAGATCCGCGACAGTGATCTGCAGATCGATCACATCCTTGGCGGGCAGCTCCGGCACCGAGGTCGACCCGATGTGATCGATCCGCGTCGCCGCTGCGCCGCACGCCAGCCACAGCCTGGCAATGAGCCGCTGCGCCTGCGCGGGCCACTCCGGGTTCGGCGGGACAAGGCGCACGTCCTTGCGTCGAGCGGGCGTCCCGGTGCGCAGGTTGTGCTCGAACGGCACCAGCCGCTCCGCCCACACCCGCCGCACGGCGGCCTCGACCAGCTCCGGCGGACCGCTGTTGTCGAGCAGCACATCGGCCACCGCACGCCGCTGTTCGTCGGTGGCTTGTTTCGCCATTCGCGCCCGCGCATCGGATTCGGCGACACCGCGCGATTCGACAAGCCTGCGTAGCCGAATTTCCGCATCGACATCGACGATGAGCACAAGATTCATCAATGGCGCGAGGCCATTTTCCACCAGCAATGGAATATCTTGCACGACAATAGCGTCCTGTGGCGCGGCGGCAATGAGTTCAGCGGTGCGCTTACCGACCAAGGGATGCGTAATCGAATTCAATTTCTGCAGCGCCGCGTCGTCACCGAATGCCTTGGCCGCCAATGCGGGGCGGTCGAGGCCGCCGTCGGCCGCGAGGATATCGGTGCCGAATGCCTCGACGAGCGCCGCAAGACCCTCGGTGCCCGGCGCGACGACCTCCCGCGCAATCACGTCGGAATCGATGATCACCGCGCCGAGGTCGGCCAGCACCCGTGCCACCGTCGACTTGCCCGCTCCCATGCCTCCGGTGAGGCCGATCCGCAACATCTGATCAGTCTCGCATCCGGCCGTCGCGGGCCGGATCACCCCCCGCTCGGATCGGACGCGTTCGCTGCGGCGACTGTCGCGGGACACGGCACAATCGGCCTGATTACCCACCGCGGCCGCACTTTCCACCTCCCGCCGCGCCAATTGCCCGATCCGTGACGAGGCCGAGACCATCTCGCAACAATTCCGCGCGCGCAAGGTAACGCGACGACAACTTTCCGACACGCCGACCCAATTACCTGTGCAAAATACTCTGCGACGCAGTTTCGTTCGGCTAATCTTCGCCCTGGCGATCCAGGCGCCAGCACTCAGCAAGCAAAGGAACACCATTGGGCACCAGAATCAACCAGACGGGTCGCCACCGCCTGGGTAGGGCGGGTGGCGTGCACTGCACACACATCCCCGCCGTCGCGGCCGCACTAGCCGAGCACCGCCGCACATGGTTCACCGCGTTGATCAGTCCGGCCCGGCATAGTTTCGCGGCCATGCGTAAACGCTCGGCCGCCACGTCCGTCCGGTGGGTGCCCGCCACCGCAGGCTGACGTTCGACGCAGGCCGACCTTCGACTTTCGAGCAGTGGCCCAGCCCCCGCCAGGGCTGGGCCACTGTCACGCCCGAACCAACCCGCTCGGCTTGCGCCGAGTTCCGGGTTGCTGAGTCGGCATCGAGTTCGGCGGCACCGGATACGGAATCCCGGTGGTCGCCGTTCCCAATGCGATATTCGGGCCGCACTGGGCGATCGCCGCATCCATTTTCGGTTTCGGGTCCGGCAGTACCGGTTTCGCGGTGCTCGGCGCCGAACCGAAATCGAAAGTGGACGTCATATCGCCGGTAACGCTGCGCCGCCACGCGGTCAGGTTCGGTACCTCGACCCCGAATCTGGTTTCCAGCAGGCGCAACTGGGAGGTGTGATCAAATGTCTCCGAGGCGACGAGTCCGCCTCGGGTGTACGGCGAAATCACCAGTCCGGGAACGCGATAGCCGAGGCCGATCGGCCCTGCGATGCCGTCGGACTTCGACACCCGGTTCAGCGGGACGGTGAGGAACTCCCCCGGCGTGCCGGGTGGCGCGGTCGGCGGGGTGACGTGATCGAAGAACCCGCCGTTCTCGTCGTAGCTGATGATGAGCGCGGTCTTCTCCCAGACCTTCGGGTTCGAGGTGAGGATGTCGAGCAGCTGCACGATGCCGTACGCGCCGAATGCCGCAGGCAGAGCGGGATGTTCGCAGTTGATCAGCGAGGGAATCACCCAGGAGACGGCGGGCAGCGTGTCGTTCGCGACATCGGCCTGAAAGTCGTTGGGGTACACCGGCGCCAGGCCGCGGCGTGCGAGTTCCGAGTTGGGGTCCGAGGATTGGGTGAAGCAGCCGAGCATGCCGTCGAGGATCACCGAGGACAGCGGGCCGACATCGCGGTTGTTGTAGACCTTCCAGCTGACGCCCGCCTCGGACAGATTTTCCGGGTAGGTGCGCCAGCTGTACACGTGCTGTGGGATCAGCGCCGGGGTCTCCACCAGCGGACCGCCTGCGGTGCCGTCCGGATCGATGGTGGCGCTGATCCAGTAGAGCCGATTCGGGTCGGTGGGGCCGAGCACCGAGCAGTGGTAGTTGTCGCACAGCGTGAATGCGTCAGCCAGTGCCGTGTGGATCGGAATGTCTTGCGGCAGGTAGTAACCCATGGCGGCGGGCGCGTTGGCCGGACCGACGCTGGCGACCGACATCGGCATCCAGCCGTCGTTGCGGCCGCCGTTCCACGCCTTGTGCATGCCGCCCCAGCTGTGGTCGGGGTCGTTGATGCATTCGCCGTCCAGCGTCGCGCCGCGTGTGGTGTCGAGGCGGAACGGGTTCACGTAACCGTCGCGGGTCGGTCCGACGCCGGGTGTCCAGCCGTATTGTTGCCATGCCGCGGACGGATCGTCGAAACCGCGCACACCCGACAGGGTGCCGAAATAGTGGTCGAAGGAACGGTTTTCCTGCATCAGCAGCACGAAATGTTCGATATCGCCGAGCCCGCCCATGCCCGCCGGGTCGGCGGCGTACGCGCGCTCGATGATCGGATTCGCCCACGAGGCCAGTGCCCCGACCGCGCCGGCCGCCGCAGCCTTCGCTAGGAATTGTCTGCGATTGAGCCCGCTGAACGGCCCCGCTGCGCACATGTCTACGGCCGACCTTTCCGCCAGGGCTGTCGAGCAGAGTTTCGCGATCCGCGCCGACCCTACCCGACGTGGTGCGATGTCGCGAAGAAAGATCGTTTAGCTCGGCCGGGAAAGTGAGCAAAACCACGCTGGCGGGCGAGAATTCCTGAAGAGTTGCCCGTTAACCTCCCGATGGTCCGATATTCGTTGCGCCGAGTGCCTGTTTCGCCCCAAGTGCCCGCTTTTACGCAGCGGCAGAAGCGGATTCCATCGGCATCGCCAAGTCGGCCGCGCCACGCACGAACCGGCGCCACACCAGCAGCGCGGTGGTGCCGAAACCCAGGCACAGCCCGAGCCAAATGCCGGGCCCACCCCAGCCGACACCGAATCCGAAAACCGCCATGGCGGGTATGCCGACGGCGAAATAGCCGATCAGCGTGCTCTGCATGCCCGCCTTGGTATTACCGATACCGCGAAGCAGTCCGATCGACAGGTTCTGCGAGCCCTTGCAGTACTGCTGGGCAATCGCGAACCACAGCAGAGTCGACGCGGCAACGACGACGGCGGTGTCGTCGTGATGCGAGCCGAGGAACGGGGCAAGCACCTGATTCGGGAACAGCACATAGCTCAGGCCGACGAGGGTCATGAACGCGAAACCGAGAGCGTAGGTGCGCCTGGCGATTCCACGGACGGCAGGCCGATCCTCCTGACCGACGGTACGACTCACCAGGATCGAAGAGCCTTGGGACAGGCCGATATTGACCTGGTACACCAGGTAGGCCAGCTGGTTGACGATATTGCTCGCGGCCAGCGCCACCGGGCCGAAGCTGCCCATCAGCACGGTGGCAACGGACGTGATCGCTGCTTCCGCGCCGTAGGTCAGCGAGATCGGCGTACCCATCCGGACGATCTGGGTGACGGTCTCGC
Organism: Nocardia sp. NPDC049149; assembly: GCF_043197455.1. NCBI lineage: Bacteria > Bacillati > Actinomycetota > Actinomycetes > Mycobacteriales > Nocardiaceae > Nocardia > Nocardia sp. NPDC049149. The sequence goes on from NZ_JBICTD010000012.1 coordinate 145,778, forward strand.
GCTCGGCCCGCCAAGCCCGCAGCGACAGCAGGTCGCCGAGCAGCGGGTCACGGGTGACCGTGCGTAGATAAATGCCGAAGGTCCAGAGCTGAACGAGGGTGGTGGACAGGCCGATCCCGGCCAGGCCGAGCTTCGGCATGCCGAACCAGCCGAAGAGGAACAGTGCGTTGAGCAACGCGTTGACGCCGATCGACAACAACGTCACGCGTAGCAGCGACCCTGCGCGGCGCAGCCCGACGGCGAACTGCCGCAACACGTTCAGCCACAGCATCGGGATCAGCCCCGGCGCAAGCGTCCACATGATCGGGCGAGCCAGGGCGAGCACCTCAGGATCCTGTCCGAACCACTGGAGGGCATAGCCGAGGACGATCAGGACGAGTGCGCCTACCCCCGATGCGACCGTGGCCACGAACGCGGCCGCGCGCACGTAGCCGCGGATCTCCCCGCGCGCCTGCGCATCGAGATCGGCTCGCCCGGTGCGTTTTTCGCTACGCCCCACCGCCCCGGCGATCATGTTCCCCACGCCGGTGACCATGCCGACGCACATGGTGCGCAGCTGGTTGTACAGCAGCAGCGCCAAGCCGCCCGCGGCCACGGACGCCACCCCGAGTAGCCCCATCATCGCCAAGTCGACGGTGGTGAGCGCCGCCTGCGCGAGCTGGATGCCTGCGATCGGCGCGGCCAACGCGACGATGGCTCGATACTCTCGAAAGGCCATGCGGCTAGGCTCCCGTCCGCTCGACGCGGTAGGTCGCGAGCCGCACCGATTCGTCGTAGGCCTGGCAGAGCCGGGCGATCCGCTGCTGTGCCGCCCGGTCGAACAGTCCGCGCTCGCACAGCCAATCGTCGTCGTACACGGTGTCGAGATACTTCTCCCCCGCGTCACACACCAGCACGACCACGGTGCTGCCCGCAGGTAGGTGCACCAGACGGCGCAGGGCCACCTGGATCGCGGCGCCCGCGGTGCCGCCCACCAGAATCCCGGTGCGGCGCGCGACAACTCGTGCGGTCGCGAACGCGTCGATATCGCCGACGCGGCAGCCTTCGTCGATGGCGTCGTACTTGACGTTGGCACCGATCGGAAATCCCGCCGGGCTGCCTGCGCCGGTCTGCCAGTAGCTGCCGCCTGCGCCACCGAAGATGGTGGAGCCTACGGGTTCCACTCCTATCGCGTACACACCTGACCCACGCCTACGGAGTTCTTCGACAGTGCCGCAGAGCGATCCGCCGGTGCCGACGGCGCCGACCAGACAGTCGACATCGGTGTCGAGGTCCGCGAGTAGTTCGGCGGCCAGATCGCGATAGCCCGCGTTGTTGTGCGGATTGTTGTGCTGGTCCGGCTGATACGCGCCGGTGCGAGCCGCGAACTCGGCGGCGATCCGCCTGCGCTCGACGGTGCTCGGTCCGCCACCGGCGGCGTTATCGACCGAAACCAGGTGCGCGCCCATGGCTTTCATCGCACGGAGCTTGTCCTTGGCGGCGTGATCGTCGACCACCGCGGTGAAGGTGTAGCCGCGTTCCAAGGCGATCAGCGCCAGCCCGGTGCCGGTGTTGCCTGACGTCGGTTCGACGATGTGCCCACCGGGACGGAGTTCGCCGGTGCGTTCGGCGTGCAGCACCATCTCGCGGGCCATGCGCACCTTGGCCGAGCCGGTCGGGTTGAACTGCTCCAACTTCAACAGCAGACGGGTGCCGGTGCCTGCGCGCACGAGTTCGAGTAATGGAGTGGCACCGATGAGTTCGGAGGCGCAGCGGACGACGTTCTCGGGTCGCCGAGGCACTCGTAAAGCGCGCACACCGACCGCGTCCACCGCCGGACCGTCCGGCCCCGCACTCACCGCTTCCCGCTCCACTGCGTCGGCCACAGTCTTCACGTGTCCAACCTCCACATCATCCGGCCGTCCTGATGGGAGACGACCACCTTGGGCGGCAACGGCAGCTGATGGAACTCGCTCTCGTTCTTATCCATCTGGTAGCCGGCCGTATTCGGATACAGCAGCAGATCACCGTGCGCTGGGCGCTGCGGCAGCCGCACTTTGCGCCAGGTGAGCACGTCGTATTCCATGCAGCTCGCGCCGCCGACACAGCTGGCGACCGGTGCCGCCGCCGGATCGCGACGTCGAGGCACCAGGATCGGGTCCGGCAGGAATTCACTGCCCTTCCACTGTTCGGACACGCTCATGCTGAGGCCGTGCACGGTGGTGATGCCGTAGTCCGCGTTCTGTTTGTAGCCGAGAACCGGGAATACGGTGCACCCCGCGTCGATGAGCAGCGCCCGTCCCGGCTCGACGAAGAGCTGGATAGCGTTGTCGCGCAGGTGCGCTGCGAGTGTGCGGCCGTCGAAGGTGGTCGCGAGGATCGCATCGAGCATGTCGGCGCCGGTCGGGCCCTGCGCGTAGGGATAGAACTTCTCGAACCGCTTCCCCGCGTGGAACCACTCGTCGCGGCGATCGGCGAGAAAGCCGTGCCAGTCGTCGTCGCTGAGGTAGCGGCAGGCGAAACCGCCGCCGATCGAGAGGGTGTCGACCGGCAGACCCTGTGCTTTCACCTTGGCGCACAACCTGATCAGCTCGTAGGCGAGTTCGGCTCGCGGCGCCACCGCGTAGCCGTCGAGGTGAAAGGAGAACCCGACGAGTTCGATCCGATCCCGCAGTTCCGCGCACCGGGTGATCGCGGTCGCCAGATCGGCTGCGGACAAACCGAATCGGCTGTGCGGCGCGTTCGGCGGCAGCCGCCGCAACAGAATCCGCGCCCGCCCGGCCTGCACCGCGATTGCCGCCATCCGTGCCAGCTCATCGAGCGCGTCGATCGCGACCACACAGTCGTGCCTGGCCGCGAGGCGCAGCAGCGCATCGGTTTTCGCGGCACCGGTCACCCCGATATCGCGCCCGCGGATGCCGTGCGCCAGTGCATGCACCAATTCGGGCTCGCTCGCGACATCGACGGCGCCGTCGAGCTCGGCGATCGTCGGCAACCAGCAGCCCGCCTTGTTGGCCTTCTTGCCGTAGTAGACCTGGCCGCGCACGCGATGCCCGGCCAGCGTCTGGTGGAAAGACCGGAGGTTCGCACCGAGCTGGTCGGGGTAGACGAGATGGAACGGGCCGCCGACGGCGTGCTGGATGTCGAAGAGCAGGTGCGGATCGCTGCGAACCTTGCGCAGCCATTCCTGTTCCAGCGCAGGGAGAACCGGGAGATCGACCGTGTTCACGACCACAGTTCCACCCGCTGCCCACGTCCCGCTGCCACCGCACGCGTCGCCAGTGCATACGCCACCGGGATATCGGTGATGATCATGCCGCTGGCGAACGCGAACACCCGATCGTCCGCACCGGATCTGCCTGATGCCCGCCCGGCAACGATGTCCGGCAGCTCCGCATCGATCTCGGGTTGGCCGGCCGGGCCTGCCAGCCGAGCGCCGGTGACGCCCAATTGTCCAGCGCTGGTGGCGATCGCATAGTCGGCTGCGCGCAATGCACCGCTCTCGACGCCCTTGCTGGCCACCGAGATCAGCAAGCCGCCCGGCGGCAGCCATTCGGTGCGCACCTTGGGATGCGCGGCCCGACCGGAGGCGACGACGACGATGTCGGACTCGGCCACCGCGGTCGGCACATCGTCGACGAGGTCGATCTCCCGCTCGGGAAACCAGCGATGCAGCGCAGCAATGCTTTCCGCGATCCCGTCGGGATGAGTGCCGAACAGACGCAGCCGCTCCAAGTGCGGCAGAGCGGTCAGCAGATAGGGCAGGGTGTTTCGGCCCTGCACGCCGGTGCCGATCATCAGTGCGCTGGTAGCGCAGGCACGGGCACTGTGTTTCGCGATGATGGCCGTGGTGGCCGGTGTCCTCGCGGCCCCGACCCGCTGGCAATCCATGTACGCGAAGGGCAGTCCGGTGGTGTCGTCGTACAGGCTGATCGTCGTGTAGTACTTCTCGGCGCTCTCGCTGCCCTGCCGATAGGAGGTCTTGAAACCGAGATGCTCGAGCGAGCCGTCGTATCCCAGCATCGAATACGACACCGCGTCGCGTTCCGGCTTCGGGATCGGCATCATCAGCTTGACCGGGCAGCGCGAGTCACCCCGCGCGAACGCCAGATAGCCGTCCTCGACCAGCTCGATGATCTCGGCGGGCGGGATGTCGATATCGGCCAGATCGGTGCGGGTGAGGATATGCAGTGCGTTAGTCATAGAACTCCGATGCCGTTGTGCGAATCGAGGGGGCGGCCCGCGTGTCGTGCGGGCGCCGCGGAACGGCTGTCCAGGTGCACGATTCGGTCCGTGCACGCGGTGAGCAGCGGCAGGTTGTGACTGATGAACAGGACCCCGACACCTGTTCCGGCCAGGCCGGTCACGGTGCGCGCGACGGTGGCCGTGGTGGCCGGGTCGAGCATCGCCGTCATTTCGTCGCAGAGCAGGTAGTCGGGCTTCGACGCGAGAACCCTGGCGACGGCGGCCCGCTGCAGTTGGCCGTCGGACACCTGCACGGGATATCTGTCCAGCAGATCCGGTGTCATGCCGACAGATTCGAGGATGGCGTCCCAGTCGACCGATCCCCGCGCGAGCTCGACGATCGACTGTCGCAGGGTCATCCGAGGATCGCAGGATCGGCGCGGTGACTGGAACAGCATCGCGATCCGGCCGGTCTTGCGCCGAGGCAGCGGCGAACCGTCACAGGTCACGGTCCCGCTGTCGGGCGCGCGCAGCCCCGACATGACCTGGGCAAGTGAGGTTTTGCCCGCTCCCGACGGGCCGGCCAGCCCGACCACCTCGCCTCGGCCGATCGCCAGGGAGACCTCGGTGAGGACGGGACGCCGACCGAATCGCAGTGAAACACCGTGTGCGGCAAGCGCGCGGCCGGTCATCGGGTGCCGTACCGAAAGTCGGCAGCTAGATTCACCAGCTCCGGAGTGGCGAACGGCAGTGGATGCAAGCCGTTCTCCGGCAAAGCCGCTAGTAGGTCCCGCGTGTACCGCTCGGCCGGTTCGTCGAGAACGACAGCGGCGCTCCCGATCTCGACGATCCGCGATGCGTACATGACCGAGACGTCGGTGCAGATCTCCGACGCACGCAACGCGGTGAGATCGTGCGTGACCAGCAGGACACGGCCGCCCCGGGCAGCGAAGTCGCCGAGCAACCGAAGAATCGCCGCCGCCCGCTCTGCGTCGAGTGCCGAGGTCGGCTCGTCGGCGATGATGAGGGCCGGATCCCCGGCCAGTGCGAACGCGATCGCCGCACGCTGAGCCATGCCGCCGGAGAGTTCGTGCGGATACCGCTGCAGCGCCTCGACTTCCAAGCCGACCTCGGCGAACAGGTCGGCCGGGCGGTGGGCGGTGCCCAGATATCGAATCGTCTCGGCCAGTTGCGGGCCGACTCGGCGCACCGGCGTGAAGTAGGTCATCGCCGATTGCGGCACCCACGCCACAGCGTGGCCACGCGACCGGCGGATCTCGGTGGTGCCCAACGTTCGACCGTCGAGCGCCAATGACACCTCACCTGTCATTCGTGCTCGCTTCGGTAGCAGCCCGGTGATCGTCGCGGCCAACATCGACTTCCCCGAACCCGATTCGCCGATCAGCCCGTGCACGGTGCCGCGGCGCACCACCAGATCCGCGTCGGTGACGGCGTGCACCACCCGGCCCGGCGCGAGCGGCACCCGCACGCTGACCTTTCGGAGTGTCAAAGTCACGACGAAACCTCCTGAAGCGCTTGGGCTTTCCGCTGCCACGACCGACCGAGCACCGCCACCGCGAGGGTGACGAGGGTCAGCACGCCCGCAGGGAACACCAGCAACCACCAGTCCCCCAGCAGGATCGACGCCTGTGCGTCGGACAGCAACGTGCCCAACGACGCCCGGTGCGGCGGCAGACCGACACCGAGGAACGACAGCGTCGACTCGTGCCAGATGGCATGCGGGATCAACAGCACCACCCCGATCAAGATCTGCCCCATCGCGACCGGAACGAAGTGCTGCCGGATCATCCGCCACTGCGGCACCCCGCGCAGCCGGGCCGCCTGCACGAATTCGGCATGCCGCACCGCGAGCACCTCGCCGCGCACCACACGCGCGATCGAGGTCCAATGCGTGAGCACCAGCGAGACCACGATGGCAAGGACCGAGCCGCGGTACATGGCGACGATCAGCAGCGTGAGCAACAGGCTCGGCAACGAGTTCACCGCGTCGACCACCCGCATCGCGATCCGATCCCACCAACCGCCGAGCGCACCGGCGCTCACGCCGACCAGCGCACCGACCACTGCCGCACCGAGTGCCGTCGCCGCCGCGATGAGCAACGAGCTGCGCATCCCCTCGGCCGCCCGCACGAAGACGTCGCGCCCGGCATTGTCGGTGCCGAACGGGAATTCGAGGCTCGGTGGTCGTCGGCTGATCGCGAAGTCCACCAGTGCGTCGTCCACCGGCCGCAACACCGGAACCACACCCGCGTACAGCACCGCCGCGACGAGCACGACGGTGGCGAGGACTACCGCGGGCCTACCCATCGGCGTCGATCCGTGGATCGATCAGCACCGCCGCCGCATCCGCGGCCAGGTTGCCGAGCAGTACCACCACGGTGATCAGCACGGTGAGGATCGCGAGCAGCGGAAAGTCCACGCTGCGTGCGGCTTCGACGGTCGCCGACCCCAATCCCGGCCAGCTGAAGATGGTCTCGACCACGGTGGCGCCGACCACGAGCTCCGGCAGCCTGGCACCGCAGAGCGCCAGGAACGGCACCACCGCCACCGGCAACACATGCCGAAAGGCGATGACCCGCCACGGCATACCGCGGGCCCGCGCGCCCTTGATCGCGTCGCTGTCCAGCGTGCCGGCCACGGTCTCGCGCAAACCGAGCACGAGCCACGGCAATTGGGTCACGCCGAGCAGAGCAGCAGGCAGCACCACATGCCGTGCCGTCGACGCCGCGGTGACCGCGCCACCTGGGTCGGTCAGCCCCGACGCCGGGAACCAGCGCAAGGTCAGGGCGAACAGCAACACCGCGCCGAGTGCGAGCACGAAGGGGGGAACCGCTTGCAGCACAACAGCACATGCACTGATCGTCCGATCGACGAGCCCGCCTCGACGTAGTCCCGCCCAGGCACCGAGCAGCGCCGCGAGCACCAGGGCGATCACCCCGCCGAGCGCACCGAGCAGCAGACTCCACGGCAGCCGTTCGACCAGCACCTCGGCGACCGGTTGCCGATACGAGCGCGATTCACCGAACTCGCCGTGCACCAGGTCACCGACCCAGCCTCGCCAAGCGTCGAACCAACTGTGCCCCAAGCCGAGCCGGTCTCGCAGCTCCATACGCTGCGCCTCGGTGAACCCGTCGCCGTGCGCACCGAGGTACGCGTCGAGCGGGTCGAACGGGCTGGCCGCGGCGAGCGCGAACACCGCGAGCGAGACCAGTCCGGCGAGCGGAACCGCAAAAACGAGGCGGCGCGCGATCAGCTTTCCCGCCCTGCCGCCACCGGTCATCGGGTCCACCGGGACAGGCCGTACCACGGACCCCACGCGACGCCGTGCGAGTGCGGTTCGAGCGCCGTCGGCGTGATCCGCCAGCCGTTGTCGCGCACCACGTAGACGTGGTTGGTGGCGACCAACGCCAGCATCGCCGGATCGCGGTGGTACTCGGCCTGCACCTGCCGGTACAGCTCGGTCCGCCGCTGCGAATTCAGCTCTGCGCGTGCGGCATCCAGCAGCTGATCGATCGTCGGGTTCACATAGTCCGAGGCGTTGTCCCACTTGGAGCCGACACCCGGTGTGGCGTAACGGGAGTGGAGTTTGGTGTACAGCTGGCCGTCCACCGTGTAGGGCTGACCGCCGCCGCCGAGCATGAACGCGGTCTGCGCCAGGTACGCGGGCGTCATCTTGGCCTTGTCCACGGCTACCGGGGTGATCTCGATGCCGACCTTCTTCGCGTCCGACACCACCGCCATCGTCAGATCCCGGCGCAGCACTTCCGTTGGGTAGTAAGCGATCTCGAAGGCCGCGCGGCGACCGTCTTTGGCTCTGATGCCGTCCGCGCCGACCCGCCAGCCTGCGGCGTCGAGCACGCGCGCAGCCTCGACTTGATCGTGGATGAAATCCTGGGCCGGGTCGTAGGTTTCGCCGTACACGGGGCCGACCAACGTGGACATGGCGGTGCCGTGACCGCCGAGAATGTGCTCGACCATCGCCTTGCGGTCGACGGCGACGTTCAGTGCGCGGCGAATCGCGAGATCTCCCGCCACCGGATTCCCCGACGGCAACGTGATCGCACGCCAATCATTGGCGACGGCGGACACGACCCGATAGCCGTCCTTCGCCGCGGCCTGCGCCAGCTCCGGCGGCAGCACCGTCCCGTCGGCGCCGTCGCGCAGTTGGCTGGCCCTGGCGTTGTCGTCGTCGCTGCGCCGAATGACGAACCGCCGCACCTGCGCCTGCTCACCCCAGTAGTCCGCCCGCGCGGTGAGCACCACTTGATCGGGCCGGGACTCGGTGAGCACATAGGGCCCGGTGCCGATCGGATGCCGGTTGAGCTCGGCACGATCGGCGGGCCCCGGCTGCGCGAACGACTCTGCGGGCGCGATCGCCACGAACAGTCGGTGATCGAAATCCGCGTAGGCCCCGGTCAGTTGGAACTCGACGGTATCCGGCCCGGTCTGCTTCGCGCTGCGCAGGAAGTCGTAGTCGGCGGCGATCGGGGCGGCAAAGGCCGGATCGATCAGCGAGTTATAGGTGGCCACAACGTCTTCCGGACCGAAGGAGCTCCCGTCCGAGAAGCGGATGCCGGACCGCGTCGTGACCCGCCAGCGCGACAGATCGCCGTCGATCGGCTCCGGCGGGCCTGCGGCCAGTACCGGTATCGCCGCCGGAATCCGATCGTCCACGCCCTCTGCTACCCGGTACAGGCTCTCGAAGATCTTCGACTCACCATTCTTGCCGTGCCCGAGCAGCGGACTGAAGTCGCCGAGCTCCTCGGTGTCGATCACCACGAACTGCTCGGGAGTACCGGACGTCTGCCCTGGCGCCGCGCATGCCGTCAGCCCTACTACGAATGCCGTTGTGGCAGCACAGATTCCGATCCGAAACAAAGCCATGTCAGCATCGTAGACTACCGATAACGATTTTCATTAGCATTTGTGAAATGAGACACATACACCAAGCCGGACACGACCCGCGACACCGGCGCGCGGCTCACACACCTCGGGCTAACCTCGAGCTAATCTCACGGCTGTGGCGATCAGGGAGATGATCTCGCGCCGATGGCGGCCATTGCTGTGGTTCGGCTCCCTCGCCGTGTCCCTGCTGTTCGCCCTCGGCACCGTGACCTCGTGGGTGCATGTCGGCAACCGGCATGCGCCGGTCGCCGATGTCGGCACCACGGTCACGAATATGGCGGAGGTGCAGAACACAATCGCGCCGCGTATGCCGAAGGACAAAGTCATCCCACTGCTGCCGACCGGCGTACTGGTGAGCTCGCTGCAATTCGTCAACGCGCACAACGTCAAAGCAACCGGCCATATTTGGCAGCACATCGTGCCCGGATTTCCCGAGGACCAGATCGAGCTCGGCGTGTTATTGCTCGAGGCCGAGGACCCGCACTGCCTCAAGAAGGTCTTCGAATATCCGCTCGGCGACACCAAGGTGGTCGTCTGGTCCTTCTCGACGATCATTCGCCAGCAGTTCAATTACGAGAACTATCCCCTGGACCACCAAGACATCTGGCTGCGGATGCGGCCGATCGACATGACCAACCCGGTCCAGCTGGTGCCAAGCTTCGAGTCGTTCCCGCCGTGGAATCCGGATGCGCTCTTCGGCTTGGACCCCGGCCTCGTGTTCGGTGACTGGAAGCCGGACTACACGGTGTACAGCATGCTCCACCAGAAATACAGCATGCTGGAACGCCCCGGCCTGTCCAATACCGACGAATTGTATTTCAACGTCGGCGTCAGCCGCGGCTTGCTCGGCCCGCTGATCGGGCGAATCGTGCCGGTGATGCTGCTCGCGTCACTGATGTTCCTTTCGCTGTTCGTCATCACCACCGATCCGGATCGGCGGCCGATCTCCGGCTTCACCGCCTTCGCGATCATCACCTTCTCGGTGTCGACGGTGCTGGTCGTCGCGGTCAACGACAACGCGGTCCGCACGGAGGTCGGTTCCGCAGGCATTTCCTACATCGAATACTGGTATTTCACGCTGTACATGATGACCCTGCTGGTCGCGCTCAACGCGACCGTGCTGCTCTCCGGCGCCTTCGCCAAGGTGATCCATTGGCGCGAAAACCTGCTGCCCAAAATCATCTTCTGGCCGCTGTTCACCGGGACCATGTTCGCGGCAACCATCGGATATCTCGGGTTCTGACCTCGCTCATCGCGCAACGAGCAACCACCCAGGCAACAACAGCAACGCAAGCAGCGAGGTCTTGGCCACGATCGCGGCGGCCAGATCGACGTCGGTGTCGTAACGCTGGGCGAAGATGAACAGGTTCTGCGGCGCGGGCATGGCGGCGATCAGCACCAGGTAGGTCAACCAGGAACCGCCAATTCCGAAGAGGTACTTGCCGATCAGCAGCGCGAGCACCGGGAAGACCAGGCACTTGAACGCGATCAGCGCGTACTCGTCGCGCGCGGCGCCGCGCAGGCGTAAGCCAGTGCCGCCGAGGTGCAGCCCGATGGCGAACAAGGCAACGGGCGCAGCGGCATTGCCCGCGAACGACAGCGCATCGAGCAGCCAGCGCGGCACCGGCACGTCGACCGCGTTCGCGGCGATCCCGAGATAGCACGCCACCACGATCGGCGTCGCCAGCGCCGCCCGCACCCCGCGCAACGCGGCGCCGTGTGCGGGCTTATCCGAATGCTCTTGCCCAGCACCGAATTCCATGACGGCGATGACCACGACGGTGAGCACACAGACCTGTAGCAGGATGATCGGGAAGATCGGGGACGCGTCGCCGAAGAGCAGCACGAAGACCGGAATCGCAAAGTAGGTCGTGTTGACCTGCACGCCGGCCATGATGCGCAATGCGACGCCCCTGGCGTCGGCGGTCCGCCGCGACCAAAATCCGACGGCGAGCATGCCGACTAGCGCAGTAACCAGGTACGCGGCGATCGCGCGCGGGTCGAACAGCCGCCCGAGGTCGCTCGAGTAGAGCGAGCCTGCCAGGTAGCACGGAATCGCGAAGAGAAAGGCGAAGTCGGAGAAGGCCTTCGACGTGTCGGCCCCGATGATCTTGCGGCGCGCGAAGACCACACCGCCACCGAACACGAGCGCCACCGGCGCCAGCTTTCCGACGGTAGCGACAAGATCACTCACCCACCGAACCTAGCCTGCGGTGTTACAGCCCGAGTGAGCGCACCAGATCGAGCATCTCGGCGCGATAGAGTTTCGCCGGATCCTGCGCCTGCGGACGCAGGTGACCGTAGACCTCCAGCGCGATCAGCCCGTGCATCCGGCCCCACATCCGCAACGCCAGCGCGAGCGCCGCGGGCGGCAGGTCAGGAAAGTCCGCGCGAACGTGCGCAACCAGATCCGCATCGAAATCCGACCACGTGGTCTGCCCGATCGTCTGGAGTTCCGCCGCGTGCGGCCAGGCGGCGACGGCGAGGCCGACCAGTCCGGTGCACGCACGCAGCGCCGCCGCTGCCGCGGGTCCGCCGGGCGGCGGTCGATAGCCGAGGACCGGGTCGCCGTAGATGAGCCGGAACTCCGCGGGAGCAGCGACCGCCCACGCGCGCACCGTCTCGCCCCATGCGATGATGCGGCCGGCCGGATCAGCTTCGGGGACAGCGTCTCTGGCCGCTTCGACCCGATCGACGAGTGCGGTGTAGACGTCGGAGATCAGGGTGGAGATCAGGTCGTCGCGGGTGGCGTAGTAGCCGTAGAGGGCACCCGCGGTCATGCCCATCTCACGGGCGATGGCGCGCAACGAGATCGCGTCCGGTCCGCCCTCGGCCAGCAGGCGCAGCGCGATCGACTTGATCTCCTCGGCCGCCTGGGCCCGTAGCCGTTCTCGGCGACTTTGTACGACCTCCACGAATTGACACTCTACAGCGTTTGACTACTATCTGCCGTACCGTTTCTGAACGGCGTGTAGTAAATGATCACTGTGTAGGAGCAGCAATGGACATCGGAGTTTTCGGCGCGACCGGCGTCATCGGCGGCCGGGTAGTGGCCGAAGCAGTGGAGCGGGGACACCGGGTCACGGCCTTCACCCGGGACGCCGCGCGGTTTCCCGCCGAGCATGGCGAGGCGGACTGGCGAGTCGCGGACTGGCTCGACACCGACAGCATCGCGACCGCAATCACCGGTCTCGACGTGGTGATCAGCGCGGTGAACGCCGGCCACGGCATCGCGGACACCATCGCCAACGCGGGCGATTTCGTGCTCGGCGCGCAGGCGATGGTGCGTGCGCTCGAACGACATCCACGCATTCGGGTGATCGCGGTCGGCGGTGCGGGCAGCCTGGAAGTCGCGCCGGGAGTGCAGTTGGTCGACACCGGCGAGGAGTTCACCACGACGCTCACCGAGGTACTGGGAGTGCCCGCCGAGTACCACACAGTCGTGCGCGCACTCCGCGATGCGTTGAACGTCTACCGGCTGTCCAATCGCCATTGGACCTATCTCAGCCCATCGGCCGGGCTCATCCAGTCCGGCACGCGCACTGGACGTTTCCGCGTCGGTGGCGACCAGCTACTGCTCGGCGGCAGCGATATCTCCGCCGAGGACGTCGCCGTCGCGCTGCTCGACGAAGCCGAACTCCCCCGCCATCCCCAGCGTCGCTTCACCGTCGGTTACTGACGGCTCGGCGGCGCCGTTACTTGTCGTACCCCTCTGCCATACTTGTTTACAGGTCGGACGTCGATCGAGTTGTCGCGCAAGGTAATTCGCAACTCGACCGAGGAGGCAGCATGCCTGACGTCCCAGCTTCGACGCCCGACCCCCGTGATCCGATGTCCATCGATCATGATCGGCTGATCGAGCTGGCGGCCGAGATCGAACGGCACCGGTACCTGCTGCGGTCCGCCGCCGAGGGATACCGGTGGCGGGTGGCACGGCAGGTGGAGTACCTCGACCCGGACGACCGGGACATGCGCATGTCGCATGCCGAGCGGCTGATCGAGGCGTTGATGATCGATCCGGTTCGGCACAGCGATCTCGACCTCGACTCGTATCGGGCCGTCCGGGATGGCGCGCCGATCGTCTTCGACGCCGAAACCCGGACCTATGTGCTGCGGCTGCCGGGCAGGGACCCGCTTCCGATTCGGCCCGGCATGCCGGAACACCGGCTCGGGGTCATCGCCCGGCTCGCCGGGCTCGGCCTGCGGCTGGAGCAGATCCAGGTCGTCGCGCTGACGACGGCGCAGGTTGTCGCGCCGAACGAACCCGCGGTGCCGCCGAGCAGTACACCGGTCGTGCAACGCGGAACAACCAAGCCCGCGCGGCGGCTGCGCGCTCGGCTCGTCGGCGGGTCGAGCGCGGGCTCAGAACTCTCGCCACGCGATCCAAACAGACCAGTCGGTCCACTCGGCCCTTGCCATCCATGGCCGAGCGCCGACGCACCTGCCGAGTAACCCCGGGCCCGACCTCGGATCAAGAATCCGCACCCGCTCTGTGGATCCGCACACCTTCCGGCCGCCCAGAACGGGTGCGGATTGCGACAAAGGGTGCGGATCCCGCCTTGGCGGCGGGAGGTGCGGACCTGAGGGTTACGTGAGAGTGCCTTGCTAATTTTTGCTTAGTGTTCCTATGCTTGCCGGGAGAACCTGATAGTGACTATCAGGTATGACTTCTGGGGAGCAGCAATGGCGCATACCTCGATCCTCGAACGGCCCGAACCAACTCAGCCCGCACCGCGGTGGGGTGCGGCGGGGCGGTGGGGTGCGGCGATGGCCAGGCATCGCAAGCTGGTGCTCGGCGTCTGGCTGCTGCTCGTGGTAATCGGCGCCGCGGCCTATCCCGCGCTGCACGGGCGGCTGGGGACACCTGACTACTCCGTGCCGGGGTCGGAGTCGGTTGAGGTTGATCGCCTTGTCGCCGAACACTTCTCGCAGTTCGGGACCGAGCAGGACGTGGTCGTCTTCCATTCGGCCCGAGACACCGTCGACGCTCCCGACTATCGGGCGGCGATCGATCGAGCGCTCGATGTCGCCAAGCAGACGAAGGGTGTGGCCGGGGCCGTCGGGCCGTTCCAGGGCAACGCCGCTCAGATCTCCGCCGATCGGCACACCGCTTTCGCCGTCGTCGGCGTCGACGGGGACATCTCGGCGCGCGTCCAGGTCGTCCGCGAGCTGCGCGAAGCCCTGGCAGCGGGATCGACCACCGACGTCAAGGTGATGCTCAGTGGTTACGCGCCGATCCAGGCCGATCTCATGGACATCGAGACAGCCGATATGCAACGCGCGGAAGCCGTCGGCCTCCCGGTGGCGACGGTGCTGCTCGTGCTGGCGTTGGGTGCCCTGGTCGCTGCGCTGCTGCCGATCACGGTGACCGCGGCGGGGATCGCGGTGGCCGTCGGCATCCTGTTCGGCCTGACCAGCTTCCTCGCGTTCGACTCGATGGTGCTGTCGATCGCCACCATGATCGCCACCGGCACCGCGATCGACTACGCGATGTTCATCGTGAGCCGCTTCAACGAGGAGCTGACGCAGCGCGGTGTCCGAAACCGCAAGGACCGCACCGCGATTGCGCAGGCGGTCGGCACGGCGATGGACACGACCGGGCGCACGGTGCTCGCCTCTGGGCTCATCGTGATGATCTCGCTGTGCTCGCTGGCGGTCGTTGGTCTACCGATGCTCAACGGCATCGCCGTCGGCGTGATCGCCGCGGTCGTTTCAACGATGGGCGCCGCATTCACCCTGCTTCCTGCGTTGCTCGCGACGCTGGGCCCGGCGGTGAATCGCGGCGCTATCCCTGAGCGAATGCGGCCCGCGGAGGTGCGTGCGACGACGGCGTCCAGCGGCTGGGCGCGGTGGGCGCACACCGTGATGGCACGGCCGGTGCTGTTCGGCGTGGTCGGCGTCGCACTGTTGCTCCTGGCGGCAACCCCGCTCACCGGCCTCCGATACGGCGTGGACATGGGGCTCAATTCGCTCGGCGATCGCCCATCGGGCCAGGCCATCACCCTGGTCGAACAGAACTTCACCCCTGGCCTGCTCGGACCGATCGAGGTGGTCGCCACCGGGGCGGCGACCGCACCGCTGTCCGGCAACGCCCGTGCCGAAGCCGATCGGTTCCTCGCCGAGCTCTCCCGTGACCCGCGGATCGCCGCCGTCCTGCCGCAGTACGCGGACGGCCGGATGTTCGCCGCCGTCATCCCGAAGACGACGTTCGGGTCGACCGCGGCCACCGATCTCGTCTCCGATATCCGTTCCCGCGCTGCGAGTCTCAGCGACGCGGAGATCCGGGTCGGCGGCACGTCGGCGTTGTTCGTCGACGTGTCGCATCGGATCGTCAGCCGCTTCCCCGTGCTGATCGCCCTGGTGCTCGCCGTTTCTCTGATCTTCCTGGTCGTCGCGTTCCGCAGTATCGTGTTGGCACTCAAGGCGATCCTGCTGAATCTGCTGGCGACCGGTGCGGCCCTCGGCATCACCATCGCGGTGTTCCAAACCGGCATCGGTGAAGGCATTCTCGGTTTCCAGAGCACCGGGTTCCTGCAGATCTATCTGCCGATGCTGGTGTTCGCGGTGCTGTTCGGCCTGTCGATGGACTACGAGGTGTTCCTGATCCGGCGCATGAAGGAACATTGGGATGCCAACCACGACAATGCGGCGGCGGTCGCCGACGGGTTGCAGCGGACGGCCAGGCCGATCACCGCCGCGGCCGCCATCATGGTTGCCGTGTTCGCCAGCTTCGTGACGGCAGATGTGCTGGAGCTCAAGCAGGTCGGCTTCGCGCTTGCCGTCGCCATCGCGATCGACGCGATCCTGGTTCGGCTGATCCTGGTGCCCGCGTTCATGCGACTGTTCGGCCGGTGGAACTGGTGGTTGCCGACCTTCGGATCGCGTTCGGCGCCAGCGACTATCGGAAAATGATCTCGATCTGGTCGATGATCGCGCCGACCGCTCTGGTGTAGACGTCCTTGAGCCGGTCGGCGAAATCCGTTCCCGCCCAATGATCCAGGGCCGCAACACAGCCCCAGACGGCGGTGGCTGCGGCCATCCGCACCCGTAAGTCGTTCGGGTCGAAGCCGGTTCGTTCGGCGAACAACACCCGGAACTGCTCGGCCATGTCGCGCATCTGATTGGTCTGGGCCGCTTTGATTTCCGGGATCGCTGCGGTGTACAAGAGTCGACTGCGGATGCGGCGCTCGGACTCCTCGGTGAGCAGCGATTCCACCAGCACCGGGACGAGCATCCGCGCCACCGCGATCAGGTCGGTGGGTTCCACGGTCGTCGACCCGCCCGCCGTGCGGATCGCCTCCAGGATCTTCGGATCCGCCTCGTCGTGCAGCACGAGCATCTCTTTGGTGCCGAAGTAGCGGTACACCGAACTGGGCGACACCGCAGCGGCGGCCGCGACCCGCTCGATCGTCACATTGCGGTACCCGTGCGCGTCGAACAGATCCAGCGCGACCCGCTGGATTCGGCTCATCGCCTCCATCTTCCTGCGCTCCCAGGAAGTCGAAGGAAGCTCTACGGCGGCATCGGACATCCCAGTCAGAATACCGGGCCGCGCCGTTGGCACTGCGAAAGCGGGGCGAAAAGGGCGAAGGCCCCGGTCCATTCGGACCGGGGCCTTCGTCGGACGTACCTATCAGGCGTTGCCGGAGAGCTTCTCCCGCAGAGCCGCCAGCTGCGCGTCGCTGGCCAGCGAACCGCCGGCCGACTCGGACGAGCTGGAGGACGAGGAGGAAGCCTGCGAGCCGCCACCACTCTCGGAGGAGTAGTTCGACGAGCCGCCACCGTTCGCGGCCTCGGCCGCGGCGTCGGCCGCCATCTTCTCCATCTGAGCGGTGTGCATCTTGTGGCGACGCTCCGCCTCGGCGTAACGGCCTTCCCACTCTTCGCGCTGCTTGTCGAAGCCCTCGAGCCACTCGTTGGTGTCGGGATCGAAGCCCTCGGGGAAGATGTAGTTGCCCTGGTCGTCGTAGCTGTCGGCCATGCCGTACTTCGACGGGTCGAACTCGGCGTGGTAGTCCTCGTTCGCCTGCTTCAGCGACAGCGAGATCCGGCGACGCTCGAGGTCGATGTCGATGACCTTGACCATCGCGTCGTCGCCGACGGCGACAACCTGGTCCGGGACCTCCACGTGGCGCTCGGCCAGCTCGGAGATGTGCACCAGGCCCTCGATGCCCTCTTCGACGCGCACGAACGCACCGAACGGAACCAGCTTGGTGACCTTGCCCGGCACGATCTGGCCGATCGCGTGGGTGCGGGCGAACTGACGCCACGGGTCTTCCTGAGTCGCCTTGAGCGACAGCGAAACCCGCTCGCGATCCAGATCGACGTCGAGCACCTCGACGGTGACCTCGGTGCCGACCTCGACAACCTCGGACGGGTGGTCGATGTGCTTCCAGGACAGCTCGGAGACGTGCACCAGGCCGTCGACGCCACCCAGGTCCACGAAGGCACCGAAGTTAACGATCGAGGAGACCACACCCTTGCGGACCTGGCCCTTCTGCAGCTGGTGCAGGAACTCGCTGCGGACCTCGGACTGGGTCTGCTCGAGCCAGGCACGACGCGACAGCACCACGTTGTTGCGGTTCTTGTCGAGCTCGATGATCTTGGCCTCGATCTCCTTGCCGACGTACGGCTGGAGGTCGCGGACCCGACGCATCTCGACGAGCGAAGCGGGCAGGAAGCCACGGAGGCCGATGTCGAGGATCAGGCCGCCCTTGACGACCTCGATGACGGTGCCCTTGACGGCCTCGTCCTTCTCCTTGAGCTCCTCGATGGTGCCCCACGCGCGCTCGTACTGCGCCCGCTTCTTCGACAGGATCAGACGGCCTTCCTTGTCCTCCTTGGTGAGAACAAGCGCTTCGACCTCATCGCCCACGGAAACGACCTCGTTCGGGTCGACGTCGTGCTTGATGGAGAGTTCGCGGGAAGGAATGACGCCTTCGGTCTTGTAACCGATGTCGAGCAGGACCTCGTCGCGGTCGACCTTGACGATGGTTCCTTCGACGATGTCGCCGTCGTTGAAGTACTTGATCGTGGCGTCGATGGCGGCGAGGAAATCCTCGGCGGAGCCGATGTCGTTGACGGCTACCTGCGGCGAGGTGACGGTGGTGGGCATATGTCGGTTTGCTCCGGACGGATTGTGGTCGGTTGCGGACATTGGAACTTTCGGTACGCTGGCGAATTCACCGCGATGGTGTGAAGACGGACACTAGGAACGTACCGCACGTAACGCACGTGAAACTCAGCACGGGTGGTTGACTCCGGTACGGCTGTACAGAAGGCACTCGCGCGTTCAGCGTACGCGACCTTGGTCCGGGCGGGCAAACCGGTCCCGCCGCCACGCCGGGATACTCTGACGGCGTGTCGGAAGATCGCCATGCGCAGGCAAACACACTGCTCGGAACCGCAGGGACGGCGCGCGCCCGGATCGGTTCGGCCGCAAGTCAACAAGCCAGCCGTCGCTGGTGGGATGCGGACGCAGGCCAGTACCACGAGACGCACGCCGACTTCCTCGGCGTCGACTCCCCCGGCGGTGAGTTCGTGTGGTGTCCGGAGGGTCTGCACGAGGGCGATATGCGGTTCCTCGGCGATGTCGCGGGCAAGCGAATCCTGGAGATCGGCTGCGGCTCGGCGCCGTGCGCGCGCTGGCTGGCCGGGCAGGGCGCGCATCCGGTGGGGCTCGATCTGTCGATGGGCATGCTGACGCGAGGACTGGCGGCGATGGAACGGGGCGGGCCGCGGGTGCCGCTGATCCAGGCGGGCGCCGAACTGCTTCCGTTCCGCGACCAGTCCTTCGACCTGGCCTGCTCGGCGTTCGGGGCCGTTCCGTTCGTCGCGGACTCCGCCCAGGTGATGCGTGAGGTCGCCCGAGTGTTGCGGCCCGGTGGTCGCTGGGTGTTCTCGGTGAACCATCCGATGCGCTGGATCTTCCCCGACGATCCAGGCCCGGCCGGACTCACCGCCGCCATCTCCTATTTCGACCGCACCCCGTATGTCGAGGTGGACGGCGATGGCGAGCCGACCTACGTCGAACACCACCGCACCGTCGGCGACCGGGTCCGCGAGATCGTCGCGGCCGGACTGGTGCTGGTGGATATCGTCGAACCGGACTGGCCGGAGTGGCTCGACCGCGAGTGGGGGCAGTGGAGTCCGTTGCGCGGCGAGATCTTTCCCGGCACCGCGATCTTCGTCACCGAGAAACCGGAAGGGCGCTAGATCGTTTCGATGAAGGCGACCGCGTCGACGCCGTCGAGCTGGGCGGGGTCGAAATGCGCGACGCGATAATCCATCGAAGGGCGTACCCGGACATCCGAGTCGAGCGCGGTGGCCAGTGCGCGCGCCGGGAACAGCGCGCGACCGGTGGTCGCTGCCGCGAGAACGGTCTGCAGACTGTGCGTATCTTCTTGGGGCGCAGGAACGTCCGATCGCTCGGCAACAGCGGTTTCCTCGGATTCGACGGCCGCCCACTGGGGCACAGCGACACCCGCGTCACGGGCCGCGGCGGCGACCGCCTTCCTGGCCGCGGCGGCATCGAACTCGGACGCTGCGGAGGCATCGGCTCGCCGGTCGAAATCCGTGGCGATGCAGGCATATTCGGTGCCCAACGTCGACGCGGCGAGCGCACCCGCACTCCACCAGTGCTGATCCGCGCCCGCGAACGACATCGCCGACTCGGCCCGCTGGAGGTGCGAGTTGTGCGCGAAAACCAGGCAGGGGCCACGGTGTTTCTCGATGCGGGCGATGGCGAGCAGGTTGTCCGCCCCGATGGCGTCGCGCAGGGCGAGCAGGGTGGCGAATCGTTCGGATCCCGGAGTCGCCATGGCCGCGTGGTAGCGCAGCAGGCCGACGGCGGTGCGCGCGAACAGGAACGCGCGCTCGAACTCGTTGTCCGAGCTGACCTCTCGTAGACCCGGTGCCTCGAGGGTGCAGCGCTGGAGAATGTCGTCGGCGGCGAGCCGCAGCAGGCGGGCGCGCTCGGTGTCGCCGATGGAATGCGCCGCGTCGAACATCGCGGCGGGGTTCGACCACTCGGCGTCGTCGCCGAGCCAGGTGTCGAGGGTGTGCGCGTCGTGCGGGACCCGCTCGGCGGGCAGGTGCCTGGTCAGATACGCGTGTGCGGCGAGCAGGGTGGTACGGGGGCTCGGTGCGGCCTCCACCTCGGTCGGGGCGTCGAATCCGTAACACCGGATCTGCGCGCCGGGGTCACGATCGGCGTTGTAGTCACGAATCCAGCTGATCAGCTCGCGGGTGGCAGGCGGGTCTCCCAAGCCGTGACTGAAGCCGGTGGCGAGGACATCCGTGCGCGAACCCGCGCCGGTCCGCACGTAGTCGTCGAGGACAAGCGCTGCGAGGCAACTGCTTTCGAATGCGATCGAGCGGTACCCGTGCTGCTCGACCAGGTATCGGAACAGCTGGTTGCGCAACTGGAGAAACGCCTCGACGCCGTGGGTCGGCTCACCGAGGCCGAGGAGTGTCGGCGGCTGATCGAGGGTGTACAGGAACCGGCCGATCGTCGAGCCGAGGTGGGCGGCATCGAGGTCGAGGGCGATATCGCGGAGCGAGGGGTGCGGGCTCATGGTGTGCCTTTCGCGAGGCCAATCGGACCCCCTCAACCGTATCGTTGAACATTCAGTGGAAACTTCTGCTGGCATTACTGGATGATCTGCCCGTAAACCCTCAAACTGGGACGATGGCAGCCCGCTCATTTCGGCCCATCGACCTGGCTCGCGAACACGGTCTGTCCACCCAGGCCGTCCGCAATTACGAGGATGCAGGGATTCTCCCGCCTGCCGACCGCGGCGACACCGGATATCGCCGATACTCCGAAACGCACGCGCGAGCATTGCGCGCCTTTCTCGCCTTGCGTCCCGGCTACGGGCATCAGGCCGCCGCCGCCATGCTGCGCGCCGCGCACCGTCGCGATGCGGAGGCGGTTTTCCGCTTCGTCGACCAAGCTCACGCCGACCTGCTGCACGAACGTCGGACGCTCGACGAGGTGGCCGCCGCCCTCGACACGCTGACCGCCGCGCCCGTCCCCGCCGAGGACCGATCGGCCGGGGTGACCATCGGCGCGCTGGCCCATCAGCTCGGCATGCACCCGGCGTCGCTGCGCAAATGGGAGGACGCGGGAATCGTTCGCCCGCAGCGTGATCGGGCCACCGGTTACCGGCACTACCCGCCGGAAGCCGTGCGGGACGCGCAGGTCGCCCGCCAGCTCCGCCGCGGCGGCTACCCTCTACCCCAGATCACCCTCTTCGTGAATCACCTACGTGCGGCAGGCGATTCGGCCGACCTGCACGACGTTCTCGAACAGTGGCGCACCAGGATCACCGCCCGCAGCCGAGCCATGCTCACCGCCGCACCCCACCTCGCCGCCTACCTCGACCTCTGACCCGCATACCGAAATCCGCACCCTCCCTGTGGATCTGCGCAGGCCCGGTGGGAGCGAGTGCGGTTCACGGAAGGGTGCGGATTTCGAGGTTCGCTATTTGGGTTTGCGTCCGGCTTGTTCGAGGGCCAGCCGGATGGCGTACTCGATCTGGGCGTTGATGCTGCGCAGATCGTCCGCCGCCCACTTCGCGATGGCTTCGTGGACAGCCGGGTCGAGCCGTAGCAGCAGCTTCTTGCGCTCAGCCATGGGCCCGGCGCTCAGTTGTAGAGGGAGCCGGTGTTCACCACGGGCTGGATGGCTCGGTCACCGCACAGCACGACCAGCAGGTTCGACACCATCGCGGCACGGCGCTCCTCGTCCAGTTCCACCACACCCTGTTCGGTGAGGCGGTCGAGCGCGAGGCTGACCATGCCGACCGCGCCCTCGACGATCTGCGTGCGGGCGGCGACCACCTGCGATGCCTGCTGGCGAACGAGCATGGCCTGGGCGATCTCCGGCGCGTAGGCGAGGTGGGTGATGCGAGCCTCGATGACCTCGATGCCGGCCAGCTCGGTGCGGTCGCGCAGTTCGACGGTGAGTTCCTCGGCCACCTCGGCGCCGTCACGCAGGCTCGTGCGGGTGTTGTCGTGCGAGTCGTACGGGTGGGTGGTGGCGAGATGCCGTACCGCGGCCTCGGATTGGGTCTGCACGTACTCCTCGTAGTCGTCGACCGCGAAGGCGGCCTTGAAGCTGTCGACCACGCGGTAGACCACGACGGCGGCGATCTCGACCGGGTTGCCGTCCGCGTCGTTGACCTTCAGCTTCTGCGTCTCGAAGTTGCGCACCCGCAATGAGATTCGCTTGCGGTCGGTCAGCGGGAGCACCGAGAAGAAGCCCGGCTCGCTCACCGAACCGATGTAGCGGCCGAAGAACTGGACCACCTGGGCCTCGTTCGGGTTGACCACGATCAGCCCGGTCGCGGCGAGCAGGAGTGCGAGCACCACCACGCTCGCGGCGATCGCGCCGACCAGCGCGGGCACGTTGTGGCTTTGCGCCATCGCGACGTAGCCGAGCGCGGCGAGGCCGCCGAACAGCAGCGTGAGCACCAGCCAAGCCAGCAGCACCACGAAGCCGTTGACATGTAATGCGGGCCGAAGCTTCATGACATCCTCCAGGTATCAAAGTGATATCACGAAGATAGCAGTCGATCGGACCCGCGCGCAACGGCCGGGAGCCGCGGCGCTTCGCGGATCCCGGCCAGCGGTCAGGCAGTTGCGGGGGTGATATTGCGGTTGAAGCGGAACATGTTGTGGGGGTCGTACTTTCCTTTCAAAGAGGCCAGGCGGGCGTAGGTGTCCTCGGCGTATCCGGCGCGGGTTTGCGTGTCATCGGCGTCGGCGCCCGCCCCGTAGAGGAAGTTGAGGCTGTGGCCGATGGTCCACGGCGCGAGCGCGGCGCGGATGTCCGCATGGGCGGCGGGCGCCGCGGCAGCATCGGCGGGGCCGGTGATGACGCGAACGACGAAGCCCGCGTCGCGATGGTCGACGGCGACGCCGGTCCCGGCCGGCCTGCTCAGTGCGCCGCCGAGGTGCCTGATGTCGATGACCGCGTCGGCGCCTGAGCCGGGTCCCGACGCGGACAGCAAGGCGGACAACGCTTCTGGCGTGAGCTCGCTGAGCATGGCGTTGGTCGCCGCGTAGGCGTGCGGATGGTCGGGATCACTGTGAATGGTGTGCGATTCGGTGTAGGGCATGGCGCGCAGGTCGTCCTTGATGCGGTCGCCCACCGCACGCAGCGGCGCCACCAGGCGCTCCCCTTCCTCGGCAGAACCGTTGTAGGCGATGCGGATCGACGCCACGTAGCGGCCGCGCAACGGGGCAGGCAGCTGCGGAATATCCGGGTAGGTGAGCGTGACGACGGTGGAGGTCAGTTCTTCGGGAACCGTTGCGGCCCAACCCCGCCACGCCTCCAGCGCGGATTCGACCAGCGGGGTGTCGAAGACCAACTGGCCGCCGTACACGGCGGTGACGGGCAGCAGCTCCAGCTCGATCGCGGTGACCACGCCGAAGTTGCCGCCGCTGCCGAGCACCGCGCCGAACAGCTCGTCACCGGGCACCAGCCTGCGCACCCGGCCGTCGGCGGTGACGAGTTCGATAGCGCGGACGTACTCGGCCGCATACCCGAATTCCCGTGCCAGCAGCCCGAATCCGCCGCCGAGCAGATAGCCGACCACGCCGACCGACGGTGACGAACCGTTCAACGGCGCGAGCCCGTGTGCGGCGGCCGCCTCGACCAGGGCACCCGCCCGCACGCCCGCGCCGATCCGCGCGATCCGAGTGTCCGGATCGATGTCGAGTGCGGTCATCCGGCGAGTGCTGATCAGCACGCCACCGTCCGCCGCGACCGACAGTCCGTGCCCGGTGGCCTGCACCGCGACCGGAAGGCGGTGCCGCGCCGCGTATTCCACCGCCGCGCGGACGTCCTCGGCGTGTGCCGCGCCGACGACGAGTGCGGGCCGGTGCGTGTAGGCGGTCTGGAAGCCTGCGATCTCCTCGTCGTATCCGGCGTCGCCGGGACGAAAGGCCGGGCCGGTGAAGGTGTTGATGTCGTGCGCTGCGATGTTTGCCATGGCCTCGACGATGCCCGGCACCGAGCAAGAAGTACAACAGATAGATCTTCTACAAACTAGAATCATCTGTTATGGAACTGCGGCAGCTGCGTTATCTCGTCACCGTGGTGGAGGAGGCGAACTTCACCCGTGCCGCCGCCCGCCTGCACCTGGCCCAACCCGGGCTCAGCGCCCAGATCCGCCAGCTCGAACGCGAGCTCGGCCAGCAGTTGCTCGACCGCGGCGGGCGGACGGTCACCCCGACCGAGATCGGTGCGGCGGTGGTGCGGCACGCACGCGAGGCACTGGCCGCGACGGACCGGATCACCCAGACGGTGGACGAGTTCGCCGGGCTGCTGCGCGGGCACGTCCGCATCGGCCTCATCTCCGGCGCCGCCACCGAGGAACTCGATGTGGCCTCGGTGCTCGCCGACTTCCACGACGACCATCCGCAGGTCGGCATCAGCCTCACCGAGGACACCTCCGAGCGCATGCTCGCCGCGCTGAACCGTGCCGACCTCGATCTCGCGCTGATCGGAATGAGCGGTGCGCCAATGGATCCCGGTGTCGGCGTGGATGTGGTGCTGGAGACCGCGGTGGTCGCCGCGGTCGCCGCCGACGACCGCGCGCATGGCCAGGACATCCCGTTGACCGCGCTTCGTGCGCACCCGCTGATCTGCTTGCCGCCCGGCACCGGTGTCCGCGGCGTCTTCGAACGCTCCTGCGCGGCAGCGGGATTCGAACCCAACGTCGCCTTCGAGGCGGCCGCTCCCCCGCTGCTGCTTCGGCTCGCCGCCCGCGGGCTCGGCATCGCCGTTGTTCCCGAGCTCACCGAAGCAGAGGCCGCCGCATTCCGGGTGCGCACGGTCCGCATCGTCGAGCCTGAGCTACGCGGCAGGCTCGCCTTGGTGTGGCGGACCGACCGCTCGCTCGGTCCTGCCGCCAAGGTCCTGCTCGGCCAACTACGTATCGCCCTGTCCCGCAACCCACCTCGATAGCAGCACACCCCCGATCAGCGAGATCGGGGGTGTGCGGCAATCCGTGTCGAGTGCCGAGGCACTCATGTTTCGGCTAAAGCAGGTGGGACAGGAAGGATTTGGTGCGCTCGTGCTGCGGGTTCGCCAGCACCTCACGCGGATTGCCGCGTTCGACCACCACGCCGGCGTCCATGAACACCAGCTCGTCGGCCACCTCGCGGGCGAAACCCATCTCGTGGGTGACCACGACCATGGTCATGCCCGACTTCGCCAGCTCGCGCATCACCGAAAGCACCTCACCGACCAGCTCCGGGTCCAGTGCCGAGGTCGGCTCGTCGAACAGCATCAGCTTCGGATCCATCGCCAGCGCACGGGCGATCGCCACCCGCTGCTGCTGCCCGCCGGACAGCTGCGCCGGATAGGCATTCGCCTTCTCCGCCAAGCCGACTCGGTCGAGCAACTCCTTCGCCCTCGTCACCGCGTCCGCCTTGCGGACCTTCTTGACCTGGGTCGGCGCCTCGATCACGTTCTCCAGCGCCGTGCGGTGCGGGAACAGATTGAAATGCTGGAACACCATGCCGATTTCGCGACGCTGCCTGGCGGCCTCGCGCGGGTGCAGCTCGTAGAGCTTGCCGTTCTTCTCCTGGTAGCCGACGAGCTCGCCGTCCACGTAGAGCCTGCCCGCGTTCACCTCCTCCAGGTGGTTGATGCAGCGCAGGAACGTGGACTTGCCCGAACCCGACGGCCCGATCAGGCACAGCACCTCACCGCGGCCGACCTCGAGCGAGACACCCTTGAGCACCTGCAGCGCACCGAAGTTCTTGCACACCCGCTCGGCCACGATCATCGGGAGCCGACCGGTCTTCTCGACATCGACACTGCTGGTCGTCGCCGTACTGTCGCCGGTCATTTCGCCTTCACAATCGTCTGGGCGTCGGCAAGATCCTGCAGCTGCTTACCGGTCAGCTGCCGGGAAAGGCCGCGCGAGTAGTAGCGCTCCAGGTAGAACTGCCCGACCATCAGCACGCTGGTGACCACCAGGTACCAGGTTGCGGCGACCATCAACAGCGGGACCGGCTGGAAGTTCACGCCGTAGATATCGCGGGCGCGACCGAACAGGTCGAGGGTGAACGGGAGCGCGGTGACCAGCGAGGTGGTCTTCAGCATGCCGATGAACTCGTTGCCGGTCGGCGGGATGATCACCCGCATGGCCTGCGGCAGCACGGTCCTTCGCATGGTCTGCGTCCAGGACATGCCGAGCGCGGTCGACGCCTCGCGCTGCCCTTCCCCGACGGAATTGATTCCGGCGCGGACGATTTCGGCCATGTAGGCGGCCTCGTTGAGCCCGAGCCCGAGCACCGCGAACAGGAACGGCGCCTGCAGGTTCTGCACGTTCAGCTCGAACAGGTGCGGACCGAACGGGACGCCGAGCACGATCACCTGATAGATCGACGGGAACAGCCCCCAGAACACCAACTGCACGTAAACCGGTGTGCCACGGAAGATCCAGAGATACACCCAGGCTGCCGCGCCGAGCACCGGGTTCGGCGAAAGCCGCATCACCGCGAGGATGGTGCCGAGCGAGACCGCGAGCGCCATCGACAGCACGGTCAGCTCGAGGGTGACGGCAACGCCCGACAGGATCCGGGTGTCGAACAGGTACTTGACGTAGGTGTCCCATTTGTAGGCCGGGTTCGTCGCGGCGCCGTAGAGGAACAGCCCGGTGAGCACCAGGATGATCGCGGCGGCGAGCCACCGGCCCGGCCTGCGTAGCGGAATCGCTTTGATCGGCTCCGGCTCGCCCGCTGAGTCTGCCGCACCGGGCCCGGGATCACCGGGCGCCGGCTTGGTTTCGTTCGACGTCATCGATCAGCTCACGGCGCCGTTGACGACCGACTTGGTGATCGCGCCTTCCTCGACGCCCCAGTTCTTCGCGATCTCCAGGTACTTGCCGTTGTCGATCAGGCTCTGCACGGCCTTCTGCAGCACGGCCGCCAGCGGCGAGCCCTTCGGCACTGCCCAGCCGTACGGCGCGGAATCGAAAGCAGGCCCGGCCTTTTCGAGCTTGCCCTCGCTCTGCTTGATCGCGTACGCGGTCACCGGGGAGTCGGCGGACACCGCGTCGACCTGACCGAGCATCAGCGCGTTGGTCGCGGCGCTCTGCTCATCGAAGGCCTTGATGTCGATGGCGGGCTTGCCCTCGGCGATGCACTTCGCGCTCTTGGCGGGGACCTCGTCGGTGTGCTCGACGGTGGTCGCCTGCACGGCGACCTTCTTGCCGCAGGCGTTGTTCGGGTCGACCGGCTTGCCCTTCTGCTGCGCCCACTGGATACCGGCGCTGAAGTAGGTGGTGAAGTCGACCTGCTGCTCACGTTCCTTGGAGTCGGTCATCGACGACATGCCGACGTCGTAGGTGCCGGCCTGGATCGTGGGGATGATCTTCTCGAAGGCGGACTCCACGTACTCGGCCTTCACGCCGAGGGTGGCGGCGACGGCGTCCATCAGGTCGACGTCGTAGCCGACGATCTTGCCGCTGGCATCCTTGTACTCGTTCGGCTGGTAGGGGATGTTCACGCCGACCACGAGCTTGCCGGACTGCTTGATCTTGTCGGGGAGCTGAGCGGCGATCGCGTCGTTCTTCTCGACCGATACCTTCTCCGCTTTGGGTCCGGTGTCTTCGGTATTACTACAGCCTGTCAAGACGAGTGCGCCTCCGGCGAGTACACACATCGCCTGCAGGGCGCGCCTGCCAAGAACCGATCGAACAGACACAGCAGCCCTCCACATTTCGGATTCAAGAAACCCGGGTGTCACCACCCGTTGGCAATCTAAGCGACCGAGACGCTTCGTGCTGGACAGTAACGGAAGATTCATCCGTTACTCGCTGAACACTCCGAGCTGCACACGCTCTGACTACCGGCGGTGGACCCTAGCACAAACTTGTTCCGTGAATTCGCTCGTCGAGGACAATCCACCCAGGTCCGCGGTCGCGATGCCCGCCTCGAAAGTGGCCGCGACCGCGCGTTCGATGCGCTCGGCGGCGTGTCCGAGTGCGCCGTTGTGATCGCGAGTCCCCAACCAGCGCAACAGCATTGCCGACGAGAGCTGCAATGCCACCGGATTCGCCCGATTGCGCCCCGCCAGGGTGGGAGCCGCGCCGTGCACGGCCTGGGCCATGGCGCGCTCGGCCGAGCAGTTGAGCGACGCGGCCAACCCGAGAGAACCGCTGAGCTCGCCCGCGAGGTCGGACAGGATATCGCCGAAGAGATTCTCGGTCACCACGACGTCGTAGTCGGCGGCGGCGCGGACCAGATGCGCGGCGGTGGCGTCGACGTGCTCGTCGTCGACCCGCACGCCGGGGTAGCCGTGGGCAATCTCATAGCACACATCACGGAACAGACCCATGGTCAGCGGAAGCACGTTGGCCTTGTGCACAATCGTGAGTCGCTTCCGCCGCGACTCGGCGAGCCGCAACGCCTGGTGCGCGATCCGCTCGCAGCCCTGCCTGGTCACCACGCCGACCGCCATCGCGACATCCTCGGTCGGGCGGAACTCCCCCGACCCGGCGAACATATTGCGGTCGGCATAGAAGCCTTCGCTGTTCTCCCGGACGATCACCAGGTCGATATCCGGCGCCGCCGCGCGCACGCCCTTGAACGCACGCGCCGGACGGATGTTGGCGTACAACCCGAACCGCTTGCGGATGGCACCGCCCGGCGCGACCGACGTGCGATGCTCCGGCGGATAGGAGGCGTTGTCGTGCGGACCGAGGATCCAGGCGTCGACGTCGGCCAGCGCGGTCATGGTGTGTTCCGGCAGCGGATCGCCGTGTTCCTCGATCGCCCGATGCCCCATCGGCAGCGGCACCCACTCGATCGGCGCCGCGCCTGCCGCGGCCACCGCCTCGTCGACAACCTGCCGCGCGGCACGCACCACCTCCGGCCCGATACCGTCGCCATCGATCAGGCCGAGCCGCAACGATCGCGCATTAACTTCGGTCACCACCTCATCCTCGCGCCGTGCGCAGGATCGCGGCGCACCGACCCGCGTCCGCTACCTTCTGGAGACCAATTCCGATGGTCGCGTTGGCCGGTGATTTCCCGTCGCCGATGCTGGGTACCCGCCCAGGAAGGGCGATCAGCGGCGCGGATGCCGTCTCGGCCGTGGAAGATAAAGACAACGGCCGGCGTTACAGCTGGCATACCGATACGAGAGGACGTCATGGCCACCCAGACGCTGACCCAGCAGAATTTTGATGAGGTAGTCACCGGGAACGACGTGGTACTCGTCGATTTCTGGGCTGAGTGGTGCGGCCCGTGCAAGAGCTTCGCGCCGACTTTCGAGGCCTCGTCGGAGAAGCACGCCGACGTCGTGCACGGCAAGGTCGACACCGAATCCGAGCAGGGACTCGCGGCCGCGGCCAACATTCGCTCCATCCCGACCATCATGGCTTTCCGGGAGGGTGTGCTGGTGTTCGCACAGCCCGGCGCGCTGCCGCCCGCCGCGTTGGAGGACCTGGTCACGCAGGTGAAGGGGCTGGATATGGACGAGGTGCGCAAGCAGCTCGCCGATCAGCAGGCCGCAAGCGAGTAAGAGCAGCCCGCGCGGCTATGCGATAAACACAGACCGCCCCTCGACGGAGGGGCGGTCTGTTGCGTTGTCAGCGACCGAGGCGGTTGACGCCCGCGATCATCGCGCGCACCGTCGACTCGGCGCTGTCGTCGGACAGCGCCGCACCCCAGCCGCGCCTGCCATTGCATTCGCACTGCACGAAGGTCGCAGTGCCCGCGCCGGTGCGGCGCTGATGGAACTGCAGGATCTCGACCGGATAGCCCTCCTCGTAGAGGGCCGAGGTCATCGCCGCCACCGGGTTACCGGTGGCGACGACCGTGCGCAGATGGTCGGCGAACTCCAACGTCGCGGTGAATTCCGCGTTGCGGCTCCCCGCGGGCGACCAGTCACCGAGCCGGATCGGCCCGGTGTGCCCGCAGTAGCGGACGTGGAATTGTGCCGCGGTGAGATCGGCACTTTCGGCGCGCAGGCCCTTGGGCGCAGCGGCATGGAACATGTCTGTATCAAGCGTCAGGATGGTCATTGCAAGTAGGTCTTCCCGGAGAATGTCGTGGCTCAGTTGACAGAGGGGACCAGCACTAACAAGTCGTTCAGCCCGCAGCGAGGGGGCCGGTCCGAATCAGACCCCGCTACGGCGGGTTACTACGAGGAGGAGTCGCCGCTGCGCCACCATCGCGGTAAGCGGAATTAGCGCAACGCTGTCGCGGTCTGCGACGTTGAGCGCTGCGCTGTGGCGGGCGGCGGGATTCGACACGCGCTTGAGAATAGGGTCATCGGGGCCCGAAGGCAACCATATTCTGCGCCCGATTTGTCTACCGGTGAGTAGCGTTTTCCCAGCTCGGAGCCACCGCCCAGACGGGCGGACGTGGGCGACACAACACCCGACACGCGGGGTCGGATTTTCGGCCAAGAACGCGCCGATGACGACAAAGCGGACACGCGACAAACGCCCTACAAACGACAAAAGATCCGGGCCTCCAGGCCCGGATCTCGTGCGGTCGATCCGGCGACGTCAGCCGGCGACCACCTCGTTCAACTTGCCGGTGGCGACATCGAAGATGAAGCCGCGGATGGAATCCTTGTGCGGGACGTACGGGCTGGCGACGATGCGGGCGATCGACTGACGCACATCCGTTTCCAGGTCACTGAACGCCTCGGCGGCCCATTCCGGCTTGATGCCGACATCCTGTTGGATCGACGCCTTGAAATCGTCGTCGGTGAAGGTGAGCATGCCGCAGTCGGTGTGATGGATCAGGATGATCTCGCGCGTGCCGAGCAGGCGCTGGCTGATCGCAAGCGAGCGGATCTCGTCGGCGGTGATCACGCCGCCCGCGTTGCGGATGACGTGCGACTCGCCCTCCTGAATGCCCAGTGCCCCATACACATTCAGCCGGGCGTCCATGCACGCCACCACGGCGACATGCTTGGCGGGCGGCAACGGCAGCGGCCCGCTGAAGGTGCTCGCGTAGGCCGCGTTGTTCTGCAGGTACTCGTCGGTCACGGTCATGGCTGTCCCCTGCGCTCGGTATGCACGAATCCTTATGTGTGGCGGGCATCACGATAGAAGGACGAGCACGACGGATCACCGGTCTGGCTCACCGTGATTCCTTTACTGGCGTGGCGTGAATTCGATCACCTGCGAAGATCGCCGTCGGGTGGGGACCGATCCTGCCGCGCGGGCGGTGCACCTTCGAGACCACAGTGACGATAGACGACCACCTGACCAATTCCTTGGTGCCAGAGGAACTGACGGCACGAGCGGGGCGGAGTCCCCCCCGTACCCTTGATTCGTATCGGGAGGGGTGCATTCCCGCTGCCGGTACCGGGGAGGTGCGCGGTGCAGATCACCGAATTCAGCGTCATCGGGCTGCGGTCGGCGGTCATCGATCTCCGGGTGCGTGGAAAACCGTTGACCTTCCGGCTCTTTCCGATGGTGCATATCGGTCAACCGCAGTTCTATCGGGACGTGGCCGACCGACTGCGGCAATGCGACCTGATCGTCTCGGAAGGTATCGACGCACCCAATTCCACCGGCCTCGCCATCATTCTCGCGATGCGCATGACCTTTCAACGTTCCGCGCGAACCCTGGTGCCCCAGGACATCGACCACTCGGCGCTCGGCGTTCCGGTCGTATGGCCAGAGAGACTCTCCCGCCACAACCGAAGACAGCGCGTGCCGGTCCTGTCCTACCTCGACCTCCTACTGATGACCCCCTTCTATGTCGTCGTCATGGCGCTCGGCGGCCGAGGATGGTTGCTACGCACTCGGTTCGAGATCAACGACAACAGCGAGGTCCGAATCCGGTTGATGAACAAGACCTTCCTGCACGACCGCGACAAGGAGCTCGTATCAGCTCTCGCCGACATCCACCAGGAACGCCAGGGCAGCAGTGACATCGTTGCCGTCGTCTACGGCGCCGCCCACATGCCCGCCGTAATCCAAGGCCTGAACGCCACTTTCGGCTATCGCGCGGTCGGTGCCGACTGGCTGACCGTCTTCGACGCGGCCAGGGATTACCGTCCTGTCGACTGAGTTGTTCAGCGCACCATGCGAATTCCGTTATTGGTGTGCGGTGGCCAGGCGTACGGCGACCGTGACTAGAGCCAAGCCGGTGACCTGTTCGATGCGCGCCTTCACCTTTGGCTTGCGCAGCCAGCCGGCGAGCTGGTCGACGACCGCCACGTACATGCCGAACCAAGCGATGTACAGCACGGCGAAGACGACCGAGAGAAGCAGTGCCTCGGTCCGCGGCGAGGCCGAGTCGGTGGCGATGAACTGCGGCAGGAAGGTGACGAAGAACAGTGTCACCTTGGGGTTGAGTGCATTCGACAGGAATCCCTGCCGCAGGCACGCCAAGCGGCGGCCTGGCCTTACCGCCGAATCCGGTGCGACAGGCTCCCGCAGCGAACGCCACGCCGCGCGCAAGGTCTGCAGACCGAGCCAGAGCAGATAAGCCGCGCCGACGATCTTCAGCACGGTGAAGGCGGTGGGCGACGCGAGCAGCAGTGCGGACAATCCGAACGCCGCGGCGCTCGCGTGCAAGGTCAGGCCGAGTACGCCGCCGATGGTGGTGAGTAACCCGCTGACGCGGCCTCCGGCCAGCGCGTTCCGGGTGATCAGTGCCTGATCCGGCCCCGGAATCATGATCAGTACCAGCGCCGCGAGCGCGAAGGTCAACATCTCGGAACCTCATTCATCGGTGGGTGCTCACTAATCGTGTTCCACCGATCAGATGACGTCTAATGCCAATTCGAGGTGCATCCCATAAGTAACCTTGATACATGGTGAGCCTCGTTCAGCTGAAAGTGCTTGCCGCAGTGGCCAGGCACGGCTCGGTCACCGACGCGGCAAAGGAACTGCACTACTCCCAACCCGCGGTCAGTCACCATCTGGCCAGGCTGGAGGCGGCGACGGGCGCCAAGCTCATCCAACGAGTCGGCCGCGGGATCCGGCTCACGCCGGAAGGGCAGCTGCTCGCCCAGCGCGCCACCGAGATCGTCGGACGCGTCGACACCGCAACGTCGGAACTGGCCGGGCAGCTCGGGCTGCGGGCCGGACGAGTCAGGGTGGTCGGATTCCAGTCCGTACTGAGCACATTGGTGCCGCGCGCCGCCGCGCTGCTTGCCCGCGAGCACCCCGGTATCGAAGTGCATCTGGTCGACGCGCATCCCGAGGAGGCGTTGCGCATGCTCCGCGCCGGTCAGGTGGACCTGGCGTTGATCTTCCGCTACGCGGAGACACCGGGCGAAGAGCACGGACTCCGGCTGCTGCACCTGCTCGACGACCCGATCTATCTCGTCAGCAGGCACCCGGGCCAGACCCTCGACGACCATCGCGACTCGGACTGGATCGCAGGCTGTGAACGGTGCAGGCACGAGCTGATCGCGATGTGCGCGCCCGCGGGCTTCACGCCACGCATCACCTCGGTGAGCGACGACATGGTGGTGATGCAAGCCCTGGTCGCGGCCGACATGGGCGTGACCACGTTGCCAGGGCTCGCGCTCGAATCCCACCGCCTCCCCGGCATTCACACCACCGAACTGCCCGGCTTCCCGCGCCAGATCCACGCCGCGACCTACGGCGACCCGCCTGACCCACCCGCCACCACCGCCCTGATCGCGGCCCTGCGGCACGTCGCGGGCGAAGTCGACCGATCTGGCTAGCGGTGACGAGGTTTTCGGTGACTTCGAGCCGTCCGCGCAGACATGCGGTGGCGCATCGGTTCTCAGTATGGTTCGGTCATGTCTCGATCAACGAAGAGTGACCGGTCTCCCGTCACCGCGGACGACCTCGACCTCGCCGTGCAGCTGGCCGTTGCCCTGCTCGGTGACGCGCCTGCGGCGGCGTGGGACCGAAAAGCCGGTTCGCTGGAATGGGACTGCTGGGAGACCGTCGAGCATCTCAGCGACGATCTCTTCGCTTACGCGGTGCAAATGGGCCCCCGGACACCACCTTTGGCAGGCGAGGTGCCCTTCGTGTGGGAGAGCCGACGCCCCGGCGGCCCCGCGAACGCCATCCACGCCGACCGGGCGGCCGGACCCGCGGGACTGCTGCAAACCTTGGAGGCGAGCGGCGCACTGCTGGTCGCCATGGTGCGCACGAAGCCGCCGGAGACCCGCGCCTACCACGGCTTCGGCATCGCGGACCCGGAAGGCTTCGCCGCCATGGGAATCGTCGAAACCCTAGTCCACACCTACGATCTGGCCCAAGGTTTGGACCTCGCCTGGCATCCCCCAGCCGATGTCTGCGCACGAGTACTCACCCGACTGTTCCCAGACGCACCGGAAACCACAGACCCATGGACCACGCTGCTCTGGGCCACCGGACGCGCCGAACTCCCAGGTCACCCCAAACTCACCACATGGCGCTGGTACGGCTCCCCTCGCCCCTGACTCGATGCGGATGTCAGCGGTGGCCGAGTACGGCGTGTGGGCGGTATGGGGCCTCTAGGGTGGCGTTCTCGGTGTCGCTCAGTTGGATTCGGAGGGCGGCGAGGGCGTCGTCTAGGTGTTGGGGTTTGGTTGCTCCGATTATTGGGGCGGTGACGGAGGGGCGGGCGAGTAGCCAGGACAGGGCGATCTGGGCTGGGGGTAGGGTGCGGGCGGCGACGACGGTGCGGACCGCGTCGACTATGTCGAAATCGTCGTCGACGTACATGTCGGCGGCGATGTGATCGAACTCGGCGCGGGTGGTGGACTGGCCGCCGCCGCGGTGGCGGGAGCCGGTCAGCAGGCCGCGAGCCAGTGGGCTCCACGGGATTACGCCGACGCCCTGGTCGTGGCAGAGCGGGATCATCTCGCGTTCCTCCTCGCGGTAGACGAGGTTGTAGTGGTTCTGCATCGAGACGAACTTTGTCCAGCCGTTGGTTTCGGCGATCTGCTGCGCCTTGGCGAACTGCCAGGCGAACATGCTCGACGCGCCGATGTACCTGGCCTTTCCCGCGCGGACCACGTCGTTGAGGGCGCGCATGGTCTCCTCGATCGGCGTCTCGTAATCCCAGCGGTGGATCTGGTACAGGTCGACGTGGTCGACGCCGAGCCGATCCAGCGAGGCATCGATGGCAGCCATGATGTGCTTGCGGGACAAGCCTTTATCGTTCGGGCCGGACCCCATCGGAAAGTAGACCTTGGTGGCGAGCACATAGTCGTCGCGGCGCGGAAACAACTTGGCGAGCAGCCGGCCGGTGACCAGCTCGCTCACCCCGTCGGAGTAGACGTCCGCGGTGTCGAAGAACGTCACGCCCGACTCGACGGCCTGACGGACGATCGGCGCCGCGGCGTCCTCGTCGAGCACCCACTCCCACGACGCGGGACTGCCGTAGCTCATCATCCCGAGGCAGAGCCGGGACACGGTGAGGCCCGAGGTGCCCAACCTGATGTATTCCATTACTTCTCCTTGGTTTCCCGTGGTTGCTGGTGAACGGAGACGCCCGCGACGATCAACGCGATGCCTGCCAGCTCCTGGACGGTGGGGACTTGGGTGAGCACCACTATCCCGATCACCGTCGCGACGGCGGGCAGGATGCTCAACATCAATGCGAAGGTGGCTCGGCGTAACCGAGCCATGGCGAGCTGATCGGTCACGTATGGGATGACCGACGAGCAGATGCCGACGCCGACACCGGCCAGCAGCGTCACCGGGATGGTGAAAGCCGGTGCGGCATAGACGCACAACGGTGCGGTGACCACGGCG
This sequence comes from Nocardia sp. NPDC049149, assembly GCF_043197455.1. NCBI lineage: Bacteria > Bacillati > Actinomycetota > Actinomycetes > Mycobacteriales > Nocardiaceae > Nocardia > Nocardia sp. NPDC049149. The sequence goes on from NZ_JBICTD010000012.1 coordinate 181,588, forward strand.
GCGATCAGCATCGCGGCACCCAGCTGGTCGATTCCGGAGGGTCCGGAGTTCGCGACCCGGTGGCTGAGGACCACATAGAGCATGAACAATGCGCAGTTGGCGAAAGCCAACGCGAAGCCGAGCGGCGCCCCGGCGAGCCGGATATCGGTCAACGCAACCACGCCGCCCACCGCGAGCACGAGGGCAATCACGTTGCGGCCGTTGCGAACACCGATCGCGGCGAGCACGATCGTGCCGAGGAACTCGATCGCTCCGACGGTGGCCAGCGGCAGCAGCGCGATGGCGAGGTAGAAGGCCGCATTCATAGCCGCGAGCACCACACCGAGCCAGAACAACACCCACCGCTGCCCCGGCGTGAGCTGCCGGACCAACCGCCACGGCTTGCGCCACATCGCGAAAACCACTGCGGCACTGGCGATCCGCAACCAGGCTACGCCGAGAACATCCACCCGGGCGAACAGCAAGACGGCGAACGCAGGACCGAGATAGTGAAAGAGGGCGCCAACGCCGAAGTATGCCACCGCGGGTACCCGCGGCGCGGTTCGCCGCGAAGCGACCCCAGACGAGTTCATGCGGAGTATCTTCCAAGGAAGTACTCACCGCCGGAATGGCACTATCCAGGAAGACGGCGCGAGTTGTCTGGAAAAGCAAGGCCAAATGGCCAAGATTCCTTCATCGAACGATCACGGCTGCTCGACGAGGTGAACGTCCGACTCCTCAACGAGTTACACGACGAGCCACGGCTGTCCATGTCCGAACTCGCTCGCCGGGTAGGGATGTCCGCGCCCGCGGTGACCGATCGAGTGCAACGGTTGGAACGCAGCGGGGTCATCACCGGCTTCCGCATGGAAGTCGACCCGGCCGCCCTCGGCATGCCGGTCACGGCGCTGGTTCGCATCCGCCCAGGCCCCGGCCAACTCCCGAAAGTGATAGCGGCGGCGCACGATACGCCGCAGGTGGTCGAATGCTTCCGCATCACCGGCGAAGACTGCTTCCTCCTCAAGATCCACGGCCCCTCGATAGCCGAACTCGAAGACGTCCTCGACACCTTCCTCATGTACGGCCAAACAACGACATCGATAGTCGTCTCCGAACCCATCCCCCGCCGCCCCCTCCCCATCCCCACCTTGAACAAGTCCTAGAGGGACACCGGCTGCGGCGGAGTGTGTGGCGTGCGCGCCGAAGTGAGGTGCAGTAACCGCTCGGGTGGGTCGTTCGGCAGCCAGTAATGGTCGATGGGTAAGAAATGGTTGCCGACCTCCATCGACGGGAGTCAAATGGTTGATCAACTTCATCGACGGGAGTCATATGGTGGCAATACGCACCGAGACGCCCACCATTTGACTCCCGCCAACCTCCCTCGAGATCACTTCCCCGAAAAGATCTTTGAACCGGACCACAGCCAAGCAACCCGGCCTGGAACAAGAGAACCCGCACCTGACAGCGGAGGTCAGCCGGGTACGGCACACGACGCCACCACGCTATCCAGTGCAAACCCCGAGACTGTCCCGCTCGCCAGGAAACCGTTCAACCCGCGGATAAACCACCACCCAAACGCAGCACGCCCTGCGAATCCCGCACCAATCCCCCAAGCCGCACTCGCCCCAAGCCGCACCCCACGGGTCGGGTTGGACTGCGGTCGTGCCGCTTTGGGCTCGGCGAAGGCAAAGCTTCCCTGAGCTCCACGGTCTCCTGCGAATTCAACAGCCAAGGGTTTGCACCGGATAGCGTGGTGACGTCGCCTGCCGTACCCGGCTGACCTCCGCAGTCGATCACGCATCGTCTCGTCCCAGCCGGGTTCCTTGGCTGTGCTCCCGTTTCGAGAACTTCAAGATCAAAGACCAAGCTTCAAGATCAAAGACTCTGTGCCGCACACTTCCTGTCTTCCCGCACACGATTTCGCATGCCAAATCGTGTGCGGGAAGACAGGAAGTGTGCGGTTGCGGGGGTTTGCGATCAGGGGCGTCGGATTCGCACTCGTTCTGGGGATTCGCACTGGCTCTGGGCTGCTAGACGGGGTGCGGATCGACAGAAGGGGTGCGGATTTCGACGTTGGGGCGCGGTCGAGCGCGGTCGCTGGTCTCAGGAGTGCCGGCGATCCCGGTATGCGGGATCGCCGAGAGTGGTTGCGCGCCGAGGGGGCACTGGTGGCGGGGGCTACTCGGGCGATGCCGCCACCAGTGCCCCGTGATCAGCCGACCAACTCCACAACCGGTGCGGATCCACAGAAGGGGTGCGGATTTCAGTGTTGAGGCACGGCTAGCCACGGGCGTCGGCCTCGGGGAGACCCTGCGATCCCGGCATCTGGGAGCACAAGGGGTGGCTGATGGTCGAGGGGGCACTGGTGGCGGGGGCTACTCGGGCGATGCCGCCACCAGTGCCCCGTGATCAGCCGACCAACTCCGGAATGCGTGCCGAATCCTGATAAAGGCACTACCGGCCGAGCTTGGCGTTAGCTTCCGATCGATGTTCTAGCGCACCGGTGGTCGCCACGTCACGACCTTGCTCGAGTTCTGCGACCACGCCGAGCATCCGCAGAAGGGGTGCGGATTTCGACGTTGGGCGGAGCAGGCCGCGTTTGCCTGCCTCAGGGAGGCCTGCGATCCCGATATGTGGGATCAGAGGGGTGGTTTCGTGCCGAGGGGGAACTGGTGCAGGTGACTTCGGGCGATGCCTGCACCAGTTCCCCGTGATCAACCGACCAACTCCAGAACGCGTGCCGAATCCCACGTAGAGGCACTATCGGCCGAGCTTGGCGTTAACTTCCGATCGATGTTCTTGCGCACAACTTCCAAGTGATCTTGGAATGTTGGCGTGAGTGAAATGGTGCGTGTCGCGACACGCGTCGCAGCCATTTCACTCACACCAATGAAGCTGAACAACCACTTCTCTCACGCCGATGGCGCAACAACCATTTCTCTCACGCCAATACGTCAAGAGACCCGCTGCACTCACACCAGTACGTCAGCAACCACGTCACTCGCACCGATGCCGCCCGACACCGCTCTCGACCCCATCGATCCGTTACTGACACTCCTGACTACGTCCACCGCCGGACGGCCCCCGCCCGCCTCAGTGCGCGGCGGAATCCCAGCTGCGGCCGGTGCCTACCGAAACGTCCAAGGGAACCGAGAGGTGGATGGCGGCGGCCATCTGTTCCTTGGCCAGGGTTTCGAGGGCTTCCTTCTCCCCTTCGGCTACCTCGAAGAGCAACTCGTCGTGGATCTGCAGGAGCATCCGGGACCGCAGCCCTGCTTCCTGAATCGCCTTGTGCACGTTGATCATTGCCACCTTGATGATGTCGGCGGCGGTGCCCTGGATGGGGGCGTTGAGAGCCATGCGTTCGGCGGCCTCGCGGCGTTGGCGGTTGCTGGAGTCCAGGTCGGGGAGGTAGCGGCGGCGGCCGAACAGGGTGGAGGTGTAGCCGACCTTGCGGGCCTGCTCGACGACCTCGTAGAGGTAGTCGCGGATGCCGCCGAAACGGTCGAAGTAGACGTCCATCTGTTCTTTGGCCTCGGTGGTGCTGATCTTCAGCTGGGCCGCGAGGCCGTAGGAGCTGAGACCGTAGGCGAGGCCGTAGGACATTGCCTTGATGCGGCGGCGCAGTTCGGGTGTCACCTCGGCGATCGGGATGTCGAATGCCTTGGACGCGACGAAGGTGTGCAGGTCTTCGCCCGAGTTGAATGCCTCGATCAGGCCTTCGTCGCCGGACAGGTGCGCCATGATGCGCATCTCGATCTGGCTGTAGTCGGCGGTCATCAGCGACTGGTAGCCCGCGCCGACGACGAAGGTGTCGCGGATCTGCCTGCCGGTGTCGGTGCGGATCGGGATGTTCTGCAGGTTCGGCTCGGTGGAGGAGAGCCTGCCGGTGGCGGCGATGGTCTGGTTGAACGTGGTGTGGATGCGCCCGTCGTCGGCGACACACTTGAGCAGGCCGTCGACGGTCACCTTCAACCGGGTCGCGTCGCGATGCTCGAGCAGATGCTGCAGGAACGGGTGCTCGGTCTTCTCGAACAGTGACTCCAGCGCGTCGGCGTCGGTGGTGTAGCCGGTCTTGGTGCGCTTGGTCTTCGGCATGTCGAGCTCGTCGAACAGCACCACCTGCAGCTGCTTCGGCGAGCCGAGGTTGATCTGCTTACCGATCACCTCGTAGGCGGCGTTGGCCGCGTCGGCCACCTTGTCGGCGAACTGGCGCTGCAGCGTCTCCAACTGATCGGTGTCGACCGCGATGCCCGCGTCCTCCAGGGTGGCGAGCACGCCGAGCAGCGGCAGCTCCATGTCCTCGAGCAGCGGGACCGATTCGATCTGCTCGAGTTCGCTGTCGAGCGCCTCGGCAAGGTCGAGAACGGCCCTGGCGCGCAACATTTCGGTCTGGGCCAGTTCCGCGTCGACGGTGTCCTCGTCGTCGAGCAGCGACAGCTGCGGCGTCTCGTCGGTTTCGGCGCGCAGTTCCCGGTGCAGGTAGCGCAGCGACAGGTCGTCGAGGTTGAAGCTGCGTTGCCCGGGCCGGACCAGATACGCGGCCAGCGCGGTGTCGCTGGTGAGCCCGCCAAGGATCCAGCCGCGCCCGCGCAGCGCGTGCATGGCCGACTTCGCCTCGTGCAGCGCCTTCGGCACCGCCGGGTCGGCCAGCCAAGCACCGAGCGCGGCTTCGTCTTCCGGCGTCAGCACGGCGACGTCGATATAGCCGCTCTCGCCGTCGCCCGCCGCGATGGCGAGCGCGCGCACGTCACCGTTGCCGGGAGTGCCAGGGCCGACGATCGAGACGCCCTGCCGGACACCGGCTTTGGTGTGTTCGGCCAGCCAGTCCGCCACCGCGCCGACTTCCAACGCGCCGCCGCTGATCTCGAAGCCTGCCTCGGCCTCCGGCTCCTTCGGGGCCAGGGTCTCGAACAGCCGGTCCCGCAGCACGCGGAACTCGAGGTCGTCGAAGAGCTGATGAATCTTGTTGCGATCCCACGGCGCCTGCGCCAGCTGATCCGGCGTATAGGGCAGCGGCACATCGCGCACCATCTCGGTGAGCTGACGGTTGAGCACCACGCTGCTCAGGTTGGCGCGCAGCGCGTCGCCGACCTTGCCCTTCACCTCGTCCACCTTGTCGACGAGGGTGTTCAGGTCGCCGTATTCGCGGATCCACTTGGCCGCGGTCTTCTCGCCGACGCCGGGGATGCCGGGCAGGTTGTCGCTCGGGTCGCCGCGCAGCGCGGCGTAATCCGGGTACTGGGCCGGCGTGAGCTGGTACTTCGCGAACACCTCTTCGGGGGTGAACCGGGTGAGATCGGAGACGCCCTTGCGCGGGTACAGCACCGTCACGTTGTCGTTGACCAACTGGATCGCGTCGCGGTCGCCGGAGACGATCAGGACGCGGAACCCTTCGGCCACCGCCTGGGTGGTGAGGGTCGCGATGATGTCGTCGGCCTCGAAGCCATCGATCGCCATCACCGGGATGCCCATCGCGCCGAGCACGTCCTTGGTGAGCTCGACCTGCCCGCGGAACTCGTCCGGCGTCTGCGACCGGTTCGCCTTGTACTCCGGGTACGCCTCGGTGCGGAAGGTCTTTCGCGACACGTCGAACGCCGTCGCGATGTGCGTCGGCTTCTCGTCGCGCAGCAGGTTGATCAGCATCGCGGTGAAGCCGTACACCGCGTTGGTGGTCTGCCCGGTGACCGTCTTGAAGTTCTCCGCCGGTAGCGCGAAGAACGCGCGATAGGCGATCGAATGCCCGTCCAGCAGCATCAGAGTCGGCCGCTCTCCCGGTGCGGAAGCACTGGAGCCGGACGCGGTGGCGGGAACCTGGGCGGTCGTCGGTGAACTCACGCCCCCGAGTCTAGGGACCCCCACCGACAAGGTGATACGCCGACACCCACGCGGATCGTGTCGACGTATCACCTACCCGAAAAGTGACGCGGGTAACTCCCCTTCACAGCGTCGCAACAACACCCGACGCCGACTGCACCGAGACCCCGACGCCACCATCACCTGCGGCTCGGTGCCACAGAACTCAGCGCCGCGTCAGCGCGCCCCGGCGCGCAATGTCAGAGCGTGGCGACGAGCTCCCGCAGCACCGGCAGGCTCACCGAGCCGGACCCGAGCACCACATCGTGGAACGCCTTGATGTCGAAGGCCGAACCGAGCCGCTCGGTCGCCACCAGCCGCTGCTTGCGGATCTCCAGCTGACCGACCTTGTACGCGACCGCCTGGCCTGGCATACCGATGTACCGATCCACCTCGGTGGTGAGCTCCGAGATCCCGCTCGGCACGTTGGCCACCATGAAGTCGATGGCCTGCTGCCTGCTCCAGCCTTTCGCATGCAGCCCGGTGTCGACGACCAGGCGGCTGGATCGCCACGAGTCGCCTGCGAGCATGCCGAGGCGGCCGAGATCGTCCTCGTACAGCCCCATTTCGTCGGCGAGCCGCTCGGTGTAGAGCGCCCAGCCCTCGACGAACGCGGTGTTCGCGAACGACTGCCGCTGGAAGCGCGGCAGGTGGTCGAGCTCGCTGGCGATGGTGAGCTGCAGGTGGTGACCGGGAATCGCCTCGTGGTAGGCGACCGACACCGTCTCGTGCCGCGCGCGGCCGGTGGGGTGGTACTGGTTGACGAAGTAGGTGCCGGGCCGGGAACCGTCGGCGGCGGGCGGAAAGTAGTACGCCCCCGCCACATCCGCGGCCAGGAACTCCGGCACCGGCACGATCTCACAGGATTCCTTGGGCAGCCTGCCGAACCAGTTCCCCATCTCGGCGGTCGCCGCGGTGAGTGCCCGGCGCGCGTCGAACATGATCTGCTCGCCGTCGGCGTAGCGCAGGGTGGGATCGTCGCGCAGCCTGCCGAAGATCTCGGCGAGGTCGGCGGTGCCGAACAGTCGCGCGCCGATGGTCGCGTATTCCTCACGCAGCGCGGCTAATTCGGCCAGCCCGAGTTCGTGGATCTCCTCGGCGCCGAGATCCGGCAGCGTGGTGTGGTAGCGCAGCTGGCGCCGGTAGATGTCCTCGCCGTCTGCGCCGAGCCAGCACAGGCCTGCCTTGTCGTCGGGGCGGCTGGCGGGCAGCAGTTCATCGAAAAGCACGTCCCGGTACTGCTGGAACGCAGGCCGGATGACTTCCCTTGCCACCTCGGTCAATTGGGCGCGCCAGTCCGCCTCGCCGTCCCAGTCCTGCGGGCCGTCGAAGGTGACGAAGGGATCGTTGGACAGCTCCGAGCTGAGGTAGCTGTCGAGCTGATTGAGTGAGCGCTCGAGCAGGATTCGCGGGGGCGTCCGGCCTGCCGCGAGTCCGTCGCGGAAGCGCCCGACGGCCTGCCCGAGCATGTCGCCGAACTGCCGATACCGCTCGACCAGGGCGAGCGCGTTGCCGGGCTGTGGCGCGTTGGTCTGCGGCGCCAGCATCAGCGCGAACGCGTGCACGCCTTCCATCTGGTCGTATGCCATTTCCAGCGGGCGCCACCCCAAACGCTCCACCGCACCGGCCAATTCGGTCACCAGCAGACTACGGGTGACCCGGTCCACCGGCTCGAGCTCGGCGGCGTCGAGCGCCTCGACCTGACGCAACAGCTCGCGCCAGGTCGACAGCACTCGCTCTTCCGCCGCGACCGACAGGTCCTCGATGCGGTCATCGAATCGCCTGTCCCCCAACAGTGTCGCGTCGCTCGGCCTGGCCTCCAGCACGCTGTCCCAGTACCGCTCGGCCAGATTCATCAGCTCATCGTGACCATTCATGTCACGATCATGCCTCGAGTCCGGCCGCGCGGCACCGGGGTTACCGCGGAACTAACCGACGCCGAGATACGCCGACTTCACCGCGGGATCGGTGAGCAATTCGGCGCCGGAGCCGGTCTTGGTGACCTCGCCGGTTTCCAAGATGTAGGCACGGTCGCTGCGCGAGAGCGCCTGCTGGGCATTCTGTTCCACGAGCAGCACAGTGGTGCCCTGCTTGTTGATCTCCGTGATGATCCGGAAGATCTGCTGAATGATCATGGGCGCCAAGCCCATCGACGGCTCATCGAGCAGCAGCAGCTTCGGCCGAGCCATCAGCGAACGACCGATGGCAAGCATCTGCTGCTCGCCGCCGGACAGCGTGCCGCCGACCTGCTTGCGCCGCTCCAGCATCCGAGGGAACAACTCGTACACCCAATCGAGCGTCTTGTTGTACTCCGCCTTCTGCTTGAACGGCCTTCCGTAGCACCCCATGTCGAGGTTCTCCTGCACCGTCATGCCGGGGAAGACACCCCGGCCCTCCGGTGCCTGGATCAAGCCCTCGCCGACCCGCTCGTGCGCCTTCATCTGGGTGATGTCGCGCCCCTCCAACAGGATTCGGCCGCGGGTCAGCGGCAGCAGACCCGACAGCGCCCGCATGGTCGTGGTCTTGCCCGCGCCGTTGGCGCCGAGCAGGGTGACCAGCTCTCCCGGCGCCACATGCAGCGAAATCCCGTGCAGCGCCTGGATTCTGCCGTAGTTGACGACCATGTCGGTGACCTCGAGCAGCGACTCGGCGCCGTTGCCCTTGACCAGGCCGACAGCCTGGTTGTCCGGTTCTCTGTGCGATGCCATCGCTGCTCCTACCCGTTCGTCCCGTGCGCGCTTGCCGTCCCCGACTCGGTGCCGTCATCGGGCACACCGAGATAGGCGGCGATCACCGCGGGGTCCTCCCGGATATCGGCGGGCAGCCCGTCGGCGATCTTGCGTCCGAACTCGAGCACCACGATCCGGTCGGTCACGCCCATCACCAGGCGCATATCGTGCTCGATCAGCAGCACGGTGAACCCGTCGTCGCGGATCTTGCGGATCAGATCCATCAACGCCGACTTCTCGCTCGGATTGAACCCGGCCGCAGGCTCATCCAGGCACAGCAGCTTCGGCTCGGTGGCCAGCGCCCTGGCGATCTCCAGTCTGCGCTGATCGCCGTAGGACAGGTTGCGCGCCTTCTCCACCGCGCGCGGCGCGATGCCGACGAACTCGAGCAGCGCCATGCCCCGCTCGATCGCATCGTGCTCCTCGCGGCGATGCCGCGGGGTGCGGAAGATGGCGCCGGGCACGGAGGTCTTGTGCCTGGCGTCGGTGCCGACCACCACGTTCTCCAACGCCGTCATCTCGTTGAAGAGCCGGATGTTCTGGAAGGTGCGCGCGATGCCGAGCCGGGTGATGGCGTTGCGCTTGGTCTTCGTCAACGGCTTGCCGTCGAAGTAGACCGTGCCCGCCGACGGCCGGTACACGCCGGTGATCGCGTTGAAGCAGGTCGTCTTTCCGGCGCCGTTGGGTCCGATGAGCCCGAGGATCTCGCCGCGGCGGATCTCGAAACTCACTGCGTCCAACGCGGTCAGACCACCGAACTGCACGGTCAGCCCCTCGGTGCGCAACAGCGGCTCACCAACGGCGGTCTCGATCTCGCGATGCGCGGCGACGACCTCCGCGACCGTCTCCGCGTCGCCGAGATCGGGGATCACCGCGGTCAGATCGACCACGCCCGCGCTTTCCACCTCGGGTGCGGCCGCGTAGCCCGCGGCCATGTCCTCGTTGTCGAACAGCGCACCACCCGCGCCAGGCCCGGTCATCGGGTCTCTCCATTCGCCTCGTTGTTGAACGGTTTACGCACGGCCTGGTAGACCTGCCGCCCGTAGGCGAGGAGCTTCTGCCGGACCGGGAAGAGGCCCTGCGGTTTGAAGATCATGACCACCATCAGCGTGATGCCGAAGAACAGGTACTTGTAGTCGCCGAGCGACTGCGCGCCAGGCTGCTGGAATGTCAGCACGTTACCGAGCACAACGAGCAACACGACCGTGACTACCGCCGCACCGGCCGCATAGCCGAGCCTGATCGGCCGTTCCTGTTCCCGAGCCCACCTGCGCCACACCACAATCAGCGCGACGACAACGACGACGCTGACGACGATCATGATCCAGCCGGTCACCGTCTGCCCCACCGCCTGCACCGAAAGCAGCCGGTTCGGCAGGTACACGATGATGAACGCGCCGACGATCACGCCGAGCTTGTTGCCCTGCCCGCCGATGACGACCGCGCACAGGAACAGCATCGAGTTGATGACGTTGAACCCGGTCGGGTTGATGAACTGCACCTGGCCTGCGTACAGCGCGCCGGAGAGGCCGCCGACCGCGGCGCCGATCATGAACGCCCACAGCTTGAATTTGAACGTCGGCACGCCCATGATCTCGGCCGCGTCCTCGTCTTCCCGGATCGCCACCCAGGCCCGGCCCGGACGGCTGCGCTCCAGGTTGCCGACGATCAGCAGCACGATGATCACCAGCACCATGCCGAGCCAGAACCACCATGTTCCGGAGTTGGCACGGTCGAGCAGGCTCGATGATTCCGAATCGCCGAGATTGCCGGACGAGAAGTAGCCGTTGGGCTTGTTCTCGGAGACACCGACACTCGGGTAGGCGATGCCGGACAGGCCGAGGCTGCCGTTGGTCAGGTCGCCGAGGTTGTCGGCGAGCAGCCGGACGATCTCACCGAAGCCGAGCGTCACGATCGCCAGGTAGTCACCGCGCAGTCGCAGCGTCGGGGTGCCGAGAATCAGGCCGGAGACCGCGGTGACCGCGACCGCCAACGGCAAGCACGCCAACCAGGCCCACTTGTCGTTGAGCCAGCCGCCGTCGGTTTGGTTCCACGGACTGTTGGGACTGGTGAGCAAGCCGACGGTGTATGCACCGACGGCGTAGAAGCCGACATACCCGAGGTCGAGCAGACCTGCCTGTCCGACAACGACATTCAGGCCGACAGCGAGCAACGCATACATGGCGAACTGCGCCATGACGCCGCCGAAGCTGGTGCCTGGGGTGTCGATGAACGACGGAGGGAACAACGGAAGCAGCGCGAGCGCGATGATGGCAGGGACGCCGATCCCCCACTGGGCCGGGCGTGACAGCCCGCCCCACCAGGAGCGCAACGCATCGCCGACACCCCGCCCAGGCTCCTGCTTCGGCTGCGGGGCAACGGTTTTGGCAGTAGTCGTCATGCGCGGGCCTTCCCGAGGCTCTCACCGAGAATGCCGGTCGGGCGAATCATCAAGACCAGCACGAGCACCACGAAGGCGACCACGTCGCGCCACTCGGTGCCGAACAGGATCTGGCCGTAGTTCTCCGCGAGACCGAGCAGCAGGCCACCGAGCAGTGCGCCGCGCAGGTTGCCGATACCGCCGAGCACCGCGGCGCTGAATGCCTTGATGCCGAGGATGAATCCACCGGAATAGATGATGCCGTTCGGGATCTTGAGCGCGTAGAGCAGCGCCGCCGCACCGGCGAGCACGCCGCCGATGAGGAAGGTGAGCAGGATGATGCGCTCCCGCGAGACACCCATCAGCGTCGCCGTGTCCGGATCCTGTGCCACGGCCCTGATGCCGCGGCCGAACTTCGTTTGGTTGATGACCAATTCGGTGGCGATCGCCAGGATCACCGCGGCAACGATGATCACAAGCGTCACGTTGGTGATGTCGGCGCCGCCGAAGCTGAACTGAATGGTGGGCTCCACCAGCATGATCGGCTTCTGGGCGTTGGTGCCGCCGAGTCCGGGCCAGACCTTCGGCAACACGAAGTGCACGAGTTCCTGGATCACGAACGAGGCGCCGATCGCGGTGATGAGGAAGATCAGGGGTTTGGCGCCGCGTTTGCGCAGCGGCCGATAGGCGAGGCGCTCCAAGCCGACAGCGGCGCCACCGGACACCGCCATGCCGAAGATCATTGCCAGCGCCAGATAGGTGACGGTGAGGATGACGCCCTGCGAGTAGACGTCGCCACTCGGTGCGAAGCCGAGCAACATCAGACCGATGTACTGGCCGAACATGCCGAGCATGAATATTTCCGAATGGGCAAAATTGATAAGCCGCAGCACACCGTAGACCAGGGTGTAGCCCACAGCGACCAGTGCGTAGATCGCACCGTATGACAATCCGTCGACGGTCAGTCGCCAGAAATTGTCGATCACTCCCTCATAGTTGAAGTCGATCGATCCGCCGGCGAGTTGTACAGCGCCGGCTAATGCAGTGGTTGACATTCGTTAATTCGCCCTCATTCATTCGCCCTTCACGAAACAGCAGCACGTAACGGGATTCGCGCGAACCCCGTTACGTGCTGCGCGACTCGTGTTTCGGGTTACTTGACCGTGTAGATCCAGATGAGCGCGTTGCTCAGCTCGCCGTTGGCACTCCACTTGTACTGACGGGCCAGACCGGCGCCGTCGTAGGAACGCACGTACTCGAGGATGTCGGGGCGGCTGACCTTGCCCGCACCGATCGCCTTGGTGAGGATCGTAGCCAAGTCGTAGGCCTCGACCGAGTAGACACCCGAGGGCTGCTTGTTGAAGGCGACGTAGTCCTTCTCGAACTTCTCCGGAGCCGGACCACACGGGCAGGTCAGCGTCGCGCCCTTGGCCGCGCTACCCGCCTGCGAGAGGAACTGCGGATCGTTGGTGCCGTCCGGACCGACGAAGACACCCTTGAAGCCACCGGACTTCAGCTGCTGCGCGAGCGGCGCACCCTCGGCGTAGTAGCCGGCGAAGAACACCGCGTCGGCCTTCGCGCCGGAGATCTTGGTGACCGTGGCGGCAAAGTCCTTGTCACCGGTCTTGATGCTGGCAGCGCAGCTCGGGTCGGCGGCAGCGCCGAGACCCTCGGTGATGCTCTTGGCCAGGCCGGTGCCGTAGTCGCTGTTGTCCTGGACGACGCAGACCTTCTTGTAGCCCGCGGTGCCGGTCAGGTACTTCGCCACCGAGGGGCCCTGCACATCGTCGTTGGCCAGGCCGCGGAAGAAGCTGGTCCAGCCGTTGGCGGTCAGCGTCGCGTTGGTCGCCGAGGAGGTCAGCGAGGCCAGACCCGCGTCGCTCAGGATCTTGCCGGTCGCCTTGGTCTCACCGGAGAACGTCGGGCCGAGCAGGGCAACGATCGACTTGTCGTTGACGATCTGCGGGATCACCTGGGTGGCCTTCTGCGGGTCACCCTCGGTGTCGAACGACTTCAACGTGATCTGGCAGCCGGGGTTGGCCTTGTTGTGCTGGTCGAGCGCCAGCTTCGCGCCCATGTCGATGTTGATGCCGAGGGCAGCATTCGGACCGGTCAACGCGCCGGCAAAGGCGAGAGTGGTCGGCGCGCAGGTCGCCTTGCCGTCGCCCGCGGGATCGGCGGCCTTCGCCGGATCGACCTTCGGAACTTCCTTGCCGTTGATGTCCACCTGCGCGACCGGCGTGATCTTCAGGTCGGTCGCACCGCTGGTGCCCGACGTGTTCGTACCGGTACCGGTCGACTTGTCGCTACAACCGGTCAGCACCAGCGCGGCGACAGCACCGATTGCCACAACTCCCCGCGTCGTACGACTGCGCCATGTCGAACTAAGCACGTTTCACCTCTAAGTCCTGTGCTCCCCCGGATCACCGAGGAGGCCAACCACGTCAGCCCGGTCAGAACATAGCGTTGGCGCGTTAGATCCGCATCACATTCGGGTCATGAATCCGACATTGCGTCGAATTCTTGTGCACGATCGCGTTTCCAGTGAGTAAAATTTCCGACCAATCGACGCAGGTGGACACGGTCCATCAGCACGGCATGCGCCGCGGACGACACCGGCAGAAACCTGTCAGCCCAGGTCCGCTCAACGGACCTGGACCGTCACTTCGGGGCCAAGTTCTCCAACACGACCTCCGCGACCGCCTTCATGGTCGTCCGGCGATCCATCGCCGTGCGCTGTATCCACTTGAACGCCTGCGGCTCCGAAAGGCCCTGCGTCTGCATCAGCACGCCCTTCGCCCGCTCCACCAGCTTGCGCGTCTCCAGCCGATCGGCCAGATTCGCCACCTCGCCCTCCAAGGCGGTGATCTCGTGGAAACGGCTCGCCGCCAACTCGATCGCAGGCACCAGATCCGACTTGGTGAACGGCTTCACCAGATACGCCATCGCACCGGCATCCCTGGCCCGCTCCACCAGATCCCGCTGGCTGAACGCCGTCAAAATCACCACCGGCGCAACACGTTTCGACGCGATCTCGGCCGCGGCATCAATACCGTCCCTGCGCGGCATCTTCACATCCATGATGACCAGATCCGGCCGATGCTCCTCCGCGAGATCCACCGCCTGCTGGCCATCGCCAGCCTCACCGACCACCAGATAGCCCTCTTCGGTCAGCATCTCGACCAGGTCCATGCGGATGAGCGCCTCGTCCTCCGCGACGACGACGCGCTTGGCCCCCGCGTCGCGCTTCGTGCCCGCGCCCCCTGCTGCATTGCTCATAGGTAGACCCCTCTGGTTCCGATGCCTGTCCGACACGCCGAAGGGTGGACGTTGGTCCAACTAACCGACCATCGACCTCACCACCACGCATCGAGTGATGTAAAGAGTACCTTTCACTTCGGCATAGAACGCATATACCCAGGGCAAACCCACCGCTCGCGCCGCGCGGCACAACCAGTTAGGTCCAAGCGCCACCCACCCGCTATCATTTCCACCCGGTGCGCCGGGTTGGCGGAACTGGCAGACGCGACGGTCTCAAAAACCGTTGTCCGAAAGGACGTGTGGGTTCGAGTCCCACACTCGGCACCAAGGTAGAGGGCGGTTTCTCGGAACCGCCCTCCCACCCACTTCCTCACGCAGTCCGCAGTTGGTCCGCAGCTGCTCGGGCACCGGCATCCATTCCGTCCGCGACGATGTCCAGATCGTCCGGGAACAGGTGCCCGCACAGGTCCAGAGTCAGCGTCGCGGTTTTGTGGCCGAGCATCCGCTGGACGACCTTGATATTCGCCCCGGCGCTGATCGCCAGCGACGCAGCGGTATGGCGAAGCGCATGCGGCACAACGCCCTTCAATCCGACCGTGGCCGCCGCCTGGTCGAACACCCACCGGAATTCCGTCGAGGTGAGGTAGCCGCCCTTGTGCTCGGGAAAACCAGCTCATCCAACTCACAGCCCTCCAGCAGCTTCGCGAGCTCCTTGACCAGGATTCTGGGCACCGGCACCGCACGAGTCGTGTGATTCTTCGTGTCGGTCTCGACCATCCCCTCACCGGTCACACCAGTTGCCGAACGAGTGACATGGATGCGGCGGTTGTCCACGTCGATGTTCGCACCGCGGAGTGCGATGGCTTCGCCGAACCGAATACCGGTGTAGGCCAACGTAAATACGAGCGTGCGGAATCGACTGGCCGCCATGCCCAGTTGCATCACCTCCACGTGGGTGAGGTACCGTCGCTCCCCCGCAATCATCGACGGCAGGTCGATTTCCTCGGCAGGATTCACCGCCAGACGCTTCGATTTGATCGCGAACCGCAACACCTGACTAAGCACCTGATACGACTGAATCACCCGCGAAGCGGAAAGCCCGCGACCCTCAAAACGCGCGCTGCCCGACTGTGAGAGATTCACCACCCATTCCTGAATATCCTCGAACTCGACATCCCGAAGCGGCACCGAGCCCCAGCGTGGCAACACGATCGTATCCAGCAGCGATCGATATCCGGCGACGGTCTTTGGTTTGCGGAATTTCTTTGAGGTGAACCATTTCTCGGCGACCACAGAGAACAGCACGCCGCTACGGTCCGGGTCCACCCACGTACCCGTGACCACCTTCGTCGTTACGTCACCATCGATGAACTTCTGCGCCTGAACCTTCGTGTCGAACGACTGCGAGCGCTCTACGCCGTTCGGGTCGACGTACCGGGCACGCCACCGCTTGCCCTTGCCGAGCCGCTCTTCCGACTTCACCTTCTTCTTCGACTTCGCTGCCCGTGACCGGGTCTACCTCGACCACCGTCGGGTGCCACCGGTCCTCGATGCCCGACCGTGGATTACGTCGCGTCACCATCAGGCAGCCTCCCCACCGCGAGCGGTCTGCCGCTCCTGTTCGGCGATCCATGCCAGCACCACCGAGCGTTTCCACACCCGTCGCCGCGGACCAAGCTTGAAGCTTTCCGGGCCGTAGCCGACATGCGCCCACCACCGCCAGGTCGCTTCGGGAATCCCGGTCAGCTCCTCGCAGCCCTTCGCCCGTAGGTAAATCTCTTCCTCAGTCATGTTCAGCCCCTCCCGTTCCTATGCCACTCGCCGAATTGCCGAAGTTTCTTGCGCTCCAGGTGGACCAGCGGCCAGCTGAGCTCTCAGGTATTCCGCACGCCATGTCGTGCGTTTGGCGATCGCGCCCATGATCAGGTGCTCACGCAAGGGTCGGGACTTGTCGCCAGGTTCGACCGGAGTGACGCGCAGGTGCGAGGTGTCCGGCTTCTCGATCCGGCATCAGCAAGGAGTTGCCGAACAAAATCGACCCGGTCTTGCTTGTGGTCGGGCAGGGTCTTGCCGGACCAACGCCGGGAGACGAGCACCCGTCGACCGGGCAGGCCGAGAGTGTCGCGCCGGTGTGCTTTGCCCTTGCAACGTCCAGGCACGGTCTTGTCACTGGTCCCCTGGGGGCCCGCTTCGGTTCCCACACCGGCTGGAAACTCCCGCCGTAGACGCGGTTCTCGGCATCGAAACGCGGCCACCACACTTGGTGATAAGTCGCCGCGGTGACCAGCTTGAGCAGCTCGCGAGAGATCGCACCGCGGATCAGGATGTGCAGATGCGGGGCACCACGCTTCTGCGGTTCCACGGTGGCGAAGTACTGCACATCCCAGCCGACCGCGCGCCGCAAGTTCTGGATCCAGCGATCGACCAGCTTGGAGAAGAACACGATGTCCCGTGCGGCGGTCACGTAGTCGTAGCTGTCGACGTACAGTGGGGAGCCGTCGGAGACCTCTTGGCCTGTGGGATCGGTGGCGCCGTGGGGGTTGATGCGCCCGTAGGAGGGCATGGTGAGGGTGACGAACATCGAGGGTTGATGCTTGCCCGCGAACACCTTGCCGACCGTGGTCTTGGCGACCTTGCGACGAGGCAGGTTCGGTGCATCCTGACGCCGCCGAGTGGACCGCCGACGCCGATCCTTGGCCGTGGCATCCAAGGCCGGGAGGCGACCACGCAGGCCCGTTTCCCGCAGCTCGACGTCCAGGTCCCGGACCACCTCCGCGATACCGGCCGCCAGCTCCTCATCACCATCGGCGACGGCCTGCCGATACTGGGCGACCAGATCGGCTCGGGCGGTAAGCAATTCGACCTGAACGTCAGTCGGATCGGACTTGGCGGCTACGGGCTCACGATCGGTGTGCCAGCCTTCGCGGCATTGAGCGATGCGCAGCAGCCGATTGGCTTTGGCGCAGGCCGGGCACACCGATTCGATCGTCGACTTACACGGGGAGCCCTCGTAGGTGACCGTGCCTGTCTTGGGGTCCTCGATCCGCATCGCGATAGGTCGCTTGCACACCTCGTACTGCTCGGCGGCAGCCTGGGCGACCTCGAACAGGTTGGGTAGGGCACGGCGCTGTGCCGCAGTTCCCCCGTCCGAGGTAAGACGATGGTGTCGGTCATCAGGCAGCATCCTTCATCCAATGACCGCCGTCGATGCGCGGCAGTTCAATCGGTGTAGCGAGCGAATCATCAAGGCGGAAAGCAAGTTCCACGACAGCGGGAGCGGCGATGGTGGCTCGGCACTCCTGGGCACCGAAAGCGTGGGCCAGGTGCTCAACACGGTTCTGCCAATCAGCCGGGCAATGCCCTTGCAGCATCCGCACCTGAACCACATCCACCGACGCACCGATCCGCACCGAGAACAGACGCGGAACGAACGTCCTGTCGTCGCGGGTGATCGTCAAGCCGCAGGCATCGAGCAGCCGGGTCCAGCGACGGCGGTAGCGGAACCACGTCAGGAACCTGGTTTGTGCCCGCGCAGTGATCCACCGCTCGAAGGTCTCGGGATGCTTCGCACGCCAGAGCACCATCCCCGCGATGAACATCACGACAACCACGACCGCCCACGGCCACCCGATCAGAACCCCGGCGGACCTTAGCTACCGATCAGGCAGGCGATGGGCGCCGCATCTGCGAGCCCCGTTTGGCCACGTCTGCGCGGCACCCATCCATGGTCACATCGCCTGCATCCGACAACGCTGTCCGATACGCAACTTGTCAACACTCAGACCGCCCGGCAGATGTCCTACGACCTCCGAAATATCGAATTGAGTGGGCAAACGCTGGTTGAAGATGTTCGGTGCCATCCGGAAGCGCGACCGACGACACGATCTCGCTGCCCCTTTCCCCATCAACCACAGTGTGCGATAATCGCACACATGGCTGACGTCAACGCCCAGACACTAGGCGAGCGCATCCGAGATGCACGCAAGCGTGCGGACATGAGCCAGGACGACCTGGCGCGGTCCGTTGGCCTAGAGCGCACTGCCGTCAACAAGATCGAGGGAGGCGTTCGCAAGGTCACGGCGCTTGAGCTGGCCGATATCGCCGCCGCCATCGGCGTGCGTATGTCCACATTCTTCGAGGAACCCATTCCAGCGCTCGTCTCGTATCGGTCCAGCCAGGGGCTGGACACTACAGACTCACAGATCGACGCCCTGCTCGCGAAGTTGGCCGATGAGGTCGAGTTCATCGTCTCGTTGGGAGCGAGCGAATTGGGCATCGAAGCTGCTGACATCGTCGGCAAGGCCAGTATCACAAGGCCTTCGACCAACGCTGAGGCCGAGTCGCTGGCGGCAAAAGCACGTAGCCTGATGGCCCTTCCAGCCAACGAACCTATTCACAAGCTTTCTGAAAGCGTTGCGCGTATCGGACTCCTGACGTTCTCTCGCAATATCGGCCAGGACATCGCTGACGCCGGGACAATCCTGCTGCGTCGCGGAGGTGTCAGCCTCATCAACAGTCACATGAAAGTCGGTCGTAGGCGGCTCTCGCTGGCGCACGAACTCGGTCACTATCTAATCGCAGATGACTACACAGTCGACTGGCGAGTCACCGACTACCCCGATCATGCCGTCCCCATGGAGTCACGCCTCGATCGTTTCGCCCGAGCACTGCTGCTCCCGGAATCGGCGGTCGGACGGCAGTGGCAAATGGCGGTTGACCAGTTCGGAGAGCGCAGAGCAGCAATTCAGCTAGCAAGTGCGTTCCGGGTTGACATGGCAACCCTCGCAACGCGGCTAAAGGAACTAGCGCTTGCCGACAACGAGACGATCACTTTGGTACGCCAGTGCCGCACCTCTCAGACAGACATCGTTGAGATGAATTTGTGTGTCCCACTCGAAGAGCTCACGGACACAACCGTTCCTCGACCATTCGCGCTTGCGGTGCTGCAACTTGTGCGTGATGAACGGATAAGCCGGGAGCGGGCGTTGGAATTACTCCAAGGTACTTTCGACGAGACTGACCTTCCGCGCATTCGCGAACGACGATCCGATGAAATTTGGAATTTCGTATCGTGACAGTACCCGACAACGCATGGGTATTTGACACAGGACCGTTACGGCACTTCTCGGTGCAGGGATGGCTGGGAGTATTGCGGTTCCTCGCAGGCGACCGTCCCGTCTACATACCTGACAGCGTCGAAGATGAACTTAACCGTTGTACTGAGCATCGTTCGGCTGTTCGCGCAACGCTCGACGCCGACTGGATCCACGTTCACCGATCGACTGATCAAGATTTCAGCGAAGCGTTCGCTCATTACCATGATCGGTTGGTTGCGAACGGCAAGAATCGAGGTGAATGCGGCGTCCTCGCCATGGGGCAGATTTACAAGTGTGAAGTGGTGATTGACGACGCCACCCCACGGCGGATCGCGGAAGAAAAAGGAATTCGCGTCACGGCAACTGTCCCGTTGCTATGCAAGGCGATTCGTGAGAAGAAACTCACCACAGTAATGGTTGAGGAGTTGGCCGACAATCTCTTAGAGGGCGACTATCACCTACCGTTTGCTCGCGGCGGCTTCCGGCAGCATGTGATGGAGAACGGACTTCTTGACTACGAGGATCTTTGAAACAACCCTCTAGCTCGAATACCTACAGGGCTGTCGACCTAGGCCGCATTAACCATCCGCGCAGACCGCATGCCGCGCATCTTTCCTCGTCACCAGTCGAACGACGCCGCAGCAGCAGCGCAGGTACACAAGTGTCGGGCTTCGATATCGGGTGTCATTTGATGCTTGAGGTGTGAGCTTCGGTGTCGGGCTTCAGTGTCGGGCTCCGGATACTGCCGAAATCCGCCATTAAGGATCAAGAGCGGCGGCCCTACGGGCCGCCGCCGCGCTGGCGACGCGCAACGGGGCTACGCTCCGCCCCTCCGCCGCCCCGGCGCAGTCGGCGCGTCGGCGACGACCCGCAAGGCCGAATACCCTGATCCATCCATGCTGCATACCGGCAAAACCGCACCCCGAAAAGGCCGGCGGGGAAGCCGCGGTCACGTCTACAGATCCACGTGCTGGCCTGGGTGCCCGCCTCCTCATGGCCCAATGATCTGACTTCGCCACGGGAGAGTAAAGGGCGCTTCGCGTCGCTACGCGATGCCTGCGGCACCCTTGACTATCCCTCCCTCAGCACAGGACGGCCAGGATGAGGAAGCGGGTGGTGTAGGTGACAGGAGAAAATTGCCTGTCAGGCACGCTGGCCCCGCTGTGCGGTTACTTCATGCTAGGCCGGGTCCTTCTTTGAGCCCGCGACCAGATCTTTCAGAATGTCGATTACACCAGTCGGTATAATGGCAACCTGGTCCGTCTGAGTTCCTTCGGGAAGGTCCGGTACCGAGAAAACTCTTGCCCCCAGAATATTAACGATATTCTCACGCGACTCTTCTGATGGGAGCTGTTGCACATAGGCGGACACTGTCTTCAACTGCACTGCGGTGGTGCTGGCCCAAAGCGCGGACTTCCGGTGATGGTGCGCGATCCGTGCCGTGTACCCAGCTATGGCAACCAATGGCGCAAGGAGTGCCAAGTGGCCAATGACCGATTTCCACATAGAATCGAACACTCCGAAACCCGACAGCCATCCGCCAACCGCAAGGCTTACGAGAAGTGAAAGAATAGTAGCGCATGTCCAATAGAAGGCTCGATTACCCTCATCTGATGCCAATTCCGCGAAATGGTTAGCTAACGCACTATTTCCTGTGGCACCCGCCGCCTCCTGGGCCGCCTTACTGGCACGCCGTGCATCGCCAGCAGCAGATACGGCTTGATTGGCGGCCATGCGTGCATTTATCGCACGGCGACTCGTAAGCTCAATACCTTCAAGCTTGCGCCTCCATTTCAGAAAAGCCGCTTCCTCGCTGGTGGCATTAGTGAGCCGCACTCGATAGTCCGTAAACCCTCCCATGGTCAACGCCGCTGCCGCATTGCCTATCCAAGCTAGAAGAAATGATAGAATATCCGAACTATCCATCTGTCGCGACTGCTCAAGCATTAGATTCGAGAGATATGTCCTTAGTTCCGTGAATTCCTTTTCGCTAATATAATCCGCAAGATAGCGTTGGATAATTTCACCGTCAATGACTACGGGTTCAGGTTTGAAGAGCAGCAACTCTCTCAACTCATCTAGAGTGCTAGCGATCAGAAAATCTGTCTCGTCAGAGTCGCTGCTAGAGTCTGCCCAAGCATTGCCGAGAACCTGAGGTATCACGGCGCGAATGGAACGGTCTAAATCCAACCATTCATCCCTGAAGGGTCGACTATTGTCGTCTACCCACGGATAGTCCGTATCCTCAGGTTGGGTCACCATAGATGGACGGTATACGACCAATGATGTGGACCGCACCAATTCTGCAAATATGGCGACCGGGCCGCACTGGGGGTTAGGTTCGCTAGCGACACGCATTGTCCGCCGAGCAGACTGCAGGGCTCGACTCGGCCAGCCCAATACACCCGTGACCTGCCCGAGTCTGCCTCCGGAGCAGACGGCCGCCCAGCGTGGTTGGCAGACGGTAAGCAGCACAATCCACCAGCCGCGGGGCCATCCCAGATGCCCTTACCTACCGCCCCTTGCATCCCAACTCCGGTGCCATTTGGCCAGCGTTGATCATCTCCTGTCGTATCCGACAAGATTCCTCCAACTTCTGCTGCTCTTGGTTAATGCCGTTCACTAACAAAATCCCAAGAATAACGAGCACCACAATGCTGATCACGGCCAGCCAGAACCGTGCAGTGGGCGGCTTGCTGAGCCAATCGCCTCGACCCTCGGTTTCCATGGTTCCCATCCAGAGCCCCCTAGCCAAGGCTATCGGCAGCGGGGGCTGCGAGACACCGTTTCGGTCGGCCCACACTCCCCGCCGAGGCTCCGCAGTCCGCAACTGGTCCGCAGCAGCGCACGGCGAGACCGAGTCCCACCAACGAACCAAACGATCGTATCCGCTGGTCAACAACGTTCCGCTACCGACACCAACAGTCTCCGATTCCTGCAAACGTCGAGAGGGACAATCTCAAAAACCGTTGTCCGAAAGGACGTGTGGGTTCGAGTCCCACACTCGGCACTCGATCACAGGGGACCCCTGTCCGCGGAAAGCGCGGACCGGGGTTCTCTTCGTAATCACACTGGGGGTGCAACCCCCAGACCCCGCTCGGCGGGGCTTCGCCCCCCGAGCCCCCCATGCAGTGGGCGCGTTTGTTGGTCAGTGCACCTTCAATATGCTGCTGTGCGCCTTGGTTGATGCCGTGCCTTCGGCAGTATGTGACTCGCGCGAACTCAGTCTCACTTGCTCGAGCTCGGGGTGTGCAGATCGCACGACTCGGAGGGTGTGGCTCGCGCGAGCCTGGGGTGTGCGACTCGCGCGAGGTCGGGGGTCGTGGAGACTCGTGGGTTTCTCGGAGGCCGGTTGGTGGTCAGCTTGCCGGGCAGGCGGATGGTTGGCCTGCGGGGGCTTGGTCGGCTACCTGCTCGAGGGCGGGGCCGAGTACGGGGGTCAGGCGGGACCAGGGAATCTGGACGCAGGGGTAGCCGGTTACGTAGCGGCCTGTGTCGATGTGTACCTGGAGTGCGGTGGGGGTGGGGACCCAGTTGGCGAAGTTGGTGGCGGTGGGGGTCAGGTTCTCGGCGATGCTGCCGGACAGGCCGGGGTGCACTGCGTCCATCGCTTCTGTTGTCGCCTTTGCCAATTCGGTGATGCCGGCGCCGGGATCGAGGAACAGATCGCTGATCAGGATGGGGGTCGCGGTTCGAGTGTTGGTGGTGATGGTGCCGAGGATCTTCATCGGATGGGCCTCGCCGGTGTACGAGACGAAGCCGTAGACGACTTCGGCGACGGTTGTCTCGGTGAAGTAGATCCGGGCGTGGGTGGTGACGGAATGCGGGCGCGGGTCGTTGGCGCGGTTGACGTTGTCCACTTGTTCCTGGATGTATGCGCGGACACCGTGATTGAAGACCTCGGTCACGCGCGGGTCACCGCCAGACAGTTCGAGCGATGCCGCGGTGTCGGTCTTGCCAACGCCGTTGGATACCGCGACCTCACGGACCGTGTAGGTCTGTCCCGCCGAAACACCGGTGGTTTGGTCCGCGGCAGCGGTGCTGGTGGGCGGGGAAGTCGCAGGAGCGGTGGTCGCGTCAGCGGTCCGCTGCTGCGCCGCCGTAGAGCTGCTCTGGCCGGGGGTGGTCGGGCCGTCATCGCAGCCGCTGAGCACCGCCACCAACGACAGGGCCACAACCGCCTGGCACAGCGCCTGCTTCGTTGTCGATCGCATCACCGCTCCTCTCTGCTCATGGAATCGAAATCTGGTCCGCTTGCCACGAGACAGTCGACTCCGCGGCGCCGACCTCTATATCGCCTCATCAAAGCACCCCGTTTACGTCCCTGCCGGGAGATCGGGCGAAGGTTCGAACTGAACGGCGGTCTGCCTCGTATTCAGGCGTAGGTGGGCAGCAGGACGCCCGAGTCAGCGGAGGTTGCGATGCGGGTGAACAGGCAGACGGTCGATCTGAGCGAGTATCCGGATCTGGTCGTCATCTATCTCGGGATGCGGGTGCGCAAGCCGAGGGGGGTGCTGCGGTTGCTCGGTCTGGGGCCGAAACTCTATAGCTCGCACCAGGATCGGCCGGACGGGCTGCTGTCGCACGAGGACGTGATCTGGGCGCTGTTTCCGCCGCACTGGGGCGCACGGCAGTACTGGCGTGATCTCGACAGCCTGGAGCGGTGGACTCGCTCGGCGCCGCACCGGGATTGGTGGCGGAAGTTCCTGCAGGACTCCGGCGGCACCGGGTTCTGGCACGAGGCGTACTTCATGCGGGGCGGCATCGACGCGATGTACGACGACATGGACGGCACGACCGGGCTGCCCAGATTCGCGCCTGCTATCGCCATGCGCGGAAGGATGTTCTCCACCAGGGGGCGCGTCGAGAACAAAGCGGCCAAGGTGGCGCCCGTGATCGACGAAAAGACTTACTACAAGGGTGAATTCGAGTAACAGGCAGCGGTTATCACGGGGCAATCACAGCGTGGCGTTTCGATACATCCTACGCAGGGTATGTGCACAGGGACACACTCGCACTTTTGCCTCGGTCGCCCGAATGCGAACGCCCCTGCGCGCGGTTTGTGTACGTCGATCGACCTGGAGATGAACATCTGTCCAGGAGGCCCATATCAGGAGGATTTCGGTCATCTGGACGGCGATTCAGCCCTTACCGTATTCCTATGCACGTCCTGTTCGTTTGCAATGGCAATGTTTGTCGTTCGGTAATTGCCGAGCGCCTGACCCGAGCGATTGCGATCGACCACGACCTGCCGGACCTCACCGCCGAAAGCGCCGGAACCCGGGCACTGGTCGGTTTTCCGGTAGAACCGCTCGCCGCGGAAGCGATCATCGGACTCGGCGGCGATCCGAGCGGTTTCAAGGCACGACGGCTCAAGCCCGAGATGATCGACAATGCCGACCTGGTATTGACGATGACCGAGCAACTGCGCGACAACGTGAGCCAGCACGGCTTCGGAGTCGGCGCCCGCACCTTCACGCTGCTGGAGGCCAGCCGAATCGCGCACGTGACCGGGGCGCGCTCGATCGCCGGGCTGCACCGGGCGCGCAACGACCTCTCCCTGGTCGGCCGGGAGAACATCGCCGACCCCGTCGGCCTCTCCGAACAGGCATATTGCGAGGTGGGCGACCGCATCGCGGAGGCATTGGTCCCGCTCATGCTGGCCTTGGCGCCCTATGAACAAACGAAACCGGTGGTCGACGAGCCGGGCGGCCTGGTCATCGAACCGACCTCGAAGGCCCCCGAACTGGCCTCTTTCCTGGCAGCGCACCGCGTCCACTGACCCGAACGGCCCGATCCGACACCAGCAATACGGGGCCGCTATGTCTATTTCCGGGCCGGAGGTATTACACTCCCGCGGACAACAATTTCCGCCGTTGCTGGTTCGACACACGACAGGAATAGACATGCCGAAACGCATTTCGGATGTTTCGCTCCATGTGTATGTGACACCGGAAACTCTCGAAGCGATCGTCGAGACCGTGCGCGCGGTGGTGGACGACCACCTGCAGGACCGCGACGTGTTCGCATGGCGCTTCACCCTGCCCGTCGACAGTGACGACCGGGCCCACGTCGCGCTCGAAACCCACTGGCGCGCAGCGCATCCCGGACAGGAGCCGACCGGGTGCGGCACCCACGAGATCGCGCTGAGCCTGGTCGGCGCACCCGCCGAACTCAGCGACGCCGACATCGCCGAGCTGGAACAACAACTGCGGCACCGCATCTCCGGGCTCGCAGGCGAGGATCCGAGCCGGGAGATCCCGTTCTCGATCCGCGCCATGCAGCGCACCGACGTCGACCTCGACGCCGAGCGCGAACGCATCTGACTGCCCGCTAGCCACCCTGAAACGACTGCACCGCACCGACTTTCCGTGCCGACGTGCGGCGCGGACGATCGATGCGGTGCGGGTCAGTGCGTGGTCAGCGCCGCGCGGGGAAGTGCCGAATCAGCCCTTCCTGCACGGTGGTTGCGAGCAGATCGCCGTCACGGGAGAAGAACCGGCCGGTCGCCAGGCCGCGCGAGCCTGCGGCGACCGGGGATTCGGTGGCGTACAGGGCCCACTCGTCGAACCGGAACGGCCGGTGGAACCAGATCGAATGATTCACCGTCGCCGCGACGATCCGGTCCAGTCCCCAGGACAGGCCGTGTGTGGTGATGATCGAATCGAGCACCGTGGTGTCCGAGGAATAGCCGAGCGTCGCCACATGCAGCAGCGGATCGTCCGGCAGCCTGCCGTCGGTGCGCATCCAGACTCGATTGTGGTTGAGCCGCTCCCCCGTGCCCTTCATGATCCAGGCCGGGTCGTTCGTGTAGCGCATGTCGATCGGATGCGGCGCCTTGATGAACATCTCCAGCTTGTCTTCCAAGCCTTCGAAGCTCTCCTCGACCCTGGGCAGCGTCTCCGGATCCGGCACGTCCGGCAGCGGGTGCCCGTGCTCGAGCCCCTTGTTCCAGTCCTGGAACGCCGCGAGCATGACGAACAGCTCCTGGTCGTCCTGGTACGCGGTGACCGTGCGGTTGGCGAACGCGCGGCCGTCCCGATGCCGGTCCACCCGGTACTCGATCGGCTTCTTGGTGTCGCCGCCGCGCACGAAATGCGCGTTGACGGCGTGCACCGGACGGTCGCCGACGGTGCGGCCCGCGGCGATGATCGCCTGCGCGACAAGCTGTCCGCCGAACGTGCGACTCCAGACCTTTTCCGGGTGCTGGCCGACGAACACGTCCTCATCCATCTGCTGCAGGTCTAGCAGACCAAGCAGCACATCAAGATCAGATCGACCTTTCGCCGACGAATCGACGACCGAGCCCAAGGCGGCACTCACAATTAATGATCCTCCTCACCGATGCGATGCACGTGGATCAGGTTGGTGGAACCGACGGTCCCCGGCGGGGAGCCCGCCACGATGACAACGAGGTCACCCTTTTGGTATCGGTCCATGGACAGAAGTGCTACATCGACCTGGTGGATCATAGCGTCGGTGCTGTCCACTGTGGGGACGATGAACGTCTCGGTGCCCCAAGTCAGGGCGAGTTGGCTGCGCACCTCCGGCAGCGGCGTGAACGCGAGCAGCGGCAGCGGAGTGTGCAGCCGAGCCAGGCGGCGCACGGTGTCACCGGACTGGGTGAAGGCGACGAGCGCCTTCGCGTTGAGCCGCTCACCGATATCGCGGGCGGCGTAGGAGATGACACCGCGCTTGGTGCGCGGCACGTGGGTCAACGGGGGCACCCTGGTCGATTCGGTCTCCACCGCGTGCACGATGCGCGCCATGGTGCGCACCGTCTCGATCGGGTACGCGCCGACCGAGGTCTCACCGGACAGCATCACCGCGTCGGCGCCGTCGAGCACCGCGTTCGCGACGTCGGAGGCCTCGGCCCTGGTCGGGCGCGAGTTCTCGATCATCGACTCCAGCATCTGGGTCGCCACGATCACCGGCTTCGCGTTCTCGCGCGCAATCTGGATGGCCCGCTTCTGCACGATCGGCACCTGCTCCAGCGGCAGCTCGACGCCGAGGTCGCCGCGGGCGACCATGACCGCGTCGAAGGCGAGTACGACGGCCTCGAGGTTGTCGATCGCCTCCGGCTTCTCCAGCTTGGCGATCACCGGCACCCGGCGGCCGACCTTGTCCATGATGTCGTGCACCAGCTCGACATCGGACGGGGACCGCACGAACGACAGTGCGATGAAGTCGACACCGAGCTTCAACGCGAATTCCAGGTCCTCGATGTCCTTTTCGGACAGGGCAGGCACCGAGACATCCATGCCGGGCAGCGAAACGCCCTTGTTGTTGGAGACAGGTCCGCCCTCGGTCACCCGACAGACGACGTCGTTGCCGTCGACACCGGTGACGGTCAGTCCGATCTTGCCGTCGTCGACGAGCAGGCGGTCGCCCGGCTTCGCGTCCTTCGCGAGCTCCTTGTAGGTGGTCGACACCCGGTCGTGCGTTCCGTCGACGTCGTCGACGGTGATCCTTACTTCCTCGCCCGTCGCCCAGACGGTCTTACCCTCGATGAATCGGCCGAGTCGAATCTTCGGGCCCTGCAGGTCGGCGAGAATGCCGACCGCCCTGCCGAGATGATCGGACGCCGCCCGCACCTTCTTGTAGTTTTCGGCGTGATCCGCGTGTTCGCCATGACTGAAGTTCAGCCGAGCTACGTCCATGCCGCTCTCGACGAGTTCGCGGATACGGTCCTCGGTGGCCGTAGCCGGGCCGAGCGTGCACACAATCTTCGTCCGTCGCATCACGGGTGTAGAGCCTAGTCCCGTCGGGTTACCAGAGCCTGCTGTGCCCTGGGTGAAAGCTGGGTGAAAAGAATGAACTCCAGCTGTGGGAACATCCAAACCGATGCTCATCGCGCAACGTGGCGGGCCAGGCGGGTTTCCAATCTGGTCTGCGCGGAACCGAGGAACAGGCAGATGACCCAGTAGTAGAGCGCGGCGACGGTGTAGAGCGCGAAGAAATCGAACGTCGGCGCGGCCGCGAGCTGCGCGACTCGCATCAGTTCGGTCACCAGGATGAGCGAGCCGAGCGAGGTGTCCTTCACCAACGAGATGAGCGTGTTGGACAGCGGCGGCACGGCGATGCGCGACGCCTGCGGCAGGATGATCAGCCGCAGCTCCTGCGTATACGACATGCCCAGCGCCTTGGCCGCCTCCCACTGTCCTTCCGCGACACTGAGAATGGACGCGCGCACCACCTCGGCGGCATAGCCGCCGACGTTCAGGCTGAACGCGATCACCGCCGCAGGGAACGGCGGGATCACGACATTGATCAGCGGCAATCCATAGAAAACGATGTACAGCTGCACCAGCAGCGGCGTGCCGCGGATGAGCGAGATGTAGAACCGGGCGGCCGCCGACAGCGGCCACACCGGTGACATCCTGGCCAGCGCGACGAGCAACGCGATCGCCAAGCCGATGACGAAGCTGATCGCGGTCAGCGGGATCGTCGTCTTGACGGTGGCCAACAGCATCGGCCACAGGTTGTGCTGAATCAGCTCCCTGGTATCGGCATCCATGGACGGCGTCGGCTACTTGCTGACGTCGGTGCCGAAGTACTTGTCCGAGATCTTGGCGAGCGTGCCGTCGGCGCGCAGCTCGCTCAGCGCCTTGTCCACGTCCTTGATCAGGGCGTCGTCCTTGCGCGCGGCGAAGGCCTGCTGGCTGGTCTCGCCGGTCTTGCCCGCGACCTTCACGTCGGCCGAGCCGTTCTTCTTGGTGTACTCGGCGACGGCGAGGGTGTCGTTGACGGTGGCGTCGACCCGGCCGCTCTTCAGCAGCTGGATGGCCTGCACGAAGCCCTCCACCGCCTCGACCTTCGCGCCGGCGCCGGTGGCGACCTTGCCCCAGTTGCTCGTCGCGGACTGGGCGCAGGTCTTGCCCTTCAGATCGGCGAGCGTGGTGATCGAGTTGTTGTCGGCACGGGTGACGATGACACCGTCGGAGGTGGTGTACGGGGCGGACAGCGCGTACTTCTTCTTCCGCTCGTCATTGATCGTCACCTGGTTGGCGACCAGATCGAAACGCTTGGCCTCCAAGCCGGCGAAGATGGCGTCCCACGGGGTCGAAACGAATTCGATCTTCTTGCCGAGCTTGTCGCCGATCGCCTGGACCACGTCGATGTCGTAGCCGGTGAGCTTGCCGTCGGAGCCTTGGTAGCTGAACGGCGTGTACGTGCCTTCGGTGCCGACCTTCAACACATTCGGATCGCTGCTGCTGCCGCAGGCGGTGAGCCCGGTGGCGGCGACGATGGCGAGCATGGCGGCGGCGAACAGCTTGCGACGCACGGGTTCCCTCTCTTCGGTGTATGGACATCCCACACACAACACGCAAATCCGGCTCATGCTACGCCGGGACTTCTGCGAAGGACCCTATCTCGATCATGGTGCGCAAAAGGGTTGTACCCACGTATTTCCCGGTCGCGTCGCGGGTGCGGAACGACGAACGGGCACCGCCGGATCGGCGGTGCCCGTTCGGGTGGCAATGGGTCAGCTCACTCGCGCAGCTGGCGGCCTTGGCTGTCCCGGACGTTTCCGGTCAGCATGAGGATGCCGTCGATGACGCCCCAGATCCAGCCGAGCGTGAAGCAGGTGACCGCGCTGACGGCCAGCTGGGCGATGCCGAGGCCGTTGTGGCCGAGATAGAAACGGCCGACGCCGAAGCTGCCGAGGAAGATCTGCAGCAGGCCGGCGACGAGCTTCTGCTTGTCCGACAGCGGGGCGCCGAATTCGTCGCGACCCCAGGGGGCCTCCGGGTCGTTCGGGTTGTACCCCGGCGTCTGCGGGTAGCCGGCGGGCGGGTAACCGCCGGGCTGGCCGTACGGGTTGGCCGGGTCGTACTGCTGGCCATACGGATTCGCCGGCTGCTGGGCGTAGGGGTCCGACGGCTGCTGAAGGTGCGGATCGGAAGGCTGCTGTGCGTACGGGTCTGACTGTGGCAGCGCCGTGGTGTCCTGCGGCTTGTTCAGGTTCGGACCCGTACCGGGCGGACCGTACTGCGGGCCACCTTGTGGGTTCTGCTGGTAGGGGTCGGTCACGGAAATTTCCCTCCTCGTTCGCACGAGCGCGCCTACTCGCCGCCCGGCGTCGGATCGATGAGCCGAACGGAAGACGCTCGCAACGGTCAGTCGACATTGTCGTCGGACCGGTGTGGTTTGTCGCCCCGTAGCCTCGGCATTCCTCCGGGTATCGTCCGCGGCGGTGGCCTGCGTTATCGGCGATCGGGAAATTCGGGGCAAACATGATGCCTGATCGGTGCCGCCACGTAATACGCGGCGGCACCGAGGGGTTCAGGACTTGTCAGCGTCGGTCGTCGTCTTCGTTGCGGCGGTGTCGTCGGACTTGCTCGACTCCGCCTTGTCCGCGCCTGCCGATGCCTTGCTCGTCTCGGCGGAGTCCTCGCTCGGGTCGGCGGCGTCCTTGGCCAAGTCCACCGCGTCCTCGGGCGCACTCGAGTCTGGCTCGTCAGCCGTGGGTTCGTCCGGCGTTGCGTCCTTGTCGGCGGTCGAATCCTTCGCCAGCACAACCGTATCCGTGGCGGCCTCGGTGGCGGTCGCCGCGCCGGCGGCACGGAGTGCGCCGAACTGCCACGGCCACGGGCGTGGGACCGCGCCCGGCTGGAGCTGCTCGGCGGTTTCCCTGCCCTTGGTCGCGAAGATGAAATAGGCGATGGCCGCGAGGAATACGACGGCGGAGGTGAACGAGTTGATGCGGATGCCCGCGATCTTGGTGGCCTCGTCGTCGCGCATCAGCTCGACGAAGAAGCGGCCGAAGCTGTAGCCGGCGACATAGAGGGCGAACAGGCGACCGTGGCCGATCCGGTACCGCTTGTCCAGCCGGACGAGCACGATCACGATGAGCACGTTCCAGATCAGCTCGTAGAGGAACGTGGGATGCACGACCTTGTCGACGACGCCGTTGGAGACGCCGTTCATCGCGTCCGGCTTCAGGTTGTCGTTGTAGCGGAAGTAGATCTCCAGGCCCCAGGGCAGCTCGGTGGTACGGCCGTACAACTCTTGGTTGAAGTAGTTGCCGAGGCGGCCGATGGCCTGCGCGAGCAGGATCGGCGGCGCGATCGCATCGCCCAACGCGGGCAACGGGATCCGATACACCCGGCAGCCGATCCAGGCGCCGACGCCGCCGAGCGCCACCGCACCCCAGATGCCGAGGCCGCCGTTCCAGATCTCCAACGCGGCCTTGGGGTCACCGTCGGCGCCGAAGTACTTCTGCCAATCGGTGGCGACGTGATAAAGCCTGCCGCCGACCAGGCCGAACGGCACCGCGAACATCGCGACATCCAGGATCGCCCCCGGCTGCCCACCGCGGTCACGCCAGCGCCGCTCACCCCACCAGATGGCGACGATGATGCCGAGGATGATGCACAACGCGTAGGCACGCAGCGGAAACGGACCGATGTGCCATACACCCTGCGGTGGACTGGGAATGTAGGCCAGCACAGTGCTGTTGGCCGCGACACTGTCTGCCAGGACTCGTAAGGTCACGGGGCCACCGTAGCGGAGAATGTCACCGCAGCACCCCGGGGATCACCGCGTGGCGGCGAGCACCTGGGTTCGCGTCGATGCGGCCGACCAAGCGCACGGCCCGCTCGCAGGATGAATGCCGCTGTGGCCCAAACGATCTCCGGCATATCGGGACCGGATCGGCTTCGACAACATCGGCCACCGTGCTGCATCGGGTGCCGTGTGCTCGGCATCGTCACGGTGCGCTGGCGCGGCGTGGCTGATCGCGGTCGCGCCGTTGGTACGACGTGATCTGACACACTCACCGTGGTCCGCCCGCAAGCCACCGCGAGGTTGCCCGTCGCCGAGCGGCGTGGCGAATCGACCGCCGATGCGCTGCGCACGGAGTCGAAGAAGCGACGGACGCGTTCGGCGATGTGCGTCATCGACTCGAGCTGCTCATGGGACGGCATGCCGGAGCAGGGCATAGTGCACGCCGAGCAGCCTAGGGGTCTCCCGGCAGAGGAGCACGGAGGTCCCTGCGGCAAAGGCCTTACGAAGCGACGGTCGCCGAACGCACGCCCTCGGCGAGTTCGGCGGTGAGGACGCGAACCGCGTCCAAGCTCTCGCCCGCGGCGGTGACCAGGGCCGAGCCGACGATGACTCCGTCTGCGTAGGAAGCGATTTCGGCCGCCTGGGCGCCCGAGCGGACGCCGAGGCCGACGCCGATCGGGATGTCGCTGTGTGCGCGGATCCGTGCGCAGAGCGCGGGTGCGGCGGAGGACACGACGTCGCGGGCGCCGGTGACGCCCATCGTCGACGCGGCGTACACGAAGCCACGAGACGCGCTCAGCGTCTTGACCAGACGCTCCTCGGTGGAGGACGGCGCGACCAGGAAGATCCGGTCCAGGTTGTGCGTGGACGAGGCGACGAACCAGTCGTCGGCCTCCTCCGGAATGAGATTGGGCGTGATGATGCCCGCACCACCGGCGGTGGCGAGATCGCGCGCGAACCGGTCGACGCCGTACTTCAGCACCGGGTTCCAGTAGCTCATCACCACGGCCTGGCCGCCCGCACCGGTGATCGCCTCGACGACGGAGAACACGTCGTGCACGCGCACACCACCACGCAGCGCCTGTTCGGCGGCGTGCTGAATGGTCGGGCCGTCCATCACCGGATCGGAGTAGGCGACGCCGACTTCGACGATGTCGCAACCGGATTCGACCATGGCACGGACGACCTCGATGGAACCGGCCAGGTCGGGGTAGCCCGCAGGGAGGTAGCCGATGAGCGCGGCGCGGCCTTCAGCACGAGCAGCGGCAAACGTGTTCGCGAGACGCGACTGCTGGCTCATGATTGCGTTGCCCCCTCATCCAACAACCCGAACCACCGGGCCGCCGTATCCATGTCCTTGTCGCCGCGGCCGGACAGGTTGACCAGGATGATCGCACCCGGTCCGAGTTCCTTGCCCAGTTGCAGCGCGCCAGCCACCGCGTGTGCCGACTCGATCGCCGGGATGATGCCCTCGCTGCGGCTGAGCAGCAGCAGCGCGTCCATCGCCTCGGTGTCGGTGATCGGGCGGTATTCGGCGCGGCCTGCGTCCTTGAGCAGCGCGTGCTCGGGGCCGACGCCGGGGTAGTCGAGACCGGCCGAGATCGAATGCGACTCGATGGTCTGGCCGTCCTCGTCCTGCAGCAGGTACGAGTAGGCACCCTGGAACGCACCGGGCGTGCCGCCGGTGAAAGTCGCGGCGTGCCGCCCGGTTTCGACGCCGTCGCCTGCCGCTTCGTAGCCGATCAGGCGGACGTCGGCGTCGTCGAGGAAGGCGTGGAAGATGCCGATGGCGTTGGAGCCGCCGCCGACACACGCGACGACCGCGTCAGGCAGCTGGCCGGTGCTTTCCTGCACCTGCGCCCTGGCCTCCAGTCCGATGACGCGCTGGAAGTCGCGCACCAGCATGGGGAACGGATGCGGGCCCGCGGCGGTGCCGAAGCAGTAATAGGTGTCGTCGGCGTTGCTCACCCAGTCGCGCAGCGCCTCGTTGATCGCGTCCTTGAGGGTCTGCGAACCGGTGGTCACCGAGACGACCTCGGCGCCGAGCAGCCGCATGCGGGCCACGTTCAGCGCCTGCCGCGCGGTGTCGACGGCGCCCATGTAGATCACGCAGTCGAGGCCGAGCAGCGCGCACGCGGTGGCGGTGGCGACGCCGTGCTGGCCCGCGCCGGTCTCCGCGATGACGCGGGTCTTGCCCATCCGCTGGGCGAGCAGCGCCTGGCCGAGCACATTGTTGATCTTGTGAGAACCGGTGTGGTTCAGGTCTTCTCGCTTGAGCAGGATGCGCGCGCCGCCCGCATGCTCGGCCAGGCGGGTGCACTCGAACACCGGCGACGGCCGCCCGGTGTAGTCGCGCTGCAGCCGATCGAGCTCATTGAGGAAGTCCGGATCGAGGCGCGCCTTCTCGTAGGTCGCGGTGACCTCTTCGATCACGGCCATGAGCGCCTCCGGCACATGCCTGCCGCCGTAGACGCCCCAGTGGCCGCCCGCGTCGGGTTCGTGTGTACTGCGGTGCGCGACGCCTTCGCTTGCCTGAGGTAGGCCCCCCGTCACCGTCGTCACCGGCCCCGCCGGGCAGGCTTCGGGCACGAGGGATGGGTGCCTGCGGTCACCAACTCGGATACGGCGGCCCGCGGGTCACCGCTGGTCACCAGGCCCTCGCCGACGAGCACCGCGTCCGCACCCGCGCCCGCGTAGGCCAGCAGGTCGGCGGTGCCACGGATGCCGGACTCGGCGATCCGGATGACCTCGGTGGGCAGGCCGGGCGCGATCCTGGCGAACACATCGCGGTCGACCTCGAGCGTCTTGAGGTTGCGGGCGTTGACCCCGATCACCGAGGCGCCTGCCTCGAGCGCGCGGTCGGCCTCTTCCTCGGTGTGCACCTCGACGAGCGCGGTCATGCCGAGCGATTCGGTGCGGTCGATCAGCGAGGACAGCACGTCCTGCTCCAGCGCCGCGACGATCAGCAGGATCACGTCGGCGCCGTGCGCGCGGGCCTCATGGATCTGGTACGGCCCGACGACGAAATCCTTGCGCAGGATCGGGATGCTCACGGTGGCGCGGACCGCGTCCAGGTCGTCGAGCGACCCGTGGAAGCGGCGACCCTCGGTGAGCACGCTGATGATCCGCGCGCCGCCGTCCTCGTACGCCTTGGCCAGGCTGGCCGGGTCGGGGATGTCGGCGAGCTCGCCCTTGGAGGGGCTGGCCCGCTTCACCTCGGCGATCACGCCGATGCCGTCTTCGAGGAGTGCCGCGCGCGCGTCCAGCGGGGACGACGCCGCCGCTGCGGCCGCCTTGATCGCCTGGAAATCGAGGAGGGCTTCCCGAGCGGCCACATCCGCGCGGACCCCGTCGAGAATCGAGTCGAGTACCGTCATCTGGCTCGAATCCTTTCTGGGGAGACGGACTTGCTGCCTGAGAATCCCCCCAGGCGCTGTCTCACCGATGCTGACAAAGAATAAATGGCCGTACCGGCCGCGTTTGCGCCGGGGCTTGTTGTGGACCAGGCAACTGGTCCGCGCACAAGGTGTGCACCGCCACAGTCACCACTCGCTGATGTGTCAGCGGCTACGTCAGTGAACACGTCTACCCTCCGCGCCGGAGTCCGGATCGTCGGGCCGCCCACCGGAGTTCACCGCGTCCTCGGTCGGGTCGGTGCCCGCGTCCAAGGCATCCCACAGCACCCGCTCGGAGAGTTGGGTGGCGCCGAGGGTCGCGGCCTCGGTGTGCTGCTGCTGTGACACCTGCTCAGCGGCGGCGGCCCGGCGGACCACCGGGTTGTCGTACTTGCCGGAGAGCCGTGCGGTGTCTTGCGGCATCCGCGTCAGCAATGCGCCCGCCGCGAACGCAGCCAGTGCGCCGAGCAGGGCGAGGACGGCGGGCAGCGCGGCGGTGGTCGCCTCGCCGACCTGTGCCCTGGCCGGGAGCTCGGCCAGGTTGGCGGCCCGGTCGGCGATCTTGCCGGAATTGGTGAGCAGCGCGAAGGCAGGCACCGCGGCCACGGCGGCGACCAAGGCGATGAGCACGCCCAGGATCCGTCGCAACCAGCCGCGGGTGGCGAGCACGGCCGCGATGGACGCCAGCAACACCAGGGCGAGCGGGGTCAGCGCGCCGAACCAGACACCGCCGTTGAGGTGATCGGTGCGTGTTTCGGTCAGGCCGTCGGAGGAAGTGACCGTCACCCACGTCATCCGTGCGGCGCCCCAGAGCGCCGCGGCAGCGAAGGCCAGCAGGACGAGGGCACCGGCGGGGTACTTGCGTGCAGTCGCTCGGCCTTTCCGGCCATCGCCTTTCGGCTCGGAGTCCACATCGTCCGAAACTGCACCGTCGGCGGCCGGCCGTGCCTCGTTTGCTCCGTCTGCAGGGCCGGACGCGGCGGCCGCGCGGGCGTCATCGTCAGGCACCGCATTGCCGGCAGCGTTCGTAGCGGCGCGGGTGTCGGCTGCCGCGCGGGCAGTCGCTGCGCCGCGGGCGGGGTCGGCGTCTCGGCCGGATTCGGCTGCCGTCATGTGTCGTCGCTGTTCGTCGGCTCGCCATAGGCACGGACCGTCTTGGCGGCGGCGATGGCTTTGAGCACAGCCATGGCCTTGTTGCGCGCTTCGATGTCCTCGTAGTCGGGGTCCGAGTCGGCGACCACACCCGCGCCCGCTTGGACGTAGGCGGTGCCGTCCTTCAGCAGCGCGGTCCGGATGGCGATCGCGGTGTCCGCGTCGCCCGCGAAGTCGAGGTAGCCGACGACGCCGCCGTACACGCCGCGCCGGGTGGGTTCGAGTTCCTCGATGAGTTCCATCGCGCGCACCTTCGGCGCACCGGAGAGCGTGCCCGCCGGGAAGCAGGCGCGCACCGCGTCGAGGGCGATCTTGCCTGCGGCGAGCCGGCCCGACACCGTCGAAACCAGGTGCATCACATGGCTGTAGCGCTCGATGTGCCGGTACTCGGTGACCCGCACCGTGCCCGGCTGGCACACCCGTCCGAGGTCGTTGCGGCCGAGGTCGACGAGCATCAGGTGCTCGGCGTTCTCCTTCTCGTCGGCGAGCAGGCCCTTCTCCAGCAGCAGGTCGTCCTCTTCGGTGACCCCGCGCCAGCGGGTGCCCGCGATCGGATGTGTCGTCGCCACACCCTCTTTCACGGTCACCAGCGACTCCGGGCTCGACCCGACGATGGAGAACGCGGTGCCGCCGTCGCCGTCCGGCACGTGCAGCAGGTACATGTACGGGCTCGGGTTCGAGGCGCGCAGCATCCGGTACAGGTCGAGCGGCGCACCGTCGTAGTCCATTTCGAAGCGCTGCGAGAGCACCACCTGGAACGCCTCGCCCGCCTCGATCTCCTTGACCAGGCGCCGCACCCCAGCGCCGAATTCCTCGGTGGTGCGCTTGCGCCGGAATTGCGGCTCGGGCTGATCGAAGACCGACACCGTCGACGGTGCGGACGCGGCAAGCGCCTCGGTCATCCGGTCCAGCCTGGCCAGTGCGTCGTCGTAGGCCTCGTCGACGTTGTCGGCGGTGCCGTTCCAGTTGACTGCGTTGGCGATCAACGTGATCGCGCCCTCGTGGTGGTCGAAGGCGGCGAGGTCGGTGGCGAGCAGCAGCACCATCTCGGGCAGCTGCAGGTCGTCGAGGGCCAGGTTCGGCAGCCGTTCGATCCGGCGCACCGCGTCGTAGCCGAGGTAGCCGACCATGCCGCCGGTCAGCGGCGGCAGACCGGGTAGGCGCTCGGTCTGCAGTAGCTGCAGGGTTTCCCGCAGCGCCAGCAGTGGATCGCCGCCGGAGGGCGCGTCGACCGGAATGTTGCCGAGCCACGCGGCTTCTCCGTCGACGACGGTGAGCGCCGACGGACTACCGGCGCCGATGAACGACCAGCGCGACCACGATCGCCCGTTCTCCGCGGACTCGAACAGGAACGTTCCTGCTCGATCACCGGCCAGTTTTCGGTAGGCGGAGAGCGGAGTCTCGGAGTCCGCCAACACCTTTCGGATTACCGGTACCACTCGATGCTCCGCGGCCAGCTGGTGGAACTGTTCGCGGGTCGTGGTAGTGGGAGTCGACGCGCCGGGCATGATCACATCATCCCAGGCCGGACCGACAGGTCCGACAGCGGTGTCGCGACGACGGCCCGTTATCCACTCGAATTCACTTCCGTAACAAACTCGACCGCCCGGTTCTCATGCCCGCGCAAGCCGGGTGACACACGTCTCTACACTCGCTCCGTTCCATCTCGCACGCGGTATCCATATCGAGAGGAGTCAACTGATGTACCCCTCGCAACCGGAGGGTCGGCACGCCGCTCCAGGCGGTGCGGCGAACCAGCCCCCACGGATGGTCGGACTGCAGCAGAAAGCGGGCGCCCAGGGCGCCGGTGCGTCAGGCGCGCTAGCCACCTTCGTCACCTACGCGAAGGCACTCGAATCCCTGGACAAGAACCACTTCCCGGACGAATACGCCACGCACGCCGACCGCATCAAGGAACTCAAGCCGTTCCTGCGCGCGCACGGCATTCTCGACGTCATGCAGATCAAGAATCCGGAAGTAGCCGCACTTCTCGGCGTATAGCCGGACATTGGACGGGTACCGGGTGCGACAAGTGCCCGGTACTGTCCCTTTCTATGCAAACAGGTCAGCTCGCCCCCCAGTTCGAGCTTCCCGATCAGTCCGGCACCGTCCGTTCGCTCGACGCGCTGCTTGCCGACGGTCCGCTTGTCCTGTTCTTCTATCCGGCCGCCAACACCCCCGTCTGCACCGCGGAGGCCTGCCACTTCCGCGACACGGCCGCCGACTTCGCCGCGCTCGGCGCCTCGTGCGTCGGGATCAGCACGGACGGCGTCGACACCCAGGCAGGCTTCGCCGACAAGCAGGGTCTCGGCTATCCGCTGCTCTCCGACCGGGACGGCGCGGTCGCCGCGAAGTTCGGCGTCAAGCGCGGGCTGCTCGGCAAGTTAGCGCCGGTCAAGCGGCACACCTTCGTGATCGAGCAGGACCGGACGGTCAGCAAGATCATCACCGGCGAGCTGCGCGCCAACGTGCACGCCGACGAGGCGCTGAAGTTCCTGCGCCAGCGCACCACGCAGTAACGGCCCACCTGGACGGTCGTACCGGAAACGCCGGAGCGATCACCGCGTTTCCGCCGCGCACCCGGCTTACGCTGGGCACATGACTGCGAGCGACGGACAGCTGAAGCAGAAATCGACCGGTCCCGCCTGGAAGACCTGGCTCATCGGCGGGGTGGCGGTCGTCGCCATCCTGTTCGTCGCCTACTTCATCCTGTCCGCGTTCATCCCGCGCTGGTGGGCGCAGCGGATCGCGGAGATGGTGAACGGCAGCTTCGCCAAGGGCATCGGCTGGGGTCTGGCCTATGGCGGCTTGTGCACGCTCATACCGCTGTTCCTGCTGCTGTTCGCGGTGCGCGTCTGGCGAAAGCGGGCAGGCCGGTTCCTCGCGGGCGTCGCCGCGGTCCTCGCGGTGCTCGTCGCGATCCCCAACCTGATGACGCTCACCATCGTGCTCGGCGGCAGCAACGCCGCCCACGCCGGGCAGCGCATCCTCGACGTCGACGCGCCCGCCTTCCGCGGCGCCGCGCTCGTCGGCGCGATCGCCGCCGCGGTCGCCTTCCTCGCGGCGCTGCTCCTGATCGTCACCCGGTGGTGGCGGCGCAGGCACCCCAAGAACCAGGCGCCTGCCGTGCCGCAGATGACCGGTGGGCCCGCCATGACGCGACCGGAAGGTCTGTGAGTGAGCTCACGTCACATCGCATCTTCATGACGACCGAGCGAAGTCGTGGCAAACTCAGAACCACGGGTGACTGTGAACATGCTTTTCAATAATCGATAGACTTACTAACAAAACCACGCCACTTGGCTTGAAAGAAGGCACACAGTGACGAAGTGGCTCGACCCCGTCGAACAACGAGCTTGGCGCGCGATCGTAGCGCTCATGACGCGTCTACCAGGCGCTTTGGATACCCAGTTGCAGCGTGAATCCGGAGTCACTCATTTCGAGTATTGGGTTCTGACCCTCCTCTCCGAGGAACCGGGCCATCGGCTGCAGATGAGTGACCTTGCCCACAAGGCAAATGCATCGCTATCGCGGCTGTCGCACGTGGTGTCCAAGCTGGAGCGGATGGGCTGGGCGGAGCGCTCGGCTACCGCCGGGCGGCGTGGCGTCCAAGCGGTACTGACAGACGACGGCTACCACAAGGTCGTCGAAGCGGCGCCCGGTTACCTGGATGCGGTGCGCCACTTGGTATTCGACGGTTTGACACCCGAGCAGACCGCCCAGCTGGCACAGCTCAGCGAAACGCTCGCCGAACACCTCGGTGACGCGCTCAGCCGGGTGAGCACCAATTCGGACGAACCGCCCGCTGCCGCGCAGTAATCAGGACTCTTCGGACAGCAACACATCCGTGTCGAAGCAGGTGTGCGTGCCGGTGTGACAGGCAGCGCCCTCCTGATCGACGACGAGCAGGACGGTGTCGCCGTCGCAATCGAGGCGCACCTCGTGCACGTACTGGGTGTGTCCTGAGGTCTCCCCCTTGACCCAGTACTGCTGGCGCGACCGCGAAAAGTAGGTCGCCTTCCTGGTTTCCAGCGTGCGGGCCAGCGCCTCGTCGTCCATCCACGCGACCATCAGCACATCACCGGTGCCCCGTTCCTGCGCGACGGCAGCCACCAGCCCCTGGTCGTTGCGCTTGAGCCGGGTGGCGATGGCGGGATCGAGAGTCATTGCTCCGTTATAACAGGGCCGCCGTCGCGTCAGACCGCGCGGTTCAGTTCGCCGAGAAGTCGCCAGGTGCGGTGCTGATCCTCGGCGCCTGCCAGATCGGTTTGGGTGAAGACCACATCGGTGGCTCCGGCCTCGACATACTCGGCGACGCGGCGTGCGATCGCCTCCTCGGGACCGATCACCACCAAATCGGCGGCACGTGCCGCGCCGGACAGCTCGATGATTCGGTGGTAGGACGGGATGCCGTTGTAGAACGCGGTCGCTTTCTCCGCTGCCGCGCGGGCACTTTCGATGTCGGCGGTGACCACGCCTGGAACCAACGCGACGATGCGGGGCGCGGGGCGACCTGCCCGTTCGGCGGCCTTGGTGAGCGGCGCGACGACGTGCTCGGCCAGCGCACCCGGACTGGCCAGCAGCGGCAGGGTGCCGTCGGCGAGCTCACCGGTGACCCGCAACGCCTGCGGCCCCATCGCGGCGACCAGCACCGGAACGACCGGTCGCGCGCCAGCAACCGCGGCGGTCATCGGCGTGACAGCGGACACCGTCTCGCCGTGGAAATCGACTGCGCCGGTATCGATCACGGCGCGGACCACGGTGAGAAACTCACGCAGCCGCGCGATCGGCCGCGCGAACGCGGTGCCGAAAACCGGCTCGGTGAACGCCTCGGCGCCGACGGCAAGACCGAGGACGAACCTGCCGTGCGTCGCCGCCTGCGCGGTTTGCGCCTGGCTCGCAATCAGCAGTGGATGACGCGCGGAGATCGGCACGGCCGAAGTCCCGACCACCAACTCGGGCACCTCCCGCCCGACCGCGGCGGACAGCACGATGCTGTCGTGGCTGAACGTCTGACCGAACCACAGCGAACTCAGTCCCGCCGCGGCGACCTGTCTGCCGATCGC
The DNA here is from genome assembly GCF_043197455.1 of Nocardia sp. NPDC049149. Taxonomy (NCBI): domain Bacteria; kingdom Bacillati; phylum Actinomycetota; class Actinomycetes; order Mycobacteriales; family Nocardiaceae; genus Nocardia; species Nocardia sp. NPDC049149. Next base: position 223,012 of record NZ_JBICTD010000012.1, read on the forward strand.
GACCGCCGCGTCCACCGCGTTGTCGGTCGAATCGAGGACCGCGGGCGACAAACCGATTCCGATGCTCATCACCAGAGCAACGGCGTTGCGCGCCTACCGAATTCCGGCACGGCCGTTTACCGCCAGCGCCGATCAGCGGACGACGATGTGCTCCGCGCGCATCGAGTCCTTGACCTGGCCGATGGTGAGGTCACCGAAGTGGAAGACGCTGGCGGCGAGCACCGCGTCGGCGCCTGCTTGCACGGCGGGGGCGAAGTGTTCGACCGCACCTGCGCCGCCGCTGGCGATCACCGGGACCGAGACCGCGGCGCGGACGGCGCGGATCATCGGCAGGTCGAAGCCGACCTTGGTGCCGTCGGCGTCCATCGAGTTGAGCAGGATCTCACCGACACCCAATTCCGCACCGCGCGTTGCCCATTCGACCGCGTCGAGGCCGGTGCCGCGCTTGCCGCCGTGCGTGGTGACCTCCCAGCCGGACGGCGTCGGCGGCTGCCCCGCCGGGACGGTGCGGGCGTCCACCGAGAGCACGATGCACTGGGAGCCGAAACGCTCGGACATCTCGCGCAGCACCTCGGGCCGCGCGATGGCGGCGGTGTTGACCGACACCTTGTCGGCGCCTGCGCGCAGCAACCGGTCGACGTCCTCGACGGTGCGCACCCCGCCGCCGACGGTGAGCGGGATGAAGATCTGTTCGGCGGTGCGGGTCACCACGTCGATCATGGTGCCGCGATCACCGGTGGAGGCGGTGACGTCGAGGAAGGTCAGCTCGTCGGCGCCCTGCGCGTCGTAGGTCGCCGCCAGCTCGACGGGATCGCCTGCGTCGCGCAGGTTTTCGAAGTTCACGCCCTTGACCACCCGGCCCGCGTCGACATCCAGGCACGGAATCACGCGTACCGCCAACGTCATTGCCTCACCCTTCGTCCGCGGTCGCCGGATCGGCGACCGTGCAGATCATCTCGAGCAGCTCCTCGTGCACACCGGGCGCGGCGGCAAGCACCGAACCCGAAGTGATGGTCCACGGCGCGCCCGCGATATCGGTGACGACGCCACCCGCGGCGCGGATCAGCGCGACACCCGCGGCGTTGTCCCACGGGTGGTGGCCGAACACGATCGCCCCGCCGAGCACACCGGACGCGGTGAACGCCAGATCGATGCCGGTGGAACCGTGCATGCGCACCCGGGAGGACAGCCTGCTCAGCGGGTCTAGCAGATCGAAGCGGAACTGCCCCGGAATCCGGCCTGGTGCACCGACACTGAACGCACCGAAGCCGATCATCGACTCGGCCAGTTTGCCGTGCGGCAACGGCGGCAGCGCCTGGCCGTTCAGCAGCACCGGCCCGCCGGCCACCGCGGCGTAGCGCTGACCGAGCAGCGGCAGCCAAGTGAGGCCGATGACCGGCTCGCCCTCGTGCACGAGTGCGAGCAACATGCCCGAAAGCGGGTGCCCCGACGAGTAATTGAAGGTGCCGTCGATCGGGTCGAGCACCCACGCGGTGCCCGAGACCAGCTGCGGGCCACCGAATTCCTCACCGTGCACCCCGATTCCGGTGCGCTGCTCCAGCTGCGCCGAAATGGTGCGTTCCAGCTCCAGATCGAGTTCGGTGGCGAAGTCGTTGCGGCCCTTGGTGACCGCGCTCGGTGCGCCGACCCCCTCGATGAAGCGGGAGGTGACCGAGTCCAGGATGTCCCGAGCGGTGGCGAGTAACGCCGATAGGTCCTGGCTCATCTCACCGCGGCCAGCGCCTCGGGCAGCGTGAACCGGCCCGCGTAGAGCGCCTTGCCGACGATCGAACCCTCGACGCCCTCCGGCACCAGTTCGGCGATCGCGACCAGGTCTTCGATGGTCGAGACACCGCCGGAGGCGATGACCGGCGCGTCGGTGGCGTTGCACACCTCGCGGAGCAGATCCAGGTTGGGGCCGGTCAGCGTGCCGTCCTTGGTGACGTCGGTGACCACGTAGCGCGAGCAGCCGTCGCGTTCCAGGCGCTCGAGCACCTCCCACAGGTCGCCGCCGTCGCTCACCCAGCCGCGGCCGCGCAGCCGGTGCTCGCCGTCGATGATGCGCACGTCGAGGCCGACCGCGACGCGCTCGCCGTGCCTGGCGATCGCCTTGGCGCACCACACCGGGTCTTCCAGCGCCGCGGTGCCGAGGTTCACCCTGGCGCAGCCGGTGGCCAGCGCAGCCTCGAGGGTCTCGTCGTCGCGAATGCCGCCGGACAGCTCCACTTTGACGTCGAGCTCGCCGACCACGCCCGCGAGCAGTTCCCGATTGGAGCCACGCCCGAACGCGGCGTCGAGGTCGACCAGATGCACCCATTCGGCGCCGGCTTCCTGCCAGGCCAGGGCCGCGTCCCGCGGCGAGCCGTAGTTGGTCTCGCTACCCGCCTCCCCTTGAACGAGGCGCACAGCCTCTCCATTCGCGACATCAACAGCGGGTAGCAGCACAAGACTCACAGAAGAGGAGCCTAGTGGTTGGTTCCACGCACCCCACCTCCGGCCTGCGGGAATACCTCCTTCGGGGTTCCGGCGCGCAGGTCGAGGATGCGGGTGAGCAGGCGTAGGAACTCGGCGCGGTCGGTGCTGCTGAGTCCGGCGAGCAGTTCGTCTTGTGCACCTGCCAACCGCTCGTCCAGTTCGGCGAGATGGTCGGTGCCTGCCGCGGTGATGGTGACGATCTTGCGGCGGCGGTCGTCGGGGTCGGGGCTGCGTTCGACGAAACCGCGGTCGGCCAGCTCGTTGACGGTGGCGACGATATCGCTGCGGTCGATGTTGGTGCGTCGGCCGAGGTCGGCCTGGCTGATCGCGCCGAACTCACCGAGCGCGGCGAGCAGCGCGTAGTGGTAGCGCCGGGACCCGGTGGCCTCCAGCGCCCGCTCGGTGGCCCGGTTGGCGACCAGTGCGACCTGGTTGACCAGCCGAGTGGGCAGGGCGCGCAGCCTCGCTGGCGCACCGTCGCGCGAGATCTCCATCGCAGCAATCTAACTCTTGTTGGTGTCACCCACAATATGTTACGTTGGCCAAGCCAACGTTGGACTTGCCAACGTTTAGTACGAAAAGGCCATCCGATGAGCAAGACCCGCTTCCGCCTCCCCCTCACCACACTGCTTGCCGCCCGCTCCGGCAATGCCGCCGACACTGATCGGCAGCTCCGAGACATGCTGGACCGCAACGAGATCACAGTGCTGATCGATCGACTCGGTCGCTCGTTGGACGAGGGCCGGTTCGAGGACCTGCGCGCCATCTACACCGCGGACGCGACGGCGAAGACGCCCGGCGGGCGCGCCGCAGGCATCGACGCATTGATCGCGCAGGCGAGCCGAAACCACTCCGCCGACAGGAAGATTCAGCACGTGATCAGCAACGTGCTGATCGACCTCGACCGGGACACCGCCGAGGCGCGGGCGAACCTGATCGCGACCTTCGCGGCTCCGACCGTCGCAGGCTCCCTGCCGACGGTGGAGTTCGCCCTCGGCGAGACCTATCGATTCGACGCGGTCCGCACGGCCGAAGGCTGGCGCCTGTCCCGAGTCGAGACCACGCCGCTGTGGTCCACCGGCACCCTCCCCCGCTGACGGCTCAGCGCGACCGGCTCAGCACCCACTCGCGGTAGCACGCCAGCGCGGCGGCCACCGCGAACACCGCGGTCAGCGCCGCAGCGGCGATCCGGAAGCCCTGACCTATCTGGAATTCCGTTGCGGCGCGCTGAATCTCGTCGAGGGTGTGCTTGCCTCGATCGTCGAACAGGATCGTCGCGCGCGGCCACTGATAGAGGATCGAGAGCAGGAACTGTCCGCTCACCAACGAGGCGAGCGACAGCCCCATCCGCAACCGGCCGAGGCGGTAGCAGAAGGCGACAACGGCGGCGATCACCGCACAGAGCGTCAGCGCACCACCGAGCGGTCGCATGACGTCGCCGACGTCGACCACGCTCATGAACCGATCGGTCAGCTCCAGCGACTCGGGGACATCCCGAAAAATGTTGGGGTACAACAGTGCCGTCTCCCCCACGGTCGTACCGAACGCAAGCGTCGCGACAACCGCGTACACCGAGACCACGGTAAGGGGGAAGGTGACGTTACGCATGACGATCTCCTCGGATCGAACTCCTCGGATCGACCGTAGAACCACGGCGTTGCCTGCGGATCCGGTGTCGTCCCCCATGTTTCGGCGGGCAGGGTCAGGGTGTACCCGGAGACCACCCGACGGCACGGTTGTCGGCAAGCGGACGCGGCGCCATCGGCAGCGCGGTAGTGTCTCGGCTCGGCGCTCACTCCGGGCGCCAAATTCCGCACTCTCTCAGGGGATCTCGTATGTCACGCTCGACCTTCGCTGCCGTGCTCTCGATTTCGGCAGCCATCTGCACCGCGGCCTTGGCTACCGCGCCGAATGCTGCGGCCGCCGCGCCTGAGGAAGCGCGGCTGGCCGGGTGCGAATTCGGCCAAGTCGCAGGGACGTACGACTACGCGCGCTTCGAGGAGCACGCGGGGAAAATGCTGCAGATCACCACCGGCAGCTTCCGCGCCGAATTCGAGAACTCCCGCAATGCCATCAAGGAATCCCTTGCCGCCGCGCACATGAAGTCCGACGTCGATTCGGTCGACTGCCGGATCGTGTCCGGCGATGAGAACCAGGCCGACGTGACCCTCACCATGGTGCAGACGATGACCAGCGACGCCACCGAAGGCATGCCGAAGACCAGCAAGATGTCGCTGCTGGTCACCGTCGAGAACGTCGCGGGCCGCTGGCTGGTCAACCGGGCCGAAACCGGCAAGTAGACCCGTCCGCTACAGCGACTGCACCCAGTTGCGCAGCAGCTGAGCGCCGGCGTCGCCGGACTTCTCCGGGTGGAACTGGGTGGCCGACAACGCCCCGTTCTCCACCGCGGCGAGGAACGGCACGCCGTGCTCGGCCCAGGTCACCTTCGGCGCCGCGAAATGGTCACCCGGCGGCAGTTCCCAGGCCTGGGCGGCGTAGGAGTGCACGAAATAGAAGCGGGTATCGGCGTCCATGCCCGCGAACAGCATGCTGTCCTGCGGCGCGCTGACCGTGTTCCAGCCCATGTGCGGCAGCACTGGCGCGGTCAGCCGCGCCACCGTGCCGGGCCATTCCGCGCAGCCCTCGGTTTCGACGCCGAATTCCACGCCGCGTTCGAACATGATCTGCATGCCGACGCAGATGCCGAGCACCGGGCGGCCACCGGCCAGCCGCTGGCCGATGATGCGCTCCCCCCGCACCTTTCGCAGCCCGGCCATGCATGCGGCATACGCGCCGACGCCGGGCACGACCAAGCCGTCGGCGGCCAGCGCGACCTCGTGATCGGCGGTCACCTCGACCTTGGCGCCCGCCCGGACCAGCGCGCGCTCGGCCGAGTGCAGGTTGCCGGAACCGTAGTCGAGCAAAGCGACAGACCGCAGGCTCACAGCGTGCCCTTCGTCGACGGGACGCCATGCACCCGCGGATCCCACTCCACGGCGGCGCGCAAAGCCCTTGCCACCGCCTTGAATTCGGCCTCGGTGACGTGGTGCTGGTCGCGGCCGTAGAGCACCCGCACGTGCAGCGCGATCCTGGCGTTCAACGCGATCGACTCGAAAACGTGGCGGTTCAGCACCGTCGAATACGGTGCGCCGGGCCCGGAGCCGGGGATGACGGCATGCAGCAGGTGCTCCGGTTCGCCGGTGTGCACGCAGTACGGCCGACCGGACACGTCGACCGCGGCGTGCGCCAAGGTCTCGTCCATCGGGATGTAGGCGTCGCCGAACCGGCGGATACCCGCCTTGTCGCCCAATGCTTTTCCGAGCGCCTGGCCGAGCACGATCGCGGTGTCCTCCACCGTGTGGTGTGCCTCGATCTCGATATCGCCCTCGGCGCGCACGGTCAGGTCGAAGCTGGCGTGGGCGCCGAGCGCGGTCAGCATGTGGTCGTAGAACGGGACGCCCGTGGCGATCTCGGTCTTGCCGGTGCCGTCCAGGTCCAGCTCGACGACGATGCTGGACTCCTTGGTGACGCGCTCCACCCGCGCGGTTCGAGTCATCTTTGCTTCCTCCACAGGTGGTTTCATCGAGGGGTGAGGTCGGTCTGCACCAGGAGCCTGCTGACCTTCAGCAGCTCGTCGTTCTCGGCGGCAAGGCCGATCGTGGTGCGCAGGTAGCCGGGGATACCGACATCGCGGATCAGCACGCCGTGGTCGAGGTAGTGCTGCCAGGTGGCCGCCGCGTCGGCGAAACGGCCGAACAACAGGAAGTTCGCGTCGCTGGGGATCACGTCGAAACCCATGTCGCGCAATGCGGCCGCGACCCGATCCCGTTGCGCGGCGAGTTCCGCGACGCTGCCGAGGGTTTCGTCGGCATGCCGCAGCGCCGCCCGCGCCGCCGCCTGGGTGACCACCGACAGGTGGTACGGCAGCCGCACCAGCAGCATCGCGTCGATCACCGCGGGCGCGGCGACCAGATAGCCGAGCCGCCCGCCCGCGAAGGCGAACGCCTTGCTCATGGTTCTGGTCACGACCAGCTTGGCCGGAAACCGGTCGATCAACGCGATCGCGCTCGGCTGCGCGGAGAACTCACCGTATGCCTCGTCGACGACGACGATGCCGGGCGCCGCCTCGAGGATGCGCGCCAGATCATCCGGCGAAATGCTGTGCCCGGTCGGGTTGTTCGGGCTGGTCACGAAGACCACGTTCGGCGAACGCTCCCCGATCGCGGCGACCGCGTAATCGATGTCGAGCCCGAAATCCGCCTTGCGCTCGGCTTCGATCCATTCGGTGTCGATGCCCTCGGAGATGATCGGGTGCATGGAGTAGGACGGCACGAAACCCAGTGCGCTGCGGCCCGGCCCGCCGAACGCCTGCAGCAGCTGCTGCAGGATCTCGTTGGAACCGTTTGCCGCCCAGACGTTGTCGGTGTCGACCGCGACACCGGTCTGCCTGGTCAGGTAGTCGGCGAGGTCGCTGCGCAGCGCCACCGCGTCCCGATCCGGATACCGGTGCAGATCGGCGGCGGCGGTGCGAATGGATTCGGCGACATCGTCGATCAGCGCCCGGCTCGGCGGGTGCGGGTTCTCGTTGGTGTTCAGCTGCACCGGCACCGTCAATTGCGGTGCGCCGTACGGCTTCTTGCCGCGCAGGTTGTCCCGCAGCGGTAGGTCGTCCAGGCTGATGTCCGCGCCCGGCACGGTCGCCTGGTTCATGACAGCGCCTCGAACCGCGCCTGCACGGCCTGGCCGTGCGCGGGCAGGTCCTCGGCATTCGCCAGTGCGACAACGTGACCGGCGACATCCTTCAGCGCCGCCTCGGTGTACTCGACGACGTGGATGCCGCGCAGGAACGTCTGCACGCTCAAACCCGAGGAGTGCCTGGCACATCCGGCGGTCGGCAGCACGTGGTTGGAGCCTGCGCAGTAGTCGCCGAGGCTCACCGGCGCGTAGGCGCCGACGAAAACGGCGCCTGCACTGCGCACCCTGGCCGCGACCGCGGCGGCGTCGGCGGTCTGGATCTCCAGGTGCTCGGCCGCATATGCGTTCACGACGCGCAGGCCCTGGTCGAGGTTGTCGACGAGCACCGTCCCCGACTGCTTGCCGCGCAACGCTTCCGACACCCGGTGCGCGTGCTTCACCACATCCAGCTGCCGCGTCAGCGCCGCGTCGACGGCATCGGCCAGCGCCGCGCTGTCGGTGACGAGCACGCTGGCCGCCAGCACATCGTGTTCGGCCTGGCTGATCAGGTCCGCCGCGACATGCACCGGATCGGCGGTGGCGTCGGCCAGAATCGCGATCTCGGTGGGCCCGGCCTCGGCGTCGATGCCGACCAGGCCGCGGCACAGCCGCTTGGCGGCGGTCACATAGATATTGCCAGGCCCGGTGATCAGGTCGACCGGCTCGAGCTGCGCGCCGTCGGTGTCGAGGCCGCCGTAGGACAGCAGGGCCACACCCTGCGCGCCGCCGACCGCCCACACCTCGTCGACGCCGAGCAGCTGCGCGGCGGCCAGGATCGTCGGGTGCGGCAGCCCACCGAACTGCGCCTGCGGCGGCGAGGCCACCACCAGCGAGCCGACGCCCGCCGTCTGCGCGGGCACCACATTCATCACGACGCTGGACGGGTACACGGCATTGCCGCCGGGCACATACAGCCCGACCCGCTCCACCGGAACCCACCGCTCGGTCACGGTGCCGCCGGGCACCACCTCGGTGGTTTTGTCAGTGCGCCGTTGATCGGCGTGCACCTTCCTGGCGCGCGCGATGGACTCCTCCAGCGCGGCACGCACCGCCGGGTCCAACTCCTCGAGCGCCTTGACCAGCTCGTTCGCTGGAACGCGCACGCTCGCCGGAATCACACCGTCGAACTGTTCGCTGTATTCCAGCGCCGCCGACACACCGCGATCCCGGATCGCCTCCACCACCGGCCGCACCTGATGCAGCACCGAGTCGACGTCGACTCCTCCGCGCGGCAGCGCGGCGCGCAGCTCGGCAACGGAAGGAGTGCGACCGCGCAGATCAACGCGGGCGAGCTCGATGCGGGATGTCATGTGGTGTCGATCCTTGTCCTCAGCTGAATCCGCAACAGGAAAGTTGCAGCTACCAGCCTATCGTCCGGACGCCACCGGTTATCCGCGCGGTCCGCCCACCCCGGCTACCCTGCGGCGCAACTCGGCCACGGCCAGGTCATCGCCCGCGACCGGCGTACTCAGGTCCCCGCGGCGAATCGGGTGTCGCTGTCGAGGAGCAGGCGGCCACCGGATTTGATCACATGCAGGGTCATCTTCTTGCTCTGCCCATCGACGACGAGGCTGGCCAATTTCACGTCGAGCGAGCCGTCCGAGTTGGAGCCTTCCGAGGAAAGCGTCCGGAAATCGTCGACCCCGTGCGTGCTCCAGTACTGATGGAAAGCCGCCTCGGTGCCATAGAGCTTCTGCGCCGCGGGCGTCAGCAGCGACCACGAATCGGTCGCTTTGTCCTTGGTGAGGTTGTTGTAGAAATCGACGACCGCCTGGTACGCGGGAGACTCGTCGACCTTGCCCTGGCTGGCTGTCTTGCCAGGGGTGCCGACCGACGCGCTGGTGCTCGGCCCCGCCGACACGCTCACCGACGGCGTATTCGCCTGGGCCGGTGACTGTGTCGTGTCTTCCTGGGTCATCGCGACGATGATCAGGCCGACGATCGCGATCACCGCGCCGATCGAGGCGCCGACGAGCACGGCCTTGCGCTTGCCGCCGGACTGGCGTGGCACGGGGCGCGAGTGGGCCGCAGTGCGCGGATGGGTCGCCGTGTTCTGCTGCTGCACCGGACGGGGTGCCGGGCGCGGGGCAGGCTGCGGGCGGTGCTGGCGTTCAGTCGGCTGGTGCATCGGAGCCGACGAAGGCGGCAGGGCGCGGGTTGCCGATTCGGCTGCGCCGTTGTTGTGGCGTCGGCCGAAATGCTCACTGGCCGGGACGAATCCGACCGACACCGGCGTGGGGCCCGAGTCGGCGAACGCGGCGAGGTGATCGAGCGCCATGCGCATGGTCGGGCGGTCCGCCGGTTCCGGGCTGAGCAGGTCGAGCAGGAAATCCGTTGCTGGACCGGCGTTTCGCGGCTCGCTCACCTGACCGTTGGCGGCCGCGTAGAGCACCGCGAGCGGGTTGGCGTTCGCGCCGTACGGCGGCTCGCCTTCCAGCGCGTGGAAAAGGGTTGCGCCCAAGGCGAATACGTCCGAGGCCGGAGTCGGGTCGGCGCCACGGGCCATCTCGGGGGCGAGGTAGGCGGCGGTGCCGCAGATCAGGCCGGTCTCGGTGAGCGTGGCATCGCCTGCGGCGCGCGAGATACCGAAATCGGTGATCTTCACGGTGCCGTGGTCGTCGAGCAGGATGTTGCCTGGCTTGACGTCGCGGTGCACGATGCCCGCCTGGTGCGCGGCGATCAGCGCGGACGCGACCTGCTCACCGATCCGCGCGACATGAGTCAGGGGCAGCACGCCCTGCGCCGAGAGCACACCGGCCAGGCTCTTGGATTTCAGGTACTCCATCACCAAACACGGGTCGCCCATGTGCTCGGTGATGTCGAAGACGACGATCGCGTTGGGGTGCTGGAATCGAGCGGCGTTGCGCGCCTCGCGAATCGCACGCTGCCGCACCACGTCCCGCTCGGCCTCCGGCAGGCTCGGCTTGATATGGATCTGCTTGACGGCCACCGACCGCTGCAGGCGCTCATCGATCGCACGCCAAACAACGCCTGTGCCGCCGCTACCAATCCGCTCGACCAGGCGGTAATGCTCCGCGATCAACTGACCGGTATCGATGGCGCCTACTCCGAACCTTCTCGAAATCGTGACATCCCGCATATTGCTTACAGACGCGGTCCGGGGACGAGTGTAGCTGGCCTTAGAACTTCCGTACGCGCCAGCACGGGCATATTCTCCGCCCAGATGGCCGCGGCGACGCTAGCGCCCCGCGCGCAGCATCCGTCCAGCCGCCTCGACTGCGGGGCCGGAACTGTTCGCGTCGTTGACGAAAACGGCAAACGCCAGGTCACCGGCGATGCCGACGAACCAGCCGTGCGCGTGCTTGTCGTCGATGAATTCGGCGGTGCCGGTCTTGCCGAGCAGACCGGGAATATCACGCAATTGGGTCGCGGTTCCGTTGGTCACCGTCTCTCGCATCATGGCCTTGACCTGGTCGGCAACGGTGGCGGGCAGCGGCGACGGCGTCCGATCGGGGGTGCCTGGCATGCCCTTGACGATCGCCGGGTTCGGCACCGAGCCGCGCGCGATGGACGCCGCGACCAGCGCCATACCGAACGGCGTCGCCGTCACCTGGCCCTGGCCGATCGCCCATTCCACCCGCTGGGCCGGTGTCTCGGCGGGCGGCACCTTGCCGGTCACGGTGGTCAGGCCGGGTGTGACGTAGTCGACGCCGAGGCCGAGCTGCGCGGCGGCATTCGTCAGCGCGTCGGCGGGCAGTTTCACCGCGAGCGCGCCCATGGTGGTGTTGCAGGATCGGGCGAACGCGGTGTGCAGCGGTACCTGACCGAGATCGAAGTTGTTGTCGTTGGGAATCTTGCGGCCTTCGATGTTCGCTTCACCGGGGCACGGCAGCACCGTGTCGGGCGTGACCGTGCCTGCCTGCAGCGCCGCGGAAACGGTGACCGTCTTGAAGGTGGAGCCTGGCGGATAGAGACCGGTGAGCGCGATCGGGCCTTGCCCGTCGGCGGCGTTGTTCTGTGCCATCGCAACAACATTCCCGGTCGACGGTTGCAGCGCGACGATCGTCGCAGGCTGGGTGATCGGCGCGAGCGCCGCCTCGGCCGCGTGCTGCAGATCGATGTCGAGGGTGGTCGCGATGTCGGTGGTCGGCTTCGGATCCTGGCCGCCGACCCGCTGGGTGCCGTCCTTGGTCTGCGCGCGCACCGCCCAGCCCGCGTTCGCGTCGGCGTGCTGCTGCCACAGCTCGGTGAGCCCCGAAAGGGTCGGCGCGGCAAGGGTTTTGTCGGTGACGAGCAGGCGCGTCTGCGGGGCGAGGGTGACGCCCGCGATGGCCGCGAGCTGTGCCTGGATCGGCGCGAGATCGGCGTCGCGCAGGCTGATCGGCGTGATCGGCTTGCCTTGCGCCGCAGCGAGATCGCTGTGCAGGGAGGCCGCGGTGATGCTGGGGTCGAGCGGCCCGAGCAGCGCGGCGAGCGCGGCGGTGTCGGCACCTGGACTCACGTTGACCAATGTGACCACCTGCTGGGTCATCAGGTCACCGCCGCTGGCGTCGAGGATGCGGGCGGGCTGCGGGTACACCGGGCTGTAGGTCAGCGGGCCTGCGCCGAGGCCGGGCGCGACCGTGTCCGGGTTCCACTTCACCTTCCAGCCGCCGTTGTCGCTCGCGGTGCCGACGGTGGTGTAGGTCCACTCGGATTTGCCGTCCTTGCCGAGCTTCCAAGTGGCGGCCAGCGTGAAGGTGTTCTTCTCGATCGAGCGCACGTCGAAGCGCACCTCCTTGCCGAGCCCGTCGTAGAGCTTGCCGAGGACGGCCGAGGCCAGCGCCGGATCGTCGGTGAGCGCGGCGGCCGCGGCGACGTCGTCGCGGTTCAGCGCGTCGGCGAACTGGCCAGCGACCGTGTCGGGCTGATCAGGGCCCGAGGAGCAGGCGGCAAGGACGAGCGCGGGTGCGGCGAACAGGACGAGGTACTTCCGGTGGGTACGCACCCAGCCGACTGTAATGGTGCCGCGACCAAGCGTGTCGCGGCACCGCCGAGCCGTTTAGCTGGGACTGACGAGATTGTTATGCCGCCATGCCCCATCCACAAGGGCCGCCGCGTCGGCCGGGTCGAGGTCGATATCGAACGTCTCGGCCAGGATCTTCGGCAGATCGGGCACTTCGATCTCGCGGACCTCGCTGGTGCCGTCCGGACGCTCCTCGGTCAGCGTGGTTCCGTCGATCGTCAGGTGCAGCTCCGGCAGGAACCGCTGCGCGTAGGGCCGGGTGGTGAACGGCGAGCGCGGCGAGGTGGAGACGAAGTGGTTGCCGACCGCGAAGTCGATGCGGTACTGCGGGTTCGTCGTGAAGGCGTAGCGCTCGATCCAGCCTTCCTTGCCGAACTGATGCAGCACCCACAGGTCGTTGTCCAACTCACCGACCGTGCGCTCCAGCCGGAACTGCCACTGGCCGAGCGCGAATTCGCCGAGGCCGGTGGTCAATTCGAACGGCGCGAGCGGGCCGGAGCCGAAGCCGACATCGCACAACCACACTCGATCGTCGTCATCGGTCGTCACCCGCAGCAGTGCGTGGGTGGCCGGTCGCAAGCCGGATTCCGCGCCCATGGTCACTCGCCCGCTCAGGGCGGTGATGCCGAAGCCGAGCCGCTCGAGCACGGCCGCGAACAAAGTGACGTTCTCATAGCAGTAGCCGCCGCGACGCCGGCGAACCAGCTTGTCCTGCAACGTTTCCAGGTCGAGTGGGATCGGCCTGCCGAGGATGATCTCCAGGTTCTCGAACGGGATCGACGTGGTGTGCAGGTACACCAGCTTGTGCAACGTCGCCACCGTCGGCGCACGGTCACCGTCGAACCCGATGCGCGTCAGATACGCGTCCAGGTCCACCTCCGCGCCGTTCCAGTGGTACGCAGGATCCGTCGGCTTCCCCATGTCACCCTCACTTCATCACTCGGTTGCCACCATAAACTCGCCGGGCACCTACCGTGTTCCCTGCGCCGGTCAGGCCGCGCATTTGGCGTTCGGCGGCGCGGGCGGTGCGGTGACAACGCCGCGAGCGACGTCGACCAGGTAGTCGCGATCCGGCCCTTCGGCCGGTTCGGTGCCGAGCAGCAGCCGCTCGACCACGCAGCCGCCCTCGAAGAAGGCCGGGCCGACGCTGTGGTCGCCGGGGACGACCGCGCCGTTCAGGTCGCGGCCGGTGACGATGGTGTACATCGAGGTCGGCTTGCCCGCGGCGAGCAGCCCTGCGCGCATCTCCAGGGTGGTCGGGTACGGGACGACATCGTCGCCGGTGCCGTGGATCAGGAACGCGCGCCGCACCTCCATCCGGTTGGCCAGCAGCGCGGGCGAGCGCTCGACGTAAGCCTGCGGGCACACCACCGGCGGGCAGCCGCCCGCGTCGCGCTCGATCTGCGCAGGCAGTTTCGGATCGATGATCGACGACCCGAGCCACATCGTGAAATCGTCTGCGGGACCGTAATTGTCGACCCAGTAGTCGAACAGTCCGCGCGGCCCATGTGCCACCGCGAGCCCGCTCATGATCCCGCCCTGACTCCAACCCCACAGCACAGTGCGCGCGATCGAGGGATGCTCACGTCGATACCACCGGGTCGATTCGACGATGTCACGCCACCCGGCCCACAGATTCCACTCGCCGGTGCGCCACACGCCGGTGTCCGACCGCAGATCCATCGAAAGCACGGGCGTTCCGGTGCGCAGCGAGATGGAGGTCAGATATCCCGCATAGTCGGAGGACGCGCCATCGTGCCCGTGCACCGCGACAAGCAACGACCCCGGCGTGAGATCGCCTGGCGCACACCGGTACGGCTCGTACACCCGCCCCGTCGCCTCCTCCCCGTCGACGGTCAGCGACACCGGCCGGACCGCGACCTGCGGCATGCACTCCGGTTCGGCCGCTGCCTGCGGCACGACCGCGCTGGTCACCGCCGTCAACAACCCCAACACCACGAGCAGTACCGATGCACGCTTCATCGTCGAATGATGACACGGAAGCCGGCTAGGTCCGCGCGGCCACCTGCCCGCCCGGCGCCCGTCGCACGACCAGCGCGCCACCGGCGACCGCGGCGGCGATCACGACGACCGCGAATGTCGTTGCCCCGCTGGTCATGCCGATGGCGTCGCTGAGGAAACCGGTGCTCAGCGGCAGGATGGCGGCCGGGAGGTAGCCGCCGACGTTCTGGGCGGCATTCGCCTCGGCGAGCCGGTCGGCGGGCACGCTCGCGCTGATCGCGGTCAGGCCGCCGAGTTGCCCGAGGCCCTGGCCGATGCCCGCGAGCACCGCGGCTGCCGCGAAGATCGGCAGCGAGGACAAAGACAACGACAGCAGCAAAGTCAGCATGCTCGCGACCGTCGCGCCCGCACCGCCGAGCAGGATGGCGCACACCCGCAGCCGCCGAACGGCGAACTGAATTCCGGTGGCGCCCAGAAACATCACGAAGGCCAGCGCGCCGGCGAGCATGCGGTTGCCGGTGCCGAGCACCTGTGTAAGCAGTGAGGGGCCGAGCGAAAGCACGAACGAGGTCGAGGTGATCCCCGGCGCGAAGACCGCGATGCCGAGCAGCACCGCCGTTCGCCCGCCCTGCGCTACCGAGGGAACCCTGATCCACGGTCCGCGACCACCCGCGCCTGCGGGCAGGTCCAGTCGGGCGACAACCACGAAAGCCGAAGCGAGCACCACGATCTCGACGACGAAGATGGTCACCGTCGGGCCTGGCACGGTCTCCGCCAGGATGCCCGCGAGCAGCGGCCCGAATCCGGCACCGAGGACCATCGCCGACGACGCCGCCAATGCCGCAAGCCTTTTCCGAGCGGATCCGCCGAGGTCGGTCACCGCCGCCATGCCCGCGGAAACCGTCGCGCCCACCGCAATACCGGTCAGCAGGCGCGCCACCGCGAGCACCACCACCGAACCCGCGGTGGCGAACAGCACGCACGCGAGCACCGCCAAGCCGATCGCGGGCAACAGCACCGGCTTGCGGCCGACCCGGTCCGACACCACACCCGCGACCAGCAGCGCACCGAGCAATCCCGCGATGTAGCTGGCAAAAATCGCCGTGAGCACACCAGCGGAGAAGCCGAGTTCGCCCTGCCACACCACATACAGCGGCGTCACCGCGTTGGACAGCACGAAAACCGCGAGCACCGGCCAGGCTGCCAACCACACGATGCCGTTCTTCGGCCGATCCGTGGTCGCGGATTCGCCTTCCGCAGTGAGCATCGCCATGCCATCCTCCTTGTTCGACTTTTCTCGTACTGATACGAATGAAGTCGAACTTAGCATCTAGTACGATAAAATACGTACTGAGCAGTCGAGCCAAGGAGACCCGATGCCATCGGCCACCCACGCGGCGGACCCGAACACCCGCCTGCCCGAACCGGACCGCGCCGACCTGCGGCTCGACCAGGTGCTCGCGGCGCTCAGCGATCCACTGCGGCTCACCATGATTCAGAAGCTGCTGCGGGAATCCCCCGACACCGACCGCTCGTGCGGCTGGTTCGGCATCGACCGCCCGAAATCCACCCTCACCCATCACTTCCGGGTGCTGCGCGAAGCGGGCGTGACCAGGCAGCAGCGCTACGGGCTCGAGCGCCGCAGCAAAGTCCGCATCGACGACCTCGATGCCCGCTTCCCCGGACTGCTCGACCTGGTCCGCGACTGGCAGTCCGCTGACTGATACCGAACCTGTTGCCTCCGAGACTGTTCGGCGCTCGGTCTGCTACCGTCCGGGTATTCGTCCTAGTTCGGGTGCCGCGCGCCTGCCCGAACCCTGCTCTGGGAGTCGGTCATGGCCTTCTTGCGCCGCCTGATGTCCAACGCCACCTTGATCAGCACGCTGGTGGAGAACGCGCCGAAATGGCAGGCGCAGTTGCTGGCCAAGAAGAACGATCTGCGCGGCGGCTCCTTCCGCGACGCGAGCATGGGCATCTGCGCGCTGGTCGCGGCGGCCGACGGGACCATCGACCAGGCCGAGCGGATGAAGGTGGCCAACCTCATCGCCGCCGATCAAGTGCTGCAGAACTTTCCGACCGACGAGCTGCGCGCCCTGTTCGACGACAACTGCAACCGCCTGACCAGCGACCCCGCGTTCGGCCGCGCGTATGTACTGCAGCAGATCGGCAAGGCCGCGAAGAAGCCGACCGAGGCGAACGCGGTCATCCAGATCGGCATCATGATCGGCAGCGCGGACGGCAACTTCGATCAGGCCGAGATCGCCGCCGTCCGCGAGGCCTGCCAGACACTGCGATTGAACCCACAGGACTTCGGGCTCTGACCCGCGCCATCGAACACGGTTCCGCAACGCGGGACTAGGCTTCGCCTATGCGTTCGATTGATGTCGCCGAGCGGCGGGCCAGGCTCGCGATCCGGCACCGGCTCACGCCGGCCACCCGGGCTGATCAGGTCACCGAGATCGCCCGATCGTTGGTCGCGTTGCATGCGACCGATCCGGCGACGGTGTTCCTTTCGGTCGGTGCACGCAGCGACACGCTCACCCCACCCGATATCGAGCAGGCACTGTACGACGATCGCACGCTGCTGCGGATGCTGGCCATGCGGCGCACCATGTTCGTCGTCCCGGTCGATCTGGTGCCGGTGCTGCAGTCGTCCTGCGCGGAAGCCTTGGCGCACAAGCAACGTCGCACTTACGGCAGGTATCTGGAGCTGGCAGGCATCGGCGACGGCGATGTGCAGAGCTGGCTCTCGGCCGTGGAAGCCGAAACCCACGACGCGCTGCTCGCCAAGGGCGCCGCCACCGGAGCACAGTTGAGCAAGGAAGTGCCTCGGCTGCGCACGCAGGTGAATCCCGCTCCGGACAAGGCGTATTCGAAGCCGACGAACATCACCACCTGGGTGCTGGTCACGCTCGGCTGTGAGGGCCGCATCGTGCGCGGGCGCCCGAACGGCAGCTGGTCGAGCAGCCAGTACACCTGGTCGCCGGTGGAATCCTGGCTGCCCGACGGTGTTCCGGCGATCCCCGCCGAGCAGGCGCGGGTCGAACTGATCCGGCAGTGGTTGCGCGCGTTCGGCCCCGCGCCGGTCTCCGACATCAAATGGTGGACCGGCTGGACGCTCGGCGAGGTGCGCAAGGCGCTCACCGATCTCGAGCTGGTGGAGGTCGACCTCGACGGCACCACCGGGCTGCTGCTCGCCGACGACACGGAACCCGTTGCGGCGCCGGAGCCGTGGGCCGCACTGCTGCCCGCGCTCGACCCGACGCCGATGGGCTGGCAGTCCAGGGACTGGTATCTCGGCCCGCACGCGCCGATCCTGTTCGACCGCAACGGCAATGTGGGGCCGACCGTGTGGTGGAACGGCCGCATCGTCGGCGGCTGGGCGCAGCGCAAGGACGGCGAAATCGTCTATCGCCTGCTGGAAGACGTCGGCGCCGACGCCATCGCGATGATCGACGCCGAGGCGGCGAAGATCGGCGCGTGGTTCGGCGAGGTCCGGCCCATTCCCCGCTTCCGCACCCCGCTGGAGCGCGAACTGACGGCGTGAGCCGCCCTCATCCGGCACACGTTGCGCCCGGCGGTGTTTCGGGTGCGGTGTCGATCCCGGCGAGCACATCGGTGTAGTACTCGCGAACCGCGCCGTCGGTCGGCTCGGTGTCCGCGAGCAACCGCTGCACCACGCAGGCGCTTTCGAACCAGACCGGGCCGATGCCGTGCGTGCCGAGTTGCACTGTGCCGTCCCGGCCGCGGCCGGTGACCACCGTGTACATCGACAATGGCTTGCCCGCGGCCTCGAGCGCGCTCTTCAGATCCAGCGAATGCTGGTACGGGACAATCGGATCGTGGGTTCCGGCGAGCAGGAAGATGCGCTCGGTATTCAGTTTCGCCGCGAGCGCCCTGGTCGAGCGGTCGGCATAGGCTTGCGGACACTCCTGGGGTCGGCAGTCGCCCGCGTCCCGCTCGATCTGCTGCACCTGTGGCAGGCCGAGTGCGTTGCCGAGGTTCCAGTAGTCGAGGGTGTTCGACGGGCCGTAGGTGTCGATCCAGTAGTCGAACAGTCCGGCGGGACCGTGTGCCACGGCAAGCCCGCTGGTCATCCCGCCCTGACTCCAGCCCCACAGCACGGTCCGGCCGATCGAGGGGTGCTCGGCCTGATACCACTGGGTGGCGGCGACGACATCGTGCCAACCGGCCCACGGATTCCACTCCCCCGGCTTCCACATGCTGTCGCCGCCGCGCTGGTCCAGCGTCAGCAGCGCGGCGCCGGTGCGCTGCGCCAGTGCGGCCATGATGTCCGGGTAGTCGGCGGCGTGCTCACTGAAGCCGTGTACCGCGACGATCAGACCGCGCGGCGCGAGATCGCCTGGGCTGCACCGATAAGGCTCGTAGGCCCAGCCGCTCGACCACTCGTCGTCGACGGCGAAGGTGATCGGTCGCGCCGCCACCTGGCCTGCCGCACAGTCCGATTCGGCCGCGGCCGTCGGCGCGCCTGACCAGGGCAGCGCCGACAACACCGCAATGGATACCAGCAGGGCAAGCAGTCGACACTTGCCGTTCATCGTTGGATCGTGACACGTGCTTGCGCGATTGTGCCGCGTATCAAGGAAAACTGAACACTGTTAAGCAATCGGGTAATTTTGAAAACAGACAACACGGTCTGTTCATCGACACCGGCCGCCGCAGTGCTACATGTCGAGCCCGAGATCGAGCACCCGCACCGAATGGGTGAGCGCACCGACGGCGAAGTAGTCGACACCGGTCCTGGCGTAGTCGGCGGCAACCTCGAGGCTGAGCCCACCCGAGGATTCCAGCTTGGTGTTCGGCGCGACGGCGTTGCGACGCTGCACGGCTGCCTGGGTCTGCCACAGCGGGAAGTTGTCCAGCAGCACCAGTTCCACGTCCTCGGCGAGCACGGCATCCAGCTGGTCGAGGCTGTCCACCTCGACCTCGCAGGCGATATCGGGCGCAAGCGCACGAACCGCCCGCAACGCCGCGACCACCGAACCCGCGGCGACGACATGGTTGTCCTTGATCAACGCGGCGTCGCCCAGACCCATGCGGTGGTTCACGCCACCGCCGAGGCGGACCGCGTACTTCTGCAATGCGCGCAGACCGGGCAAGGTTTTGCGGCTGTCCCTGATCTTGCAGTCGGTCCCCGCGACCTCGTCGACCCAGGCGGCGGTCGCGGTCGCGATGCCGGACAGGTGGCAGACCAGGTTGAGCATGGTGCGCTCGGCGGTGAGCAGTCCGCGCGTCGGTGCGACGACGGTCAGCACGGATTGCCCAGGGGCAACCCGGGTTCCGTCGGCAACCCGCCCGGCGACCTCGTAGTTCCCCGCGCCGATCACCTCGTCCAGCACCAGCAGCCCCACGTCGAGCCCGGCCACCGTGCCCGGCTGCCGCGACACCACCGACGCCTTGACCACCGCGTCGGCAGGCACGGTCGCCGCGGTCGTGATATCCGGCCCGTACCGCAGATCCTCATCGAGCGCCGTCCGGATGAGCGTCAGCACCTCATCCCGATCGAGCCCACTATCCAGACCCATCAACTCACTCCTCAGTTAGATACGCGCGCAACCACGCGCCCAGTTCGTCCATGCCCACGAGTGGCACATCATGGAGAGCTCTTCTCGCACTTTGCCGCAGCCATGTGCCACTCGTGCTCGACTATTCGCGTGCAGGCGCTCATGACGCCGCCTGTGGGTGACCGCGCTCGTCGAGGGTGAGCGAGATGCTGTGGCGGAGGCGGGGATCGGCGTCGGGATGGTCGGATCGGGTGTGGCAGCCGCGACTTTCGGTGCGGGCGCCGGCCGCGAGCAGCAGAGTTCGGGCGGCCAATGTGAGTGCGGCGTCCTCGATCCCGGCGATCCGTGCGGGCAAGGTCGACGCGGTGGTCGGCGGCGTGACGGCG
This sequence comes from Nocardia sp. NPDC049149, assembly GCF_043197455.1. Lineage (NCBI taxonomy): Bacteria > Bacillati > Actinomycetota > Actinomycetes > Mycobacteriales > Nocardiaceae > Nocardia > Nocardia sp. NPDC049149. Next base: position 243,060 of record NZ_JBICTD010000012.1, read on the forward strand.
TCCGCCAGCCGCTTGAGCGCCTCGGCGAGGCCTGCGCCGTCACGGACGACGGAGGCATGGGTGGTCATCAGCTCTTGCAGCACGTCGCGGTCCACGTACTCGGTTGCCCGGGTGGACACTTCGGTGACGCGGGTGTGCGCACCGAGCCGCTCGGCCGCCGCAGCGCCGACCCGTTCGCCGACGACGAGACCCTCCAGCAAGCTGTTGGACGCCAACCGGTTCGCACCGTGCAGTCCGGTGCGTGCGACTTCGCCTGCGGCATAGAGGCCGGGCACGGCGGTGCGGCCCGAGGTGTCGGTCACCACGCCGCCGCATTGATAGTGCGCGGCCGGCGCGACCGGGATCAGGTCGGTGCTCGGATCGAGACCGGCCGCCAGACACGAAGCAGTGATCGTCGGGAACCGTTGAGCGAAGCCATCGATCGCCCGAGCATCGAGATAGACGTGATCGGTGCCGAGCGCGCGCATGCGAGCCGCAATGGCCCGCGACACCACATCGCGCGGCGCCAGATCGCCGCGCGGATGGATGCCCGCGGTCACCGAATCCCCTTCGGAGTCCACGAGAATCGCGCCTTCGCCGCGCACCGCCTCGCTGATCAGCGGCCGCCGCCCCACGCCACCCGGGGTGTACAACACGGTCGGATGGAACTGCACGAACTCCAGGTCGGACACGCTCGCGCCCGCCCACAGCGCGAGCGCGATGCCATCGGCGGTCGCACCTGGCGGGTTGGTGCTCAGTGCATAGAGCTGGCCAAGACCCCCGGTCGCGAGCAGCACCGCAGGCGCGTGCACGACACCGAATCCCTTGTCGGACACCGCGAGAACGCCCTGCACACCGTTGCCATCGGTCAAGATCTCGCAGGCTGCCGCGCCGAACAGCACCGGCAGCCCGGCTGCGTTCAACGCCCGCTGCACCTCAGCACCCGTCGCGTCGCCACCCGCGTGGATGATGCGCCGGGTGCTGTGCCCGCCCTCGCGGGTCCGCGAAATCTGCCCGTCCCGGCCCAGATCGAAGACCGCTCCCAGATCGGTCAGCGCCGCCACCGCGGCCTGCCCGCCTTCGACGATGGATCGGACGGCGGCGGCATCACACAGCCCGGCACCGGCCGCCACCGTGTCCTGCACGTGGGATTCCACCGAATCACCGTGCGGCGCAACAACAGCGATCCCGCCCTGCGCATACTGCGTCGAGGTGTCGGTGGCGCCGCCTTTACTCAATGTCAGGACCCGCAGCCCCCGTAAGGACGCGGTGCGCGCCGCCGTCAACCCGGCAACGCCGCCACCGATCACCACCAGGTCGGCGTCGGCTTCCCACTCGATCGACATGTGGGTCATCTGCTGACCCCTCTCTGTGCGTTCGCGACAAGAGCAGGCGCAACGCGGCCGACCGGCGATCGGGCCTTACCGCTGCCGATCATCACGTCGGCCCCGGTGTCCCCCTCGATCGATATCGGAGTCATCCGCACACGCCTCTCTGCGCGTTCCACGGCGAAAATCGTTGACCGGGTGGCCGTCCCGGATGCACCGGGCCGACCGCGCCGCTCGCGTTCCCGCCGACTAACTGTCCGACCACCGCCACCAGGGCAGCGGTCGGGTCATTCACCACCGCCCGGAGTGCCGATCTCGATCATGCGTTGGACCGAGTTACGGCCGCGGGCTGCGGTTTCGGGGTCGACGTGGACCTCGTCACGGCCCTCGACCAGGCAGCGCAGCAGCGCGGCGGGGGTGATCATCTTCATGTATTTGCACGAGGCCCGGTCGTTGACGGCTTGGAAGTCGATACCGGGAGCGGCTTTCCGCAGCTGGTGCAGCATGCCGATCTCGGTAGCCACCAACACCTGAGTAGACCCACCGCCACGGCGCTGGCGTACCTCACGGGCGGCGTCGATCATGCCACCGGTGGACAGAATGTGTACCCGCTCGGCCGGGAACACGCCCTCCCCGGCCAGATACAACGCGGAGGTGGCACAACCACATTCGGGATGCACGAACAACTCCGCATCCGGGTGGGTGCGGGCCTGCTCGGTGAGCTCCTCGCCGTTGATCCCCGCGTGCACATGGCACTCACCAGCCCAAATATGCATATTCTCCCGGCCGGTGACCCGTTTGACGTGCGCGCCCAGGAACTGATCGGGCAGGAACAACACCTCACGGTCGGGGTCGATCGAGGCGACCACCTCCACCGCGTTAGAAGAGGTGCAGCAGATATCGGTCAACGCTTTGACTTCGGCGGTGGTGTTCACATACGACACCACCACCGCGTTCGGGTACTCGGCCTTCCACGCCCGCAACTCCTCAGCGCTGATCGAGTCCGCCAGCGAACACCCCGCCCGCTGATCCGGGATCAGCACCGTCTTGGCCGGGCTCAGGATCTTGGCGGTCTCGGCCATGAAATGCACACCACAGAACACGATCGTGTCCTCAGCCGCCTCGGCCGCGATCCGCGACAACGCCAGCGAATCACCCACGTGATCGGCCACGTCCTGAATCTCGGGCAACTGATAATTGTGCGCCAGAATCGTCGCGTTCCGTTCGCGAGCCAATCGCTTGACCTCCCGCGCCCACTCCGGAGTCGCCTCGACACCCGTGAACCCTGATGGCCCGTCGAACACCTGTCCCATCAGCGGAGGCGCCAGTTTCGCACCCATCGTCGCCATGATGGCTCCCTTCGTCGTGCGGTCGACTTCATGCCCCGTGCACTGCGCCGATTCGCACCCAACCAGGTTTTCGACTTATAATCGAAAACGTGCCCCATAGTAGCACCATCCACGAAACGCTCACCGCGGTGTTCCAGGTTCGCCGCTTCCCCGACAACGTCGCCGCAGGTCAACGACCCGCCGACGGCAAAAACACGATCATCGGCCGTTGCCCACCTGGACAATGGACCGAATTGGCGGTGCTGTTGTGGGAGCGCGCGCTCGACCCACAGAAGGGCACCTGGTCGCTCCCTGGCGGCCGTCTGCGCGACGACGAGGACCTCGACACGTCCGCGCGCCGCCAGCTCGCGGAGAAGGTCGATGTGCGCGAGCTGGCCCATCTCGAACAGCTCTCGGTGTTCAGCGCGCCCGATCGGGTCCCGGCGCCGCGGCGCATCGCCTCGGCGTATCTCGGTTTGGTCCCCCTCACAGCAGACCCGCAGCTACCCTCCGACACCGCCTGGCATCCGGTGTCCGCGCTGCCGGCCCGGATGTCGTTCGACCACGGGACGGTCGTCGACCACGCGCGCACCAGGCTTGCCGCCAAGCTCTCTTACACGAACATCGCGTTCGCGCTCGCGCCCGCCGACTTCACCATGTCCACGCTGCGTGAAATTTACTGTGCGGCACTGGGTTACGACGTCGACACCACCAACCTGCAGCGAGTTCTCTCGCGCCGCAAGGTGATCACCCCCACCGGCGAGACCCGAGCTCCCGGCCGAGCGGGTGGTCGTCCGGCCGCCGTCTACCGCTACACCGACTCCGGCATTCGAGTCACCGACGAATTCGCCGCATTGCGGCCACCGACCTGACCGACCTACGAGTCGATGGTGGCCTTGCGGTGCTTGCTCCCCCGTCGGTACCGCCGCTTGTTCGGCAACGGCTGCGCGGCATTGCTGCGCCGCAACGCATCCCGGCGCCGCCAGGCCACCAGATCCGCGCGCTCGCCTGCTTGCTCGCCAGCGAGGTCCGGCACGGATGCCGCCCGCTTGTCGTCACTCATTCCGGACCTCCCTTCTGCTCTGCGATCGTGTCCGGCCGCCAACGGTACGGGCGCGGATGCCGCCGTACCAGCGAATTTCCGCGCGCTGTCGACAACAACGCCGACCTCGTCGGCTATTCCGGCGACCTACTCCATTGTCCGCGCGTAGCCCGCGACCGCGCGAGCCCGTTTCCACTGCGCGGCAAGCGCGGTGAGCTCGTCGATCTCCGCCTCGACGTCACCGGCGGTGGAGGGCAGTGCGTAGGCGCTGCCGACGGGCGCCGCTCCGGCCGATTTGGCGCGACAAGCCTGGGCGAGTCGCACCGCGTAGTCGGCCACCGAGTGCGCGTCGCCGCGCTCACCTTCGGTGTACAGCGACAGCGCGCGCAGACAGTCCCTGATCTCGATCACGGTGCGGTGCAACAGGAATCGGCTACCGAGGCCGTCGACGACCGGGTCACGGTAGACGACTTCAGGACAGACGGCGGTCAGATCCGCCCACAGCGGAAGCAACCGTTTACGACTGCGCGAGGCCTCGTCGAGGCCGAGCCGCGTGGCTACCCGCAGCAGCGACGGCACGGTGAGTCCGAGTGCGATGACGGCAGCTTGATAGAGGAGGCTGTCGCGGTCACCCGCGGCGAGCACCGAGGCAAAGACTGTGTGCTCGTTGCGAACCAGGAACACCGCCGCGATCGGCGCCGCGCTGAACGCGATGAGGTGGATCAGCGGGAACAACGCGAGCCCCGCGTGCACCAGATACTCGCGGCCGTCGGGCTGCCTGCGCAGTTCCGCGAGACACACCTTCAGCATCAGGACGTCCAGCCAGACCGTCATCGGCAGCAGTGCCAACCAGAAACCCAGTTGGCCCCAACCGGTGACGTCCTCGATGGCCACCCCACGCGCGCGGGCTTCGGCGCCGCACAGGGACGCGGTCAGCGCGCTCGCGAGCGCGAGTCCGTGCACGAGCACCGGTCGATAGTCGCGCCCGAGCGCGGCGGCGAAGGTCAGCACATTGAAGCCGACGGCGGCGCCCATCAGGATCATCGCGAACTGGAAGTAGAACGCAGGCGAAAGTCCCGACAGCGTCACCAGCGCGCCCTGCAACGTCGGCTCGCGCATACCGCATGTCAGAGCGAGCATCCCGACCGCGAAGGTGGCGGCACGATCGATGGCCGTCGCGTGAAAGCTGAACACGCGCAACACAACCAGCAACCAGAGGTAACCGACCAGCGCGAGCGACAGCGCGGTCGGCCACGACGAGTGCAGCACGTCAGTCGAGGAACATCGTCCGACGGAACGGCGAACCCGGTGGCGCCGTGCGTGATTCGGACATCACCAGCGAGGCGAACAGCTCCGCCTGCCGTTCGGCGGCGTCGTCGTAGTCGCTGCGCTGCAGCACCCGCAGCACCGTGTCCGGATCAATATCGGGGAACAGGAGCTCGAGCGTGCCGCGCTGAGTGCGTGCCCCCGCGTCGGGGCCGTGGTCGAGCAGCAGATGCCCGATCTCGTGCAGCACAATATGATCCGCGTGGTAGCCGGAACTCTCCGCGTCGTACGCGATCACGATGTCCTCGGCCTGCTCGACCACCAGCCCGCACGGCAGCCCACTGCGGTCGGGCAGCGTGACCAGCCGAATCCGCTTGCCGACCAAGCCGGGAATCTGCTCCAGAAAGACGGTGAGATCCCACGGTTCCGGAACCACCAGCGCATCCCGCATCCGGCGTGCCTGCTCGACCATCGGATCGGCGCGGCGTCGCCCTATCCGTTCTCGCACGCCGAAACGGTACCGCAGCAAGGGTTGTGCACCGAGGCTCGTACCGCAGTCGTTACCTCCGAACACTCGCCACGAAAGCAACGCTGTGGGGTCAGGCGGTCTTCAGTTGCGGGTTCGGCGGCGGGGCCGTGGTGCGGCGAGTGAGCCGAGACGCGCTCCAGAAGGCCAGTTCCACGAACCAGAACAGCAGCAGAAATGTCTGTACGACGATCACCGGGACGGCAAGGAACACCACTGAGGGAACGGCTATCACCAGCCAGATCGCGATATCGCCGAGGCTCGCGCCGCGCAGCCCGCTCGCCAATCGCACTGCGGCCCACATCATCCAGCGGCGCGGCAGCGAGACGCCGAACTCGTGCAGGCAACGACGGAAGAGCCCGTCGGCGTCGACCGTGCTCACCACGTTGGTGTTGCGCAGGAAGTCGTGCAGGATGGCGGCCCTGGTGTAGGCGCCGTAGCGCGGCACCAGCCAGACCAGTGCGCGTGGCACTGAGGCGAAGTCGGTACGAAATCCGGCGGGGATCACGAATTCTTCGCTGTCACCCTGGTAAACGAGTGGGTTGACCACTCGCCAGAACTTGGCATCGAGCTCCTCGACGACCAGCCCGCTATCGACGAACGCCACGTCTCGTTCCTCTCTGAACGCACAGCGTGTCCCATAATTCTAGGCTTTTCCGGGACGACTGTACTGTCCTGCGGGCAACGGTTCGGCCAACGCTCAGCGACGGGGTCGAGACTCCGGCATCGAACCGGAACCGGCTTCCCTGGCCGGCTCGTACCCACCGTAAGGCCGACTGCCGCCGCCGGCCGGATACGGCGGCGAGGTCGCGTCGTCCTGCGGATACGCGCTGGCCCCGAATGCGCCTGCCCGATCGTAGATTCCGGCCGGCGCGACAATGCCGGTGCCGAGATGCTCCGACGGGTTCAGCGCCGCGAAGAACAGCATGACCAGCGACGCGATCAGCGGCTGCATGATCAGCGCGAGCCAACCGCTCACCTCGACCGGCAACGAAACGAACTGTCCGATCGGCGGATTGTGCGGCCGCGGATGCAACCACTCGGTGACCTGCTCGCCGAGCAGCTCCATCGCCACGGCGCCGAGGACGGACCCGAAGAACACCCCGGCCTGCATCAGCGGCCCGCGCACCGTGCGCCACCGCCATGCGGCCACCGCCGTCAACACGCCGACCACCGCGCCGAAGCACAGGAACATCGCCAGCCCGTCGAACTGGTGCGTGCTCTCGCCGGTCAGCAGCGCGCCACGGCCCTGCTCGACCACGAACAGCTGCTCGGTGGGCGCAACCAGTCCCCATCCGATGCCGGCGAGCGCGCTGAACAGCACGATGGCGACCGCGATCAGCACGGCCGCCCGTGCCTCACGCCGCAGTTGCGCGTCCACTAGCGCCGTTCCAGGCTGGTGGCGTCGATCACGCCGTGCCGGGAGCACTTGGCCCACCAACCGTCGGGGCTCACCTGCACGACCATCCGCCTGCCGCACTCCACGCAGAAGCGCGGCGGCTCGAGACCGAGCGCGGCGGCCGCGGGCACGGCGTCTTCGAGCCCGGGCACGATCCGCTTGCCGGTGAACGGGTTGTAGCGCTCGTCCATGTCCATGACACTACTCATGGGGGGTGTCACAAGGTTTCGTTGAGCGCCTTGATCGGCATCTTCAACTCGCCGAGCAGATCGAGATCGGCCTCGGCGGGCCTGCCGAGCGTGGTCAGGTAGTTGCCGACGATCACCGCGTTGATGCCGCCGAGGATGCCCTGCTTGGCGCCGAGGTCGCCGAGGGTGATCTCGCGACCGCCCGCGAAGCGAAGGATGGTGCGCGGCAACGCAAGCCGGAACGCGGCGACGGCACGCAGCGCGTCAGCGGCGGGCAGCACCTCGAGGTCACCGAAGGGGGTGCCCGGCCGCGGGTTGAGGAAGTTCAGCGGGACCTCGTCGGGCTCGAGCTCGGCCAGGTTCGCCGCGAATTCGGCGCGCTGCTCCAGGGTTTCGCCCATGCCGAGGATGCCGCCACAGCAGACCTCCATCCCTGCCTCGCGGACCATGCGCAGGGTGTCCCAGCGCTCTTCCCAGGTGTGCGTGGTGACCACGTTGGGAAAATAGGAGCGCGAGGTCTCCAGGTTGTGGTTGTAGCGGTGCACGCCCATGGCGGCGAGCTGGTCGACCTGCTCCTGGGTGAGCATGCCGAGCGAGCACGCGACCTGGATGTCGACCTCGTTGCGGATGGCCTCGACGCCTGCGGCGACCTGCGCCATCAGCCTGGCGTCCGGCCCACGCACGGCGGCGACGATGCAGAACTCGGTGGCGCCGGTCTTGGCCGTCTGCTTCGCGGCCTCGACCAGGCTGGGGATGTCGAGCCATGCGGCCCGCACCGGCGACTGGAACAGGCCGGACTGGGAGCAGAAGTGGCAGTCTTCGGGGCAGCCGCCGGTCTTGAGGCTGATGATGCCCTCGACCTCGACCTCGGGGCCGCACCACTTCATCCGCACGTCGTGGGCCAGCGCGAGCAGTTCTTCGAGGTGGTCGTCGCTGAGGCGGAGGACCTCGAGGACCTGGTCCTGGGTCAGGCCGTGACCGCGCTCGAGCACCTGTTCCCTGGCGAGTGCGAGAATCTCGGGGTTGCCGGGCGGCTGCGGAGTCGGTGCACCCACCTTCGCCTTGACAGGGAAGGTCGGTGAAGCGATGTCAACGGGAGCCTGGGTCACTGCGCGAATCCCTTCGTTCGGCCGACGTGGCCGCCCAACTTGAACGGTGTTCAGGCTAGGGTAGTGGTACCAATGAGTCAAAACATCGGCGGGAGGAATTCGGGTGCAGCTGCACAGGGCGGACGTGGTCGCGGGCGCGATCGCGATTCTCGATCAGTACGGCTTCGCCGACCTGACCATGCGCAGGCTCGCCGGCTCGCTTCAGGTGCAGCCGGGCGCGCTGTACTGGCACTTCCCCAATAAGCAGGCGCTGCTCGGCGCGGTCGCGGACAAGATACTCGCGCCGATGGAAGACCCGATCACCGCGACCGAATGGTCCGGCCAGATCAGCGAACTCGCGCACCGGCTGCGCGACTGCCTGCTCGCCTACCGGGACGGCGCCGAATTGGTCTCGGCCACTTACGCTTCCCGCCTCACCACCAGCAAGGGCCGGGAACGCATGGCGAGCGCGGCAATTCGCGCGGGCATGCCGCGGCACGAAGCCGAGAACGCCTCGTTCACGCTGCTGTACTACGTCCTCGGCCAGACCGTCGACGAGCAGTCGCGGATGCAGATGGATTCGGCAGGCGCGCTACCCGACGACGAAACACCCCTCGCCGACACCCCCGACCCCACCGCCCGTTTCGACTTCGGCCTGCAACTGTTCATCGCAGGCATCCACCACCTGCTCGGCACCCGAGTCCGCTGAGCCGTCGCCCAGCGACTCATCGAGGTGAGTCAAATGGTCGTCTCAACGATCTTCGACAGCGAACATATGACTACCTCGATTTTCAAGATCACTAAACCGGACCGCCGATGAGCCTACTGGAACAACACAACGCGCACCTGACGCGCGCCTACGGTCGGGGGCACTCTGGTCGCGGCAGCCCGCACGCTTTAGATGGTCATATGGCGCCGATACCGTCGACAGAATTTTCGCGTGCTTGCAAGCGTTTCGGCACCCTCGCGGCAAGAAACTCGTTCCTTGGATAAATATCTGAAGACTACTTATGCCCCGTAATGGAACAGGTCGCGTTTGCCCGGGATTGAACAGCATTATAATCGCGGCATTAGATCGAAGATCAGGATGTAAGTCTGGGCAGTCGCTGTCCGAGCCGGTACGGATAGGCATCAGCGAATTCCGGTATTGGTTCGGCGCGGTAAATGCGCGAACCTACCCGCTCGGCGAGGCGGGAGTCGATCGAGTTGCCCTACGGTGCGGAGCTATCCAGTGCGTAGGTGGGTGGCGGGTTTTATCTGTGCACGAGGGTAAATGGAGTCCACTCCGCTGTCGATCTGAACCATTGATTTGGTGTAGTCCCGCATTTCTGGTTGCGAGGGATAAACGGTCCGGAGCTGAATCCAGGTGAGCCCTTGACATGGCGAATTCCCACCCGTGAGGGCATGCGGCCGCGCCATGGCGCGGCTAGGGTGAGGTCGTGCTCACGCGGGCTCCTCGTATGGTCAGTCAGGCTTCCCGTCGGGGCCGCGTCAGAGTGAGGTCGATGGACGACATTGCCGCTCAACTGCTCCGTCAGCTCAGGATGCGGTTGCAGAATGAGTTGATGCCACCGTACGGCAAGGCTGCTGCAAGCCCAATTGAGCACGCGAGTAAGAAGCTCGAGCGTATCATCGGTGAAATTGAAGACGTAGACAGGCAGGGGTCAGCCGGTATACGCGCGTCAGGCGATCCGTCAACGCTCCGTCAGCTGATCGTACACCGTTACATTCCGGCTGCGTTGAAAGTGCGTCCCGAACCCGAGGCCGCGTTGGCATTGAGGTTCGCTCTCCGCAAACTGTCCGCGGAGATCGGACAGGAATTGGCCGCAGGTAACTCATCGGCAGACATAGCGCGGCGCTTCCGATTGACAGAAGACAACGTGCTGGAATTCGCTGGAATAGGCAAGGGGATTAGGCATGTTGCACACAAATATAATTTGCCTGGAGATAAGGCGTTGGCGCTCGCTGATACTCGGAAATTGCGCCTGGAGGTTGCCCGACGGGCTGTGGTGGACGAAATGGAGAGAATGCTCGGTGCAGAGGCGACTTGGGTCAGTTTTCTGGACAGGGATCGGACACTGGTTCGTTGGGCGAGAAGGCCTGAGAACCCCTTCCCCGAGTTCAACCGGGATGCGCGCATAATTTGCTGGGATGCCATCCTCATCGCTGGTGTTCGCGCGGGTAGCCTCAGCCCGGCCGATATCTGCAAGTTCTATGGTGGCCTGGATGATCTGGGCCGTGACCGGCGTATGGCTTGGCTCAAAGGCCTCCCGCAGAGGTTGATTCAAGACCCATTGCCGTACCCGGTGGCCGGACTCGATCCCGTGAAGATGCAGCGATACGCCGATGAGCTCTCCGTGTCACCGGAAGATTTGGCTGCCGAATTAAAGGTGGCGCGAGGGGACGTTCTTCTCTGGAATGACAACGATCACGCAGCCTTGGCCACCGGCACAATGGTCGACACCAGCGCGGGCCCGTCACCCGAGGTGCTTACATTCTGGCCGCCGCCGGGAGAACACAATCCTGACCCGGATACAGGCTCCTGGGCCAGAGTGGATAAGGTAAAACGCAGCAATCTCCATGAGCTTACCGATTTTATTGAGAATCCACCCCCGACTACGGCCCTGGGGGCGAAACCGGTGTGGACGGTATGGCAAGGCCGTGGGCCGTTCTATTGAACACGCTTACGGTGGATCGCCGATGCGTGGACCTTTGGGCAGGCACAGGCCGTCGACGGCATCGGCTCGAGACAGTTGTCCAGCGCCGGCGCCGCCGGGGTGTCACGCCTACCGCGCGAGCAAATTAGTCTATTTACAGTATTTCACCCATGCCTCATGCGGTCAGTCGGCATTCCCATTCGCCCTGAGCATGTGACATACGAAATTGGTTATATTCGCGACCCCTGTATCGGATTGTTCGGTGGACCACCAGTAGTGGTCTCCGCGGTGCTCACTGATTCCCGTCGATGTGTCGCCCGCGCACGTAGTGATCGCGGAGTCCGGGCTGAGGCATCCCCAGCACCGTGGCATCATCCGGGGGATGATTGTGACGATCGACCCGCCCAGCTAAGTTTCAACGAATCCTGCTCGCTGCGGAGGGTTTTCAACGACCGTACGAGTCCGGCGATGGTGTGATCACCCGACCGCCCCTGCATCGCGCCTGTGGCGCCTTCCTCGGTCATCCGATCTCGAGGGTGGCTCCCGCAGGGCTTACGCGCCACTGCGGCCACGCGCAGAACTGGACCCGGTCATCGCAACCGTGTGCGAACGCGGCACAACCCTTCCGTGCCTGCGGCCTCCCTGACGTCTACAACTCCGCGGCGCGGTGACCACTTCCGCAAAGCCTCCGGGCCGTGGTCGGCGCGTTGAACGGCCAACGCACCCTGAGGTATTCGCCGACGAAGTCGATCGGATGGATCTTGTCCGGGTCGGCCTACACTCCGCCCGCCTGGTCGAGCAGGATGGCGTCGCCTCGTTCGCACGCGATCACGCTGACGTTGGGTCGGGTCGTGCCAGAGGCGGAAGCTGTTTGAGGCGGGGGTGGTGCACGCCGGGGAACCAGCGGTACATGGCGGCGGCGCCGACGGCGGCGGCACCGGCCAGCGCGAGCGCCGAAACACTCAGCAGCGCAACGGCACTGATCGCACCGGCGACGAGCGGTCCGGCGAACATGCCGATGTCGTGGGTCAACCGCCATGCGCCGAGAAACTCGGCCCGCCGTCCGTCCGGGGCCGCGTCGGCGCCCACGGTCATGATCACGCCGTTGCCGACACCGTTGGCGAGCCCGAGTATCACGGCGACCGCGCCCAAGCCGAGGATCGAGGACGTGAGCGGCAACGCGCCGAACCCGATCGCGAACAACACCATTGCCGGTACACCGACTGCCCGGCTGCCGCGACGGTCCAACCAGATGCCCGCCGGATACGACATCAGCACGTCCACCGCGCCGGCAATGCCGAAAACCACGCTCGTTGCCGAGGCGCTCAGCCCGATATGCGCCGCCCACAGCGGAAGCACCGCGACCCTGGCCGCCCGCACCGCACCCATCAACAGCGCCGCCGACCCCAAAGTGCCGAGCACTCCGATGTTTTCGACGACCACCGAGCGCAGCGTGTGGCCGCCCTCGACCTGGTCGCCGTCCGGCGACGGTATCGCCACCATCGCCGCACCGGAGAGCACCATAGTGGCGAGCTGCAACCACAGTGCGCCACTCGGTCCCATCCCATGCACGAGCACGGCACCGAGGAACGGTCCGCAGAAGTACCCGAGCCGATGCGAGCCCGCCAGCGTCGACATCGCCCGGCCCCGGTCTGCAGCGGGCACCACCGCCACGATGTAGGTCTGACGAGCCAGACCCCACACCGCACCGGCCGCACCGTTGAGCAACATCCCGACTGCCAGCACCCCCAGATTCGGCGCGACAATCGCCAACAGCACACCGATGACGCCGAGTGCCGAACCGACACCGATGGCGCCCCGCTCCCCTATCCGCGCGACGATCCGCCCGGCAGGCAGATCGGCCACCACCATCCCCAGCCCGCTCAACGCGACCAGCACGCCTGCCAGCCCGATCGACGCCCCTAGATCCAGCGCGCGCAACGCGTACATCGGAGACGCCGCGCCGGCTCCGGTGCCGTACAACACCATCGGGACGAACACCGTCCAGGTGAGCGAACGCAGCCGAACGGGCTGGACGACAGGCCCGGTTCCGACCTCGGCGCTCACCGGGCCGACGCCGGACAGGCGTTGACGAGTTGCTCAGCGCCCGAACCTCGTTCGCAGAACACACCCGTCACCTGGCGTCGCGGACGGATCGCCGCGATGGATCGCGCTGCGACACAGTGCGATCCATCGGACCTCGACGGGCCGCGGCGCGCGGACCGACTCGAAGGGGAAGTGCGATAAGCGGGATCGACCCTCACTGCGCTAGCGCGGGGTGGCGGGCGAACCGACTCTCCGGGCGAGGCAGGCCGAAGTGGTCGCGCAGGGTGGTGCCGGTGTATTCGGTGCGGAACAGGCCGCGCTGCTGAAGGATCGGCACGACGGTTTCGGCGAAGACCTCGAGGCCGCCAGGGTAGTACGGCGGCATCACATTGAAGCCGTCGGCGGCGCCGCTGCGGAACCACTCCTCGATGGTGTCGGCGACCTGTTCCGGGGTGCCCGCGAAGACCCGGTGGCCACGCGCGCCGGCGAGGCGGTGCAGCAGGCCGCGCACGGTCGGCCGTTCCCGCTGCACGATTCCGGCGACGACCTGCAAGCGGCTGCGGCCGTTGTCGGTGACGTCGCCTGCGTCGTCGAACAGGTCGACGGGGACGTCCCCGTCCAACGGGAGATGCCGCAAACTCTTGCCGACGATGTTCTCCAGTTGCGTCAGACCGTATTCCGGCACCGTAAGCTCGTTGAACTCGCGTTCCAGTCGCTTGGCCGCCGCCTCGGTGTCACCGATGAACGGGCTGATCCCCGGCAGGATCTTCACGTGCTCCGGGTCGCGCCCGAAACCCTGTGCCTGCGACTTGATATCGGCGTAGAAGGTCTGCGCGTCCTCCAGCCGCTGGTGTGCGGTGAAGATCGCCTCCGCGTATTTGCCTGCGAACGAGCGACCTTCGTTGGACGCCCCGGCCTGCACCAGCACCGGATATCCCTGTGGCGTGCGCGGCGCGTTGAACGGTCCACGCACCCGCAGGTATTCGCCCGCGAAGTCGATCGGGTGGATTTTGTCCGGGTCGGCGTACACCCCGCTCGCCTTGTCCAGCACGATGGCGTCGTCTTCCCAGCTGTCCCACAGCGCGACAACGGCGTCCACGAATTCCCTGGCCCGCGCGTACCGTTCGGCGTGATCGGGGTGCTTGTCCAGGCCGAAGTTGGCCGCGGCCAGGTCGGTGCCCGTGGTGACGATGTTCCAGCCGGCCCGGCCGCCGGAGATGTGATCGAGCGTGGAGAACAACCTGGCCAGGTTGTAGGGCTCGTAGTACGTCGTCGACGCGGTCGCGATCAGGCCGAGATGTGTTGTCGCCGTGGCGATCGCGGTGAGCAGGGTGATCGGCTCCAAGCCGGAGCCCGCGTTGTGCTTGACGTTGGTGCGCAGCGCGGGACCATCGGCGAAGAACACCGCATCCAGCTTCGCGGCTTCGGCGGTGCGGCCGATCTCCTGGTAGTAGGCGGCGTCGTAGATCCGATGGGGCTGGCTGTCGGGATGCCGCCACGCCGCCTCGTGATGACCGGACGGGTAGATGAACGCATTCAGGCTGAGCTGACGAGGGCTACTCATGAGGCTTGTTTCTCTTCTGCACGGTGGGTCGGCTGGTCGGCTTGACCGACGCCGAGGCTGGCCAACAACAGGGACCGGTAGTCGCTGAAAGCCGGATCACTGTGGTGGCGTGGACGTTCCAGGTCGATGCGCAGATCGACCGCGATGCTGCCCTCGTCGAGCACGAGCACCCGGTCGGCGAGCAGCACCGCCTCGTCGACGTCGTGGGTGACCAGCAGCACGGCGGGCTTGTGCCTGGCGCACAGGTCCTGCAGCAGCGTGTGCATCTTGATCCTGGTCAACGCGTCCAATGCGCCGAACGGTTCGTCGGCGAGCAGCAGTTCGGGCTCGCGCACCAGCGAGCGGGCCAGCGCGACGCGCTGCTGTTCCCCACCGGAAAGCTGTTTCGGCCAAGCTTTTTCGCGCCCGGCAAGGCCGACCTCGCTCAGTGCCGCACGACCGCGCTCTGCGGCGTCCGAGCCGGTCAATCCCAAGGTCACGTTCTCGAGCACCCGCGACCACGGCAGCAGCCGGGAATCCTGGAACACGACGGCCCGTTCGGCGGGCACGGTCAGCTCGCCGGAGCCCGGCACGTCGTAGTCGAGCTCCGCGAGCGCCCGCAGCAGCGTGCTCTTGCCCGAACCGCTGCGCCCGAGCAGCGCGACGAATTCCCCGCTTGCGATGTCGATATCGAGGTCGCGCAGCACTACCCGCTCGCCGAAGCCGCGGCGCAGCGCACGGGTGCGGACAACGCCCGAGCCGCTCAGTCGCCCAATGTCTGTCGCCATGACAGCGCCTTCCTTTCCACCGCACGCACGGCGAGATCACCGAAAAGTCCGAGCAGCCCATAGATCACGAGCCCGACCACGATCACGTCGATCTGCCCGTAGGTCCGCGCCTGCGTCATCAGGTAGCCGATGCCGCTGGTGGCGTTGACCTGTTCCACTACGACCAGCGCCAGCCAGGAGATGGTCACCGCCAAGCGCAATCCGGTGAAGAAGCCGGGCAGCGCGCCGGGCAGCGCGACCCTGCGAACGAAGGCCAGGCGCGAAAGTCCCACCGTCTGAGCGAGTTCCACATATCTGGCGTCGACGCTGCGCAGCTGCGCATGCGTGTTCAGATAGATCGGGATGGCCACGCTGGTCGTGATGACCAGCAGCTTCATCTCCTCGCCGATGCCGAACCAGACAATGAACAGCGGAATCAGCGCGAGCGTGGGAATCGCACGCTTGATCTGAATCGGCCCGTCCACCAGCGCTTCACCGATCCGGCTCAACCCCGCGATCAGCGCGAGGACTAAGCCGACGGCGACGCCGATGCCGAGCCCGATCCCGGCCCGCTGCACCGAGGTGAGCAGATTCGACTGCAGCCTGCCGTCGGAGATCAGACCACCGGCGGTCTCGGCGACGGTCCACGGCGCGGGCAGCGTCTCCGGATCCAGTGTGCCGGAAGCCGATCCGAGCACCCAGGCGGCGATCAACAGGGTGGGCCCGATGGCGACACCGAACGGAATGGGGCGGCCTGGGCCGAGTCGCGGCCGGGCAGGCTTGCGTTTGCCGAGCACGTGCGCCGGTGCGCTGCCGCGACCGAGCCTGCTCAATACGCCGGCGTCGAGGGTCGCCATCAGCGTTCCTTCGGGGCGAAGGCGGCACCGCTCGCGGTGACCCCCTCGGTGATCGGGGCGTCGAAGCGCAGGTCGAAGCCCTTGGCCGCCTGCACCTTCTTCGGCAGCTCGCCCGCCTTGTCGATGGCGTCGATGGTGGCCTGCTGGCGCGCGACGAGCTGGTCGTCCAGATGCGGGAAGGTGAAGGTGCCGAGCGATTCCACGATGCGCTTCGCGTCCTCGGCGCTGACCTTCTGGTTCTCCACGTAATACCGGCGGGCCCACTCGTCCTGGTGGGTGTTGATCCACTGGTTGGCCCGGATGTAGGCGGCGACCAGGGCCCGAGTCGCGGCTGCCTTGGCCGGATCCTGCACCACGGCACGGCGGGCGTACAGGTAGGCGAGCCCTGGATAGATATCCTTGGTCTGGTCGGCCGGGATCAGCGAGGCGCCCGAAGTCCGCAGGAAGCGTGTGATATTCGGTTCGATGAGCGGTGCGACGTCGACCTGACCGGTGCGAATCGCGTCGGGGAACTCGCCGAGTTGCAGCCGGATCAGCTGCGCGTCAGCGGGTTTGAGTCCCACCTTGTCGAGTGCCCGCAGCACTGCCGCCTGCTGGGCAGTGCCCTCGGCGTAAGCGATCTTCTTGCCCTTCAGCTCGGCGAGAGTGGTGATCGACTTGCCGGGAGCCACCGCAAGTCTCAAGGCGGTGGTACTGGTTTGATAGGCGGCGACGATGGGCACGTCCTGGCCTGCGACCAGGGCGTGGATCGGTGGGACGTCGCCCACTGAAGCAACGTCCGCGGCCTCGGCGCGGAACGCCTCCAGAACGGCAGGTCCGCCAACGAAATTGGCGAACTCGACCTTGAACGGGAGCTTGTCGAGCTCGCCGGAGAACCGCAATACCGACTGCAGGCGTTCGGACTGGTCGGCGAGGACGAGCTTGGTGCCCGCCGGAATCTCGGTGGGCAGCGGGGTATCCGCGGCGACGGGACCGTCCGACTTCTCGGTGTTCGAGCAGCCGGTGAGTCCGAGGGTCGCAACGGTTGCCACGGCGAGCAATGCGGCGGCGGTGCGGCCATGGCGGCCGAACAGGGAGGTGCGTGGTCGGTACATACTCGGATTCAAACAAGACAAAACCGGCCCGAACACCGTTTGTCTCAGGCTGGTTCGAACTGCTCAGCGCGGTGCGGCCGAGGTCGCGGGCGCCCGAACCTGCTGCTGATAGCGCTGGATGAACGGCAGGATCTGCTGCTCGATCACCGTGTTGTACTCGACCGGGCGTTGCATCGGATT
This sequence comes from Nocardia sp. NPDC049149, assembly GCF_043197455.1. Classification (NCBI taxonomy): domain Bacteria; kingdom Bacillati; phylum Actinomycetota; class Actinomycetes; order Mycobacteriales; family Nocardiaceae; genus Nocardia; species Nocardia sp. NPDC049149. Next base: position 260,348 of record NZ_JBICTD010000012.1, read on the forward strand.
GGCATGCCCCGTGTTGCGCGCCAGCACCACCGACAAGGTGCCGTCCACACCGCCCGACACATCGATCAGCACCCGATGCGAGTACTCGACATCGACAACCCGGTCCCGATCCGGATCCCTCGGTCGAATGAAAACGATAGCGGGCCGCGGCTTTTCGTCCTTGGGCTCGGCGAGTGCGCGCAAGTCACCGGCCGCACCGCCCGCCACGATCGCGGTGAACTGCGCCTCGATCAGGCCGTTGCTCGCCGCGTTGCGCGAAAAGATCTTCTCGCGCAGCACGTCTCTGAGCACATCGCGCAGCTCGGCGACGCGGATGCCGGGCGGGAGGCCGTTGCCGCCGTCGGAGACGAACCGGTCCCGTCGCGCGTAGGTCTCCACCGCGATGCGCAGCAGCCGACTTTCACGCGCGCCGGGCAGCCAGCCCATCCAGCGGACCATGTCCTCGCCGCGGCCTCGGCTCTCCGGCCGGACTGCGTTCAGGTCCACCGGCGTGCAGTCCAGGATCACCCCGACCACCCGGCGGTCGCTGTCGAGGTGGATGTGTTTGGCGACCTCGAGCGCGATCACGCCGCCCATGCTGTGCCCGACGAGCACGATGTTGCGCAGCCCCGACAATTCGGCGGCGCGGATGATCAGGTCGGCGATTACCTTGGTGTCGATACCTTCGTTGTCGTAGCGGATCGCCCACACCACACCCATTCGGCGCAGCGCGGGCAATGCGCCCGCGGTCGCGCTGGCGTCGAGCACGCCGAGACCGACCATGTCCACCACGACGGTGTCCCAATCCTTGGGGTCGGCGGGCGGGCCGACCGGCAAGATCGCGGGGTCGGTTTGCGCGAGCCGTTCCTGTTCGGGTTTCACGTCATGGGTCAGGTACTGCGCGTAGCCGATGAGCACGGCGACGAGCAATACCAGCACTCGAACCGCCACGGACCTGGTGCGGCGCAACGTCTTCCACTCGTGCCACGGGCTGGTGTCCCGTAGCCGGGCTCTGCGTCGCGCGTCGTCCCAGTCCGCGATGGTGGACGGGTGCCGATCTTGCAGCGGCGACATCTTTTCCACTGTAGGCACGGCTGTGGACGATTGTCATTCCACAACCCGACGATCTGATGAACCCGACCGAACGGTAGAGTTCCGCCGTCCTACCTGGCAGGTGCGGGAATCCGGTGTAATTCCGGAACGGTCGCGCCACTGTGATCGCCGCCCGGCGAAAGTCAGACCTCCCCTGCCGCGATCACTCTGGAGAGGCCGCGACTTGCCTGTGGAGCACCACCGATGACCCGTGTCCGCACGGCGATCGTCCTGCCCGTCCTCGGGGCGCTGTTGATCTGCGCGATGATCCTCGCCACGGGTTTCGGCGCGGAGACGCTGCCGGTCTCGTCGGTCCTCGAGGTCCTGCGGCACCGCGTCACCGGACACGCCCCCACCGACTTCGGGCTGGACACCATCGTCTGGCAACTGCGGGTGCCGCGCACGGTGCTCGCCGCGATCGTCGGCGCGGGGCTGGCGCTTGCGGGGGCCGCCATGCAGACGCTCGTGCGCAATCCGCTCGCCGACCCCTATCTACTCGGGGTGTCATCCGGAGCAGGCGTCGGCGCGGCCGCGGTCATCACCTCCGGGCTGTTCGCGGGCGCGGGCGTGTGGGCGTTGTCCGGCGGGGCGCTGGTCGGTGCGTTGGCCGCCGCGGCGTTGGTGTTCGTGATCGCGGTCGCGCAGGGTGGGCTGACACCGCTGCGGCTGGTGCTGACCGGCACCGTGCTCGGCTCCGCGTTCGCCGCGTTGAGCAGCTACCTGATCTTCCGTCGCCCCGATCCCTCGGCCGCGCAATCGGTGCTGTTCTGGTTGCTCGGCAGCCTCGCAGGCGCCGATTGGACGCGCATCGCGTTGCCGCTGAGCGTGGTCGCGCTCGCCGGTGCCGCACTGCTCAGCGCCAGCGGCTGGCTCGACGCGCTGACCGTCGGCGCCGATACTGCTGCGTCACTGGGGGTTCCGGTCAAGCAATTGCGCATCGGCCTGTTCCTGCTGCTTTCGATCCTCGTCGGCGTACTCGTCGCGGTGTCGGGCGGCATCGGCTTCGTCGGCTTGGTTGTGCCGCATGCCGCCCGGCTCCTGGTCGGCCCGCGCCATCGCATCCTGTTGCCCGCCAGCGCGCTCTGCGGCGCCTTGTTCCTCGTCGTCGCCGACGCGGCGACCAGAATCGTGGTGCGCCCCACCGAGATTCCCGTCGGTGTCCTCACCGGTCTCATCGGCGCCCCCGCGTTCCTGATCCTGATGGGCAGGCGGCGCTATCGGTTCGGTGAATCGTGAACCGCGCCGAGAGCGCAGCGGAGCGGCCACTGGCCACCGGAGCGGTGGTGGTCGAAGGGCTCGCGTGTGCCGCGGGACGACGGACCGTGATTGCCGATGTGAGCTTCGCGGTGCGTGGCGGGGAGACGATCGGGATCGTCGGGCCGAACGGGACAGGCAAAACGACGCTGCTGCAGGTACTTGCCGGCGTGCGTCGTCCGGTGCACGGCCGGGTGCGCGTGGATGGTCTTGTGCTGCACGATTTGTCGGCGCGACAGCGCGCACGGACGGTGGCGCTGGTCGCGCAGGACGAGCGGCCACCCGCCGATCTGCGCGCCGGCGAGGTGGTCGCGCTCGGGCTCACCCCGTACCTGCCGCCATGGGGCGCCGGTTCACCGCGCGAACAGCAGCAGATCGAAAAGGCCTTGGCCACCGTCGATCTGGCCGGTTTCGCCGAGCGACCGGTGCACCATCTTTCCGGCGGTGAGCGGCAGCGGGTGCTGCTGGCTCGTGCGCTCGTGCAAGACACCCCGGTGCTGCTGCTCGACGAGCCGACCAACCACCTCGACATCACTCATCGCCTGGAACTGCTCGCCCTCGCTCGCACCCTCGACCGCACCGTCGTCATGGCGCTGCACGATCTGACGTTGGCCGACCGCTATTGCGACCGAATCCTGGTGTTGCACAACGGCGCCGCCCACCCCCTCGCGGCGCCGGAGACGGCACTCGCGCCCGATGTCGTCGACACGGTCTTCAACGTGCGTGCCCTGCGCGTCGCGCACCCGGAGACCAACCACTCGCATCTCTTGATCACCCCGAGAGAGCCGACCCCGTGACCAGCGCTGTTGTTGAATGGAAAGGCGAACGAATGAGGCATGTTTCCCGGGTGCTCGCGGCGGTTGTCGTCGCGGCGGCACTGGCCGGATGCGGCGCGGACAAGGCGGCCGGCGGGAATCTCACGCTCCGCAATTGCGAAGAGGACGTGCAGTTTCCGACGCCGGCCAAGCGGTTGTTCGTGAACGACGGGAACCTGATCTCGATGGCGCTCGCGTTGGGCGTGCAGGACCAGGTGGTCGCGGTGTCCAGCGTGCAGCGTGACGCGGACACGTTGCGCAGGCACTACGGCCCGGCCGTCGATCAGCTGAAAGATGTGGCGCCCGAATACCCCTCGCGGGAGACGGTGTTGGCGCAGGGTCCCGATGTGATGGTCGCAGGCTGGAGTTACGGCTACGACGAAGCGAAAAACCTCACCCCGGACTCGTTGCGCAAGGCCGGCATCGCGGCCTACACGCTCACCGAGAGCTGCCGTCAGCGCAATGGCGAACGGCCGCGCGGCATCGTCGAACCGTGGACCGCGCTGCGCACCGACCTCACCAACCTCGGCGCCATCACCGGCCGCGCCGACCGAGCAGGCGAACTCACCGCCGACCTGGATCGGCGACTTGCCGCACTGAGTGCCGCGCCGCGCGGCGAGCGCACACCCACCATCTTCCTGTTCGACAGCGCCACCGATTCGCTCATGTCCAGCGGGAGTTTCGGTGCCCCCCAGGCGATCCTGGACGCCGCAGGCGGCCGCAACGCGCTGTCGGATGTGGCGGACACCTGGACACGGGTGTCCTGGGAACGACTCGCCGCCGCCGACCCCGACGCCATCATGTTCGTCGACTACCCGCCGCAAACCTTCGCCCAGAAGGTCGAGGCGCTGCGCGCGAAGCCGGGCATCAACCAGCTGCGTGCCGTCACCGAGGGCCGCTTCCTCAACCTGCCCTACGCGATGTGGACCAGCGGGCCGCTCAACATCGACGCCGCCGAGCAGATCCGCAAACAGCTCGAGAACTGGCACCTGGTGCCCGCCTCCACCATTGCGCCGAAGGCCGACGACGCCATCCGCTGACGATCAGCCGACGGCGCCGTTCTCCGCGAGGGCAGCGAGCTTGGTCACCCGGTCGGGATCAGGCGAAGGGTGACCAGGTCGGCTCGAACCAGCCCGGCGCCGCGGAGGCGAAGCCCTCCCTGGTCCAGGCGCCCGCGCCCGCGGGAATCGCACCGACGATGTCGACGCCGGTGACGCGCGGTAGGTCGACGCGGTTGCACGCGGCGGCGAGATCGGGCTCGACCGGCCAGGAGCCGATGACCAGCCCCGAGCAGCGCACGCCCGCCGAATGCAGTGCGCGAGTGGTCAATTCGGTGTGGTTGAGGGTGCCGAGCCCGGCCGCGGTGACCACGACCACCGGAGCGTCGAGCTTCTCGGCGAGATCGAGCAGAGTGAAATCGCCGAGCCGGACCAGCAATCCGCCCGCGCCCTCCACCAGGGTGAGGTCCGCGTCGGCGAGTGTGTCGATGGCGGCGACCGTTTCGGCCAACGTCAACTCCGGCAGGCCAGCGCGGCGTGCTGCGGTATCGGGCGCAAGCGGGTCCGGGTAGCGCGCCACCTCCAACGTCCGGGTCACGCCGCTGAGCTGCTCGATGGCCGCGATATCGCCGGGTTCGCCAGGGCGGACACCGGTTTGACCCGGCTTGCACACCGCGACCGTTTTGCCTTCGGCCAACGCCGCCGCCGCAATCGCGGCCGTGACGACGGTCTTGCCGACTTCCGTTGACGTCCCGGTAATCAGCAGAACACTCATACCCACACCTCACTCAGTTCGACTCTTGATCCCTTGCCGCAGGCACATAATCGGCAGCGCCCGCGGTCTACCTCTCACACCGGCACGGTCACCGATTCCACATCGACCCCGCCCCGCGCCTCGGCCAGCACCTCGCCGAGAACCGTTGCAATGGTGTCCAGTTCAGCAGCGGTCAGGTTCGCCCTGGCGGTGAGCCGGAGCCGTGATGTGCCCTCCGGCACCGAGGGCGGACGGAAGCACCCGACATCGAGGCCGCGGGCCCGACAGGCCTGCGCCGCCTCGAACGCAATCTGTGCCTTGCCGAGCACGACCGAAACAACCGCCGAATCCGGCTTGTCCACTGCGGCAATGCGCGCGATGTCCGCGGCGCGCTCCAGCACCCGGCTCGCCAGTTCAGGCTCCCGCCGCAGCACACCGAGCGCGGCGCGGGCGGCACCGACGGCCGCGGGCGCGAGGCCGGTGTCGAAGATGAAGGTGCGCGCGGCATCGATCAGGTGGGCGCGCACCCGCTCGCTGGCGAGGACGACACCGCCTTGCGCGGCAAGGGATTTCGACAACGTCGCGGTGATCACCAGATCCGGCTCGCCCGCCAGCCCGAGCTCGTGCACCAGCCCGCGCCCGCCGTCGCCGCGCACACCGAGCCCGTGCGCTTCATCGACGACGAGCACCGCCCCGCGCGCCCTCGTGACCCGGTGCAACGCGATCAGCGGCGCGAGATCACCGTCGGCGCTGAAGACCGAGTCGGTGAGCACCAACGCCCGTTCCTCGGTGCGCGCGGCCAGGATTCGGTCGACCGCGTCGACATCGCCGTGCGCGGCGACCGCCACCCGCGCGCGAGACAGCCTGCACGCGTCGACAAGTGAGGCATGACTGCCCGCGTCGGACACCACCAGCGCGCCGCGTCCGGCCAGCGCGGTGACCGCGCCGAGGTTTGCCGCATAGCCGCTGGCGAAGACCAATCCCGCTTCGGCGCCGACGAATTCGGCGAGCTCGCGCTCCAGCAGCTCGTGCTCGGCGGTGGTTCCGGTGACGAGGCGCGAACCGGTCGACCCGGCGCCCCAGCGCCGAATCGCCTCGACCGCACCGTCGATCACCTCGGGATGGTGAACCAGCCCGAGGTAGTCGTTGGAGGCCAGATCGATCGACGGCGACTGCGCCGCCCTCGGCCGCAGTTCGCGGCGCAGCCCAGCAGCCACCCGCGCCGACGCACGCTCATCCAACCAACTCAACGGATCGGTAGTCACAGCTCCGCAGCATACTTGAACACCGTTCAAGGTGCACGGCGCGCTAGGCAGACTGCGCGACAACAGCCGCGCGGATTCCCGCCGCGATCGTCGCGATCTCCGCAGAGCTGCTGATGAACGGCGGCATGGCATACACGAGATTCCGGAACGGCCGCAGCCAGACACCCGCCGCCACCGCCGCATCGGTGGCGGTGCGCATGTCCACCGGCCGGTCCAGCTCGACAACGCCGATCGCGCCGAGCACCCGCGCCTCGACGACCCCCGGCAACGCCCGCAGCGGGGCGAGCCCGGCCTCGAGCTCGGTCTCGATCCGCGCCACGTCCGCGCGCCAGTCGCCTGCCAGCAGTAGCTCGATGGAAGCCACCGCGACGGCGCAGGCCAGCGGGTTGCCCATGAAGGTCGGCCCATGCATCAACCCGCCGTGGCCCGCACTGATCGTCTCGGCGATCTGCGCGGTGCACAGTGCGGCGGCCAGCGTCAGGTAGCCGCCGGTCAATGCCTTGCCGACACACATCACGTCGGGGCGAACGCCGGCCTGATCGGCCGCGAAAAGCGTTCCGGTGCGGCCGAATCCGGTCGCGATCTCGTCGAAGACGAGCAGCACGTCATGCGCGTCGCACAGCCTGCGCAGATCGGCGAGATAGCGCGGATCATGCCAGCGCATCCCGCCCGCCCCCTGGACGACCGGTTCCACAATGACCGCCGCGAGGTCCGCCGCGTTGGTGCTGATGGCCCGTTCGAGCTCCGCGACATACTCGGGCCGATAGTCGCTCGGCGGCATCGGCGCGAATACCTGCTCCACCAGCACATCGGTCCACAGCGAGTGCATGCCGCCCGTCGGATCGCACACGCTCATCGGCGTGAAGGTGTCCCCGTGATAGCCGCCGCGCCAGGTGAGCAGCCGCCGCTTCTGCGGCCGATCCAGCGCGCGCCAGTACTGCAGGCACATCTTCACGGCGACCTCGACCGACACCGACCCGGAGTCGCACAGAAAAACCTTGTCCAACCCGCCCGGCGTCAGCTCGACCAGCAGCTCGGCCAGCCGCGCCGCGGGTTCGTGAGTGAGCCCGCCGAACATCACGTGGCTCATCCGCTGCGACTGCGCCACCAGCGCGGCATCGAGCACCGGGTGCCGGTAGCCGTGGATGGCCGCCCACCACGAGCTCATGCCGTCGATCACCGTGCGCCCGTCGCCGAGCGTCAGCCGGACGCCCGCGGCCTCGGTGACAACCAGCGGTTCGGTGGTCGCGGGGAACCCACCGTAGGGATGCCAGACATGCTTGGCATCGAGGGCGGTGATCTCGTCAGGAGTCAGTGTCACAGGAATCCTCGCGGTCGCGCAGCACAGCTTGAACGGCGTTCAAGTTACCAGTCGAGCCTGCGACCGAAAGGCGTCCGCCCGAATTTCCATACGCGACGCGACCGCGCGTCGTATTCTTTGACTTAGTCAACGATTGCCGAGTCATCGAGAAAGAGAGCCGTCGTGACCGTCGCCGCTGCCGCCGATATCGCCGCCGTTCGGGAGTTCAACCGCCGCTACACCCGCATCATCGGGGTGCTCCGCGAAGGGCTACTGGGCAGCGAATATTCGCTGACCGAGGTGCGAATCCTGTTCGAGCTGGCCAACTCCGGGATCACCGAGGTGGTTGCCCTGCGCCAGGCACTCGACCTCGACGCCGGCTACCTGAGCCGGATCCTGGCCCGCTTCGAGAAGGCAAACCTGGTGCAGCGCAACCGATCCGACAGCGACGGCCGCCGCCAGGAGGTCCGGCTGACCGCACGCGGCAAGGAGATCTTCGCCGTGCTCGACCAACGCTCCAGTGACGAAATCGGCCACCTGCTCAACGCCAAACCGGCGGCGTCCAGGGCTCGCCTGGTCGCCGCGATGCGCACCATCGAGCAGATCCTCGACCATCCGGCCGATGCGGCCGCCGCGCCCGAGCTCGTCGTCCGGGCGCCGCGACCGGGCGACTACGGCTGGGTCATCGAGCGGCACGCCCGGCTCTACAGCGACGAATACGGTTGGGACGGAACGTATGAGGAGTTGATCGTCCGGATCGTCGCCGACTATCTGAACGCGCACGACGAGGAGCGCGAGCGCGCCTGGATCGCCGAATCCGGCGGCCAACCGGTGGGCAGCATCTTCTGTGTCGCCGAGAACGAGTGCACCGCCCGGCTGCGCCTGCTGCTGGTCGAGCCGACCGCCCGCGGCCTCGGTGTCGGATCAGCACTGGTCGAGGAGTGCCTGCGTTTCGCGACCGCCGCCGGGTACCGGGAGATGGTGCTGTGGACCAACGATGTCCTCAGCTCGGCCCGGCGCATCTATCAGCGCGCCGGATTCGAACTCGTCGAGGAGCAGCCGCACCACAGCTGGGGCGCGGACCTGGTCGGTCAGACCTGGCGCCGCTCACTCGGCCCGGCCGACTGACTCGGCTTGTGCCCCAACGGGTTCGTCGGCGAGCTCCGCGCGCACCGTGACCAGCGCGCGGCGGAGTTCCGCGAGGCCATCGGCGCCGAGCGCCTCAGCGAGCGCGCCTTCGATGCGCCGGATCTGCGCTGCCGCGGTGCCGAGCGCGGCCCGGCCCGCTTCGGTCAGCAGCACCAGTCGCACCCGCCGGTCGGCGGGATCGACCTGCCGTTCGACCAGTCCGCAGCGTTCCAGATGCGTCACCAGCTCCCCCATCGACTGCTGGGTCATGTACGCCGACTCCGCCAGCGCCGAGATCCGCGAACCGGCCGGGTCCAGGTGGCGGAAGACGGCGTAGTGCGCGGGGCGGAGCTGATCGTCGAGGCGCGCCCGCAACTCCCGGTCCAGCGTGCGCTCGTAGGCGGCGGTGGCCTGGAACAACAGTTTCAGCAGGGTGGCGTCCGAGTCGACCGTTGACATATTACGAAGGTTACCTTTATATCTTGGGTCATGGAAGACGAAACAACGCTCACCTTCCGCAACGGACACCAGGTCACGTTCGTCGCCAGCGGCGAGGACGAGCGTGGACCGTACCTGCGGCTGCGGCACACACTGCCGCAGGCCGAACGCCAGGCCGGACCGCACTGGCATCCCGAACTCACCGAATGGTTCACCATTCGCCAGGGCCGCGTGCGGTTAAAGATCGACGGAGTCGAGACCATCGCCGACCCCGGCGACACCGTGACCGCACCGGCCCGCGCCGTGCACGAATTCTGGACCGAAGCGCCGAATACCTTGTTCGACCACGAGATTCGGCCGCCGCTGCGGCACTGGGAGATGTTCCAGCTCTGGCACAAGCTCGACGTCGCGGGCAAGACCACCCGCGCGCGCCTGCCCCGCAATCCGCTCGCGCTGGCATTGCTGTGGGATTACCAGGACGGCTATCTCGGCGGAGTGCCACGGTGGGCACAACACCTCGTCCTCGGCGGCCTGGCTCGCCTGGCCACCCTGCTCGGCTATCGGCGACGGTGGGCGCCCGCACCGCCGGTTCCCCGATGACCCGCCCGATCTCCCCCACCCACACCGAGTGATAGGCCGCTGCCGCTAATGTCGTTGCTATGGCTCAGCCCGACACAGCGTCCGGTGACGCGACACCACTCGGTGTGTGGCCCGGCACCGCCTACCCGCTCGGCGCGACCTACGACGGCGCAGGCACCAATTTCTCCGTGTTCTCAGAAGTTGCCGACGCCGTCGACCTGTGCCTGATCGCCAGGGACGGCACCGAATCCAGGATCGCGCTCGACGAGGTCGACGGCTACGTGTGGCATGCCTACCTGCCCGCGGTCGGGCCGGGCCAGCGCTACGGGTTCCGGGTACACGGCGCCTACGACCCGGAGAGCGGATTGCGTTGTGATTCGAGCAAACTCCTGCTCGATCCGTACGGCAAGGCCTTCGACGGCGCGTTCGACGACGACCCGTCGCTCTACACGCACGGCCTCGATTCGCTCGGCCACACCATGACCTGCGTGGTGATCAATCCGTACTTCGACTGGGGCACCGATCGCGCGCCGAACCGGCCGTATCACGAGACGGTGATCTACGAGGCGCACGTCAAGGGCATGACCGCCACCCACCCCGATATCCCGGAAGAGTTGCGCGGCACCTACTCCGCCATCGCGCACCCGGCGATCATCGAGCATCTGAAAGGCTTGGGCGTCACCGCGATCGAGCTGATGCCGGTGCACCAGTTCTTGCAGGACCGCGTGCTGCTCGACCAAGGGCTGCGAAACTACTGGGGCTACAACAGTTTCGGTTACCTGGCCCCGCACAACGAATACGCCGCGATCAAGCGCGCCGACAGCGCGGTGACCGAGTTCAAGGCGATGGTCCGTGCGCTGCACGCCGAGGGCATCGAGGTGATCCTCGACGTGGTCTACAACCACACCGCCGAAGGCAATCACCACGGACCGACCATCGGTTTCCGCGGCATCGACAACGCCGCCTACTACCGCCTCGTCGACGACGACCCTTCGCGCTACATGGATTACACCGGCACCGGCAACAGCCTGAACGTGCGCCACCCGCACACGCTGCAGCTGATCATGGACTCGCTGCGCTACTGGATCCTGGACATGCACGTCGACGGCTTCCGCTTCGACCTGGCCGCCACGCTGGCGCGCGAACTGCACGACGTCGACCGGCTGTCCACGTTCTTCGATCTGGTGCAACAGGATCCGGTGGTCAGCCAGGTGAAGCTGATCGCCGAACCGTGGGACGTCGGCGAGGGCGGCTACCAGGTCGGCAACTTTCCAGGCCTGTGGACCGAGTGGAACGGCAAATACCGCGACACCGTGCGCGATTACTGGCGCGGCGAGCCAGCGACCCTCGGCGAGTTCGCTTCTCGGCTCACCGGCTCCTCGGACCTGTACGAGGCGACCGGCCGCAGGCCGAGCGCGAGCATCAACTTCGTCACCGCGCACGACGGATTCACGCTGCGGGACCTGGTGTCCTACAACGAGAAACACAACGAGGCCAACGGCGAGGACAACCGGGACGGCGAGAGCTGGAACCGGTCGTGGAACTGCGGCGTCGAAGGCCCGACCGACGACCCGCACATCCTCGCGCTCCGCGCGCGGCAGAGCCGCAACCTGCTGGCCACCCTGGTGCTCAGCCAAGGCGTGCCGATGCTCGCGCACGGCGACGAGATGGGCCGCACCCAGCACGGCAACAACAATGTGTACTGCCAGGACTCCCCGCTGGCCTGGATGGATTGGTCGCTGATGCACACGAATTCGGACCTGCTCGAATTCACCCGCAACGTGATCGCGTTGCGGACCGAGCACCCCATCTTCCGTCGCCGCCGCTTCCTCGACGGCAGGCCGGTGCGCTCCAAGGACCGCGCCCGCGACATCGCCTGGCTCACCCCGGAGGGCGCGGAGATGACCACCGCGGACTGGGACAGCGGATTCGGCAAGTCGCTCACCGTGTTCCTCAACGGCAAGGGCATCCACGAACCCGACCCGCGCGGCGAGCGGGTCACCGACGACTCGTTCCTGTTGTGCTTCAATGCCCATGACGAGGCAATGGACTTCACCTTGCCCGACACCGACTACGGCCTGGAATGGACTGTGGCACTGGACTGCTCGACACCGACCGGCCTGACCGAGGCACACTACCCCGCCGCGGCGACGGTGCCCGTCGAATCCCGTTGCCTGCTCGTCCTCCGTCACGTCGCATGACCCGAACGCCCATGACGCCACCGGAACCCGCCAAGACGCACGTGACCGACCCGCTGTCGATGCGCCGCACGCCGGCCAGGCAGACCACGGTCCGCAGCACCTACCGGCTTCAACTGCGTCCCGACGCGTTGACCTTCGACGACGCCCGCGCGATCGCGGAATACCTGCAGCAGCTGGGCATCTCGCACCTGTATCTGTCGCCGATCCTGACCGCGACACACGGGTCGACGCACGGCTACGACGTCACCGACCCCACCACCGTTTCGGCGGCGCTCGGCGGCCCGCTCGGGCTCAAGGCGCTGGCCGACGAGGTGCGCAGCCGGGGCATGGGTCTGCTGGTCGACCTGGTGCCCAACCACGTCGGTGTCGCCGATCCACGGCAGAACCCGTGGTGGTGGGACGTGCTGCGCAACGGCCGCGAATCCAGCTTCGCGCACTACTTCGACATCGACTGGAGTCCGGCCAACGGCGCGGGCGGGCGCCTGGCGCTGCCGGTGCTGCAGAGCGAGAACGACCCGGCCGCACTCACCGTCGACCGGTCCGGCCCGGAACCGACGCTGGCACTGCACGATCTGCGCTTCCCGATCGCGCCGGGCACCGACGGCGACAACGCGCTGCGCATCCACGACAAGCAGCACTATCGCCTGGTGAGCTGGAAGGCGGGCGTCTGCACCTACCGTCGATTCTTCGCGGTCAGTAGCCTCGCCGCGATCCGGCAGGAGGACCAGGAGGTCTTCGACGCCACCCATCGTGAGCTCGCCGCCTGGTGCGAGCACGACCTCATCGACGGCGTGCGGATCGACCATCCGGACGGATTGTCCTATCCCGCCGCGTATCTGGCGAAGGTGCGCAGGCTGATCGGCCCGCACCGGCTGCTGCTCGTCGAGAAGATCCTGGCCAACCGCGAGCCGCTCGACTCGACCTTGCCGGTCGACGGCACCACCGGCTACGACGCGCTGGCCGACTACGGCAACGTGCTCATCGACCCGGACGGCGAGCAGGCGCTCACCGAGCTGTCGCGCCGCATCGCCGGGCATGGCAGCGACCGCTCCTGGATCGGCGAGACCGAGCACCGGATCAAGCGCGCTGTCGCGGAAAATCTGCTGGCGCCGGAGATGCGGCGGCTGGTCGCGGCGATCAAGCGGGACGCGAACGCGGCGAGCTTCGACACCATGGCGCTGACCAACGCCACCATCGAGGTGCTCGCGTTCATGCCGGTGTATCGGGCCGACTATGCGCCGCTGGCCGGCATGATCGGCGCGGTCATCGCCGAGGTGGAGAAGCGCAACAGCGAGCTCACCGCACCACTCGCGGTGCTGGTCGCCGCGCTCGCCTCCGACGGCGAGGCCGCGGCACGGTTCAGCCAGGTCTGCGGCGCGGTCACCGCGAAGGCGGTGGAGGACACCATGTTCTATCAGGCCGCGCGGCTGGTCTCGCTGCAGGAGGTCGGCGGCAACCCGGCCCGATTCGGCCACTCGCTCAACGAGTTCCACCTATCGAACAGCGAGCGCGCGCAGCGCTGGCCCGCCACCATGACGACGCTGTCCACCCACGACACCAAGCGGGGCGAGGATGTGCGGGCCCGCATCGGCGTGCTCTCGCAGGCCGCCGACACGTGGGCGCGCAACGTGGAGTCATGGACGGAGACCGCGCCGGGACCCGACGCCGCGACCACACTGTTCTTGTTACAGAACATGTTCGGCGTCTGGCCTGCGGACGGCAGGCCCGCCGCCTCGGTGCCAGGCCTGCGCGAGCGGCTGCACAGCTTCGCCGAGAAGGCGATTCGCGAAGCCGACCGCAAATCCTCCTGGGAGGAGCCGGATGCCGACTTCGAGTCCGCGGTGCACGCCTGGATCGACACGGTGATCGACGGCCCGGTCGGCTCCGAACTCGGCGACCTGGTGCACGAGCTGGCGCCGCACGCGTGGTCGGATGCGTTGTCGCAGAAGCTGCTCCAGCTCTGCGGGCCCGGCATTCCGGACATCTATCAGGGCTGCGAGCTGTGGGAAGACACCCTCGTCGATCCCGACAACCGCCGTCCGGTGGATTTCGCGGTCCGCGCTGGCATGCTGCAATCGCTCACCGGCACACCAGCATTGGACACCACCGGTGCGGCGAAGATGTGGATCGTCGCCTACGCCCTGTGGCTGCGCCGGGAACGCCCCGACTGCTTCGTCGGCGGCACCTACCTGCCGCTGTTCGCCACCGGCGAGCAGGCGAGCAGGTTGGTGTCCTATGCCAGGGGCCGGGTCGGCGAGGCCCCCGAGGTGATCGTCGCGGCCACCAGGCACAGCGTCGACCTCGCCGAAACCGGTTGGGCAGACACCACGTTGGATCTGCCGCAGGGCAACTGGACCGACCGGCTCACCGGGCACACCTTCCAGGGGCGGGCCCGGTTAGAAAAGCTCTTTGCCCGCCTGCCCGTCGCCCTGCTGGTGCGCTGAGACCGGGCTGACCTTCTCCAGCAGCTCCTCGGGGAACATCCCGCCGAGCCGCGTGCGCCAGCGGCGCAGGTTGGGCGGGTTGTAGTCCGCGTTCTCGTTGACCAGCGTGGCCAGCCGGATCCCCTGCTCGTGACCGTTGGCCAGCTGCCGCCACGAGTCCAGGTAGAATCGGGTGCTGCGCGGATGGCGCAGGGTGCGAATGACATTCAGGATGCGGTAACCGGGACCGAGCGAGGGATGCGGCCGCATGTGCGACTCGTCCTTGGCGCGGCACTGCTCGGACAGGTGCGCGAGCCGCTCGCGGTCGAAGGCGAGCCCGACGGACTCGGCCTCGCGCACCATCCAGCGCAGGGTGATGTCGGAGAGCCCGCATTCCTTGTAGCCGCCGCCGATATCGCTGTGCACACCCTCGAACCAGACCTGCTTCACCCGCTGGAACCCCCTGCGGTACTTCACATTCGGCTCGATCGGCACCTCCCACAGGCACGGCTCGAAATTGCGCCGCCGCTCGTCGATGGCCAGCGCTTGCCTGGCACAGAACACGCTCGGTGCGAGCTTCACGTCGTGGAACTTGTACCGCAGCGAGGTCAGGCCTGGCACGCCGAGCGCACCGACGGTGTCGAAGACGCCGAGAAAATCGATCTTCGGCGCTTCCCTGTGACAGTTCTTCTTGCGGAAGTCCTTCCACGCCTGCGGAATCGAGCCGTCGGCGGGCGGCACCTCGTGATGGATCCGCAATGCCTCCGGATACTTGCCGTTGATCATGGCCTCGGGCGTCAGCAGCCCGATGCGGTCGATCAGGCCCGCCAGGCTGCGCGCGGTGAACGCGCCGCGGCTGAAGCCGAAGATGTAGATCTCGTCGCCCGGCTCCCAGTTCAGGGCCAGGTGCCAGTAGGCCGACGACAGATTCGCTTCGAGCCCGAGGCCGAAGGCGCCGCCCATCAGGCGGTCGGCGAGGAATCCGCGCGCGCCGGGCCCTGAGATATAGGTGACCCACTGCTGGATCTTCTCCCCCGTGGGACCGGGCGCGTCGAACCGGATCGTCTGCGCGATCTTGATGATGTTCGAAACCGTTGTGCTCGACTCCGCTTTCCAGGTGCCGTCACAACACACGACCAGGCGTTTCATGGACCCAATCCTCCCGCCGGAATCCTGATGAAACCCGCGTACTCGACTACTCGAATCATCGAGCAGCCGCTACGCGACGTTAATGAAAAACGTCTGTTTCAACAAGTTTTCGGCGCGGAAGGCCGGTCCGAACTACCTGTCAGAGCCAGGTGGGATCGCCGAACACGGCGCCGGAGTCATCGACCTCCGGTGACTTCGCGTCGACGTAGGCGTATTGCCGGATCATGACCGGGCCGGTGCAGGAGTTCACCTTGATGTGGAAGTCCCGGACGCTCACCTGGATGAGCTTGCCGGGAATCATCTCCTTCTCCGCGAGCGCGACCTCGCCGACCTCGCCAGGAGAGAGGTTCAAGGTGGCGAGCGGGTTCGGATTGAAGGCGGGATTCTGCGCGATGATGATGTCGGGCGACATACCCATGGTGCCCGCGCCGATGGTCACCGCGCAGCCGACGTGGTACCCCATCCGCAGCTTGCCGCCCGTCGCACCGTTGAGCCGCCCGTAGGCGACCGTGCTCACCAGCGCTTCGCGGGTGGTGCCCATGAAGTTCAGCGGCGGGATCCGGTTGATCGTCTCGTCCCTGCTGCCGACGGTGAATTTCATCGAGGCCTCACCGGGCGCGGTGAAGGTCCGCTCGTGCCCCGGCATGCTTAGGATTTCGGCGTCCACCGACGGCGTGAGGGCAGCAACAGTCGCGCAGGCCACGGCAGTACCGGCCAGTGCCCGCGCAGCACTCTTCACGTTCTTCGACGCCATAGCCGAAACTGTAGTAGCCGATCGCTATGCCAGTGGCGCGCGACACGGCGTTGATCGCGAAGAGATCACGCCCGCGACCGGCAGCTCGGGTCCCGAAGTCCGCAATCGACGACCGACTGATCGCCTATCGAGTCGACGGCTACCGTGTGGACATGCTCCACGGACGCGAAGCCGAACAACAGCGGATCGACCAGCTGCTTGCGGCGGCACGCGACGGACGCAGCGGCGCGCTGGTCGTGCGGGGCGAACCGGGGATCGGGAAGACGGCGCTGCTGGATTATGCCGCTGCGCAAGGGATCCCGACCGTGCGTAGTGCAGGGATCGAGTCGGAGGCGGAGTTGCCGTTCGCGGCGCTGCATCTGTTGGTGCGGCCGGGCATGGCGCTGGTGGACACGTTGCCCGAGCGACAGCGGGCCGCGTTGCGCGGCGCTTTCGGGCTCGGCGCGCAGGATCCGGGCGATCGGATGTTGATCGGCCTCGCAGCGCTGTCACTGCTCGCCGAGGAGTCGGCGGACGGTCCGCTGCTCTGCGTCATCGACGACGCACACTGGCTGGACCGAGCCACCGCGGAGACGTTGTTGTTCGCGGC
Source organism: Nocardia sp. NPDC049149 (assembly GCF_043197455.1). Lineage (NCBI taxonomy): Bacteria > Bacillati > Actinomycetota > Actinomycetes > Mycobacteriales > Nocardiaceae > Nocardia > Nocardia sp. NPDC049149. The sequence continues at coordinate 277,066 of NZ_JBICTD010000012.1, forward strand.
GCGACGGCTCGACGCCGAGGGCGTGGTGATGATCTTCGCGACCCGCACCGGCGCGGACGACTTTCCCGCGCCAGGCCTGCCCGAATTGACGCTGACGGGCCTGCCGCAGGAGGCGGCGGCCGCGCTGGTGGACAGCCGCGACCCAAACCTGTCCCCCGCGCTGCGGTACCGGCTACTCAGCGAGGCCGGTGGGAATCCGCTGGCGTTGCGAGAACTGCCCGCCGTGCTCGCGGCGGAATCGCCTGGCGCAGGGCCGAATCCGCTGCCGTTGACCCAGCGACTCCAGGTCGCCTTCCACGGACAGGCGAGCAGGCTGCCCGCGCGCACCAGGCTGCTGTTGCTCGTCGCCGCTGCGGCGAGTACCGCCGATCTCGCCGCGGTGCTGCGCGCAGGCGCGGCCCTCGACGCGAACCTGCCCGATCTGCAGCCCGCCGAGGATGCCGGACTCGTGCACAGCGACGGCCTGACGCTCAGCTTTCGTCATCCGCTGCTGCGGTCGGCGATCTATCAGGGCGCGCCACTCACCCAGCGCCTCGCGGTGCACCACGCTCTCGCCGCCGCGCTCACCGCGCCCGAGGACGCGGACCTGCGGGCCTGGCACCTGGCCTCCGCGGCCACCGGCCCTGACGAAAACACCGCTGCCGCACTGGAACACACTGCCGACCGGGCCAGACAGCGCAGCGGCTATCACGCCGCCGTCGCTGCCTACGAACGTGCCGCCGGGCTGAGCACCACCACGGCCGACCGGGCGCGCAGATTGGTGCTCGCCGCCGAGACCGCAGGCGAAACCGGACTGCCCGAGCTCGCGGGACGATTGGCCGACCGGGCTGCGGCGCAAACCACCGACCAGCAGGTGCTCGCCCGCCTCGACCAGGTTCGCGGTATCGCGGAATTCGGTGCGGGCAAACCGCTTTCGGCCCATCGCCTGCTGCTCGGCGCTGCCGCGGCAGTGCGCGAGTCCGATCCGCTGCGGGCCGCGCGCATCCTCGTTCAAGCGCTGCACACCGCCTGGTACCTCGGGTCGGCGGAGCTGGCGGAGGCCAGCGATTTCCTGACCACGCTCGCGCTGCCCGACACCGAACCGATGGCGCCCATCACGCGCTATGTGATCGCCGCGATGGCGGGCACGCGCACCGTCGACCTGCGGACGGCCGCCACCGCGGCCAGAGCCGCGGGCGCGGACAGTCCGCGCGACCTCGTGCAGATGTGCGGGATGGGCCTGGTCGTCGGCCAGGACGACCAGGTCGCCGCGCTGGCGGGCGAGCTCATCGCCGAAGGCCGGGAACAGGGCAGGATCGCGCTGCTGCCGACGCTGCTGTTCTTCCGTGCCGAGGCTGAGACGTTCCTCGGCAGGCCAGGCGAGGGCAGGGTGGCCGCGACCGAGGGCTTGCAGATCGCCACCGATCTCGGGCACGGCCAGTGGATCAGCCAGCTGTCGGCCTATCTCGCCTATCTGGCCGCGTTGGAAGGACGGGCGCAGGACTGCCGGGACCTGGTCGACCGCGCGCTCGCCGAGGAGCTCGGCGGCAGCGCGGCGCCCGGTGCACCGTGGACTCAGCTCGCACTAGGACTGCTGGAACTGGGTCTCGGCAAGATCGAAAATGCGCTCACCCGGCTGGATGTGCTCACTGTTGAACCCGCGCGACATCATGTGGCCGGCCTGCGGGCATTGCCCGAACTGATCGAGGCGGCGGTCCGGCTCGGCGCCCCGGATCGGGCGGGTGACGCGCTCGACCGGCTGGCCGCGTGGTCGGCGAGCGCTGGGCAGGAGTGGATCGCGGCGCTGCTGTCCCGATGCCGCGCGCTGACCGCGACGGACGCCGAAGCCGAACCGCACTATCTCGCGGCGCTGCGACTGAGTGGCAGGCCGTTCGAACAGGCCAGAACCCAACTGCTGTACGGGGAATGGTTGCGCCGAACGCGCCGCAAGGCCGACGCACGGACCTATCTGCAGTCCGCATTAGAGACCTTCGAGCGGCTCAACGCCGAACCGTGGGCCAAGCGTTCTCGCACCGAACTCGGCGCGCTTGGCTTGCGCACGAGTAGCGCGGCCGCGCCCGTGCAGGGTGCGCTGGCGCGGCTCACACCGCAGGAGCTGCACATCGTGCGGCTGGCCGCCCAGGGCATGTCCAATCGCGATATCGCGGCGCAGTTGTTTCTCAGCCCGCGCACGGTCGGCCATCACCTGTACAAGGCGTATCCGAAGTTGGGAGTGGTGTCGCGGGGTGAACTCGCGGAGTTACCGCTCGACGCGACCTAAGGCCGGTGCCGACGTCCCGGTCGGATGCGGGCCTGCTGTCGGTCGACACGACCTAGGGCCTTTGTCGACCTCCCGGTCGGATGCAGGCCCTACTGCCGGTCGGACGCGCGCCGAGTCGCTGCGACGCCGACGAGCCAGCGGCCGACGCCGACCGCGGCGGCGATCAGCACCGCGAGCTGAGGCGAGCCGGTGATCATGGCAAGAATCAGGCAGGTCACCAGCCCGGCGACGAGCGCCTCGAGCTTGTAGACGGGCCACGCGCTGCCCGCGATGTCAACCGTCGCGGAGCGGACCGAAGGGTGAACAACTGCCATCTACTGAGGATAGACGCACAGGGAAGTTCGGTCCACCGAACTTTGTGTTGCCGGGAACACAGCACTCCGCGTCGGCGTTGGCGGGAATATGCCACTGACAGGAGAGTACGCACCGAGCACATCCGGTTGGGCCCGCGAGCAGGCCGAGACGTATGAGAAGTCCGGCGGCACCGAGGGCGCCGACATGAAGGGCAAGCCGATCATCCTGCTCACCACCAAAGGTGCCAAGACGGGCAAGTTGCGCAAGACCCCGCTGATGCGGGTCGAGCACAACGGTGAATATGCGGTGGTCGCCTCGCTGGGCGGCGCGCCCAAGCACCCCGTCTGGTACTACAACATCAAGGCCGAGCCGCACGTCGAGCTGCGCGACGGCGAGGTCAACAAGGACTACACCGCCCGCGAGGTTTTCGGCGAGGAGCGCCAGCTGTGGTGGGACCGGGCCGCCGAGGCCTGGCCCGACTACAACGAGTACGTCAAGAAGACCGACCGCGTGATTCCGGTCTTCGTGCTGACGCCGCGGTAAAAGCGCCCCGCAGTTCCGCCGTGAAACAGCGCGAGCGCTGTCGCGTTCGGACGCACGCGCCGCAGCAATTCGCCAGCGCGACGGCAGGGCAATTCATCCCAGCACTACCACCCGCCGCATCCACCCGATGCGGCGGGTGGCAGCATATTTCGGGTGTCCAATCCGCTTGATGTCATCGACGCACTGTCCGCTTCTCGTCCCGCGCTGAGCGCGGACGAGATCGACGCTGCCACCAAGCGCATTGCCGACATTATCGAGCCGACTCCGCTGCAGCGCAGTGAGCGGCTTTCCCGGCAGACCGGCGCCAACGTTTATCTCAAGCGTGAGGACCTGTCCGCGGTGCGCTCCTACAAGCTGCGCGGCGCATACAACCTGGTGATGCAGCTGACCGCCAGTGAACGCGCCGCCGGTGTCGTCGCGGCCAGCGCCGGGAATCACGCGCAGGGCGTGGCGTTCGCCTGCCATGCGATGGGCATCAAGGGCCGCATCTACGTGCCGACCACCACGCCGAAGCAGAAGTGCGACCGGATCCGAGTGCACGGCGGGGAATTCGTCGAACTGATCGCCGTCGGAGAAACCTACGATGCCGCCGCCGCGGCCGCCGCGGCCGATGTCCAGCGCACCGGCGCGACCATGGTTCCGCCGTTCGACGACGCGCGGACCGCGGCAGGGCAAGGCACCATCGCGCCGGAAATCCTGGAGCAACTCGGCACCTCGCCCGACCTGGTGATCGTTCCGGTCGGCGGCGGTGGCTGCCTCGCCGGCGTCGGCACCTACCTGCGAGATCGGTCCCCAGGCACCTCGCTGCTCGGGGTGGAACCGGCGGGCGCGGCCTCGATGGCCGCGGCGCTGGTCGCGGGCGGTCCGGTGACACTGCCAGAGATCGACCCGTTCGTCGACGGCGCCGCGGTCCGGCGCATCGGCGCGGTGCCGTTCGCCGCGATCGCCGGATTCGGCGGCCGGGTGGTCTCGCACGCTTCGCTGCCGCTGCTGACCACCACCCAATCCCCCAGCGGCGCAGGGTCGTTCCGGATGATGCAGGTCGACGAGGGCGCGATCTGCACAACCATGCTCGACCTGTATCAGAACGAGGGCATCATCGCCGAGCCTGCGGGCGCGTTGGCGGTCACCGCACTCGACGAGATCGCAGTCGAGCCGGGCTCGACCGTGGTGTGCCTCGTTTCCGGCGGCAACAACGATGTCTCCCGCTACGGCGAGATCATCGAACGCTCGCTGGTGCACCGCGGCCTGAAACACTATTTCCTGGTGGACTTTCCGCAGGAGCCCGGCGCGCTGCGCCGCTTCCTCGACGAGGTGCTCGGGCCCGACGACGACATCACCATGTTCGAGTACGTCAAGCGCAACAACCGCGAAACCGGCTCGGCGCTGGTCGGTATCGAGCTCGGCGCCCCGGATGGGTTGGGCCCCTTGCTGGAACGGATGGACGAGTCACCGATCCAGTGCGAACGGCTGGAGCCGGGCTCGCCCGCCTACCGCTATCTGACCTGAGCCGCTGCGCCGATCGACGGCGTACGCGGTCCCTCCGTGGGATGCTGCGCTACCGCATCCAGCCCGACGCGAACCCCGCTGTGCCGATCGGCGACGTACGCGGTCCCTCCGCGCTACCAACTCCGGGCCTGACGCGAACCCCCGCTGTGCCGATCGACGGCGTACGCGATCCCTCCGTGGTGATGCTGCCCTACCGCATCCGGCCTGACGCGAACGCCGCTGTGCCGATCGGCGACGTACGCGATCCCTCCGTCGTGATGCTGCCCTACCGCATCCGGCCCGACGCGAACCCCGCTGTGCCGATCGGCGACGTACGCGGGCCCCTCCGTGGGACGCTGCGCTACCGCCTCCGGGCCTGACGCGAACGCCGCTAGGCCGCCACCTCGCGGGTCTCCTGAACGGGGACGCGCCGGGTGGCGCGCAGGCAGTTCATCAGCATCGGCAACAGCCAGAACGCCGCGGACTGGTCGTAGCTCAGCTGGCCCGCCGAGAGGCGGTTGTGCACGAACCCGACCGAAAGGCCCAGTCGCGGTTCGGCCCAGCCGAAGGACCCGCCGAGGCCGATGTGGCCGAACCCGGCGCGCGCACCCGGCATCGGCAGCGAGTGGTAGCCGAGGCGCCACATCATGGGCGCATAGAACAGCGCGGAATCCAACCGGTACGTCTGAATTCGCCTGATCGCCTTGATGGTTCGCCTGCTGAGGTACTGATGTCCTGCCGCCATACCGTCATTGGCGAGCGCGCCGTACATGGTGGCGAGCGCGGGCGCGGTGCAGACTCCGTTGCCCGCGCCGAGCTCGGTCCGCAGGATCGGCGGTTCCACGCCCGCCAACAGACCTTCCAGTCCGGGCAGGAACAGGCAGCGGGTTGCGGCGCCGAGCGCACCGGGAATCAGGTGGCTTCGGCCCAATACCATTGCGCTGACCGGGTTTCCGAGCGCGGTGAGTTGTGTTCCGGCCAACGGCGCGTAGGTCGTGGGCGCCTGCGCAGGCGGGCTGCCGAGGTGGATGCCGTCGATGCCGAGCGGGTCGGCCACCTCGGTGCGGAACAGCTCCGCCATGCCACGGCCGGTGATCGCGCGGGCCAAGCCCGCCATCAGCCAGCCGTAGGTGAGCGCGTGATAGGCCGGAACGCCGAGCAGGTGATCGGGTTTCGCGGCGGCGAGCCGCTGCTCCATCAGCTCATGGTCGAGCACGTCGTCCATGCCGGTGGCGATCGGCGCCAGCGCGGACAGGCCGGCGCTGTGCGTCATCGCCTGACGCACCGTGATCTTGTCCTTGCCGTTCGCGCCGAATTCGGGCCAGTATTCGGCGATCGGGGCGGCATAGTCGAGCAGGCCGCGGTCGGCGAGCCGGTGGATGACGGTGGCCGTGACACCCTTGGTCGCGGAGAAGATGATCGACCCGGTGTCATGGGTCCACGGGGTGCTGCCGGTGGATCCGGTCCAGATGTCGAGCAGTGGTTCCCCGTGCAGATGCACCGTCAGCGCGCCGCCCGCGCCCTTCCGATGTCCGAAGGTCCTGGCGAAAGCGCGTACCAGTGGGGCGAATTCGGCGGAGGCGTGGCCTGCCATCCCGGCGGGGATCGGCGCTAAGTCCCCGGAAGCGTCGTTGCTCATCTTTCTACGGTAATGGCGAGGGTCACCCCGGGCAATGTATCTGTCTCGGACAGTGGCGCATTGTGATGTCGCCGCAACCGGATTCGACCCTGGATACCTGGATGTCGCTGATGGTGTGCGGAATCCGTTACCCGAATGCGGCACTACCTCACCACACCGGTTATTCGACCGAGAGGATCGCGAACGAGTGCGCGGGAATCGTCGTCGCCTTCGGGCCCAAGGTCGGCGGCTCCCACGACAGCAGCGAAACACCGGTGACCGGCACCGTCACCTGATCCTCGGACAGATTGCACACCAGCAGCAGCGCGCCGCGGCGCAACACGATCCAGCGGGCGTGCTCGTCGTAGTCGACCGACACATGGGTGAGCCAGGGATCGGTGAGCTCCGGCCTGATCCGGCGCAAGGCAATCAGTTTGCGATAGCAGTTCAATAGCTGAGCGTGCCTGGCCGACTCCGGTTCGGCCCAATCCAGTTTCGAGCGAAGGAAAGTCGCGGGATCCTGCGGATCGGGCACCTCGTCGGTGTGCCAACCATGTTCCGCGAACTCGGCTTTGCGACCGCCCGCAGTGGCGGCGGCAACCACCGGATCGGTGTGCGAGGTGAAGAACAAGAACGGGGTGCGCGCGCCCCACTCCTCCCCCATGAACAGCATCGGCGTGTACGGCGAGCACAGCACCAGTGCGGCTTTGATTGCCAGCTGACCGTCGGTGAGATAGGCGCTCGGCCGGTCACCGACGGCGCGGTTGCCGATTTGATCGTGGTTGCAGGTGTAGGCGAGCAGCGCGCTCGCGGGGATCAGGCTCTCGTCGATCGGGCGGCCGTGGATGCGGCCGCGGAAGCTGGAAAACGTTGCGGCGTGAAAGAATCCGTGCTTCAACGTGCTCGCCAAGCAACGCAGCGAACCGAAATCGGCGTAGTAGCCCTGGCGTTCGCCGGACACGGCGGTGTGGATCGCGTGGTGCAGGTCGTCGTTCCACTGCCCGGTCAGCCCGTAACCGCCCGCGGCGCGTGGAGTGATCAAGGTCGGGTCGTTGAGGTCGCTTTCGGCGATCAACGTGAGTGGGCGGCGGACGTGCGGAGCCAGGCGTTCGGTTTCGACGGCGAGCTCGGCGAGCACGTGCGTGGCGGTGCGGTCGACCAAGGCATGCACGGCGTCGAGCCGCAGTGCGTCGATGTGGAAGTCGCGCAGCCAGCGCAGCGCGTTGCCGATGATGTGCTTGCGCACCTCGTCCGAGCCGGGACCATCCAGGTTGAGGCTCTGACCCCAGGTGTTGCGACCGTCGGTGAGATAGGGCGCGAACCGAGGCAGGTAGTTGCCGGAGGGTCCGAGATGGTTGTAGACGACGTCTAGTGCGACCGCGAGGTTGCGTGCGTGGCAGGCGTCGACGAAGCGTTGCAAGCCGTCGGGCCCGCCGTACGGTTCGTGCACCGCATACCAGAGCACGCCGTCATAACCCCAGTTGTGGGTGCCGTCGAACGCGTTCACCGGCATCAGCTCGACCACGGTGATGCCGAGATCGACCAGATGGTCGAGGCGTTCGATGGCGGCATCGAAGGTGCCTGCCGCGGTGAAGGTGCCGACGTGCATCTCATAGAACACCGCACCCGCCAACGGCCGCCCGGTCCAATCACCATCGGTCCACACCGAGGGATCGAGACTGTGCAGCGCCGACCGTTCATGCACCCCGTCGGGTTGTCGCGCCGACCGCGGATCCGGCAACACCGTCGGATCGTCGTCGAGCAAGAACCCGTACCGCGCTCCCGTCGCCGCCGTCACCTCCGCCCGCCACCAACCACCCCGCGCCCGCTCCATCGGATGAACCGCGCCATCCACCTCAACCCGTACGCGCTCCGGCCGCGGCGCCCACACCTCGAACAAGGTCACCAAGCCAGCATTCCACGCCCACCCATTACTCGCCCGCCACCATCCCCCACCCCCGGCAATCCCCCAATCCCACCTCCCCTTGGGTCCACACCTCTTCTGGAGTTGGTCGGTTGATCACGAGGCACTGGTGGCGGCATCGCCCGAGAGGCCCCCGCCACCACGGCCCTCTCAGCATGAAACCACCCCGTTCGATCCCACATACCGGGATCGCTGGCACCCCTGAAGCCGGTGAACGCGGCCAGCCCCGCCCAACGCCGAAATCCGCACCCCCACCGTGGATCCGCACCCCTTCCGGCAGCCAGAACCAGCGCGAATCCACAGAACGAGTGCGGATTGGAGCCCTTTCAGCCGTGAACCCCGAGCTCCCACGTGACTTGACGTAGGAATTTCGCTCTTGCCCCATGTTGCAGCCTGGGTCAAGTGCATGTTCTGTACGTCAAGTGCGCTCGGAGGAGAAACTGAAAGGCGGTAAACCTGGTGGTGGGCCTAAACATTCGACATCTTTGATCTTGAATGCTCTCGAGACGGGAGCACAGCCAAGTGACCCGGCTGGGGCGAGAGATCGCGTGATCGACTGCGGAGGTCAGCCGGGTACGGCAGGCGACGCCACCACGCTAATCCGGTGCAAACCCTTGGCTGCCGTACTCGTCAGGAGACCGTAAAGCCGGGGAATCTCTGCCTTCGCCGAGCCCAAAGCGGCACGGACACAGCCCAACTCGACCCGTGGGGCGCAGCCTCGGACGCGCGCGGGCTCGATGCGCGCGGGCTCGGACGCGCGCGGGCTCGGACGGACGCGGCTTTGGGGTTGGTGCGGGTTTCGCAGGCGTGTTGCGTTTGGGGTGTTGGTTTATCCGCGGGTTGGACGGTTTCCTGGCGAGCGGGACGGTTTCGGGGTTTGCACTGGATAGCGTGGTGGCGTCGTGTGCCGTACCCGGCTGACCTCCGCAGTCGATCACGGGTTCTCTCGTCCCAGGGCGGGTTGCTTGGCTGTGGTCCGGTCCAAAGATTTTCGGGGAAGTGATCTCGAGGAAAGTCGACGGGAGTCCAATGGTGGGCGTCTCGGCGCGTACTGCCACCATAAGACTCCGCTCAACTCGGAGCAGCAACCATTTCTCTCCGCTCAACGGGTCAACAACCACATCTCTCCCGTCAACGAGGCTCGGCAACCACTTCTCTCCCGTCAACGCAGGCAGCGACCACTCAACTCCGTGAACGGCGACCTTGGAATGTTGGCGTGAGAGAAATGGTGCGTGTCGACACGTGCCGCAACCACTTCACTCACGCCAATGGACCCGGCAACCACTTCACTCACGCCGATGAAGGCCAGCCACCGTTGCGCCTACGCCGATGAGGGTCGGCAACCATTCGATTCCCGCCAACAACAGCCGGGCATCAACGCACTGCCCACCAAACGAAGGTCAGCCACCATCTCCTCGCCGATGGTCAAGTCCCGGGGCGTGGTGTAACTGAGTGGTCACCGCATGATCCGAAGTATGGTCAGGCGGTGAGTTCTGCTGGTGCTGGGTCCTCCTGTT
>NZ_JBICTD010000013.1:0-227155 GCF_043197455.1 Nocardia sp. NPDC049149
CATATGCCAACGCGGGCAACAGCTTCCACCGAAAACGCTGGTGGTGGCGCCGCTACGCGCAGCCACCACCAGCGGACTTCGAAACACGCCCTAGTCGACGAGGCAGGGGGCGGCGCCGACGGGGGCGGTGGAGGTGAAGGGGCGGGTTTCGGGGGTGGGGTTCCATATGTTGTTGGTGGCGGCGTAGTTCCAGCTCGGGCCGGTGTTGACCAGGGTGGCGACGGCGTCGATGAGGCGGTCGACGTCGGCGGGGGTGGTGCCGAGGCCGATGCTGGCGCGCAGGGCGCCGTCCAGGCCGAGACGGGCCAGCAGGGGGTGGGCGCAGAAGCGGCCGTCGCGGACGCCGATCCCGTGCTCGGCGGAGAGATAGGCGGCGACGTGGCCGGGGACGAAACCGTCGAGAGTGAAGGCGACGATGCCGACGGTGTCGGGGCTGTCGGTCCAGATGCTCAGCAGGTGCACGCCGGGGATCGCGGCAAGACCGGCGCGCAGTCGATCGGCAAGCCGATGTTCGTGTGCGGCGAGAGTTTCCGCGTCGATCTCACAGAGCGCATCACAGGCAGCGGCGAGCGCGGCGGCGCCGAGCACGTTCGGCGAACCACCCTCGTGCCGCTGCGGCGCGGCCGCCCATTCGGCGCCGTCGGTGGTGACCTCACGGACCGCACCACCGCCCGCGAGGTACGGCTCGGCCACATCCAGCCAGTCCCTGCGGCCCACGAGCACACCGGCGCCGAACGGCGCGTACAGCTTGTGACCGGAAAACACCACGTAATCGATGCCCGTCTCGCGCAGGCTGATTCGCCGATGCGGCGCCAGCTGAGCGGCATCGACGAGGATGCGGGCGCCGCACTGGTGCGCGACGGTGGCCAGGCGCTCCAGCGGCAGCACCTCGCCGGTGACGTTCGAGGCGCCGGTCACCGCGAGCAGCGCGGCAGGCTTGCTGCACAGCTCAGCGACCAGCCTGCCGACCGTCTCCTCGACGGTCGCCGCGGCGTGCACGACGCGGCGTCCGTGCCTGGTCCACGGCAGAAAGTTGGCGTGATGTTCGATGTCGAGCACCACGGTGTCGCCCGGCACGCAGGACGCGAGCAGGTTCAGCGAGTCGGTGGTGTTGCGGGTGAAGACGACCACCTGATCGTCGGCGGCGTCGAGGAACCGGGTCACCGAACCGCGCGCGGCCTCGTAGCACTCGGTGGAGATACGCGAGGCGTAGCCCGCCCCGCGGTGCACGCTCGCGTAGAACGGCAGCAGCTGCTGCACCCGGTCGGTGACCTGCGCCAACGCGGGCGCGCTCGCGGCGTAGTCGAAGTTGGCGTAGGTGGTGGTCCCGCCTTGGACGAGCGGCACCCGCAGGTCGTCACCCGAGACCCGGGCCAGTGCAGAGCTTGCCCACCCCGCCGGCTCCGCCGGCTGCCATCCCCGAAGGTTCTGGTCCACAACAGCAGTCATCACGAAAATCCCGTCGGCTCTGGGACCCGTGATCAGGAATTCAGCGAGTCCGCGCTTGCCGCACCCGGTTGGGCGTCGGCCCGGTCGTCACCCGGAGCACCCCACCGCGGAGGAGGGTTGCCGACCAGCAAGCCGGGGCTGAACGCTGGTACTCATGACCTGTCCCGAGATTGACAGAAGATCACCCGCCCTGTCAACAGGACACCCACCGGCGGGCATAAACCCGTTGCTTCTCGCGCCACCGTGGGTTCCCATCGTTGAGTGTCACTTTCCCTGCTGCTGAGCTTCGTCGGCCTGTGCGTCCTGCTGTCGATCACGCCTGGCCCGGATTCGTTTCTGGTGCTGCGGTTCTCGATCGTGCACGCGCGACCGGGGATCGCGGCGGCCATCGGGTCGGCACTGGGCGGCCTGTTGTGGGCGGTGGTGGTCGCGGCCGGGGTCGCCGCGCTGCTGGAGCAGTCCGCAACCGCCTACCGCGCGCTCAAGATCGTCGGCGGAATCTACTTGCTGTACTTGGGTATTCGCGCGTTGCTCGATCAGCGACGGCAACGCAGGGCGGCACGGGCGGCCGCCGCCGAGGATCCGGCAGACATCGGGTCCGGCGCGCGCACGTCGGTTCGCTCGGCGTTCACCGCGGGCATCGTCTCGTGCATGTTCAACCCGAAAGTCGGCCTGTTCTACCTCGCCGTGCTACCGCAGTTCCTGACCGAGGTCACCTTCGCCAACACCCTCGCGCTCGGCGCCGTCGAATCGGCCATCGCCGCGGTAGAGATGGTGCTCCTGGCCCTGGCCGCCTCCCGAGCGGTCGCACTGCTGCGCCGCCCGAAGATCCGGGATCGGCTCGAACAGGCCAGCGCCGCCATTCTGGCCACCCTCGGCATCGGCACCGCCGCCTCCGCGGCCTGACCGCACCGCGCCACGCCGGGCGCGAAACGCTCTGAGCTGCAAGATCACCAGCCCGATGAGCGGAATCACATCGCCGCGGACCCCACCGCGCAGCGACCCTCTGGCGAACCCCCTCCGCAACCCGCCAACCAGGCATTGCTTCGGCGCGCCTGACAGAAATCGCCACGACCTGCAACAACTCCGGCGACGGTGCCGAGCCGGGCATCCGCGCCGGTGAACAACAAACGTCGACAACCCCGAGTAGCCTGGACAACTGGTCACCATGGCGTTTGCCCACTGGTAACCCAGCTATGACAGAAACAACACCAGGAAGTGCGAGGCGGGCGAATGGGAGGTGGGCAGGGCGTCATGCTCCAGCCACAGGTTGATGCGACGGTGGACCCGCTTCTCGGCACCCCGCACACCCCACCGGCCCGGACCCTCGTCGACATCCTGACCGCGACGGCGCTCACGCATCCCGATGCGCCCGCCATCGACGACGGCGACACGGTCCTCACCTACCTGGAACTGGTCGTCGAGATCGAGAAGATCATGGCCAGGCTCGCCACCGCGGGCGTGCGGCCGGGCGACCGGGTCGGCGTGCGGATGCCGTCGGGCGCCAGCGACCTCTACCTCACCATCCTCGCCGTGCTGTATGCGGGCGCCGCCTACGTACCGGTCGACGCCGACGATCCGGACGAGCGCGCCCAGCTGGTCTTCGGCGAGGCTCAGGTCACCGCCATCGTCACCGCCGCAGGCATCGAAACGACACCGGCAGGCATCCGTGCCGCGGCCGATCGCTCGCTCGACGAGAGCGTCAGTGCGCTGCCGACCCCCGCCGACGACGCGTGGATCATCTTCACCTCCGGCTCCACCGGAACACCGAAAGGCGTTGCGGTGACCCATCGCAACGCCGCCGCCTTCGTCGACGCCGAGGCCAGGCTGTTCCTGCAGGACGCCCCGATCGCCCCCGGCGACCGCGTCCTGGCCGGCCTCTCGGTGGCGTTCGACGCCTCCTGCGAGGAGATGTGGCTGGCCTGGCGCAATGGCGCCTGCCTGGTGCCCGCCCCGCGTGACCTGGTCCGCACCGGCGCCGATCTCGGCCCGTGGCTGGTGCGCAGGGAGATCAGCGTCGTCTCGACGGTGCCGACGTTGGCGGCGACCTGGCCTGCCGAGGCGCTCGACGCGGTCCGATTGTTGATCTTCGGCGGCGAGGCAGTACCCCCTGAGCTGGCGGAACGCCTTGCCGGTAACGGTGATTCGGAGCGTGAGGTCTGGAACACCTACGGCCCCACCGAGGCAACGGTGGTCGCCTGCGCCGCACTGCTCGACGGCGAGTGGCCGATCCGGATCGGACTCCCGCTCGACGGCTGGGACCTCGTGGTGGTCGACTCCGCCGGAAACCCGGTGGGCGAGGGCGAATCCGGCGAGCTGGTGATCGGCGGCGTCGGCCTGGCCCGCTACCTCGATCCCGCGAAGGACGCGGAGAAGTACGCGCCGCTGGCTTCGGTCGGCTGGGATCGCGCCTACCGCAGTGGCGATCTGGTCCGCAACGACAGCGCGGGCCTGGTCTTCCTCGGCCGCGCCGACGACCAGATCAAGCTCGGCGGACGCCGCATCGAGCTCGGCGAGATCGACAACGCGCTGCAGCACCTCTCCGGCGTCACCGGCGCCGCGGCCGCGATCCGAACCACCAAGGCAGGCAACAAGATCCTGGTCGGCTACCTCACCGGCCCTGGCGCCGACTTCGACCTCAAGGGCGCCAGAGCCCAACTGGCCGAACAACTTCCGGCGCCGCTGGTGCCGAGGCTGGCGCTCGTCGACGAACTGCCGACCCGCACCTCGGGCAAGGTCGACCGCAACGCACTGCCGTGGCCGCTACCCAACAGCACCGACGACGACAACGACAACGATCTCACCGGCGTCGCGCAATGGGTCGCCGGGCTGTGGGATTCGGTGCTCGGCGGCGAGGTCACCGACCTGGACGCCGACTTCTTCGACCTGGGCGGCGGCTCGCTGGCGGCGGCGCAACTCGTCACCGCACTGCGCGAACGTTATCCACAGATCACCGTCGCCGACCTCTACGACCATCCCCGCCTCGGCGCGCTCGCCGAACTGCTGGAGCAGAGCACCCCGGCCGTCGCTGTCGAGGAGCGCGTCGTCCGCCCGACGCCGCTGCCCGCGCAGGCCGCCCAGGTGCTCGCCACCATCCCGCTCACCACGCTCACCGGCCTGCAGTGGCTCACCTGGCTCGCGATCGTCGGCAATATCGCGGCATGGTCCGGATCGCTGCCGTGGCTGCCGCAGCTGTCCTGGTGGTGGACGCTGGCCGCGTTCCTGCTCTTCATCTCCCCGCTCGGTCGGATGGCCATCTGCGTGGTCGGCGCCCGCCTGCTGCTGCGCGGGGTGCGACCCGGTCAATACCCGCGCGGCGGCTCGGTCCATCTGCGCCTGTGGGCCGCGGTGCGACTGTCCGAGGCCAGCGGCGCCGAAAACCTCTCGGGCGCACCCTGGATGGTGCCGTTCGCGCGGGCGCTCGGCGCGAAGATCGGCAACGGTGTCGACCTGCACACCCTGCCGCCGGTGACCGGCATGCTCGAATTGGGCGACGGCTGCAGCGTCGAGCCCGAGGTCGACCTGTCCGGCTACTGGCTCGACGGCGACGTCGTGCATCTCGGCCCGGTCACTGTCGGGGCAGGCGCAGTGGTCGGCGCCAGGTCGATCCTGTTGCCCGGCACCAAAATCGGCAAGAACGCCGAGATCGCGGCAGGCTCCGCCGTTTCGGGCAAGGTCAAGGCCGAGCAGGAATGGGCAGGCTCGCCCGCCGCGAAAATCGGTAAGGCACACCACCGCTGGCCCGCGCACACACCCAAGCGGGCAGCGCACTGGGTGGCGATCTTCGGCATCACCTCGATGGCGCTCGCCGCGGTGCCCATCCTCGGGCTCGGCGCGGGCGGGTTGTTCATCGCCTGGTTCATCCGCGATACCCGCACGCTCGCGGGCGGTTTGGGCCGGGCCTTCGCGATCCTGCCGGTCGCGACGCTGCTCAGCCTCGCGGTGTACGCGGCGGTCACCATCGTCGCGGTGCGACTGCTCAGCATCGGCCTGAAAGAGGGCTACCACCCGGTGCGCAGCCGGGTCGGCTGGCAGGTGTGGTCGACCGAGCGACTGCTGGATTCGGCCCGCACCTTCCTCTTCCCGCTCTACGCGAGCCTGCTCACCCCGATCTGGCTCCGTCTGCTCGGCGCGAAGATCGGCAAGGGCGTCGAGGCGTCGACGGTGCTGCTGCTGCCCAAGTTCACCACGGTCGCCGACGGCGCCTTCCTCGCCGACGACACCATGATCGCCAGCTACGAGCTCGGCGGCGGCTGGCTGCGGATCGGCGAGGCGAAGGTCGGCAAGCGGGCCTTCCTCGGCAACTCCGGCATGACCGCGCCCGGTCGGCGGGTACCGAAAAACGGTCTGGTCGCGGTGCTTTCGGCCGCGCCGTCCAAAGCGAAGGCAGGCTCGTCCTGGCTGGGCAGCCCGCCGGTGCGGCTGCGCCGCGCCTCCGATCACTCCGACACCGCGCGCACCTTCGATCCGCCGCCGCGGCTGCGGGTCGCCCGCGGCATCGTCGAAACCTGCCGCCTGATCCCGGTTCTGGTGACCTTCGCCATCGGACTCGGCGTGCTGTTCACCCTCGCCTGGCTCGCCGAGAACCTCGGCCATTTCGCCACCGCACTGCTCAGCGGGCTGGTCTTGCTCGCGGCGGGCGCGCTCGCCGGCGCCAGCTCGGTAGCCGCGAAGTGGTTGCTGATCGGGCGGATTCGCGCCGAGGAGCATCCGCTGTGGAGTTCGTTCGTGTGGCGCAACGAGGTCTCCGACACTTTCGTGGAAGCCGTTGCCGCACCATGGTTTGCCCGCGCCGCCACGGGTACTCCGGTACTCAACCTGTGGCTGCGCGGCCTCGGCGCCAAGATCGGCCGCGGGGTATGGTGCGAATCCTATTGGCTACCGGAGGCTGACCTGGTGACACTCGGTGACGGCGCGACCGTGGAACGCGGCTGCGTCGTGCAGACCCATCTCTTTCACGACCGCATCATGTCCATGGACACCGTCACCCTCGGCCCCGGCGCCACCCTCGGCCCGCACTGCGTCGCGCTGCCCGCGTCGACCATCGGCGAGGGCGCGACCATCGGCCCCGCCTCGCTGGTCATGCGCGGCGACACCGTGCCACCGTCCACCCGCTGGTGGGGCAACCCGATCGCGCCTTGGTTCCGCGGCGACCCCGGAGCGCCTCACTGATGCCGGACAAGTTCTACGAAGAGCCCATCGACGAGTATCTGCCGCAAAACGGAAACCGGGGATATCGGGTATCCCGCTACGAGCTCGAACTCATCTACAAGGTCGCCAGCAATCGGCTGACCGGCCGCGCCGAGATCACCGCGGTGACCACCGCGGTCCGGCCGCGGTTCGCGGTGGACCTCTCGCAGGCGCTCACCGTGTCCAAGGTGTTCGTCAACGGCGCCAAAGCCGCGAAATACCTGCACCAGCGCGGCAAATTGACGATCACTCCGCAGCAGCGTATCCCGGCCGGTGGCGTGCTTTCGCTGGTCATCCAGTACGGCGGCACGCCGAAGCCGGTGCGCGGCCCGTGGGGTGAGGTCGGCTGGGAGGAACTCACCGAGGGCGCGCTGGTGGCCAGCCAGCCCAACGGCGCCGCGTCCTGGTTTCCCTGCGACGATCATCCGAGTTCCAAAGCGAGCTACCGGATTTCGATCACCACGGACACCCCGTACTACGCACTGGCCAACGGCACCCTGCTACGCAAGCAGACCAAGGCGAGCCAGACCACCTGGGTGTACGAGCAGGCCGAGCCGATGTCGAGCTACCTGGCGACCATCCAGATCGGCGCCTATCAGAAGCACCGCATCCCGACCGCACACGGCGCGGTGCCGATGCAGGCCGTCGTGCCGCCGCGGCTGCGCGCCAATTTCGAGCACGACTTCGCCAGGCAGCCGCGGATGATGGAGGTCTTCAGCGAACGGTTCGGGCCCTACCCTTTCGAGGGCTACACCGTGGTCGTCACCGACGACGACCTGGAGATTCCGATCGAGGCGCAAGGCATTTCGATCTTCGGCGCCAACCACTGCGACGGTCGACGCGGCGCCGAACGACTGGTCGCGCACGAGTTGGCGCACCAGTGGTTCGGCAACAGCCTCACCATCGCGAAGTGGCGCGATATCTGGCTACACGAAGGCTTCGCCTGTTACGCCGAATGGATCTGGTCGGAGGAGGCGGGCGGGCCGACCGCCGATCAACTGGCCAGGGCGGCCAGGCACAACCTGTCGAGACAGCCGCAGGACATCGTCGTCGGCGATCCGGGCCCACAACGCATGTTCGACGATCGGGTGTACAAGCGCGGTGCGCTCACGCTGCACGCGTTGCGCCTGGAGCTCGGCGACACCGCGTTCTTCGATCTGTTGCGGGAGTGGACAATTCGCTACCGGCACGGCTCGGTCACCACCGAGGAGTTCACCGATCTGGCCGGGCACTACAGCCGGGTTCCGCTGCGCCCGCTCTGGAACCAGTGGTTGACCGAGCAGCCGCTCCCGCAGCTGCCGCCCGCCAACGCAGGGTAGGCACAACGCCTTTCGCGTCAGAACACCAGGTAGCGGGGGGCGAGTTCCTCGACGAGCGGGTCGTACTCGGCGACACCGTCGAGATCAGACCGGTGCGAGCCAGGTTCCCCACGGGGTGTTGCGCAGCACCGTGTAGACCGCGAGCAGCGCGAAGAACGTCCACATGGTGACGGCGTTGATGGACGGCAGGCGCATGCGTTCGCCGCGCCAGGCCCGCAATGTCCAATCGCCGACCCACAGCAGGAAGGCGAGCACGAGGGGCACGGCGAGCACGTTGCTCTGCACCGAATCGAGCAGGTTGCCGTTGGTCAGGTTGTTGATCGCCCGCATGCCGCCGCAGCCGGGGCACCACCAACCGGTGAGCGCGTACACCGGGCAGATGCCGTAGGAACCCTCGACGTGCGGGTCGCGCAGGTGCAGCAGCACCCCTACGCCGACGCCGACGCCGACCACCAACAGCGGGAACCCCACTCCCCGCAGGCCGGACCGGGAGGGGTTGGCGGAGTCCGAAGGTGCCGCCGGTTCCGGTGCGACGTGCGTACTTTCCACAGCACCCACGGTAACTGCGTGCCACCGGGCGCCGCTACCGGCTGCGCGGCTAGTCCTCCGGTTGGGCGAAGCGCAGGACGTTGCCGGACGGATCGGTCAGGTCGAATCCCGGCCCGGCAGGGCCCTCTTCGGGAGTGCCCGGTTTGGCGTAGCGGTACTGCTTGCCCGCCAACTCGGCCTGCCAGGCATACACATCGGCGACCTCGATCCACACCACCGTGCCCGGGGTGCCGTCACCGTGGTGCTCGCTGAGGTGCAGCTTGGCCGAGGACCGGGAAACCTGTGCATACAACGGAAAGTCATCGCCGAACCGGTGTTCCCAGTCGACGGTGAAGCCAAGGTAGTCGCGATAGAACTCGTATGCCCGCGCGACGTCGAACATGCGGAGCACGGGTATCGGTGCCGCGAAGCCGATCTCATCGGAAGCCACGCCGCCGATCATCGCACCTGGGTCGGACAAGATCGATGGGGTTTCCTCTTTTCGCAGGTAGAGTACAATTTCCAGGGTGGATGCCGCTGGTTTTACCCGGCTCGACGGATTCGGGGTCAGCGCGACTCGCAAGCTCGAATTCGGGCATGTGGGGCACTGGCGCACACCGCGGGAAGGCGACCTCGCCGACGACAACCGCGAGCACATGGTCGCGGTCGAGATCGATCCCGGCGACGGCTCATCGGTGGTCGTTTTCGTGCATGCGCCCAATCGCAGCGATGTGCCGAGCGACTTTCATCCGGACGATCAGGTGTGCCTGGTGATCCCCGAGGAGATCGCGGCGCTGTCCGATCTGCCCGACGAACCGTTATCGAATCGCCGTGCCGCGGGCTAACAATCGCATCCGCGTGTCGCGATGAACTCGGAAGAACCGCCGCACCGGCGGCGTTTTTGTAAAGAGAGACAGTGTCATTGGGCTCATTTGCGGGTATTCCCCCTGACGAGCCAGAAGTTTCGCCACCGTGCGCTAGCACTAGCAAGCACTTTGCTTGCACTGTACTGTGGCGGCAGACACAAAGGAGTGCCCGATGCTGGTGAAGTCGATGAAGACGCTGGCGGACGCGCGAAATGGCGCGCTGACCGCCGCATATCGTGCCGGACTACGTTCGCGTACCTTCCGGACCGCGTCGTTGAACGCCCCCACCGCCCCGCACGAGGTCATCCCGGTCACCACCATCGATGGCGCCCGACTCCGGGTGCACGCCTACGGGCCCGCCGATGGCGACGTCATCGTGCTGATCCACGGCTGGAGCTGCAGCATCGAGTACTGGAATCCGCAGATCAACGCGTTCGCGGATCGCTACCGGGTGGTCTGCTACGACCAGCGCGGCCACGGCGCGAGCCAGCTCGGCTCCCGCATGCCGAGCCGGGAAACCCTCGCCGACGACCTGTCCGCCGTGCTCGACGCGACCTTGCGCCCCGGCCAGCGGGCCGTGCTCGCCGGGCACAGCATGGGCGGAATGACGATTCAGGCCTGGGCCGCCCACTATCCCGACCAGGTCCGGCGCCGGGCCACCGCCGCCGTCCTGCTGAACACCACCTCGGGCAACATCCGGTACGACACCGACCTGCTCCCGCTGCTCAACAAGCCGCTGACCGTGCAGAACAAGCCTGTCACGCTGCTCGGCGCCCCGGTGAGGCTGCCGATATTCATTTCCGAAACCGTGCTCACCACCCCGGTCCCGCTGCCCGGCGGCTGGCCGGTCGGCGTGCTGTTCAAGGCCAGGGTGATGTGCAAGAAGGCGACCGCCGACGAGGTGAACTTCGCCCTCGGCATCGTCCGCTCGTGCCGCCCGCTTACCAGGGGCAGGCATGCCGCCGCCCTCGCCGACATCGACCTCAGCGACGCCGCCGAACATCTGACGGTGCCGACCACCGTCATCGCGGGCAGCCACGACCACCTGCTGCCCGAGCGGATGTCCCGCCGGATCGCCGATGTGCTGGCACGCACCGGTCATCTCGCCGCGTACCACAGCTGGCCCACCGGCCACCTCGGCAACATCGAGGCCGCCGACCGTTTCAACGCCGAACTCGAACTCGTTGCCGCGCAGGCGGGCCGCCGCACCGCCGCCGCAGGCTGACCCCACAACTGTTCTCCTGGGCCGATCAACGGCGCCCGGCCCAGGAGCAACACCCCGCGGTATTCGGCGCTGCCACAACGCCTTCAGCGGTCCTCCAACGCAGCGCGCTTGCCCAACAGCACGGTTCGTTCACGGTCGTTGCCGCACAGGGCAATCGCGCGTTCCAGCTCGATCCGCGCCTCCGAGGTCCGGCCCAACCGGATCATCAGTTCGCCGCGGACACTCGGCAAAAGGTGTGTCCCCGAGAGTGTTTCGGCGGCCATCAACTCGTCCACGATCGGCAGCGCGGCCGCGGGCCCCCGCGCCATGGACACCGCGACGGCGCGATTCAGATCGACCACCGGCGACGGCGCGAGCCTGCCGAGCGCCTCGTACAGCACGACGATGCGGTCCCAGGCCGTCTCCTCGACCGACGGTGCGACAGCATGACATTCGGCGATCGCCGCCTGCAGGCCGTAAGCGCCGAGACCACGGCCGACCTCCGACGCACGCTGCAACGCCGCGCGCCCACGGCGGATCGCGGCACGGTCCCACCGCCTGCGGTCCTGCTGCTCGAGCAGCACCGGCTGTCCGTCAGGTCCGGTGCGCGCGGGAAACCGTGCCGCCGTGAGTTCGAGCAGGGCCAGCAGCCCGTACACCTCCGGCTCGGTCGGCACCAACCTGGCCAGCACTCGCGCCAATCGCTGTGCCTCGCCTGCCAATTCGAACCGGATCAGATCGCTGCCCGAACTCGCCGACGAGCCCTCGGTGAAGATCAGATACACCACGTTCAGCACCGAGCCGAGCCGTGCGCCCCGCTCCTGCGCCGACGGCACCTCGAACCGAACCCGCGCCGCGGCAAGGGTTTTCTTCGCCCTGGTGATCCGAGCCTGCACCGTCGCCGTCGGCACCAGGCATGCCTTGGCGATCTCGTCGCTGGTCAGACCGCCGATGACGCGCAGTGTGAGCGCAATCCGCGCGTCCCGCGACAGCGTCGGATGACAGGAGATGAACATCAGCGCCAGCACATCGTCGTCGATCTGGTCCGGATCCCACAGCAC
Source organism: Nocardia sp. NPDC049149 (assembly GCF_043197455.1). Taxonomy (NCBI): domain Bacteria; kingdom Bacillati; phylum Actinomycetota; class Actinomycetes; order Mycobacteriales; family Nocardiaceae; genus Nocardia; species Nocardia sp. NPDC049149. The sequence continues at coordinate 11,618 of NZ_JBICTD010000013.1, forward strand.
CTCGTCGGCCGCCGCGGGATCGGCCGGGTCGCCGCCCGAAACCGTGCCGCCCTCGCCCAAGTGGTGGGCGAGCGCCGCGTACCGGTCGTCGAGCGCGGAACGACGGCGAAACCCGTCGATGGCCCTGCGCTTGCCGACAGTGAGCAACCAGCCCGCCGGATTGTGCGGCACGCCGTCGCGCGGCCAGGTCACCAGCGCCTCGGCCAGCGCCTCCTGCGCGAGGTCCTCGGCAAGCGCGAAGTCGCCGGTGTAGCGGGCCAGCGCGCCGACGATGCGCGCGGATTCGATCCGCCAGACCGCGGCGACGGCCTCACGACCGGAGTGTTCGGCCATCGCCCGCCGTCCCGCTCAGAGCTGGCCGGTGGCTTCGCGCCACGCCCGCTCTTTCTTGATCCACTCGTTGTCCTGCGGGAATTCGTCGATCGTCGAGACCCGCCTGATCTCGGTCTTGAAGCCGGGACCGGCCAGCGGCGCGCGCTTGGCCCACTCGATCGCCTCCTCCTTGGACGCCACATTCAAGATGTAGAACCCGCCGAACAACTCCTTGGTCTCCCCGTACGGCCCATCGGTGACGATCGGCGGCTCGGACGAAAAGTCCACCACCACACCGTCGGCCGGATCGTCGAGCCCTTCCGCCGCGAGCAGCACACCCGCCCGGATCATCTCGTCGTTGAACTGCCCGACCATCTCCAACATCTTGTCGAAGTCGACCTCGCCCATGCTCGCGTATCCCTCGTCGGTCGCACGCATCACCAGCATGTACTTCATGATTCCGTCTCCTAGGTTCATCCCGGGTCCCGCTTGGACCCTCTCATCCCTAGGTCGAACGGGGAACGCGATAGATCGACACGGGCCAAGAACTTTTTGAAATTTGTCCGTCTACACCCTGACCTGCGGTTTCAACGCCGTACTCGAGATCGACCACAGGATTCGGATTGGGACGGGCGGTAGGCACGTAGCGATGACACTCGATTCGCGTGCCGGGCCCCGCCTCGCGCGCGTGTCGCCTGGAATACGTTGCGACAGAACAGAACCCATTGACCGCGTGACCACCTGAGCGCAATCGGGGCAAGGGGTCGAGTAGGTTGTTGTCGCTATCACGAACATGAATATCGTTACCGATGTGAGAGGTGTGTGCTGTGAAGATCGCCTTCGTCGGCAAGGGCGGCAGTGGCAAGACGACGCTGTCCTCGCTATTCATCCGGCATCTGGTCGAGCGCGGGGCGCCAACCCTGGCGATCGATGCCGACATCAATCAGCATCTGGCCGCGGCATTGGGGGCCGGTGAAGAAGAGTCGCTGACGCTGCCCACCCTGGGCGCGCACCTGCCGCTGATCAAGGAATACCTGCGCGGAGACAACCCACGGATCCCCTCGGCCGAGGCGATGATCAAGACCACCCCGCCGGGATCGGGCTCGCGGCTGTTGCAGGTCACCGAAGACAACCCCATCTACTCCGCCTGCGTGCGCAACGTCGGCGGCGCCCGCCTGATGGTGACCGGACCGTTCACCGACGAGGATCTCGGGGTGGCCTGCTACCACTCCAAAGTCGGCGCGGCCGAACTGTTGCTCAACCACATGGTCGACGGTGCAGGCGAGTACGTGGTGGTCGACATGACGGCCGGAGCCGACTCGTTCGCTTCCGGACTGTTCACCCGCTTCGACCTGACCGCGCTGGTGTGCGAACCGACCCTGCGCAGCGTCGGCGTCTATCGCCAATACCTCAACTACGCCAAGGATTTCGGCATCCGCATCGTCGTCGTCGGCAACAAGATCTGCGACGCCGACGACCTGGCCTTCCTGCGCGAACACGTCGGCGAGAACCTGCTGTGCTGGATCGGCCGCTCCGGGCACGTGCGCGCGGCCGAGCGCGGCGACATCCGGCCGATCACCGACCTCGAAACCGAGAACCGGGAAGCGCTGGCACAGATCAAATCGGCGCTCGACGCCGAAACCCGCGACTGGGTCGCCTACCAGCAGCAAGCCGTCGAATTCCACCTGCGCAACGCCAACGCCTGGGCTGGTGCGGAGATGGTCGAGCAGATCGATCCCGACTTCGTCCTTCGACCCGACGTGCCGTCCGGCGAGTTGACTCATTCCTGAGCGAGTCATCGACGCTCTCGATCTCGATGTCGGTCCGCGAGCCAGTCGAGGACAGTGGTGGTGACGACCGCACGCTCGGGCTCGTTGAACAGCTGGTGGTAGAGACCGTCGAACAGCACCAAGGTTCGGTCCGGGGATCCGACGCGGTCGTGAACGTAGCTGCTGGTGGCGGGTGCGGCGATCGCGTCGGCGGTGCCGTGCAACAACAGAATCGGCACCGTGATGGCCGGCAGCTGAGCGTGCAGTCGATGCATGGCCGTCAGCGATTGCGCCGCGGTGGCAGCGCGGACACGCCGCCGGTAGGCCAGCTTGTCGGTGTGGAAGGCGGCCGCCGCAGCGGGATCGCGGGTGGCCAGCTCGAACGGGAGTTTGCGAGTGCCGAGCCGAGGTAGGACGTGGGCGAGCGCTGCCGTCGCCACCCGCTGCGCTGCCGGGACGGGCCGCGCGCTGCCTGCGGTGGCGGCCAGCACCATCCCCGACAGGCGTGGTTGCTGCTGTGCCACGTAGGCAAGGGACACCAACCCGCCCCAGCTGTGTCCGATGAGATACGTTGGCAATTCAGGGTTTTCGTCGTTGGCGAGATTCACCGATGCGGCGAGATCGGCCACCACGTCGCGAAATCGGCGGATGGTCGCCCGCGGTCCGTCCGAGTAGCCGTGGCCACGCTGGTCGAGTGCATAGACGGCGTAGCCTGCGCGGGCGAGGACGGTGGCGAGCCGATCGTGGCGGCCGACGTGATCGCCCAAACCGTGCGCGATTTGGACGACTGCTCGGGCAGGCGCGCCCGGCAGCCAGGACTGCAGGTGCAGCAGCGTGCCGTGCCGGCCACGGATGAATCGATGGCGCACCGACACCTGGTCATCCGCCGATGTCACGCCGCTTAGCTCCGGAGGGGTGCGAGCCGTCACGAGTCATCCTTTCAACGTGGCGGCGAACCGGGCGAGTTCGTTGGCGCGGTTGTCGAGTACGGGTCCATGCCCGAAACACACCGTGGCCGGGTTCAGCGCGGCGAGACGATGGATGGATTCCCGGTTTCGGGCGGGGTCGAGCGTGAAACGGCGCGGCGGTTCATGCAGACCGGGGCGCGTGGTGATCGCGTGCTGGCCGAACAAGACGTCCCCGACGATCAGCACCCGATCGGCCTCCCGCCAGAAGCACACCGAACCCGGTGAATGCCCCGGCGTCTCCAATATGGTGAAGCCGCCGACCACATCGCCTTCCTTCAGGCGGCGGGCAACCGGGTGCGCCGGTCCCACCCAAAACCGCATCTGCCAACGCGTGACCGGATTGACGGGAGCCAGCGACGCGAAATCGCCGGACTCCATCGCGTCGGCATCACCGTCGCCACACAGCATGGGGATGTCGAATTCGGCACACACCCGATGGCTTGCCCCTTGATGGTCTGGGTGGGCATGGGTTACCGCGTGCGCAGCCAACGGCACGTCTTTCACCTGGCGCAGGATCCGGTCCGCGGCGTAGCGCGTCCCGGCATCGATCAGGACATCGCCTGCGAGATAGACGTTGACCCCGTCCCCGGGCCTCCCGTCCAACATGGACAGGCCATCAGCGATTTGCTTCATTGGCATCACTTTCAGACGAGCTTGATACCTCACGGTATTGATACCTGACGGTATTGATACCGTGAAGTATTGACGCGCCCGGCACAGCTGTCAATACCGTGCGGTATCCTCGCCCCATGGCGCGCCCCTACGACTCCCGGCTCTCCGCCGAAGACTGGGCCCGCGCCGCTATGGAGGCCATGGCAGGCGGCGGACTGTCGGCGGTCGTCCTGGAACCATTGGCCCGTAGCCTTGGCGTCACTAAGGGCAGCTTTTACGCGCACTTTCGTAATCGTGAAGAGCTCATCGACGCGGCACTGACATACTGGGAGAACTCGCACGGAGCGCCCGGGCTTGCCGCCTTCGCCGCCATCCCTGATCCTGCCGAGCGCCTACAAGTGCTGCTGCGCAGCGCGATCGACTTCAGTCAAAGCCTCGCGCCGTCGGTACATGTTCACCTGCTCGGCGAACTCGACAACCCGCGCGTACGGGCCGTCGTCCATCGGGTCACCGAAGACCGGATTGCCTTGATAGCAAGAACATTCGAGGAGCTCGGCCACGACGAACAGCGGGCGCAGCATCGCGCACAGCTGGCGTATTCCACCTACGTCGGCCTGCTGTTCCTGGCACGAGAGCGCCCGGACAGTCCACCCGATCCAGCCACCGCCCAAGCATTCCTCACCGAAGCTTCGACCGTCCTGATCGGAAGTTGAGCCACCCACGCCGAGCGGCCCCCTACACTGACAACTCGTTCCTGAGCGGGTCATCGACGCTATAGATCTCAATGCGGCTGCCTCGCAGCAGAACTGAGCCGCGATCTCCCGAACGCGCCCCTCCATTCAGCGCGACGTGCGGCACGTCGCGCTGAACGAACCGACATCCCGACTTCGATCAGTCGCGGTAAATCCTCACGTAGGCATTGGTCGCGGTGCCGATGCTGGTCGGCCCCAGACACGAAGCCGTCCCTTGACCGGTCGGACTGAACGAACCGCTCCACCCGCCCCGGTACGGGCCAATAGCCATGAGCGGAAAGGCATTCGGCACGCCCGCCAGTCCGAAGCACTCGACAACTAGGGCATATTCCCTGCCCGCAGGCGCATCGGCGTCGTGACAGGTCGCCGTCGCGCTGACCAGGTCCCGCGTGACGACACAATCCTCCGGCGCCGCTTGCGCAGTGCCCGCGCCGACCACCGCGGCAAAGCCGAGCACTGACACGGCAGCAGCGCCGACGCGTACAGCGGCGACCATCGTTTTTCTCATTCGAAATCCTCCCGAAAGGTTCAACAGACCATCGTTTGCGGATACCGAGCTGTGACAACCAAAGCAACGGCCGTGCCAGATGGCACCGCCCATCTACCCGCCGATAGACGCGTCCCAAACCGCCCACCGACCCGATGACCCTATGCCGTCGACGCCGCTGATCGAGTCGATTCCGGCCTATCCGCAGCCACAGTCGACCATCGGATGACCCAGCAGCGCAAGATGTTCCGCGATCACGTCCACACAGCCCCGCGGCGATACGGCGGCAGCCGCCGAAGGGCCGGAACGAATTCATCGGAGCTTAGTTGGACTCGAAGTCCAAAGCGCAGCGGTGTCGACTCCTCGTAGGGCCGGAGAGCGGAATGACACACCTGGCCACCGAGCGAATGGGCGACCTGAACCAACAAGCCCCCGGCGTGAACACACGTCAGGGGTTTTTGTGGAGCCGCCTGCGAGAATCGAACTCGCGACCTTTTCATTACGAGTGAAGCGCTCTACCGACTGAGCTAAGGCGGCGTGCCTTTCGGCCTGGCGAGTCTATCGCCTCGGGGGGTGGATTGTGAAAACGGGTGGTCATCGCGGTCCGGAAGGTCGGCAGGCTCCCGGTCGGCAGGGTGGCCATCGAAGAAGCTCAGCCGCAGGTCGCGCCCGTCCGGTCGCGCGAGGACAGCGCGCGAGGCGGTCTACTACGTAGACCCGACGGGGTTAGGTGGTTTGGGCAGACATCAGGGCGGCGGCCAGGGCAGCCAAGGCGAAGCGGGGTTTGACGTTGAGGTCGAGGGCTTCGCGGCAGTCGAGGACGGCGTCGATGGAGCGGAGCAGGTTCTCGGGGCTGACCCGGCGGGCCAGGTCGTGGATCTGGTCGGACAGGTCGGGGTGGGTGAGGGCGACGCCGGAGCCGTTGCGGGCGGCGCCGAAACGGACGGCGAGGGCGTCGCGGTAGACGCCTGCCACATCGATCAGGGCGCGATCGAGCGCGTCGCGGCCGGTGCGGGTGGCGCGCGACTTCTGCCGTCGCTCCAGGTCTTTGAGTACGCCCGCGGAACCGCGGGTGGCGCTTGCCGCACCCTTGCCGGTGCCGCCTGCACCCATGGCGGTGGCCAGTTCCTCGCGCTCGCGGTCGTCGCGGGTGGCGCTCATCTGCTTGGCTTCGTCGTCGGCCGCCTTCACCAGTTCGTCGGCGGCGGCGTAGGCGGCGCCGGGCTTCGACGCGGCGGCGACCAGTGCCAATGCGCGTTGGCGGCGGGCGCGGGCCTCTTCGTCGGTGGCGAGGCGACGGGCGCGGCCGACGTGGCCGCCGCTGATCGAGGCGGCCCAGTTCGCGGTCTTCTCGTCGAGTTTGTCGCGGTCGCGGAGCACCTGCGCGATGGCGGGGACCGAGGGGGTCACCAGGTGCACATGTCGGCAGCGGGAGCGCAGCGTCACCGAGATGTCCTCCGGATCGACCGAGGGCGCGCAGAGCAGGAACACGGTCCGGTCCGGCGGCTCCTCGACCACCTTCAGCAGCACGTTGCCCGCGGCTTCGGTCAGCCGGTCGGCGTCCTCGATGACCACCACCTGCCAGCGGCCGGTGCTCGGCCTGCGGGACGCGATCTGCACGATCTCGCGCATCTCCTTGGTGCTGATGCTCAGCCCCTCGGGGATCACCCGACGCACGTCACCGTGCGTGCCCGCCATGGTCGTGGTGCAGGCATGGCAGCGACCACAGCCGGGCGAGCCAGGGTCGGTGCACTGCAGTGCGGCCGCAAAACACAGTGCCGCAACGGATCTCCCCGATCCGGGCGGCCCGGTGAACAGCCACGAGTGCGTCATCGCCCCCTGCACCACGTCGGCACGCGCCGCGATGGCGGCAGCCGTCAGCTCGGACTCGACCGCATCCTGGCCGACCAACCGATCGAAGACACCTGCCACGCCGTACACCCTAGCCGCCCCCACCGACACCGATCGCCGGCCTCCACGACGCGCCCACCGGTATTGACCGTCCTGGACGGTGGGCGGATCCTCGAGAAGGAGGTGGAATCACCGTGAAGATTCTGTTGATCACCGGCGACGCGGCGGAAGACCTCGAGGTCATGTACCCGTATCAGCGCCTACTCGAAGAGGGCCACGAGGTGGACATCGCGGCCCCCGCCGTCAAGAAGCTGCAGTTCGTGGTGCACGACTTCGTCGACGGCTTCGATACGTACACCGAAAAGCCAGGCCACACTTGGCCCGCCGACATCGCGTTCGAAGATGTCGACCCGTCCGCCTACGCCGCGCTGGTGGTGCCGGGCGGCCGCGCGCCGGAATACCTGCGCAACAACCCGGACTGTCAGCGGCTGGCCCGCCACTTCGCGGAGGCGGGCAAGCCCATCGCCGCGCTCTGCCACGGACCGCTGATCCTCGCTGCCGCGGGCATTTTGGTCGGCCGCGCGTGCAGCGCCTATCCCGCGCTGGCCCCGGACATCGAGGCGGCAGGCGGGAAGTTCGTCGACAGCGAGGCGTACGTCGACGAGAACATCGTCACCGGCCGCGCCTGGCCGGATCACCCGGCGTGGATGCGCGAATTCCTCAGGCTGCTCAGGAGTTAGCACCGGCAACCGCTGTGCTGCGCCAACTACGTTGTGCCCGTGGTTAGTACGCCATGCCGCTGGCAGGTGCGCCGAGACGGCAAGCCGTCATGCGCCCAGACAGCGAGTCGTAACGTACGGCCGGACAGGCAGGTTCGATGTCGACACCGACCGCACGTTGCGCCGAAATCTGCACCCGCACAACGGCAATCGCGATCCCCTAGGTGATCTGCGCCAACGTGGTGTTCGCCCCGTCGAGTTCCTCGCGGATGATGTCGGCGTGCCCGGAGTGGTGCGAGATCTCCCGCAGAATGTGCAGCAGCGTGTAGCGCACCGTCCACCATTCCCGCTCCGGCGACCACGGCGCGAGCGGCGTCGGCACCGAGGTGTCCAGACTGTCCACCGTGCGAATCAGCTCGGTGGTCGCCGCCGCCACCGTGTCCCACTCGGCGAGCAGCCCTTCGACGGTCTCACCGTCGGCCATCCGATACTCGCCCTCGAACTGCGAGAGCTCCACCACCGCGTTCTCGTCGCGCTCGATGAGCACCTTGACCCAGTGCCCTTCGCAGCTGATCAAGTGGTGCAGTAGCCCGCCGAGGGTCAGCTCGCTGGCGGTCGTGCGCTGCCGCGCCTGCTGATCGTCGATGCCGCGCACCGTGATCCGGAACAGTGCTCGCTGAGCGGCGAGCATGCTGATCAGGTCTTCGCGTTCCTGGTCGGCCATGGACAATCCTTTCGCGGGTCGTGCACTTCGGACCGTAAACTAGCGGCCCGCGGCGCGACCCGCGAACTCAGGAGTTCCCGACGCCGGTCTTCTTGGTCGCCGCCTTCTTCGCGGCGGTCTTCTTGGCGACCGTTTTGGTGGTCGTCTTGGCGGCGGTCTTCTTCGCCGCGGTCTTCTTCGCGGGCGCCTTCTTGGCCGCCGCCTTCTTGGCCGTCTTCTTCACCGGTCCGCGCGCCCGCCGATCCGCGAGCAGCTCCATCGCCCGCTCCGGGGTGATCGACTCGATCTCGTCGCCCTTGCGCAGCGTGGCATTGGTCTCGCCGTCGGTGACATACGGACCGAACCGGCCGTCCTTGATCACCATCGGCTTGCCGGAGGCCGAGTCGTCGCCGAGCTCGCGCAGCGGCGCCGCGGCCGAAGCCTGCCGCCCGCGCCGCTTCGGCTCGGCGTAGATCTTCAGCGCCTCCTCGAGTGTCACGTCGAAGATCTGGTCCTCGCTGGTGAGCGACCGCGAATCGGTGCCCTTCTTCAGGTAGGGACCGTAGCGCCCGTTCTGCGCGGTGATCTCCTCACCGGAGGCCGGATCGGCGCCGACCACCCGCGGCAGCGAAAGCAGCTTGAGCGCGTCGTCGAGCGTGATTGTCGCCAAATCCATTGACTTGAACAATGATCCGGTGCGCGGCTTGGGCGCGGCCGCCTTCTTCGCGGTCTTCTTGGCAGGCGCCGCCGTTTCCTCGGCGGGCGGTTCGGGCAGCACCTCGGTGACGTACGGGCCGAAACGTCCTTCCTTGGCAACGATTTCGTGCCCGCTGCCTGGATCCGTACCGAGGATCCTGCCCTCCTGCGGCGTCGAGAACAGCTTCTCGGCGACCTCGGGGGTCAGCTCGTCCGGCGAAAGATCGTCGGGCAGGTTGGCCCGCTGCGAGATCGAATCCCCTTCTGGGTCATCGGGATTGATGATCATGCGCTCCAGGTACGGCCCATACCTGCCGACCCGGACGACGACGTCGCGCCCGTCCTCGTCGGTGAAGAGCTTGATGGAGTTGATCTCGCGCGCATCGATGTCGTCGAGCCGCTCACCGACCATCTTCTTCAGACCGCCGGAGCGCGCGACCGAACCTTCGACGCCGTGGTCACCGCCGAAGTAGAAGCTGGACAACCAGTTTCCGCGCTGCTCACGCCCGCCCGCGATGGCGTCGAGGTCGTCCTCCATGCCCGCGGTGAAGTCGAAGTCGACCAGACGGCCGAAATGCTCTTCCAGCAAACCGATCACGGCGAACGCGACCCAGGACGGCACCAGCGCGCTACCGCGCTTGTACACATAGCCTCGGTCGAGAATCGTCTTGATGATCGATGCGTACGTCGACGGTCGGCCGATGCCGAGATCTTCGAGCGTCTTGATGAGCGAAGCTTCGGTATATCTGGCAGGCGGATTCGTGCTGTGCCCATCGGGGTTCAGCTCGACCGCGGTGACACCCTGCCCCTCTTCGAGCGCGGGCAACCGGGATTCGGCGTCGTCGGACTGGCCACCCGCCTCCTCGTCGACGCTCTCCACGTAGGCCTTCAGGAAGCCTGCAAAGGTGATGGTGCGACCGGAGGCCGAGAAGACGCATTCCTCACCGCTGCTCGCGGTGCCGGTGATGCGCAGGGTCAGCGTGGTGCCTCTGGCGTCGGCCATCTGCGACGCGACCGTGCGCTGCCAGATCATCTCGTAGAGCCGGAACTCGTCGTTGTCCAGCCGCGCGTGCAGCTGGCCCGGAGTCGCGAAGGTGTCACCCGCCGGGCGGATCGCCTCGTGTGCCTCCTGCGCGTTCTTCACCTTGCGGGTGTACTGCCGCGGCGATGGGTGCACGTATTCGGCGCCGTACAGCTGAGTCGCCTGCGACCGGGCCGCGGCGATTGCCGACTCCGACAGCGTGGTCGAGTCGGTACGCATGTAGGTGATGTAGCCGTTTTCATACAGCCGCTGCGCGACCCGCATGGTGCGCTCGGAGTTGAAGCGCAGCTTGCGCCCCGCCTCCTGCTGCAGCGTCGAGGTCATGAAGGGCGGGTACGGCTTGCGGGTGTACGGCTTGGCCTCTGCGGAGGAGACCACCAGATCGGCGCCGTCCAACGCCTGCGCCAACGCGCGGGCATAGGTTTCGTCGAGCACGACCACACCGGTGGCGGTCTTGAGCTGTCCGTCCGAGCCGAAGTCGCGACCGGTCGCGACTCGTGCGCCCGCGACGTTCACCAACCGCGCCCCGAAGGTCCTCGGGTTGCTGGTGTCGCCGTCTTCGCCGGGGCCCGCGTCGAGCTTCGCGGCGATATCCCAGTACTCGGCGGACCGGAACGCCATCCGCTCGCGCTCGCGCTGCACGATCACCCTGGTGGCGACCGACTGCACACGGCCGGCCGACAGCCGGGGCATGACCTTCTTCCACAGCACCGGGCTGACCTCGTAGCCGTACAGCCGGTCCAGGATGCGACGGGTCTCCTGCGCGTCGACGAGGTCGTTGTCGAGTTCGCGCGTGTCGGCCGCGGCCGCCTGGATCGCGGGCTCGGTGATCTCGTGGAACACCATGCGCCGGACCGGGACCTTCGGCTTCAGCGTTTCGAGCAGATGCCAGGCGATGGCCTCGCCCTCGCGATCGGGGTCGGTGGCGAGGTAGAGCTCGTCGGCGTCCTTGAGCAGGCTCTTGAGCTCGGTGACTTTGGCCTTCTTATCGGGGCTCACCACGTAGATGGGCTCGAAGTCGTGGTCGACGTCGACGCCGAGGCGCGCCCAGGACTGGCCTTTGTACTTGGCCGGAACGTCCGCGGCACCGCGCGGTAGGTCTCGGATGTGCCCCACCGAGGCCTCGACCGTGTAGTTACGGCCGAGGTAAGGCGCTATTTTGCGGGCCTTGGTAGGGGACTCGACGATCACGAGACGACGCAGGGGACGGCCCTGGTCGGCTGCACCGCGGTCTCGTGTTGCCACCGGCGAATACACCTTTCCTGTCGACCCGCGCGGACGCTTTTCAGCGCTCAGCGCGGCTGGGGCAAGCGGCGACGACGGCTGGGCGTCGCCACCAGACACGTTTATACCTTGACGCTACGTGTGGCCGAGTGCTTGCGACTTGAACCACAGAGCGTACGCGCGTCATTGCGAATCAGTATGCCCTGTCTTTTCGCCGCGGCTGCGCCACGGCGTGTTCAACAGGGCGTTCCAGCATGACACGCTGGGTTGTGTCCTGCCCTAGATATAGCTCGTCCCCCACCTCCGGTTACCGGCGGTGAGGGACGAGTGGTGGATTGCGACGCTCAGCTGAGCGCGCGAACTCCAGTGGCCTGCGGGCCCTTGGTGCCCTGGCCGACCTCGAACTCGACCTTCTGGTTCTCTTCGAGGGTACGGAAGCCCGACCCCTGAATTTCGGAGTAGTGGACGAAGACGTCAGCGGAGCCGTCCTCGGGCGCGATGAAGCCGAACCCCTTCTCCGCGTTGAACCACTTCACAGTTCCCTGTGCCATTCTGTTCCTTCTCTTTTCTTACCGGAACGGCGGACAACTGGGTTCGTCCACCGGGTCCGTTCCGACCGCTGTACTGTTGGTTCCCCCTGCAGGAAAGCACCAAGCACACCGTTCGCAACATCGATCCTGCTGACGGTTTGGACTTTGGATCCGTCCCTCGAACACAGAAGCTTGCGACCAGGAACCAGTGAACCATGTCTTCGAGCAATTCAACAGTCGAGTTACCGACAATTTGCAAAAAAGTTGATCTTGCGAATGCGCAGGTGAGGGACCGAATGCCAGAATCCAGACTTGAGGTTCGTTTGCCTCTCGATAACCGAGTGGGCGTATGGCAAACAGCCTGTGACCCAGGTCGCTATTTGGTATCGAAATGGCAGGTGGGCGTTCCCAACCGCACACGTTTCACACTTTCTCAGCGTGTCGCGGCGCGCGCCGCATGAATCCGACGGACTCGACAGCCGCGCGAGCGGTCGACAGCGACCTCAGCTACGGGACATCGTTGCTGAATCGTGTCCTGGCCGGAGTGCCCGATCAGGACCCGAGACTGACCCACGTCGTCGAACTACCCGCCCGCGCTGCCGCGGTCACCACCTGGCCTGATTGGGCATCGCCGGAAGTGATCGCGGCATTACAGGACACCGGCGTCGACACGCCGTGGACCCATCAGACCAGGACCGCCGACCTCGCCTTCGGCGGTGCGCACGTCGTGGTCAGCACCGGTACAGCATCCGGCAAGTCGCTGGGATATCAACTGCCGGTATTGACGGCGCTGCGCGAAGACCCGCGGGCGACTGCCATTTATTTGGCACCGACCAAAGCGCTCGGCGCTGATCAGCTGCGTGCCGTCGGCGAGCTGACCCACGAGGGACCGCTGCGCGATATCTATCCGGCAACCTACGACGGGGATACGCCCGCCGAGATCAGGCAGTGGGTGCGCGCGAACGCACGCTGGGTCTTCACCAACCCCGACATGCTGCATCTCGGCATCCTGCGCTCGCATCAGCGCTGGGCAAGGGTGCTGCGCAGGCTGCGCTATGTCGTGGTCGACGAATGTCACGCCTACCGGGGTGTTTTCGGTTCACACGTCGCGTTGGTGCTGCGCAGGCTGCGGCGGATCGCGGCGCGGTACGGGGCCGATCCGGTGTTCGTCCTCTGCTCGGCGACCACCGCGGAGCCCGCGGCCGCCGCCTCGCGGTTGATCGGGGCGCCCTGTGTCGCGGTCACCGAAGACGGGTCGCCGCAGGGCCCGCGCACCGTCGCACTGTGGGAGCCACCCCTGCTCACCACGATGACCGGGGAAAACGGCGCGCCGGTCCGCCGCGCGGCGACCTCGGAAGCAGGCCGGATCATGGCGGATCTGGTGATCGAAGGAGCCAGGACGCTGACCTTCGTACGGTCACGGCGTGGCGCCGAGCTCACCGCCATGGAGGCGCGGCGGCTGCTCTACGAGGTCGATCCCGAACTCGCCGAACGCGTCGCCGCATATCGGGCCGGGTATCTCGCCGAGGACCGACGGGACCTGGAGGCCGCGCTCTCCGACGGCAGGCTGCTCGGTGCGGCCACCACCAACGCGCTCGAGCTCGGGGTCGACATCGCCGGGCTCGACGCGGTGGTGCTTTCCGGATTTCCCGGCACCGTCGCCTCGTTCTGGCAGCAGGCCGGGCGCGCGGGCCGGCGGGCGCAAGGGTCGCTGGTAGTACTGGTGGCCAGGGACGATCCGCTCGATACCTACCTGGTGCATCATCCGGCGGCGCTGCTGGACAAGCCCGTCGAGGCCACTATCACCGATCCGCGCAACCCGTATGTGCTCGGCCCACAGTTGCTGTGCGCCGCACTGGAACTGCCGCTCACCGATGCCGAGGTGGCCGAGTTCGGGGCGGGCGAGCTGCTCGCCGACCTGGCCGAGAAGGGTCTGATCCGGCGCAGGACCGGGGCCGGCGATCACGGGCGCTGGCATGTCACCGCCGAAACGCAGCCGCATGATGCCGTCGACGTCCGCGGCGGCATCGGGTCGCCGGTGGCCATTGTCGACGGGGAGACCGGCAGGCTGCTCGGTACGGCCGATGCGGGCCGGGCGCCGGCGACCCTGCATCAGGGTGCCGTTCACCTGCATCAAGGCGAGACGTATGTGGTCGACGAGCTGGATCTCGACGGTGGGGTGGCGTTTGTGCACGCCGATGAGCCGGGATGGACCACGAGCGCACGGTCGGTCACCTCGATCGCCATCGATGAGATGACCGATGAGCGGCGCCACGGTCATGTGACGACCGGATTGGCGCAGGTGCGGGTGACCAGCCAGGTGATCGGGTATCTGCGGACCCTCGCCAACGGCGAGGTGCTCGACCTGGTCGAACTCGATCTGCCCGAGCACACGCTGCCCACCAGGGCGGTGCTCTACACGGTGAGCCAGGAGTTGTTGGCGCTGGCGGGGATCGACGCCGCGGACGTGCCGGGTGCGCTGCACGCCGCCGAACATGCGGCGATCGGGTTGTTGCCGCTGGTGGCGACCTGCGACCGGTGGGACATCGGCGGTGTCTCCACCGCCGAACACCCGGACACCGGGCTGCCGACCGTCTTCGTCCACGACGGCCAACCCGGCGGTGCCGGTTTTGCCGAACGGGGGTTCGCCCAGCTGCACCGATGGCTCTCCGCGACGCTCGCCGTCATCGAGTCCTGCGGCTGTGCCGCCGGGTGTCCGTCCTGCGTACAGTCCCCGAAGTGCGGAAACGGGAACCACCCGCTCGACAAGGCAGGCGCGGGCAGGCTGCTGACCGCGGTGCTGGCCGAGTTGTCCGTTAGGTGAAGGTGCCGAGCTCGGTTCGTGATCGAGCCGAGCTCGACTCGTGATCGAATATCCATCTGACCTGCATGATCGCCGTGTCGCCCCGGCATCGTCGGCTTCGTGCAGCTGCACAAGGTCCGACGGCGAATAAAAAGGAATGTATTCAGGTTAACTGCGCTATTGCCACGGCGACATCTGCGGACATGCGCATTCATTTTTCTTTATCCGCGCCGAGGCGGACAATTGCGTGTCCGAAATTCATTCAGCCTGGGGAATTACCGATTTCCGCTACTCGCAACAACCATCCAGCTGGAAGTTCTGGACGGTCGTCTCGTTCACTGATCAACCGGTCCCGCGCGCGCAACCGCACTCACCATCCGCATGCCGAACAGACCCATTGGTACATTCCTTTCCACAATCACAGTGGCGTCCCACTCAGCCACTTCACATGCACGAACCCGCGCGCCCATCCGCTGCGCCACCGTGCTCGCCGCCCCGCATCCCACATCGACTCCGGCCACCAACTCCCCCGCAGCCGCGAGCGCCGCAAGATCCGCCGCCGCCTGCGCCCGGTGCCGCGCAACCACCCCTACCCCAACCTGCCCGACCAGCAACGTCACCCCGATCAGCCCCACCAAGACCAGACACGCAAACACCGTCGCCCCACCTTCCTCCGACCCACACCACCTCCGAGCACGACTGCAGACCCCAACACGCGCTGCGCCGACCAGATGACCTTCCAGTGCCGAAGGGCTCATGGTGTGGCCTCCGGCTCGCGGGCGGCGATTGCGCTGCCCTGGAGGGTCAGCAGGGGTAGGAGCGGTGTGCGGGTGGTTACTTGGACTAGGACGTGGTTGCCCTCTGTTCGGAGGGAGATTTCGGCTTCGGGTGGTGCGAGGCGGCGCGCGGCCTCGAGGGCGTTGGCGTCGTCGCCTCTGGCGGACAGGCGGGCCGCTTCGCGGGCGGCGTCGACGCAGCGCACCTGCGCCGACGCCGCCAGCAATGCCCCGAGACACAGGACCACCGCAACAACGATGGTGGCGAGCGCGATCGCGGCCTCGATCGTCACCGAGCCCTGGTCGTCGCCGAGAACCGTTGCACCACAGAGGTTTACTGTGTCGGGTCGACCTCCTACACGGTGGTGTTGAGGGCTCGATCGATGATCTTCGTCAGCGCGTTCACAATGCTGTCGCCGGTCACCACCCCGTAGAGCACCGCACCGAACGCCGCGGCGGCGATGGTGCCGATCGCGTACTCCGCTGTGCTCATCCCGTCGTCCGCGACCACCACCTGCCACATTCGTGCGCGCAGCCGCAGGTGCACAGTCGCCAGCCCGCCTGCCACCCGACTCGTCAACGGTTCGATCGACATTCGTTTCCCCTCTCACTCCCGCCTCCGCGGCCGATCCGCGCAGACACGTTCCACCGCAGCCCAGCCGCGCCCCGACTCGGCTCACAGCAGACCATCGCCGAGCACGCGGCCCGCCAAGCCGATCACCACCGGCACGATGCCGAGACAGACAAAGGCGGGCAGGAAGCACAGGCCGAGTGGACCGCCGATCAGGACACCGGCCCGTTCGGCTCGAGCAGCGGCCGCATCCTCGACCACGGCTCGACGCTGCTCGGCCAGCTCGCCGACGGCTATCGCAAGCGAGGCACCCGATCGCGCCGACCGGCGCGCCATTCGCGCCAGCGACTCGATGTCCTCGGCACCCGACTGTCCGGCACTGTCTTCTGCCGCGCGCTCCCAGGCGGTGGCCGCGTCCGCGCCGAGGGCGAGTAGATCCGCGGCGCGACACAGGGCCGCCGCCAACAGCTCCGGTGCACTCGGTGCGACCGCACGCGCCGCACTCGCCATCGGCAACCCCGCCCGCAGGCAGGCCGCCAACAGGTCGAACACCGACGCTGACGCCAACGGATCCGCTTGTCGCCGCACCGTGTTCGTGGCAACCGGCGCAGAAATCGGCTGCCAGACCGCCCGCATCCGCCGACTCACCGCGACCCGGCCGGGCAGCAGAATCAACGCCACCGCCACCAACAACACCGGCATCGACGGATACGCAACAGCCACACCCATCCCCACTCCCTCCACACCCCGAAGCCCGCGAGAACTCCTCACCCAAGACCTCGTCCAGCAACGACATCAGCCGCCCGCAGGTGCAGGCCGAATGCCCACACTCGCCTACGCGGAACTCTGCGGGCTCGTTCCCGCGAGGACCTTTCAGATGGCACCGCTCCAGCACAGACCAGACGCTGCGCCGAGTGACAACAGGACCGATCGGCGTCCCACGCCGACCTCCAGCGCCCGCAGGCGTCGGGCAAGTGGCGGCGCTGGCGGGCACGGATGCTGGGAGTTGGTTCACGCAAGGACCTTTCAGGTGGCATCGCTCCAGGACAGGTCGGGCGCTGCGCCGAGTGGCGGCAGGACCGATCGGTGTTGCGCGGTGGCGTCGGGCGTCCGCAGGCGTCGGGTGAATGGCGGCGCTGGCGGGCATAGACGCTGGGAGTTGGTTCACGCGAGGACTTTTCGGGCGATGGCGTCGGTCCAGAGCAGGCCGGCGCAGGCCAGGGCGGCGCCGAGTGGGAGCAGGATCGTGCCTGCCGATGAGAGGAACAGGACGTGGAGTGGGGCGGCGCCCATCAGCTGGCCGAGCCCGATGCCGAGCAGGGGTAGCCCAGCTAGGACGGCGGCTGTTGCGCGGGGGCCTGCGAGGGCGGCGGTGGTGCGGCCGTGGAAACGCATGCGGCCTGCCAAGTCGGCGCGTGCGGCGGACAGCAGTTCGGCCAGTGCTAGTCCGTGCCGCTCGGCGACCTGCCATGCGTCGGCGATTCGGGCGAGTTCTCCCGCGAGAATCGAATCCGGTTGCCGCAGCCCGTCCGCCGCGGAGCCGCCCAACCTGCTGCGCCCGGCGCTCACCGCGAACGCCTTGGCGGAGGCGCCTCGTGCTTCGCCCGCTGCTACTTCCGCCGCCGCGCTCGGGTGTGCGCCGACCCGCAACTCGCCGATCACCGCCTCCAAAGCATCGAGCAGACAGGCACATTCGATCGTCCTGCGGCGATCGAGGGCGGCGCGGCGCACGCGGAATCCGATCGTCCCCGCCGTCATCGCCGCCGCCAGAAATGGGCCGACTCCGAGAACGAGCGCGGCCAGCACTCCGGCCGCCGCACCGAGCCGGATCGCCTTGTCGCGCCCCACCTTTCGAGAATCCGGCGGCGCGACGAACAGTCCGGCAAATCGACGGCGCGCTGACGAAACCGGCGTGGCCAGCAGCGCAACCGCGAGACAAACCGCCGCCGTGATCACCGACCAGCTCCGAACACAACAAACCTGCGCAGCTCGGCGGAGGTTCGCGGCAACAACGAAGCCGACGCTGCGTGCTGTGCTGGCGGGAGCCCGATCGTGCTCGACCATCGGCACAACGGCGCACTGCTCACCGCGCGATCTCTTCCCTGGAAGGGCGGCTCAGGTCGAGGACGGCAACATCCGTACCGGACCGACTCATCTCGCGGTGCCGGACGGACACACGACGCAGTTCCGTTCATCGGGTGAGCCTTTCGTCGAGGAGGCGGGTCAGTTCGGGGGCGGCGGGGGCCGGGGCGGTCGCGTGCCAGGCCGGGACGATGTGGACGCGGCCGGATTCGGCGCGGTGCAGGAGGCCGATTTCTTGGAGGCCGCGGGAGCCGTCGGGTCGACGGTGTACGTGCAGGACGATGTGGATGGCGGCCGCCAGTTGGCTGTGCAGGGCGGCACGGTCCATGCCGCCGAGGGCGGCGAGGGCTTCCAGGCGGGCGGGTACTTCCTGGGGCGAGTTCGCGTGCACTGTTCCCGCGCCACCGTCGTGGCCCGTGTTCAGGGCCGTGAGGAGGTCGATCACCTCTGCGCCTCTGACCTCGCCGACAACGATTCGGTCCGGACGCATGCGCAGTGCCTGGCGGACGAGGTCACGAACGGTCACCTCGCCGACGCCCTCGATGTTCGCGGTGCGTGCGACGAGCCGCACCACGTGCGGATGAGGTGGGGCCAGTTCGGCGGCGTCCTCGACGCAGACGATGCGTTCGCTCGGGGCCACGGTGGCCAGCAGGCCGCTGAGGAGGGTTGTCTTACCCGCACCGGTGCCGCCGACCACCAAGAACGCAAGTCGAGCCTGAATGATGCGTTCCAGCAGGCGCTTTGCGTCCGCCGATACCGCACCCGCGGCCGCGAGCGCGTCGAGGCCCTGGGTGGCGGGGCGGAGGATGCGCAGCGAGAGGCAGGTGCCGCCGTGCGCGACCGGCGCGAGCACGGCGTGCAGCCGGACGCCGAACGAATCGCCCAGCGCCGCTCCGGTTCCGGACAGTTTGCCGTCGACCCACGGCTGCGCGTCGTCGAGTCGGCGGCCCGCGGAGAGAGCGAGCCGCTGGGCGAGCCTGCGCACTGCCGCCTCGTCAGGGAAGGTGATCGAGGTCTGTTCGAGGCCGTGTCCCCGATCTATCCACACCGCGTCCGGCCCGGTCACCAGAACGTCGGCGACCTGCGGATCGTGCAGCAGTGGCTCCAGCACTCCGGCACCGGTCATCTCGGTCTGCAGCAACCGCAACGCACGCAGTAGATCGGTGTCCCCGAGTACCCCGCCCGCCTCCACCCGAATGGCAGCGGCGACCTGAGCCGGGTCAGGATCCCCCGATCCGCCGGACAGTCGTTCCCGCACCCGGTCGAGCAGCTCCGAGGTCACCAGCGCGCTCATCGCCGTTGTCCCGCTGGCGCACTGAGCACGCCGAGCACCGCGTCGGCGGCATCGCGCAACGGGCCGCGCCGCTGCACCGTGAGGCCGCCGCGTTCGAGACGGGCCGCCAAACCGGCTTGGGCGCGCACGGCGGCGAGCAAGGGCAGGTCGAGCACCTCGGCGACGTCGGGTCCGCGCAACCCGCCGGGGGCGGGCCCACGGACTATCAAGCCCTGGTTGGGGTTTCGGCGTGCGATGTGCGCGGAGACCGCCTCGGCGGCGACGACGGCCCGCAATCGCGCAGGAACGACGAGCACGACGAGGTCGGCGGAGTCGAGCATCTGGTCGGCGTGCGGCCCGCGTTCGCCGGAAATGTCGCAGATAACCAAATCGCCTGCGGCACGGCCTGCTTCGATCACCGCGCGGACCGCGGCAGGACCGATCTCGCGTGGCAACCGGCCCGCACCGCAGCGCCCGCAGGCAAGGACGGCCACACCGGGCGCCGCCGCAGGCAGCGCGGAGTGCAGCGCCGCAGCGCTCACTCGTCCGTCCTCCACCACCAGGTCCGGCCAGCGCAACCCTGCGGCCGTTTCGATGCCGAGTAGCAGGTCGAGGCCGCCACCGAGCGGCGCACCATCGACGAGGACGGTGTCGCGACGGAACCCTTCGGCGGCGGATCGCAGTGCCACAGCGGCGGCGAGCGTCGACGCTCCGGCACCGCCGCCCGCGCCGGCCACGGCGACGACGACACCGTCTCCTGCGCGTCGCTCGCCGTACTCAGCAAACATCTCGATAAGTCTTTCGGCGGCGCCGGGAAGCGCGATGACGCGCTCGGCGCCGACCGAGGCGGCGGCCTGCCAATCGAGCAATCCCGGCTCGCCGTCCGTGACGAGGACGACGCCGATGCGGCGCAGATATCCGGCATCAGCGACCGCCAGCGCCGTGACTGTGTCGAGGATCACTAAGGGAGCGCCGGTCCACGGGTGCCTGCCGACGGGCAGCGGGCGTTCGTCGAGGCCGCGCTCGGCGGCGGCTGCGACACGGCGTATTTCGTCGCGCAGCCGGGTGTCGTGGATGAGCACGAGCGCCGGCGGCGGGCTGTTGTCCGGCGCCACTTCAAGATTCATGCGGCTGAGCGTTGCCGAATCCAGGCGACGGCAGAAGAGCCGTTGTAGCGATTGTGGATAACTCGCGCGTGTGGAGAACTTCTGAGCGCCGAGTGGGACAGGAATCGTCCTGAAAATAGAGGACGGCCCCAGCCGGGGGGGGAGGAGGCTGGGGCCGTCGGGTTCAGCCCCGGGGGGTCGGGCTGAACGCGCCTGGACCATGTCCAGGTGCCAGCAATACTACACCCAAGCCCCGCCCACAACGCAAGTCTGTGGCGGGAGAACTTTGCAGCGATTACGAGCCTCGAGGGGCCGGGGCAAACTCCCCGCTCGCACCCGCGGTCGGGCCCCGCGACAGTGGTGGTCAACCGACCAGGACAGGCAGGGACAGCACACAGTCCGCCTCCGCCGCACACCGGGGGTCGATCCCGACGAGACTGCCGAGGACGGGCAGGCGCACACCGCGTCATGACGTCGAGCGCACGACCGCCGCGATACCGCAGCGCAGCGAGCCGAGTCCGCGCCACGGAGGCACGGAACGCCGGATCGAGCGCACACGCGACAGCCGCTGTAGCACCGGACCACGCGAAGGCAAGACAGCTGCAGGAGCACCAGATCGGGCACGAGCGAGACAGCCGCGGGAGCACCGGATCGAGCGAAGGCAAGATAGCCGCCTATCCTGGTCGAGTGGACTCACCCACCGCGGATGGACGCGTCGCCGCCTTCTTCGATCTCGACAAGACCGTGATCGCGAAATCGAGCACGTTCGTTTTCAGCAGGCAGTTCTACGCACAGGGCCTGTTGAACCGCCGCGATGTCCTCGAAAGCAGCTACGCCCACTTTCTGTTCATGCTGTCCGGCGCCGATCACGACCAAATGGAGCGGATGCGCGCACATCTGACGAGCATGTGCGCAGGCTGGGATGTCGAGCAGGTGAAAACCATTGTGGCCGAGACGCTTCACGAACTGGTCGATCCGTTGATCTACGCGGAGGCGGCCGATCTCATTGCCGACCACAAGATCCGGGGCCACGACGTGGTGATCGTGTCGGCCTCCGGTGAGGAGATCGTCGGCCCGATCGCCGAGGTGCTCGGCGCCTCGCACACCGCGGCGACCAGGATGGTGGTCGCGGACGGCAAGTACACCGGCGAGGTCGACTTCTACTGCTACGGCGACGGCAAGGTCGCCGCAATCGAAAAGCTCGCCGCCAGTGAGGGTTACGACCTCACGAAGTGTTACGCCTACTCAGATTCGGTCACCGATGTGCCGCTGCTGAGCGCGGTCGGACATCCGACGGCGGTCAATCCGGATCGCAACCTGCGCCGTGAAGCACTCGCCAAGGGTTGGCCGATTCTTACGTTCTCCAACCCGGTTTCGCTGTGGGCGCGCTTTCAAGCACCGTCGTCCACCACCCTTGCCGCGACTGCGGTGGTCGGCTTGAGTGCGCTGGTGGCCGGCGCGATCAGCTATCGATTGCTGCGCCGACGCCGCTGAGGTTTTGCCACCGGATGCCGCGGGGCGACTCGCGCTGCTCCAGCAGGAGCCGGGCGGTTGCCAAGAGATCTTCCAGCAAACCTGCCCGTCCTGCGGCGACCAGGCATTT
The DNA here is from genome assembly GCF_043197455.1 of Nocardia sp. NPDC049149. Classification (NCBI taxonomy): domain Bacteria; kingdom Bacillati; phylum Actinomycetota; class Actinomycetes; order Mycobacteriales; family Nocardiaceae; genus Nocardia; species Nocardia sp. NPDC049149. The sequence goes on from NZ_JBICTD010000013.1 coordinate 33,497, forward strand.
AACCACGAAACGCCGATCGACACGCCGATTATCGAATGTTCCCGCCGCTCTTGATGTGAGGGCCATCACAGAGTAGAAAGGTAACTACGGAAGGGTCGGAAGGCCAAGGCAGGACCGGAAGAGAAGGTTTCAGTCTCCCAGCCATCCTTCCCAGCACGGGCACCAGGCACCCACGCGGAGCGCGCCGCGACAAGGGCAGAAGCGTTGTGGGCCTGCGAGATTCGGGTCTTCGTCGGCGAGGGCCTCGCACAGGTTGCGGGGATGAACCGCCGGAGTTCGGATTATCGCCGAGGCCGCAGAACACAACCCACCCAGCACGCTTGGTAACCGGGTATCCCGTGCTACGCGGGCGGTGAGGTCGGCAACGACAACGCCGCCCGCTTTGACGTGTAGAGGGGCTCAGCCAGCCGCCGAGTCGGCGATCGAGGTGGCCTCGCGAGCCCCGTCTTCCAGTGCGCCACAGCAGAGCAGCACCCAACCGCCGACCGCAGCGGCCTCCCCCGCCCCGAACGCGGTTGCCGCATCGATGTAGGCCTGCCTGCGCCGCAGCCAGAAAACCTCGGGCACTCCCAGACAATGCGGGTCCAGCCCGCTGGACACCGTGACCAGTCGCGACGCCGCCCGCGCCACCACACCGTCGGCGGTGCCGAAGGGCCGCAGCGCGAGCAGTTCGCCGTGCACCACCGCGGCGATCACCGGCGCAGGCGCTTTCGAGCCGAGCACGGTTTGTGCCAGCAGATCCAGTCGCTCCGCGACACCGGCCGCGCCACGCGGCCGCCCGAGCGACTCCTCGTCGGCGACCAGGTCGGCCGCGGCGAGCAGATGGAGCCTGGCCAGCGCCTGCAGCGGCGCCCGCTGCCAGGTACCGACCAGATTGCGCAACGCGTCCCCGTCCAAGGCCTGCCCGACCCGCAACGATCCGGCCAGGATCGGATCGGCAACGCGCCCGTCGGCGGGCAGCTCGGTGCTGCCGCCGTCGATGGCGGCCGACGATCGCGCCGCACGCACCGCGGCCTCGGCGGCCGTGGTCGGCCAGCCACGCCGGTTCGCCTTGTGCCGGTGCACCTCGGCGAGCGCGTCGCGGGCGCGGTCGGCCGCGGCGCGGACACCGGGGAGATCGACGAGAGGCTGGAGCGGATCGGTCACGGCATACGAGGCTACTTGCGCGCACCCACAGGTAACCCAGGGGCTCGTCGAGTCCGGACGTCAGGAGCCCGCGGTGCGGTGCCGCTCGATGGTCTGCTCGATCCCGGCAATGGCGGTGAGCTGTGCGGGGGTCAGCAGGTCGGTGAATCGTTGCCGAATGGACTCGCGGTGGGCCGGGGTGGCCGCGTCCAGCGCCTGCCGCCCCGCCGCGGCAAGCAGGATGTCCTGGCCGCGGCCGTCGCGTTCGCACGGCTCGCGAGCAATGAGGCCGCGCTGTTCCATCCGCCCGAGCTGGCGGGACAGTCGGCTGTGCGGCCAATACATGTGCGCGGCAAGGCCGCTCACCCGCACACACGCCTCGGTGGCCGCCAATTCCGCGACGGCGGTGAGCACTTCGTAGTCGGGCATCGAAAGCCCGGTGTCTCGCTCCAGGTCTCGGGCGATCTCGGCATCCACGAGCAGACGTAGTCGTCGGTAGGCCGCCCAGCCGTCGTCGGAACGCCGGTGCGCCGAGGTTTCTGGCATGCCCCCAAGTCTAGGGGGTTCTATTTACATGTAACGAATGTCCGGCTACGGTTCGCGTCACATCTGAGTTAGCGGGAGGTTGTGCGAGATGAGCGGCAACGAGCGGATTTACGAGGTCAATGGAATCCGCCTCTGCACAGAGACTTTCGGTGAACTGGGTGGGATACCCGTGCTGTTCCTGCACGGCGCTGGGGAATCCATGCTCGCGTGGGACGCCGAGTTCATCGAGCGGCTGGTCGCCGTCGGCTGGCAGGCAATCCGGATCGACAGCAGGGATGCGGGCCGGTCGAACACCTTCCCGGTCGGCGCGCCGGGCTACGGGCTCAGCGACATGGTCGCCGATACGATCGGACTGCTCGATGCGCTCGACGCACCGCGGGCGCATCTGATCGCCATGTCCCAGGGGTCTGCGGTGTCCCAGCTCACCGCCATCCACCACCCCGATCGGGTCGCCTCGTTGACGCTGACGGCGTCGACACCCGGCGGTCCCGGCCACCAAAGCCCTGATCTGCCAGGGATATCCGCAGAGCTGAGCGCGTTCTTCATGAACGAGCCACCCGTGCCGGACTGGTCGGATCGCGCGGCGGTCATCGAGTACCTGGTGGAGGCCGAGCGTCCGTTCGCCGCAAGCAGCTACCCGTTCGACGCCGAACACCGCGCCGAGGCGGCGGGCCGGGTCTTCGATCGGGCCGCCGATATCGCGGCCCAGCTCACCAATCCATATCTGGTCGATGCGGGCGAGCCGTGGCGAGACCAGCTCGGCGCCATCACGGCACCGACTCTGGTGCTGCACGGCGCGGAGGATCCGCTGTTCCCGATCGAACACGGAAAGGCCTTGGCCGCAGCGATTCCCGGTGCCGGGTTCCTGCCGATGGCGCAAACGGGTCACGAGGTCCCGCCGCGCCATCAGTGGGACGACGTGATCCCCGCGATCCTCGCGCACCTGGCCCGGGTCGCGTGAGCGCCTGCGTGCTCAGCGGTTGCCCACGCCGGCGCGCATCGTCCTGAATGAGCGGCAAGCCCCGACCCAGCGGGCCGGGGCTTGCCACATCGCAACTCGGCGGGATCAGCAGCCCGCCAACTGACTAGCCTGCCAACAGATCCCGGCCGGGGATGGCATCCAGCAGGCGCTGGGTGTATTCCTCGCGGGGATTGTCGAAGACCTGCTCGGTGGAGGCCGCCTCGACCACCTTGCCGTTCTGCATGACCAGCACGTCGTCCGCGATCTGCCGGACGACAGCCAGGTCGTGTGTGATGAACACATACGACAGGCCGAGCTCCGCCTGCAGGTCGTTGAGCAGCCGCAGAATCTGCGCCTGCACCAGCACGTCGAGCGCGGAGACCGCCTCGTCGCACACCACGACCTCGGGCGAAAGTGCCAGCGCGCGAGCAACGGCCACGCGCTGACGCTGACCGCCGGACAGCTCGTTCGGATAGCGCCGCATCACCGTCGACGGCAGCGACACCTTGTCGAGCAGCTCTCGAACCGTCGCCTCCCGCTCCTTCGGGGTGCCGATGTCGTGCGTGCGCAACGGCTCCTCGATGGTGCGGTAGATCGAGTACATCGGGTCGAGCGAGCCGTACGGGTCCTGGAAGATCGGCTGCACCCGGCGCCGGAACGCGAAGGCGCCCTTGCGATCCAGCTTCGCCACTTCCTTGCCGTCGAACACCACCTTGCCCGATGTCGGCTCGAGCAGGCCGAGGATCATCTTCGCGACCGTCGATTTGCCCGAGCCGGATTCGCCGACGATCGCGGTCGTGGTGCCACGCCGCAGCCGGAACGAGACGTCCTGCACCGCAATGAAATCCGTAGACCGCCACGGCGCGTTGCCGCGAATCTTGAAGGCCTTGGTGAGGTTCTCGGTCACCACGACGTCATCGGGCGCCGCGGCCAGCTCCGCGTCCGACGCCGCCAGCTGCTCGGCGACCTGCACCGCCTGCTCGCGGATCTCGATGCGCTGCTTCACCGAGGACAGCCGCTGCGAGGCGAGCGAGGGCGCGGAGTTCACCAGCCGCTTGGTGTACAGGTGCTGCGGTTCGCGCAGAATCTGCAGGGCAGGACCGGATTCCACCACCCGGCCGCGATACATCACCACCAGGTGCTCGGCCCGCTCGGCCGCGAGTCCGAGGTCGTGGGTGATCAGCAGTACCGCGGTGCCGAGCTCGTCGGTGAGACCGTCGAGATGGTCGAGGATCTGGCGCTGCACCGTCACGTCCAACGCCGAGGTCGGCTCGTCGGCGATCAGCAGCTTGGGCCGGCACGCCAGGCCGATGGCGATGAGCGCACGCTGCCGCATACCGCCGGAGAACTCGTGCGGGTACTGGTTCACCCGCCGCGCGGCATCGGACATGCCCGCTTCCTCGAGCAGTTCGACGGCGCGCTGCTTGGCCGCTTTGCCCTTGGCGATGCCGTTGGCCTCCAACGTTTCCTGAATCTGGAAGCCGATCTTCCACACCGGGTTGAGGTTCGACATCGGATCCTGCGGAACCAATCCGATGCCGCTGCCGCGGACCGCGACGACGTCCTTCTTGGACACCTTCGCGAGATCCTTGCCGTCGAACAGGATGTTGCCCGAGGTGACCTGCCCGGTGCCGGGCAGCAGATCGATGATCGCGTGCGCGGTGGTGGACTTGCCCGACCCGGATTCGCCGACGATCGCGACGGTTTGGCCCGGATACACCGACAGGTTCACGTCGCGGACCGCGGGGATCTTCTTGCCCTCGGAGCTGAAACAGACGTTGAGGTCCTTGATTTCGAGCAGTGGCGCGGTCATCGCTTCCTCGCCTTCGGGTCGAGGGCGTCGCGCACCGCGTCGCCGAGCATGATGAAGCTCAGCACGGTGAGCGCCAACGCCGTTGCGGGGTAGAACAGGATCGCGGAGGTGCGAATCTCCTTCTGCCCTGACGCGATATCGGATCCCCAGGACACGATCGTGCGCGGCAGTCCGACGCCGAGGTAGGACAACGTCGCCTCGGTGACGATGAAGACGCCGAGCCAGAGCGTGGTGACCACGATCAGCGGGCCCGCCGAGTTCGGCAGCACGTGCCGGATCAGCGTGCGTATTCGCGAGACGCCCAATGCCTTTGCGGCCGTGACGTAATCACTGTTCTTCGATTGGATCACCGCACTGCGCGCAATCCGCGCCGCCTGCGGCCAGGTGAACGCGGACAGGATGATGATCACGGTCCAGATGGTCCGTGAATCGAGCAGCTGCATGACCACGATCGCGGCAAGCATCAGCGGGATGGCGTAGAAGATCTCGGCGACGCGCGAGACGATCGAGTCGAGCAGCCCGCCGTAGAAGCCGGACAGCGCTCCGAGGACACCGCCGATCAGCACGAAGAAGATCGTGGCGCCGACGCCCGCCATCACCGAGGCCCTTGCCCCGTAGACGGTTCGGGCGTAGATGTCACAGCCTTGCTTGTCGTAGCCGAACGGATGGCCCGCGCTGCTCGGATGCATGCTGAAATCGCCGTTGCAGTAGCGCGGATCCTGGCTGGTGAACAGACCGGGCCAAATGACAACCACGAGGACGAACAGGATCATCAACGCCGCGACGATGAAGATCGGGTTGCGGCGCAGCTGACGCCACGCATCGGTCCAAATGCTGGTCGGCGAGCCTGCGTCGACGACCATGTCGGTCGCGAGCACCTCGACCTCGTCGGGTGGCGCGACGAAGTAGGTCTGCCTGCCGCGGGCCGCGCTCTCCGCGAGGTCGATTCCTTGTCCTTTGTCGAGGTCAGGCATAGCGAATCCTCGGGTCGAGTGCGGCGTAGAGCAGGTCTACCAGCAGATTCGAGATCAGGAAGATGACGATCAGCACCGTCACGAACGAGACGACGGTCGGCGGCTCGCCGCGGGTAATCGCTTGGTAGAGCGTGCCACCCACGCCGGGGATGTTGAAGATGCCTTCGGTGACGATCGCACCGCCCATCAGCGCCCCGAGGTCGGCGCCGAGGAAGGTGATCACCGGGATCATCGAGTTGCGCAGGATGTGCACCGTGACAACCCGGCGCCTGCTGAGCCCCTTGGCCGTCGCGGTCCGGACGTAGTCGGCGGACATGTTCTCCGCCACCGAGTTTCGGGTCAACCGCAGCACGTATGCGAACGACAGTGAGCCGAGGACGAACGCGGGGACGATCAGCGCGCCGAAACTCGCGTTGCCACCGACGGTCACCGGGGCGATCTCCCACTTCACGCCGAGCAGGTACTGCGCGAGGAAGCCGACGACGAAGATCGGGACGGCGATGACGATCAGGCTGATCACCAGCATCGACGAGTCGAACAGCTTGCCCTTGCGCAGGCCGGCGATCAGGCCGAAGACCACGCCGAAGACGGCCTCGACGAACAGCGCCATGAAGGCGAGCTTGATCGTGATCGGGAACGCCCGAGCCAGCTCCGCGCGAACCGGCCTGCCGGAGAAGGCAGTACCGAAATCGAACGTCAGAATGCCCTTCAGATACAGCAGATACTGCATGAAGAAGGGCTGGTCGAGGTGGTAGCGCGCACGCAGCTGCGCCTCCACCGCGGGGGTCATCGGCTTGTCGCCTGCGAGCGCGGAGATCGGGTCGCCGGGAACAAGGAAGACCAGGGCATAGATGAGCAGCGTCGCTCCGAGGAACACAGGGATCATCTGGAGCAGACGCCGCACGACATACCAGGCCATTTCGCCTCCTGAGTCAGTGATGCGCCGCGCCTCCGGTCGAGGCGCGGCGCATCAGCGGGCTACTTCTCGATGTTCTCGAAGTCGAACAGTCCACTCCAGGCGAGCTCGGCCTTCTTGACCTTGTCCGACCGACCGGCGTTGGCGATGTACTCGAACATCGGGATGTCGGACATGTCCTTGAGCATCAGGGACTGCGCCTTGGCGACGATCTTGTAGGACTCCTCGAGGGTCGGCGCGGCCAGGGCGTCGTCGAGCAGCTTGTCGAACTCCGGGCTCTTGTAGTCGACGTTGTTGGTGTCGGAGTAGCTGTAGTAGTTCGACGTGAGGAACTGCAGCATGGTCGGGTAGTCACCCTGCCAGCCGTAGCGGAACGCCTTGCCGATGGTCCTGGCGTTCACCAAGTCCCGGATGTTCTTGAAGGTCGGGTACGCGGTGGCGATGGCCTCGATGCCGAGGGTGTTCTTGATGCTGTTCGCGGTGGCTTCGATCCAGGCCTGGTGGCCGCCGTCGGAGTTGTACGCGATCTCGAAGCGACCGGACCACGGCGAGATGGCGTCGGCCTGGGCCCACAGCTTCTTGGCCTCCTCCGGGTTGTACTTCAACACCTCGGAGCCGGGCAGGTTGCCGTTGAAGCCGGGCAGCGTGCTTGCGGTGAAGTCCTTGGACGGGACCCGGGACCCGTTGAAGATGTTCTTGCAGATCTGTTCCCGGTTGATCGCCATCGAGATGGCCTTGCGCCGCAGCAGACCTTCCTCGCCCGCGAAGTGCGGGACGTTCTGCTGGATGCCGATCTTCTGGTTCTGCGCGGTCGGCTTGGTGATCGCGCGATCACCGAGATCCTTCTCGTACGACGTCAGGGCGCTGTCCGGAATGGTGTCGAGCGTATCGAGGTTGCCGGCCAGCAGGTCCTGGTATGCGGTGTCGAAGGACTGGTACATCACGAAACGCAGGCCCTTGTTCTTGGCCGGGCGGCCGCCCTTGTACTCCGGGTTCGGCACGAGATCGATCTGCACGTTGTGCTGCCAGGCACCGTTGCTCGCGAACTTGTACGGGCCGTTGCCGATCGGGTTCTCACCGAACGCCTTGATGTCCTTGAACGCCGCCTCGGGCAGCGGGTAGAACGGTGCGTAGCCGAGCGAGGTCTCGAAGTCGATGGACGGCGACTCGAGCTCGACGGTGAAGGTGCGGTCGTCGACCACCTTCAGGCCCGACATGGTCTGGGCCGTCGGCTTTTCCGCGGAGACTTCCTTGAAGCCCTTGATCGGGGTGAACACGTAGCTCTGCAACTGGGCGTTGGTGCCGAGGGCGCCGTAGTTCCACGCGTCGACGAACGACTTGGCCTTGACCGGGGTGCCGTCGGAGAACTTCCAGTCCGGCTTGATGGTGATCTTGTAGTTCTTCCGGTCGTTCGTTTCGATCTTGTCAGCGAGTTCGTCGTGTGCGACGCCCTTGCTGTCGTAGTACTTCAGGCCAGCGAACAATCGGTCGACCACGCGGCCGCCCATGTTCTCGTTGGTGTTGGTGGGCACCAACGGGTTCTGCGGCTCACCACCGCCGGTGGTGACGATGCTCGAGTCGGCACTATCGTCCGACGAGCACGCCGCCAGACCGAGGCTTGTGGCCAGCAGTACCGCTGCGGTCAGCGCCATTGCTCTGTTGAATCTCAACGCGTTCTCCCGATTTCGACAAGGGCGGAACAGACGGCACGCGCGTGAGGTCACCAGGCGCATGCCGGCACAAACCGCCTTGGGTGACTCGGAGAGTAACCACCGAACAGGGCTATGTCATCGGATTGACTAAGGTTCATTCCACTTGTTACCAATCCGGCAACATGGCCGAAACACGAAAAACATCGCGCGAAAAGGACCTATCCGCCGGAACATTGTCTCAAAGAGGCCATCCAGTCTGTCCGCCGGATCGGCCGCTCCGTCGCGGATCGCGCAACGGCGTGACAGTTCCGAAACCCGGTGGACACACCGGACGCGGCGTAGGTCACAGTTGTTTACTGTCGAACTTGCTGCGTTTGGTTCGTGGACTCAGGCTACGTGGAAAGAAGAATCGAGATGACCGAAACCGCCGACCACAGGGACTCGTACCCGCCGACCGCGGAGTTCGCGGCGGCGGCGAACGCCGGTGCCGCGCTGTACGAGCAGGCCACGGCCGATCGCGACGCGTTCTGGGCCGAGCAAGCCGGTCGTTTGCACTGGCATCAGTCGTGGCGCCAGGTGCTGGACTGGAGCGATGCGCCGGTGGCGAAATGGTTCGTCGACGGCAAGCTCAACGTCGCCTACAACTGCGTCGACCGGCACGTGCTCGACGGGCACGGCGACCAAGTCGCCATTCACTGGGAAGGCGAACCGGGCGACTCCCGCGATATCACCTACGCCGAGCTGCTCGCCGAAGTCGGCCGTGCCGCAAACTATTTCACCGAACTCGGCCTCGAAGCGGGCGATCGGGTCGCTATTTACATGCCGATGGTGCCCGAAGCCATCGTCGCGATGCTGGCCTGCGCCCGACTCGGGCTCACCCACTCCGTGGTGTTCGCCGGCTTCTCCCCCACCGCCCTGCGCCAGCGCGTCGACGACGCCGAAGCCAGGCTGGTGATCACCACCGACGGCCAGTGGCGACGCGGTAAAGCAGCACCGCTCAAGGCGGCTGTGGACGAGGCGCTGTACGCGAACGGCGATGTGCCACACAGCGTCGAGCACGTGCTCGTGGTGCGCCGCACCAACATCGAGGTGCCGTGGACCGAGGGCCGCGACCTCTGGTGGCACGAAACGGTCGCACAGGCCGCCCCCGAACACGAGGCGCAGGCGTTCGACGCCGAGCACCCGCTGTTCATCCTCTACACCTCCGGCACCACCGGAAAGCCCAAGGGCATCCTGCACACCTCCGGCGGCTACCTCACCCAAGCCGCCTACACCCACCACAACGTCTTCGACCACAAAGCCGGACAAGACGTCTACTGGTGCACCGCCGATATCGGCTGGGTCACCGGACACAGCTACATCGTCTACGGACCACTGGCCAACCGCGCCACCCAGGTCGTTTACGAAGGCACCCCCAATTCCCCCGACGAGCACCGTCATTTCCAGATCATCGAAAAATACGGCGTCTCCATCTATTACACAGCGCCGACATTGGTGCGCACATTCATGAAGTGGGGCAAGGAGATTCCGGCCGCGCACGACCTGTCCAGCATCCGGCTGCTCGGCTCGGTGGGCGAGCCGATCAACCCGGAGGCCTGGCGCTGGTACCGCGACACGATCGGTGCGGGCACCGCACCGGTGGTGGACACCTGGTGGCAGACCGAGACCGGCGCGATCATGATCTCGCCACTGCCCGGCGTCACCGCGGCCAAGCCCGGTGCGGCGATGACACCGCTGCCCGGCATCTCGGCGCTCGTCGTCGACGAAGAAGGCAAACCCGTGCAGCGCGGCGAAACCGAGGCCAACGGCTACCTGGTGCTCGACCAGCCGTGGCCGTCGATGCTGCGCGGCATCTGGGGCGACATGGACCGTTACCGGGCCACCTACTGGGAACGCTATGCCGCCCAAGGCTGGTACTTCGCCGGTGACGGCGCCAAACTCGACGCCGACGGCGACCTCTGGGTGCTCGGCCGGGTCGACGACGTGATGAACGTGTCGGGCCACCGGATCTCCACCGCCGAGGTGGAGTCGGCACTGGTCGGACACGCAGGCGTCGCCGAGGCCGCGGTCGTCGGGGCCAGTGACGCCACCACCGGGCAGGGCATCGTCGCGTTCGTCATCCTCACCGCGGAGGCCAAGGACACCGGCGCGGCGCTGGTCGACGAGCTGAAGGCGGAGGTGTCCCGCGAGATCAGCCCGATCGCGCGGCCGAGGGAGATCCACGTGGTGCCCGAGCTGCCCAAGACGCGCAGCGGCAAGATCATGCGTCGCCTGCTCCGCGACGTCGCCGAGGGCCGCGAGCTCGGCGACACCTCGACCCTGGTCGACCCCAACGTCTTCGAGGCGATTCGGGCAACCAAGGCATAACCCCTGGCAGGGGCGCGGACACAGCTGCGCGACAGGATAAGGCCGGTGGCGTGATTCGTCACCGGCCTTACCCGTTAGGATTGCGTAAGGTGTGCCGGGAAGTCTGGTCGGCATGCGGTCGTGTCCATGAACACCGGATCGGTGGCAGGTGCGGTCGCAGCCATGACCGACCCTGCCGAAAGGTTCCCCGTGATCACGCAAGTGCGCTCGGAACTCTCCCGCTATCTACGCACGGAAACTGTCGGCGGTGCAGTCCTTCTCATCGCGGCCGCCGCGGCATTGCTGTGGGTGAACTCGCCGTGGGGCGCGAGCTACGTGACCATGACCGAGACCGTCCTCGCCGTCCCGCCGCTGCACCTCGACCTCACGCTCGCCGACTGGACCAAGGACGGCCTGCTCGCCATCTTCTTCTTCGTCGCGGGATTGGAGCTCAAACGCGAGCTGGTCGTCGGCGAGCTGGCCGACCCGAAGCGGGCCGCGTTGCCGATCATCGCCGCGGTCGGCGGCGTGGTCACCCCCGCGCTGATCGCCATGGCGGTCGGCATCGGCGTCGAGGGGATGGATCGAGGCTGGGCCATTCCGGTGGCCACCGATATCGCGTTCGCGCTGGCCGTGCTCGCCATGACAGGCTCGCGCATTCCGGCAAGCGCACGGGTCTTCCTGCTCAGCCTCGCGGTGGTCGACGACCTGATGGCGATCGTGCTGATCGCCGTGTTGTTCACCACAACGGTGTCGCTGTTGTGGCTGCTCGCGGCGCTGGCCTGCTTCGCAGGATGGGCGCTGGCCCAGCACATGCGGATCAGGGGGCCGTGGCTCTATCTCCCGATCGCGCTGGTGGCCTGGTACGCGCTGCACGAGGCAGGCATCCACCCGACCATGGCAGGCGTGGTGCTCGGCCTGCTCACCAGGGTGCGGCCCGACCCCGGCGAGGACGAGGCGCCTGCCACCAGGCTGGAGCACCTGATCCAGCCGGTCTCGGCCGGACTGTGCGTGCCGCTGTTCGCGCTGTTCGCCTCCGGAGTTCCGTTGGACGGCAGGGTGTTCGGCGAGCTGTTCAGCGACAGGCTAGCGCTCGCAGTGATTCTCGGGCTACTGCTCGGCAAGACCCTCGGCATCTTCGGGATCAGCTGGCTCGCAATCCGGTTCGGCATCGCGAAGCGGCCCGCCGGGCTCGGCTATCGCGACATGTTCGCCCTGTCGGTGCTCGGCGCGATCGGGTTCACCGTTAGCCTTCTGGTGGCAGAGCTCGCGCTGGCCGACGTCGGAGACGGCTCCGCAGTCGAACTGGCGAAGGCCGCCGTGCTGGTCACCTCAATGGCGGCGTCGCTCGCCGGTTCGGCGCTACTGTTGCGGCGTGGGCGTGTCCACCAGGCACGGCAGGACGCGCGTGCGCTAGAACGGGAAGACAACGGCGTGATCGAGGTGCCGACAGGCAGTAGCCTGCGGGACCGAGAGCGCCGCACATCCAACGGAGCCGAAGCAGTGCCGGGACAGGGAGAAGGGTCGACCAAGTGAGTTTCAACCACGGCGGTAACGGGAACGACGCGCAGCGCGGTCGTACGGTGACCTCCATTCCCTTGTCCGACGCCAATCCCGCAGGCAGCGCCAGCATCGGCAGCCTCGTGCGCGATGCCACCGAACAGATGTCGACCCTGGTCCGTGCCGAGGTCGCGCTGGCCAAGGCCGAGGTGACCGGTGAGATCAAGAAGGGCCTGCAGGGCAGCGTCTACTTCATCCTCGCCCTGACCGTCCTGCTGTTCAGCACCTTCTTCTTTTTCTTCTTCCTCGGCGAACTGCTCGATGTGTGGCTGGCCCGCTGGGCGGCGTTCCTGATCGTGTTCGGCCTGATGATTCTCGCGACGGCGCTGCTCGCATTCCTCGGCTATCTGCGGGTGAAGAAGTTGCGCGCACCCGAGAAGACGATCGATTCGCTCAAGGCGACCGCGGCGGTGCTGCCGCACGGCTTCGGCGCCGCGGCGCACGACGAGCGGCCAGCATTGGAAAAGCCCACCTCGTAACCGCTCGCTCGCGCGCGGATACCTCGACTATTAGGCTGCCTCGGCGTGTCGTCGAACTTCATTCCAGATCCGTCCAGCGTCCGTTACGACGGCCCATGGGCGCATCGGGACGTTCATGCCAACGGCATCCGATTCCACGTCGTCGACGCGGCGCCCGACCGCACCGACGCCCCACTTGTCGTGCTGCTGCACGGCTTCGCCGACTTCTGGTGGACGTGGCGGCACCAGCTGACCGGGCTCGCCGACCTCGGCTACCGCGCGGTCGCCGTCGACCTGCGCGGCTACGGCGACAGTGACAAACCGCCGCGCGGCTACGACGGCTGGACGCTGGCAGGCGATATCGCCGGGCTCATCCGCGCCCTCGGCTATGCCGACGCGACGCTGGTCGGACATGCGGACGGCGGACTGGTCTGCTGGACGACCGCTGTGTTGCACCCGCGGCTGGTCCGTTCGATCGCCGTGGTGAGTTCACCGCACCCGGCGGCACTCAAGAGCGCGGTGCTGCGCAACCGGCGCCAGCGCGCGGTCTGGCTGCCGAATTTCCTGCGCTATCAGCTGCCCCGCTACGGCGAGCACCTGCTCACCGCAGGCGGTGGCTTCGAGGTCGAGCGGCTGCTGCGCCAGCGGGTGAGCGGATCCTGGTCCGGCACCGCCGAATTCGTCGACACGGCGCGGCGGATGCGTTCGGCCATCCAGATTCCCGGCGCCGCGCACTGTGCGCTGGAGTATCAGCGTTGGGCGTTCCGCAGCCAGTGGCGCCCGGACGGCCGCCGCTTCATGGCGACCATGCGGGAGCCGATCCGCATTCCGGTGCTTGCCATGCGCGGCGATCTCGACCGCTATGTGCTCAACGGCACCTTTCGGCGTGGACATCACCTCTCGCCGGACCGCCGCCTGGTCGCCATCTCGAATGCGGGCCACTATGCGCATCAGGAGAATCCGGATGCAGTGACAGCCGAGTTGGCGAAGCTGCTGGCCTGAACGCCCGCCGCTGACGACTCGACCGGTTCGACTGTCCTTGCGCGGGCTGGCATTTCCGTGATGACGGGTGTGACACCCGATCCGTCCACAGGCGACCCGTCACCGAGCGCGAGATCATGGTCGAAGGCGACCCGCGATGCGCAGGCCGCCTTCGATCCTCAGCTGAGCACGCAAGCTCCGGTGCCGACCGGAACGTTCGATCCGGACGCGGCGTCGAGCTGGGCGCGCACCTCGTTCAAGGTGAGCACGTAGCCGGTGTCGTCGTCGGTGACGGCGGCGCCGAACACGACGCCGAGCACCTCGCCCTTGGTATCCACCAGTGGCCCACCGGAATTGCCCGCGCGGACCTGACCGCGGACGGTGTAGACCTGACGTTCCACCGTGCCGTTGCGGTAGATCGTCGGACCGGTGAGATCCAACGTCTCCCGCACGCGCGCCGCGCTTGCCGTGTACGGACCACCACCGGGATAGCCGAGCACGATGGCGCTGTCGCCGGAGCGGGCAGGGGTCGGCGCCTGCGGCACCACCGGAGCGGCGAGGCCTGGCACCGCGAGCACGGCCACGTCCTTCGACGGGTCGAACAACACCACGGTCGCATCCAGCGCGCCCTGCGCACTGTCCACCTGCACGCTGGTGGTGCCTGCGACCACGTGGGCGTTGGTCATCATCCGCTCGGGCGCGATCACGAAACCCGAACCCTCCAGCGCCCGCTGGCAACTCGGCGCGACGCCACGGATGCGCAGCACGCTCGACCGCAGCGAGGCGGCGACCGGGCTGGCGAGCACGCTGCCGTCCGGCGGCTCGACGGCCGCGATCGGGGCCCGCCCGAACGGGCCGATCACGTCCGGCAGGCCGGAGGTGTTGAGCAGCTTGGAGAATTCGTTGGGCAGCCTGCGCAGCCAGTTCGGCGCGACCTCGTTGACGTCGGCGAGGACGCGCGAGCCGTTGATCGCGGTGGCGATCGCCGGCTGCGACGAGGTGGCCAACGGCAACGCGAGCAACCACGCGGTGACCAGCACGGCCACCGCCTGCAACGCGGCGCCGACCACGCTGTCCACGCTGCGGGTGAACGGATGTCGCATGCCGCTGCGCGCGGCGCGGCCGAGCACCATGCCCGCGACCTCGCCGATGATCACCAGCAGCACGATCAGCAACACGCCGGTGAGCACGCGCGCGCGACCCTCGTCGACGTGGACCAGGATGTGCGGCGCGATCAGGATGCCTGCGACCGCACCGAGGACAACGCCGAGGAAGGCGAGCGCGGACGCGACCGCACCCTGACGCCATCCCGAGGACGCCGCAAGCAGTGCGAGCAGCACCACCGCGATATCGAGCCAGGCAGACGAACTCACGACTCCACCTCGCTCGGTTCGGTGCTCATAAGGTCATTCCGAGGTCGCCAAGCGCGGTCTCCAGATCACGGACGTCGTCGTGATTCCAATCCTGTTCCCAGCCAGCGGTTTTGAAGATGCCTGCGAGGATACCGCCGGTGAGTCCCCACACCAACATGCCGTCGACCAAGAAGGCAGGGCTCTGGTAGCCGAGGCCGCCGCGGACCAGGAAGCGGTTCGCCGGATCGAGCAGCTCGGCCAGCGGCACCCGCACCACCCGTTCGGTCTCGCTCTCGTCGACCACCCGCACCTCACTCGGGGTGCGCCAGTAGGCGACCACCGGCGTCACATCGAAACGGGACGGCGGCACGAACAACTTCGGTAGCACCGCAAGGGGTTCCACGCCCGATCGATCGAGCCCGGTCTCCTCGCACGCTTCCCGAAGCGCGGTGTCGATCGGTCCGTTGTCACCCGGATCCACCTCACCGCCGGGAAACGCGATCTGACCGCGATGCTGGCGCAGGGTGGCCGCGCGCTGGGTGAGCAGCACCTCCGCGTCGGCGGGTAGCCCGCCGAGCCCATCCGGATCGGCCTCCGCGGCACCGCCGAACAGCACCAAGACCGCGGCTTGGCGTGGCGTCGAGGCCAAGGACATGGCACGGCGCAGCGTCCGCGCCAACGTCAGCGTGTCCGACGCGTCGGCGGCAGGCTCGGTCGCCCGGCTCAGCCACTTCGGAATATCGTGCGGCACAGGGATACTCACGCAGCAACCCCCAGCTCCTGCGCGACCGTTCCCGCGATGTCGTCCACCCCGCTGAACGCGCGAACCACGACCTTGGCCACCGAACCGTCCGCCCGCACCAGCACCGAGATCGGCAGCACCGCAGGCGCACCGACGGCCGTGCGCACCCGCGCGGCGGCATCGAGCACGCCGGGCAGCCGCACGTCCAGTCCCATCAGCCGCGATATCGCCTTGGCCTCCTCGGGGTCGCTGTGCACGGTCAGCACGGTAATCGCGTTTCCGGCCCGTTGGGCGAACTGCTGCAAATACGGCAATTCTTTTGCACACGGCGCGCACCAGTACGCCCAGAGGTTCAGCAGCGCCGGCTTTCCGGCGAGCGCGGCGGACAGATCGAGCGATCCGCCGTCTGCCAGGCAGTTCACCGCGAGTCCCGCCAGCGGTCCCGCACCGGTGCCGCCTGCCGCAGGCTGCGGGCAGGCCGCGAGCCCGGCCGCGGCGCGTTGCTGGCCGGACACTGCGGTATCCGCCGCGGTCGTTTCGACAGGGGTCTCGGCGTCACGGCCGCGCGGCCACAGCGCCGCCGCGAGCGCCACCACCGCGATCAACCCCGCCAACGCCCATCGCCAAGCAACCGGCAGTTGCCTCACCGGCCCACCAGCTCGAGCAGATGCTCCTTCTCGGGACCCTTCACCAGCTCGGCCGCGGTATCCGGATCGGTCGGCCCCGCCCCGAACGACGGGCAGTCCTTGGCGAGCACGCAGACACCGCAAGCCGGCTTACGCGCATGACACACCCGGCGCCCGTGGAAGATCACCCGGTGCGACAGCATCGTCCAGTCTTTGCGCTCGATGAGCTCGCCGATGAGGTGTTCGACCTTCACCGGATCTTCCTCGGTGGTCCACGCCCAGCGGCGCACCAGGCGGCCGAAATGGGTGTCGACGGTGATGCCAGGCACACCGAACGCGTTGCCGAGGATGACGTTCGCGGTCTTGCGTCCGATGCCAGGCAACTTCACGAGTTCGTCCATGGTGTGAGGCAACTCACCGTTGTGGTGTTCCAGCAATGCCTGACCGAGGCCGATCAGTGAGGTGGCTTTGTTCCGGAAGAAGCCGGTCGATCGGATGTATTCCTCCAGCTCCGCGCGGTTCGCCTCGGCGTAGGCGCGGGCGTCGGGGTACTTCGCGAACAGGGCTGGCGTGGTGAGATTCACCCGCACATCCGTGGACTGCGCGGAAAGTATTGTCGCGACCGCCAATTCGAGCGGTGTGGTGAAGTCCAGCTCACAGTGCGCGTCCGGGAAAGCGGCGGCGAGAGTGCGGTTCATCCGGCGGGCTCGCCGGACTAGTCCGAGCTGAGTTTCCGCTTGTCGCGCGCGGGATTTCCGTTTCGGAGCGGCAACCACGACAGGTTGCGCATCGGTCGCCTCGGCGGCGGGCGCCTGCCCGTTTCCGGCGGCTGTGGAGGGGGTGACACGCACCTGTCCACCATACGGAACGGCGGGCCAACGTTGCCCGTCCAGTTCGGTTGCCGTGTTCCATCTGAGACCTAGACCGTGTTTACTCCTCCGTATGCAAGGACTCGCTGTGGTGCTCTTCCCAGTGCTGTTGATGCTGTTCGCACTGGGTATGGAGCGGGTCGAGAACCGGCTCCGCAAACTTCTCGAACCCGACGAAGAGGTTCAGCAGTACCTGGACAAGGCAAGCAACGCAGAAGTGAAAGAGCTGACGAGGCTCGGCCTGCCCGCCGCCGTCGCCCGGATGCGTAAGCGCCGTGCCCGCGGCGAGGAGCTGGATGTGGCACGCGCGAGCTGATCGACGAGTCACCTCGCCTCGCTCGGTGACCAGCAAGGGACCCGCAAACATCGCAGCGGCGATACTGGTACGGTTTCTCGCTGCGCCACGCAATCCACACGTTCCGTGGTGTCTGTCACTACGCTGTCATCATGCCGCGTAGACTGCGCTGTTGGCCGAGTCGCTTTCGGTCCAGTACAGAGCCATTTCCCATAAGGAGCACATAAGTGGACGAGGCCCTCGCCAGAGCAGGCATCTTCCAGGGCGTCGAGCCCACTGCGGTGGCCGCCCTCGCCAAGCAATTGCAGCCCGTGGATTTTCCACGTGGTCATGTCATTTTCAACGAAGGTGAACCGGGTGATCGGCTGTACATCATCACCTCGGGCAAGGTGAAGATCGGGCGCCGGTCCCCGGACGGCCGGGAAAACCTGCTGACCATCATGGGCCCGTCGGACATGTTCGGTGAGCTGTCGATTTTCGATCCGGGACCGCGTACCTCCACCGCGACAACGGTGACCGAGGTCCGCGCCGTCACGATGGATCGGGACGCCTTGAAGTCGTGGATCGACCAGCGCCCCGAGATCGCTGAGCAGTTGCTCCGCGTCCTCGCCCGGCGCCTGCGTCGCACCAACAACAACCTGGCCGACCTCATCTTCACCGACGTACCCGGCCGGGTCGCCAAGGCGCTGCTGCAGCTCGCGCAGCGGTTCGGCACCCAGGAGGCCGGTGCGCTTCGAGTCACCCACGACCTCACCCAGGAAGAGATCGCCCAGCTCGTCGGCGCATCTCGCGAGACCGTGAACAAGGCGCTCGCCGACTTCGCGCATCGCGGCTGGCTGCGGCTGGAGGGCAAGAGCGTGCTCATCTCCGACTCCGAGCGCCTCGCCCGGCGCGCTCGCTGATACCCCGAACCACTGCTGGATTCAGCGCTGCACTGCCATGAGCGCGTCAGGCCCGCGTCACCACCGAGGGCCTGCGCTCATCGCCATCGGGCGCTGAATCCGGCAGTGCTGGTTCGCCAGCGATACGCCCGCTAACCCTCGGCGCGCAGGTACTCCAGTTGGGCCTGCACCGAACTGCGGGCAGCCAGCCACAGTCGCTTGTCGACGTCGGCGTAGACCCGGCGCACCACGGCCATCGCGCCCGCGTTCGGGCCGAGCACCTGCAGCGCTTCGCGCACCTGAGCGAGGCGTTCGTGCCGATGTGCGATGTAGTAGCGGGCCACCGGTTCCAGATCGGGATGGTCCGGACCGTGCGCGGGCAGTAGCGCTTTCCCCGCACCGGCCTCGACCAGTCGATCCAACGAAGCCAGATAGTCGGCCAGGGCGCCGTCGGCCGAATCGAGCACGGTGGTTCCGCTGCCGAGGATCGTGTCACCGGTCAGCACCGCGTCGTCGAGCACGAAGCTCACCGAATCACCGGTGTGGCCTGGAGTGTCCAGCACGGTGATCCGCAGGCCTGCCGCCTCGATCACCTCGCCGTCGGCCAGCACCGTGTCCGAACCGCGCAGAAAGCCGGATTCCTTGGCGCGCACCGGAGTTCCGGTCAGCTCGACCAGCTTGTCGATGCCGCCGGTGTGATCGTGATGCCGGTGCGTGATCAGGGTGAGCGCGATATCGCCGCCGGTGACCTCGGCAATCCGCGCGCTGTGCTTCTTGTCCTTCGGGCCGGGATCGATGACCACACAGTCCGATCGGCCCGGCGCGCGCAGGATCCAGGTGTTGGTGCCCTCCAGCGTCATCTGCCCCGGATTGTTCGCGAGCAGCACCGCCGCCGTCGGGGTTACCTGTCGTAGCTGCCCATAAGCAGGATGTTCAAGAGCCATTCCACATTGTCCTCGAGTGCGATCGGCGAGCCGACGCCCGCGGCGCCCAAGAGTGCCGCGGGCCCGGCACGCAACTACTTCACCTCGGCGATGATTTCTACCTCGACCGGAGTGTTCCTCGGCAGTTCGGAGACGCCGACGGCGGAGCGGGCGTGCACGCCCGCATCGCCGAAGACCTCGGCGAGGAATTCGGACGCACCGTTGATGACGATCGGCTGATCGTTGTATCCCGGTGCGGAAGCGACGAATCCGACCACCTTCACGATGCGCACCACCGCGTCGAGCCCGACCAGTGCGTGCACCGCGGCCAGCGCGTTGAGCGCGCACAGGCGCGCGGCTTCCTTCGCGTCCTCGGTGCTCACCTCGGCGCCGACCTTGCCGACGGCCGACAGCTCACCGTTCACGAACGGCAACTGGCCGGAGGTGTAGACCAGCGAACCGGTCCGGATCGCCGGAATGTAGGCGGCCACGGGTGCCGCGACCGGAGGCAGGGTCAGTCCGAGGCGGGTTAGGTTGCTCTCCCAGTTGGTCACTGCGGTCATCACCGTCTCCTTACTTCGGGCGCTTGAGGTAGGCGACGTGCTGTTCGCCGGTCGGGCCGGGCAGCACGGTCACCAGCTCCCATCCGTCGGCGCCCCACTGATCGAGAATCTGCTTCGTTGCGTGCGTCAACAGCGGCACGGTCGCGTACTCCCACAAGCTCGCATCACTCATGGGGTGAGCTTATTGGCCGCGCGGGCGCGGCGTGGTTCGCGGCCCCTCGGTCACGCGACGACAGCCGCCGTCTCACTGTCTGGTACAGATCGCCCGCAAATCCGGTCGACAACCGGATCCCTCGGGCGCGATCTCAGAACGGGTTATAGGCTCGCGAGCGTGGGAGTACCAACAGCAGTGCCTGTTTCAGCCGAGCCAGGGCTGGAAACAGGGTGGCCGAAGCGCGCGGAAAAGGCTCGCTTGCACTATGTCTCCGGAAAGGGCGGCACGGGCAAGTCCACGGTGGCCGCCGCGCTGGCCCTTGCGCTGGCCGCCGGTGGCCGCCGGGTGCTGTTGGTGGAGGTGGAGAGCAGGCAGTCGATTGCCCAGCTGTTCGATCTGCCGCCGCTGCCGCCCACCGAGACCAGGATCGCCACCGCGGACGGCGGCGGCGAGGTGGTCGCGCTCGCGCTGGACATCGAGCACGCGTTCCTCGAATACCTGGACATGTTCTACAACCTCGGCTTCGCGGGCCGGGCGATGCGCCGGATGGGCGCCATCGAGTTCGTCACCACCATCGCGCCTGGTCTGCGCGACGTCATCCTGACCGGCAAGATCAAGGAGACGGCGGTCCGGGTGGACAAGGCAGGCAAGCGGGCCTACGACGAGATCGTGGTCGACGCGCCGCCGACCGGCCGGATCGCCAGCTTCCTCGATGTCACCCAGGCCATGCTCGAGGTGGCCAAGGGCGGGCCGATCGCAGGCCAGGCCGAAGGCGTTTCGAAGCTGCTGCACTCGGATCAGACGATGATCCACCTGGTCACCTTGCTCGAGGCGCTACCGGTGCAGGAAACCGCCGACGCCATCGCGGAATTGAAGGCGGCGGACCTGCGCATCGGCACGGTGATCGTGAACCGCGCCACCGAGGGCCAGCTGCCCGCTGAGCTGCGGGCCAAGGCGGCGCAGGGCGAGGTGGACACCGACGCCGTCCGCGCCGGGCTCGCTGCGGCGGGAATCACACTGCCGGACAACGATTTCCAGGGCCTGATCACCGAAACCGTCGAGCACGCTGCCACTTTGCAGGCGCAGGACGACAGTGCGAGCGAGCTCGCCAAGGTCGACGTGTCCCGCATGTACCTGCCCGCGCTGCCCGAGGGCATGGATCTGGGCGGGCTGTACGAACTTGCCGAACATCTCAGTAGCCAGGGAGTGAAGTGAGTACCCCGATTGTGGCCGGGCCACTCGACATCTCGGAGATCATCGAGGATCGCGCGGCCAAAGTGGTGGTCTGCTGTGGCTCCGGCGGTGTCGGCAAGACGACCACCGCGGCCGCGATCGCGTTGCGGGCGGCCGAGTACGGCCGCAAGGTTGTGGTGCTCACCATTGATCCGGCCCGGCGACTGGCTCAGTCACTCGGCGTCGCGGACCTCGGCAACACTCCGCAACGGGTGCCGCTCGGCCCGGAGGCCAAGGGCGAGCTGCACGCGATGATGCTGAACATGCGACGCACCTTCGACGACATGGTGCTCGAGCACACCAGTCCGGACAAGGCCGAGCAGATCTTCGCCAACCCCTTCTATCAAACCGTCGCGTCCTCGTTCGGCGGCACGCAGGAATACATGGCGATGGAGAAGCTCGGCCAGCTGGCCGGGCGCAAGGAGTGGGACCTGATCGTGGTCGACACGCCCCCGTCGCGCAACGCACTGGACTTTCTCGATGCACCGAAGCGGCTCGGGAACTTCTTGAACGGCAGGATGATCCGGGTCATCATGGCGCCGGGCCGCGGCGTCACCCGCTTGGTCACCGGCGCGATGAGCCTGGCGGTGCGCGGGGTCTCCACCATCGTCGGCGGCCAGATGCTCAAGGACGCATCGAACTTCCTGCAGTCACTGGACTCGCTGTTCGGCGGCTTCCAGGATCGGGCCGACCGGACCTACGCGATGCTGTCCAAGCCGGGCACCCACTTCCTGGTAGTCGCCGCCGCGGAGCCGGACGCGCTGCGCGAGGCGTCGTTCTTCGTCGACCGGCTCTCGACCGAGCGGATGCCGCTGGCGGGGTTGGTGCTCAACCGAACTCATCCAGCGCTGAGCTCGCTCTCGGCCGATCACGCGCTGACCGCCGCCGAACAGCTGGCCGACTCCGATCCGCTCACGGCGGCGGTGTTACGCATCCACGCCCGCCGGGTCGCGACCGACAAGCGCGAACAACATCTGCTGCACCGGTTCACCGGCGCGCACCCGCGGGTGCCGATCGTCGCGGTGACCGCGTTGCCGTTCGAAGTGTCGGATTTGTCCGCGCTCCGCGTGGTCGGCGAGCAGCTCGCCGCGCACCGAAAATCTGCTTGATACATAGACGCATCGGCTATATGTCCATACGGAAATAACGGCGTAAAACGGAACTGAGCCCGCTTTCGCAGGCTCAGTTCCGAATTTCGGTAGGTTTTTACATTGCCACCTGATGCTGGCGCTGAGCCTGGAAGAAATCGGCCCAGGAGGTCACCTCCGGATGCTGCTTGAGCAGAGCGCGACGCTGCCGCTCGGTCATACCGCCCCACACACCGAACTCCACTCGATTGTCGAGCGCGTCGGCACCACACTGCATCAGCACTGGACAGTGCCTGCAGATCGTCGCCGCTTTGCGCTGCGC
Source organism: Nocardia sp. NPDC049149 (assembly GCF_043197455.1). Classification (NCBI taxonomy): domain Bacteria; kingdom Bacillati; phylum Actinomycetota; class Actinomycetes; order Mycobacteriales; family Nocardiaceae; genus Nocardia; species Nocardia sp. NPDC049149. Next base: position 55,877 of record NZ_JBICTD010000013.1, read on the forward strand.
AGCGCCGCGGACGAACAACTGATCGGGATCTACTTCCTTGCATCGGGCCTGGGCTACCCAGGCAATCCTTGCTTCGGCCTGCTCCACGTCCAATCGAGCGATGGGGGTTGTCATGTGCATTTGGTGTGCCCCTTTGCAGTCCGAACACCGGGTCAACGGCGCTCCAGAATCGCGTGTCAGCGTCGCAGCAACCCAAACCCCGCTGCGAACTGCACCACATTCCACTTTGAGTGTTAGCTCTATCACACTGGGTTCTCAATCTAGGTAAAGGTATGGGGCTAGCGCAAGACCGTCCCCGGAATTTTTGGTACGTCCGTCCCTGCAAAATCGCTCGAGCGGCGGCCGGTCCGGGGGATTCGCGGCGTGCCGTCCCGCGACACGCCAGACTCGCCCGCGCGACACGCCCATTCGCCCAGATGAATCCGCTCGGGTTAAACGCTGAGAAGAAGGCGCGAAGCCCACCCCGTAGTCTGGGGTTCGTGCCGATCACACATACGCTCGCGCGGCTGGCCGGCAGTTGCCTGCTGGCCGCCGTGCTTATCGCGGGGTTGCTGTTCCCGCTCGCCGGTGGCTTCGGGTTCGTTTCGAACCGTGCCGCCGATGCCGTCGACAACGTGTCCTCGGAACTGGTCGAGGGCACCGTCCCCGCCGTTTCGACGATGGTCGACGCGAGTGGGTCACCGATCGCCTGGCTCTACGAGCAGCGCCGTTTCGAAGTCCCCAGCGACAAGATCTCCAACGACATGAAGCTGGCGATCGTCTCCATCGAGGACCGGCGCTTCGCCGAGCACGAGGGTGTCGACTGGCAGGGCACGTTGCGCGCGTTCCTCACCAACACCAGCAGCGGCGAGGTGCAGCAGGGCGCGTCGACGCTCGACCAGCAGTACGTCAAGAACTTCCAGCTCCTGGTCGTCGCCAAGACCGACGCCGAGCGCAGGGCCGCGATCGAGACGACACCTGCCCGCAAGATCCGCGAGATCCGGATGGCACTCACCCTGGACCGGGAGCTGACCAAGGACGAGATCCTCACCAGGTATCTGAACCTGGTGCCGTTCGGCAACTCCTCCTACGGCATCCAGGACGCCGCGCAGACCTACTTCGGCGTCGACGCGTCCGAGCTGAACATCTCGCAGGCCGCGATGCTCGCGGGCATGGTGCAGAGCTCCTCGAAGCTCAACCCGTACACCAACACCGAGGGCGTGCTTGCCCGGCGCAACACGGTGCTGGACACGATGATCCAGAACATCCCGAGCCGCGCCGACGAATTCCGCGAGGCCAAGACCAAGCCGCTCGGGGTGCTGCCGGAGCCGAAGGGGCTGCCGCGCGGCTGCATCGCCGCCATGGACCGCGGCTTCTTCTGTGACTACGCGCTGCAGTTCCTGGCCAACGCTGGCATCAGCAGGGAGCAGATCGATAAGGGCGGTTACCTGATCAGGACCACCCTCGATCCCGCGGTGCAGGATTCGGTGAAACGGTCGGTGACCGACGCGGCCAATCCGAACCTGGACAACATCGCGCAGGTGATGTCCGTCGTCGCACCCGGTCAGGACTCGCACCCGCTGATCGCGATGGCCAGCAGCCGCACCTACGGCCTGAACCGCGACGCCAACGAGACCGTGCAGCCGCAGCCGTATTCGATGGTCGGTGACGGCGCAGGCTCGATCTTCAAGCTCTTCACCACCGCCGCGGCCATGGAGAAGGGCCTCGGCATCAACGCCCAACTCGATGTGCCTGGCCGCTTCGAGGCCAAGGGCATGGGTAACGGTGGCGCGCGCGGCTGCCCGGCCGCGACCTACTGCGTCGAGAACGCGGGCAAGTACAAGTCGCCGATGTCGGTGACCGAGGCGCTGGCGACCTCGCCGAACACCGCGTTCGTCAAGCTGATTCAGGCCGTCGGCGTGACGCCGACCGTCGACATGGCGGTGCGGCTCGGCATGCGCTCCTACACCGAGCCGGGCAGCTCGGGCCACGGCAACCAGAGCCTCGCCGACATGATCAAGGAACAGAACCTCGGCTCGTTCACCCTCGGACCGGTAGCGATCAACCCGCTGGAACTGTCCAACGTGGCCGCGACCCTCGCCTCCGGCGGCAAATGGTGCCCGCCGAACCCGATCAAAGAGGTCGTCGATCGCCAGGGCAAGCAGGTGCCGCTGACCCAGCAGGCCTGCGAGCAGGTCGTCGAGCCCGGTCTCGCCAACACGCTCGCCAACGCGATGAGCAAGGACGACGTGAGCGGCACCGCGGCGGGCGCGGCCCAGTCCACCGGCTGGAACCTCCCGCTGTCTGGCAAGACGGGTACCACCGAAAGCCACCGCTCCTCGGCCTTCGTCGGGTTCACCAACTCGCTGGCCGCGGCCAACTACGTCTACGGCGACAGCCCGACGCCCGCGGAGATCTGCTCGTTCCCCCTGCGAAACTGCGGCGACGGCAACCTGTTCGGCGGTAACGAACCGGCGCGAAGCTGGTTCAACGCGATCAAGCCGGTGGTCGGGCGGTTCCCGCCGCCTGCGCTGCCGCCGCTGGACGACAAGTACGTGCGCGGCTCGAACAACGCCCAGGTGCCCGATGTCGTCGGGATGACGCAGGGCGCGGCGACCGCGGCGTTGGTCGGGGCAGGCTTCCAGGTGACGCCGGTGACCGGCCCCGGCGCGCAAGCCAAGGGCACCGTGATGGGCACGGCGCCGAACGGATCGGCCATCCCCGGCTCGGTGATCACGCTCTACGTCAGTGACGGCACCCAACGCGCCGCGCCGCCGCCCGGCCCTGCGCCACTGCCCGGCATCCCGGGGCTGCCACCGCCACCGCTGTTGCCGCCCATCCCGATTCCGATCCCCATCCCACGCTAGCCCGACAGGGGCCGCGAACCGATCCGGTTCGCGGCCCCTGTTCCGTGTTCGACCGGGAGTTACAACCGGGCCTTGACGGCTGCGGAGAGCCGGGAGCCGTCGGCCTTGCCCTCGGCGAGCGCGGTGGCGACCTTCATGACCTGGCCCATCTGGCGCATGCCAGGGCGCTCACCGAGTTCCTCGGCGATCTGGGCGATCGCGGTGTCGGCGACGTCGGCCACCTCTGCCTCGCTGAGCTGGGTCGGCAGGTATTCGTCGATGATGCGCGCCTCGGCGTGCTCGTTGGCGGCCAGCTCACCGCGCCCCGCCTGGGTGTAGATCTCGGCCGACTCGCTGCGCTTCTTCGCCTCTTTCTGCAGCACGGCGATCACGTCGGCATCGGAGAGTTCGCGCGCCTGAGCGCCGGCGACCTCCGCGGTCTGGATCGCGGCAAGCAGCATCCGCAGCGTGGAAAGGCGCAGCGTGTCCTTGGCTTTCATCGCGGCGGTCATGTCCGTCCGCAGTTGCGCTTTGAGTTCCGACATGAGGTCACGGTAGCCGGTTCATTCGGCAGCGCCCACCACATTTGCGCACCTACCGCCGATTACGGCAGTGCTCGTCCGGCGTGGCGGGCGCTGGGTCAGCTCCCTGCGCACGCGCTGGTCAGGCCTTGTCCAGCCGCCTGTGCGTAAACACACTCGGCGTTCCGCAACGGGGTCACCTATGCTGGGCAAATGCCCGTGATCTCGACCGCTGCTGTCCGCACGACCGCGTTGGGAGCCGCCGGGGCGGCGGTGGCCGGAATCGGCTACGCCTCGCTGGTCGAACGCAACGCCTTCGTGCTGCGCGAAGCCACCATGCCGGTCCTCGCACCGGGGTCGACGTCGCTGCGGGTGCTACACATCAGCGATCTGCACATGACGCCGGGCCAGCAGCGCAAGCAGCAGTGGCTGCGCGAGCTCGACCGGCTGGAGCCGGATCTGGTCATCAACACCGGTGACAACCTCTCGCACATGAAGTCGGTTCCCGCGGTAGTCCAGGCCCTCGGCGGATTGCTTTCCCGCCCGGGGCTTTTCGTTTTCGGGAGCAACGACTACTTCGCGCCGGTGGCGAAGAACCCGATGAAGTACTTCAAGAAGGACCACCGTCGCACCTACGGCGCCCCGCTGCCGTGGAAGGACCTGCGCGCGGCCTTCACCGAGCGCGGCTGGCTCGACCTGACGCATGTGCGCCGCGATCTGGAGGTGTCCGGCATCCGGATCGCCACCGCAGGCGTCGACGACCCGCACCTGAACCGGGACCGCTACGACACGATCGCCGGTGCGCCGAACCCGTTGGCCGAGTTACGCATCGGCCTCACCCACTCGCCCGAGCCGCGCGTGCTCGACCGCTTCGCCGAGGACGGCTACGACCTCGTCATGGCGGGGCACACGCACGGCGGTCAGCTGTGCCTGCCCGGATACGGCGCGCTCGTCACGAACTGCGGCATCGATCGGTCCCGGGTCAAGGGTCCGTCGATGTGGGGCGAGCACACCCAGCTGCACGTGTCGGCGGGCATCGGCACCTCGCCGTGGGCGCCCTACCGTTTCTGCTGCCGCCCGGAGGCGACGCTGTTGACGCTGGTCGCGGCTCCCCCGCAGCGGCCTGTGGCCGACACCGGCCAGGGTGTGTCCACATCGGAGGCCGTCGCCCGCTAAGGTCGCGTGCCGAGACGTGTGTCAGGCAGGGGACAACTGTGAGTGGATTCGACGACCGGCGCAACGACCCGACCGTGCTGGGTCAGCCCCGTGCGACGCACCCATACCAGCAAGAGTCATCCGGCGCGGAGTCGTCCGATCCGACCGGGTCGGCCACGCAGAGCGCTGAGTCCGCATCTCCGCGACCGTGGAAGCGGGACTCGGGGTTTCACCAGCAGGTCGCGTGGCCTGGCGCGGGCCAGTCGACGCCGCAGCAGTGGGATGCGAGCGCGGGTGCCGCGACTCCGGACCCGACGCTGCAGTGGCAGCCGAGCGCGGGCTCCGCGATCCCGGACCCGACCTTGCAGTGGCAGCCGAGTGCGCAGGCGCCCGGGGCTGTCGGTGGGCAAGCGCCGGGAACCGTTGGCGGACAAGCACCGGGGACCGCTGGCGGGCACGCCGCCGGTGCCCTCGGTGGGCAACCGTCAGGGGCGGCCGGTGGACAAGTTGGCGGACAAACGCCAGGGGCCGCTGGCGGCCTCGGTGGGCAACCGTCGGGACCGGTCGGTGGGCAAACGCCCGGAACCGTTGGCGGACAAGCACCGTGGGCTGCTGGCGGCCACGCACAGACGCCTGGGGTTCCGCCTGGGCAGGCTCCGGCGGGCGGGCAAGCGCCTGCCCCCCACTACCAATGGCAGCCCGCGCCGACTCCGCAATGGCAGCAGCCCGGCGGGCAGGCACCGCAGTGGCAGGCGCCCGCACAGGCGGATCCGACGCTGCTGGCCCAGCCGCGTCCCGCAGTCGGTGACCCAGCCGCCCTGTGGCAGCCGAGCCTCGGGACGCCGGAGCCGAGCCAACCGGGCAATGCCGCGCCGACACTGCTCGGATATCCCAACGCCACTCGACTAGGTCAGCCCGACCCGGCTGCGCAATGGCAGCAGGCGCCAGGGCAGCACTACGGCGAGGTTCCGCCGCTCGAACAGGCACCCGCACCCGCCTACGCCGCACCGCAATACGGCCAGCCGTACGGCCAGGCGCCCGGGTATGCGCAGCAAGGCGCCTATGGTGTACCGCCCCAGCAGCTGCCACCGGGCGGCGCACCGCCCGCTGGAGGGCGCGGCAAGGCGTTGCTGCTGATCGGGCTGGTCGTACTGCTGGTGGCGGGCGGCGCGGTGACCGCGATACTGCTGACCAACCGGGGCTCGGACAACTCTGACTCGCAACGGAATTCGCCGTCCATGGTGAGCGCGCTGACCCCGAGCGCGAGCGCGGCGCCGACACCGTCGAAGACCACCTCGGCGGCGCCGCCCACGAATGCGAACGGCCGCAACGAAACTCCGACCGTCCCCGGCTACCAGGTGGTGGTCGCCCCTGACCGCGGCGCGGCCTACGACGTGCCTGCGAGCTGGACGGTGGCGCCCGAGACCGTCATCGGCGGCTTCGGTGAGCCGCCGAATGCGGTGGCGGGCAAGGGATATGCCAGCGAGGGCAAGGGCTACTGCCCCGGCTCGACCCGCACCTCCTCGTTCCTCACCGGTTCGAAGGACAGCAATACCGGTGCGGCAGCAACCGATCTCGGCACCAAGACGGCCCAGCTGGCCTACACCGCCTCCACCGACGGCCACCCGTCCGCGCCCGTCCCGCTCAACTCCTTGGACGGTTCGCAGCACGGCATGTTCGTGGAGACCAAGGGCACGGTCCCCCAGGCCAAGCCCGGCTGCGCCACCACGTACTCGGTCTACACCGTCGCCTACCCCACCGACAACGGCAGCTTCGTCATGGTGATCACCGCCGACACCGGTGTCCCCAACGCCGTCGACGCCGAGACCGCCAAGCGCATCTTCACCAGCATCCGCGCGCACGACTAGCCAGCCTGCGGAATCGCGCCGCGGTACCCCTCTGAACAGCCGGTTTAACGTCTACACCCACCCTGTTGTAAGCTACTCCAGGTTCGATTCACGGGGTGTGGCGCAGCTTGGTAGCGCGCTTCGTTCGGGACGAAGAGGTCGCAGGTTCAAATCCTGTCACCCCGACTCGTGGTTGAGACGAACAGAAAGGCCCCTGGTCCACACCAGGGGCCTTTCTTGTATCGGCGGGTGGGCAGCGGGATGCATACTGGCTCTGTCGGTGGCTGAGCGGCGAATGTGGGTCCGCGGTAGTCGATTTCCGCACAACGGGAAGGCAAGGCATGCACTCGACCGGTTCGCTTGCGGGGAAGACGGCGTTGGTCACCGATGCACACACCGGGATCGGGAAGGCCATTGCCATTGCGCTTGCGGCGCAGGGGGCGCAGGTGGTGGTCCATCATCCACATGCGCCGGAGTGGGCTGCCGATGTGGTCAAGGCGATCACCGGGGCCGGCGGGCACGCGGTGGCGCTGGCGGCCGATCTCGGGGATCGCGGCGAGTACGAGGAGCTGGTGCAGGCGGTGCTCGACGAGTACGGGCACTGGGACGTGTTGGTGCACACCCCTGCCGCGGCGATCAACACGGCGCTGGGTGAGATCACCGACGAGGAGTTCGAGCTCGGCGTGACGGCACCGGTCAAAGGGGTCTTGCACGGCGCGCAGCTGGCGGCGGCGCGGATGGCGGACGGCGGTCGCGTGATCACCGTCGCGGGTGTGGACGGCGCGGGCAATGCCGTGCACGATGCGACCACGGGTGCCGTCGCGGAGTTCACGCGCGGCTTGGCCCCGGAATTCGGACCGAGACGGATCACCGTCAACGCGGTCAGCGTCGGCGCCACCGATCCGAATGTGCAGGCGGCGGACGGCACGCTCGGGCGGCTCCGCGACACGAAAGAGATCACCGAGGCAGTGGCGCTCTTGGCGAGCGCCGACGCCGATGCGGTGACGGCGCAACATATTCGGGTACCGAACGCGGCCGGCTGAGCTCTGACGTAGCCAACGGCCTGCGGCAAATGATCGGCAAATGAGCTGGGCGGACGCTCAGCGCGTTGACTCGTGCAGGCAGGTGCGGCGTACGGCCGCCACAACCCAGCGAAGCGGCTTAAACTACCCCGATCCGGACAGTGCGTGGCGACGTGCCTCAACGGCGCGAGCAAACGCCTACTCTGTGGTCATGACCCGTGTCACCGCACAAGGGAGCACATTGGACATCGCGACGACGTCACCGACACCTGTGTACCGGACCGCAGCGCTGTCCGATCTCGCTGACGTCGCCGCCATCGAAACCGAACGTTTCGGCGCTCAGTCCTATCCCTACTTCGCGCTGCGCCAACTCTTCGATCTGCACGGCGCCAACTGGTTGATCGCCGAGGTAGACGGCGTCGTGCTCGGACACGTGCTCGTCGCGCTCACCCCGGATCGGCGCGCGTGGCTGCTCAGCCTCGCGGTCACCACGAACCGGTGCGGCCGCGGGTACGGCTCGACCCTGTTGGCACAAGCGATCGACCTGTGCAGGCGACACGAGATGCACAGTGTGCTCATCACTGTGCGCCCGACCAACCAGTCCGCCTACAACCTGTACAAGCGGATCGGCTTCCAGTGGACGGCGCACGAGGAGCATTACTTCGGCAAGGGCGAACCCCGCGACGTGCTCGAGTACCGGCTCGGCCACTGAGGCAGTGTCCGCCGTCCGGGCCTGCGGTGGCGCGGGTATACCGCCCGCGCCCACGCTCGACGTCGCCTAACCTGGATTAGGCGCTCCCAGGCGCGTTGCCCGGAACGCGGGGGGAGCTGATGACCGACCACGAAACACCCGAACCTCGTTCGGAGTTCGTCGAGTCGACCGCCACCCGCATCGTCCGGCGCGCGGCCAAATATGCCGAAGCGGACTACCGCATCGTGCACCGCCGCAATGGCACACCGGGCGAGCAGGCGCTGTTGGATTCGCTCAACGTCGATGTCGAAGCGGTGCTCGGCCGATACGACCCGCCGAGCACCCGGCGCCGCGGCGACAGCCTGGTGTTCACCCATCTTTACGCCGAGGCCAAGGACACCGTGCCGCCGAGTCCCGCCCTCGACGAGGACGGACACGCGGTGGTGAACGTCATCGCCGCCCTGCTCGCCGCCGAGGTCGAATCCCGTGGGCCGCTGCGGCTGAGCCGCACCCAGAACACCCTGCTTGCTCAGGTGTACGAGCAGCTCGGCGCGCAACTGCGCGAGCTGGGACTGCCCGCGCACGCGGTGCTCGCCTACCGTCGGGCGGCGTCGCTGCACCGGCTGAACGAAGACATGGATGCCGTCGACCGCTGCGGGCTGTGGCAGGCACGAGCCCGCTGCCAGGCCACCCCGCCCGGCTGGCGGCGCATCGGCCCGCAACTCTCGGACCTGTTGTGCGGCTACGGATACAAGCCGTTCCGGCTGCTCGGCTGGATCGCCGTGCAACTGGCGCTGTTCAGCGTTGCGCTGCTGCTGTTCGAGCACGGCTCGGTCGGCGACACGCTGTATATGAGCATGACCAGCTATTTGAATCCGATGGGGCTCGGTGACACCGCGGACCTGGCCGAGGGCGGGCGGGCGCTGCTCGCCACCGAATCGTGGGTCGGCACGGTGTCGCTCTCGGTGTTCTTCGCGTTGCTCGTCCGCCGCTGGTTCCGGCTATAGCTCTGCTGGACAAGGGTTTTCGGTCACCACTCGGTGGTGCTGACCCGCACGCCGCGAGCGAGGTGGTCCCACTGCGCCACCCGAAGCCGGTCGCGCACCTGACCCATCAGCGCGGTCCACTGCCGGGAGAAGCCAGGATCGGACTGCAGGTCCTTCCACAGCCCGCGCAGGTCGGCCGGGGTGTGCGCGCCCGGCATCCACAGGTGACCCAGGTGCTCGAGCACCGCGGCAAGGATCTCCAGCTGCTCCCTGCTGGACGCGGGGAACCGGTCGGCCTCCTCGATGGCCGCGTCGCCGACCGTCAGCAGCCAGTCGTGCACCGCGAGATCCTCGCAAAAACGTTGCGCGGCTTCGAGATCCTTCTCGGTGCGCACGATGATCCACGCGGAGCGCACCGATTCGTCGTCGAGCCGCAGCCGCAGCTTCGGGCCTGCCGCGCCACCGATCTTCGCTGCCCACCGCAGCCGGGTGGTGGCCGCCTGCAGCGGCGCCTGCTGATCGAGCTTCGGGTCCGCGCGCAGGCGGGCGAGCAGGCGCTCGCTGATCGAGGCCAGGTCGAGGGTGTCCGACGAGGGCTTGCCGTCGAGATAGCCGTCGGCGAGCGCGTCGCAGGCCTCGGTCCGATCGCCGATCTTGCTGATCACCTCCGTCACCCCGACCCGGCTGAGGTAGTGCGACCAGGTCTGGCGCCGTCGCTCGGCCGCCCGAATCACTTGGGTGCGTACCGAACTCTGCAGCACCCGGCCGCCGGTCACGACGGCCCGGCCCGCCACCGTGCCGACCACCCTGGCAGGCGCAGCGTCGGGCAGCACCAGTTCGCAGTCGACCCCGACCGGCGACGCGGGCGAAACGGCAAGCGTCCCAGGGCGTTGCCGCCACAACACGCGCCGACCGGGGATCAGCGCGAGCAGTTCGCTCGCTTCGGCTCGATGCAGGGTGGCGGACGCGGGTACCAAACAGGTACGCACCTCGCCTAGGGCGATCAGCGGAGTGGTGGACGGCCCCATCACTCAGGATCCGTCGAGCAATAGGTGATTCAGCCGCTCGGTGACCTTGCGCGACACCGTCACCGGCACCTCGTCGTAGGCGCCGAGGGTGATGATCTGATCGACCACATCGCCGTCGAGATCGATGTGGTCCAGGATCACCCGGACCGAATGCTCGATGCCGAGATAGCGTTTCGGCAGCATCGACAGCGTCTTGTAGGCGGCGAACGGAGTGGCGCGCGGATTCAGTTGCACCACAGCGGGTACCTCACGCCACCGGGTCGGCCAGCCGTCTCCGGCCTGCCACGACTGCGGAACCACCACGGACGCACCGTTGTGGCGCAGCATGCCGAGCCGGAGCAGATGCCAGACCGAGGCGAGGAACGCACACGACCACTTGGTGTAGGTCTCGCTGTGCCCGTTGACGATCTCGGTGCGCTTGCTCCACAGCTGCACGTCGAGAAAGATCGAATGCTCGCGCCTGCCGAACTCCTCCGGTGGCCGATACGGCTGCACCCGCATCGCCTGTGCCGGTTCGTCCAGCGAGGACCGCCGCCCGTTGCACAGCCACCCGGATTCGGCCGTCGGCGGCCTGCGACCGGTCGACGACGAAATCTCCGGCTCGGCAACGATTCTGGCGGCCACCATCTCGGCGAGCCGGATCGGCTCGTCCAGCGGCACCCCGTCGACGAACGGATCGGTTTCCCAGCAGCCCGATTCGCGCGCCAAATAGTCGATGCGCAAACCGGTTTCGTCCGCCGCGGTGAGCAGCTTGCCGAGGATCTCGCGCGGATCGGTGTCCGGCTGGAAGTAGTCGTCGATCAGGTAGCACGTGCTCACCCGCGCCCGCGGGCCGAATTGCACACGGGCAGAATCGATGAACGCCTCGACCAGCGGCACGATCCGGCGAAACTCCCGGACAACCTGATCCATGTCGTTGGCGATCTCGTTCATGTAGAAGTGCCCGACCTCGATCGACAGGTGCGACAGCGGCACCTGATCGATCCGGACCCGCTCGGTCTCCTCGCTGTACCCGACGTCCCTCACGGCGGTCAAAACCTCTCCCAGGTCGCGGCGTCCAGCAGGCGCCTGGCCAGCTCGGTATAGGCCGCAGTGGTGGCCGGATTGGCAATCTTCGCGTCCACGTCCATGTCCATGATCACCTGCTCACGCCATTGCAGGACCGGCTCCATCGGCGTCTCGCCGAGCAGGCTGCTCGCCCCGAGCTGGTTCGCCGAGGCCAGCCGCTTCAGCGCGGCGTTCTGCTCCATCAGCCAGGCGGCCTGCGCGGGCCTGCCGACGCCGCCGGGCGCGGCCGGCGTCGGGTTCGGCACCGCGGTGCGGACATAGCGGACCGATTCCAGCAACTCCAGCGGATCGTGCCCGCATTCCTTGCCCGCCTGCGTGAGCCCGTGCGGTCCGTGCACCAGCCCGCTTGCGGCCAGAATGTGCTGACGGGTCCAGCGATGGAAGATCAACCAGCGTGCGGTGAACGAGCGCAGCTGCGGCATCGCGGTGGCCTTCAACACCAGCTCCAACGCGACCGAGCGGCCCGCGCTCAGATCGACGAGCACCACCTTGAATTCCTGCTCCAGCGCGAGCAGCAGTTCGGCGCACCGGGTGACGACCGCGTTTTCGGCGGTCAAGAATTCGGCGCCGCCCTCGTCGCCCGGATACAGCGCGAGTTTGCCTGCGCGCGGACCCAATCGGCGTAATGCGGGTCGGTCCGACGCCGTCCGCACGTCGATCCTGGTGGCGACGCCGGTCTCGCCGAGCAGATACGAATGCAGCCCGTCCTGGTGTGCCGTGCCGCGTTCCACGGCACTGATCTCGAACAGCGCGCCCGCCGTCGGCGATCCGAAGTCGAAGTCGACGTAGGCGACGTTGCGGCCACTCACGCATAGTCGGTACGCGAGATTGCAGCTGGTCACCGAGCGTCCGGTGCCACCCTTGTCCGAGGTCGAGAACACCAACATCGGCTCACGACCTCATCGCGTCGCGGCGCGCATAGGCTAGCTCGTACAGCTGGAGCAGCGCCTGTTCGGCCAGGCTGAACGCGGTGGCGGGTTGCTCGTTCAGCAGCCTGCGCGCCTCGTCGAGCTGCTGTTCGATCCGCGAAAGCATGGCCTGGGAGACGTCGGGGTCGCCGACCTCCAGCATTTCCTGATTGAGCAGATGTTCTGCCTCACTGCGCATTTCGATGGCGCGGCTGATCATCGACGGCATCGCCAGCGGTGGCTCACGGAAGTTTCGATCGGCCGAGACCAGGCATTCGACGATGCGTTCGGTGAGGTACCAGGAGGCCTGCACCGCGCCGTCGCGCGGGCCGATGTCCTCGGTCGCCAGCAGGCCCGGCCACTGCGCGCTCGCCACCTGCTCCGCGTCGTCCCACAGCCCGGTCGCCGGGCCGTAGCCGATCTGCCGTCTGCTGAGGTGGTCCATGGTGAGCTCGGCCATCGACATCAAACGGTCCCGCATGGCGACGTCGCCGGAGAGCTGCCAGGCCTGCAGCGACCGCTTCAGCAGCATCGTCGCGAAGTCGGGCACCACCCAGACCAGCGGCGGACCGCCGCCGATGTCCGCGCTGCCCGGCATCGGCACCCGGACGCCGGGATAGTGCAGCACCGCAGCGGGGTCACCCGAGGTGAGCCTGCTGATGATCCGCCCACGCCTGGCCAGCTGATCGAAAACCGCTACCACCTGCGGTAATTCGTCGGTGGCTTGTCGATTCACGAAGTCCTGCAACACCATTGCCGAGACCGCGAGCGTGTAATAGTCGGACTCTTCGCCATCGGAGGTGCGCCACGGCAGATCCTCCAGCGGCCAGCGGCCTGGCCCGTACCGCGCGACGGTGGACCAGTACCGCTGGGTCAGGTCCCAGCGCAGTTCGAGCGCGTCCGCGAGTTGGCGCTGCTCGTCGTTCAGCAGGTCCATTTCCCTGGTGCGGCGGGAGGTGAGGTCGTTGATGCCGTCCAGCGCGACGATGGTGAAGTACAGGTCGGGCCGGGAGGCCGCGTAGCCGGGTTGGTCACCGATCTTGGACCGGACGAAGTCGATCGGCGAGGCCTTCTGGTCGATGCCCCAGCTCCAGCCGCATTCGAACAGCAGCAGCTCGTCCGCGAGGTCGATATCGGGGGTCTGGCCGAGCTTGACGTCGTTGGCCATCTGCACCCGGACCCGGTCCAGCCTGCGGGCGATGCCGTCGATCACCGTCTCGTCGGCGGCGCCGACCTGGTTGAGCATGCCGAGAATGGCCTGGCCTTGCGCGGACTTCGGGTTGGGGGTGTGCACAACGAAGCTGCGCACGAGGCCGGTCATCGCGGCGGTCAGCCGCACACTGACCTGCGGCGTCAGCACCCGGATCCGGGCGGAGAGGTCTTTGGCCTCGCGCCGCACCTCCTTGTCCATGAAGCGCTTGAAGATCCGCAGGAATCTCAGCGCCGCGATGCACAGGGTGAGCGACATGGAGTACGCGTCGACAACTTCCAGCTCGTACTGTTCGGCGCTCGGTTCCCGGCCGTCGGCGGAGCGCAGGTAGCTGCCCGCCGCGAAGATCGGTTCCCCCTCGGTGCTGGTGTGGCGGGAGAAGTAATCCTCGAGCACACCGACAAGGGCGCCGCCGATCCGCGTCGCCTCACCGAGCGGAGCAAGCACCGCGCGAATATCGTCGGCCATATCATCGGGCTGGTCTAGTGCAAATGCACCAATCTCGGTGGCCGGATACAGCAGGCACAGCAACTGTTCGGTGTCGCTGATCGAATTGGTGCCGTCGCGACCGCCCCAGTGCCAGGTCCCCTTGTCATAGCAAGCGGTGAGCACCGAGCGCCAGAGTTCTAGAAGCTGTTGTCGCGGTTGGATCCTCATCAGCCCCCCGTTCCTACTACGAACACCGATAAATACGAGTGTGCGCCCGTTCCACCCGTTTACCAAGGGGGGTTGGCCGAGAACATGATCGATGCGGCCCGCACGTACCTACCGGTCTTGACCTCGTAGAACGCGGCGGGCGGAGGAAGCAGGCCGATGACGGGCGCCATGGCGGCGCGGTGAGCAGACCCTTACGCCTTGCTAACATCTCGTCACATCGCTGAAACGCAAGCTCCATAGCGTATACAGGCATGTCGACACGGGCGAGCACCCTGGAAGAAGCCGCGGGAAAACCGCTCCGCGAGGTGGTGTACGCGGCGCTGCGCAGCGAGCTGATGAACGGCGATATCAAGTTCGGCGAGCGCCTCACCGAGCCGAAACTGTCGACGCGATTCGGCATATCGCGCACGCCGATTCGCGAGGCGCTGACGGTGCTCTGCTCGGACGGTCTGCTGCAGCGCGAGGACTATGGGTTCAGCCCGGTGCGCCCGAGCATTCCGCTGATCCGCGATCTGTACGAACTACGAATCACGGTGGAGCTCGGCGGAATACAGCGGGCGATGACCAACCCGGCGGTGACCCACGACCGCGCGTTACTCGAGCGCGAGCGCACCGCATGGCTGGCATTGCGCGACGACCCGCCGGTCCAAGAGCCGGGATTCGTGGTGCGCGACGAGGAATTCCACGTCACGCTGCTCACCGCGGCGGGCAACGCCGAAATGGTGCGCGCGCTGCAGGCGGTGAATTCCCGGATCCGGCACGTCCGAATGTACGACTTCATGGTCAACAACCGCATCGAAACCACCATTGCCGAACATCTCGGCATTCTGGAAGCCGTACTGGCCGACGATCTTTCATTGGCCTATCGGCTGCTGCACACCCACATCGGCGAATCGCTGGATGTGGTGCTCGAACGGGTCACCCGCGCCATCGCGGCGATGGCCGCCGAATAACACTCAACTGAATAGGGGCATGCACGTGAGGTTGGAATTCGATACTGTGCTCGTCGCCAATCGCGGCGAGATCGCGTGCCGAATCATGCGGTCGGCGCAGGCATTGGGCTTGAAAACGGTCGCCGTCTATTCCGACGCCGACACCGGAGCGGCGCACGTCGAAACCGCCGATGTCGCAGTGCGTCTCGGGCCGGGGCCGGCAGCGGAGTCCTATCTGCGCGCCGATCTGGTGATCGAGGCGGCGTTGGCCACCGGCGCAGGCGCCATCCATCCCGGATACGGATTCCTCTCGGAGAACGCCGAATTCGCCACCGCGGTCGGTGCGGCAGGAGTGCGGTTCGTCGGCCCGACCCCGGAACAGCTGCGCATCTTCGGCGACAAGCACACCGCGCGGGAGGCGGCACGGTCGGTCGGCGTTCCGCTCATTCCCGGCAGCGGCCTGCTCGAGTCGGCCGAGCATGCGGCGGCCGAGGCCGAGCGGATCGGCTATCCGGTGATGCTCAAGGCGGTCGGCGGCGGCGGTGGCATCGGCATGCAGGCCTGTCACGGTCCCGACCAGCTGCGGGCGGCCTTCCAGCGCGTTCAGCGGCTTGCCGCTACCAATTTCGCGTCGACCGGCGTCTTCCTGGAGCGTTTCGTCGCGCGGGCCAGGCATGTGGAAGTGCAACTGTTCGGCGACGGCAACGGCCGCGTGGTCAGCCTCGGCACCAGGGACTGTTCGCTGCAACGACGCAACCAGAAGGTCGTCGAGGAAGCGCCCGCACCTGGCCTCGGCGCCGCGCTGACCGATCAATTGCTTTCGGCTTCACGGGAACTCGCGCGGTCGGTGGATTACCGGTCGGCCGGGACGGTGGAATTCGTCTACGACACCGAGCACGGCACCGCGTCGTTCCTGGAGATGAATACCCGGCTGCAGGTGGAACATCCGGTGACCGAGACGGTCACGGGTGTCGATCTGGTCGCGTGGATGCTGCGGCTGGCCGGCGGTGACACGTCGATGGTCGACGAACAGCCGGAGAGCGGTCCGCCGATCACCGGCTGGGCGGTAGAGGCCAGGGTTTACGCCGAGGATCCTGGACACGACTACCGGCCGAGCGCCGGACTGATCACGGCAGCCACCTTCCCGGTCGAGACGCGCACCGGGGCCGACGTCGCCGCGCAGGCGCAGGCCGCCGGTATCCGCGTCGACACCTGGGTGGGCACCGGCACCGAGGTCAGCCCGTACTACGACCCGCTGCTCGCCAAGGTGATCGCGGTCGGCGACAGCCGCGCGGACGCCTTCGCCCGGCTCACCACGGCGCTGGCAGCCTCCCGGATCTACGGCGTGCAGACGAACCTGCCGCAGTTGCGCAAGGCGGCGCGGGACACTCGCGTGCTCGGGGCCGAGCACATCACCACCACCCTCGCCGACATCCGCCCGGTCGGCCATCGCCTCGATGTGCTGCGCGCTGGGACGATGACGACCGTTCAGGACTATCCGGGCCGAATCGGCCTGTGGCAGGTCGGCATTCCCCCGTCCGGGCCGATGGACGATCTGTCCTTCACCCTCGCCAACACGGCCGTCGGCAACCCGGTCGGCCTGCCCGCGCTGGAGTGCACGCTGCACGGCCCGCGCCTGCGCTTCTCCGAAACCACCGTGGTGTGCGTGACCGGCGCCCCGACACCGGTCACGGTCGACGATCAGCCGGTGGCCATGTGGCAACCGATCACCGTTGCCGCCGGGGCGGTGCTGGACATCGGCACGCCGGTCGACGCGGGCCTGCGCACCTATCTCGCGGTCCGTGGCGGCCTCGACGCCCCGCAGTATCACGGCAGCGCAGCCACTTTCGCCCTCGGTGGCTTCGGCGGCGTCACCGGCAAGGCCGTGCGGGCGGGCGACGTGCTCGGCATCGCGCCGACCGCGCCCGACGTGCTCGGCGCACCCGCCGAGGTGCCGCCGCGGGATCGGCCGGACTTCACCCACGACTGGCAGCTGGCGGTCGGCGAGGGTCCGCAGACCTCCCCCGCCTACTTCACCGACGCCGATATGACCCAGTTCTATACGCACCCTTGGCGAGTCGGCAGTCACGCCAACCGCACCGGCATCCGGCTCGAGGGCCCCGCACCGACCTGGTCGCGCACCGACGGCGGCGACGCCGGGTTGCATCCGTCGAACCTGCACGACAACCCTTACAGCGTCGGCGCTTTGAACGTTTCCGGTGATACCCCGATCCTGCTCGGCCCGGACGGACCGAGCCTCGGCGGCTTCGCCTGCCCGCTGACCGTGGTCTCGGCGCATCGCTGGAAGCTCGGTCAGCTGCGTCCGGGCGATACGCTGCGCTTCGTCCCGGTCACCGACGACGACGCGGTCGCGCTGCGTGCATCGAACACCGCCCGCGCCACCGCCATCGTCTCGAATCCGCGTGCGGCGCTGCGTGATCACGGCATCCTCGGCGCGATCGATGGTGCGTCCGATCGACCGCGAGTCGCCTACCTGCGCGGCGGCGACGACAACATCCTGGTCGAATACGGCGAGATGGTGCTCGATCTCGGCTTGCGCATGCGGGTGCACGCGCTCGCCGAGGCGTTGGCAGGCACCGGCCTGCCCGGCATTCTCGACGTCACGCCCGGCGTCCGCTCGCTGCACATCCACTTCGATCCCGCTGTGCTGCCGCAGTTCCGGCTGCTCGGCACGCTGCGCGAGCTCGAACTCGCGTTGCCGGCGACCACCGATCTGGTGGTGCCGAGCCGCACCATCCGGCTGCCGCTGTCCTTCGACGACCCGTCCATCGCCGAGGCCATCGACCGCTATCGCAGCGGGGTGCGCGACACCGCGCCATGGCTGCCGTCGAACACCGAATTCATCCGCCGGATCAACGGACTCGACAGCGTCGACGACGTGCGCGCGACCGTGTTCGACGCCGAGTACCTCGTGCTCGGCCTCGGCGACGTGTATCTCGGTGCGCCGCTGGCGGTTCCGCTCGACCCGAGGCACCGCCTGGTGACCACCAAATACAACCCGGCGCGGACCTGGACGCCCTCGGACGCGGTCGGCATCGGCGGCAAGTACCTGTGCGTGTACGGCATGGCCTCCCCCGGCGGATACCAGCTGATCGGGCGGACCGTGCCGATCTGGTCGAGCTACCGCCAGTCCGCGCCGTTCGAACGCGGCACGCCATGGCTGTTCCGGTTCTTCGACCGCATCGTCTGGGAACCGGTGAGCGCCGAACAGCTGCTCGAGCACCGCGCCGCCGCGGCGGCGGGCCGGTTCGATGCGGAGGTCAGCGACGGCACCTTCGCGCTGGCCGACCACCTGCGACTGCTCAGCGACGAGGCCGAGTCGATCGCCGCATTCGAGGCCAAGCAGGCCACCGCGTTCGAGGCGGAGAAGGCCGCGTGGCGCGCGGCAGGCGAATTCGACCGTCCGGTCGCGGCCGCACCGGTGGTCGCGCAGGCCGACGATCCGCTCGCAGGCATGCCTGCGGGCGCGACGGTGGTCACGGCGCCGATGATCGGCAATGTCTGGCGCGTCGAAGTCGAGGCAGGACAACATATCCCGGCAGGCGCGCCGATCGCGGTGCTGGAGGCGATGAAACTCGAACTGCCGGTGCACAGCCCGGGAACCGGCACCGTATTGAAGGTCATGGCCACGCCGGGTGCGAAAGTAGCACCGGGTACCCCACTAGCAGTGATCGGAGTCGACTGAATGGGCGCAGGCGAGCCGTCCCTATCCACCCCACCGGCTGCTGTCCCCCCAGGAGACGGCGCACCACCCACCGAGCGAGTTGCCGCGGCATATCGGCGGATCGCGGCGGTGGACCGGCCGGAAGTGTGGATCACGCTGCGGCCGGAGCACGAGGTCGCCGCCGAGGCGGCGGCCGTCGAACGGCGCCTTGCCGACGGTGCGGCCCTTGCGCTGGCCGGCGTGCTGGTGGCGGTGAAGGACAACATCGACGTCGCCGGGTTGCCGACGACCGCGGCGTGCCCCGAATTCGCCTACACCGCAACGACGACCGCGGCGGCGATCGAACGATTGGTCGCGGCGGGCGCGCTCGTGCTCGGCAAGACCAACCTCGACCAGTTCGCCACCGGCTTGGTCGGCACCCGTAGCCCGTACGGGGCGGTGCGCAACGCGCATGATCCGGCGTTGATCTCCGGCGGCTCCAGTTCGGGTTCGGCGGTAGCCGTCGCGCTCGGTCTGGTCGATATCGGAATCGGCACCGACACAGCGGGTTCCGGCCGGGTGCCCGCGGCCTTGCACGGCATTGTCGGCATCAAGGCCTCGTTGGGGATCATTCCGGTGCACGGTGTCGTGCCTGCCTGCGCCGACTACGACGCGGTGACCGTCTTCGCCGCCGACCTCGACCGCGCGGTGGCGGCGGCCGCGGTGATGGCCGGGCCCGAACCACGCGATCCGCGCAGCCGCACCTGGCCCGCGGATGTCCGGCTGGCGGCACCCGCTGCACCGCGCATCGCGATCCCTCGCGCGGCGGACCTCGTCGCACTGAGCGAGCCCTACCGCGACGCGTTCACCAGAACTGTTGCTGCCATGGCGGATTCCGGCGCCAAGCTCGAGGAAGTCGACATCTCCGGCCTACTCGAGGCCGCGTTGTTGCTCTACGACGGCGCAATCGTCGCCGAGCGCTACGCCGCCGTCGGCGCCTTTCTTGCCACCAGACCCGCGGGCGCCGACCCCACGGTTGCGGCCATCATCGAATCGGCCGGTGCCACTTCGGGTCCCGGCTTCGCCGACGACCTGAACACTCTGGCGCTGGCCCGCGCGGCCGCCGCAACACTGCTCGACGGTTTCGACGCACTGCTGTTGCCCACCACCACCGAACACCCGAGCATCGCTGCGGTACAAGCGGATCCGATCACCATCAATCGCAGGCTCGGCACCTACACCAACTTCTGCAACCTGCTCGACATGGCGGCGATCGCGATTCCCGGCGAACCCACCGCCGCAGGCGCACCGTTCGGGGTCATGCTGGTGACGCCCGCCTGCGCCGACCAGGTCGCCGTCGACCTCGCGGCACGCCTGCTCGACAGCGACACGTCGCCGCTGCTGGTGCGCCGCGGTGTCGAACTCGCCGTGTTCGGCGCCCATCTGCGCGGCCAGCCGCTGCACTGGCAACTCGAGCAGATCGGCGCGCGCTTCGCCGGGGAAATCCACACCACCGACGCCTATCGCCTGACCGCACTGGACACCACGCCCGCGAAACCCGGCCTGGTCCGCCACGGCGACGGCCTCGGCGCACCGATCCTCGGCGAGCTGTTCCTGGTCGCCGAGGCCGGGCTCGGCGGATTCCTCGCCGCACTCCCGGCTCCGATGGCACTGACCAGCATCGAACTGTCCGACGGCCGTTCGGTGATCGGCTTCGCCTGCACGTATGACGCCGCGGTCACCGCCACCGACATCACGTCGTACGGCGGCTGGCAGGCCTACCTCGCGCGTCAATGACACGGCGCGAGCGCGGTGAGCGCGGTGGCCAGGTCGGACCCGGTGGGCAGCTCGCCCGCCGGGTCGCTGAGCCAGTGCAGCGAAAGCCCGTTCAACAGGACGAAGTAGAGCTGGGCGACGGCGCGCACCTGCTCTACTGACAATTCGGGGTGCACCTCGCCGAGGACGACGGCGATGTCACCGACTGCCTGCTCGTTCATCCCGGTCAGATATTCGCGGTCGGCCCGCACGCGGCGCAGCCGAATCATGTTCTCCGCGCTGGCAATCATGCCCTCCTTGTGTCGCGCGAAGATCTCACCTATGGCCGACCAGGTTTCCGCGAACGCATCGGGCAGCGAACGCCCGGCGCCTACGCGGCGCATCAGCGCTTCCAGGTCGTTTCCGATGCCGTCGCCGATCGCCTGGGTCAGCGCCTCGGTGACGAGCTGATCCTTCGAACCGAAGTGATATCCGATCGCGGCCAGGCTGACCCCGGCCGTGCTCGCGATGTGGCGCGCCGTCGTCCCGGCGAATCCGCGCTGGTAGATGCAGGTGCGGGCGGCGGCGAGCAGGTCTTCTCTGTTTCCCATGCCACCACTGTACGTCCGTCTTACACATTTGTACTAGACAAATGTGCAAGGCGTGCTGTAGACATATGTCTAAGACATTCGAGCTAAACAAGGGAACACACCATGAGCACCAACCGCGCCACCTCCCAGCCCCGCATCCTCATCTCCGGCGGCGGCATCGGCGGCAACGCCGTTGCGCTGCAACTGCTGCGGGCAGGCATCCGCGCCACCGTCGTCGAGCGCGCCGCAGCGCCGCGCCCCGGCGGCCAGGCCGTCGACCTGCGCGGCCCGAGCGTCGAGGTCGCGGAGCGGATGGGCCTGATGCCCGGCATCCACAAGCGTCAGCTCGACGAGCGCGGCATGAAGTTCGTGGACGCGGCGGGCCGTGATGTGGTGCGGATGCCGTCCGAGATGTTCGACGGCAAGGGTCAGATCGCCGAAATCGAGATCACCCGTGGCGATCTCAACCAGGTGCTGCTCGACCTGCTCGCCGAGGAGGGCGGGGTCGACTACCGCTACGGCGAGTGGATCACCGCCATCGAACAGGACGACACCGGCGTCGAGGTGACCTTCGAGTCCGGCTCGACCGAACGTTTCGACATCGTGATCGGCGCGGACGGCCTGCATTCGGCAACCAGGCGCCTCGCCTTCGGCCCGGAGGAGCAGTTCGCCACCTATCTCGGCGGGTACATGTCCTTCTTCACACTGCCGACGCCTGCGGCGCTGGAACCGCACTGGTTCACCATGCATTCGGTGGTCGGCGCCACCAACATCGGACTGCGCCCCGATGCGGACCCCGCGACCGCCAAGGCGCTGGTCACCATTCGCACCGAGGCCGATCCGGCGCTGCGTCGCAATGTCGCGGCCCAGCAAACCCTGATCAGGGAGCGGCTGGCCAACGCGGGCTGGGAGGCGGGCCGCATCCTCGACGCGATGGGCGAGTCCACCGACTTCTACTTCGACGAGCTGGCCCGGATCGACATGCCGACCTGGGTGCAAGGCCGAGTCACGCTGCTCGGCGACGCCGGCTACTGCGGCTCACCGCTCACCGGCCAGGGCACCGCGATGGCACTGATCGGCGCCTATGTGCTTGCCGGTGAGATCGCCTCGTCCACAAGCGATCCCGCGCATGCGCTGGCCCGCTACGAGGAGGTGCTTCGCCCGTTCATCGCCAAAGCGCAGGAGCTGCCGCCGGGCGGCCTGAAGGCCATGACGCCCCAGTCCGCCTTCGGCATCCGCGTGGGCCAGACGCTCAGCAAGCTGATGACCGCGAAGGTGATGAAGCCGCTGATGATGAAGATGATGACCAAGACCGAGTTCTACGAGCTGCCCAACTACTCGGTGCAGACCACCGCCGAATAATCCAGCAGCCGACAACGACCGGATCCGACAGGGTCCGGTCGTCGTCTGTGCGGGTCAGACTGTGTCGCAACCCCTTCGACGACTATTCGATCGCCGTGCCACGGTCGAGGAGGAAGGGCAGCACGAAATTCCGGAGCATGGCGCGCTCCTCGTCCTCACCGTTGCCGGGCAGGGTCAGCAGCGAGACCATCGCCCGGACAACCCACTGGCCGAGGCGTTGCGCGGCGGGCGCGGGGAGATCCGGCCGGAAGCCGGAGACGAAGCCGGTCGCGAGCGTGTCCACGACATCGGAAGAATTCGACAGTTGGGCAACGATTCCCGCATTGCCCGGCGCGAACCAGACGGCCAGGTGCGGCGTCTTACGCACCTCGACGAGCAACGCGGTGAGCCCGTCGAGCAACCGCTCGCCCGGATCGGCGGCGGTGTGCAGCGCCGGATCACCCCACACACGCTCGACCACCTTGCGCGCCTCGCGCCCGGCGAACGCGACATACAGCGCCTGCCGATTGTCGAAGTAGCGATAGAGCGTCGCCCTGGAACAGCCTGCGGCCTCGGCGACTTCAGCCATGCCGACCCCGCTCACCCCCTTGTCGAGGAACAGGGCGCGGACCGCGTCGAGGATCCGCTCGGTCGCCAGCTCCGCCCGGCTGTCGGCCAGCCAGTCCCCGGTCATGCCGCGCACCGGAACGGGAGGGTGGTCGGCCGCCGGACGTAAGGGCCCGTGGCGTATTCGACCGCGTCGATGTCCACCACATAGTTCGGGAACCGATCGAGCAGTTCCTCCAGCGCCACTCTGGCCTGCATCCTGGCCGCCGCCGCGCCGAGACAATGGTGCGGTCCGTGCCCAAAAGTCAGGATGCGCTGCGGATTTCGCTCGATGTCGAGCTCGGCCGCGTCGGCGCCGAAGGCGCGTTCGTCCCGATTGGCCGAGCCGAACACCAGCAACACCTTCTTGCCCATGGGAATCGGCGTGCCGACCAGCTCCACCGGCCGGGTGACGGTGCGGGCCAGGCACTGCACCGGCGCGGTCAGCCGCGCGAATTCCTCGATCGCGGTGCGGATCCGGCTCGTGTCCTCGGCCAGCGCGGCCCGCTGCTCCGGATGTTGTTGCAGCAGTTGCACGGCCCCGCCGAGCAGGCCGGTGGTGGTGTCGTTGCCGCCCGCGACCATCGTCCAGGTGTAGGCCAGAATCTGCACAAGCCCACGCACATCCGCGTCGTCGGCGCCGAGGCCCGCCTGCACCAGCAGCGAGACCGTATCCTCCCCCGGCTCAGTTCTGCGCCGCTTGATGAGCTCGGCGAAGTACCCCATCATCGCCATCGAGGCGGGCGCGGCCTCGGTCGACGCGCGGTCGATGCTGCCCGCGACCACCGCGTCGGTCCAGCCGTCGAACCGCTGCCGATCCGCCTCGGGCACGCCGAGGTAGTAGGCGACGACCATGCTCGGCAGCGGCTTGAACAGCTGCGCGACGATGTCGCCGCCGCCGTCCTCGGCGATCCGGTCGAGCCTGGCGCGCACGAACCGGCGCACCATCGGCTCGACCTCGGTGACCTGACGCGGCGTGAATCCGCGCGCGACGAGCTTGCGAAAGTCGGTGTCCTGCGGTGGATCCTGCATGACCAGCGGCGGATTGTCGGCGAGGCCGAGCTGGTCCAGTTCGCCGTATTCGACGGTCAACCCGTCGCGCGAGGAATAGGTGTCGCTGTCCCGCGCCGCCGCGTACACCTGCTCGTGCCTGGTGAGGACCCAGTAGTCGCGCTCGGGACGGCCGCGCGGCACCACATGATGCACCGGATCCTGTTCGCGCAGTGCGGTATACATCGGCCAAGGCGATACCCAGGTCGCGCCGGAGCGGAGCTCGAAGGCGGGCGCGGGATGAGACGCATCGATCACCATGTAGTGACGGTAAGACAAATCAACAATTCTGTCTAGAACACGTTCTCATTCACCCTCCGCCCGGACCGATTACCCTCCGAAACCGGTCCGGCCGCCCCTACCGAGCCCGGGATCGCCGCGGCGCACCCCGCGGTTACCTTCGGCAGTGGCAACACGATGTTCGTTGCCGGTCAGCCCCCGGAAGAGCCAGCGAAACGTGGGTCCGGTGTCCCGAGTTGCCTGCCGAGCCGGTCACCCCTCGTGGACCGGCCCGGCAAGCACTCTCTCCCCGAGGCCCGACCTGTCAACCCCTCGAAGACAGGTCGCGCCTCGTTCCCCACCCCCGGTGGTGGCTTGCCCACCGAGGTCCGGTGCGTCCGGCGTGCTCGGTGTTGACACAAACAATGCCGTTCGCTGCTTAGCGCGCCCTTAAGAACACCTTGTAGGGTTAAAACCGCAGGTCAGACACTGTTGATCAGCACCGATACGCCGAGCGTGTAGCGCTGGGGCCCGGATAGCGGATGATTAAGGCAAGTGCGCCAAGGAAAGTGGGAGCGACGATGGAAACCGTGGTGGTCTGGATGCTCGCCTGCGTGCTCTATTGGTGGGGTCTGCTGTAGTCGGTCGACGAAACCCTGGTCGGCACCGACCAGGCCTACTACATCCAGTCGTAGATTTTCGTTGCCTCCACGCCAATAGAATTGCGGCACATACGAAGCGGGTGCGCATCCCATGGATGCGCACCCGCTCGGTGTCGAAATGTGTTGTCGCTCAGCCCTGCGACGGCGGCGGCGTCGAACCGCCTGCGCTTGCGGCCAGGACGCCCTCCTCGACCCGCTTGCCGAGATCGGGGTCGACGTTCTTCCAGTACTCGAAGACCCGGCTGAGCACCGGCTCCCGCACGCCGCCGAGCACGTGGCCAACGATGTTGCGCACCAAGCGTTCTCGCTGTGCGTCATCGAGCACCTCGCGCACCAAGGTGCCCGCCTGAGTGAAGTCGCCGTCTTCCGCGTGCTCGACATAGCCTGCCCGCACCATCGTCGGGTCGAACTCCCACAGGCCACCGTCGGGAGCCAGCGACGGGTCGGCATGTGGGCCGCCGAAGGAGTTCGGCGCATACACCGGCACGCTCGCGTCGTTGTAGGAGTACCGCATCGCGCCCTCCTTGGAGTAGGAGTTCACCGCCGCGGCCCTCGGCAGGTTCGGCGGCAGCTGCGCGTAGTTGGTGCCGATCCGGTAGCGGTGCGCGTCCGCGTACGCGAACACCCGGCCGAGCAGCATCTTGTCCGGCGAAAAGCCGATGCCGGGAACGACATTCGACGGTTCGAAGGCGGCCTGCTCGATGTCGACGAAGTAGTTGCCTGGGTTGCGGTTGAGCGTCCACTTGCCGACCTCGATCAGCGGGTAGTCCCGGTGCGACCACACTTTCGTCAGGTCGAACGGGTTGAACCGGTAGCCCTCGGCCTCGGCGACCGGCATCACCTGCACGTGCAGTGTCCAGCTCGGGAACTCGCCGCGCTCGATCGCCTCCCACAGGTCCTGGCGGTGGTAGTCGGCGTTCTCGCCCGCGATCCGGTCGGCCTCGGCCTGGGTCAGGTACTCGCTGCCCTGGTCGGTCTTGAAGTGGTACTTCACCCAGAAGCGTTCGCCGTCGGCGTTGACCCACTGATAGGTGTGTGAGCCATAGCCGTTCATGTGCCGGTAGGTCTTCGGGATGCCGCGGTCACCCATCAGCCAGGTCACCTGGTGTGCGGTCTCCGGCCGCAGGGTCCAGAAGTCCCACTGCATCGTATGGTCGCGAAGCCCGTTGCCCGGCAAGCGTTTCTGTGAACGAATGAAGTCGGGAAACTTGATCGGATCCTTGATGAAGAAGACCGGGGTGTTGTTGCCGACGAGGTCGTAGTTGCCGTCCTCGGTGTAGAACTTCACCGCGAAACCCCTTGGGTCACGCCAAGTATCGGGGCTGCCCTGCTCGCCCGCCACCGTCGAGAACCGCACCAGCGACTCGGTCCGCGCGCCCGGCTGGAACAGCTTGGCCTTGGTGTAGCGGCTGACATCGTTGGTCACGACCAGTTCGCCATAGGCGCCCGCGCCCTTGGCATGCACGATCCGCTCCGGCACCCGTTCCCTGTTGAACTGCGCCAGCTTCTCGATGAGGTAGTGATCGTGCAGCAGGATCGGACCCTGCGCACCGGCGGTGAGTGATTCGTTGTCGCTTTCGACCGGCGTTCCGGTGTTCGTCGTTGTCGGCTTGGTCATCTCGAAGACTCCTCGGCTCATCGCGCACTTCCCCGGGTGGGCTGACCCGGGCTGTCAGGAAGGCTGCCGCCTCAACTGCGGCAGGCTGGGCACAAACCCCAGAACACGACCTCTGCTTCGTCGATCGCGAACCCGTGGTCGTCGCCGGGCTCGAGACAGGGGGCTGCGCCGACGACACAGTCGATGTCGACGACCGTGCCGCAGGCGCGGCACACCAGGTGATGATGGTTGTCCCCGGCTCGGGTCTCGTACCGCGCGGCCGAACCGGCAGGCTCGATGCGCCGCAGCAGCCCCGCGTGCACGCAAGCCCGCAGTACGTCGTAGACGGCCTGCGTCGATACCGAGCCGAGGTTTTCCCGAACGGCGGCGGCCACCCGATCCGCATCGGCGTGCGGGGTGGCCGCCACCGCGTCCAACACCGCGATCCGCGGGGCGGTGACCCGCAGACCGGCTGCGCGCAATTGCGCCCGCGCATCGGTGTGGTTGGTGTGCATACCGACGATCCTCCTCCTTTTCTGGAATTAGTCAAGAAAAGGTCGGAGCGCGCGTCCGCCCAGCTCAGCGGCGTGGATGCGGCGCGGCCACCACGATCAACTCCGGGAAATTGTGAGGGAGAACACATCGAAGGCCCAGTTGCCGTGCCGCGGAATACTTCCGGACGGGTCGTCGTTGATGATCACTGTCGGCGTCCGGACAGCCCCGGGCCTCACCCCTTTGTCGCTACGAGCGACCACCCGCCGAGAGGCGCTTGTGGGACGTCGACTCGAGTCGTGGCGCTGGCGTGGCGTCCGGCGGCTCAGCGCCGCCAGGTTTTTCGACCTGGCGGCGTTTGTATTTCGGGTTGCGCAGTGTTGTCCACGTACGAACCGTTCACCCGCTAGCCTCTTGCGTATGGGGCGTTCTGCTGGGTTCCTGGCTGGGCTTGCTGCGCTGACGCTGGTGGTGGGGAATGTGTTCGCCGCAGGCGCGCACGCGTCGCCGAGCCGTACCGCCGACGAGGTGCGCTGCGCGGTGCCCTCCGGTCGCGAGTTCGCCACGGCCGAACCGGAGCAGGCCGGCATGGACAGTGCGCGGCTTACGGACGCGCTGCACTTCGCGGCCACCCGAAACCGGTTGAACGTGCAGGTGTTCCGACACAACTGTCTGATCGGCGCTGGCCCGAGCAACGCGGAAACCGGCAACGTGGCGTGGAACATTTGGAGCGCCACCAAGAGCGTCGTCTCACTGCTCGCCGGGATCGCCTGGGACCAGGGCAAACTCGATATCTCCGCACCGATCGATCAGTACCTGCCCGCCGGCCTCGGCGATGCCGAGCATCGCTCGATCACCGTGCAGAACCTGCTCACCGAGACCTCGGGCATGAAGGTCGGCGTGTTGACCGAGGGCGCCACCGGGGTCATCCCGATCGACCCGAACAGCGCGGTGCAGGCACTCGGGGTGCCGCTGGACAATCCGCCGGGCACCGCCTTCAGCTACAGCCAGCGCAACGTCGATCTGCTCGCCTACGTCATGGAACTCGCCGTCGGCGAACCGCTGCAACAGTTCGCGCAGCGCGAACTGTTCGACCCGCTCGGCATCGAACGCGGCGACTACTACTGGGCCCGCGACCGCGCGGGCCACACCTACGGGTACGCGCACTTGCTGATCCCGCCCAACGACTTCGCCAAGCTCGGCCTCCTCGTCAGCAACGAAGGGCATTGGGGCGCACAGCAGCTCGTCTCGGAGCAGTACCTGCGGCAAGCGCGCCAGCCGTCGGCGACCAACAAGTGCTACGGCTACCTGTTCTGGCTCGGTCCCGGGTGCGCCGAACTCGCACTGTCACTGCCGCCCGACGTGTACATGATGGCCGGGCTCGGCATGCAGAACGTCTTCATCATCCCCAGCCTCGACCTGACCGTGATGTGGACCGGCTTCTACGGCAACGCAAGCCAGTACGGCGTCACCGGCATCATCCAGAACACCTCGGAACTGCCCCACGAGTTCTTCCGCAGGCTCTTCGCCGCGTTCGACGAACCCCCCATGCCCGATCCAGGCCCCTACGTCGAACCAGCGATTCGCCTGAACCCGAGCCAGTTCGTCGACGCCAATTTCGTACTCGCCGTCTTCGGCGGCGGCCCCTTCGCCTATCCGGGCTGCAATGTCTTCTCGTGCCTGAATTACCCACTGGCCCCGCCATTCTGGGACATCGCCCCCGGCTGTGCGATCATGGTCTGCCTCGGTCCCGGCGCACCGGGCATCCGCTGACGCCCGCGAACTCGCACGACGGATGAGCGCGTGTCGAGCCGCGATCCGTTCGGCGCGGCGGCCATGGCTACGCTCGCTCACGTGACTCAGGAACAGCGAGGCGGCCGCGCCGCGCAGGCCGCCGAACGCCGCGCGGCGATCCTCGAGGCCGCGCGGGAGGTGATCGCCGAGCGTGGGTATCGGGGCACCTCGCTTGCCGCGGTCGCGGAGCGCGTCGGGCTCACCCAGCCCGGGCTGCTGCACTACTTTCCGAGTAAGGAGCACCTGCTGGTTGCGGTGCTGGAAGAGCGGGACCGCTGGGACGCGGCCGCCTTCCTGGCCGGTCCGTCGAACAGTTGGCAGCTGACGCATCTCGAGCAGTTGGTCGACTACAACGCCGAACGTCCCGGTGTTATCCAGACTTTCACCGTTCTTGCGGGCGAAAGCGTCACCGACGAGCACCCGGCGCGGGAGTATTTCATCGAGCGCTACGCGCAGGCCAGGGCGCGGCTCGCCGAGCTGCTGCGGGCGGAGTTCGGTGATCGGCTGGCCGGTGGGCGGACACCAGAGCAGGTGGCGCCGCTGTTGATCGCGGTCCTGGACGGGTTGCAGACGCAGTGGTTGCTCGCACCGGAGGAGGTCGACATGGGAGCCGCGTTCCGTGACTTCGTCGCGCTGCTCGGGCCGGGCGAGCGCGCGGCCGGATCCGATTCACAAAAGTAACGAGAAGATAACAACACCTACTATCGATTAGGTGAGTGCGGCGAAGGCCTGCGCATGTCCGCCGCCGGCACTCACGAGCTATCAGTGGTATCCGCCGACTCGGTCGGCAACGGCAGTGGCAGACAAAGGAGTTCATGATGAGTCCAGCCGACGTGGCCCGCGAGGACGCCGTGACGGCGGCCCTCGGGAAACTCGACCTCCCGAGCAAGGCCAGATTGTTGATGGGGCAGGACATGTGG
This sequence comes from Nocardia sp. NPDC049149, assembly GCF_043197455.1. Lineage (NCBI taxonomy): Bacteria > Bacillati > Actinomycetota > Actinomycetes > Mycobacteriales > Nocardiaceae > Nocardia > Nocardia sp. NPDC049149. Next base: position 85,417 of record NZ_JBICTD010000013.1, read on the forward strand.
TCGCTGCCCGCCCTTCCGGAGATCGGGTTGCGGTCGCTGGTGATGTCGGACGGACCGATCGGGGTGCGCGGGCGGTACTGGACCGCGGACGATCCGTCCATCGCGCTGCCTTCGCCGACCGCCCTCGCCGCGACCTGGGATCCGCAACTCGCCAGGCGCGCAGGCAGGCTGCTGGCGCAGGAAGCCCGCCGCAAAGAGGTGCAGGTGCTGCTCGCACCCACCGTCAACCTGCACCGCTCCCCGCTCGGCGGCAGGCACTTCGAGTGCTACTCGGAGGATCCGTATCTGACCGCGCAGATCGGCACCGGCTATGTGCGCGGTGTGCAGGACGGCGGAATCGGCACCACCGTCAAGCATTTCGTGGCCAACGACGCCGAGACCGACCGCTTCACCGTGAACAATGTCGTCTCCCCGCGCGCACTGCGCGAACTGTATCTCGCGCCCTTCGAGGCGATCGTGCACGACGCGGGCACCTGGGGCCTCATGGCCGCCTACAACCAGGTCAACGGCACCACGATGACCGAGCACGCCGCCTTGCTGAACGGGGTGCTGCGCGGCGAGTGGGGATACGACGGCATCGTGGTCTCCGACTGGATGGCCGCCCGATCGACGGTCGGCGCGATCACCGGCGGTCTCGACGTCGCGATGCCGGGGCCGCAAGGCGTGTTCGGCGATCCCCTCGTCGCCGCAGTGCGCAACGGTGAAGTAGACGAAGCCCTGGTCGACGATGCAGTCCGTCGGGTGCTGCGGCTTGCCGCACGGGTCGGCCTGCTCGACGGCGTCGATCCGGTGGTGACCACGCCACCCGAGGACATCGACGGCATCGCGCTGGCCCGCGAGATCGCAAGTCGCGCAATCGTGCTGATCCGCAACCAGGCGCTCGAGCAGGGTCCGGCCCTGCCCATCGACGCCGCCGCGACCACCGTAGCGCTCAGCGGACTCGCCGCCAGGGATGCCCGGATTCTCGGCGGCGGTTCGGCCACCGTCTTCCCCGCGTCCGTCGTCTCCCCGCTCGACGGCCTGACCGCCGCGCTGCCCGCAGGCGCGCTCACCTACTCGATCGGCGCAGCCCCGAGCGACAACCTCGGGGCGGCGGAGCGCGGATTCGACCTGCGCGCCCGCGTTTTCGATGCCGACGGCGGGTTGCTCGGCGAACGCTCGCTGCCCAACGGCGCGGTCAACTGGCTCGGCGAACTACCCGAGGGCGTCAGCTACGACGCGCTGCACACCGTCGAGGTGAGCGGCACCTTTACGCCACAGGAGACGGGCCAGCATACGTTCGGCACCAAGGGTTTCGGTAGTTTCCGGCTCGCCGTCGACGGCACCACGCTGTTCGACGAAACCGAAACCCTCACCAGCACCGATCCTTTCGAGGCGTTCTTCGGATCGATCAGCGAGCGCGGCACCATCGAGCTCACGGCGGGGACACCGGTCGACGTCTCGATGACCCACGCGCCGTTGAAGTTCAAGGACGCGCCACTGCCCGCGATCATGTTCACGCTCGCGCACGCGGAACCGCGGCGGGACCCGGACGAGCTGATCGCCGAGGCCGTCGAGGCGGCGCGGGCCGCGGATGTCGCGGTGGTCGTCGTGGCCACCACCGAACAGGTCGAGTCCGAAGGCTTCGATCGCACCAGCCTGAAACTGCCCGGCCGCCAAGATGAATTGGTGAGCCGCGTGGCCGCCGTCAACCCGCACACCGTCGTTGTCGTCAATGCTGGGTCGCCGGTGGAGATGCCCTGGCGCGACGAGGTTTCGGCGGTGCTGCTGAGCTGGTTCCCCGGCCAGGAAGCCGGTAACGCGCTCGCCGATGTGCTGCTCGGCGCTGTCGAGCCGGGTGGGCGGCTGCCGACCACCTGGCCCGCCGTACTGGCGGACTGCCCGGTCTCCGAGGTCACCCCGACCGATGGCCAGCTGGTCTACCGGGAGGATATTTTCATCGGCTACCGCGCGTGGGAACGCGCAGGCACCACCCCCGCCTACCCGTTCGGACACGGATTCGGTTACACCACATGGGAATACGAGTCGATCGACCGGGCAGACACGACGGTGACCGTGCGACTGCGTAATACCGGTGCCCGCCGCGGCGGTGAGGTGGTGCAGGTCTACCTTGCGCCCGTTGCGGATTCGGTCGTCCGCCCGGCGCGCTGGCTGGCCGGGTTCGCCCGCGTCGAGGCCGAACCCGGCGAGGTGGTCGAAGCGGTGATCCGCATTCCGGACCGCGCCTTCGAGATCTGGGACGAAGACACCAACACCTGGCGGCGGGTGCCCGGATCGTATGAGATCCAGGCGGGCCGTTCGATCGCCGAACGCCTGCTCACGATCGGCTACGACGTCTAGCAACGACGGCGGCCGTGCGCATCCCATGGATTCGCACGGCCGCGTCGGAGCAACATCAGCGATTGCTGAGCAATACCTCGGCGATCTGAATGGTGTTGAGCGCCGCGCCTTTACGCAAGTTGTCACTGGAGATGAACAGCGCGAGCCCGCGGCCTTCCGGCACACCGGGATCCTGGCGGATGCGGCCGACGAACGAGTCGTCGGCGCCCGCCGCCTGCAACGGGGTCGGCACCTCGACGAGCTTGACGCCGGGCGCCTTGGCCAGGATCTCCTTGGCCTGATCCACCGAAAGCGGCTGCTCGAACTCGGCATTCACCGACAGCGAGTGGCCGGTGAACACCGGAACACGCACGCAGGTGCCGCTCACCAGGAGCTCGGGCAGCCCGAGGATCTTGCGGCTCTCGTTACGCAGCTTCTGATCCTCGTCGGTCTCGCCGGAGCCGTCGTCGACCAGCGATCCGGCCAGCGGCAGCACGTTGAACGCGATGGGCGCGACGTACTTGTTCGGGGCGGGGAAGTCGAGCGCGCTGCCGTCGTGGGTCAGCTGCTCGACACCGTCGATCACCGCACGCGCCTGTGTCGCAAGCTCTTCCACGCCGGCCAGCCCGCTGCCGGACACCGCCTGGTAGCTCGACACGATGAGCCTGCGCAGCCCCGCGATGTCGTGCAGCGGCTTGAGCACCGGCATCGCGGCCATGGTTGTGCAGTTCGGGTTCGCGATGATGCCCTTGACCAGGTTGCGGGTCTGTTCGGGATTGACCTCGCTGACCACCAGCGGGACATCGGGGTCCTTGCGCCAGGCCGACGAGTTGTCGATCACGGTGACGCCCGCCGCGGCGAAGCGCGGGGCCTGCACGCGAGACATGGTGGCGCCCGCCGAGAACAGCGCGATGTCGAGGCCGGACGGATCGGCGAGCTCGGTGTCCTCGACGACGATCTCACCGCCGCGCCACGGCAGCGTGGTCCCCGCCGACCGCGACGACGCGAAGAATCGCACCTCGTCGGCCGGGAAGTTGCGCTCTTCCAGCAGTTTTCGCATGACGGCGCCGACCTGTCCGGTCGCGCCGACAACGCCTACTCGTACACCCATTGTTTAACGCCCTGTTCCTGCGTGCACCACGGCGACCTCGTCGCCGCCCAGTTCGAAGGCCCGGTGCAGCACCTTGACGGCCTCGTCCAGCTCGGTGTCCTTGACCAGCACCGAGATCCGGATCTCGGAGGTGGAGATGAGATCGATGTTCACGCCTGCGTCGGCAAGCGCCTCACAGAACTTGGCGGTGACGCCGGGGTGGCTCTTCATGCCCGCGCCGACCAACGACACCTTGCCGATGTGGTCGTCGTAGAGCACCTGGGAGAAGCCGATCTCGTCCTGCTGCTTGGTCAGCATCTCGACGGCACGTGCGCCGTCGGTCTTCGGCAGCGTGAAGGTGATGTCGGTCTTGCCGGTATCGATCTTGGAGATGTTCTGCAGCACCATGTCGATGTTGATCTCGGCGTCGGCGACCGCGCGGAACACCTTGGCGGCGTAGCCCGGCACGTCCGGCAGACCGACCACGGTCACCTTGGCCTCGCTGCGATCGTGCGCGACGCCCGTGAGGATTGCTTGCTCCAAGGGGATGTCCTCCATCGATCCGTAAACGTAGGTGCCCGGCTTGTCGGTATAGGACGAACGCACATGCACGGGCACGTTGTAGCGACGCGCGTATTCGACGCAGCGCAGCATCAGCACCTTCGCGCCACAGGCGGCGAGCTCCAGCATCTCCTCGTAGGAGACCTGGTCCAGCCGCTGGGCGTCCGGCACGATCCGCGGGTCGGCGGTGAAGACGCCGTCCACGTCGGTGTAGATCTCGCAGACGTCGGCCTCCAGCGCGGCGGCCAGCGCGACCGCGGTGGTGTCGGAACCGCCGCGGCCGAGCGTGGTGACGTCCTTGTTGTCCTGGCTCACGCCTTGGAAGCCTGCGACCAGCACGATCTGTCCGTCATCGAGGGCTTGGCGCAGCCTGCCCGGGGTGACGTCGATGATCTTGGCGTTGCCGTGTGCGCCGGTGGTGATCACGCCGGCCTGCGAGCCGGTGAACGACCGCGCTTCGGCGCCGAGCGAGTGAATGGCCATGGCGACGAGCGCGTTGGAGATGCGCTCGCCCGAGGTGAGCAGCATGTCCATCTCCCTGGCCGGCGGCGCGGGCGCCACCTGCTGGGCCAGGTCGAGCAGCTCGTCGGTGGTGTCACCCATGGCCGAGCAGACGACCACCACGTCGTGGCCCTGCTTCTTCGTCTCGACGATCCGTTCAGCGACGCGCCGGATGCGCTCGGCGGTTGCCACCGAGGATCCTCCGTACTTCTGAACAACGAGAGCCACGACAGGGTCCTCCAAGATCGACAACCAGCTGCTAACAGCCACCAAGACTACCGGCCGTCGTCCAGCGGATTGTGGCTACCTCCTCAGCCGACGGCCGCCGAGGACTTCCTGCGCTGGTCCGCCGCGCGCACGAACTTCGCGAGCAACCAGTACGTCACCACGGCACTGTGCGCCGAGGGAACCGTGTGAATGACGCACCATGGAGTCATGAAGAGCACGGTATTCACGGTGACCACCGGACGGACCGAGGTCGTGCGGGACATCACCGGGCAGTGCACGTCGTTCGTGCGCGAGGCGTCTGGCGGCGGCGACGGATTGCTCAATGTCTTCGTGCCACACGCCACGGCCGGGATCGCAGTCATGGAACTGGGGGCGCGCAGCGATGACGATCTGCTTGCCGCGCTGCACGACCTGCTGCCTGCCGACGATCGCTGGCGGCACGCGCACGGGTCCCGCGGGCACGGGCGCTCGCATGTGATGCCCGCGCTGATCGCCCCCTACGCGACCATTCCGGTGATCGACGGCGCGATGGCGCTGGGGACGTGGCAGTCCGTCGCGCTCGTCGATCTCAACGTCGACAATCCCGATCGCCAAGTGCGGCTGTCATTTCTCGGCGACGGGTGACTGCCGGGCGATCGGCCTCGGCGGTGGTCGCCGAGGCCGATCGCCATGGTCAGGACCTGGTGAACCAGGTGACCTGCGTGCCGTTCTCGAACTCCTTGCGCGCGGTCGGCGCGAAAAGAGTCGGCTGGAACGCACCGGCGAACGCGGGCGTTCCGGTGCCGGAGACGACCGGATAGCTCTTGATGACCAGCTCATCGATCTCGGAAAGCACGGCAGCGGCGAGCTTTCCACCGCCGGCCAGCCAGATGTCCGATCCCGCTTCCTGTTTGAGCTGCCGCACCAGCGCGACCGGGTCCTCGACCAATTCGACAGCCGGGTCGTCGATCCGGCCGAGCGTGCTCGACACCACGTAGTGCCGCATGTGCGCATACGGTGCGGTGATGCCGATGGCGAGCGCCGGATCGTAGGTGCCGCGCCCCATCACCAGGGTGTCGAACTTCTGGTTCGGCGCGTCCGCGGCGATCCCGAAGTGCGGGCGAACGTGCGTCGGCAAGGTTTCCGGGTACTCCTGCGCGAGCCACGCGCCCATGTCCGGCCCGACCGGGTAGTGGTCGATGGTATCGCCGGGTCCCGCAATGTAGCCATCCAGCGACATGCCGACGAAGTAGACGAGTTTTCGCATATCAGAACCTCTTTCGTGGAGAATTGTCAGGCGCGGGCGAACCAGGTGGCCTGCGCGCCGTTGCCGAATTGCTTGCGCTGCACCGGGGTGAACAGGGTCGGCTGGAACTCCCCGGCGAAGGCCGGGATCCCGGTGCCCGCGACGACCGGGTAGCTCTTGATGATCATCTCGTCGATCGCACCGAGCAGCTGCGCGGCGAGCTTGCCGCCGCCGCAGAGCCAGATATCAAGGCCCTCTTCCTTTTTGAGCCGCTGCACGAAGCCGACCGGGTCCGCGTCGACCAATTCCACTGCCGGATCGTCGATCCGGCCGAGCGTGCTTGACACCACGTACTGCCGCAGGTGCGCGTACGGGCTCGTCACGCCGGTGGCCAACGCGGGTTCGTAGGTGCCTCGACCCATGAGCACGGCGTCGAAATGCCGGTTCGGTTCGTCGACCGCCATCCCGATGTGCGACCGGAACTGGGTCGGGACGAACTCCGGGTACTCCGCGTTGATCTGCCCCATCATCTCGTCGTCGGTCGGATAGAAGTCGAACTCCCCCGCCGGACCTGCGATGTAGCCGTCGAGAGAGACCGCGACGTAGTAGACAAGCTTTCGCATTCCGGTACCGCCTAACCTGTTGTACTCTGCATGTAGTGGTCTGAAGGTAGTACTACAGATGGAGTGGTGTCAAGTGCGGACAAATCCGGAACGTCGTCAGGCGCTGCTCGATGCGGCGCTCGAGGTCCTGGCCAGCGAGGGAGCTCGCGGACTCACCTTCCGCGCGGTGGACAAAGAGGCGGCGGTGCCCGCAGGCACCGCGTCGAACTACTTCGCCAATCGGGACGACCTGCTCACCCAGGCGGGCGGCCGCTTCTACGAGCGGTTGCGGCCCAGCGCGCCGACCATGGCCAAGCTGACCGAAGGACCGAAGACCCGGGCCAACATCGTCGAATTGATGAAGGAGACGGTCGGGCGCATCGAAGCGTTCCGCTCCGGCTACCTCGCGTTGCTGGAGCTGCGCCTCGAGGCGACCAGGCGACCGGAACTCCGAGCCGTGCTCACCGAGCGAGTGCGCGCGGACATCGAGTTCAACGTGCGCAACCATCTCGACGCCGGGTTGCCCGGTGACGAAAAGTCGGTACTGCTGCTGTATTTGGCATTGAACTGGCTAATCGTCGACCGGCTCACGCTGCCGGAGGTGTTCACCGAAGAACAGAGCCAGGAGTTGATCGAGGCGGCGGTCGATCGTGTCATCGGCACTTGACAGACCATGCGGTCTTCATCCTCGAATGCTTGTGACCCGCGTCACCAGCACTCGATAATGAGGTGATGATGGCGAATGTCGGCGACCGACTGCTCGTACACGGCCACGTAGTAGGGCAGGGGGCGCGCCACGGGGAGATCATCGAAGTTCGCGGACCGGACGGATCACCGCCCTACGTCGTGCGTTACAGCGACGGACACGAGTCGCTGGTGTACCCCGGCCCCGATGCGATAGTCGAACCCGCGGACGGCTGAGCCGCGCACACGGCTATGAACAAGTCCTGCTGAATCTTCCGCGCGGAACTGGTTCACGCAGTTCTCGAACGATTGATCCCGTACCACGTTGCCTCATCGACATTCAACCTCCGACACCCAAGGTTGACGAATCCGATATCCGATGGAGAGAATCGGGCCGGGTTGTCCATCGGGGGTCGGAGGTATTGATGCGCACGAGGACCGATATCCGATTCGTCGTGGACGCCGATTCCGCCCAGGTGATGGACGCCCTGGCCGCTGTCGAAATGTTGCCTGAATGGTCGCCCGGATATACCGATGCGCGCGTCGCCTCGCGCGACGACGCCGGACGGCCACTCCGAGTTTTCGTCAAGGCCGAACTGATGAACGGTTCCGATCTTCAGGTGCTGGAATACGATTGGACGCCGGATCGGTCATCGTGGCAGGTCACCGACAGTACGCGTGGCGTCAAGGGTGGCGGCTGGTTCGAGGTTTCCGACGGTGGCGACGGCACCGATGTCTGGTTTCACTCAGAGCTGTACCTACCCATCCCGGTGCCTGGCCTGCTACTCAAGCGAACAGTCCGCAAGGCCAACGAGATCGCCGCGGAAAATTTCATCGAGTTCGCTGAACGTTTTCCGAAAAAGGAAAACTATGAAGCCGGATAGCCATAACGCATAACAAACCCTGAACGTCACGCTGAGAGTGAAAACGCGCGACGCGTAACACCGCAGGCACGCATCGGGACGATCGGGGTGCAACGATGAGCATCATGATCGGTTCCAAAAGGGTTCGGTTCCAGCCGGTAGCCGAAGGCGCGTCGGTGACGCAGCTCGAGCTGTTCTTCGACCTGGTCCTCGTCTTCGCGTTCACCATGGTCACCGACCTGGCCGCGGAAGAGACCAGCGCCAAGAACATGGTGCGCGCGTTCCTGGTGCTCGCGGTGATGTGGTGGCTGTGGATCGCCTACTCCTGGCTCGGCAACGTGGTCCGCGCGGACGAGGGTTTCGCCAGGGTCGCGATGTTCACCGCGATGGGCGGCGCCTTCCTCGCCGCGCTCGCCATTCCCGAGGCCTTCCACGACCTGCCCGGCGGCTGGTTCGGCCCGCTCGTCTTCGCGATCGCCTATCTCGTGGTGCGGCTGGTGCACGTCGTCATGTTCTGGCTGGCCAGTGCCGAAGATCCACAGCTGCGTAATCAGGTGCTGCGCTGGGCGTTCGGCTCGATCACCCTCGGCACCACGCTCCTTGTGGTCGCCGCGATGACCGAGGGCACCGTCCAGATCTGCCTGTGGATCGCGGCGATCGCAGGCGACTACCTGTGGACGCTGCTCGCAGGCACCGACTGGCGGATGAATTCGGCGACCCATTTCGCCGAGCGGTACGGACTGATCATCATTGTCGCGCTTGGCGAATCGATCGTCTCGATCGGCATCGGCGTGAAGAACCTGCCGATCTCCTGGCCGATCGCGGTCGGCGCGTTACTCGGGCTCGCGATATCCGGCCTGCTCTGGTGGGCCTATTTCGATGTGGCCGCGTTGTCGATCGAACACGAGCTGAAGCGGTCCGACGGCGCGCAGCAGATCAAGATCGGACGGGGCTCCTATACCTTTTGGCATTTCCCGATGATTGTCGGAATCATCGGTCTCTCACTGGGTTTGAAAAAGGTGCTCTACTACGTCGGCGACGAGTCGCACCACACGCTGAAAGACGCGCTGTACGGGATTCCGTTGTTCTCGCTGTACGGCGGTGTCGTGCTGTATCTGATCGCGCTGATCGGCGCGAAACACTATGCGACAGGGTCGATCACCGCGCCGCGGGTGGTCACCGTCGTGCTGTTGCTCGCGCTGATCCCGGTGGCGTGCGCGCTGCCCGCGCTGGCCTCACTCACTGTGCTCACTGCCGTGCTCGGGGCGCTGATCGTCTGGGAGACAATCAAACTCGCACAGCCGAGGGACGAGATCAGGCACGGGGCACACGACTGAGGTGGTGCCGCACGCTGTGCTCGGCCGGTGTCGGGCCGTAGGCGGACGGCGGCACCCTGATATCGTGGCGCACCGCCTCCCGCATCTGATCGATGTTCTCCCGCAACACATCCGCGACCAGTTCATCGGTGCGCGGATCCTCGAGCACCTGGAACATGATGCGGAACGTGGTGTCGGCGATCAGCCGAATGATGTCGTCGTGGAACGGGATATAGCGCACTCGACCCGCCTGCGGATCCTTCTTGATCAGCTCGAGGATCATCTCGTCCAGCTCGGCGCGGTTCTCCTCTAGCGCCGCGGCGATGTTGCGGGTGTAGTGGCCGGTGCGCATCACCGCCGCGACCTCGTCCATCACCGCGATCGTCATCGGCCGCTTGATCGTGTCCACGATGGTCAGCACAAACCGATTGACGATCGCGGCGGTGATCCGGTCGCCGAAGACGCGGTCGGCGACCCTGGCCAGCCGGACCACGATCACCACGATCCGCAGCAGCCGGAACCCGCGGAAGAACGCGCTTGTCACCGGGATCATGCCGATGACCTCGTACCAGTAGACGAACGGGAAGGTCCACGGCCAGCCTGCGCGGTGCCAGCGCCACAGGAACTCCACCGCGAAGATCGCGCAGATCGACCAGTCGACGACCACGATCACTCGATGGGTGTGCTCGGACACGGTGAAGAAGGTGATCCAGACGATCAGCACGACCGAAACGATCGCCAGCGCCAGCATGACGAAGTCGGTCCACAGCGCAGGGGGCTTACGCGGGTAATCGCCTTGCGGGAGTTCTTCGCTGACCGGAATGGTGCTCGCAGCTACCACCTGAGGAATCCCTTCGACACTGAACGGTCACGCCGACAGTAGTCGGCGACGCAGCGCTCGGCACGAATGGCGAGCACGCCGGGGCAGCAGGAACTGCGGCCCTGCTGCCCCGGCGCGGTCTCAGCGTCCGGTGCGGATGATCGCCTCGATATTGCGCTCGGCGAGGGCGGCGATGGTCAACGACGGGTTCACCGTGCCGGTGCTGCCCGGGATAGCCGCGCCGTCCATGACGTACAGGCCGGGGTGGCCGTGCACGCGTCCGTACCCGTCGGTGGCCTTGCCGAGCACCGCGCCTCCGAGCGGGTGCGCGGTGAACAACGCATTGGCGTCGTAGCCGATGGCGCCGTATTCGAGGACGGCGCCTGCGCGTTCGGCGATCCGGTGATCGACCGCGCGGGCGGCGGCCACCATGTCCTCGCGGTTCTTGGCAGGCCACGACAGACCGACCCGATTCGTCGCGGGGTCGTAGCCGAACTTGGCGCGCGCCGGATCGAGCACCATGCCGAGCGAAGCCAGCGCGCCCGTCTCGAACGGAATGCCGGGGATGTACCAGCTTTCCAGGCTCAGCGGCAGGCCCGACTCGTCGAAGATCCGGCTCGCGCTCGGCACGCCTTGGCCGACGCCGGCCAGCGCACTCGCGCCACGGCCGAGCACCACATCGCCGTTGGTGCCCCAGCCTGCACCGACGTGTTCGTTGAGGTTGGGAAGGGCGCCGGTGGCCTGTGCCCGAACCAGCAGTTCCGAGGTGCCGACCGAGCCCGCACCGAGGAACAGTTGATCGCAGGTGAGCGTCCTGGTGTTGAGCACATCGCCGGTCGGCGCGAGCTTGGTCACCCGGATCGAGTAGCGGCCGCCCGGTTCCTGCGCGATCGACTCGACCTGGTGGCCGGGGAAGATCGCCGAGCGGCCGGTGTCCTGCGCGTACTTCAGGTAGTTCTGGTTCAGGTCGAACTTCGCGCCGTTGGAGTTGCCGAGGTTGCTGCGGGCCACGGTGGCCGAGGGACGGCACGTGCCCGCCAGCTCACCGCGCAGGACGTCCCAGTTGAAGATCGAGTCGTTGGACCTCGGCTGGTAGCCCGCCTTGCGCACCTGTTCGTCCCAGGCCCTGGAGTGAGTGAACGGCGCAGCGCCGTAGACATCCGCAGGCATCGAATTCAGCCGCAGCATCTCCCGCACGCGCGGGTAGTAGACCCGATCCAGCTCGCCGTACTCGACGGCGCCGCCGAAGAGATGGTCGAAGAAGCGGCGTTCCGGGGCGACCATCGCGCCGGTGAAGACCACCGAGCCGCCGCCGACCGCGGCGCCGCGCCAGACATCGATGCCCGGGTAGCTGGTGCAGTCCAGCACCCCGCCGAAGCTCGCGAAGTTCATCGGCACCTTGCTGACGCCGGTGAAGCTGGTGCGGTGCCAGAAGCCGCGGCCGTCCGGCAGGTCGTCGCCGGTGAAGATCTCCCGCCACGGATCGTTCGGCCAGCGCGAACCGCGTTCGAGCACGGTGTTGGCGATGCCAGCCTCGGCTAGTCGCAGTGCGGTAACTGCGGCGCCGAAGCCGGAGCCGATGACGATCGCAGGCGAATGCTCTGGTGGATCGGGTAGTGGCGCGAAGATCTCCGGTACCCACTGCTGGAATAGCAGATTCCAGACCGGGTCCGCGGCCGCCGGTCGGGCAGTCGTCGCCGAACCCAGCGCAGCACCGAACAGTGCAGCTGTTCCCGCTGCTTTGAAGAAGGCGCGTCTACGCACCCAGCCACCTCCCTCATCACGCATGGCCGGACGCAGATTACCGGGATAATCGGCTGCTGAACAGTCGTTCCCCCAACGTCATCCGTTGTCCCCCTGCCATTATCCCGTCGGTTCACCGACCTCGCCCCGACCCGTGCCGAACGGGGGGTGACGAGCGGGCGACAGCGCGAGGCAGCCGGGATGACCTGCTCGGTCGCGAGTCCCCTCAGCCCGCGAAGGGCGCTTGATCGGCTTTGCAGGTCGCGCCGGGTGCGGGCAGCTGCTGGTCGATCAGGTAGCGCTCGCGCAGGTTCTTGATGCAGTCGCCTGCGGTCTCGTGACCGTAACCACCCTCGACAACCACCAGCCGCGCGTTGACCAACGCCTGCTGCGCCGTGCGCGCGGCAGTGAGCGGTGTCACCGGATCGAACCGATTGTTGAGCAGCAGCGCAGGCACGTCCGAGCGCAGGATCCACGGGCCGGGGTAGCGCTGCGGGTAGCCGCCCTGCGGGCTCGGCCACGACGCACACGGCTGGTGCAGGTACAGCCAGAAGCCGCCGTAGGTGGGACTGGTCGCGGCCAGTTCCTTTGTCATCGTTGGCCACTGGTCCGGATCGCGCACAAAGGTCTTGTCCGCGCAGGAAATCGCGATGAACGCATCGAGAAAGTCGGGCGGGAAGCGGTTCTTGTCGAGGATCCCGCGGACGATCTCCGCGTTGCCCGCGGCGCCGCGCTCCACTTCGGTCAGGAATCGAGCCAGCGTCGGCCAGCCCTGCTCGACGTCGTACAGCAGCATCGCCTGCTGTGCGACGACCTCGGCGTAGGTCACCGAACGGGTCTGCTCGCCCTCGCCGACCAGCACAGGGCCCTGCCGCAGCCGGTCCAGCAATGCGGTGTCGCGATCCTGGAGATCTGCACTGCCACTTGGTTTTTGGTCACCGATAGCCTGATCGGCAGTCGGCTTGACCGCCCCGGCGAACGTGCAGCGGGACGGGCCTGCCTGGGCGCACAGCCGGAAGAATTCCGACAACACCTCCTCGGTGCCCGCCGCCGACTCGGCCACCTGAGCGCGGGAGTCGGAGGTGTAGGAGTCCGGATCGATCATCGAGCTGAGGTTCAGCGCACGCACCCGGTCGCCGAACAGCGCGCCGTACACCTCGCCGAGATAGCTTGCGTACGAGGCGCCCTCATAGGTCAGCTTCTTATCGCCGACGGCACGACGCAGCAGGTCGAGATCGCGGGCGGCGTCGACCGTGGTGAGATGCGGCAGCAACTCCGGGCTGTTCGCGGCACAGCTCGCCGACAGGTCACGACTGAATCGTGCCTGCGCCGCCTCCTGCTCGGCGTTACCCGGCGGCACCCAGGCTCCAGCCCAGAATCGTTGCTGCTCTTCGGGATTCGGGAAACACCGGACCTGAGCGCTCCGGCCGGTGCCGCGTTGATCGAAGGTCACCACATCGAAGCGGCGGGCGATCTCGCCGGGGAACATCTGATCCTTTGCGGCCCAATGCAACCCGGAACCACCAGGCCCGCCCACCGCAGTGAAGAGGGTGCCGATCCGGCGGGACGAGTCGGTCGCAGGCTGGCGGACCAGCGCAAGGGCGAGCGTCGGGCCGTCCGGGTGTGCGTAGTCGAGCGGCACTGTCGCGGTGGCGCATTGCAGCCTGCTCAGGTCCTTCTCCTGGCAGGCTGTCCACGCCAACGACGGCGTCGGCGCGGCGTCGGCCTGGGCAACCAGGCCTGCCACCGCTTGTTCGTGCACACCCTGACGCACGCACCCGATCAACGGCGCCAACGTCGTCACCACCGCGGCGACAACGACGATCCTCCACCCACGCATACCGATTATCTTGGGACGCTGCCGCGGGACCGTCGTCCGCCGCAGGGATGACTTGCACCCTGAGATCGGCGGCGATGGACACCATGAGCCCACCACTACGCCACCTCCTACGACATCAGCAACCGGATCACCGCGATGGTGCCGACCACGACGATGACCGCACGCAACGCCATGGGCGGCATCCGCCTGCCCATCTTCGCACCGAGTTGGCCGCCGATGATCGAGCCGAGCGCGATCAACACGACGGCGCGCCAGTCCACGTCGGCGACCACGACGAAGATCAGCGCGGACACCCCGTTCACGACCAGCGCGAGCACGTTCTTGATGCCGTTGAGCCGCTGAATGTCCTCGTGCACGAACACCCCGAGCAAGCCGAGCAGCAACACGCCCTGCGCCGCGCCGAAGTAGCCGCCGTAGATGCCGGTTGCGAAGACCGCGACGAACAGGATCGGGCCGCCGTGCTTCGGCGCAGGCGCCGCACCGTTTTCCCGCCGCTCCTTGACCCAGCGCGACAGCTTGGGCTGCACGACCACCAGCACCAGCGCCGCGGTGATCAGAACCGGCACGATCGCCTTGAACGCGTTCGCGGGCAACACGAGCAACAGCACGGCGCCGGTGATGCCGCCGAGCAACGAGGCGGTGCCCAAGTGCAGCAACCGTTCTCGCTGGCCGGCCAGTTCCCTGCGATAGCCGTGCACGCCGCTGATCGCGCCCGGCACGAGGCCGATGGTGTTCGATACGTTCGCGGTCACCGGTGGCAACCCGAACGCGAGGAGCACCGGGAAGGTGATCAAGGTGCCCGACCCGACGATGGTGTTGATGCCGCCCGCGGCGATACCCGCGCCGAAGACGGCCAGCTGTTCCAGCCATGTCATATGAAAATCCGTTCGACGTCTCGTCGGACCCGTGGCCCGTACAAGCGTTTTGTTCCTGGTTCGAACGGTAGCCGAGTCATCGGATGACCCGGCGACGGGACCGCCCTTTCCGGGGTGAACTGCGACACGGTAAACTCGCCGACATCATGCAGCGGGCTCTTCTTCTCGGCCGCCGCGACGGGTCCTGATCGGACCGGCTCCCGTCGCGGGGTTTTGCCGCGCCGGTCGACCCAAACCCTTTGGGAAACACCCACACCCTTCGGAGAAAATCGCCATGTCCCCCGCTGACGCCTTCGTATCCGGTTCTCGCACCATCGTGCCGCCGTCCAAGCCCGCCCCCGCCGACCAGGCCGCGTGGAACGCGCAGAAGAACTCCTCGATGCCCACCTTCCGGTACCGGCCCTTCGCCGAGGAGGTCGAGCCCGTCACGGTGCCCGACCGCACCTGGCCGGACAAGATCATCGATGTCGCGCCCGGCTGGTGCGCGGTCGACCTGCGCGACGGCAACCAGGCGCTCATCGATCCGATGAGCCCGGCCCGCAAGCGTCGCATGTTCGACCTGCTGGTCCGCATGGGCTACAAGGAGATCGAGGTCGGCTTCCCGTCCGCGAGCCAGACCGACTTCGACTTCGTCCGCGAGATCATCGAGGACGGCGCGATTCCCGCCGACGTCACCATCCAGGTGCTGACCCAGTGCCGCGCCGAACTGATCGAGCGCACCTTCGAGGCCTGCGCGGGTGCGCAGAACGTGATCGTGCACTTCTACAACTCCACCTCGATCCTGCAGCGCAAGGTGGTGTTCCGCGCGGACCGCGCGGCCGTCAAGAAGATCGCCACCGACGCGGCGACCCTGTGCCTGGAGATCGAGAAGCGGTACCCGGACACCAACTGGCGCTATGAATACAGCCCGGAGTCCTACACCGGCACCGAGCTGGAATACGCCAAGGAGGTGTGCGACGCGGTCTCCGCGATCATCGCGCCGACCCCGGCGAAGCCGCTGATCATCAACCTGCCCGCCACCGTCGAGATGGCGACGCCGAACGTATACGCCGATTCGATCGAATGGATGAGCCGCAACCTGGCCCGCCGCGAGTCGATCGTGCTGTCGCTGCACCCGCACAACGATCGCGGCACCGCGGTTGCCGCCGCCGAGCTGGGCTACCAGGCAGGCGCGGACCGGATCGAGGGCTGCCTGTTCGGTAACGGCGAGCGCACCGGCAACGTCTGCCTGGTCACCCTGGGCATGAATCTGTTCTCCCGCGGCGTCGACCCGCAGATCAACTTCTCCGATATCGACGAGATCCGGCGCACCGTCGAGTACTGCAACCAGCTGCCGGTCGCCGAGCGCCACCCGTACGGCGGCGACCTGGTCTACACCGCCTTCTCCGGCAGCCACCAGGACGCCATCAACAAGGGCCTGGACGCGATGAAGGTCGCGGCCGACGACGCCGACGCGGATATCGACGACATCATCTGGGCGGTGCCGTACCTGCCGATCGACCCCAAGGACGTCGGTCGCACCTACGAGGCGGTCATCCGGGTCAACTCCCAGTCCGGCAAGGGCGGCGTCGCCTACATCATGAAGACCGACCACGGTCTGGCGCTGCCGCGCCGGCTGCAGATCGAGTTCTCCCAGGCGGTGCAGCGGATCACCGACGGCGAGGGCGGCGAGGTCACGCCGAAGGAGATGTGGGACGTCTTCGCCGACGAGTACCTGAGCCCGATCCGGCCGCTGGAGCGGATCCGGCAGAAGGTGACGGCCTCGGAGACCGACGGCGGCACCGACACCATCTCGGTGGTGGTGAAGGTCGACGGTGTCGAGCAGGAGATCACCGGAACGGGCAACGGCCCGCTCGCCTCGTTCGTCGACGCGATCGCGACCGTCGGCTTCGAGGTGCGGGTGCTGGACTACTCCGAGCACGCGATGTCCGCGGGCGACGACGCACAGGCCGCCGCCTACGTCGAGTGCGCGATCGGCGACAAGGTGGTCTGGGGCGTCGGCATCGCCACCTCCATCACCACCGCATCACTGCGCGCCGTGGTCTCCGCGGTCAACCGGGCCCACTGATAGCCCCAGGTCGAGTACGGTAGGAGCCGGACGCCGCGGTCGTCGACCGACTGCGCGTCCGGCTCTCGATCTTGCTGTCGGAGACCACAAATCAGCGGCGTGTCATCCTGGCGCGTCTGCCTTCCATACCGGGACGCGGCTGTGTGAACCCCGTGCTAGCGTTGGATTCGCACTTCAAGCGCCGAGCTCTCTGCTCGAAGTCCCGAGCAGATGGGGGAACTGTGACAACTAACGACCACAACCCGACCTCACCGCCCTGGCTGCAGAGTCAAGCGGTGGACACCGCCGACGGCACCGAGTCGGAGCAGGCCGCCGACCAGTCGGCAGCGCAGAGCGGTGACGTGGAAGTGCCGGATTCCGAGCTCGCGGAAGCGGATCAGCCGGAGCAGGCCGCGGCCGAGCCCGACTTCGGTGGGTCGACGGATCAGACCGTCTCGTACCCGCAGGCGTCGATGCCGCCGCAGCCCTATGGCCCGCCCGAAGGTTTCCCGCCGCCCAACACCGAGCAGTACGGCGGGTATGCCCCGCCGAACCCTGGGCCGTTCGCGCCGACTGGCGCATATGAGCCATATCAGACCGGCGCATACCAGCCGGTGAGCGGCAGCCATCAGGTCGCCGAGGCGCCGGGCTACGGCGAGTACCGGCAGGAGATCGGCCCCGACGGGCTGGTCCGGCGGGTGCCGCAGGATCATGCCGAAGCCGGTGCGCCGCAGGCAGATCAGCCTGCCGGACCGATCTACAGCTGGGCGCCGCCGCCACCGCCGGTCACCCACCAGCCGCCACCGCCGCCCGCCTATCAGCCGCCACCGCCGATGGGCCAGCAGCCGCAAGGGCCGCCGAGCTGGCAGCAGGGACCGAATCCGCATCAGCCCGCACAGCCGTTCCAGCCGCAGCACGTGCCTGCGCCAGGACAGCCGGGCCATTCCGTCAACGACCTGAACCTGCTCAAGCGCGCCCGCCGGGCACCGCGCAGCGGGTGGCGCCGGGCCGTGCACAAGGCCACCGGCGGCATGCTCAATCCGGGCGAATCCGCGGCCGACGTCGTCTTCCGCGACCTCGTCGACCGGGTGAATCAGCCGGTGCGCGGCGACTATCGGATCGCGATCCTCTCGCTCAAGGGTGGCGTCGGCAAGACGACGACCACGGTCGGCCTCGGCTCCACGTTCGCCTCGCTGCGCGGCGACCGCGTCATCGCGATCGACGCCAACCCCGACCTCGGCACGCTCGCGCACCGGGTGCCCAGGCAGACCCGCTCCACCGTCCGCAACCTGCTCGAGGACCAGCACATCAGCAGGTACTCCGACGTCAGGGCGCACACCTCGCAGGCCCCGAGCCGACTGGAAGTGCTTGCCAGCGAACAGGATCCAGCGGTCTCCGAGGCCTTCAGCGAGGCCGACTACCGCAAGGCCATCAGCATCCTGCAGTCGTTCTACAACATCATCCTGACCGACTGCGGCACCGGCCTGATGCACTCGGCCATGGCAGGCGTGCTCGACATGGCGAGCTCGCTGGTGCTGGTCACCTCGCCAGCCATCGACGGCGCGCGCAGCGCCTCGGCCACGCTGGACTGGTTGGACCACCACGGGTACGGCAAGCTCGTCGAGCGCACCGTCGTGGTGGTGAACGCCTCGCGGCGCGGCGCTTCCACGGTCGACCTCGACCAGTTACGCAAGCTGTTCCTCGATCGCACCCGCGCCGTTCAGGTGGTGCCGTTCGATGATCACCTCGCCGAGGGCGCGGAGATCGACCTGGAGCTGGTGAGCAAGCCGACCCGGCGGGCCCTGTTGGAGTTGGCCGCCATGGTGGCCGACGACTTCGGGTACGTGGGCGCCCAGCAGTACCAGCACCCAGGCCCGCTCGGACGCTGACCCTGGCGAACGCCGAAAAACGAAGCGGCCCGGCGCATTTCCTGCGCCGGGCCGCTTCGTTGTCGACTAGTACTTTCCGAAGAGGATCGCGGCGTTGTGGCCGCCGAATCCGTACGAGTTGTTCATGACGTAGTTGACGCCGGTGTATCGGGCTGTGCCACTGACGATATCGAGGTCGATCTCCGCATCCTGGTTGTCGAGATTCAGGGTCGGCGGGATCACCCCGTCGCGCAGGCTCAGCACCGAGATGGCCGCCTCCAGCGCGCCGACCGCACCGACCGAATGACCGAGCGCCGACTTGGGCGCGTAGACCGCGGGGTGCTTCCCGATCGCGGCGACGATGCCCTTGGCCTCGGCGATATCACCGAACGGTGTTCCCGTCGCATGGGCGTTGACGTGGTCGACCTCCGCGCCGTCGACACCCGCCGTCTCCAATGCGCGCCGCATCGCGCGAGCGTTGCCGCGGCCCTCCGGATCCGGCGCCACCAGGTGATAGCCGTCGGCGGTGAGGCCGGCACCGAGTAACCGGGCCAGCGGCTTGGCCCCGCGGGCCAGCGCATGCTCTTCGGATTCGAGCACGAGCAGCGCCGCGGACTCGCCGAAGACGAAACCGTCCCGGTCGCGATCGAACGGCCGCGAGGCCTTCTCCGGTTCGTCCACCCGCGCGCTCAGCGCGCGCATGTTCGTAAAGCCTGCCAGCGCAAGGGCATTGATGCGGCCCTCGACCCCACCGGTCACGATGATGTCGGCCTCGCCGAGGATGATCGACCGCCAGGCGTGCACCAGTGATTCGCAACCGGACGAGCACGCCGACACCGGCGTGACCACGCTCGCCCGCGCGCCGAGCTCGAGTCCGAGCACCGCGGCGGGCCCGTTCGGCATCGCCATCGGAATCGCGAACGGCGAGACCTTGCGATATCCCTTGTCGCGCAGGATGTCGTTCGAGTCGACGATGACCTCGGCGCCACCGACGCCGGTGCCGATACAGATGCCGAGCCGGTCGTTGTCCACCGTCGGGGTGCCGAGGGTGTCCCAGATGCGTTTGCCCATCACATAGGCCACCTGCTGGACATAGGACATGCGGCGCTTCTTGACTCGATCGAGTTCGGCGGTCGGGTCGGTTTTGAACTTCGCGCCGATGGTGATCGGCAGTTGATTGCTGTCGACTTCGGGATCATCGAGTGGCCGGACACCGCTCTCGCCCGCGAGCAAGCCCTTCCAGGTGGACTCCACATCAGCGCCGAGCGCGGAGGAGACCTCGACCGCAGTCACCACCACGCTGCGGAAACCTCCGTTGCGAGTGGAGAACTCGGTGATATCACGCATCTCTGTCGCGTGTCCTTTCATCTAGCTGTACCGCTGTAGCGCCGCGAGACCGGCGTCGACCCCCGACGGTCGCGCACTGTCTCGGCAGCGGGCCCTGCTCCCGAGCCGGGTTGGATGGCCTGTCCTGCAATCTATTTGGCGAGTCGGTGGTTGCGACATGTATGGAACTCTCACAGCGCACAGTCGTGCGTTGTGGGAATATGCCAACGACGCGAACGGTTTTGCCCCTTAAGCTGTGCATCCAACCCGTCTACCTGCATGTTCTCGACAAGCATCGGAAGCAACCCAGACACCTTCTGTCGGATCTCGACAATCGCCCGATGGCGAAATCAGTTCTCGTGCCGCACGGTAGGCCGCAGCAGCGACTCGGCGGCGACCTCCCGCGCCGCAGTGCGGAACGCGGTCAGCACAGCGCCGATGGCGGGCGACCGCGCGGCGTGCGGCCGAGTGGCCAGTTCGAAGATGCGGGCGGCGCGCACGCCGGTGAGGGGCAGGCTGGACAGCGCCGGGTTGACCACCGAGTAGCGCGGCATCAGCGCGACCGCGTAGTCGGCCGCGACCATCGCCTCGATCAGCCGAAAATCATTGAGACGCTGCGCTATTCGAGGCTGTACGCCGGTGACGGTGGCGATCGAGCGGAGCACGTCGTCGACCGGGAAGCCGCCGCGGACGCTGAGCCAGGTCTCCTCGGCCAGTTCCGCGGGGGCGATCGAGGTACGGCCCGCGAAGCGATGGGTCGGCGCGACGACCACGTCGATGGGTTCGCGCATGAGCATCAGGCTGGTGACGCGCGGGTCCGCGGTCGACGGCGACCGTTCGTCACGGTGGGTCAGCACCACGTCGTAGTCGGCGAGCAGCCGAGGCACCTCGCTCGGCGGCAGGTCGACGTCGCCTGCGACGACGTCGACGCCACTGTCGGCCATGGCAGGCAACACCCTGGGCAGCAGCAGCGCACCGCCGGACGGGAAGACCGCGACGCGCACGCGGCCGCGCGGCGAACCGCGATAGTGCGCCATCTCGATCATCGCCCGATCCATCGCGGCGAGCACCTCGTCG
Source organism: Nocardia sp. NPDC049149 (assembly GCF_043197455.1). Taxonomy (NCBI): domain Bacteria; kingdom Bacillati; phylum Actinomycetota; class Actinomycetes; order Mycobacteriales; family Nocardiaceae; genus Nocardia; species Nocardia sp. NPDC049149. Next base: position 106,402 of record NZ_JBICTD010000013.1, read on the forward strand.
GCGCGCATGACCAGGGCCCGGCCCGCGTCGGTGAGCCGGATGCGACGGCCGTCGGGCTCGAGCAGGTCGACCCCCGCCTCCTTGGCCAGCACCTTGAGCTGCTGCGAGACCGCGGACGGCGTCATCGACAGTGCGGCGGCGACCGCGGCGATGGTGCCGCGATCGGCGAACTCGCGCAGTACCCGCAGCCGCTCGACCGACATCGGCGGGCCGATCGGCTGGTCAGTCACGACCGGCACCGACAACGGAAGCGTCAATCATGAAGGAAATCTACAGTAATACTGCACATTAATTAGATTTTCCTGATGGTTCGCAGCCGCCACGATTGATGACGTGACCACTCGCGACCGCCTGCTCGGACTGACCGTCGTCCTGCTCTGGGGGCTGAACTTCCTCGCCCTCCGGGTCGGGCTCGACCACTTCCCGCCGTTCTTCTTCGCGGCGCTCCGCTTCGCGGTCATCGCACTCCCCGTGCTGCTGTTCGTGCCGCGACCGAAGGTGCGGTGGCGCTGGATCCTGCTGTACGGCACCGGTTTCGGCATTCTGCAGTTCGCGTTCCTGTTCACCGCGATGCGGGTCGGCATGCCGACCGGGCTCGCGTCGCTGGTGCTGCAATCCTCCGCACCGTTCACCGTGCTGCTCGGCACGCTGTTCCTGCGCGAGCGGATCCAGCGATGGCAGCTCGCAGGCATCGCGGTCGCGATGTTCGGCATGGCGGTGATCGGCTGGGATCGGCTGGAACACGCCACCTTGCTTCCGGTGCTGCTCACGCTGGCAGCCGGACTCGGCTGGGCCCTCGGCAACATCGGCGTCAAGCAGGCGACGATCGAGTCCCCCGGGCTGAATACGCTGCACATGACCCTGTGGATCGCCGTCATACCGCCGCTGCCGATGTTCGCGCTGTCCGCCGCGACCGAGGGCCCGACCACCGGGCTGCGTGCGCTCGGCGATTCCTTCTCCGGCACCGGCTGGCCCGGCCTGGTGGCGCTTGCCTACACCGCGGTGCTGGCGACCTGTGTCGGCAGCGGGCTGTGGACCTACCTGATGAGCCGCTACCCGGCAGGCATCGTCGCGCCGCTGACGCTGCTCGTTCCGGTCGTCGGGATGACCGCCGCGTGGGCGTTCCTCAGCGAGACACCCACGCCCCTGTCGCTGGTCGGCGGCGTCATCGTGATCGTCGGAGCCTTCGCCGCGACCTCGACCAGGCGCCCGCGGGTCATCGATCCGGTCTCCCCGGCACCCGAAGCGGAACAGACCGAACCCGAACCCGTCAGACAGCTCGCCAACGCCTGACCGAGGCACGCCGGTCGGCGGGAACCGCGACGACGCACCCGTCGCGGCCCGCTGACCGTGGCGTCTGAAGGGCTGCGCCCGGTCGCGGAACGTGATATCTAGTTGCGAGCATGTTTTGTTGCCCGGTAATCCGTTGCGGCGCGATGGGTTCGCGTTGCGACGCGACGGAATCGCGCTCGGCCGAGCGGACGTTCGGGTAGGGCGGGTACAGCTGGGTCGGCCTGCCGCTTTACAGTAGTGACAGCTTGTAACTAAGGGTCTCGAGGCTAGGCACAAGAGCGGCGCATGGCAGAGAATCGATGGACCGTCTCGCGAAGGACAGCACTTCGGGGCACGGTCGCGGCGGGGGTCGCGGTAGCAGGGGGTCTCGTCGGTGGTGCCCTGAGCACGGCGCCCGCCATGGCCGGACCGGACGGTGGACGGGTCGCGGTGCTCGGCGGCGGTGTCGCGGGCTTGACCGCGGCGCACGAGCTGAGCGAACGGGGCTTCCAGGTCACGATTTTCGAGCGCCGTGCCTGGGGCGGTAAGGCACGCAGCGTGCCGGTGCCGGGCACCGGTGCGGGCGGGCGTCCTGATCTGCCCGGCGAGCACGGTTTTCGCTTCTTCCCCGGCTTCTATCAGCACCTGCCGGACACCATGCGGCGAATTCCCTTCCCCGGCAATCCGAATGGCGTGTGGAACAACCTCATCGCGGTGCCGGAGGCGCGCTTCGCCCGGCGCGACGGCGACGACTTCCGATTACCCGTCGGCCCACGCGCCCGAATGCCGTTCTCCCCGGACAGCTTCCGCGAGACGGTCGGCGCCGCACTGTCCACCTCGCTGAAAATGCCACCCAATGAAGGCATCTACTTCGCCGACCGCCTGCTCGTCTTCAACAGCAGCTGCGATGCCAGGCGTTACGGCCAGTGGGAGCACACCTCCTGGCACGACTACGTCGACGGCCACACCCGCTCGCACGAATTCCGCGCGCTGCTCTCGCGCACGCTGACCAGCATCATGGTCGCGGCGAAGGAAAACGTCGCCAGCGTCCGCACCATCGGCACCATGGGCGAACAGTTCCTCGGCAACCCGGCCGAGGTCGGCAACGACGGCGCGCTGGACCGCGTGCTGAACGGGCCGACCAATGCTGTGTGGATCGAGCCGTGGCTGCAGCGGCTGCGCGAGCTCGGCGTGCGCTTCGAGCTCGGCGCCGAGGTGCGCGGGCTCGACATGCGCGACGGGCGGATCACCGCGGCCAGGATCGTCGACCAGCGCGGCGCGGCGCGCATCGTCGAGGCCGACTACTTCGTGGTCGCCATGCCCGCCGAGCAGGCGCGGGCACTGTGGTCGGCCGATGTGCTCGCGGTGCGCCCCGAATTGGCCGCGATGAACCGGCTCTTCTCCGACTGGATGAACGGCATCCAGTTCTATCTGCGCAGGCCTGCCACCATCTCGCAGGGCCACACCGCCTATATCGATGCGCCGTGGGCGCTCACCTCGATCACCCAAAACCAGCTGTGGACACGCAAACTCGCCGAATTCGGCGACGGCTCCGTCCAGGACTGCCTCTCGGTCGACATCTCCGACTGGAACACGCCGGGCCTGCTCTACGGCAAGCCTGCCAAGGAATGCACCCATGAGGAGATCGCCCGCGAGGTCTGGGCCCAGCTCGCCGCCCATCTCAACGACCGCGGCGACGTGCTGCGCGATGCCGACCTGCACTCGTGGTTCCTCGATCCCGGCATCACCTGGCAGCCCGACCAGCGACGCAACGCCAACGCCGATCCGCTGCTGATCAACACCGCAGGGTCATGGGACTACCGCCCCGAGCCGCACGGCGCGCTCGAAAACCTGTTCCTCGCCGGTGATTACGTGCGCACCAACATCGACCTCGCCACCATGGAGGGCGCGAACGAGTCCGCACGCGCCGCGGTGAACGCCCTGCTCGACGTGGCAGGCTCGAATGCCGAACGCTGCCAGCTGTTCACTCTCTACCGCGCGGCCGAGTTGGAGCCGCTGCGCCGCATCGACGCGGACCGCTACGCCGCACGCCAACCCAACATGTTCGACCTGCCGGTCTGAAATGCTCGAATGCCGCGGCGCAGCACCGGATTCAGGGCTGGCAGCCGCACCGCCGAGGCGATGTGATCGATCTCCTCACCGAGAAACCGGCTTCGCGGTGAACACCAATGTTTGAATCGGGTATGGGCGATACGATCACGGAACCGGCCGAACTGCGGGCACTGCTCGGCGAGGTGCCATCCCGCGCCGCCAACAAGGAGCGCGTCACGCTGCACCCGAGGGATCGCGACTGGATCGCCGCCTCCCCGTTCCTCGTGATGAGCACCAGTGACGCCAACGGCAATTGCGATGCGTCACCGAAGGGCGATCCGGCGGGCTTCGTGCGGGTGCTCGACGACCGGACCGTCGCGATCCCGGAACGCCCCGGCAATCGCCGGGCCGACGGCTACCTCAACATCCTCGCCAATCCCCATGTCGGCCTGCTGTTCGTCATCCCGGGCCGCAGCCAGACCTTGCGGATCAACGGCCGCGCCCGGCTCGTGCGCGATGCGCCGTACTTCGATGACATGGTGGTGCGCGGCCATCGCCCGATCCTCGCGGTCGAGGTCGACATCGACCAGATTTTCTTCCACTGCGCCAAGGCTTTCCTGCGCAGCCACCTCTGGCAACCGGACGAGTGGCCCGCCGACAACCTCCCGACCTGGGCCCGCCTGGTCAAGGAGGTCCAGGCGGACACCACCGAGACGCTGGAGGAACTCGAACGCCACTACGCCCCCGCCAACTACAACGCGAAGCTCTATCAGGGCTGAGTCATCGTTGCGCGCCCAGCGGATCGGCCCCGACCAGGTGCGCAGCCGACGGGAGCTGCCGGCTCGATACCGCAGGAGCAGGCAAGTGGGCTACGCCACTGGACCGGACCGCGCTCGGCGTCGGCCGCGAACATAGACTCGCGGCGTGGCAGACATTTCGGTGCGTGGGCGAATCGCGCTGCGGGCGGCGGCGACAGCGTCGTGGGCCTCGCAAAAAGCGGGACGTGGCAAGGGATCGATGATCGGCGGGCTCATCGCGCTGCAGATCGACAAGACGATCATGAAGCAGCTCGGCCGCGGCCGCCGCACGGTGCTGATCACCGGCACCAACGGCAAATCCACCACCACCAGGATGACCACCGCGGCGCTCAGCACGCTCGGCGCGGTCGCCACCCAGGCCGACGGCGCCAACATGGATGCGGGCATCGTGGCCGCGCTCAGCGCGCATCGCGGCGCGCCGCTCGCCGCGATCGAGGTGGACGAGCTGCATCTGCCGCACGTCACCGACGCGCTCGACCCGGCGGCGGTGGTGCTGCTCAACCTGAGCCGCGACCAGCTGGACCGGGTCGGCGAGATCAACATGATCGAACGCAGGTTGCGCGCAGGCCTGGCGAAGCACCCGAACACCGTGGTGATCGCCAACTGCGACGACGTGCTGGTCACCTCGATCGCCTACGACCACCCGAATGTGGTGTGGGTGGCCGCGGGCAGCGGTTGGTCGATGGATGCGACCAGTTGCCCGCGCAGCGGCGAGCCGATCGTGTGGGAGGGCAGCCACTGGCGCAGCACCGGCGCGGATTTCGCACGGCCGGAACCGAATTGGTGGCTCGACGGAGACGATCTCGTCGGACCCGACGGACTGCGTCTTCCGCTGACGCTCGCGCTGCCGGGCCGCGCCAACCGCGGCAACGCCGCACAGGCGGTGGCCGCGGCGGTCGCGCTCGGCGCCGCGCCCGCACCGGCCGCCACCGCGGTGGGCACGGTGCGCGAGATCGCGGGCCGCTACCGCACGGTGCAGGTCGGCGAGCACGCCGCCAGGTTGCTGCTCGCGAAGAACCCGGCGGGCTGGCAGGAAGCTCTGTCGATGATCGAACCCAGCTCAGCCGGGCTGGTGATCGCGGTGAACGGGCAGGTGCCCGACGGCGAGGACCTGTCCTGGCTGTGGGATGTGCGGTTCGAGCATTTCGAAGGCGTCCAGGTGGTCGCCTCCGGCGAACGGGCCACCGATCTCGCCGTCCGCCTCACCTATGCGGGCGTCGAGCACACCACGGTGCCGAACCCGTTGCGCGCCATTGCCTCCTGCCCGGCCGGGCACGTCGAGGTGCTGGCCAACTACACCGCGTTCCGCGATCTCAACCGCGACCTGGAGGAGCGGACGGCATGACCGAATCGACTGTGCGCATCGGGCTGGTGCTGCCCGATGTGATGGGCACCTACGGCGACGGCGGCAACGCACTCGTGCTGCGGCAACGGCTGCGCATGCGCGGCCATGCCGCCGAGATCATCGAAATCACCCTGGCCGACCCGGTTCCCGACTCGCTGGACATCTACACCCTTGGCGGCGCCGAGGATTCGGCGCAGCGGCTGGCGACCAGGCACCTGCAGCGCTACCCAGGCCTGCAGCAGGCTGCGGCCAAAGGCGCACCCGTGCTTGCCATTTGCGCCGCCATCCAGGTGCTCGGCCAGTGGTACGAGACCTCCTCGGGTGAGCGCGTCGACGGCGTCGGCATGATCGACGTCACCACCTCGCCGCAGCAGCAGCGCGCGATCGGCGAGGTCACCACCACGCCGCTGCTTCCTGGACTCACCGCCGCGCTGACCGGATTCGAAAACCACCGTGGCGGTACCAAACTCGGCGGCGAGGCGACCGGGCTCGCACGGGTCACCCGCGGGGTCGGCAACGGCGTCGGCGACGGATTCGAAGGCGTGGTACAGGGTTCGGTGCTCGGCACCTACATGCACGGCCCCGCGCTGGCGCGTAATCCCGAACTCGCCGATCTGCTGTTGGCACGGGCACTCGGTGTTTCGGAGCTGGCTCCGCTGAGCATGCCGGAAGTCGAGCAATTGCGCCGCGAACGTTTGCGCGCGTAGTTACCCGACAGCACACGATGTGCGGTGCGCGCGAAACCGCGCACCGTTACTCGCACTATTGCATTGCTGTCAGGCATAAGCAGTTCAGAACCGACAGCAACACCGTCTCGTCCGTGGACAGAACGCGACTCGACCGGCTCGCTCCGCGATGCGGAGCAATTTGCACGCTACGCTCCCCGCTATGACGACGATCACGCCGGGATTGCCTGCCGAATCATTCGAGCAGCCGATACCGCCACGCCGTCCACCGGCCTGGACTCGCTGGCGCGGCATCCTACGTCCCCGGCCACTACATCTGTCGTTGATAGTTTCCGCCGTTGTCGCGCTCAAAGCGTTCGAGATGTCTTTTGTCGCCCTACATCACCTAGCGGTGCGCAATCTGGTCGAGGCCGATCTGGCGGCGAATGTGCCGATCGCTATCGACGGCTTGGTGGTCGGCTCGATCGTTGCCACCGCGTCATTTCCGAAACGCAGCGCGGGCTGGTGGTATGCGACAGGGCTTTTCGTCATTTCGACGCTGGTTTCCGTGGCCGGAAATATCGAGTACGCGCGCGAGATCGGCGGCGGGTCAGTGTCCTTGATCATCTATGCGGGCATGCCGCTCACGCTGCTTTTCGCGGTGCACCTGACGCTGATCCTGCTGGCGCGCAGCACCGCAGAGCACCGGGCGGCCGTGCCGGCGCAAGTGGCCGTTGTCGCCGTGCCGGAAGTCCAGGAGATGGTGACATCGCCGCAGCTCAACGGCCATGACCTGGTCAAGCCGGCGCCGGTGGCCGCGCCAGCGGCCACCGGACCGAACACACCGATGCGCTTCAACAGTTTGGACGGCGCGAACGGCCACAAACTGGTTCCACTCAAACACCGATAGGCAGGCGCTCTTCAGGCATAACGCTCACCCACCCTCGACTACTTCGTTGGAGAAACCATGTCTCTCACTGTCTGGCAGGACCAGGACGTAGATCAGTTCCGTGAAGTAGCGAGCAGGCTAGCGTCGGTGATCCAGACAAGTGTCGACCGGTCCGGTGCACTGAGCCAGCTCACCGACGCGGTGGAAAGCGGGGACGCGTTCACCGACCTGCTGATCGAATTCGCCGGGCGGTGGTTCCACGAGACCGGTGGGCAATCGGTGTTGATCGGTCCGGAATTGTTCTGGCTGCTGTCGGAACCGAACCTGCGCAAAGGCATTGCCAGCTCGCTGCGTGGGCCGGAAACCGCGCCGGATCTCGAGTACTCGGTAAGCAGGCGTAGCCGGAAACTCCTGCTGATCTGTGTTTTCGAGACATTGGCGCAGAACCAGTGGCTGGCAGGAAACATCGGCGAACACGTCGTGAACGGAACCGTCAACGGCATCGGCTGAGCCGCATCGCCGCACGCGGCGAATTATGTTCACGGCGTTCTTAACTCTCCCCCCGAGCCGGTGACCACCGATAACGTCGAGTGTTGCCGTTTGTGAGGAGAGTGCCGTGTCCGACGTGGGCCTTGCGCGGAGCGCTGAATGACCGCGATCACCACGCCGGACACGCAGCAGGTCGGTGCCGAGGCGCCCACCGCCGCACCGCGGCGCACCAGGACGTACCGCCGTGCGCTCGGCCCGGCACTGACCCGCCTTGCGGCGCTGGCGCTCGTCCTCGGTTTCTGGGCGGCGATCACCGCCGCAGGCCTGGTCGATCCGCTGTATCTGCCGTCACCGCACGCGGTGTGGGACGCGTTCGTGCGGGCCAACACCCGGCATCAGCTCGCGGCGGGCGTTGATCGCACGGTGGTCGGCGAGCAGAACTACTACCTGTGGGAGCACCTTGTTGCCAGCCTGCAGCGGATCGCCGCCGGTGTCGGCGCCGCGATCGTGGTCGGCCCGCTGGTCGGCTTCGTCATGGGCATGCTCACGCCGGTGCGGCTGATCACCGAGCCCATCCTGAACTTCCTGCGTTCGCTGCCGCCGCTCGGCTACATCGGGCTGCTGATCGTCTGGTTCGGCATCGGCGACCTGTCGAAGATCTGGCTGCTGTTCCTCGCCGCGTTCCCGCCGATCGCGGTTGCCACGCTCAGCGGCGTCACCGGGGTGAAGCAGGACTATCTGAACGCCGCGCGTTCGCTGGGCGCCGGTCGGGTACAGGTCATTTCGCGGGTGGTGCTGCCCGCCACGCTGCCCGAGGTGATCGGCGGCATCCGGATCGCCACCGCCTTCGCGTGGACAACGGTGGTCGCTGCCGAGCTCAACAACGGCATTCCCGGGATCGGCGGCCTCGCCTATATCGCTGGCACTCAGCTGAATACGCCGCTGACCATCGCCTGCATCATCGTGATCGGCTGCGCCGCACTCGCGCTCGATTCGGTCATCAAATTTCTTGGCGCCAAAGCAGTTCCGTGGAAAGGCAAGGTATGAAATCCGCAGTCCGTCGGGTGGTCACGGCCGGTCTGGCAGTGGCGGCCGTTGTCGCCACCGCCGGGTGTGTGGAATCCGGTCGCGGCGACACCGGGTCCGCGGCCGCGGCATGCCCCTTCGCCGCGGATCCGAGCGTCACCACGCAGGCACGCATCGGCTATCAAGCCATCCCCAATGCCGATCTGCTCGTGAAGGATCGCGGCCTGCTCGCCGCCTGCCTGCCGAACGCGAAAGTCGAATGGAGCCAGTTCTCCTCGGGCGCGGATGTGGTGCAGGCGTTCGGTGCGGGCAGCCTCGACATCGGCACCATGGGGTCGAGTCCGGCGACCAAGGCGCTCTCGGCGCCGCTGAACCTGCCGGTGCGGGTGCTCTGGATCCACGATGTCATCGGCGCCTCGGAATCGCTGGTGGCCAAAGACAAGTCGATCAGCTCGCTCGACGGGCTCCGCGGTAAACGAGTCGCGACGCCGTTCGGCAGCACCGCGCACTACAGCCTGCTCGCGGCGCTCGGCAGGGCGGGCATCGCCGGCGATGTCCAGTTGATCAACATGAAGCCCGACGCGATTCCCGGCGCATGGAACGGCGGCCAGATCGACGCCGCCTGGGTGTGGGATCCGACGCTGTCGAAGCTGCGCGAGGCGGGCGGGCACCTCGTCACCTCGAGCGCGGACACCGCGGCCGCGGGCGCGCCCACCTTCGATCTGGCGGTCGCGAGCACCAAGTTCCTCGACGAGAACGCGCGCTTCGCGGTGGTCTGGGCCAAGGTGCAGGACTACGCGGTGCGCCAGCTGCGGACCAAGCCCGAGGACGCGGCGGTCTCGCTCGGCGCGCAACTCGGCATCGAGCCGAAGCTGGTCGGCCCGCAGCTGGCCGGATACACCTACCTGGACGCCACCGAACAAGCCGACGCGAAGTATCTGGGTGGCGGCTTCGGCGGCGATCTGCGCAAGACCGCGGAATTCCTGTTGAGCCAGGGCGGCATCGACGCGGTCGGCGCCGAACCCGCCTATCGCACCGGCATTTACGCCGAGGCGGCCAAGGGGGCGACCGCGTGACCGCGGCCGCCGACGAGCAGGTTCGGCACCGGGTCACCCTCACCGGCGTCAGCTTGAGCTACCCGGGCGACGACGGCCCGACCCAGGTGCTCGCTCCGACCGACCTGACCATCGAGCCCGGCGAATTCGTCTGTGTCGTCGGACCTTCCGGCTGCGGCAAGTCGACCTTGCTGAACATCCTGGCCGGGTTCCTCGCGCCGACCGAAGGCGCGGTGCGCGTCGGCGGCGCTCCGGTCACCGGCCCCGACCCCGACCGCGGTGTCGTCTTCCAGCAGCCCACGCTGTACCCGTGGCTCTCGGTCCGGCGCAATGTCGAATTCGGCCCGAAAGTCCGTGGGGTAGTGCGCAATCGGCGCACCGCCGAGGCGGCGCGCATGCTGGCGCTCGTCGGCCTCGACCACCTCGCCGACCGTCGCCCCTACGAACTGTCCGGCGGCCAGCAGCAACGCGCCCAAATCGCCCGCGTCCTGGTCAACGACCCGCAGATCATCCTGATGGACGAGCCTTTCGGCGCGCTGGACGCCCTGACCAGGGAAAAGCTTCAGGGCGAGCTGCTCACGCTCTGGCGCGATCGGCGCAAGACGGTCCTCTTCGTCACGCACAGCATCGATGAGGCGCTGCTCCTCGGCACCCGAGTCCTCGTCATGGGCACCCGCCCCGGCCGCATCATCTACGACAAGCCGACCCGCTTCAAGGCGGGCCTTGCCGACCCGTCCTTCTCGAATCTCCGATCCCAGCCCGGCTTTTCCGCCATGCGCGACGAGGTCTCGGCCAACATCTACGCCGCACACGCCTGACGCGGCCTCACGCCACGAGCACCGACACCTCGTACTGCCTGCACCAGGAGTCGCGCGTAACGAGCGTCAGATCTTCACATTGCGCCTGTGCCACCAGCATTCGATCGAACGGATCCCGATGGATCGGCGGCAGCCGACCGGCCACGACGGCATGGTCGAGGCCGATCGGCAGGTCGATGAACCCACCCTTCGTGAGGTAGTCCGCGAGCCCGACCGGGCCGCCGAGCTTGCCGAGGGCCTGCTTGATGGCGACCTCCCAGATCGTTGCCGCGCTCACGCAGATGTCCGGGTCGTGCGTGATCCGTTCCTTCAGCTCATCGGAGAGGGCGGGATCGTCGGTCAGCCACCACAGCACCACGTGCGTGTCGAGCAACAACCTCACGGCGCCATGCCGAAGTCGTCGGCGATCTGGGCGTTGGTCTCGTCGGAGTCCCAGTCCGGGGTGAGCACGAGTCGTCCGCGCAGTGACCCGCGCCCGACCCGATTCACGTCCCGAGTCAGCGGAACCACCTTGGCGACCGGGTGCCCGGCGCGGCTGATGATGATCTCCTCACCACGCTCGACGCGCTCGATGATGCGCGACAGATTTGTCTTCGCCTCATGGATGTTGAACTGCTCGGCGCCCGCGCTTGACATGTCGACCTCCTTAGCTAAGAGGTTAGCCCGCTCAGCCGTCGCGCGCTACCCACCGCAGCCCGCCCGGCTCAGCGGGCGGCGGCAGCGGCGCAGAGTTCGTGGGTGAGCCGCATCTTTTCGAGCACGCGGTCGGGCAGGACGAAGGGGTAGAGGTCGGGGTGGCCCATCGAGCGGTTGACCATGTTCAGCGACCACGCCAGCGGCAGCCAGAGGTCGATGATCTTGTCGAAGCCCGCGCGGCCGACCTGGGGTCGGTCGAGGCTGGCCCCGGCCGGCGCGATGCCGAAAGCCGCTGCGGTGTCCAGGGTGTCCCGGATGTGCAGGTAGTGCGCGAAGGTCTCGGCCCAGTCCTCGGCGGGGTGCATGGTGGCGTAGGAGGAGACGAAGTCCGACTCCCAACCGGATGGCGCGCCTTCGGCGTAGTGGCGGTCGATGGCGGCCTGATAGTCGGCGGACGGATCGCCGAACAGCTCGCGGAACCGGCGCTGCGCCTCGGTGTCGGCGACCAGGATCATGTAGTAGTAGTGCCCGATTTCGTGGCGGAAGTGGCCGAGCAGGGTGCGGTACGGCTCGTCCATTTCGATCCGGAGTTGTTCCCGGTGTGGGTCGTTGGCCTCGGCGAGGTCGAGGGTGATCACGCCGTTCTTGTGGCCGGTGATCACCCGATCGGCGCCGCTGGACAGCAGCTCGAAGGCGAGGCCGCGGTCCGGATCCTGGTCGCGGGCCACGATGGGCAGGCCGAGCTCGGTGAGCTCCGCGATCAGCCTCCGCTTGGCCGCCTCGGCGTCGGCGAACGCGGCGAGCCCTGCGGCATCGAGGTCGTTGGGCCTGGTCCTGGTGAGGCGGCAGGACGCGCACAGCAAGCGCTTGCGCTGCTCGGCGTCGGGCGCGTCGCCGCCGCCCGCCGCGCCACCGTCCGGCACCTCGACCAGCCAATTACATTGCGCAACATGAAGGTTGTCGCACAGCCGAAAGCGCTTGGCGTCCACGACGCCTGCCATCTGATCGACCGAGTCGGCACCGCGCGGATCGCCGATCACCACCAGGGCCAGGTCGGCGAGGCTGAATCCCAGTGGGCTGGAACAGGACAGACACACGGAGTTCTCGAAGGCCAATTGCTGGCCGCAGTTGGGACAGGCGAAATCGCGCATGCGAGTTAAACCTCCACCGGAGAGACGTCGACCGAGACGGTAATTGTGCTCTCCTTGGCGTCGGTATAGATGATGCCGCGCAACGGCGGCACATCCGCGTAGTCGCGCCCCCAGGCAACGGTGACGTAGCGCTCGTCGCCGAATTGGTCGTTGGTGGGGTCGAAGTCGATCCAGCGACCGGTCCGGTCCTGCTCGGTGCCGGGCACCCACACCGCGGACCAGGCGTGGGTGGCGTCCGCGCCGACCATGCGCTCCCGGCCCGGCGGCGGATCGGTGGCCAGATAGCCGGACACGTAACGCCCGGCGAGACCGTGGGATCGCAAGCAGGCCACGCCGATTCGCGCGAAATCCTGGCAGACGCCGGTGCGGGCCGCGAACACATCGGCGACCTTGGTCGAGACATTCGTCGAGCCGGACTTGTAGGTGAAGTCGGCGTGGATGCGGTGGTTGAGTTCGGTCACCGCCTCGAGCAGCGGCCTGCCTGGGGTGAACGATTCGGCCGCGTACGCGGCAACCTCGGGCGTGATCTCCGGCGGCCGCAGGTCCAGCGCGAACTCCACGGCGAGCGGGCCGTTCGCGCCGGTGGGCCGCGCGACCTCCCACGCAAGCAGCTCGGGTCCGGTCCCGCCCCGATCGGGGCGATCGACCTCGACCAGCGATTCGCCGGTGACCACCAGGGTCCGATGTTCGGCGGTGACGTGGAAGTACGACGTGGTGTTGCCGTACACATCCGAGCCGATCGACTGGTCCGACGGCACCGGGTCGATCGAGAGGTCATGCGAAAGCAGCCGCTGCCCAGGGAATTCGCGCGGCGTCAGATAGGCGCGGCCGTACGAGCTGGTGACCTCGTCGGAGTAGCAGTAGGTGGTGCGATGGGCCACGCGATAGCGCCGGGCCGAACCGTTGCGGCCGATCATCCAACGATCCTCGTGCTACCCCACAGCGGCTGGAAGCCCGCGGGCAGCGACAGTTTCGAGGTTTCGAACGATTCGGACAGCTTACGCAGCCGCAGGTGCACGCCCTCGAGCAGCTCGGCCAGTTCGGTACGCCTGCCGTCCTCGTCGACGACCTCCAGATCGTCGGGGTCGACCCGGCGCAACATCCGTTGCGCGTCGGCCAGCAAGCGTTGCGGGCGTGACGATCCCGACGCGCCAGGCAGTGCCTGCAGGTCGGCGTCGAGGCGATCCAGTTGATAGGCGAGCGAGCGTGGGTTGCCGGTATCGAAGAGCAGCAGGCTGGCGACCGCGGCGATGCGGACCGAATCCCGATGCCGCCGACGGTAACTCACCTGCGACTCGGTGGCGCGCAGCACCGATTCGGTGACCACTCGCTCCGTCTCCTCCGGATAGGTCTCGGTCAGTGCCGACGACATCAACGCGGTCAACGCCAACCCCCGCTCGATCCGTTTGCCGATATCCATGACGTACCAACCGGAGTCGCGCACCAGCGACTCGGCGCCGATGCCGGACAGCGACAGCAGCGCCGCCAGGGTGAGCGAATGCACCGCATTCAGCGCGGCCTCTTGGTCGCCGCCGGTGACCCGGTACTCGGCAAGCGCGCGATCGACGGCGCTCAGGATCATCCAGGTGTCGGCGGAGAGTTGGTCGCGCACCGCACGCGCCGCGTTCTCGTACCGATCGATCGCGAAGGCCAGCGAACCCGGCAGGTCTCGGTCGATCGTCAACGCCACCAGGTAGTCGTGGCCCTCGCGGGAGGCGCCCGCCACCGGCGCCTTGCCGACCGGAGGGACCTCCGGCGCGTCCGTCATCTCGGCGGCGTCGGCTGCGGCGGCGATGGCCCGATCGAGCACTCCTGCCCCTGTCGTCGCGGTCATGTCACCTGCTATACCCTGGCCTGCGTCGTCCAACCCCGGCTCGCCCACCGAGTCGGATTCGGCGGCACCAGGACTCGTCGACGAAGCGCTCAGCTCGTCGGCCGGAGCGTTCGCCGAGTTCGCTTGCGCCGCAGGTACGGTCGGCATGGACTGCGACATCGAGCCCATCGTCTGAGTCATCGACCCCATGGTCTGGGTCATCGAGCCCATCGACTGCGACTGCGCGGCGACCGCTGCCGCCTCCGCGCCGGTCGGCGAATCCTGCTCTGCCTCAATATCTTCGGCCGCGTCGGCGCCGAATACCACCGAGTCGGGCGGAACAGTCGCCGTCGCGCGCCCGAGCGCCGCCATCAGCACCGGCACCGCCTCGGCGCCCTCCAGCCACGGCCGGTAGCGATAGTCCCGATACTGGTCGTGGGTCGCGATGAGCAGCCGTGCCGCCGCCTCGGCCCGTTCGCTGTAGCGACCCATCCAGAACAGATCGTTGAGCACGCGTGGCGAGCTGATGGCCTCCACGATCGGCAGATGCCTGCGTTCCCGTTCCTCGTGCACCGGCTCGGTGGCGACCGCGGGCGCGGGGCTCGGCGCCGCGCGGACCCAAATGTCTTTGGCCGCAACCCTGATCACCGAGTTGTCCGGCGCTATCCGCTGGTGCAGTTGGCCGAGCCCGCCCGCCATCGCGGTATAGCCGCTGCGCCGTGCCATGGAGAACAGCCGCATACCGACCGGCGCAGGCGTCAACCCGCCGTACCCCTCGACCGCGGGCGCGACCGAGAACTGCGCGGGTTCCTGGCCGACCCACTGCCAGCCGCGCTGCTCGATCCTGGCCCGCAGGTCGGCGCGCTGCCGGATCGACAATTCCGGGCCGAAGATGGTCGAGCCGTCGACCGAGGACCGAATGATCAACCGGTGCAGGTTCTTGGTGAGATGCGCGCGCTCCTTGTCGTCGCCGCCCCAATAGGTCGGCGCGCTCTCCAGCAGCAGATCCTCGCCGAGCAGCGCCCTGGTGATGCGCGGAAGGAATCCGGGCAACGCCGGATTCTCCAGCAGCCCACTGCCCAACGTGTTCACCACGGTCACCGCGCCCCGGCGCAGCACCTCGACCAGCCCGACGACGCCGAGCCGGGAATCCGGCCGCAGATCCAGCGGATCGGAGAACTCGGCGTCCACCCGGCGCAGCACCACGTCCACCCGCCGCAGCGTGCCGAGCGACCGCATCCACAGCGCGCCGTCGCGCACCACCAGGTCGGCGCTCTCCACCAACGGAAAGCCGAGCATGGACGCGAGATTGGCTTGATCGAAGGCGGTCTCCGAATGCACGCCGGGGCTCAATACGACAACGACCGGGTCGTCGGCGTCCGCGTCCTGCGCCGACTCGATCAGCATCAACCGCATCGCCCTGGCGAACGGGGTCAGCGGCCGCGGGTTGGAGTGCTCGAACGCCTCCGGGATCGCCGTGGACACCACCCGGCGGTCGGCCAGCGCGTACCCCGCGCCGGACGGCGCCTGCGCCCAATCTGCGGTCACGCGGAACTGGCCGTCACTCCACCGGCTGATGTCGCACGCGTGCAGGAAGAGCTGATGTCGCCCCGGCACCGTAATCCCATGCGCGGCACGGACATAGCCGCTGCTGCCGAAGATCAGCTCCGGTGGCAGCAGTCCGTTGGTGAGCGTGCGCCGCGGACCGTAGACATCGGTGAGCACCTCGTCGAGCACCCGCGAGCGTTGCACCAGACCCGCCTCCAACCGGGTCCAGTCGTCCGAGGAGATCAGCAGCGGGATCGGATCGAGCCGCCACGGCGTCGTCACCGCCTGCTCGGCGCCGGTGAGCTCGGTGTAGGTGATGCCGTCGTCGTCGATCAGCCTGCGCACCCGGTTGTCCAGCCTGCCGAGACCGGTGGTGCCGAGCTCGACGAAATCGGCGGACAATTCCGTCCACATGCGGCGCACCTTGCCGCCCGCGTCGACGAGTTCGTCGTAGTACCCGTCGGTCGGCTTACCGCACTCGTCGTAGGGCGCGATCTGGCCGCCGGTGCTTCGATAGCGCGCGAACTGCGCCGCCACCTGCTGGCGCAGCTCTTGGCTCGGATCCGTCCTTCGCACCGCGTCCTCGCGCATGGTCACAACGCGTCCCCTCGAACCCTCACAGCGCCGACCTCACTTCCGCTGCAGACGTGCTAACGGTCGCTGACCAATCCCCAGACGGTCCGCGCTCTGCGCAGATCGAGGATGCCCTGCACACCGCCGTCCGTGGATTGTGCTGCCATTTTCGCACGTAGCTCCCCCAGGTCCACGCGCGCCGTGGTGTGCCCCGCCGCCTCGAAGCGCCGGTTGCGCCGCGATTGCGCGACCACCGCGTTGACCGGCGGCTCCTCGAAGGCCATACCGCCGGGGTGTGCAACGTGGTAGGTACAGCCGCCGCGGGACAACCCGGTCTCGGTGTCGATCAGATCGAAGACGAGCGGCACGTCGACGGTGATCGAGGGGTGCAGCGCGTTCGGCGGCTGCCACGCCCGATAGCGCACACCGGCCACCTGCACGCCGGCCTTGTCGGTGGCCAGCAGCGGGACCGGCATGCCGTTGCACGTCAGCACCTGCCTGTCGCGATCCGCGCCGACCAGCCGCACCTGCAGCCGCTCCACCGACGAGTCGACATAGCGCGCAGTGCCCGCCGCGACGGTTTGCTCACCGAGCGTGTGCCACGGTTCGATGGCGCCGCGCAACTCCAGCTCGACGTCGCCGAGCAGCACCGTGCCGATGCGCGGAAACCGGAACTCGGTGAACGGATCCAGCCAGCTGACCTCGAAATCGACGCCGTGGTCGCGCAGGTCGGCGGCGACCTCGGCGATGTCGGCGAGCACGAAATGCGGGAGCAGATACCGCCCGTGCAGGTTCGCGCCGTGCCGAATCAGCTTGGCGCGCAACGGTTCCGACCAGAACCGGGCGACCAGGCCGCGCACGAGCAGCGACTGCACCATCGCCATCTGGAAGTGCGGCGGCATCTCGAACCCGCGCAACTCCACCAATCCGAGCCTGCCCCTTGCGGTTTCGGGGCTGTAGAGCTTGTCGATGCAGAACTCGGCGCGGTGCGTGTTGCCGGTGAGGTCGGTCAGCAGGTGGCGCAGCGCGCGATCGACCAGCCACGGCGCGTGCCCCGCCTGCGCGCCGAGCCTGGCGATCTCGGCGAACGCGATCTCCAGCTCGTACAGCGCTTCTTCGCGCCCCTCGTCCACTCGGGGCGCCTGCGAGGTCGGGCCGACGAAACGCCCGGCGAACAGGTACGACAGCGACGGATGCCGCTGCCAGTAGGTCAGCATCGACACCAGCAGATCCGGGCGGCGCAGCAGCGGCGAACGCGCGGGCGTCGCACCGCCGAGCGTGATGTGGTTGCCGCCGCCGGTGCCGCTGTGCGTGCCGTCGACATCGAACGATTCGGTGCTCAACCTGGCCAGCCGCGCCTGCTCGTACAGCGTGGACAGCAGCTCGGCTTGCTCGGCGAACGAGACCGTCGGCTGCACGTTGACCTCGATCACCCCCGGGTCCGGAGTCACCGACAAGGTCCGCAGCCTGGCATCGACCGGCGGCGCGTAACCCTCGAGCACCACCGGGCTCCCCACCGCCACCGCGGCGGCTTCGACGCGGCGCACCAGATCGAGGAAGGCATCGAGTTCCTCGACGGGCGGCAGGAATACGTGCAGCCTGCCGTTGCGCACCTCGGCGACCAGCGCGGTCGTCGGCTCCCAGTCGGCGGGTGCGACCACGGCCGGCGGCTCGGCGCGGTGCACCGTCAACGGCTCGGCGATCAGCGGATCGCTGTCCGGGCGGGGGCGCGGCGTACGCCAGGACACGGAATCGAGCGGCAGCCGCAACCCGGCCGGCGAATCCCCCTCGGTCAAGACGATTCGGCCACCCGGCTGATCCGCCGACGCGCCGCGGCGCATCCGCCAGTCCGAACTTGCCCAGCCCGCGCCGTCGTCGCGGCGAAACAGCGACAGCACGTAGGCCGTTGGTTCGGTGACCTCGGTGTCGAGCCGGGTCAGCAGTTCCTTGCGCGCTAGCGCGGAGTCGAGCCCCGGTTCGAGATCGTCGTCTGAGTCGACCGGATCGCCCACCGGCGCACGGACTTTCCCGGCAAGGCGAAGCAGCGGATCCTCGTACGCAGGACGGACCTGCGCGTCCGGCAGGTCGAGGCTCGCCGCCACCCGCGCGATCAAGGCACGTGCCGAGTCGGGCTCGGCGACCTGTGCCCGCCGCGGGACCGCGTCGGGCCGGGCGCCACCATCGACCGGCGCGGCCGCCTGACCGGCAGGCTCCGGCGACAACGTGGCCTGGGTCGGCGCATTGGATCCCTGGCTCGGTGTCGCCCCGTTTTCCGGCGTTGTTGTGGCACTTGCTCGTTGCGGCTCGGGAACAGGCTCTGCCGCGACCTGCGCCGAGGCGAGCTCCTGACCCGGCTGTGCATCCCGTTCGGCCAGCGCGTATCCGAGCGGCGTCCACGGGTCGGCGAGCAGCTCCTGATGGGTCCACAGCGGTTCCCCGTCGGCGCGCCACGCCACCGCGATCTCCCAGCGCGGCAACGGTTCTCCCGGATACCACTTGCCCTGCCGGTACTGCACCAGTCCGGTCGGCGCATAGATCCGCCGCAGCCGATCCGCGAGATCTACCGCACGCTCCCGCTTGTGGGTGCCGTCGGCCTCGGTGGTCCACTCCGGGGCGGTCTGATCGTCGATCGACACGAAGGTCGGTTCGCCGCCGACGGTCAGCCCCACGTCATCGGCCGCCATCCTCGCATCCACGGCGGCGCCCGCCGCGGTGATCCGCTCCCACTGGGAAGTGGTGTAGGGCAACGTAACCCGCGGGTCCTCGTGGAACCGTCGCACCGTGTTGGAGAAATCCATGGTCGCGCCGGTCGGACCGGTCGCACCGGTGATCGGCGCGGAGGACACCGGATGCGGCGTCGCCGCCAACGGAATGTGCCCCTCCCCCGCGAACAGGCCCGACGTGGGATCCAACCCGACCCACCCCGCGCCGGGCAGATACACCTCGGTCCACGCATGCAGATCGGTGAAGTCGGACTGCGGTCCCGACGGACCGTCCAGCGACGGCACATCCTGGGCGAGTTGCACCAGATACCCCGACACGAACCGCGCGGCCAGCCCCAGTTCCCGCAGGATCGACACCAACAGCCACGCCGAGTCCCGGCACGACCCGAGCGCCTCGCGCAGCGTGTGATCGGGCGACTGCACCCCGGGGGCCAGCCGAATCGTGTATCCGACATCGTGCCGCAACGCCTGATTGACGGTGACCAGATAGTCGATGGTGCGTGGGTTGCCGACCGCCTGATGCGCACGCACCCACGCCTGCACCAGCTCCCCCGGCCCCGAGCCAGGTCCCGATTCGTCCACCGGCCGCAGATACGGCTCCAGATCCGCGAGCAATTCCGCGCTGTACCGGAACGGATAGTGCTCAGCAGCGTCCTCGACGAAGAAGTCGAACGGGTTGATCACCTCGAGGTCGGCGATCAACCCGACGGTGATCGACAACTCCCGCGCGGGCGACGGAAACACCAGCCGCGCAAGGAAATTCCCGAACGCATCCTGCTGCCAATTACAAAAATGCTCGGCAGGCGTCACCCGCATCGAGTACGCCTCGATCTTGGTCCGCGAATGCGGCGCAGGGCGCAGCCGCACCACATGCGGATGTATCTCCACCAACCGATCGAAGGTGTACAGCGTCCGGTGCTCGAGCGACACCTTGATGCCCATCCCTCCATTAGACAGCATCCTTGAGCTGCCCGAACGGTTTGCGCCACGCCGCGGCCCCGGTCGCCACCACTGAGGCGGTGGCATACCGAAAGCGTCCCGTGATCGGGTTCGATCACGGGACGCTCGGTGGGGAACGGCGATATTTGTTAGGGCTGCCACCATGGGCGCAGGGGGACGGTCCAGGTGCCGTCGGACGGCAGTTTGACGCCGAGCACCTGGTGGAGCTGAACGACGTTGCGCTGGAAGCCGAGTCGGCAACCTGCCATGTAGAGGCCCCACACCTTCGCGGTGCCCTCGCCGACCTCGGCGACGCAGGCGTCCCAGTTCTCCACCAGGTTCTTGCACCACTCGTGCAGGGTGAGGGCGTAGTGCTCGCGCAGGTTTTCTTCGTGCAGCACTTCGAGTCCGACGTTCTGGATCTCGGAGATGATCCGGCCGGAACCGATCAGCTCGCCGTCCGGGAACACGTAGCGGTCGATGAAGTCACCGGCCTTGGTGGTCCTGGTGTTGTCGGGCCTGGTGATGCAGTGGTTCAGGAACAGGCCGCCGTCGCGCAGCTTGCTCTGGATGTACTCGAAGTAGAACGGGTAGTTGTGCACACCGATGTGCTCGGTCAACCCGATCGAGGACACCGCATCGAAATCGGTCTCCGGGATATCCCGGTAATCGGAGTGCCTGACCTCGGCGAGCTCGGACAGTCCTTGCTCGGCGATCTTCTGCTGCGCCCACTCCGCCTGCTCGGCCGACAGCGTCGCACCGATCACCTTGACGCCGCGCTTGGCCGCGTAGCGGACCATGCCGCCCCAACCACAGCCGATGTCGAGCAGCCGGTCGCCTTCCTTCAGCCGCAGCTTCTCGAAGACCAGCCGGTACTTGTTCTCCTGCGCCTGTTCCAGCGTCCAGTCCTCGTCGCCGTAACACGCACAGGTGTAGGTCATCGACGGCCCGAGCACGTACTCGTAGAAGGTGTTCGAGACGTCGTAGTGGTGGTGGATCGCCTCGGCGTCGCGAGTCTTGGAGTGCCGCAGGCCTTCCAGCGCGATCCGGCGCCACCGCGGCAGCGTCTCCTGCGGCGGCGGCGCGATCGGCTTGAGCCGCTCCCATCCGAGCGAACGCGCGATGGTGACCAGCGCCAACGCGGACGGGCGACGGAACTTCAGGCTCTCCATCGCCTTCAAGATGTCGTACGGGTCGCCGGGGTGGACGCCGGTGGCGGTCATGTCGCCTGCGATGTACGCCCTGGCCATACCGAGGTCGCCGGGTGCGGTCGCCAGGTAGTTGATGCCGCGTGGCGTCTTGATGTCCAGCGCGTACTTCGAGTCCTCGGGCCCCGTCGAGCTGCCGTCGTAGGCGGTCAGCCGGATCGGCACCTCACCATCGACGAGGGTCTCGAAGATCTCGGCAATGCTGAGTTTGGTCCCGAGGTCAGCTAAGACATCGGAACGGTCCTTGAATGTCGTCATTTGCGTTGCACCGCCTTCGAATACAAATCCAGCAGCCGCTGGTCTGGGTCGTAGCGTTTCTTCAGTTCGATGTAGGTATTGCCGCCGTACAGCGCCGCGAACTCATCTTTGTCGTAATAGGAATCCGAGTACAGCGACTTATGCCCGTCGAAGTCGGTCACGGTGCGTTCGATCGCACGGTTGGCCGCTCCTTCCTGCTGCCCTGGCGTCGTGGGGACGGCCGACCAGAAACCGACGTTGACGTACGTGCGGTGGGGCTCGAGCGGGTACAGCGGCCAGGTGCGCTCAGCCGATGCAGCCGATGCAGCCGCGGGCGCGCCGGTCTCGCGCAGCCGCAGCGGGCACAGCCAGAGCGGCTCGATCGGGATCTCACGCAGGAACCATTCGACGAAGTCGGCGGTGCGTTCCACCGGAACCTCGATGTCCTGCACGACCCGCTCCCGCGGCGGGTTGCCCTTGCGGGCCTCCAGCTTGTCGGCGATGTCGTACTTGTGGTCGAGCGCGATCAGTTTCCAGTAGAAGCTGCTGCGCCGGTAGCGTTTCGGCCAGAACCGGCGGATCTTCGGGTTCTGGGTGCCGAAGGCGCGCGAGCACCAGAACCAGTCGGTGTCCCAGCGCCACAGGTAGTCGAGGATGGTCAGCCGATCGCGCTTGGGCTGCGCCGCATCGTGCTGGATGGACCGGTAGAAGATGTCCATGCCGGTGTAGTCGCTGACCGG
This sequence comes from Nocardia sp. NPDC049149, assembly GCF_043197455.1. Lineage (NCBI taxonomy): Bacteria > Bacillati > Actinomycetota > Actinomycetes > Mycobacteriales > Nocardiaceae > Nocardia > Nocardia sp. NPDC049149. Next base: position 128,399 of record NZ_JBICTD010000013.1, read on the forward strand.
GCCAGGCTCGTCGGTCTGCCGTCCGAGGGTCAGGTAGCTCTCGTCGGCGGTGAACACCACACCGTCGAGGTAGTCCACCTGCTCACCGTCGTAGGACCGCTCGGTGACGATGGTGGCGAGCGTCCGCTCCAGCTCGCGCAGGTCGTGGAAGCGCACATGCCGCAGTGCGACGTACGGCTGCACCGTCTCCAGCTCGATCTTCAACCGCACCGAATAGCCCAGGGTCCCGTAGGAATTCGGGAAACCGCGGAACAGGTCGGCGTGCTCGTTGTCCGGCGTCGCGGTGATGATCTCGCCCGCCCCGGTCAGGATGTCCATCTCCAGCACCGATTCGTGCGGCAGACCGCTGCGGAACGAGGTCGATTCGATGCCGAGTCCGGTGACCGCGCCGCCGAGCGTGATCGTCTTGAGCTGCGGCACCACCAGCGGCGCAAGCCCGTACGGCAGCGTGGCGGCGACGAGGTCTTCGTAGGTGGTCATCCCGGCCACGTCGGCGGTCTTGGCCACCGGGTCCACCGCGATCACTTCGGCCAGCCCCGACACGTCGAGGCCAGGGGCGGGATTCTTGGCCCGCGCCCGGAACAGATTGGAGGTCTTCTTCGCCAGCCGCACCGTGGCGTCTCCGGGAATGGCGCGATAACTCGCCAAGAGGCGTTCCACTCCGGCCCGATGCGCGGGAAATCCGGATTCGTGTGCGACCGATGCGTGTCCGGCCTTCCCCAACAGACTCACTGCCACCCCTCGACGCTAGTACGCACCCCAGTGTGAGACCACCGTGAGGGCACCGTGTGGGGAGAAATGTCACGCATATGTTGCGAAGTGGAATACCGGCGCCGTCAGAGAAGTTCGCCACACGTTTCCACCAGTATGGGCCTGGGGGCGGCCACAGGGCAGGATGAACACCGGTCGAGTCGAAACTGCGACGGCTCGAGGCCACAAGGAGTGCTCGCGAGAGCGAATGCTCGAGGCCACACACCGTACCCGGACAAGGAGTTCATTGTGGGACAGGTCAGCGCCAGTAGTTCGATCGCCGTTGCGGCGGATCCGCAGCGCACCCTCGAGGCCATCGCGGACTACGAGGCGGTGCGGCCGCGCATTCTGTCGTCGCACTACCGCGACTACAAGGTCGTCGAAGGCGGCAAAGGCGCGGGCACCGTGGCTGAATGGACGCTGCAGGCCACCGAGAAGCGGTCGCGCAACGTGCACGCGGTCGTGACGGTGTCCGATTCGATTGTCACCGAGCGGGATTCGAATTCCACCCTGGTGAACACCTGGTCCGTCACCCCGGACGGCGCAGGCGCACAGGTCACTCTGCGCACCACGTGGAAGGGCGCGGGCGGCGTCGCGGGCATCTTCGAGGGCATCTTCGCGCCGCTCGGGCTGAAGAAGATCCAGGCCGAGGTGCTCGGTAATCTGCAGCGCGAACTCGCCTGACCCACAGCCAAAGTAGAGCCCGGCATTATGTGCCGGGCTCTACTTGTTTGCGCCAGTGTCTATTTCGCGCCGATATCGAACAGATTCCCCTCCGGATCGGCCAGCGTTGCCCACTTCGCGCCGTACTCGTCGAAATCTCCGACGTGCTTGGCGCCCAAGCTGACCGCGCGATCGATCTGCTCCTGCCAGTCGTCGGCGGCCAGGTCGAGATGGATCACGTTCTTACCCGGCGTCTTGTCCGGCACCTGAATGAACATCAGCACCGGGGTGGCCTCGGCCGCGCGCCCGACGGTGGCGAAATACTCGCTGGCCTCCGCGTCGACCGGCACCTCCAGGAGCGCGGACCAGAATCCGGCCAGTGCGGCGGCGTCATGGCAGTCGACGGTGACATGGGCGATGGACAGAGTCATGGGGTTCTCCTCATTCTCAGAGCTGGCCGATCGGCCAGCAGACTTCGGTGCGGTAGGTCTCGGGATCGTCGTTGTCGCCGGGACTGACGAGATAGCGCTCGCGCACCGGTTCGGCAAGCGCGCCACCGTGTTCGGCGACATGGCTGCCCAATGCGCCGTAGGTGCGATCGAAATCGTCGAGCGGGCCCAGGTGCATCGTGGTCGCGAAACGGCCCGCGGGCAGCTCGATGATCGAGACCTGGTCGAACGGTTCGATCCGCGCGGCCGCCGGGACCGGAACGTAGGCAACCACTTCGCCGACATCGTTCTCGAAGAAGTCCATCGAATAAGTGGCGCCCGCGACGCCGTCGGGCTCGATGCCCGCCGCGATCAGTGTCTGGTGCAACAGCGGGTACGAGGCCTCGCACCACGGCCCGATGTCGGCCCTGGTGACCGTCTCGGTGACCGCCAGCGCGGGGAAGGCGAGCATCGAGCGGTACTCGACGGTGATCGGCGCGGCGGGCGTCAGCAGCGAGCGCAGCGACGCCACCACCGCACGGGTGCGCACCAATTCGGCCTCCATACGGGCCAGGTGCGCGCGCAAGGCGGCATCGCGGGAATCGGTGTCCGGGGCGGCGAGCACGGCCTTGATCTCGGGCAGCGGCATGTCGAGCTGGCGCAGGCGCCGGATCAGATGTGCCTGGGCCACTTGGTCGGTCGAGTAGCGCCGGTAGCCGGAGCCGGTGTCGATCGCGACGGGTTCGAGCAGTTCGATGTCGTGGTAGTACCGCAGCGTCTTGACGGTGAGATACGTCAGCCTGGCGAACTCCCCGATGGAGACGGTCGCTGTCATGTCACTCAGCGAACACCCTCCAGCGGGGGGAGAGTCAACTTTTCGCGCAGAAGCTCAGGTCAGCACGAAGGTCAGCAGGATGACGTCCTGGAAGGCGCCACGCCACCACGAGTAGCCGAACCACACGCCGGGGGTGATCTCTCTGATCTCGTCGTAGATCTGCGGCACCGGCGACGGCGCGTAGTCCAGTGCCCAGGTCGGTGCGCCGTCCAGCTTGGCGGGTGCGCTGTACACGTACGCGGGGAATGCCTCGTATCCCGCCGCGGTGACGCGATTCGTCAGCAGGCCGCCGTCCGGCCCGGTGTAGAAGATCTTGCCGATCCACAGCCCGGCGGAGATCCCCTGGATGTTCGGTGGTCTGGTCACCCAGCCGTCCTTCACACCCATCGGCGCCGCGCCGCGTTCGGCGTCGTGGAACACCGCGTCCTGCTGTGCCGCCGAACATCGGAAGCGCAGCGCGTCGATCGTGGCGGCCCGGTTGTCGGGGTAGAGGACGCAGCCGCCGCCGTAGTCCGCGGCCGCAGCGGTGACGCCGGCATCCGCGAGCGCCGAAGGGCCGGTGACGCCGAGGATCAAGCATGGGACCCCTAGCGATAGCACCAATATGCTCAGGAAACGTGCTCGGATTGCCATTGCTGTACTCCAGAACTGCCGCACCGGTCTCCCGACCTCTCTCCGATGGTAGGGCGATCTCGCGGCGCTGAAACCGGACGTACTCAACCTGTTACCAGTCATGCAACAAGCGCATAACGAACGGTCGGAAGGGTTGCGGGCGGAGCAGCCGGTCCCAGGCCGATCGTGGCGGCTCCCGGTCACGCTCGACCGAAGGACTAGGCTGGCGACGAACACTTTCCCCAGAGAGGAACATGCCGTGCAACCCGGTGGTCAGTTCGACATGCAGCAATTACTCGCCCAGGCACAGCAGATGCAGCAGGCGGTGATGGAAGCCCAGGCCGAGATCGCCGCGGCCGAGGTGGAAGGCCAGGCAGGCGGTGGGCTGGTCAAGGTCACCATCAAGGCGAGTGGTGAGGTCGTCGCGCTGACCATCGATCCGAAGGCAGTCGATCCGGAAGACGTTGACACGCTGCAGGACTTGGTGATCGGCGCGATCAACGACGCGATGGCCTCGGCGCAGCAGCTCGCGGCCGATCGGCTCGGACCGCTCTCGGGTGGGCTCGGCGGCGGCTCGCTGCCCGGGCTGCCGGACTTCTGATAGTTACGAGGACATAGCCGTTGTACGAGGGTCCGGTTCAGGATCTGATCGACGAGTTGGGCAAGCTGCCCGGCGTCGGTCCGAAAAGCGCACAGCGCATCGCCTTTCACCTGCTCCAGGTGGAGCCGCCGGAGATCGACCGGCTACAGGCGGCCCTGCAGAAGGTGCGCGACGGCGTGCAGTTCTGCGTGTCCTGCGGCACCGTTTCCGACGGCGAACTGTGCCGCATCTGCGCCGACCCGCGCCGCGACCGCACCATGATCTGCGTGGTCGAAGAGCCCAAAGACGTGCAGGCGATCGAGCGCACCCGTGAGTTCCGTGGTCGCTACCACGTGCTCGGCGGTGCGCTCGATCCGCTCAGCGGGATCGGGCCGGACCAGTTGCGGATCCGAGAGTTGCTGGCGCGCATCGGCAATCAGCAGGACGGCATCGACGTCACCGAGGTGATCATCGCGACCGACCCGAACACCGAAGGCGAGGCGACCGCCACCTACCTGGTGCGGATGCTGCGCGACTTCCCCGGCCTGAGCGTGACCAGGCTGGCGTCCGGGCTGCCGATGGGTGGCGACCTGGAATTCGCGGACGAACTGACGCTCGGCCGCGCGCTGTCGGGACGGCGCGCGCTCTAGCGCCTCGTCCGGGCAGCGCCCCGAATCCACGGGGCTTGCGATATCTCAGGCACGGGTTACTGTGCGGGAGATGAGCATCGAATTCATGCTGACCACGCTCGTCATCGTCGCCACCCCCGGCACCGGCGCGCTGTACACCCTGGCGGCCGGCCTGTCGCGTGGCACGAAGGCCAGCGTGATCGCGGCGTTCGGCTGCACGCTCGGCGTCGTCCCGCACATGGTCGCGGCGATCACCGGCCTTGCCGCACTGCTCAACACGAGCGCGGTGGCCTTCCAGACCTTGAAGTATCTCGGCGTCGCCTATCTGATCTACATGGCGTGGAGCACATTTCGCGACAAAGGCGTGCTCGCCGTGCCCGAAGACACTGCGGGGCAGGCGCAGTCGGCCCGCAAGGTGATCACCTCCGCGGTGCTGCTCAACGTGCTCAACCCCAAGCTGACCATCTTCTTCTTCGCCTTCCTCCCGCAGTTCGTGCCCAACGGATCGCCGAACGCGTTGGCGCGCATGCTCGAACTCAGCGGGATCTTCATGCTCGCCACGTTCGCGGTGTTCGCCGTCTACGGGGTGTGCGCGGCCGCCGTCCGCAACCACGTCATCTCCCGGCCCGCGGTGGTGACCTGGATGCGCCGGGTGTTCGGCGTCTCCTTCATCGCGTTGGCCGGGCGGCTCGCGGTGCAGAACCAGTGAGTCAGAGTTCCACGCGAGACCAGGGCAGCGTCTGCATCCTGGTGCGGTCGTCGGTGGCCCAATCCCAGATGAGCGCGGACACCGTGGGCGCGTCCAGCACCGTGGTGCCGAAGTGCTTGTCCGGGGAGCCATCTCGGTACTCGAGGGTGAACGCGCCGGTCCGCTCCCGGTAGGTCTGCATGTAGACCTGCTCGTCCCGTTCCACCACCAGGTAGGGATTCGGCGGGGACAGTTCGGAAACCCACTGATCGGCAAGGGTTTTCGTCAGGTACGGGAATTCGCCTGCGCCGCCGTGGGTGACTGTGGCAGGCACATGCCCGGCCGGATCGATCAACCAGGTCAACTGCGGGTCGTAGACCGCGTAGCCGAGCGGTGTTGCGATCGAGAAGACCAGCTGCCTGACGAACCCGATCGCGTCGTACGGGCAGGGCACCTCGAGCACCGCGCCGGTCGGGGCGCCACCCAGCGGCGCGACGCTGAGGAAACTGTCCGCCTCGGGCAGGGCGTCGTTGTGTTTGTTCAGCTCCGCCGCGATCTGCGCGACCACTCCCTCCTGGGGCAATCCCATCTGGGTACTCAAATAGGCGTCGACCTCGGTGATCGATGACGCGACACCGGACGGCAGCAAGATGTGGTCATAGCTCACCCGGATAGGGTACGGGGCTGGTCAGGCGCGGCGGCGGGCCACGTCGGGCTCGGCACACCCACACCCGCCCGCGACGTCCCCACACTCGACCACAAACGTATGCCGCACATAGTCGACATCGACACAATCCCCGTCGGTGCATTCGGTCACCCTGCCCGCATGCACAACGAGGGTGCCGTGGCAGTGATCGACAGCGGATTCGCAGGAAGCACAATCCAGCGCACGCATAAGAACCTCCCGATGAGATCGGTTCGTTCCCCTCCTGTCTAGCACTCCCACCAACCCCACAGTGGGACCTCACCACCGTGTGTCGCACAACGATCTAGTTCCCGCATCTCGAGATACCTCAAAACCCTTCGGCCTTAGACATTTTCACCTTCGGACAGTCGATACCGACATGTTCGGCCGCCCGATCGTCGGACAACTGGTCAGGCAGAGCATTCGCCGTCACGAAAGATCGAACGCAGCGCGGAAAGCGGGACGCGTGGGTGGACGGTCGATTGAGCGTGTCGAGCTCCGCCAGCAGGTACGGGCGCACGAGATCGGGGAGAGTTGTGTCGACCTTGGCTGGGTCGCACAGCAAGTCCGTGATCTGGAGTTACTTGCCACGCTTGAAGTCAAAGGTGAAGGTGGCAATCTGCCCGTTCGGGTGCACGCATGTCAGCCGAGGAGTTCGTCCAGGAAGAGGGCGGGGAGTTCGATGTCGCCGGTGTGGGCTGCAGCGGTGGGCATTTCGGCGTGCAGGACGCGGAGGATGGAGACGACGCCGGGGCCTGCGTCGAGGAGTGGGCGGGTCCAGCCCAGGTCGGCGCAGGTGGCGGCAGCGGGGAGGAGCAGGCCGGTGGCCTCGCCGACCCAGCCGGAGGCGGCCAGGCATTCGGCGAGGAGCAGGGCAGCGTCGAGTTTGGCACGGGGGCGGCGCTTTTCGAGCATGCGTCCGTGTAACGCACGGGCTCTGCGGACGGCGCGATCGTCGGCGCCGAGCCGACCTTCGGCGAGCAAGGCGCGAATGCCTGCGATTTCTTCCGCTTCCGCGGCGAGCACGGCTGCGCCGGTGATCCGTTTCAGTGGCGCGGCGGGTTCGGCGGCCTCGGGGATGACGTCCGCAGGGTCGAGCGGAAGGCCGAGGCGGAGCCGCTCGGCGCGGATGTGGGCCGCGAGCCGGTGCAGACGGTTGTCGGCGGCGATACGGGCGCCTTCGTCGAGTCGCGCTGCGGCGGTGAACAAGTCGCCGCGCACCGCTTTGACGCGGGCGCCGATGACGAACGTCGCGATCAGGAAATCCGGCGGACCGACCCGGGCGACGAGCTGGTGGCTTTCGTCGAGCAGTTGGTCTGCGGCGTCCAGATCGCCTCGGCGGTAGTTCAATTCACCGAGCAGCGCGGCGGACACCCGGACCGCATGCGAGCGCGGACCGGACCGCGACTTGGCGACTTCCCACGCCTCCTGGAAACACTCTGTCGCGGTGGGGATATCGAGCTGCTCGTAGGCTGCGGCGCCGCGCCCGCACAGCCCGAAGACCGCACCGAGCGGATCCTTGGACCTGGCATGGTATTCCGTGGCCCAGTCCTGGATCTCGCGGGCGCCGTCGAAGTCGAACTCGCACAGCCGGACGAAGGAGGTCAGGTTCGCGGCGGTCGACACGGTCCAGGCGGGGAGCTCCTCGGGGTTCTTCATGCAGTCCGCGATCCGTTCGAGCACACCGTCGGTGTGATCGCGGGCGATCTGGTCGGCGGCACCGAGCACGGCGGCCTGGCACCGCTGCTGGTCGACGTCCTCTTCGGTGCCTGCGCCACGCGCGAGCAGGTTCGACAGGCGACCGAGTGCGGAGCGGGCCGCGCCGGACTGCTGCAGGTTCACGTTGGCCCGCGCCACCGCCATCAACAGCTTGGATCGCGAAGCCACCTGCTGCATCGGCAGTTTCGAGACGGTGCCGAGCAGGGTCGCCAGCCGGGACCGGTCGATGAGGTCCATGCCCCCGCCCTCGAGCAGGTCGAGTGCCATCTTCAGGTCCGTGGCCGCGAGCGCGTGATCGACGGACTTGCGCAGCAGCTGATGCTCGGCATACCAGCGGGATGCCTTGCGGTGCAGCGCCTTCAAGCGGCCGGGATGCTCGCGGTCGAGCCGGGCCCGCAGATGTTCGGCGAACAGCGGCTGCATCCGGAACCACTCCGGATCATGCTCGATCCGGCGCAGGAACAGCTCGCGCTGCTCGGCCTGCTCCAGCAGCGGACCCGCGTCCTCGTCTTCCGACAATGCGTAGGCCAGCGATGCGCTCACCCGCTCGGTCACCGAGATCGACATCAGGAACTCGAGCATCTTGGGTTCCAGTGTGTCCAGCACGTTTTCGGCGAGGTACTCACGCAGGCCGTGGTTGCCCTGGGACAGATTGGCGATCAGCTGGGCCGGGTCGGCGTTGCCCCGCAGCGACAGGCTGACCAGCTGGATCGCGGCGGGCCAGCCGTCGGTGGCCGCGTGGATCTCGGCGACCTGAGCCTCGGTGACCGGAAATCCGTGCCGCTGCACCAGGACCTCGCTGATCTCCTCGACGGTCAGGCGCAGGTCCGCCGAGCAGATCTCGACCAGCTCGTCGTGCACCCGCATCCGGCCGGTCGGCAGGCCGGACTGCTCCCGGCTGGTCACCACGAACCGCAGATGGTGACATCCGTTGTGCAGCAAGGCATCCATCGCGCGGTGCGCGCCCGCGTCGGTGACCCGATGCCAGTCGTCGACCACGACGACGAGCGGGCTGCCGCCGGAATGAATCTCGTCGATCAGCGTCGAGATCACGAAAGTCGCCGCGTCGGCGGGCCTTTCCTCGAGCACCTGATCCAGGCCTGCGCCGACGTCCGGCCGGACCCGACGGATCGCCTGGATGAGATGGGCGAGGAACCAGATCTCGTTGTCGTCATCGTGATCGACGCTGATCCAGGCCACCGGGATGCCGCGCTCGGTCAGGTCGGTCCGCCACTGCGCGGCCACCGTGCTCTTGCCGAAACCGGCGGGCGCGTGGATCACCGCGAGTCTGCGGCGACCGCCTGCGCGCAGCATGTCCAGCAGCCGGGGACGCGCCATCGGCTCGCGGGCCGGGGTGGGCGGACGGAATTTGGTTGCCGCGGTCGGCGGCAAGGTGGCGGCCGAGCCGGTGGCCCCGGTGTGCTGGGACACGGCGGGCCGCAACGTCAGCGGCCAGCTGCGCCTGGCCGTCACCGCGGGCTTGGACTTGGTGTCGGTCGAGGAATCGTCGGAGTGCTCGATCGGCTCCGGGGCGGCCACGGTTTCCAGCAGCGCCATCTCGTCGGGCATCTGCTCGTTGTCGCGCTGTACCGAACGCAGCAGCTGGCCGAAGTCGTAGGCCGTCGGCGGCCGGTCGTCGGGGTCGGGGGACATGGCCCGCTGGATCGCGTCGGCCACGTCGGGCGGGATGTCGTGCTCGCGCAGATCGGGCACCGGCTGGGTGGTGATCCGCAGGAACTGCGCGACCACCTTCTCCCCCGCCTGCCTCTCGAACGCGGCATGCCCGGTGAGCAGGGCGAACAGCGTCGCGCCGAGGCCGTACACATCAGAGCGGACGGTCGGCTCGTCGCCCTTGAGGACCTCGGGGGCGGTGAAGGCGGGCGAGCCGGTGATCAGGCTGCTCGAGGTCTGGAAGCCGCCGGGAATCCTGGCGATGCCGAAGTCGGTGAGCTGTGGCTCGCCGTAGCCGCTGAGCAGGATATTGGCAGGCTTCACGTCCCGGTGCAGGATCTGGGCCCGATGCGCGCTCTCGATCGCGCCCGCCAGCTTCACCCCGGCCCGCAGCGAGTCTGCCCAGGTCAGCGGGCCTTGGTCGCGGATGACCTGCTCCAGCGAGCCGCGGGTGCAGTACGGCATCACGATGAACGGCAGTCCGGTCGCGGTCACATCGACCTGCAGAATGTCGACGATGTTCGGGTGGCCGGACAGCCTGCCCATCGCCTGCTCTTCGCGCAGAAATCGTTCGCGGCTTTCCAATTCGATTTCCGAGGAGAGCACCTTCACCGCGACGACCCGCTGGATTGCCCGCTGAATGCAGCGATAGACCACCCCGAAGCCGCCTCGGCCGATCTCCTTCGCCTCCGAGAGGCCCATCGCCTCCAGTTCGTCGGCGATTCCGATGGGTCCGTGGCGCTGGGTGTCCGAGTCGGCCGAGGTCGTGTCCGGGCTGACCTTTCCCGAACGCGTCCGTGGATTCATGTGACCACCTCGAACTCACATCGAATCGGCGTCACCGGCGACCAACAGGTGCGCCGACCTCCGGACACCCCGGTTACCCCCGCGATGTCCGATATGTCTGCGCATACTCCAACGTAGCGCGGTGCGGCATCCGGTGGGAGAAGTTTCGAAACAGCTTGATTTCCCACCTCTACCCTCCGGAAAATTCGCCCGGTCAGCGCTCGGCCGCCGGCCTCGTATCGGGCGCGAACAGGAACGAGATCCGCTCCATTACATTCTGCCGCTTGGTGTTGTGGAAGGCCGCGATTTGCCAGCGACCGTCGGTGCGGACCAGCGTGTAGGTCTGTGTCTTCGACAGCTCCGACGGCGATTTGCGCTCGCCCTTGTAAGTGTCGCCCCGGCTGGTCACCACGGCGGTGTCGGGACCGTAGAACCGGATGTCGAGGTAGGAGTCGGCCAGCTCGGTGCCTTTGAGAAACCCGCTGAACAGGGCACGGTGGCCCTCGGTGAGGTCGGTGCGGCCCTGGTAGTGCGTGCCGACATAGCTGGTGTACGTGGCGTTTTCAGTGAAGATCCGGCCGTAGGCGTCCGCGTCACCGCGGCCCCAGGCGGCCGTGAGTTCGTCGAGAAGGTCGCAGACCTCCTGCACCGATTGCGGTGGGGCGGCGGGGCCGGACGGGATGACCGTCCGGCACTCGGTGGTGCCCAGGTTGTGCACGTCGGAGGTCTGGTCGAGCCAGAGGTAGCCGCCGCCCGCGGCGACGCCGAGGGTGATGGCCGAGGCGGCGAGGACCCGGGTGATCGTCCGGCGCCGGGTCTTGGGGGCGTTCTTGGTGTCAGCGGCTTGAATGTCGGTGGTGTTCATGGGTTTCTCCGTGTCTTCGCGTGCTTGATGTCTTCGCGTGTTCGGTGGTTCAGCGCTCGGCGGCGGGACGTGCGGCCGGGGCGAATCGGAAGGTGAAACCCGCCATGAGCTTGTTGCGCTTGGTGTTCTGGAAGGCGGCGATCAGCCAGCGTCCGTCCTGACGGACGAGGGTGTAGGTCTGCACCTTGGTCAGCTTCTCCCCAGGCTTCGGCTTGCCTTTGTAGATGTCGCCGCGGCTGTTGAGGACGGCGGTGTCGGGTCCGTAGAAGCGGATGTCCACCACGTCGTCGGCCATCTTGGTGCCCTTCAGGAAGCTGCCGAACAGGGCGCGATGGGATTCGACGATGTCGGCGCGACCTTGGTAGAGGGCGCCGAACCAGGCGGTGTAGGTGGCGTCTTCGGTGAAGACCGCGCCGTAGGCGTCGGCGTCGCCGCGGTCCCATGCCTCGACGAGCTGGGCGAAGACGGCCGCGATCTCCTGGCGGGCGGTGTCGTTGCTGTGCATGATGTCCTCCGTGCTAGATTTCTTCTTAGAAGATCCTTCTGCTTCTAAGAAGTTTCTTCGTTGAGGAAGAGATTAGGAGATGGAGGTATCCCGTGTCAACACCCCCCAAGCGTTCCCAAGCAAGCGAGGTCTACCAGCGCTATCTGAGCGCGGTCATGCTGCACGGACAGGCGGGCGCGCGGGCCGTCGACCTCGGCGCGACCGACCTGTACGCGCTGAACATCCTGGAATTGACCGGGCCGATGACGCCGGGCGAGCTCGGCACGCGCAGCGGACTGACGACCGGGCCGACGACACGGCTGATCGATCGCCTGGAAGACGCGGGGTATGTGCGGCGCGTCGCCGTACCAGGCGACCGTCGTAAGGTGCTCGTCGAATTGGTGGGCGCGCCAGCAGAATTGGACACGGTGCTGGCTCCGGCTCGCCGCCGGATCGGCGAGATCATCAGCGAATACACTCCCGAACAGCGGGAGGTGCTTTTCGACTACTTCACCCGCGCGGCCGATGCGTTTCGCGAGGCAACAGAAGACTTGCGCGCCAACTGATCACGGCACCCGGTACGAAAAATGGTCGCGGGCCGGTGCCACGTCCCGGAAGATCATGCCGACGTTCCCGGACGGGGCACTAGCGCACCGCGAGGGCGATGAACTGGGTGATCTGGTTGTCCGCGAAGTTGTTGTCGCTCACCAGGATCAGCGTGCGCTCACCGGAGGGCAGGCGCGGGCCCCACGTCATGCCCTCGACATTGTCGATGGCGGACAGGCCGACGTCGGACAGGTCGACGAGCAGGCGTTTGGTCGCCGGGCGGGCCGTGCCGATCGGTGCGTCGAGGATGTTGGTGGCGGCGCCGAGGTCGGCCTCGTACACCTTGATCTTGTTGCCGACCCCGGCAACGAAGGACCGTTCCAGCACAAGGATTTTCGTCGGATCGACGGAGTCGACGGCCAGCACCGAGGTGATTCCGTTCATGCCGGTACCCGGTTGCGGGCTCGACTCGGCGAAGACCGGATCCATCGGATAGGCGTACTGCGCCAGCAGCTGACCGGTCCTGGCCTGCACCGTGATTCGCGAGGCAGCACCCGCCGTCGTGGTGGCGAGCGGACCGTCCTGCAGCAGCGGACCCTCCACCGCCGTGACGAACAGCGCACCGCCCGCGGCGAACGTCGCCCCCTCCAAGGCCATGTTCTGCCGAGGACCCGAATTCGGCCGCATCCGTTCGTTGTCCGGGATCGGCAGCTCGGCCGCGAACGCGCCGTCCGCGCGAGCGACCCGCACCGAGGGATCGGCGAGCACGGTGTCGGTGCGGTCCCCCTCCTGCGTCCAGAAGTAGTCGCCGGTCCACGGATCGACCCGAATCTCCTCGGGGTCAACCGACTTCGGCGCGTACGCGGCGCCCGCGGCGGTCAGCAACGGCCGGGTTCCGGTGAACTCCACCGGGCCGACGCCCTTCTCGTCCACGGTGAAGCGCGCGGTGTAGAACCGAGCCGGATTGCGCTCCGAGCGATCATCGCTGATCAGCACGTAATCGCCGGTGCGCGCATCGAAGTCGATCCCGGACAAGCCGCCGACCGAGGTGCCGTGGAAATCCAGGTTGTTCGGGACGATCCGCTCGCCGAGCAACCGCACCACGGATCCCGCCGCGGCCGAACCCTGATCCGGCGCCGCGATCGCCGTCGGCGTCACACCGAGCGCCACCGCGATGGTCGCGACCAACAGCGTTTGCCCACGTCTGGCCTGTCCACGTCCTCGCACCCGCACTACGCTAACCACGATGCGGTACCGGCAGGTGAACAACACCCCAACGCGCCGGACAACGCGCCCCGAAACGGCGAAAGCCCGCCACCGCGAATCGCGATGGCGGGCTTTGCCGTTGGTGCCTTACTTACGCAGCGAAGCCGGAACCTCGAAGCGCTCGCCGTAGGTCTTGGCGAGGTAGTCGGCGCGCTCGACGAACGCGGCCTGCCCACCCGGGTAGCCGACGATGAACTGGTGCACACCACCGGTCCAGGCCGGGAAGCCGATGCCGAAGATCGAGCCGATGTTGGCGTCGGCGGTGGTCTCCAGCACGCCCTCGTCGAAACACTTCTGGGTCTCGATCGCCTCCGCGAACAGCATGCGGTCGATCAGATCCTGCAGCGGCACACCGAAGTCCGCCGTCGTCTTGAAGTGCTCACGCAGGCCGGGCCACAGACCGGTGCGCTTGCCCTCTTCGTCGTACTCGTAGAAGCCCGCCTTCTCCAGGCGACCCGGACGACCCTCGCCGACCATGTAGTCGATGACGTCCTGCGCCGGGTGGCGCTTCTTGCCCATCGTGGTGTCGCCGTGCGCGGCGGCCTCGACGGTCTCCTTGGCGATCTTCTGCATGAGCTTGAGGTTCAGCTCATCCGAAAGCTGCAGCGGCGCGGCCGGGTAGCCCGCCTGCAGACCCGCCTGCTCGATGGTCGCGGGCTCGATGCCCTCGGTGAGCATGGCGATCGCCTCGTTGACGAAGGTGCCGATCACGCGCGAGGTGAAGAAGCCACGGCTGTCGTTGACGACGATCGGGGTCTTCCTGATCGCGAGGGTGTAGTCGAACACCCGCGCCAGCGCCTCGGGCGAGGTCTTCTCGCCCTTGATGATCTCCACCAGCGGCATCTTGTCGACGGGCGAGAAGAAGTGGATGCCGATGAAGTCTTCCTGGCGCTTCACGCCGGCCGCGAGACCGGTGATCGGCAGGGTCGAGGTGTTCGAGCCCAGCAGCGCGTCCGGGGTGACGATGTCCTCGATCTCCTGGAACACCTTGTGCTTGAGCTCGGTGTTCTCGAAGACCGCCTCGATCACGAAGTCGACGCCGTCGAAGTCCTTGGCGTCGGCCGACGGGGTGATCAGGTCGAGCAGCGCCTTGGACTTCTCCTCGGTGGTCTTGCCACGCGAAAGGGCCTTGGCCTCGATCTTCTCGGAGTAGTTCTTGCCGCGCTCGGCCGCCTCGATGGTGACGTCCTTCAGCACGACCTGGTAGCCGGCCTTGGCGGAGACGTACGCGATGCCCGCGCCCATCATGCCCGCGCCGAGCACGCCGATCTTCTTGATGTCCTTCTTCGGGACATCCTTCGGGCGCGAACCACCGTTGTTGATCGACTGCAGGTCGAAGAAGAACGCCTGGATCATGTTCTTCGCGACCGGACCGGTCAGCAGGTGCACGAAGTAGCGCGACTCGATCAGCGACGCGTTGTCGATGTCGACCTGCGAGCCCTCGACCGCGGCGGACAGGATCGCCCGCGGCGCAGGCATGTTGGTGCCCTTGAGCTGCTTACGCAGGTTGGCAGGGAACGCGGGCAGGTTCGCCGCGAACGCCGGGCTGGACGGGGTGCCGCCCGGGATCTTGTAGCCCTTCTTGTCCCAAGGCTGCACGCCACCCTCGGGGTTGGCCTTGATCCACGCCTTGGCGGCGGGCACCAGCTCCTCGATCGAGCCGACGACCTCGTTGACCAGACCGATTTCCTTGGCCTTGGTGGCGTTGTACTCGTTGCCCTGCAACAGGACCTGCATCAGCGCGGTCTGCAGACCGAACATGCGCACGGTGCGGGTGACACCGCCACCGGCGGGCAGCAGGCCGAGCTTCACCTCGGGCAGGCCGATCTTCAGGCCACGCACGTCGGCCGCGATCCGGTAGTGGGTCGCGAGGGTGATCTCCAGGCCGCCGCCGAGGGCGGCACCGTTGATCGCGGAGACGACCGGCTTGCCGAGGGTCTCCAGCCGACGCAGCGCACCCTTGATGGTGCCGAGCTCGTCCATGAGGGCCTGGCCGTCTTCCGGGCCGACCTTCATCATGTTCTTCAGGTCGCCGCCCGCGAAGAAGGTCTTCTTCGCCGAGGTCAGCACGACGCCGGTGATGCTGTCCTTCTCGGCTTCGAGCCGATCGACGGTCGCGGACATCGACGTCTTGTACAGCTCGTTCATCGTGTTGGCGCCCTGGTTCGGGTCGTCCATCGTCAGCGTGACGATGCCGTCCGAATCCTGCTCCCAACCGATCATGTTGGTTTCGGTGCTGGTCACAGCTCTGTGTCTCCCTTGATTCTCAGCTGTCGGTTGGGGTTAGACGCGCTCGATGATGGTGGCAACGCCCATGCCGCCGCCGATGCACAGGGTGATCAGCGCGTAGCGGCCGTTACGGCGCTCCAGCTCGTCGACCATGGTGCCGGTGATCATCGCGCCGGTGGCGCCGAGCGGGTGGCCCATGGCGATCGCGCCACCGTTGACGTTCAGCTTCTCGTCCGGGATGTTCAGGTCCTTCTGGAACTTCAGCACCACGGAGGCGAACGCCTCGTTGATCTCGACCAGGTCGATGTCGTCGAGGGTCAGACCCGCCTTGGCCAGCGCCTTCTTGGCGGCCGGGGTGGGGCCGGTGAGCATGATGGTGGAGTCGGCGCCGCTGGTCGCGGTCGCGACGACGCGCGCACGCGGGGTGAGGCCGGACGCCTTGCCCGCCTCTTCGGTGCCGATGAGCACCAGCGCGGCGCCGTCGACGATGCCCGAGCTGTTGCCGCCGTGGTGCACGTGGTTGATCTTCTCGACGAAGTAGTACTTCTGCAGCGCCACCGCGTCGAAGCCACCCATCTCACCGATCACGGCGAAGGACGGGTTCAGCTTGGCGAGGTCCTCGGCCGTGGTGCCCGGCCGCATGTGCTCGTCCTTGTCCAGCACGACGATGCCGTTCTGGTCCTTGACCGGAACGATCGACTTGGCGAAGTAGCCGCCGGTGGTGGCCTTGGCGGCCAGCTCCTGCGAACGCACCGCGTAGGCATCGACGTCATCGCGGCTGAAGCCCTCGATGGTCGCGATCAGGTCGGCCGAAATACCCTGCGGCACAAAGTAGGTGTCGTAGTTGGTGGCCGGGTCGAGTGCCCACGCGCCGCCGTCGGAGCCCATCGCCACGCGGGACATGGACTCGACGCCACCGGCGATGACCAGGTCGTCGAAGCCGGAGCGCACCTTCTGCGCGGCCAGGTTGACGGCCTCGAGGCCGGAGGCACAGAACCGGTTGAGCTGGAAGCCGCCGACGGTGTCGGGCAGGCCTGCCACGGTGACCGCGGTGCGGGCGATGTCCATGCCCTGGTCACCGACGGGGCTGACGACGCCGAGGATCAGATCCGAGATCCGGTCTTCGTCGAGGTTGGGGAAACGGCCGCGCAGCTCCTGGACCAGTCCAACAGTCAAGTCGATCGGCTTGACCGAATGCAGCGAGCCGTTCTTCTTGCCGCGGCCGCGCGGAGTGCGGATGGCCTCGTAAATGTAGGCCTCTGTGGTCATATCGGAGTGTTCCTTCCTTAAAGGTGCGGCGGCCGGACTTCGTCCGTCCGAGCGCTCTGTGCTGCGACACCGCCACTGCGGTGCGGCTGCGGGTAACCTCGCCGACCGGCCATGCGACCGACCGTCCTGACGCTGTACAAAACGCGGCATGCGACGGCGGACGCAGGAACCAAGTCGCCCATACGCCTGGGCATACCATAGAACCTCGTCGTACCGGAGCTCACGGCCACCCGTTCATACTACCGTGGTGTGCGAACTCCGGTTAACTTAACGTCGTGGCGGCGGTGGTTGTCAACCACTCAGTCGTGTGGCCCCGAGCTCACTCTTCAGCAATTCGAGGGCGACCTCGTCGGGGTCGCGACGATCCTCGGGCGCTACCGGAACCGCTGCGGCGCGGATCATCTCCTCCTCGTCCTCCGGCGTGGTCTCCGGCACCGCCCGGTCGGCGGCCCAACCACTTCCGTTGTCCGCCTCTTTGCCGACCGCTGGCTGCGCCGACTCGGGCGGCGCCGCATCAAAAGGGCCGGGATCATCCGGTAGATCAGGAAAATCGGGCGGGGGAATGTCGTCGTCACCGCCGAACGAGCGCGGTTCGGCACCGCCCGCCCGAGCCTTGCCCGCACCGGGAGCCTCGTCCCCGGCGGCCTTCTTGGCCTGACTCGGCCGGGAGAACCGCGGCGGCGCAGGCGCATCCGCGCTGCGCCCGCCCGCGTTGCCGGATTCACGCCCCGACTGCTGCTCCGCCCCCCGTTGGCGGTTTCCCTGGCCGCCCGCCCGCGGCGCCGCCGCAGGTCGTTGCGCCGCGCCGCCCGCTTCCCAGCGCACATCGTGGTCTCGCCCGAGCACGGCTCTGACCGCGGAGCGCACCGCCTCCAGGTTGCGCGGATCCGAGAGCCGCTGTGCCAACGGCGCATGCTGATGCGCGAAGACGATGACATCGCCCTCGATCCGCGCCACCGAAGCACCGGCCAGCATCGCCTGCACCGCGGCTCCGAACTCCCGCACTTTCGCGCGAATGTCACCCCAGGCCGCCTCGACCTCACGCAACAGGTCCGTGCTCGCTCCGGCAGGCGCGGCCGCAGGCTCGGGCTGCGCGGCAGCGGGGACCGGTGTGGCAGCGGCGTGTTGCTGTGGTGCTGGCGATGCCTCCCCAGCCGAGTCGGCTTGCGCGGCAACAGGGGCTGCCGCCGGATCACGATCTTCTCCAGCAGGCTCAGCAGGTGCCGCGTCCGGCGACGCGTCCGCGTCCGGCGACGCGGCGACAGTCGGCTGCGGGGAAAAGGCGAAGGCCTGCGCAGGCTCAGCAACCGGACGGTCAACCGACTCGTCCGGGGAAACCGCCTGTGCGACTTCCTGTTCCGGGGCGCCGGCACTCGACGCCTGCTCGCCGGAACCTGCCGGAACTTGCCCGGCCGCCGGAGCTCCCTGCGCCGATGCGGCAGCATTCGGAGAGCCTGCGGGCTCGGACTCGCCCTGCTGATCGCTCGATCCGCCTGGCGCAGCAGATCGACCAGCCGCGGGCGCAGCTGCCTGGCCAGGCGTGCCCGGTGCCGCACCGGCTCCGGCGGTATCCGCCGAATCAGCCGCAGGATGCGGAGCCGCAGCGTCGTTCGAAGCCGCAGCTGTCGGGCCTGCGGTCTCGCGGCGGATGGCCGCCAGCGCTTCCGCTCCTCGCCTGCGGTTGGGCTCAGCCGGTGGCGCGGCCGCCGGTCGCGGTGTCGCTGCGGCGGGCGATGCCGCGGGTGCCGCGCCCGATGGGGCTGGTGCTTGCACCGCACCGCCCGCGAATCCACGCTCGAGCCGTTCGAGGCGCTGGAGGGTGGCGGATTCCGCGTCGGAGACCGAGGGCAACAGCATTCGGGCGCAGACGACTTCAAGGAGCAGGCGCGGGGAGGTGGCGCCGCGCATCTCGCCGAGTGCCTCGTGCAGGAGTTCGGCGTAGCGGGTGAGCGTGGCGGGGCCGAGGCGTTCGGCTTGGTCACGCATCCGGTCGAGGACGTCGCCGGGGCCGGAGACCAGGGCGCGCTCGACGGCGTCGGGGACCGCGCGCATCAGGATCAGGTCGCGCAGCCGTTCGAGCAGATCGACGGCGAAGCGGCGCGGGTCGTGACCCGCCTCCATCACTCGATCGACGGTGCCGAACAAGGCGGCGCCGTCGTCGGCGGCCAGCGCCTCGATCGCGTCGTCGATCAGCGCGACATCGGTGACGCCGAGCAGCGAGACCGCCCGCGGGTAGGTGACACCTTCGGGGCCGGCACCGGCCAGCAACTGGTCGAGCACGCTGAGGCTGTCGCGCGGCGAACCACCGCCTGCGCGAATCACCAAGGGGTACACCGCCTCGTCGACCGGCACCTGCTCCTGCTCGCAGATCTTGCCGAGCAGCCCGCGCATGGTGGCGGGCGGTAGCAGCCGGAACGGATAGTGATGGGTGCGCGAGCGGATGGTCGGCAGCACCTTGTCCGGCTCGGTGGTGGCGAAGATGAAGATCAGGTGGGCAGGCGGCTCTTCGACGATCTTCAACAGCGCGTTGAAGCCCGCCGTGGTGACCATGTGCGCCTCGTCGACGATGAACACCCGGTATCGGGATTCCGCGGGGGCGTAGAAGGCACGATCGCGCAGTTCACGGGTGTCGTCGACGCCGCCGTGACTCGCGGCGTCGAGTTCGGTCACGTCGAGGTTGCCCGTGCCGCCGGGGCCGAGCGCGACGCAGGAGGGGCAGACCCCGCACGGCGTCGAGGTCGGGCCGTCCACGCAGTTCAGCGACCGCGCGAGGATCCGCGCCGAGGAGGTCTTGCCACAGCCTCGCGGTCCGGAGAACAGGTAGGCATGACTGATCCGTCCGGTGTCGAGTGCGGTACTCAGCGGGTCGGTGACGTGCTCCTGACCCACTACCTCAGCGAACGTTGCCGGTCGGTACTTCCGGTACAGAGCCACGGCCAGAGATTACCGGCGCACACCGACAAAGAACATTCCCGCTCCGCGCGGGGCCCGGCGCGCCGGAGCCAAGCCGATCCATGTGACGTAGATCACAAGATTCCTCATCCCTTGTTAACCCCCATCGACCCGAGGCAGAGGCGGCAACGCACGAGCAATCGCCAATCAAGCACCGGTCGAACCGGGAAAACTACCGCCCAATTCCCCTTTGTGGATCGGAAAATAGGACTTTCGCCCCGATTTACCTCAGATAAACGGAAATAACGAAAGCGTCAACAGAGATGACATGTACGCAATCCGCTGGCTACCGTGGCAATCGGCAACTTCGGTAGCCAAACCTTCATCAGGTTGGTTGCCCCGGCCGGTCCCTCATCCCGACCGGGGCACAACCGAAGGCAATGCCCATTCGCTCGAGAAACCGCCGCGCTCCGAGGTCCAGCGCAAAGTTCCAGCACAACCGAGTTGCACATCTATCGGAGGAACTGCTCATCGTGCCGTCGCCCGACGACATCGCCACCGCGTTGCTTTCCAGCACCGACTTCGCCGGCGACCGCTCCGCTGTCGATCTGTTGAGCCGTGCGATCAGCCCCCAGGACTTCGCGATCAAGCGCGACTCCCTCCCAGTGGCCGCCGCGGCCGATCCCGCGACCTCCGCGGCGATCCTCGAGCTCCTCGAACGCGGCCAGGTACCGACCATGGCCGCGATCCGCACCCTCACCGCGCAGAACGAGATGCGCCGCGAGGCCGAACGCATCGAGCGGCTCGGCCGCCGCGCCCAGCGCAGCATCGACGACTTCGGCCGCGCGCTGGCGGCACTGGCCGACGCACACTGGACCGCGCACGGCATCGGCCCGACCCGGCGCGACGTGCTGTCCTCCGACGAGGTCATGTCGCTGATCCGGACCCGCATCGGCGACATCGCGCCGTCGGCGGTCAAGCACCTCTGGCTGATCGAGCGCGCGCAGCGGGCAGGCTGGATCGCCTCCAACGCCAACGCCGGATCCCTCTGCGCCGGAAGGCGTTTCCACTCCGACCAATACGGCAACCGGGTCTCGCTGCGTCCGGTGAACACGATCGGCACCGTCGTGGCCACCTTCCTCGCCGACTACCGGACCGAGCACGACCGCGCGCCGCGCTGGTCCACCGTCGCGCAGGACCTGCGCGACGATCGCGGCCGCCGGGTCTTCCACAACACCGCCGATGCCCGCGTGCAGGAGCTGTGGTTGTGCACCGCCGAGTGGGTCGCGATCCAGGACGAACTCCCGGTGCCTGGCAAGCGGGGTCTGCGCGCCATCGCACGCAAGGCTCGCGGCTGACGTCGTAGCCGCACGACGCCGCTAAAACAACCGTCTGCCCTGGTCATCCCATGACTCGAGGCTGGACCGAGGCGCGCCCGACGCACCGACCAGCGCCGATCGGACGGCGTACAGTCGGCTATTTTCCTTCCAACGCACTCAGCGTGGAAGGAGACACCGTGTCCACAACCCTCGATCCCGCGGCCACCGCCTGGCTGCTCATCAGCACCGCCCTCGTGCTGCTGATGACGCCTGCGCTTGCGCTGTTCTACGGCGGGATGGTGCGCTCGACCGGCGTGCTCAACATGCTGATGATGAACTTCATCGCGATCCCGCTGGTCACCGTCGCCTGGCTGCTGTTCGGCTACAGCCTCGCGTTCAGCGACGACGCGGGCGGCGGCCTGATCGGCAACCTCGACCATCTCGCGATGACGGACATCGATCCGAGCACCCTGCACGGCGCGGTGCCGGAGTTGCTGTTCGCCACCTTCCAGCTGACCTTCGCGATCCTGACCGCGGCCCTGGTCAGCGGCGCCATCGCGGACCGCGCGAAGTTCGCGGCGTGGATGATCTTCGTTCCGGTGTGGGCGCTTGCGGTGTACGCACCGATCGCGCACTGGGTGTGGGGACCGGACGGCTGGCTCGCCTCCTTCGGCGCGCTGGACTATGCGGGCGGCCTCGTCGTCGAGATCGCTTCCGGCGCTTCGGCACTCGCGCTCGCGCTGGTGCTCGGCCCGCGCATCGGCTTCAAGACCGACGCGATGCGGCCGCACAACCTGCCTTTCGTGCTGTTGGGTGCGGGCCTGCTGTGGTTCGGCTGGTTCGGCTTCAACGCCGGTTCCGCGCTGTCCGCGAATGGTGTTGCGGCGGCGGTCTTCCTGAACACACTGGTGGCGGGCTGCCTCGGCATGCTCGGCTGGCTCGCGGTCGAGCAGATCCGCGACGGCAGGCCCACCACCTTCGGTGCGGCGTCCGGTGTGGTGGCCGGCCTGGTCGCGATCACGCCGTCCTGCGGGTCGGTGAACACGCTCGGCGCGTTGCTCGTCGGGCTGGCCGCGGGCGTGGTCTGTTCGTTCGCGGTCGGCTGGAAATTCAAGGCGGGCTATGACGATTCGCTCGACGTGGTCGGCGTGCACTTCGTCGGTGGTGTCGTCGGCACGGTGTTGATCGGCCTGCTCGCCACCCAGGTGATGACCGGCGGCGTCGACGGGCTGTTCTTCGGCGGCGGGTTCGCGCAGCTCGGCAAGCAGCTGGTCGGCGTGCTCGTCGTCGCGGCGTACGCGTTCGCGGTGACGTTCGCGCTCGGCAAGCTCATCGATCGCGTGATCGGCTTCCGGGTGAGCAAGGAGGACGAGTCGGCGGGCATCGACTTCGCGCTGCACGCCGAGACCGCATACGCGGAGGGGGTGCACGGACACTCGCCGCGCAGGCTCGGCGATGGCCCCTTCGGGCACAGCTCCGGCAGTGACCGGGATCACTGAGCGAGCCAGGACGCCCTCTACCCGGGCAGACATAACAGCGTTACGCTAACGCCGTTAACATACTGCGCCGAGCAAGGGAGCCCGAGCATGCTGATTCGGATCGCGCAGATCTCCACCCGGTATCCCCGGGCCATCTTGCTCGCCGCGGCCGCGCTGGCCATCCTCTGCGGAGTGTTTGGCGCGACCGCGGCCTCCCATCTGAAGTCTGCGGGATTCACCTCGCCCGACGCGGAATCCTCCAAGGTCGCGCAGTTACTCGCGGATAACTTCGACGGCGCGGCACCGAATTACGTGTTGCTGGTCAGCTCGGCAAGTGGCGCCGACGCGCCTGCCACCAAGGCCGTCGGCCTGCATCTGGCAGAGACACTGCGCGCCCGTCCCGACGTGAAGGGCGTGCAGTCGTACTGGACCGCCCCGCCCGCGATCGCGTCCGCGTTGCGCAGCACCAGCGGCAAGGACGCGCTGGTCATGGCCTACCTGACCGGTGACGACACCGCCGCGCAGCGCGCAGCAGGCGAACTCACCGAACAGCTCACCGGAACCACCGACGGCGTCACCGTCCGGCAAAGCGGCGTCGCCTCGGTCTTCCACGACGTGAACAAGCAGATCACCCACGACCTGGCCGTCGCGGAGGGTGTCGCGATCCCGGTTTCGCTGATCGTGCTCGTCCTGGTGTTCGGCAGCCTGATCGCCGCGGCGCTGCCGCTGGCGGTCGGCATCTTCGCGATCCTCACCACCCTCGCCATCCTGCGGCTGTTCACCCTGGTCACCGACGTCTCCATCTATGCGCTGAACATGACGACGGCCATGGGTCTCGCGCTGGCCGTCGACTACAGCCTGTTCATCGTCAGCCGCTACCGTGAGGAGCTCGCCAACGGGCTTGCGCCGATTCCTGCCACCATTCGCGCGGTGCAGACCGCGGGCCGGACGGTGCTGTATTCCGCACTCACCGTTGCCCTTTCGCTGTCGGTGCTGGTCATCTTCGACATCTACTTCCTGCGCTCGTTCGCCTACGCGGGCGTCGCGGTGGTCGCGGCGGCGGCTGCGGCGGCGATCGTGATCCTGCCCGCCGCGCTCGTGCTGCTCGGAGATCGGGTGAACGCGCTCGATATCCGAATCCCGCTGCGGCGCTTGTTCGGCCGACCCGCACCCGATCCGATGGCGCCACAGGTGCCGGGGCAGAGCTGGTGGTACCGGATGGTCGGCTGGGTGACCAGGCACTCCATTCCGGTCACCGTGCTGCTCGTCGCCCTGTTCCTTGCGCTCGGATCACCGTTCCTCTCGGTGAAATTCGGCTATCCCGACGACCGGGTGCTCCCGACGAGCGCGGCCAGCCGACAGGTCGGCGACGTGTTGCGCGCCGAGTTCCCTGCGGCCAACTCGGGCAACAACACCAGCATCGTGCTCGACGGATATCACGACGGCCCAGGACCGATCGGCACGTATGCGACGGCATTGTCGCGGGTCGACGGGGTGCAGGCCGTACTGTCCAGCGCCGGGGTCTACCTCAAGGGCGCGCGGGTCGCGGCGGGACCGCCCGGATTGACCAACGGCACCGGCGAATACCTCAACGTCGCCACCCGCACCGACCCGTTCTCCCCCGCGGGCGAGGCGCAGCTGCTCGAGCTGAAGGCGGTGCCGCCGCCGGCGCCCGCGCTGTTCGGTGGTGCCGCGGCGATCAATGCCGACGCCCTCGATTCGCTCGAATCCAAGCTGCCGCTGGCCATCGCGCTGATCGCGCTCGCCACGTTCGTCGTGTTGTTCCTGTTCACCGGGAGTCTGCTGCTACCTCTGAAAGCCATTGTGCTCAACACGCTTTCGCTCGCGGCCGCGTTCGGCGCGATGGTCTGGATCTTCCAGGACGGCCATCTGTCCGGCCTGCTCGGGTTCACCCCCGTCGGCTACATGACGCCGACGATGCCGATCCTCATGTTCTGCCTCGCGTTCGGCATGTCGATGGACTACGAGGTCTTCCTGCTCTCCCGCATCCGCGAGGAGTGGCTCGCCTCCGGCCGCGTCGTCGACGGTGTCGTCGTGCGCACCGCCGAGGACAACGTGCACGCGCTCGCCGTCGGCGTCGCAAGGACCGGCAAGATCTACACGGCCGCAGCACTTCTCATGGCCATCGTGATGGGCGCGATGGTCACCTCGAAGGTGTCGTTCATCCAGCTGATGGGCCTCGGCCTGACCTTGACCGTGCTCGCCGACGCCACGCTCATCCGCACCATGCTCGCGCCCGCCCTGATGAAGCTGATGGGCACCGCCAACTGGTGGGCGCCGAAACCGTTGGCCCGGTTGCACGCTCGGATCGGGTTGCGGGAGCACGCCGATTCGGATCCGCAGGATCACCTGCTGGCCGAGCACCGATGATCGGTGGACGTTCCAGGTCGGCGCGCGGTTCCGGCGCCGGCCTGCGTGACGAAATCCTCACCGCGGCACGGGAATTGCTGGCACGGACCGGGAATGCCGAGGCGGTGTCGATCCGGGAGATCGGCAAGCGGGTCGGCGTGAGCGCGCCCTCGATCTATCGGCACTTCGCCGACAAGGACGAGCTGATCGCCGCCGCGGTCGCGCAGGTCTTCGAGGAACTGGACGCGGCCATCGAGGCGGTGACCGAACAGGCGGATCCACCGGCCACCCGGCTGTACGAGCAAGGGCTTGCCTATGTTCGGTTCGCGCTGGCACACCCGGAGCAATATCGGCTGGCGACCGTGCCGACCGAAGCACAGGGCGCGGTCGACATGGTGCTGACCAGCGGTGCGTTCCAACGGTTTTCCGACACGGTGCGTGATTGCATGGCCGCCGGCGTGATCACCCCCGGCGACCCGATGCCGGTCGTCCTCGCGCTGTGGGCCGCGGCGCACGGCATCACCTCGCTGCTGATCGCGAAACCGTTCATCCCATGGGGTGATCCAGAAGTGGCTGCTGGTCGCGTGCTGTGCGCGGCGCTGGCGGGTCACATCGTGATCGACACGATCGGCGGCGATCCGACGCCGGAGGAATTGACGGCCTGGCTGGCAGACCTCCGCCGCTAGCGTCGGCGTGCGTTGCCCGCAGAGAGCACCGTTTGGAATCTGCCTGCGTTTTTCCCTCGTTCTGCGGTGCCCGCTCCCCGATGCTTTGCGGCGAAGAGTGTTACCTAGATGAGGGATTGCCGTACATGAGGATCAGGAAGCTAGCCGTAGTCGCGGCGCTCGTGACGATGGCGACAGGAGTCGCCGCAGGCACGTCCGTCGCCACCCCGATCGAGGACGCGGTGAACTTCACCGCGCAGACCGTCGACGGCTCGTCGATCATCAGCACCGACGCCGGATCGCTCGTCGTCGAAGACGACACGTTCAAGATCAAGGCCGCGAACGGCACGATCCTCGGCGGCACCCCGCTGAAGTTCCGGGTCGACGACTTCGAGTTCCCCATCGCCGCGGACATCGCCGCGCGCACAGCAACCCTGACCCCGCAGTTCGACTTGGCGCACGCGACCTACAAGCCCGTCGCCCTGCCGTTCGAGGACAAGGCGCCGTGGAAGACCGACTACGACCGTGAGCAGGCCGCCTGGAGCAGGCTGACCAGCACCATCAGCATGGGCGCCACCATCGGCACCCTGGTCGGTGGCCTCGGCGGCGCGGCCGTCGGCTGCGTGCTCGGCGGGCTCGCCGCCGCCGCGATCGCGACGGGCACGATCTTCCTGATCTTCGGCCCGATCCTGCCGCTTGCCGCGGTCGGCTGCCTCACGGGTATCGCCGCCGTCGGCGCACTCGGCGTCGTCGCGGGCCAGATCCTGGTGACCGCGCCGGTCGCGATCGGTGCGGCGATCCAGTACTTCACCACCATCAACCAGCCGTCGATCAACCCACCGCCTGCCGCGAAGTAAGTTCGCCGCCGTTGCCGCGAAGGCCCCGCCCAGTTCTCGATCGGGCGGGGCCTTCTGCCGTCACCGACCGCCACACACTCGGTTCGCAGCGAAGACACCCGTCGCAACCTCGAGCCGTGAGCTGGGGAAACACTGTGTGGGAGAACACAGCGGCGGTTTGAGGGTTGGTGAGTCGCGGTGGGCGGTGTTAACTTCGTTTACATGTCTGCCAGCCGATCGAACGCACTGCGGGTCACCTACGTGACCGCTGCGCTCGGCCTTCGGCTGCCGCTGACTCGCGAACTGTGTTGTCGCCCTTGCTGCAGCTGAGCTGCCCTTTCGGCTCGTTTGCTGCCTAGTCGCCCCTGTAGGCATGTCCCGCCTCGGCGCGGGACCTCGGCAAGGAACCTCATATGTCCCTCCCTACCCTAGAACGATCCGTCGCCAGGGTTTCCTCTGGTCGTGTTCGCGTCCAGCGTCCCGTGGTTGCCCCGGAACTCCGCATCGCCGACAACCCGGCCGCCGCAGTGCTCCGCGCCGCGACCGGCGGGCCGGTTTCCCGCGACAATGCCGCGCGCACAACGGGTTTGAGCATCGCGACGGTCAACCGCCAGGTGTCCGCACTGCTCGCCGCCGGGCTGCTGCGCGAACGGCCCGACCTGACGGCCTCGGGTGCGGTCGGACGACCGCGAGTGCCCTTCGAAATCGACCACGAGGCGTACCTGACCTTGGGTATCCACATCGGCGCCGCGGTCACCAAGATCGTCGCGGCCGACCTGCGCGGGCGCATCCTCGGCGGCCTCGCCATCGCAACGCCGCAGACCGGCCAGGACTTCGCCACCACAACGGTGGCCCGCAGCGCCAAGGCGTTCCTGCAGCGCTGGCATCGCCGCAAGCCGCTGTGGGCAGGCGTCGCCATCGGCGGCCGGGTCGATCCGCTCACCGGCGTCGTCGACCACCCCAAGCTGGAGTGGCAGGGCGCGCAGATCGGCGCCGTGCTCGGCGAGGTGCTCGAGCTGCCGGTGTCGGTGGCGCCGCACGTCGAGGCGATGGCGGCCTCGGAGTTGTTGCTGCCGACCCTCGATGCGCGCGAGACCGGCGCGACCCGGGGCGGCAGTCCGGAACGCGGCAGCAGCCTGTACTTCTACGTGCGCGAAACCGCCGGTGTCGCAGTGACCTTGGACGGCCGGGTGCACACGCCGAGCAACGGGCCTGGCTCGATCGCGCATTTGCCGACCGGCTCGGATGTCGAATGCACCTGCGGCAGGCGCGGTTGCCTCGAGGTCACCGTCGGTGATCGCTCGCTGCACTCGCGGGCCGTCGGACGCGGCATCATCCCGGCGCACAACGGAACCGCGGGCTCGACCATCGTCGATGTCTATCGCGCGGCCGAGGCGGGTTCGGAACCGGCCCGTGCTCTGCTCGCCGAGCGCGCGACCATCCTCGGCAACACGGTGGCGATGGTCCGCGACATGCTCAACCCGGATCGGGTGATTCTCGGCGGGCAGGCGTTCACCGGGTATCGCCCCGCGGTCTCGCACGTGGCTCGCGCCTTCAACCAGGGCTCCACACTGCCGCCCACCGACATCCGGATCAGCGGATTCGGCGGCAAGGTGCAGGAATTCGCCGCCGTGGTCACCTCGCTGAGCGTCCTGTACGCCGACCCGCTCGCCGCGATCCGCCGCACCACCCTCGGCGACTGATCCCGCATCGAAACCCCCTCCCCAGGAGGGGGTTTCGTCGGCCAAATTAGCGGTGCGGGTCGCCTGCCTTGGCGAAGATTCCTTCCATGGCCGTGATGAAGAACGGGAAGTGGCTGGCGAACCGGTGCATGTTGGGGTCGCGGTCGAAGCCACCGAACCAGTAGAGACCGGGCTGGGAGTCGGCGGACGGATTGAGGTCGCGGAAGGCACGGATCCAGTTGTCGGCGCGCCCACCGATCACCATGAACGGCAGCGCGCGCGAGAACACCGTCTCCTGGTCGATCGGCGGAATCTGTTCGCGCCGAATCGTTTCCAGGCCACGTTGCAGCGCGCGAAGTTGCGCGGTCAGCTCGAGGCCGTGCACGGTCCGCACCGGTAGGTACTTCGGCACCAGCACGGTGGCCACACCGGCCAGTGCGATCGCGACACCGACGAGCGCATGACCCGAGGTGGCGGCGAGCGCGATGGTCGCCGCGACACCGCCGAGGATCAACGCGCCACCCAACCAGATCGCCAGTCCCGGCCGCCGCCGGTTGCCGAACGTGCCGCGCGACACCGCATCAGCGAGCAGCGCGGAGCGCACCGGCTCGGACTGCACCCGCCCTGGCGCCCGGAGTTCGGTGATGGTGACGGCGTCGGTGCCGTCGGGCAGCAGCGCCCGATACACGGCCCGCTCGTACTCGCGCAGCTGATCGTCGGGCGCGTTGACCCGGGTGATCCGCCAGTCGGTGTCGCTGAGCGGCGTCACCCAGATGTAGCGGCGCACAGCGAGATCCACCACGGTCGCGGCGATGTCGACCGGATCGACATGCTCGTCGAGCAGCAGCCCTGCCTCACCGGGCAGTACACCGTCCGGCGAGGTGAACTGCACTCGATCACCGTCGCGCTGCAGCGGGTCGAGCGTCGCCGATCCTGTTGCGGCAGCGTCGTTCCTGCGCCGCGCGCGGAGCACGAAGGCGACCAGCCCGGCCAGCGCGACCAACAACACGCCGAACGCGACGAGCACCGGCGTGGTGATCGCGAACAGACCGGAGTTGCTGGTGTCGCGGATATCCGCGTTGCTCGGCACACTGCCCGGCGGCAGCTGCAGCGTCAGGTCGATGGCGTCGCCCTTGCGCAGATCGGTCTGCTCCAGATGCAGCACGCCGTCGACCTCGGTCTTGACGTCGGCACACGGCCTGGTGTTGCCCGGCGGCCCGAGTTTGCAGTCCACGATGCCCATTTCGAAGCTCGGGCTGATCAACGTGGCACTGATCGAGGCGATATCGGAGCCCATCACCCCGAGCCAGTGGAACACCTGGCTGCCGGGAGCATCGTTGACGAGGTTGTGCAACGAGTAGGTGAACGTCGACGTGCCCGGTTTCGCCTCGATGGTGAACTGATCGTTCGCCACCGTCGCGGTGCCGTCGCCCTTGGTGTCGACATCGGTGACCTTGAAGTAGCGCTCGACGTCGTCGCCGACCTTCAGCCGCAGCGGCAGTGCCATCCGGAAGGTGCCGTCCGCGGGCACTTCCACCTGTTCGACGACCTCGAGCACGCCCTGGCGACTGAGTTTCAGATCGGCGGTGATGTGCACGCCGTTCGGCGTGGGCTGCGGGTGCGCAGCCGGAGCGGTCGCGAGGATTCCCGCTGTGGCGAGAAGCAGCGCGCCAACGGCGGCCCCCCGAAAAGTCAGCATGGCAGCCTACTTTAGACAGCTTGCTATTCTGCGTCATCGGCTGTCGGCGATCATCGAGACGAGGGGGTACGGGGGCGTGACACAACCACCGTACGGATACGGACCGGTTCCCCCTGGTGGGCGCCCAGTTCCGCCTCAGCCCGGGTACGGTCCGCCGCCGGGCTATGGGCCACCGCCCGGATATCGTCCGCCGCCCGGTTACGGCGCACCGCCCGGTTACGGCGCGCAGCCCGGATATGGTCCGCCGCCCGGATATTCGCCGCCGGGTTACGGCCCGCCGCCCGGATATCGCGCGCCGGTGCCGCCGCCGATGCCGTATGGCCCGCCGGGCAGGCCACCGTATCCGCCGCGTCGCCGCCGCTCCGGCCGGAGCGGTGCATGGATCGCACTGTTGGTGGTCGTGGTGTTCCTGATCGCGGGTGGCCTGGTGCGCAACGCGATCAACACCGGAAGCAACGCCAACGACGCGTCCGGGCCAACACCGAGCCTCACCTTCGCCCCCGACGGCAAGACGGGTCCGGCCGAGACGGGCGCCAACCCGCTGCTTGCCGATCCGAACGCGACCCTCGTCCCCGATCGTTGCGCGTACTCCCCGTGGGGCACCCAGGTGGATGCCGCACGCAAATTCTTCGAAAGCGCCGCGAGTTGCCTCGAGGCGGCCTGGAAACCGGTGCTGCAGAAGGCGAATCTGCCGTTCCAGCCGCCGGCGCTGAACGTCAGCGCGACCACCAGCGGCATCACCACCCCGTGCACCGGCTCGACCAGTAACTTCGCCGCCTTCTACTGCCCGGCGAACAAGACCATCTACATGCCGATCAGCCAGCTGCAGACCGACTTCTTCAAGAACAACTGGGTCGTCTACCTTTCGGTGTTCGCGCACGAGTACGGACACCACGTGCAGGCCATGTCCGGCATCCTGCGCAAGGCCAACAGCGACCGCGCCGACGCGGGCCCGCGCAGCACTCGCGGTCTCGAGCTCTCGCGCCGAGTCGAGTTGCAGGCCAACTGCTTCGACGGCATGTACCTGTCCTCGTCGTCCCATGGTGGCTCGCTCAGCGACGCCCAGCTCACCACCGCGCGCAAGGACGCCTACGGCCGCGGCGACCAGTCCGGGGACATGCGCGACCACGGCACGGCCGAAAATGGCGGCCAATGGTTCGAAACCGGCCTCGACCAGAACCGCGCCGCCCGCTGCAACACCTTCACCGCCCCCGCCTCCGCCGTCAGCTGAAACCTGTTCCGCCACAAGGCCTGTCATCATGCGGCGGCAACAGCCTGCCGAGCGCATGGGCGGTCGCCGAGCCGACTACCCCGGAAATGCCAAATGGGGCCGCCTTTCGGCGACCCCATCGGGTGACTTCGAGGTAATTACGCGGTTTCGGTCACCAGCTGGCGGCGGGTCAGCAGCGCGGTGGCCGAGGCGAGCAGGCCGACCAACGCAACGACCGTGACCAGGTAGAGGCCGGGGCGGTACTGGGCGATGCTGGTGGCTGCGCCACCGCTGATCAGGCCGGTGACGATGGCGAGGACAACCGCGCCGCCGATCTGGCCCGAGGTCTGCACCAGCCCGGAGGCAAGGCCCTGTTCGTGGTCGGCGATGCCCTCGGTGGCCTGGACCATGACCGAGGAGAAGCCGAGCGCGAAGCCGAGGCCGAGCAGCAGGAAGGCGGGCAGGTAGTCGACCACGTAGGTCGGGTCGGCGCTGCCGCCGAAGCTGATGAACCAGATGTAGCCGAGCACGAACGAGGCCATCGAAGCGATGATCATCGGGGTGGTGCCGTAGCGGTCGATCAGCTTGCCTGCCACCGGCGACAGGATCGCCACGATGATGCCTGCGGGAGCAAGGGCGAGCGCCATTTTCAGCGGCGCCCAGTGCAGGGTGTTCTGCAGGTACAGCGACACGATGGTCTGGAAGCTGATGTAGGAGCCGAAGATTGCCAGCGCGGCCAGGTTGGCCCGCACGATCGACTTCACCTTGAAGATGCTCAGGCGGACCAGCGGGTGCGAGACCTTGCGCTCCACCACGAAGAACGCGCTCAGCAGTGCGACGGCAGCGATGGCGGTGCCGATCACGCTTGCGGTGAAGCCCTGCTCGGGTGCGGTGACGATGGTGTAGACGGCGGCGAGCATGCCGCCGGTCAGCAGCGCGGCACCGGCGAAATCGATCTTGCCCTGCTCCTTCTCGATGTTGCGCGGCACCACGAAGTAGGCGGTGACGACCACGGCCGCGACGACAACGACGGGGACGTAGAAGGTCAGTCGCCAGTCGATGCCGGTGAGCAGTCCGGACACGATCAGACCGGAGGCGTAGCCGGTGGCGCCGAAGACGGTGAAGATCGACAGCGCGCGGTTGCGGTCGTGACCTTCCTTGAAGGTGGTGGTGATGATCGACAGTGCGGCCGGTGCGGTGAACGCGGCGGCAATGCCCTTCACGATGCGGCTGGCGATCAGCAGCGCCCCGTCGTCGACGAGTCCGCCTGCCAGCGAGGCGATTCCGAAGACCACCAGTGCGGCGAGGAAGACCTGGCGCCTGCCGAGCAGGTCGGCGGCGCGGCCACCGAGCAGCAGCAGGCCGCCGTAGCCGAGGATGTAGCCGTTGACGATCCATTGCAGGCTCTCGGTGTTCAGGCCGAGTTCCGTGCCGATGGACGGGAGGGCGACGCCGACCATGGAAACGTCGAGTGCGTCGAGGAACATCGCCAGTCCGGCGACGAACAGCACGGCCCACAACTTGGGTCCCCAGCGACCTGGGACGTGCTCAGTGGATGAGTTCTGTGGAGCGTCTAACGCTGTAGCCGTGAGAGTCACGGTGATCAACTTATATGCACACGCATTAGATGTCAATGCATCTAATGCTCAGTCATAAATGCCTGGTCAGCAGTACCGTACCGGCTGCCAGGTCGGCCGTCACGGCATTATTTCGAGATCGCCACACCGCACTCGGACGGCGGCGAACCGAGCCGTCACAAGATCGACCGAGCAGGCCGAGACACCAGTCAGGCCCAGCTCGACACACGTCGAGCTGGGCCTGAACGGCCGACGAGCTACGGATTCACGCCTTCTTGGCGGCCGCCTTCGCCTGCTTCTTGAATTCCCTTACCTGCGCGAGCGATTCGGCATCAGTGACATCGGCAACACTGCGCCGGGAACCCTCATCGCCGTACGCGCCCGCGGCCTCCCGCCAGCCCTCCGGCTGCACGCCGCGCTGCTTACCCAGCAACGAGAGGAAGATCTTGGCCTTCTGCTCACCGAAGCCGGGCAGCTCCTGCAACCTGCGCAGCACCTCTTTGCCGTCGGGTTTGTCCTTCTTCCACAGGTTTTCGGTCTTGCCGTCATAGTTCTCGATGATGTATCTGGCCAGCTCCTGGGCGCGGCGCGCCATCGAACGGCCGTAGCGGTGGATGGCAGGGGGCGTCGCGGCCAGCTCCTCGAACTCCTGCGGGTCGGCCTCGGCGATGCGATGAATGTCGAAGCCGCCCATCCGGTCGGCGATCTTCTTCGGGCCGCGGAAGGCGTGTTCCATCGGATACTGCTGATCCAGCAGCATGCCGAGCAAGGTGGCGAAATGGTCCTCGGTCAATAGCGCGTCGGCCTCGACGTCCTGTGCCAGGCAAAGCTTGCGACTCATGGCCAATCCTTCCACCGCGACCTTCATTGCTCGGACGGACTCGATCATCTCATTTGTGTCGACCTTGCGAGCCCCCACTATTCATCGCGGGTTCATCCCGCTCCGGCCCGCCCCGATGGCCGATCTGGATGGTCGCGAAGCGAGTCCTCGCATGGTTGGATGACGGCATGCAAGGGGGGATCGGTGTCGGCGCTGCGGTCGATCGCGTCTTCGCGATCGCGACGGCAGCCGAATCCCGGACCCTCGACGGCCTGCTGCAAGCGGTCTCGCGTGATCGCGGGCGGCCGCTCGCCGTGATCGAGAGCCCGAATCTGCCAGCGGGGGTGTTCGGACACTGGATCCGTTTCGCGGATCGCGACGAGGTGTCCTACGCCTCGTGGGCGCAGACCAAGGACCGGACCGTCGCGCACGAGCTCGGCCACATCGTGCTCGGGCACCAGGGACGTCCGGTGCTGGAAGTGGCGCAGGCGATCCTGCCTGCCGACATGCACGACCTGGCCGCGCTCGTGCTGCGCAGGGAATGCACCGACGAGGCAGCGGCGGAAGAGCTGGCGGCCGAGCAATTCGCGAGCCTGCTGCTGAATCGACTGCAGAGCATCGGCCGCAGGGAGCCACGACTGCGCTCGCGCTGGGGTGAGGCGCTCGGATGATCGCCATGATCCTGTCGCCGCTGATGTGGGTTGCCGCGGTCACCAGGGGCTGGCGCTGGTGGTGGTCGCGCAGCTGGGTGCTCGGCTCGACCACCATCGCGCTCGGCGTCGTCGCACTGCATCTCACGCTGAACATCCCTGCGGCAGAAGGGTTTATGCAGGCCATCGCGCCGAAGCCGAACTTCTCCACCGGGCTGCGGATGGTGCTGTTCAACGTGATCGCTGCCGCGACAGGCGCGTTGACGCTTGCGGTGACCGTCGACCCGGCGCGGGTAGCGCGCGGCGTGCGGGTCCTCGGCGCGATCGCCGCGGCGGGTTCGCTTGCGGCACTGGCGATCTTCGTCGGCACGCCGTCGGTGCCACAGGTCGCGGGCGGATTCGAGTTCGATCAGGCCTACAGCCACCTGCCCGGCTATGCCGAGGCCGGGATCGCGGGCGCGTTGTTCCCCGCGCTGCTGTGTCCCGCGCTGATGGTGATGGCGGCGCGGCCCGCCGACCTGCGCACGGTGACCGGCTGGAGTCTGTCGCTGCTCGCGGCGGGACTTGCGGCCGCGACCGTGTGGGCGTGGATTCGGTTGGGCTACTTCGTCGCAGTCCGTTTCGGCGGCGCGGCGCCTGCGCCCGCGGTGTTCGAAGTGACGCGAGCGGTGTCCGCGGCGGGGGTGTTGGTGATCTTCACCGGGGTCATGCTCTCGCCTGTCGTGTCCTGGGTGCGAGCCAGACGGGTGCTGATCGCCATCGGCCCGATGTACCACCAGCTGGTGCCGCGCTGGCCCGGCGTGCGACGCCAGTCCCGGCGCGGCAGCAGCGCGGACGAACGGGCCAGCGATCGAGTGACCGAACTGCTCGACGCGCTGAGCCTGGAGGTCGAGCAGGCGGGCAAGTCCGGCACCCTGCGCACCGATCAGCGGGAAGTGGCTGCGGCGGTGGCGAATTGGCTGATCGACGGGCAGGATTCGACGGCCCTCGACGCGGAGAACGTCCGGTCGGCGGCCTTCGAGGCAGAAACCGACCGCCACTGGGCGCTGCTGTTGGCGCAGGCATATCGAGCAAGACGACGAGAGGCAATGGTGTGACGGAGACGACGGCGGCGCAGGCCCGCGCCGCGCGAGTGATCACCGAGCTCGGGGCACCGTGGATGATCAACATCCTCACCTCGGTGATTGCGGGCGCGGCGCTGCACGCGCTCGCGTGGGGCGTGTTCGTCGCGACCATCTCCGGCGTGATCCCGACGCTGGTCATCCTGACCGGCGTGCAACGTGGCGTGGCCAGCGATCACCACGTGACGGAGATCCGCGAGCGGCACTGGGTGATTCCGGCGATCCTCGCGATCGTGTGCGTCGGGCTCGTCGTCGAGATCGTCAGGGACGCGCCGCGCGAACTGATCGCGTGGACGGTGTCCGCGCTTGTGGTGCTCGTCGGCATCGGGATTGTGACGGTGCTCGGAAAGTGGAAGGTCAGCGTGCACACCGCGGTCGGCGCAGGCACCACCGTGCTGTTGGCGATGATCGCCTCGCCGTGGTTTCTGCTCGCGCTGCCGCTGACCGCGGTGATCGGCTGGTCGCGGGTCTGGCTCGGCGACCACACCAGGGGCCAGGTGATCGTCGGCGCCCTGCTCGGTGCGGTGCTCGCCGCTGTGACGTATCTGCTTGCGTCCTGAGGTCGTGACTGGTCTCACAGACCTGGCATGCACGGCTATGAGGCCCCGCGTAGGCTCCTGCGCATGCCTCAACAGACGGCAGTACCTACATCGGCACCCCACACAATGGCCACCGCCGGGGATGGACGCGGTCCCATGGACACCTACACAATGCGGCCCGATCGCTTCGATCGCGCGGGCCAGGATCAACTGGTCGACGTTCGTGACCTCCAGGCCGCGCTGCCCGGCATCCGGCGGCTGCGCAACTGGGCACACGACGCGCTCGGACTTCGCCTCGGCGAACACGCCGTCGACATCGGTTCCGGCACCGGCACCGAGGTGATGGCGTTCGCGGAAACGGTCGGCCCCAACGGCAGTGCGGTCGGCGTCGAACCGGACCCGAACCTGCTCGCCTCGGCCGAACGCCGCGCGGCCGCGGCCGGATCGACGGCCAAATTCCATTCCGGCGACGCCTACGGGCTGCCCTTCGGCGCGGACAGCTTCGATGCGGCCCTGTGCGAGCGCGTGTTTCAGCATCTGACCGCGCCAGCGCGCGCCGCCTCCGAGATCGCGCGGGTGCTGCGGCCCGGCGGCCGCGTCGTGGTGATGGACAGCGACTGGGGCACCGCGATCGTGCATCCCGGCGACCGGCAGGTGGTCCGCGACGTGATCGACACGCTGCTCTCGGCCACCACCAACCCGTACTCCGGCCGCAGGCTGCCCGGCCTGCTGACCAAGGCGGGCTTGGTGATCGACGAGGTCGGCTCGCATGCGCTGGTGCAGGACCGCACGGTCGGCGTCGGCTCGCTGGTCACCCGCATCTCGGCGATGGCGGTGGCGCGTGGCGTGATCACCGAGCAGCAGCGCGAGCATCTGATCGACGATCTGGAAGCCGGTGCGAAGAGCGGGGACATCCACCTCTCGGTGACCATGTTCGCCGTGTTGGCGCACAAGCCTCGCTGATTCCTGGCACTACCCGGCCGGGCACGTACCGAATCGGTACGCGCCCGGCCGTTCTCGTTGTTCGGTGCTACTTGTCGAGCAGCTTCTCGGTGGCGGCGAGCAGCACACAGGTGGCGAGGCCGTCCATCGCCTTCTCCAGCTCAGGCAGCTTCGGGAAACTCGGCGCGATCCGGATGTTCTTGTCCTCCGGGTCGTTCCGGTACGGGAAGGCCGAGCCTGCCGCGGTGAGCGCGATGCCCGCGTCCTTGGCCAACGCGATCACCCTGGCCGCGGTGCCTTCCAGCACGTCGAGGCTGATGAAATAGCCGCCCTTCGGCTCCGTCCACGATGCGACCTTCGACGCGCCGAGCCGGTCCTCCAGGATCCTCAGCACCAGAGCGAATTTCGGCTCCAGGATGGCGCGGTGCTTCTGCATGTGCGCGCGCACGCCGTCGGCGTTCTTGAAGAAGCGCAGGTGGCGCAGCTGGTTGATCTTGTCAGGGCCGATGCTCCGCTTCGCGGCGTGGCCCAGGTACCAGTTCAGGTTCGCGGTGGAGGTGCCGAGGAAGCTCACGCCGCCGCCGGCGAAGGTGATCTTCGAGGTGGACGCGACCACGATGGGCCGGTTGGGGTTTCCGGCCGCGGCGGCCAGCGACAGCACGTCGATCACCGGCGCGGCGGTGTCGGTCAGCGGATGCACCGCGTAGGCGTTGTCCCAGATCAGTCGGAAGTCGGCGGCCGCGGTCGGCATCGAAACCAGTTCGCGGACCACATCTTCGGAGAAGGTGACGCCGCTCGGGTTGGAGTAGTTCGGCACCACCCACATGCCCTTGATCTGCGGGTCGTTCGCGACCAGCGCGGCGACCGCATGCGTGTCCGGGCCGTCCGGGCCCATCGGGACCGGGATCATCTCGAAGCCGAGCGACTCGGTGATCGTGAAATGCCGGTCGTAGCCGGGGCTCGGACACAGGAACTTCAGCGTGTCCTCCGAGGCCCAGCGACGCTCGGAATCGTTGGTGCCGAACAGCATCGCGTAGCTGAGCACGTCGTACATGAGCTCGAGGCTGGCGTTGTTGCCCGCGATCAGGTTGTCCACCGGGATGCCGAGCAACTCGCTGAAGATCGCGCGCAGCTCCGGAAGTCCTTGCTGGCCACCGTAATTGCGGCAGTCCGTGCCGGTGCCGTCGCGGAAGTCACCGGCGCCGGGCAGCGAAAGCAGGTCGGCGGACAGGTCGAGTTGTTCCGGCGAAGGTTTTCCGCGCGTCAGGTCCAGCGTGAGCTTCTCGGTCTTGAGCGTCGCGTAGTTCGCGTTCTGAGTCTCGTGTTCCGACACGAGTTCCTCGTGGCTCATCAAACCGATCTGCGTTTGCCGGGGCATCCTGGGCAGCCTTTCCAAGCAGCGGGGGACGTGGGTAGTGGCCGGACCGATGTGCGGCGGCCGGACATTCAGCCTGCCGAGCGCATCGTGCGTCGGCGGACCGTGGTCCACGTTACCTGTGCCTTGCTCGGATTTGGAGGCGTTATTCCGCAGCCGGACTTCGGTCCGGGGCCCTCTGAGATAAGGGGACCCCGCGCACCCGGCAGAGCCCGTTGACCCTTGCTGCCTTCCGGCCCTGGGGGAGTTCACAGGATGCGCGCCGCGCGGGATCCGTCGGCCAGTGTAGCCGCTCCCCCGCCCTGCTTTGCCCGCCGGGGTCCTAAAACTGTCCACAAAGTGGACCGAACAGGCACTTTTCCAGTCCGAACGGACCCGTTTGGCTTCTGCCCCGCCCCTACCGGTATGCTGCTCCACGGAGGATTCGCCTAGTGGCCTATGGCGCTCGCCTGGAACGCGGGTTGGGTTAACGCCCTCAGGGGTTCAAATCCCCTATCCTCCGCCATGGGAAACGCCTCTGATCCAGCCGAACCGGCTGATCAGGGGCGTTTTTCGTCGCGCATGGAGGTGAACCTGTCGGCCGCAGCGACCTGCGGGTGACCCGGCGGCAGTTTGCGGCCGCACTGGACGAGCAGCAGGTCCTGGGCGCAACCGGTCAACGATGCGCCGGAGCCGTCGGTCCCGTCCATGTCATCGGTGCGATGCGGGATCAGGTGTTGGAGCCGCTCCGTGCGGGCGGCTCGGGCAGGAGTGCGATCGCGGCGGGGGTCCAGGTGTACTCCAGTTCGGGTAGGTCGAAGCCTTGCTCGAAATGGGCGACCCGTTCGGCTGTGCGGCGGCCGCCGTGTCGCTCGTAGAAGGCGATCGCGGAGGTGTTGGCTTGCAGCACTTCGAGGTAGACGGAGCTTCCTGGGTGTTCGTGTGCGGACCAGCGCAGACCGTGGTGGAGCAGGCGGCTACCGATTCCGGAGCGTTTCAGGTGTGGCCGGACATGCAGATTGTCGACGAGGACACGGTCATCGGAACGCGGTACGAGGTAGACGAATCCGAGCACTTCGCCTGCTTCGTCGGCGGTGAACAGCTGCCCTTTCGGTGCATCGGCGGCAAGCCGGTTCTGCCAGAGCTCGTATCGCTCTTCGAACAACGATCCGTTCAGGTATTCGTCCGGCATGATGCCCGCGTATGCGGTGCGCCAGCTTTCTGTGTGCAGTGCCGCGACGGATTCGGCGTCATGCCGAGTCCCTGTTCTGATCGTCATCCCTCGAGTTCACCGCACCTCGGCGCGGACCACCACGTCCAGTTCGCATCGACCGGCCATAGGTGCCCCGAAACAGCTGACGTGCCTGGCACATTCGGCTCGAACCGGGCGGCTGTTGCTTGCCACCGCCGGGCAGGGCGCGGCCTATAGTGGGCCGGGACGATGACAACTTGGTCGGCGGGCTGTCGGCCGAACGCAGGGGGTGGGCGTGGACGAGAAGTCTCCGCAACCACGCGCAGACTACAACGCGACGAGGATCGTTTACCTCATTGCGGCCGGAATCGGCTTGCTCGCAATCATGTTCGCGCCATTCACCCTCATGTTCGCCGCCAGCTGTACCGAGCACACCTGCCGAGAGGGCCTGGGGCTCTGGTCGTTGGGGCTGACAGTGGGTGGGGTCGCGGTCACGCTGCTCGTAGCGGGCATGAAGATCGGATCCGCACGGCGGCGTGGTCAGTCTCAATTCAAGTGGGCACTGATAGCGGTCGTCGGCGTTTTCGCATCGTCCTGCGGCGGGCTGGCGGTGATGAAGGTGGCCGTCACCCCTCATCGACCGGACGTGAGCAGGCAGGCGGGCGAGGTGCAAGCGGGCCTCGGACAGCTGCCTGGCGTCCAGCGCGCCTCGGTCGGTGCCGCGCACGAGGTGTTCGCGTCCGTCGTCCTTGCCGTGGACGCCACGCCCGATCAGACGAAGACGGTGGTTCAGTCCTTCCGGAACGAGACCAACCGGCCCGAATTCCGGCAGCGAGAGTTCGTGATCGAGCTCCGAAACAATAGCGGCACATCGACATTCACCTCGTGGTCCCCCAACCTGGACACCGCGCCGGATCTGGTCCAGCGCTGGTTCGCCATGCAGCACGCCTTCGCCGACGGCGAGGTGAAATGGGATCACCGCCTGCGCGACACGGGACGCACCGACAACGTCCTCGGCGATATCTCGGTGCAGCTGCAGACCGCCGCCGACCACACCGCGATCACCGAGGCTTATCGGCGCGTGGCGCAGGACTTCCCCGACCTGTCGACGGCTTGGTGGAAAATCAGCGCGAAATCCGACCGGGTCGGCAGCCTGTCCAGCGTCGGTCGATACCCGAACGAGCTCGAGATCTCCGTCTGGAACCGACTGAACGCGGACCAGGAACCATCCCGTGTCGTCCGGATGGCCCCGAGGTCCGTGTCGGAGAAGCTCAAATCGCCCGACCTCAAAGACGCGGAATCTCTTGCCCAGAAGCATCTTCCGATCGTCGCCGAGCTCGGCATACCGATCGAGTACGTCGCTGGATCCGACATCATTGGCGCCGGCCCGACGGGCCGTCCGGTCACCGTCACTGTCGGCGGCTGCACGAAGCGTAGGTACCCGCCGAACCCCGTCGAGCAGGCACTCGCGGATCAGTACGAGAAGTGCTGAACATATTGTGCCCCTGAATAATTCACGATGTCGGTGAGGCCCGCGAGGTATCCCCGCGGTGCTGGATCAGGCGGTGGAGGGCCACTCCGCGCGGACTTTCGTCAAGACCAGAGACGAAGCGAAGTCGGCGAAAGCGGGCATGAGCGCCCAACATCCGGCGAACGTCGATGCGGCGACCAGGAGTTCGGGTATCTGCGCAGGTGTTGCGCTCGCGACGACCGAGCGCAACACCGCCGCGAGGACATCCGCATCGGTGACGGTGCGCAGGATGGCCTCCGCTCGGTCGAAGTCGGCCGCGGCAAGCGCTGCCCGCACCGCCTCAGCCGGACCGCGTGCCGACTCCAGCGGATTCCGCTGCTCCGAAGCCTGTGCCCGGTCACGGGGTGTATCCATGCCGATCTCGGCGAGTTCCCGCAGCACGAATGACCGGTCGTTCGGATTGGTGACGGAATCCAGTATGGCCTCGGCGCGGCATAGGATCCGGTAGGCCGGTTCCAGATCCCCTGTCGTGACGAGGGTGTCGGCGATTGTGCGCCACAACAGCACCCGCTCCGTCGGTTCGACGATGGCGTCGACCAACGACTCCGCCCGAGCGAAGTCACCGAACTCCACCGCGACCCGCGCCAGAGAGCTCAACGCAAGGTCGCGGGTAGACCGGTCGGCGATCGCTTCGTTCAGTGCCTGTGCATCATCGAGAATCCGTCGCGCCCAATTGATATCACCGAACGCAGCGACCGCCGTCGCGATATCGGCCAGACCCGGTCCACGGGACAGCGGGGACGATTCGGTCATGGCAGTCCGCACGGCAGCGGCGGCGAGCCGTCTGGCCTGA
This sequence comes from Nocardia sp. NPDC049149, assembly GCF_043197455.1. Taxonomy (NCBI): domain Bacteria; kingdom Bacillati; phylum Actinomycetota; class Actinomycetes; order Mycobacteriales; family Nocardiaceae; genus Nocardia; species Nocardia sp. NPDC049149. The sequence goes on from NZ_JBICTD010000013.1 coordinate 169,774, forward strand.
GCCAGATCGCCCTCGGCGGCAACCACTTTCGCGAGCACCAGCAATACGAGCGATCCGAGATCCGGGGGAAAGGCGGAGTCGACAGTGGATTCGACGAGATCGATGCGATCGAGCACGGTCAGCCCGCGCAACAGCGCCAGCCATGGCTGCTGGTTCTCGTAGTGAGTGGCGTGGCAGGCGGCCACAGCACTATCGACGCATCGGCGCCCGAAGGCAGGATCTTTCACCTCTTCGGCCAACTCGAGCAGCCCCTGCGTGCGCCACCGTGGATCGGTGATCGACAGAGCGGTGCCGAGCGTCGTCTCACGGATTCGGCGCGCGTTGGCGAGATCGCCCCTGTCGGAAAAGTGTTCAACCATCATCGAAAGAGGCTGCAGCCGGGTGTAGAGGTCACCGATGCGGTCGATCACTGCCAAAGCTCGCCCGGGTTCATCGAAGAACGCCGACGAATAGGCCAAACTGGCGAGCGCTTCGTCGCGACATTTCGGATCGGCGATGGCGTCGGCGACCACGAGTGCTCGGTCGATCTCGTCACAGAATCCGAGCACATAGACCACCTGGCCCAGTGCGTCGGCATGTCGGACGGAGTCCGGCACCGAACGCGCACTGAATTCGGCCGACTCGGCGATCCGCAATGCCGCCGCACGGTCTTGGGCGATGGCGAGATTTATTGCCAGACCGCATAGTTCGTGCGTGCGCAGCCATGGGTCCGCGATGGCGGACGCGGCGGCGGGAGCCTGCCCGCCATCGTTGTAGATCCGATAGGCGTCGCGGATCCGGTGCCCGAGCAAGTGTGCGCGCAGCGGCGCTGCGGTGATCTCCGGTACCAGCTCATCGATCCTGTCGGAAATCGACTGTGCCCCTTCGTTATCGCCTGCCTCGACACAGGTTTCGGCCAGGTCGGCCAACACACTGGCCCGTAGATAGGGGTCGCCGATCCTCTCGGCCACCAGTTCCACATGCCGGATCACCAGCCAGGCCACCTCCGACGCATCGGTGAGCGCCGCAAAATAGGCCGTGGATTGCAGTGAATCCGCGCGGACGTAGGGATCGGTGATCAGGTCGCAGACTCGTCTTGCCGCGGCCCAGTCGTTGTTGCTTCGCGTTTCGAGCGCGATGTAGCTCAGCCTGGCCGTACGCCGGTTGAGATTGGCAGCGGAGAGGGCCCAGTCGATCGCCCGGTCGGTGGCGCCGACGGTGGCTAAGCATCGCGCCATATCCGATTCGATGGAATCGCGTTCGGTGTCCGAGACAGGGCGGGTCCGACACCGGATCTCGGCTCGCTGGGTCAATAGTCGCGCCACCATCGGCTGGCCGGCCTCCACCAGTTCCCGCACCAAATCGGCGACCGCGCTCATCTGCACACTCGGTGTGCGCAGTGTCCAAGCGAGGGTTTCGGCGCGTGTCCCGTGGCCGAGACGCAGCCAAGCAACGGGTAGGTCGGGGCAGAGTCCGTGATTGCGTCCGATCAGCCGTTCGCGGGTCATGGCGAGGCTCAGCGCAAGGTTCAGATCGGGTGTCGTGTCGGCGCGGAGCAGGTCTTGCGCCGCGGCGATTTCCACAAGGGCGTTGGTTTCGCCCGCGTAGCTGTCGGCCATACGGGTGTGACGGTCAGTGTCGGTCGCAAGCCTCAGCATCCGCGCCGTGTCCTCGGTGGCGGCCAGCATCCGAAAATAGTTGCGCAGCAAATACTCCGGCGTTCCCTCCGGCCAGTTATCGGCCCGGTACCGGTCGGCCCAGCGATGCAGATGGCGTCGATATTTGGCCAGCGCGCCTGGACCCAGGTACTGCGCGGCACTGTTGTGTAGCTCTGCGTGCGCGAGCACATAGGGTTGTCTGCCGTCCGGCAACCGTTGTTCGGTGTAGGGGTCGACACCACAGCTTGCGGCCACGGTGGTCAAATATTGCGCGTTCCGGTCCCGCGGGATCCAGGACAACCGCTGCAGATCGTCGGCGGTCAAACCACCGCCGGAGACCACCAGCATGCCGGTCAGTTTGCGGGTCATGAAGCTCTGGCGCAGCAATCGCGCGAGCCGCTGCTCCGCCGTTATCCGGTATTCCGTCGCCCGTGGCGAGCAGGACAGGTACCGGACGATTGCAGGGTCGCGCAATGGATGCTCGACGGCGAGATCACTCGGCAACGGTGCGTCGGTTCGACTGCTCACGACAACGCGGACCCCATCCGGCAATGGGACCGGCAGCAGCCCCGCGATGCTGGGCGCACCGCTGTCCTCGTCCAGTGCGTCGAGGACGAGCACCAGCCGCTCGTCGCAGGCCAGGCAGTTCACCGCTGCGGCGGCAAGCAGCTCGCGCAGCCGCGCCCGAATATCGAAGCGCCCTTGAGGCATCGGCCGCGCTGCGAGTTCCGCCAACTGCGTGACCAGCGCATCAGCGGCGTGCCGCCAATCGGTTTCGAAGCCGATGCGGTTCGTGGCGAAGAACGAGACAACGCGCACCCCCTCGGGCGGATGCAGTGCGAACCACGCCAACAGCGCAGTTTTCCCCGCCCACGCCGGTGCCTGCCACCACAACCACGGTGTCCATGCAGCAGAGCGACAGAACTCCGACAGCTCATCCAATTGTCTTCCGCGGTCGGCAAGTTCATCCGGAGCCAGCGCTCGCACCGTGAACAGGCAATCCGACCTGGGCACCAACGTCGGCGCCCGACCATGATCATCGAACAGATCCATCGGCGATGACATACGCACCTCCCCGATCCGACCGTAACCACTGAATCCCACGCCCCGGAAGACCACAAAACCGCTGTGGCGGGCCCTCCCACGTGGAGCGTGCCTCTGCACGCTGGGTATCACTCCGACGGGATTTTGGTTCGCTGAGCGCGTGGCATTCAGAATGGTGATGTCGCGCTGAGAAAATAATGATGCTAGCTTCAGGACGGTTCATACGTCATGAGCCGATGCTCTCGAATGCGATGAACTCCGCGTGAGTACCCTGAGACACCGCGAGTGAATCCAGACTTGGGGTGATTTTCCGGTTCAGTTCGAGCGCTGGCTATTTGGGTGCAACGCGCCTGCCTGCCTTGCCCCCGCAACTGTGGGCACCGAGCGCACAACCAGGCCTTTTGGATCGATTATCCGGTCGCGGCTCGGCACGCCGATCGCCGGTGCACAGTCGTCACCCTGGACGGTCGGACAATGCCGCGAAGCGCTGCAGACGTGTGCAACATTTGGGCATCGCCGTACCAAATATGACGCTCGTCACAACGATTCGGTTTTCCTGGGGCCGTCGGATATGAATAGGCCCTGCTATCAACATCAACCCTTTGATTCGGCTGGGGGACAAGGCGTTCCATCGGGTCGGGGGTTCGGGAGGAAACCGATATGTTTCGTAAGACTGTCGTGCGCGTAGGCCGCAACGTGCTGACCGCAGCAGTGTTGCCCTTCGCTGTCGTGGCTACCGTCGCCAGCGCGGGCACCTCGTCTGCGACCGACTTTGCCGCAGAGCAGGCCCGTTTGGCCGGAGGCCTGGTGGCCTCGTCCAGCGACCAGGGCGTCAACTACAAGACAACGACGGCGCCGGATCTGAAGACCATCACCACCACGCTGGACAACGGCAAGTTCACCCTGACCGCTGATTCGACCGCGGTGAAGGTGGAATCGGCCACCGGCACGAAGGTCAGCGAGTTCCCGATGTCGCTGAAGACGGTCGCGGGCAACACCATTGCGCTGGCTCCGCAGGTATCCCTGGACGGGAAGACCCTCACCCTCAGCCCGCAGGTGAGCCCTGAGGTCGCCGCTGAGGCGAAGACGGTCGCCGCTGACGTCAAGCCCGTCGCCGCCGCCGATCTCAAGCCCATCGCGACCAACCCGGACGCGCAGAACCACGACCCGGTTGCCAACGGCCTCGCGGCAGGTGCCACGGTCGGCCTCGCCATTGCTGCCGTCCTGTGCATCCCCGCGATTCTGGTCTTCATCGTCGGCTACTTCGCCTGCCTCATCGCGAGCGGAATCAGCTACGTCGTGTTCGCCGCCGTGATCGGCGCCATCCTCGGCGCGGTCGCCCCGCAGATCATCCCGCAGATGCTCCCCTGATGATCACCTGACCGGTCGACGCATCGGTCGAAATACGCCCGCCCCCACTACTTTCGGTGGGGGCGGGCGTATTTCGTCTGCACGGTGGTCAGTGGGGGGTGCGGGCCAGGAGGCGTTGGAGGATGACGACGGTGAGGAGGAAGGCGCCGCTTACTACGGATTGGAAATTGCTGTCCAGGGTGCCTATTCCGTTGATGATGTTCTGAATGACGTTGCGCAGTAGGACGCCGAACAGGGTGCCGAGTACGGTGCCGACGCCACCGGTGAGAAGCGTGCCGCCGATTACCACGGCGGCGATCGCGTCCAGTTCGGTGCCGACGCCGAGAACGGTGACGCCGGATTGCAGGTAGGCGGCGGTCATGGCGCCCGCGAAACCGGCGAGCAGGCCGCTGAGGGTGTAGACGATGATTTTCGTGCGGGCGACGGGGACGCCCATCAGAATCGCCGAGGACTCCGAGCCGCCGGTGGCGAACAATGCTTGACCGAATCCGGTGCGGCGCAACATGACAGCGCCGACGATGAAGAGGATCACGGTGAGGTAGACCGGATAACCGATGCCGAGCAGGGTGCCGCGGCCGATCTCCAGGAACGGCTGACCGCTCTCGATCTTGTAGGTGGTGGCGCCCTCGTCGGTGATGGCCAGCAGCAGCCCTCTGGCGAACAGCAAGGTCGCCAGGGTGACGATGAACGGCGCCATGCCGGTCCGCGCGACCAGGATGCCGTTGAGCGCACCGATGGCACCGCACACGAGCAGCGGTATTGCCAGCGCCGCAACGAAACCCCATTGCGAACCGTACGCGGCGAGCACACCGCCGAGCGCGTACACCGACCCGGCGGACAGGTCGATGCCGCCGGAGATGATCACGAAGGTCATGCCGAGCGCGATCACCGCGAGGAACGAACTCTGCAACGCGAGATCGCGCATGTTGCCGACGGTGCCGAAGCTCGGCACCAGCACGAATGCTGTCACGCTCACCGCGACGAAAACCGCGGCAGCAGGCTGTTTTTGGAGGGCGTCCAGGAACCTGCGCGCACCCTTGGCCGCGCCGGAGCGGGGCGCAGGCGCCCCGCGCTCGATCTCTGCCGGTTCGGTGGTGGTGCTCATCGCGTACCGCGCTCCCGTGTGACATACACGGCCACGACGATGATGGCCGCCTGGACCATCTGCGCGGCCGAATCCGGCAGATCGTGTTTGATCAGGGTGGCCCGCACCAGCTGCATGAGCAGCGCACCTGCCACGGTGCCGACGACGCGAACCTTCCCTCCGGTCAACGGCGTCCCGCCGACGACCACCGCGGTGATGGCCGAAAGTTCCATCAGCAGACCGATATCCGCGGGATCGCTGGCCCGCAGCCTGGCGGTGGCCAGCACGCCTGCCAGCGCCGCGAACACCCCGCAGAGGGCGTAGACGGTGATGAGCACGCGCCGAACAGGCAGCCCGGCCAGCGCACTCGCCGGCCGATTGCCGCCGATCGCCACCAGTTGCCGCCCGAAGGTGGTGCGCCGGACCAGCACTCCGGTGAGCACCGCGAGCACTGCCGCGATGAGCACACTGATCGGCAGGCCGAACAGCTCGTCCGAGCCGAGTGCGAGAAACGCCGGGTTCTGGATGTCGACGAGCTGCCCGTCCGCGATCACCAGGGCAAGCCCGCGCCCGCCGACCAGCACGGCCAGCGTCGCCACGATCGGTTGAATGCCGATGCGTGCCACCATGATTCCGTTGAATACCCCGACGAAGAGCCCGACCGCCAGCGCCGCGATCACCGCGATCATCGGCCCATAGCCCAGATAGAGCGGAACGACGGCGGCGGCCAGTGCCATCGCCGCACCGACCGACAGGTCGATGCCCTCGGTCCCGATCACCAGCGCCATCCCGAGCGCAACGATGATCACCGGCGCCGCCTGCAGCAGTTGCGTGCGAAAGTTGGCCAGCGACAAGAAGTTCGATGTGGCAACAACGTTGAACAGCAACAGCCCGCCGATCGCGGCGTACACGCCGTACTCCTGCAGCCATACGGTGGTCCGGCGCCGGGTCACGGTCCGCATCTGGTCAGTCATCGGGCGTCCCTTCGGCGAGTGCGGCGAGTACCTCGCTCTCGGTGACGTGGTCGGCGGCCAGTTCGCCGACCACCGCGCCGTCACGCAGGATGAGCAGACGGTCGGCGCCGTCGATCAATTCGTCCATGTCGGAGGAGATGAGCACGACGGCGAGGCCTGCGTCGGCGAGCTCGTCGATCAGTTCCTGCACTTCGGCTTTGGCGCCGACGTCGATCCCGCGCGTCGGCTCGTCCAGCAGCAACACCTTGGGGTTCAGGCACAGCCAGCGGGCGAGCATCACCTTCTGCTGGTTGCCGCCGGACAGCTCGGATACTTTCTGCTCCGGACTGGACACCTTGATCCGCAATCGGGTGATGAAGGTGCGCACGATCTGGTCCTGCTGTGCCCGGCTCACCATCCCGTACCGAGACAGTCGTGGCAGCGCGGCCAGCACGATGTTCTCCCGAACCGACAGCTCGGGGATGATCCCGTCCGCTCGGCGATCCTCGGCGAGCATGGCGATCCCGGCCGCGATCGCGGCGGCCGTGCTGCCGGACCGGACGGTCTTGCCGCCGACGACGACGGTGCCGCGATCCAACGGCAGCGCACCGAAGATCGCCCGCGCGGTCTCGCTGCGCCCAGAGCCCAACAGCCCGGCCAGGCCGACGATTTCGCCTGCCCGTGCGGTGACCGAGACGCCCGCGATCCGATGCTTGCTGACGAGATCGTCGGCGCGCAACACCTGCTCGGCCGCGGCGTGCTGATCCTCGCTGAAGCTGGTGGCGCCGTGCGCCTTGACCTCTCCGACATCGCGGCCGAGCATCATGGCGATCAGCGGGAGCCTGCCGAGTTCGGCGAGCGGGCCGCTGTGCACCAGCTTGCCGTCGCGTAACACGCTGACGCGGTCGCAGATTCGATAGAGCTCGTCGAGCCGGTGGCTGACGTAGATGACGGCGATGCCGCGCTCGTGCAGCCGCTCGATCACCGCGAACAGCGTTTCGACCTCGCGCGGTTCCAACGACGAGGTCGGCTCGTCCATGATCACCACCTGGGCCTCGATCGAGACGGCCCGCGCCAGCGCAACCATCTGCTGCGCGCCGACGCCGAGGCTGTGCAGCGGCCTGCGCACATCGGCCTCGACCCCGTAACCGGCGAGCAGCTCGGCGGCCCGCCGACACATCACCCGTTTGTCGATGAGCCCCCACCGATTTCGCGGCTCACGACCGAGGAAGACGTTGTGCGCGATGCTCATCATCGGGATGAGATCGACCTCTTGGTAGATGGTGGAGATCCCCGCCTGTTGGGCGCGCAACGGTGTCGCGAAGACGGCAGGCGCGCCGCGATAGCGCAGCTCGCCGCCGTCGAGCTGATAGACGCCGGTCAAAACCTTGATGAGCGTGGACTTTCCGGCGCCGTTCTCGCCGACCACGGCATGGACCTCGCCGGCGCGCAGGGTGAACGAGACACCGTCGAGCGCCATGGTGCCGCCGAAACTCTTGTGCGCGTCGATGATTTCGAGGACCGGCTCGGTCATCGAGTGATCCTGCTCGACACCGCGCCTGCTCGATCAATACGCATTGGCGACTTTCGACTGGGCATTGGTCTCGTCGTATTCGTCGTCGGAGATGATCACGGTGGCGGGAATCGGCTGGCCGTCCTGGAACTGCTGCAAGGTGCCGAAGGCCAACGAGCCGAAGCGCGGATTCGATTCGATGACCGCGTTGTACTGCCCGTCGACGATGAGCTTGACCGCGTTGCGGGTGCCGTCCACCGACACGATCTTGATGTCTTTGCCCGGCTGCTTACCAGCACCCTTGATCGCGTTGACCGCGCCGATGCCCATCTCGTCGTTCTCCGCGTAGACCGCGGTGATGTCCGGATGGCTCTGCAGCAGCTGTTCCATCACCGCCTGCCCCTTGGACCGGTCGAAGTCGCCGGTCTGCTCGGCGACCACGCTCAACCCGGGTGCGCCCGCCAGCTTGTCCTTGAAACCCTTTGTGCGGTCGGTGGTCACGTTGTTGCCGGACGACCCGAGCAGGATCGCGACCTTGCCGGTGCCGCCGGTCACCCGGATCATCTGATCGGCCGCGCGAGCGCCCTGCTGTACGAAATCGGATCCGATGAAGGTCAGGTAGTCGGTGCACGGCAGCGAGGTGACCTTGCGGTCGACGGTGACGACCGGAACCTTCTTGGCCTTGGCCGCATCCAAAGCCGGTTGCAGCCCATCGGAATTCAGCGGCGCAACGATCAATGCCTGTGCGCCCTGGTCGAGCATCGACTTGATGTCACTGATCTGCTTGTTGAGATCGCTCTGTGCGTTGGTGACCAGCAGGTTGCCCGACGGGATGCCGAGCTTGGCCGCCTGATCCTTGATCGAACCGGTTTCGGTGATCCGGAACGGGTTGGCCTCCTTCTCCGATTGGGAGAAGCCGATTTTCGCCGTCTTCAGGTCGATCTTCGGATACCCGGTCTGCGCGAGCGAGCAGGTCGACTGACCGCTCGGCTGCACGGCCGCCGCCGATGCCGCGGGCCCTGCCCCGCTCGGCTTCGCGGTTTCGGTCTCGGACTTCGAACACCCGCAGAGCACGAGCGCGCAGACGGCGGTGAGCGCGACGCCACCGGACAGGGATGGGTTCACAGGCATGGGTAACTCCTTCGACAGGCCGCCTGCGCGGCACGGGCAGCAACGCCGAGTCGATCTCTGCTCCGGCGCACAGGGGGCGCTTGATACTTACTTACAACGTTGGAACAACGTTGTAAGTAGATTGGGAAAATCGTTCGAATTTGGTTTCCCCGAACGCAATAGCCCAGAGGAGCAGAACGGTGGCCGCCACACTCAAGGACGTCGCAGCACTGGCGGGTGTCTCCATCAAGACCGTGTCGAACGTGGTCAACGGCTATGACTTCGTCAAACCGGAGAATCGGCGCAGGGTGCTCGCCGCGCTGGAAGCGACCGGTTATCGGCCGCATCGCGGCGCCCGCAATCTGCGGCGCGGCCGCACCGGATTCATCGCGCTGATGCTGCCCGAGCTGAGCATCCCGTACTTCGCCGAACTGTCCGGCCTGGTCATCACCGCCGCGCAGCGCCTGGACTGGGACGTCCTGATCGAGCAGACACAGGGCGCGCGAGACCAGGAACGCGCCGCGCTCGCGTCAATGGGCCCATACATGATCGACGGGGCGATCGTGAGCCCGCAGGCGCTCGAGCAAGCGGATTTCGCCGAGCTGTCCCCCGGCGTGCCACTGGTCATGCTCGGCGAGCACGACATCGAGGTGGCCATCGATCACGTGGCGATCGACAACGTGCGCGCGGCCCGCACCGCGGTCGGGCATCTGCTCGAGATCGGCAGGCGGCGCATCGCGGCGATCGGCGACAATCCGCGTCGCGGCACCGCGGCCTTGCGGCGCACCGGTTATCGGGAAGCGCTTGCCGCAGCGGGCCTCCCGGAACGCGGCGAGCTGATCGTGACGGCGTTGGAGTACCACCGGCGCGAAGGCGCACAGGCGATGCGGCAGCTCCTCGCGCTGCCGCAACCGCCGGACGCGGTCTTCTGTTTCAACGACCTGCTCGCCATCGGCGCGATCCGGACCTGCGCCGAGCAGGGGGTCCGGGTTCCCGAGGACGTGGCCATCGTCGGGTTCGACAACACCGAGGAGAGCGCGTTCAGCGTCCCGTCGCTGACCACCATCACCCCCGACAAAGCCGCCATCGCCAGGACCGCCGTCGACCTGCTGCACCGCCGCGGCACCGAAACCTTTGCGGCACAAGATATCGAGATCCCGTTCACGCTGGAGATCCGCGAAAGTACCGTCGGCCGCGGGGTTTGACCACCTTCGTCCGATCCGGCCCTCCCGACGTCTTCTATCTGTAACATGAAGACACACAATACTTTTCGTGATGTGGTCGCGCTGATGCGTGCGTCGTCTCGACGACGCACGCCACGTTGATTGCCTTCCGAAGGATGGTCAAATGTACTCTGCGGCTGCGCTACTCATCTCCGGACTCCTTGCGGCAACGCCGATTTCGGTGGATCAGACCGGCGCGGTCTGGCTGCACGACGACAGTTACGTATCCAAAGGTGTTGCGCATTCCTATGTCGACGTGCAATGTCCACGCGGGCAACGGGGGTGGACCTTGACCGTCCGCCTCACTGCGGTCGCGACCGGCCGGCCCACCGCGACCGGCTCGACGACCACGAACGTCACCTGCGACGGCGAGGACCGATGGCGCCAGCATCCCGTCGACGTCCGCCCCGACGCCGCGCCGTTCTTCGCAGGCCACGACGCGCGAAACGAGGGTGTCGCCGAACTCCGTGACCCCACTGGCACTCTCGCCGGTGCGGTCACGCGGCGGATGCACTTCTATCCATGGGACTAGGTCGGCAGACACTGGTTTTCGGGTCATGCCGGGCGCAGCGGGGACGGGCTAGGCTTCGCGCGACTCAGAGCTCGCTCCCCCGCTGCGGACGGAAGACTCGATGCGACACAGCACATCGTTGATTCGGATACCGATCATCGGAACGCTGATTGCCTGCGCGTTGGTGGCATCTGGTGCAACAGCCACCGCACAAGACAATCTCGGCGCCCAACTGGGATACACCACCACGCTCTGCTACGACCCGCTCACGTTCGCGACCATCACCGGCACCGCATCGAACCGCCCGGACGTCGGCGGCCCCGGCGGCGCCTACGTCAGCTACAACATCCAGCACTACCTGTTCGTCTACCCGCCGTGCGCCGTCACCGTCACCGCACACTGGCGCAACCTCGACACCGGCGCGGCCGGGTCGGTCGACATTCCGCTCAGCGGCGGGTGGGGCTTCGCGCTCCCGCTCAATCCGGGAGCATCCGGAAAGGCGGACATCGTCACCGGCCGTGGGCGGATCAGCATCAGCACCACGACCGACCGACCGCATCAGCCCACACCCACCGTCGAATTCACCGTCCGCTAGGAGGTGACAGCGGCCGCGGCGTCCACGATGCCGCGGCCGTAGAGCGGGGTGTAGACCCCGCGGCCCAGCAGTGGTGTCCGCGCGGTCGAGAGGATCGCGTTGTAGATGCTCGCCCGGTTCCGCCCCTGAGCAGCCAGCAGTGCCGCGACTCCGGCGACGTAGGGGCTCGACATCGATGACCCGGCGAGCGTGCCGTAATCCTGCTGGCCGCAGGTGCCCGCACCCGTCGGAAGCAGGGACCACACGTCGTCGTCGCAGTTGACCAGTGCCGCGCCGCCAGGAGCCGCGACCACCTTCAGGTCCGGCTTGAGGCCGAGTTCGGAGTACCAGGTCTTCAGCTGGTTGCGGTCGGTGGCGACCACGCAGATCACGTCGCGCGTGAATGCCGGATCCCGGCACAGCGGAGTCGCGGTGTTGCCTGCCGCGGCGATGACCGCGACGCCGTGGTTGAGCGCGTACCCGATCGCGTCCGAGAGGCGTGTTTCGAGCCCGAGCAGCGCCAGCAGCTGCTCATGGGGCAGACCGGCGAAGCTCATGTTGATGACGTTGGCGCCGTGGTCGGTAGCCCACCGGACACCGTCGGCCATGTCCTCGTAGAAGCCGATCGTCTCCAGCACCTTCACCGGCATGATCTTCGCGTCGGGTGCGGTGCCTGCGATGCCGATCCCGTTGTTGGTCGCCGCGGCCGCGATCCCCGCGACGTGTGTCCCGTGCACGTCGGCCGCGTCGCCGATGCCGTCGGTGCCCTTCCAGTCGCCGTCGCCGCACGGGCGTTGCCCTGCGGGGCAGTTGACGAAGGTGGCGCCGGGGACGAGCTTGCCCTGTAGGTCAGGGTGATGCAGGTCTACGCCGCTGTCGACCACCGCGATCACGACCCCGGCGCCGGTGCTCGACGCCCATGCCTGCGGGGCATTGATCTGCGTGAGGCCCCACTGCTTACCGAACAACGGGTCGTTGGGGGCCGCGTTCGACGGGGCCGCCAGGGCGACCACCGTGGCGGCAACTGTGCTGACGGCGAGCAACGCCGTCACATAGGTTCGCGTGCGCATGATTCGCATCGATTACTCCAAGATTTTCGGCAGCATCGCCCTGACTGGGCGTTGTGCCAGATTTATCCGGTAGCGACCAATTATGTTACTGGACAATTGCTCAGTAATTGATATTTGATCAGCGCGAGTCATGAGCAGCAATTTGTACTTTACTCAGCAGATTGCTACGACTATCTAATTGCAGAGACGAGCACATTTCGGCGGCCGTCCGCTACGAATTAATGAAGGCGGGACCGTGCCCGGAACACCTGGGCCGAGGTAGTGCGTCGGGCTCTGCGCGCCGATACTGCGGCACCGGGTCGGCGTGTCGTCATAGGCCTTGGCGGATTCCTTGATCAAGCCGATTACGCGCGCCGAGTCGCGGCGACCAGCGCATCGTGGAGGGCGGCGGCGCCGGGCGGGTGATCCTTCCAGTGCGCGGCGATGTGGCCGTCGGGGCGGACGAGCAATGCGCCGTGCGGGCCGAGATCGTAGGAGTCGAGGCACTCGTGGGGCAGGGGCTCGATATGCAGCGGCCATGCGGCGGTGCGCGGTTCGCGCCACGAGGTCGGCTCCGGGGTGAGGAGGGTGAACCATTCGCCGAGAGCGTCGAGAGTGGAGCGTCCGGCGGTGAGCCACTGGTGCGGCATGCGGTGGCCGGGCTGCGGGGTCGGGCGGTAATCCGTTCCGGCGTCCGGCAATTCGGAATGACCCCGCACCCCATCGCTACGCAATCCAGCCCCGTCGCCGGCGTCGTACGCGACGCCGAGCACCAGGCCGAGCTGGGCGAAATACGCCTCAGTCCAAGGCAGTTCGACCTCGGACTGCACCGAGCCCGCTTGTAGCTGCTCGCGGCGCTTGTGCTGCACCTGGATCATCAGTTGGGTGTTGGCCACCGCTTGGCCGAGCGTTCGGTGCGCGACGGGCTGTCGTTCCGTCGCGTAGCTCGCCAAAAGGCTTGGCGCGGCCCATCCTTGGCACACGCCAGCCAGTTTCCAGCACAGGTTGTGCACATCCCCGATGCCCGCGTTCATGCCGAGACCACCAACAATCGGCATACCGTGCGCCGCGTCGCCTGCCAGCACGATCCTGCCGTCGACGAAGTGATCGGCGACGAACGCGTTCAGCACCCAATGCTGCACCCGGAGCACGTCCAGGAGAACGTCGCCGCCGAGGGCACGTTGGACGACGGTGCGCCAATCTGTCTGTGCGGCATCCTCGGGCGTCGGCCCGAACCAGGCCCAGCCGCCCTCGGGATAGAGCGGAATCACGGTGCCGTAGGCGGTGAAGTAGACCCCGGCAGGTTGGTCGTCGGACCAGCGGCGCAGGTCGGCGTCGAACACGACGGTGGTGGTGTCGCCCAGCGCCCCCGGCCCGGTGGCGCCGATGCCGAGCTGTTGTCGGACAGTGGAATTCGCGCCATCGGCCGCGAGCAGATAGCGGGCCCGAACGTGGGTCCGCGCACCACTCGCGTGGTCGACGAGCACGCCGACGACCTGCTCGTCCTCCGTGCGCACCTCGCAGAGCTCGACGCCGAACCGCACCGGCGCGGACCCCGCGGCGAGCAGCACGGGTTCCAGCCGATCCTGCGAGGTGACCGCGCCGATCACCGGGCTCTCCGATATCGGCGCGTTGATCCCGACCATCCCCGCGCTGACGAAGTCGCTGCCAATGAAGGTGTCGCGGAAGCGAATACGACCATATTCGGGCGGGAACGCGCCTGCCACAATCGTGTCCGCCACCCCGAGTTGGCGAAAGATCTCCATCGACCGCACGTTCACCAGCCGAGACCGCGGAAACGGCGACAATTCGCGCCGCTTCTCCACCAGCAGCACCCGTACACCCCAGCGTTCCAGCAGCGCCCGCGCGGTGAGCCCGACCGGCCCACCACCGACGATCACTACATCCACCTCGGCGTCCGCGACGACCATGTCGAGCTCCTCCTGCTCACCCGAGTCCGGGCACGCCGGGGCTGAGTCCTCGGCTGCCCTCAACTCTCCGGGATGGCCGTCTCACCGGTCTTTCAGCAGCGTTTCACAGGCCCCGAACGAGCCCGTTGGCCCAGCCTGCGGTGAAGCAAGCTGGACCAACGGGTCCTTACTGCGCTATCCGGTCGCCTCCGCGTAGCGCAGGGTTATCGCCGGCCCCCTTGTCCGAAGGGCCAATTCGCCCATTCCTCGGACTGGGGTGCCTCGAGGCCGCGGTCCTTGTTGTCACCGATGCCACCCGGGTACAGGTATTCGTCGGCGGGGCGCTTCTTTCCGTTGAGCCAGGCGTCGAAGAACCCGTCCAGCTTCTTGGAAGTACGCGACTGGACGAACTGACGGAACTCGGGGATGGACGCGTTGCCATTCTTGTGGCTCTGCGCGAAATCGCGGACAGCGGCGAAGAATACGGCGTCGCCGACGGTGCGGCGCAGCGCGTGCAGGAACAGCGGGCCGCGCGAGTACACCGTGGTGAACTCCTTGCCTACCCCGGGATCGTAGAGCGGTGTTGCCCAAATGCCGCGCTGGTCAGCGGTACTGAGCGCCTTGAGGTAGATCTTGTCGGGGTCCTGCTTGCCGATCCGTTCCGGATACATGATGTCGGCGGTGTAGCTGGCGAAGCACTCGTTGAGGCAGACGTCCTTCCACTGCTTGACCGACACCGAGTCACCCCACCACTGGTGCGCGTTCTCGTGGATCACCGTGTTCAGGTCCACCCACGGCGCGTAGATCGGCCGCGTCTGGGTCTCGAGCGAGAACTGGAGGTCGGTGTCGACGTAGATGCCGCCGCCGGATTCGAACGGGTACTTGCCGTACAGCTGCTCTTCGAAGTCGAGGACCTTGGGAACCTGCTTCTCGAGCGACTGCTTCTGGACGGCGTTCGGCGCGAAGAAGCTCTCCAAAGGTGTTCCGTCGGCACGCTTCTGGCTCAGCTTGGTGAACTTCTCGATCGCGATCGTCGCCAGGTAGCCGACGATCGGGTCCTTGGCCTCCCAGGCGACGGTGTGCTTGCCGTTGGCCGCGGGGGTGTCGGAGACCTGCTTTCCGTTCGACGCGACGCCCCACGCCTTGGGCACGGTGGCGCGCAGGGACATGGTCGCCTTGTCGAGCGGCGTGTCGTTGAGCGGGAACCACGTTGTCGCCGAATGGGGTTCACCCGCGGCGAAGGCACCACCGGACGGCGAATACGTCCAGCCGTTGCCCTTGGTGTCGGCCGCGACGCCGGAGTAGTCGACGGTCACCGCGAACGGCTGCCCCTTGGGCAAGGCGGCCGAGGGCGTGACGACCAGCTCGTGCTCGCCGGTGCGCTGGAAGCGGGCCGTTTGACCGTTGACGGCAACGGATTTGACCGCGGGACCCGCGTAGTCGAGATTGAACGACGACAGATTCTGGGTGGCCCTGGCCGCGACCGTGGTCTTGCCGGTCAGGCGGTGGCTCGGCGGGTCGTAGTCGATGGCGATGTCGTAGTGCAGCGCGTCGTAACCCCCGTTGCCATCCTTGGGGTAGTAGGGGTCGCCGAGCCCGTCCGAGCCAGGATCCGCGGCAGCCGCGCCGTTCGCCGCATCCGGTGGCGGCGCACCCTCGCCGGGCGCCGCGGCGGCGATCGAGCTTCCGCCGACGATGAGCCCGAGCGCAATCAAGAAGGAGGACAAGCGTATCGGCCGCTGCCGCGATTTCGACGTGACACAGAACGGATCACGATGATCTGACGAACTCTGAAATTGCATGATAGACAACCTCTTTTGGTTGAAGATTTCGAAACAACACCCGAGGGTGTCAACAAATTTCATCCGATCGAATCTGAAATCAACAGCAGAGCAAGGTAACTTGATGCGGACCGCGCGGTGCAGCAATCATCCCATCGGCGTCTTTCGCGGTACGGAAATAAGATTAACAGAAGTTAAACGGAAGTTTAACAGTCAGAATCGCCTGCGTATCAAGGGTTTTGCTGGATTATGTAAACAATTGCCGCGAATGCACCGTGGAGCGGTATTTATGGACAGCCACGAAAGGCGCGCCAGAGCTACTGCACCCATGCATTTCCGGCATTTGACCTGGCCTTTTTACGCCGCTCCACACGAGCCGTCACCGAACTGAGATCTTCTCTCAAAAGACCAGGCGGTGAGCGAAAGTTATTGCCGCACAACATCGTTAGTTAACGAAACAAGAACATCTGATACCGCGTAGGTCAATACGCCTCGCTCGTCGACCCTGCGTACTTCCAATCGAATACATGTATCCCAGAAAAAGACAGAAATCATACGGCGCCGCCCTCGCGATACTCGCGATCAGCACAATGGTTTTCGCCGCAAGTCCCGGCGCATTCGCGCAGCCGCAGACGCCAGGATCCGACCTGTCCGCCGTGCCGAAAGAGGTGACGAAAGATCCCCAAGGCACCGTGCGGCAGGTAGTGCCCAAGGAGCCGATTCCCGTCCCCGTAGGCACACCCGCCGAAGCACCGAAGGCGGCCCAGGCCCACGCGGGCGGCGTCGCAAAGTCGTTCAACGGCAATAAAGTCGGCGACCTGGTGGTCGACAGCACCTTCGCAGTCGGCAACGGAACGACGGTGCGCCTGCGCCAGGAAATCGACTCCGTCCCGGTTTTCGCCGCCGCGGTATCGCAGTCGCTGGCCGCGGACGGATCGCTGCTCGCCGCGACCGGATCGCTCTCGCAGCGCTCGCAGGGCAAGTACCCGTCGACGAAACCCTCGGAGGCCGTTGGCAAGACGGCCATCGCGAAGCTTGCGGGCCAGGCCAAGCTCCCGGCCGACAAATTCACCATCGCCCGGGTCACGCCCTACTGGTACGACGCGCAGCTGGCGTCGGTTCCCGACGCCAAGAGCGTGGCGGTCCCGGCGTTCAAGGTCGATGTCCACGGCGACGGCGACAAGAACAAGCCGGGTCGCTGGGTCGTGTTCGTCGACGCCACCGACACCGGCAAGGTGCTCGACAGCTGGGACGACAGCAAGCACGTCAATCGTGTTGTCTGCGATGCCAAGAGCGAGCGGGTCGACATCGAGAGCCCCGACGACCCGACCGTCTGCGGCAGCAGCAGCGGCTTCGCCGCCACGAGGAAGGAAGGCCAAGGCCCGGTCGGAATTGCCGACGTCGACAACATCTTCGACTACTTCGGGACGACCGAAGGGTTCTACGCGAAGTACACCCAGCTGCGGAACCTGACCGATCTCATCGGCTCCGACACCAGGGACGGCAACGGAAAAGCATTGCGCGGCACCGTGCGCATCTGCACGACCGACGAGTGCCCCTACGCCAACGCGTTCTGGACCGGCGATCACATGGCCTTCGGCAGCGGCCTCGCCACCGAGGACATCACCGGCCACGAACTCAGCCACGGCGTCACCGAGCACACCAGCGGGTTGGTCTACCGCAATGAGCCCGGCGCGATCAACGAGTCGATGTCGGACATCTTCGGCGAGCTGGTCTTCCTCACCAACACCTCGAACCCGTGCAACATCCCCGCCAACCGGTGGCAGATCGGTGCCTGCAGCTCGCTCGGCGTGATCCGCGATATGCAGAACCCGAAGGCGCACCGGCAGCCCGACACCTACAAGGGACCGAACTGGTACACCGGCAGCAATCAGTCGGTGCTGGTGCACACCAACAGCGGGGTCGGCAACAAGGCCGCGCAGTTGATGGTGGACGGCGGCAGCCTCAACGGCCAGGCCGTCACCGCGATCGGCCTGCCGAAGACCGCGGCGCTGTACTGGACCACCCAGACGGTGCTGACGGCCAACTCCACCTACGGATCGTTGGCCAGCGCCCTGGTGACAGCGTGCAACACCAACGTCCGCAACGGAGTCGCGGGGACAACGGCCGCCGATTGTGTCCAGGTGGACAACGCGATCAAGGCCGTCAAGCTGCCGCGCTTGAACCAGAGCACCTAGTAGTCCTGAGCCGAAACCGAATGTCTCACCGCGCTTTCCGGGCGCGGTGAGACATTCGGTGCGTCTGAACCAACTCCTACACTGCTCACGCTGCGGGAACTGGCCTGCGGTAATACCCGGCGGATGAACTACTCCACAGGTTCCAGGTACACCGGGAGCTGGCGGTGACCGTTGGAGACGAAACTACCCACCGGCGCCAATTCCGCTGGGTCGACGGCGAATTGCATCTTCGGGAAGCGCTCGAAGATCGCGGGCAGCGCGATCGCCGCCTCCAGCCGGGCCAGCGGTGCGCCGATGCAGTGATGGGCGCCGTGGCCGAAGGACAGGTGGTCCTTGTTGCTGCGGTGCACATCGAAGTCGTCGGCGGTGGCGCCGTGCACCTTCGGGTCACGACCCGCGGCCGCGTACGAGGCAAGAATGGCTTCGCCCTTGGGGATTCGCCAGCCATCCAGCTCGATATCCTCGACGGCGTAGCGCAGCGGCAGGTGCGCGACCGGCGCCTCCACCCGCAGCGTCTCCTCGACCAGGTCGGACCACGGCACCCGGCCCTCGACGACATCGGCGCGCTGCTCCTGGTGCGTCAGCAGCGCGAAGATCGCCTGATCGAGCAGGTTGACGGTGGTCTCGTGCCCGGCGTTGATGACGAGCATCAGGGTGTCGACGAGTTCCTTCTCGGACAACTGCGAGCCGTCTTCGTCGCGGGTGGCGATCAGGACGCTCGTGACGTCGTCGCCTGGCGAGTCTCTCCGATAGGCGACGAGTTCGCTGACCAGCCGATACATGTCGAGGTAGTTGGCCTGGGCTTGTTCCGGCGTGAACGAGGTGTCGAAGAACCCGTCGACACACTTGTGCAGTCCGGGACCGAGATGATCGGGCACGCCCATCATCTCGGTGATCACCTGGATCGGCACCGGATACGCGAATCGTGCACGCAGGTCTACCGATTCACCGCGCGGAGTGGCGGCCAACGCGGTCAGCAGGCCGTCGGTGATCGCCTCGATGCGCGGCCGCAACTCGGTCGTCCGACGGTGGGTGAACGCGGGCGACACCAGCTTGCGCAGCCGCCGGTGCTCCGTGCCGTAGGCGGTGAACATGTTGTCCACCGCCACCCACGGATGTAACGGCCACGCCTCGGTGATCTCGCCGTTGATGAACGAAGACCAATGCTGCCGAGCGTCTTTCGAGACGCGCGGGTCGGCGAGGAGGCCCTTGAGCACCGTGGCGTCGGTCACCGACCAGGCAGGTACGCCGCCGGGCAGCGCGACAAGGGCGACGGGTCCGCGCGCCCGGATCCGTGCGTTCTCGCCCTGGATATCGGCACCGGTCAGGTCGAGGACTATCGGTTCATGCTCCATCAGACGCTCCTTACAGCAAGTTCAACGGCGGAGATTTGGGGAAGACGACCGGCAGCGACGCGATGGCACGGTGGAACGGCCCTGGCCGCCAGGTCAATTCGCCTGCGGGCATGGCGAGCTGCATCTCGGGCAGCGCGTCGAGCAGCTGATCGATGGCGTCCTGCACGATCAGGTACGCGACCGACTTGGCCGGGCAGGCGTGCGGGCCTGCGCTCCACGCCAGGTGCGAGCGGTTGCCAGTGCGGTCACCGCCGCGGATCTCCGGGTCGTTGTTGCAGCCGGCCAGGCTGATGAGCACCGGCTGGTGCGCGGGCAGCCAGTTGTTGTCGATCAGAATCGGCTGGCGCGGATAGGACGTGCAGAAGTTCGCCATGGGCGGGTCGTTGAACAGCACTTCGTCGAGCGCATCCCTGGTCGACAGGCTGCCGCCGAGCACATCGCCGCCGAAGCGATCGTCGGTGACCATCAGCAGCAGGGTGTTGATGATCAGGTTCTGCTGCGGTTCGATGCCCGCGCCGTAGAAGCTGATCAGCTGCGAGAGCATTTCCACGTCGTCGAGGTTCGCCGGGTGGTGCGCCAGGCGCGATGTCACGTCGTCGCCGGGTTCCGCGCGCCGCAACGCGATCAACTCCAGCAGCGCCTCGCTCAGCATCTGCATGCCCTCGGCCGCGTTGACCGTGTCGAACAGCGCGGCCATGCCCGTCGCCACCCGCTGCCCCAATTCGGCTGAGCAGCCCACCATTTGGTTGAGCACCTCGAAGACGAGCGGAAACGCGTACTGGGTGACCAGATCTGCGGATCCGGTGGCGCAGAAGGTGTTGATCAGCGGGATCGCGATCTGCTCGACCGTGGAATGCAGGGCGTGCAGGTCGATTCCATCGATGGCGGCGGTGTAGGCCTGTCTATACCGCGCGTGCGCGGCGCCGCTGTTGCGCAGCGCGTTCGGATACCACTCCATCATCGGCTTGATGGGCGAATCCTCGGGCACACTCTGCTGCCAGGTCCGGGGATCGGCCGGAAAGTGTTCGGGGTCATTGAGAATGCGCAGCGCGGTCTGGTAGCCGACCACCAGGGTGGCAGGCACGCCGGGGGCCAACTCGATCGGCACCAGCGAGCCGTAGCGGCGCCGCATGTCGGCGTACGCGCGATGCGGGTCGGCGGCGAACTCCTCGGTGTGCAGGAGTACCCGGGGACCGTCGGTGTCGACGGGTGATCCGTGTGCCACGGGGCAGACCCCTGACGTGCGGCTTTCGGGCGCGGGCGCGGGGAACTGTGAGGTGGTCAAAGGCATGGCTCCAGAGGTCGTCGGCGCGGGACACGTGCCTCGGTCACGTGCGTCTCGAGAGGTCGGAGGTGTATCAGGTTCCATCCGACCATAGGGGACCTCACGGTAGAGCTGCACGTCGAGGACCGGAACATGCTGCGGGGACCCCGGATACACCGGTGATATGTCACAGATCATGCAGGCCAGCCGATTTCGACGAATGCACTGCGTAACCCCCCGGCCGGACCAACCTGTCACCCCGCTTCGGCGACCCGATCACGGTAGCAGCGTTGCGGCAGAATCTCATTCGATGCGGCAACATGTTGCAGGTCAGCGCTGGCGCGGACGGCCAGGTTGCCGGCCACCGACAAACCGGTTGGGCTGCTGGGGAATACCGCGACCGATCAGCTCCGGACGGTGGCAGCACTCCAGTGCGGATCACGACCGGTGATCCCCACGATCCGGTCGATCAGGCTCTCCCCCGATACCTCGACCGCCGGACCCCACAGCTCAGGGACGGGCGCATTCGGCACGAACACGGCGACGTGCTCGAGGCACGCGCGCAACGTCTCGTCGGGAAGCGCAAAGGATTGACCGGTGGCTCGCGCGAGATCCCAGCCGTGCACGACCAATTCGGTGAGCACGATCTTGCCCCACACCTCGTTCGCCAGGTCCGGACCATCGGGCGCCGCGGTACTGCCCTGCCAGACGGCCGGGTCGTCCCACACCGTGCCGAGCTCGGACAGCCGCTCTGCGATGTTGCGGCGCGGGTCGGGCCCTTCGACGGGCTCGGGGGTGGCGTCCAGCTCCTTGCGTGCGAGCGCGACGAACCCCCGCGCAACCACATCGACATGATCGATGAGCAGCGCGACGCTGTACTCACTGCAAGGGGTCGGGTTGGTCAGCTGATCGTTGGCAGTGCCGACCAGCAGGCCGATCATCGTGTCGCAGGCAGGCTTCAAGTCGATCATGGCGATCCTTCCTCGGGCAGCACTCTGAGCAGTGGCACCTGCCCTTACCGAGGTAGACGCTCCAGGGGAGCGAAACTCATCGCTACCCCGCCGACGGCCGCTAATTGACCTGGTAGAGCCAGGTTTGCGGGTTCACGAGGTCACCGGTGGCAGTCCACCGATAAGTACGGGCCAGACCGGGACCGTCGTATCCCCGCAGGTATTCGACCAAGCTCGCGCGAGTAGTCCGGCCTGCGGCAATGCCCTTCAGGAGGATCGTCGTGAGGTCATAGGCTTCCACCGCACCGGGGCCAGGGGCTTGTCCGGTGCGCGTTCGATAGTCGTTGGCGAACTGGCTGACGACGGGTCCGCACGAGCAGGACACGATCGCGCCGGCGGACGAATTGCCTGCCTGGGCAATGAAGTCGGGGGTGAGGGTGGTTTCCGCCGAGACGAAACGCGCGCCGACTCCGGCACGCCTCAGCTGCTCGAGCACTGCGGCTCCCTCTTCGTAGAAGCCGGAGAAGAACACCGCGTCCGGGTCGGCGGCCGTGACCTTGGCGACCACGGTGGCGAAGTCGCGATCGCCCTTCTCGATATCCACCGCCGCACAGCGCGGATCGGTCACGGAACCCAGTGCGGCGACGACGTTTCCGGCGACGCTCTTGCCGTAGCCGCTCCGGTCCTGCACCACACAAACCTTGCCGAAGGTGCCTGCCAGATACTTCCCCAACGCGGTGCCCTGCACGTCATCGGCGGCCAAACCGCGGAAGAAGGCGCGCCAACCATTGCCGGACAGGGTGGGATCGGTCGCCGACGGCGTGAGGAAGGGCAGCCCTGCGCCATCGAGAACCGTTCCGACAGCCTGGATTTCGGCGGAGAACACCGGCCCGATCAGCGCGACGATCGATGGGTCGTTCGCGATCTGGGTGGCAACGTTCGCGGCAGTCGACGGATCGATGTCGAACTTCTTCAGCGCGACAGGGCAGCCCGGGTTCGCCTTGGTGAACTCGTCGACGGCCAGCTGCACGCCGCCGCCGACCCCGGCTTCCGGACCAGCTGTCGTCGCGATGGTGACGGGTGTGCACGTCGCTTTGCCGTCGCCCGTGGAGGTCGCTGCGGTACTCGATCTGGAGATCTCTTTGCCCTGGGCGTCGAGCTGGACCAGCGGCGCCAAGGCCTTTGGCGCACTCGCCGTTCCTGGCGCGATGGCGCCGGACCAGACGATGGTTCGTGATGCGTCGGTCCGCGGCTTGTCCGGGTCCGATTGCCCGACGACCCAGACGACTCCCGCCACCAGCGCGACGACGACCAGTGCGGCCACCCCGACGCCGAGATAGCGCGCAGTCGGGCGTCGCGCCACCAGCGTCGCTTTCGCGGGCTGGCTCGTGCCAGCCGTCGGCGTGCGCGGCGGCGTCCACGACTGTGGCACCGTCGGTGCGGAAACAGGATGCGCCACAGAGTCTTCCGCCAGACTGCGGGTGATCGCGACGGAATCAGTGTTGGACGCCAACGCTTCCCGTGCCGCGGTGGCGAATTCGGTACAGGACGCGAACCGTTCAGCGGGACGCTTGGCCAGCGCCTTCGCCAGCACTGCATCCAACGCGGCAGGCAGACCTGTCCTGCGGTCACGGGCCGAGGGCGGCGGCTGCTGCAGATGCCCGGCGATCGTGGCGGCCGGGCTGTCCGACTCGAACGGCGCCGTCCCCGTCAACAGCCAGAACAGGCTGCACGCCAACGCATATTGATCGGTTCGATGGTCGACCGTCGTCGCCGACAGCTGCTCGGGCGCCGCGTAGGCCAGCGTCGCGGTGAAGGTGCCGGTCCTGGTCAGTTGCCTGGACTCATCGCGAAGGCGCGCGATCCCGAAGTCCGTCAACAGGACCCGCTCCCCCTGCCCCGCCGTCGCGTGCGCGAGCAAGATGTTCGCCGGCTTCACATCGCGGTGCAGCACCCCGACGGCGTGCGCGTAATCCAGCGCCTTCGCCGTCTCCGCGATGATCTCCACCGCCCGTTCCGGCGCCAGCGACCGCGGCTCGAGCGCACCGGCGTCGACACCGTCGACGTACTGCATCGAGATCCAGCGCACGTCTTCGTCGACGCCCCGGTCGTACACCGCGACGATGTTCGGATGGTCCAACCGCGCGACCAGTTCCGCTTCGCGCTCGAAGCGCGCCTGCATCTCCTTGTCGGCGTGCAGGTTCGTGCTGAGCAACTTCAACGCGATCCGCCGTGGCAGCCGCGGGTGCCGCGCCAGATACACCGACCCCATACCGCCGCGACCCAGCCTGCGCTCGATCACGTATCCGGCGAAAACCTCACCAGCGCGCAGCATCCCGTCCTCTCAGCGGCCCCGACCCGTACCCACCCTCGGCACGACCTGCCGACCCGAGCCGAACTATTGGGTCGTCACCGGCCACGACATGGACCGGCCGCCCACCCGCTCATCGTAGCCAGGGAACGTGTCGGCACCAGGGACATAGCCGGCACACCCAAAACGTGGTCGCGACGACCCCGGTCCTTCGATACGGTGCAACCGACGACCATGGCGCGGCAAGGTCGGCGCGAAGGGCTGGATGAGCGTGCGCGCCGCGCTGACGGTGCTGGCGTCGGGGCGGAGCCTGAGCGCGATGCTGCGCGCCTCGGTGGCGTTCACCGGAGATGTGGACACGGTGGCGACGATCGCGTTCGCCGCGGCGGCACGGTGACCGGAGATCGAACAGGATCTGCCCGCCGCGCTGGTGAATGGGCTGGAGAACGGCGCGTTCGGCCGCGACTACCTGCGAGACCTCGACGCGCAATTGCTCGCTGCGCTGTGAGCAGCGGCGGGAATTCCGTTGACCGGCAGGCGCGCGGTCCAGCAGGCTCGGTCTCGTGCAGGAGAATACGGAGCCGGTCACGCTCGAGTCGTTGACGGAAGACAACCTTCCGTTGCTGCTCAACGCTGCGGTTCGCGACGCCGATCCGCTGGAGGTCATGCCTCCGGTGGACGGCGAGCCAGGCTGGAACGCTGAACGCAGGCAGGCATTTCTCGAATTCCATCGCGGGCGGTCACTGCGGGCGGACCAGCCGGTGGAGTACACCTATGTGATCGCGGTGGGCGGCCGGGTCGTCGGAGCCGCGCGGCTGCAACCGGTCGAGGATGGTGTCGAAGCGGGCGTCTGGATCGGGCGCTCCGATCGTGGGCACGGTGTCGGCCGCGCCGTCGCCGAGCAACTACGCGCGCTCGCGGTCCAGGTCGGTGCCCGCCGCATCGTGGCCGTCACCACGGTCGACAACCCGGCGGCACGCCAACTACTCGACACCGCGGCCTCGACCGTCAGCGGCGATACTGTCACCGCCACCCTCGACCTCGGGTAGCGCCGCATCCGAAAACCCTGTGGCAGAGTGGGATCGATGGCTGGCATCGATTGGCAACACAACACCTTCTACCACCGGTTTCTGCTGCGCCAACTGCCGAACCCGTGCGCACGAGTCCTCGACGTCGGCTGCGGCGCAGGTGCGTTCGCGACCGAACTGGCCGACCACGCGGACCACGTCGACGCCATCGACCGCTCCCCCGTCATGATCGACGCGGCCGAACAGCGGTCCCCGAGCAACGTCACCTACCTCCTCGGCGACATCCTGGACCAGCCGCTGCCCGACGAGACCTACGACGCGATCGTCTCAATCAGCACCCTGCACCATCTGCCGCTCGACGAGGTCCTGCCGATCCTTGCCAAGGCATTGCGCCCCGGCGGCGTCCTCGCCGCCGTCGCCCTGCCCCGCACCGACCTCCCGCGCGAACTGCCTATCGAACTGCTGGCGGCCCTTGGCCACCGAGCCTTCGGCGCGGTGTTCGCGGTTCTTCGCGCGGCAGGCCGCGGCAACTGGCACGCCCGCGAATCGAACGACGCCGACATGCCGGTGGTCCTCGACCCACCGCTGACCACCCACCAGGTTCGTCAACAGGTGACCGCGCTGCTCCCCGGCGCACGGGTGCGCCGCCTGGTCTATTGGCGCTATTCCCTGGTGTGGCACAAGCCGATCGGCTGAACGATCATCCGGCGCTCATTCGAGGTGGATGACCGTGATCCGTTGTTCCGGTATTACTTCAGTACCTGTGCAACCTCGTGCACAGCGGCGCTGAGCAAGTCGGCATAGTTGTCGAGATCAGGGAGTGTCCCGCTGTCGGCGTGCAGGGAGAGGGTCACGGTCTCGCCGAGACCGTGGATCCCATGGGTCAGGCGCATCACCGAGCCGATGGCGGGGAAGCCGCCGGTGAAGCGGACTCGACCGCCACCGAAGGTGAGGTCTGCTCGGCCGCGGTCGACGCTGGAGACGACGGTGTGACCTGCGATGGAGTCCGGAACCGCGTCGAGGGGGTAGTTGGCGACGTCACGGTGGAGCAGCGGCGCGGGGACGACCGCGGTGACTCGATCCTGGGCCGCAAGCAGGGGGTGCCTGGCTCGGCGTTTGCGGTCGGCCAAGGTTGCGGCGATCGTGTCGGCGCGCCGGCGAAGGTCGGGCTCATCGATGCACAGGTCGACGCTGAGGCTGCGGTAGTTGTTGCGGGCCCCGGAGATTGCGGCATCCGGTAGGGCCATGGGGACCTGGGCACCGAGCCGGTCCACTTGATCGCCGCAATGTTCCAGGTAGCGAGTGAGGGCAACCGACACCGCAGTCAGCACGACGACGGTGACGGTGTGGCCGGGTGCGCGCAGAGATGCCGAGTCGCACACGATCATCCGCACCTGATGGGCCAAAGTTTGCGCTGCCTCAGCACCATTCACCCGGCTCGGCGGAAATCCGGGGCCCGGCGGCGGCAGTTGTCCGGCGGCGGTCAGCTTGGTGAGCTGTTGCTGGGCACGGAAGGCCTGGTAGCCGCGAACAGCGGTCCTGGCCAATCGAATCGGCAGCTGCGGCACGGCGAGCGCGGCAGCCACCGGAACCGTTGGCACCACTCGTCGCAGCGCTGTCGCGTTGACCGGCGACACGTCTGCCAGTCGCCGCACCACCGCATCCGCTGGCCGCACCAGCGCAGACAATCTGCGCACACCAGGAATTCGTTCGATCGGCGAGGCGCCCGAGCCGGCGTCGAACCCCGGATCATCAGCGGCGAACAGCGCCCGCGCGATCTCAGCGGCACGACGCCCATCGGCCAGCGCGTGCGACATCTGCAGAACAGCAACCAGCGTGGGTGTCACCTCCGCGTCGAGCGCGGCCGATCGACCCGGCACAGGCACCTCGCCGACACCGCGGAGGACGGTCAATCGCCAAGCTCGGGCCGAGGCGTCCAGCACCGTGCCGACCAGTTCACCGAGGGCCGACTGCACGTGCGCCCAATCCGGTTCCGGCAATACGTGTTCGACGAACTGATCAGCCGCGAAATCGCACGGCACCCAGGACGGGTAGTCGAGATCGCCAGGCACGTCCTGTGCCCGGACCCGCAGATCGGCGATCCGCGCGCTGCGTTCGGCGACGAACGCGCGCAGCTCCTCGGTCGGGCGGCCGGTGTCGGCGAAGCAGTACACGAGGAACAGGTCGTTGCGCGTCCGCCTCGACAGCCAGTACATCGTCGCGTCCTGCGGCGCCATCCGCCTCACGAACCGACAGTATCGAACCCCGCCGCGGCACCCAGGCCCCGGATCACTCCCGGGCCGCCGGGCTACCCGGTCCATCCCGCGGGAGGCTGTATATATACAGAGCAGTGAGCGTCTGAATGATCTTGATCCGCAAGGGCATACGCGAAAAACCATCGATTCCGCGCCCGGCTCCTGCTACCGTCTGTAGTAGAACACATACCACTCTCCAGGGGCGGAGTGTCGGCCATGGCAACACAACTCGGTCGCAAGGTCAGCGCGCAGGCGAATTCCGCCGACGAGCGATATCAGGCCGCGAGATTCCTCAAGCGGTCGATCAACAAGGTGTTCCCGACCCACTGGTCGTTCCTGCTCGGTGAGATCGCGCTCTACAGCTTCATCATCCTGCTGCTCTCCGGCGTGTACCTGACCCTGTTCTTCGATCCATCGATGACCGAGGTCGTGTACAACGGCTCCTACCAGCCGCTGCGTGGCGTCACCATGTCGCGCGCCTACGAGACCGCGCTGAACATCACCTTCGAGGTGCGCGGTGGTCTCTTCGTGCGGCAGGTACACCATTGGGCCGCACTGCTTTTCGCGGCATCGATCATCGTGCACCTGTTCCGGGTCTTCTTCACCGGCGCATTCCGCAAACCACGCGAGGCGAACTGGGTGATCGGCGCGCTGCTGCTCATCCTGGCGATGTTCGAGGGCTACTTCGGCTACTCGCTGCCCGATGATCTGCTCTCCGGCACCGGCCTGCGGGCGGCGTTCTCGTCCATCACCCTCGGCATCCCGATCATCGGCACCTGGATGCACTGGTTGATGTTCGGCGGCGACTACCCGGGCACCATCATCATCCCGCGCCTGTTCATCGCGCACGTGCTGTTGCTCCCCGGCATCATGCTCGCGCTGATCGCCGCGCACATCGCGCTCGTCTGGTACCAGAAGCACACCCAGTTCCCCGGGCCCGGCCGCACCGAGAAGAACGTGATCGGCGCCCGCATCGTCCCGGTGTTCTCGCTGGATCAGGGCGCGTTCTTCGCGTTCACCCTCGGCATCGTCGCGATCATGGGTGGCATCCTCCAGATCAACCCGATCTGGAACATGGGCCCGTACAACCCCTCTCAGGTGTCGGCGGGTTCGCAGCCGGACTTCTACATGATGTGGACCGACGGCATGATGCGCCTCATCCCGCCGTGGGAGCTGTATCTGGGCCGCTATACGGTGCCTGCGCCGGTGTGGGGTGCGCTGATCATGGGCTTGGTCTTCACCATGCTGATCATGTATCCGTGGATCGAGAAGCGGTTGACCGGCGACAACACCGCCAGGCACAACCTGCTGCAGCGGCCGCGTGACGTGCCGGTGCGCACCGCGATCGGCGCGATGGCGATCGCGTTCTACGTGGTGCTCACCCTGTCGTGTGTGAACGACATCCTTGCCTACAAGTTCGACATCTCGCTCAACGCGACCACCTGGATCGGGCGGATCGGCATCCTGGTACTCCCACCGTTCGCCTACTTCGCCGCCTATCGGATCTGCCTCGGCTTGCAGCGCAGCGACCGGGCGGTGCTTGAGCACGGCGTCGAGACGGGCGTGATCCGGCGACTGCCGCACGGCGAGTACATCGAACTGCATCAGCCGCTCGGCCCGGTCGACGACCACGGCCATCCGATCCCGTTGTCGTATCAGGGCGCTCCGGTGCCGAAGAAGATGAGCAAGCTCGGCCTGGCCGGCAAGCCGGGAACCGGCAGCTTCTTCTTCGCCGATCCGTGGCAGGAGTCCGAGCACAATCTCGCCGACGACCATGCCGAAGAGCGCAGGCAGCTCGCGGTGCTGCGCGATTACCAGGAACGGGACAGCGGCAGCGGAAATGGCTCCCATGGCAACGGCTCGAGCCGATAGCTGGACCCGTCCGTTCGCCTACTAAAAGTGAAACGCATGTATTCGGACGCCAGGCCCCCGCGCCCGGTGCCCGAATATTGCGAAGGCCCCGAGTCCATACCGACCCGGGGCCCGTGCTAACTGGTTCGGGCGATCTGATGCTGTCAGGATCGTCCGAACTCCCCCTGCGCCACTCCGGTTAGGAATGCGTCCCAGTGACCCGGCGCAAAGGCCAGCACCGGACCATATCCGTTGTCCTTGGTGTCACGGACCGCAACATTGCCGTCGACTAGAAAGGCGACTTCCACACAGTTCCCATCAGGGCCGCTGTAGGTACTCTTACGCCACACAGCCTCCGTCAAATCAACCTCCACGGCACTAGCTCCTTCGCTGCGTCGAGAACGAGTTTTCTTCTGACATCGTCCTAACTAGCACCGGCACCCGGCAGGAACGCCGAATCCCCTGTGCGCCTAGCGGAAGCGCGCAACTCCACGGTGCGTCGTTATCGCACTGTACGTCGGGGTGAATACACCCCACGAGGTTGCCCCCGCGCGGTAAACACTAGCAGGTCTATCGAAAGTTTGCCCGCCTCCGGCTTATTTGGAAATACGAACTGCCAAGTTTGCGAAGAAGAAATGTTGCGGGAACATTGCCAGCATGCGGAAACCATTCTCATTATGGCAGTACCGCAAACATTTCGGCCGATGTGATTGCTCTGTGATCCGTCCATTTTTCATTCATCGGACACTGTCTCATCGACGCCATCTCGAAGGCCGGGGCATGATGGGAGCATGGTTGACCGCGATCGCGACGACGCAGGTCGCGCCCGAAACTCTCGTCCGCGCGACCGACTCGGGCGGCCGCTGCCGCCGGGCAGTGCCGGAGTTGCCCGAATTCCCGATGATCTAGATCTGCCGCCACAGCAAACGCTCACCTTCGCTCAGCAACTGCTGGACGACGGATTAGCATTCAACGCGCACGAGGTATTAGAGGCCGCGTGGAAGAACGGACCGTTCGCCGAGCGGATGCTGTGGCAAGCGCTTGCTCAGCTCGCTGTCGGTGTCACACACATCCAACGTGGCAATCCGACCGGCGCGCGCACCCTACTCACCCGTGCGGTCACCCGGCTGCGCACGTTCCAGCCGGACGAGGACGGGGTCATGCCCTACGGCATCGACCGCACCGGCTTGATCGCACACGCCGAAACACTGCTCGCCGCGCTCGACGCCGAGACGCCGATCCCCGCCGCCGAGCTGACGCCGCGCCTGCGCGGCTGACCTTTACGATGGCCATCGTGCGCCTGTCATCGCGCCCGAGCCGGGCCCGTACCGAACTGGACGCGGGCCGGTACGCACCGACCCCGTCCGGCGACCTGCACCTGGGGAACCTGCGCACCGCACTGCTCGCCTGGGCGTTCGCTCGCTCTACCGGACGGCGCTTCCTGCTCAGGATGGAAGACCTCGACCCAGCGCGGACCGGCGCCGAGGCGCGCCAGCTCGCGGACCTGGCCGCGATCGGGCTCGATTGGGACGGCCCGGTGGTCCGGCAATCCGAGCGACTGCCGCACTACCAGGCTGCGATCGACCGGCTCACGGCCGCCGGGCACACCTACGAATGTTTCTGCACGCGTAAGGAAATCCAACAGGCGGCCACGGCGCCACACGCCCCGATGGGTGCCTATCCCGGCACCTGCCGCACGCTGACCGAATCAGACCGCGCCGCCTTGCGCGCACAAGGACGCCAGGCCGCACTGCGCTTACGTTCGACGGCAACCGAATTCGTGATCTTCGACTATTTGCACGGGTATTACCGTGGCCAGGTGGACGATTTGGTGTTGCGACGCGGCGACGGCATCCCCGCCTACAACCTCGCGGTGGTGGTCGACGACGCGGCACAGGGCATCGATCAGGTGGTCCGCGCCGACGATCTGCTCCCGTCCACGCCACGCCAGGCCTACCTCGCGACCTTGCTCGACCTACCGGTGCCGCGCTACGCCCACGTTCCGCTCGTGCTCAATGCCGAAGGGCAGCGGCTCGCCAAGCGCGATGGCGCGGTGACCATGGCCGACCAACTGGCGCTCGGCAGCACGCCCGAGCAGATCGTTGCCCTGCTCGCCGACTCGCTCGGCTACACCGCGACCACGGCGGCAGAGCTGCTCGACAGCTTCGACCCGGCACATCTGCCACACGAACCGTGGATACTCGACGGGAATGGGTTGTTGCAACGCAGTCGATGTCCGTAACGTACGCATTCGTCCAACTACTGATCACTCGACGAGGACAAACAACTATGACAAGCGGTGGGTACGACCCCAACCAGTATCCGCAGGGCGGGCAGCCGTATGGGCAGCCGTACCCGCAGGGCGGCCAACAATTCCCGCAAGGCGGCGGCCAGCAGCCGTATCCGCAGGGCGGCCAACAGTTCCCCCAGGGCGGCCAGCAATACGGCCAGCAACCGCCCCAGTACGGTCAGCAGCCGCAATACGGTCAGCAGCCGCCTCAGTACGGCCAGCAGCCCCAGTACGGCCAGCCGCAGGATCCGTACGGCCAGTACCCGCAGCAGCAGCCGGGTGGCTTCAACAACTACGGCGGGCAGCCGGGTGACCTGGCTACCCGGTTCGGCGCCCGTGTTCTCGACGGCCTGATCTGCGGCATCGTCGGCATTCCCGTCTACTTCGTGCTGTCGCTCGCCCTGAAGGGCATCGTGGGCACCATCTTGAGCATGGCGGTGCTGTACGCGCTGTACACCGCCTACTTCGTCCTGATGGAGACCTCGCAGGGGACGACCTTCGGCAAGAAGATCGTCGGCCTCAAGGTGCTCGCGCCCGGCGGCGCGGCGAAGATCGACCCGGTGACGTCGCTCAAGCGCAACATCTTCGTCGCCGTGAACATCGTCTACTGCCTCGGCAACCTGGCCGGGCTCGGTTTGGCGATCTACGTCGCGGTCACCATTTCGCAGGACCCGAACAAGCAGGGCTGGCACGACAAGTTCGCCGGCGGCACCCAGGTCGTCAAGGCCTGACAACTTACAGAACCACTGCCAAGGCAGGGGCGCACCCGAACCGGGTGCGCCCCTGCCTTTTTGTGCGTTCAGCGCACTCCGGATCTGCCACTGACTGCCAAAGTCCTTGCTCTGCTTGCTATCTCGGAGCCCGGGAGCACACGCTTGATGGAATCGAGGTCGTGCCCACCATTCGGTGAGCCGAGGTTCAATTCACCTGCCGGAAGCGGCAGATCCGGGGAATGCGAGCACCACTGTGAAGATCGTCAAACGTGCCATAGCAATTTCTGTACTGATGGCTTCCGCCTTCGGGATGAGTACCGTGCTGCCCGCCGGCGTGGCGGCGGCGGATCCGACCCAAAGCGATTGCGGAAACATCACCTGCACTGTTCGGCTGGATCGCGCGCAAACACGGAACGCCAGAGACAGGAGCTGGCTGGTCGGCGCAGGATCGGGCTTGATCTGTGTGGGTCTCGGCGGCGCAGGCCGAACGGTCTGCGCTGGCGTCATCGCCCTTGTCGCGACCGATATCGCCGTCAACGCGGGTCGGTACTACGAAGACGGAAACTGCATCGGCATCAGACTTCTCCAACATACGAACCTCACCTATGCGGGCACCACTGAGGTAACCCGAGGCACATACAACTGCGCGTGAGTCGATGGCACGAAACAGGGGCGCACCGTTATCGGGTGCGCCCCTGACGTTTTGCCGAGGCCGTGAACCAGGCAGCGACTATGCGCCGGAAACTCCGGCGATGATGACGACGACGAACCACAGGACGGTGAGAACGATCGCGCCAACACCGATCCAGATGCCGGCCAGCGCCATGCCGCGGCCGTCCTGACCAGTCTGCTTGACCTGATTCAAGCCGATGACACCGAGGATGATCCCGACGATCGATCCGATGCCACAGGTGACGAAGCCGGCCAGCGAGGCGATCAGCGCACCGATCGCCATGCCGTTGGTGCCCTGCTGCGGCGCCATCCCATACGGCTGATAGGCGGGCTGATATCCGTAGGGCTGCGGCTGCCCGTAGGGCGCGGCAGACTGTTGATAGCCCTGGTACTGGGGCTGTTGCTGCGGTTGCGGCGGCGGTGTCATCGGCTGGGCGGGCTGCTGTGGATATTGCGGTGCCGACGGATATCCCGATGGCTGTTCAGCATTCGGGTACTGCGGAACAGAACTCTGCGCGCCGGAACCCTGCGCGCCGGAGTCCGGCGACACGCCTTGTCCGCCGTACTGCTTCCACCATTCGTCGGAATCGCCGGGATTCGTCATTGCTACAGGGTATTCCACAACCTGGTTGGATGAAGCGCGTGAGTCAGCTCAATGAAACCGAAGCCCAGGAACCTGGGCGCCCCGCGCCGAAGCATGCGGCATTCGCCCAGGTGGCGCGGGGGTACTACACACCGATCGTGGCGTTGTTCACCGCAACGCTCATCATCTCTAACATCTGTGCCACCAAGGGCGTCCAGTTCTTCACCGATCAGTCCGTCAAGCTCGGACCGATCGAGCTGCTGCCGATCAGCACCGACGGCGCCTGGTTCCTCTTTCCCCTCGCCTACATCATCGGCGACGTGCTGAGCGAGATCTACGGCTTCCGGCTCGCGCGCAGGGCCATCTACTACGGGTTCGGCATCCTGCTGCTCATGGTGGTCTGCTTCAAGATCGCGATCGAGCTGCCCGCCGCGACCTTCTACGAGAACCAGGAAGCGTTCCGCACCGTCATCGGCACAACGCCGCAGCTCGTCGCCGCAGGCCTGGCCGGCTATTTCGTCGGCGAGATGCTCAACTCGGCGACGCTGGTGCTGATCAAGGAACGCACCAAGGAAAAACACCTGTGGGCGCGGCTGATCGGCTCCACCGTGGTCGGCGAGTTCGGCGACACACTGATCTTCTGTTCGATCGCGGCCACCGCCATCGGCATCGACTCCTGGGGCCAGTTCGTGAACTACGTGGTCGTCGGCTTCCTCTGGAAGACGCTCGCGGAGATCATCGTGCTGCCGATCACCTACCGAGTCATCGCCTGGCTCAAGAAGAACGAGCCGAGCTACGCGCCGAGCCAGGTTCCCGCACTACAGAGCTGACCACACACTCCGACGACCGGCGGCACTGTGGAGTTCGGGCCGCCGGTCTACGGCGTCGGGATGCGGCCCTTCCACCGGCCGAGTGTCTCGGCCTTGTGCTCGTCGAAGTAGCCGCCCTCGATGCTCGCCCGGATGCGGTCGACGAGCCGAATCGTGTAGCGCTCGTTGTGGATTGTGCACAGCGTCGCGGCCAGGATCTCCTTGGCCTTGAACAGGTGATGCAGATAGGCCCTGGTGTAGTTGGCGCAGGTATAGCAGTCGCAGGTGTCGTCGATCGGGGTGAAGTCGCGCCGGAATCGGCTGGTGTTGATATTGAATCGGCCCTCCGCGACATAGATGGCCGCGTTGCGGGCGACCCGCGACGGGTTCACGCAATCGAACGTGTCCGCGCCGTTCTCCACCGCGGTGAAGATGTCCTCCGGCTCGCTGATGCCGAGCATGTGCCTCGGCTTTTCCTCGGGCAGCTCGTCACAGCACCAGCCGACGATGGTGCCGAGGTTATGCTTCTCCAGCGCACCGCCGATGCCGTACCCGTCGAAACTCGTTCCCTCGCTGCCACGCAACGACTCCAGCCCGCGACAAGCCTGGCGGCGCAGGTCTTCGTACTGCGCACCCTGGATCACCCCGAACAGCGCCTGATACGGGCGGTGGGTGCGGGCCGCGGTGAGCCGCTCGTGCTCGTCGAGGCAGCGCTGCGCCCATTCGTGCGTGCGCTGCAGCGACTTCTCCTGGTAGCCACGAGTATTGAGCAGGGTGGTGAGCTCGTCGAAGGCGAACATGATGTCGGCGCCGAGCCGATGCTGGATGCCCATCGACACCTCTGGGGTGAATCGGTGCTTGGACCCGTCCAGGTGCGAGCGGAAGGTGACGCCGTCGTCGTCGACGGTGGCCAGCCGCTCCTTACCCTTCGCGATCACGTCGTCGCTGCGGACGTCGACCGCCTCCATCGCAAGCACCTTCTTGAACCCGACCCCCAGCGACATCACCTGAAAGCCGCCACTGTCGGTGAACGTCGGCCCCGGCCAGTTCATGAACTTGCTGAGCCCGCCCGCCTCGTCCACGATGTCGGACCCAGGCTGCAGATACAGGTGATACGCATTGGCCAGCAGCGCCTGCGCCCCGATCTCCCGCATCGTCTCCGGCAACACCGCCTTCACCGTCGCCTTGGTCCCCACCGGAATGAACGCAGGCGTGGCGATCGACCCGTGCGGCGTGCTGATCACACCGGACCGCCCGTGCCGCCCCTCCAGGCGGTTACCAACAGTGAACGAAAAGGTAGCGGGATCAGACACCCGAACATCCTCCCAGGCTGCACCCCCCACCCCACCAGCCCACCCTCCCGCCCG
Organism: Nocardia sp. NPDC049149; assembly: GCF_043197455.1. Taxonomy (NCBI): domain Bacteria; kingdom Bacillati; phylum Actinomycetota; class Actinomycetes; order Mycobacteriales; family Nocardiaceae; genus Nocardia; species Nocardia sp. NPDC049149. The sequence continues at coordinate 205,180 of NZ_JBICTD010000013.1, forward strand.
TCCACCATCTACACCGCGTCGGCGGATCCACAGAGGCTCTATACGGTTCACAGGGCCCAGAACCTCTGTGAACCGTACGGAAGGTCTGTGGATCGTCGGCCACTCTCGGCATCCCCGGTGGACGGTAGCGAGAATGAGACTTATTTGACCTTGAAAGCTCTCGAAACGGGACCACAGCCAAGTAACCCGGCTGGGACTGGACGACGCGTGAGCGACTGCGGAGGTCAGCCGGGTACGGCAGACGACGCCACCACGCTACTCCAGTGCAAACCCTTGGCTGCCGTACTCGTCAGGAGACCGTATACCCGAAGGAGCTCTGCCTTCGCCAAGCCCAAAGCGGCACGACCACAACCCAACCCGACCCGTGGGGCGCGGCCTCGGACGAGCGCGGCCTCGGACAGGCGCGGCCTCAGACGGGCGCGGCCTCGGACAGGCGCGGCCTCGGACGGGCGCGGCTTTGGGCGGGCGCGGCTTTGGAGGGCTGGTGCGGGTTTCGTAGAGCGTGTTGCGTTGGGGTGGTGGTTTATCCGCAGGTTGAACGGTCTCCTGGCGAGCAGGACAGTCTCGGGGTTTGCACTGGATAGCGTGGTGGCGTCGTGTGCCGTACCCGGCTGACCTCCGCAGTCGCTCACGCGTTCTCTTGTCCCCGACCGGGTTGCTTGGCTGTGGTCCGGTCCAAAGATCTTTTCGGGGAAGTGATCTCGAGGGAGGTTGACGGGAGTCCAATGGTGGGCGTCTCGGCGTGTACTGCCGCCATATGACTCCCGTCAACGGCGGTGAGCAACCATTTCACTCCCGTCAACGCGGGCGGCAACCACTTCACTCACGCCGATGAAGCCCAGCAACCATTTCACTCACGCCAATGGGCTCGGGCAACCACTTCTCTCACGCCGATCCGAGGCTCGCCACCTCAGAGGGGTTCCCGCACGAAAGTTGGTGCAGCCATGTCCCGTTCACGCGGATAGCGGTTCACGAACGGGACATGACCGAGCCCTTTACGGCGTGTCGCCTCCACCAGGTCCCACTCGCGGAAGCACGCGACCCCGAGTGGGACATCACCGATGGAGCGGCGAGGACTGGCTCCGATCTGGCTCGCTCCGGAGGCAGCGTGGACCTACGCGTCCGCGGCGGCTGCGGCGAATTGGGCGTTGTAGAGGCGGTAGTAGGCGCCGCGCTCCTCTAGCAGTCGGGTGTGGGTGCCGTGTTCGACGATGCGGCCCTGCTCCATGACGACGATCAGGTCGGCGTCGCGGATGGTGGACAGGCGGTGGGCGATGACGAAGCTGGTGCGGTCGCGGCGCAGGGCCGCGGTGGCGTGCTGCACCAGCAGTTCGGTGCGGGTGTCGACCGAGCTGGTCGCCTCGTCCAGGATCAGGATGGACGGCTTCGCCAGGAAGGCCCGCGCGATGGTGATGAGTTGCTTCTCGCCCGCGCTGACACCTGAGCCTTCCTCGTCGATGACGGTGTCGTAGCCCTCGGGCAGCGCGTGCACGAAGCGGTCGACGTAGGCGGCCCGCGCGGCGGCGAGGATGTCGTCCTCGCTCGCGTTCGGGTTGCCGTAGGCGATGTTCTCCCGGATGGTGCCCTTGAACAGCCAGGTGTCCTGCAAGACCATGCCGATGCGGGACCGCAGATGGTCGCGGGTGATCTCGGTGGTGTCGACACCGTCGATGGTGATGGTGCCGGAGTCCAGCTCGTAGAACCGCATCAGCAGGTTCACCAGCGTGGTCTTGCCCGCGCCGGTCGGGCCGACGATGGCGACCACGTGGCCGGGCTCGGCGATCAACGACAGCCGCTCGATCACCGGCGTCTCCGGTTCGTAGCGGAACGAGATGCCCTCGAACTCGACCTCTCCCCGGTCGACCGGTCGGGCCTCGGCCATCACCGGATCCGGGCTCTCCTCCTCGGCGTCGAGGATCTCGAAGATCCGCTCGGCCGAGGCGACGCCGGACTGCAGCAGGTTCGCCATCGCGCCGATCTGCGTGAGCGGCTGGCTGAACTGGCGCGAGTACTGGATGAACGCCTGCACCTCGCCGAGCGAGAGCTGACCCGTCGCGACCCGCAGGCCACCGACCAGCGCCACCAGCACGAAGTTCACGTTCCCGAGGAACATGATCGCGGGCATGATCAGCCCGGAGATGAACTGCGCCTTGAAACTCGACTGGTAGAGCTGTTCGTTGCGCTTGTCGAATTCCTGGCCGACCTCGCGGTTGCGGCCGAACGCCGTGACGATCTCGTGGCCGGTGTAGGCCTCCTCGACCTGGGCGTTCACCATTCCGGTGTATTTCCACTGGTCCACGAAATGCGGCTTGGAGCGCTTGGCGATCTGCGCGGTCACGATGATCGCGGCGGGCACGGTGAGCAGCGCGATCAACGCGAGCAGCCACGAGATCCAGAACATCATCACCAGGATGCCGAGCACGGTGAACAGCGAGACGATCAGCTGGCTCATGGTCTGCTGCAGGCTCTGTGACACGTTGTCGACGTCGTTGGTGACGCGGCTCAGCACGTCGCCGCGCGGCTGGGAATCGAAGTAGCGCAACGGAAGCCGATGCAGCTTGTCCTCGATATCGCTGCGCAGGCGCTTGACCGTCCTGTTGATCACCAGGTTCAGCAGGAAGGCCTGCAGCCAGCCGAGCACGGAGGCGCCGATGTAGAGGGCGAGCACCAGCATCAGCACCCGGCCGACGGCGTCGAAGTCGATGCCGACGCCTGGCACCACGTTCATGGCGCTGAGCATGTCGGCAAAGGTGTTCTGGCCCTTGCCCCGCAGCGCTTCGACCGCCTGCTCTTTGGTGGTGTCTGGCGCGAAGTTCAACTGCTTGCCGACCACACCGTCGAAGACGAGGTTGGTCGCCTTGCCGAGCAGGTATGGACCGAGGGTATTCAACACCACCGAGCCGATGGCGAGGGCGACGACGAGCCAGACGAGTTTCTTCTCCGGCGCGAGCCTGCGCAACAACCGTTTCAGCGACGGCTTGAACGACTTCGGCTTGGTCCCCGGCGCACCGGGGGCCGGCATCCCCGGCCTCATCGGACTTCCTCGGCACTGAGCTGGGACGCCACGATCTCCTGGTACTCCTTGCAATCACGCATCAACTGCTCGTGCGAGCCGATGCCTGCCATCTCGCCGTCCTCGAGCACCACGATCTGGTCGGCGTCGCGAATGGTGGTAATCCGTTGCGCCACAATGATGACCGAGGAATCCTTGGTCACCGTGCGCAGCGCCTGCCGCAGCCTGGCGTCGGTCGCGACGTCGAGCGCGGAGAACGAGTCGTCGAACAGGTAGACCCGCGGCGCCTTCACCAGCGCCCTGGCGATCGCGAGCCGCTGGCGCTGGCCGCCGGAGACCGTGGTGCCGCCCTGCGCCACCGGAGTCTCCAAGCCCTGCGCCATCTCTCGCACGAAGTCGTCGGCCTGCGCGATCTCCAGACATCGCCACAGTTCCTCGTCGGTGGCGTCCGGGTTGCCGTAGCGCAGGTTGCTCGCGACCGTTCCGGAGAACAGGTACGCCTTCTGCGGAACCAGGCCGATCTGCTCGCGCAGTAGTTCGAGGTCGATGTGCCGAATGTCGGTGCCACCGAGGTAGACCGCGCCGTCGGTGACGTCCATCAGCCGGGGCACCAGGTTGAGCAGCGTGGTCTTGCCCGCACCGGTGGAGCCGACGATCGCGGTGGTGGTGCCCGGCTTCACTTGGAACCGAATGCCTTTCAGCACCGGCTTCTCCGCGCCGGGATAGGCGAACTCGGCGAACTGGAAATCGACCTCGGCCGGGTCACCCTTGAACGGCTGCGGCAGCGGCGGCGGCACCACCGACGACTCGGTCTCCAGCACCTCGCCGATCCGGTCGGCGGAGACCGCGGCGCGCGGCGCCATCATGGCCAGGAACGAGGCCATCATCACCGCCATCAGGATCTGCATGATGTAGGACAGCATCGCGGTGAGCGAGCCGATCTGCATGGTGCCCGCGTCGACGGCGTGCCCACCGAACCAGATCACCGCCACCGCAGTGACATTGCTGATCAGCATGACCAGCGGGAACATCAACGCCATCAACCTGCCGACGCGCAGCGCGGTGTCGGTCAGCTCCGAGTTGGCGATGCCGAAGCGCCAGGTCTCCTGGCGTTCCCTGACGAAGGCGCGGACCACCCTGATGCCGGTGATCTGCTCGCGCAGCACCCGGTTGACCTCGTCGATCCTGGTCTGCATGTCCCGGAAGCCCGGCACCATTCTGCTGATGATGAACGCCATCGACAGCCCGAGTGCGGGCACCGCGATCAGCAGCAACCAGGACAGGCCGAGGTCCTCGCGCAGCGCCATGAAGATGCCGCCGATGCACATGATCGGCGCCATCACCAGGATCGTCGCCGACATCACGATGAGCAGCTGAACCTGCTGAATGTCGTTGGTATTGCGGGTGATCAGCGACGGAGCGCCGAACATGCCGACCTCGCGCGCGGAGAAGGTGCCGACCCGATGCAGCAGCGCGCCGCGCATATCGCGACCCGCGCCCATCGCGGCCTGCGCACCGAGGTACACCGAGCAGGCGGAGGCGAGGATCTGCACGCCGGTGACCGCGAGCATCCACAGGCCGGTGTCCCAGATGTAGCCGATGTCGCCCTTGGTGACGCCGTTGTCGATGAGGTCGGCGTTGAGGCTCGGCAGATAGAGCATCGCGATGACCGCGATCAGCTGCAGGACCACGACGCCCGCCAACTGGGTGCGATAGGGGCGCAGCGAGGTACGAAGCAGACGAATCAACATGATGAATCGCAGGCTACTCGCACCGAGTGACGCACGTCATCGAGGTTTTGGACAAGCACCGATACCCTCCCGCCGGGCGCTTTCGCGCCGAACGCGCTGTTCAGCGATGCTCTCTGCGCACCCAGGCGCCCGGGTCCTCGGTCAGCGCGTCGACGAATTGTGGCAGCCGGTCGTTGGCAATATCGTCGATCGACACATTCTCCAGCACCGCACGAATATTCACGCGCAACGCGATCCAGACCTTCTGCAGTGATTCGGCGGCGCCGGGATAGGTCACGTCCTCGGGACGCTCGCCGCGCACCGACGCGAGCGGACCCTCGATCGCCCGGATCACGTCGGCGACGGAGATCTCGGTGGCGGGCCTGGCCAGCCAGTAACCGCCGTCGGGCCCGCGCCTGCTGATCACCAGCTCGCCGCGGCGCAGGTCGCCGAGCACGGTCTCCAGCACCTTGGGCGGGATTCGCTGCGCGGTTGCGATCGCCTCGGCCTTCACGACGGGGGCGATCTGGACGCCGGGCGCTTCGGCGAACGGGGCCTGGTTCAGCTTCGGTGCGCGGGCGATCTCGAGCAGCGTCCGCACCGCGTAGTCGACCTTCGCGGTGATGTGCACAGCGACTCCTGGCATTCCGGTGGGTCCGGTCAGTAGCTGCAATCTACGCGGTTAGCACGCTGGTCGCCGCATCCAACAAGGTGGTTTCCACCAGGGTGTCGTCGGCGCCGGGCACCAGCTCCTTGGAAACCAGTGCGACCCGGATCATTTCGAGGGCCGCGGACGCGCGCAGCTTGGCCGCGTCGCTGGCGTCCGGTCCGGCCAGCCAGTCGCGCAGCACCTGACTGTTGTCGATCAGGTCGGGGTACCGGTCGACCATCGCGTTCACGATGGCCGCCGTATCGCGCATGATCAGGCCGCCCGCGTCCCGGTGTGCGATCAGGCCGCGCAGATAGGTGCGCAGCACCGTGCGAATGCCGTCCGGGTCGTGCGGTATCTCGTCGAGATTTTCGACGACCGCGCGCACGTGATCGAGGATCGGGTCGATGATCGCCAACAGCAGATCGAGCTTCGAGGCGTAGTGATAGTAGAGCGAGGCCTTTGTGATTCCTACCGCATCGGCCACCTCGCGCAGGCTCGATTGTTCGAATCCTTTGGCGCTGAATAACTTCACCGCGGCGTCGCGGATCGCGATTTTCGTGCTCCGACCAGCGGCAACGGTGTCTGAGGCAGACCGAAGAGTCATGGGATGATCCTCTCACCACTCATGCGCTGAGCTAATGATGCCGACAAAATTGAGGTTGTCCCTCCGTTTAAGCCTTCGGTAGTCTACCTACCGCACGGTAGGCAGAAAGCGTCAATGTGTAGGCGGGGGGCAGGGTAACCCCGCGAGTGCTTGTCTCCGGCCTGAATCAGCACGCCCCAAGCATCGCTAGGAGTTCCCTCGTGTCCGTTTATCTCTACCGATGGGGGAAGTTCGCTTTCCGCCGAAAATGGATAGTGCTTCCCGTCTGGCTCGTCCTTTTCCTGCTGCTCGGTGGTCTCGGCGCGCAGCTCAGCAAGCCGATGAGCAACGATTTCAGCATGCCGGACCTGCCGTCCGCACGCGCGAACGACATTCTGGACAAGCATTTTCCCGGTGCTTCCGCAGCGTTCAAGTTCGACGCCGTCACCGGCACCTATGTGATCGGTGCGCCGGCAGGCCAGAAGCTCACCGACCCGGCGAACCGCACCGCGCTCGACGCGTTCCTCGCCAAGCTCAAAGACTTCGACATCGTCGACCACGCCAAACCGCTCGTCAACCCGGTCGAGGCGGCCGAGAAGATGGGCTGCCTGGCCGATCCGGATCCGGCCAAGTGCAGCGGCGCCCCGCTGAACGTGCTCAGCAAGACCGTGCCCGACTCGGTGGCCGTGCTGAACGTGCCGTTCACCATCAAGAAGTTCACCGACGTCACCGACGCGCAGCGCGACGCGGCCTACGCGGTCGCCTCCGACGCGCGCAACGCGGGCCTCACTGTCGAGATGAGCGGCTCGATCGCGATGAAGCAGGAGGCGCCGAGCGGTAAGTCCGAGCTGATCGGCATGGGCGTCGCGCTGATCGTGATGATCGTGGCGTTCGGCGCGATCGTCGCCGCCTTCGTGCCGATCGTCACCGCGATCGTCGGCCTCGGCGCGGCCACCTCGCTGATCATGTTGGGCACCTCGGTGATCGAGGTCCCGAGCTTCACCACGTTCCTGGCATCGATGATCGGCATCGCGTTGTCCATCGACTACGCGCTTTTCATCGTGTCGCGATACAAACATGAACTGGCCGTGCAGGATTCACCGGAAGAAGCGGCAGGCACCGCGCTCGGCACCGCGGGTTCCGCGGTGGTGTTCGCCGGGCTGACCGTCATCATCGCGCTCGGCGGGCTCAGCATCGTCGGCGTCCAGTTCCTGACCTTCATGGGTCTCGGCGGCGCGATCGCCGCCGGGTTCGCGGTGCTCACCGCGATCACGCTGATGCCTGCGCTGCTCGGCGCGTTCGGCCGCTTCCTCTTCAAGCCGAAGCTGCCGCTCGTCGCCAAGCACGATCCCGAGGACGACACTGCGGTCACCCTCGGCATGCGCTTCGGCCGGTTGATCGGCAAGGCACCGTGGGTCGCGCTGGTGCTCAGCGTCGTGGTGCTCGGCGCGCTCGCCGCGCCCGCGGCCGGGCTGAACCTCGGCCTGCCCGGCGACGACAGCCAGCCGAAGACCTCCACCATTCGCAAGGCCTACGAGCTGCGCACCGCCGGCTTCGGCGAGGGCAGCAACGGCGTGCTGAACGTGGCGGCCGACCTGTCCAAGGTCCCGGTCGAGGTGCGGGAGAACGCGGTCAAGGCGCTGCGCGACAAGCTCGCCGCCTACCCGGGCATGGACTACGTGACCGCGCCGCAGTGGAGCGAGGACAAGCAGGGCGTGCTGCTCGACGGCGTGCCGAAGTCGGGTCCGAACAACCAGGCGACCAAGGATCTGGTCAGCGACGCCCGCGACGCGGAAGAACAGCTGCAGGCCGAGTTCGGCATGGAATACGGCATCACCGGCTCCACCGCGATCTACGCCGACGTCGACCACGTGTTGCTCAGCAAGATCGTGCCGTATCTGGCCATCGTCGCCGGTGCCGCGTTCGTGCTGCTGATCCTGGTGTTCCGCTCGATCCTGGTGCCGCTGACCGCGGCGCTCGGGTTCCTGCTCTCCATGGCCGCGACGTTCGGCGCCACGGTGCTGATCTTCCAGCAGGGCAAGTTCGGCCTGATCGAGGATCCGCATCCGCTGGTCAGCTTCCTGCCGATCATGTTGATCGGCTTGGTGTTCGGCCTCGCGATGGACTACCAGGTGTTCCTGGTGACCCGCATGCGCGAGGAGTTCGTCAACGGCAAGTCGCCGAAGGATGCGGTGGTGGCCGGTTATCACCACGGTGCCCGCGTGGTGACCTCGGCCGCGGTCATCATGATCTCGGTGTTCGGTTCGTTCCTGCTGGAAACCGACGTGACGGCGAAGTCGTTCGGCTTCGCGCTGGCGGCGGGCGTGCTGTTCGATGCGTTCATCGTGCGGATGATCCTGATCCCGTCGCTGCTCGTCCTGATGGGCAAGTGGTCGTGGTGGATGCCGCAGTGGCTGGACCGGATCCTGCCCGATATCGACGTCGAAGGCACGAAGCTGCGTGAGCTGCAGCAGCGGTCGGCGCAGCCGCCGCAGGTGCCGGTCGGCGTCAGCTGATCGTCGCGACAAACTCCGGCCCCGCACCCGAATTCCGGGTGCGGGGCCGCGTTGTATCCCGGGTTAGTTCTTGATCTTGTGAGCCGACCGCAGCAGACTCAGAGGCAGTTCGACCTCTCAGCTCGGTAGTTCCCCGCGGGCCACGTCGGCTCGCGCGCGTTTGTCGCTCGATCCGATCCGGCACGACTCGATCACCGCGAGGAGAACCCTGTGTCCGTGTATCTATACCGGTGGGGAAAGTTCGCCTTCCGCCACAAGTGGCTAGTGCTGCCCGTCTGGATCGTCCTTTTCCTGGTGCTCGGTGGGCTCGGAGCCCAGCTGAAGGAGCCGATGAGCGACGACTTCAGCATGCCGAACCTGCCGTCGGAACGCGCGACGCAGATCCTCGACCAGCACTTCCCCGGTATGTCCGCGGGATTCAAATTCGACGCGGTCACCGGAACCTACGTCCTCGGCGCGCCTGCCGGACAGAAGCTCACCGATCCGGTCAACCGGCAGGCCATCGACGCGCTGATCGAGAAGCTGAACCACCTCGACATCGTCGACCACAGCAAGCCGATCAGTAACCCGGTCACCGCGACCGAGGAGATGGGTTGCCTTGTCGGCGACCCGGATCCCGCGAAGTGCAGCGGCGCACCGTTGAACGTGCTCAACAAGACCGACCGGGACACCGTCGCGTTCTTCAGCGTCCCGTTCACCATCAAGGAATTCACCGCGGTCACCGCCGACAACCGCAAGGCCGCCTACGACGTGGCCGACCAGGCCCGCGCCTCCGGGTTGACGGTCGAGATGAGCGGCACCATCGCCATGGAACAGCAAGCGCCGAGCGGTAAGTCGGAGCTGATCGGCATGGCGGTCGCGTTGGTGGTGATGATCGTGGCGTTCGGTGCGATCGTTGCGGCGTTCGTGCCGATCGTCACCGCGATCGTCGGCCTCAGCGCCGCGACCTCGCTGATCTTCCTCGGCACCAGCTTCCTCTCGATACCGAGCTTCACCACCTTCCTGGCATCGATGATCGGCATCGCGCTGTCCATCGACTACGCGCTTTTCATCGTGTCGCGATACAAACACGAACTGGCGGTACAGGATTCACCGGACGAGGCCGCGGGCACCGCGCTCGGCACTGCCGGGTCGGCGGTGGTGTTCGCCGGGCTGACCGTGATCATCGCGCTGGTCGGGTTGAGCATTGTCGGCGTTCGGTTCCTGACCTTCATGGGTCTCGGCGGCGCGGTGGCGGCCGGGTTCGCGGTGCTCACCGCGATCACGCTGATGCCTGCGCTGCTCGGCGCGTTCGGCCGCTTCCTGTTCAAGCCGAAGCTGCCGCTGATCGCCAAGCACGATCCGGAGGACGACAGCTCGGTCACCAACGGCATGCGTTTCGCGCAGCTCATCGGCAAGGCACCGTGGGTCGCGCTGATCCTGAGCGTGATCGTGCTCGGATTGCTCGCGCTGCCCGCCGCGAAGATGAATCTCGGGCTGCCCGGCGAGGACAGCATGCCCAAGACCTCCACTGTCCGTAAGGCTTACGAGCTGCGCACCGCGGGCTTCGGGGAGGGCAGCAACGGCGTGCTGCAGGTCGCCGTCGATCTCAGCGAGGTCCCCGTGACAGCGCGTACGACCGCGCTGAACTCGCTGCGCGACGAGCTCGCCTCCTCGCCGGACATGGATTACGTCACCGAGCCGACGCTCAGCAAGGACGGCCAGGGCGCACTCATCAACGGGGTGCCGAAGTCGGGTCCGAACGATCAGTCCACCAAGGACCTGGTCCGCGACGCCCGCGACGCGGAGGGACGGCTCGAAGACGAGTACGGGATGAAATACGGGATCACCGGCACCACGGCGATCTACGCCGACATCGACCATGTGCTGTTGAGCAAGATCGTGCCGTACATGGCGATCGTGGCGGGCGCGGCCTTCGTGTTGCTGATCCTGGTGTTCCGCTCGATCCTGGTGCCGCTCACCGGCGCGCTCGGGTTCCTGCTTTCGATGGCGGCCACATTCGGCGCGACCGTGCTGATCTTCCAGCAGGGCAAGCTCGGGCTGATCGAGGATCCGCGGGCGATCGTGAGCTTCCTGCCGATCATGTTGATCGGCTTGGTATTCGGGCTCGCGATGGACTATCAGGTCTTCCTGGTGACGCGGATGCGCGAGGAGTTCGTGCACGGCAAACCGCCGAAGGAGGCGATGATCAGCGGTTACCACCACGGGGCCAGGGTGGTCACGTCCGCGGCGATCATCATGATCTCGGTGTTCGGCTCGTTCCTGCTCGAGTCCGACGTGACCGCCAAGATGATGGGTTTCGCACTCGCGGCGGGCGTGCTGTTCGACGCCTTCCTGGTGCGCATGGTGTTGATTCCGTCGTTGCTCGCGCTGATGGGCAAGTGGGCGTGGTGGATGCCGAAGTGGCTGGACAAGATCGTGCCCGATATCGACGTGGAGGGCGCCAAGCTGGTCGCGTTGCGCGGGCAGCAGACACCGCAGGCGAAGCAGTCGGCCGAGGTCAGCTGACCCGAACGCCCCCACCCGCTATCGGGTGGGGGCAGGCATTGATCATGTGGCGCAACCTTTTTGCAATAGGGGATCGACCACGACGACGCTCGAAGTTGAATTCGCTTACCAGACACGCTGTTAACGTTCGCGAGAAAATGCGCACAGTACCGAGTCGGCCATCCGCGTTCAACTGGTGCATATACGGCCGTTCAACCGGAGACAATTCCGCCATTCTTCCGCATGCCGAGTTTGCGCAACCTGATACAGTTCATCGAGTTCAACTGGGTACCGCATCTATTGCAGAGCAAGGCAATTCATGCAGGACCCGCCGCACGCCTGGACAATATTCGCATCCCGCCGACGCAGTGCAGTAACTCTTGACAAGATCTACCGCCAGTCGGCCGATCGGATGCCAAGCCTACTTGACACGGAGCGTCAAGACTTCGCCAGGTGAGAGCGCTCACACTTGATCTTCGATCACGAACAAGCGGTCGGTCTCGTTTCGGCAGGTAACACCGGAATCCATTTCTATGTACAGCTTCTACCATCGAATCAAGATTTTTCTATACGATCGATACATCAAGATCCTCGGCCTGCAACGACCTGACAACGGATCGCATCGTACGAAAAATCTTACCCTGTCGGGGAATTGAAGAATCCGGGCCGCAGCCCCGTTGGAACGCAGCCAATTCCAGCCCGAACTGGCACTGGTTGTTGTTCCAATCAAAACTATGAATTCCACACATAGAAGGTCCGCGAGATGGACCCTATTCACTGTAATGGCCGTTGTAGCAACGGCTTTCGCGTCAGGGCCGATGGCATACGGCGAACCGCCCGCTACCCCACCGGCTTCGGACTTGTCGACCGCGCCGAAGGACGTGACCAAGGACCAGCAGGGCGCTGTGCTCGAGGTGGTGCCCAAGACCCCGGTGCCGGTTCCGGCTGGCGCTCCCCGCGCGGCCGGGACCGCGGCGCAAGCACACGCCAAGGGGGTCGAGAAGGCATTCGGCGATGCTGTCGGCACCCTCGTCGTTGACAACACCTTCGAGGTCGGTGAGGGCTCGACGGTGCGGTTGCGGCAAGAGATCGACGGGGTACCGGTCTTCGGCGCCTCGGTCGCGCAGTCGCTGGCCGCCGATGGTTCGCTCATCGCGGCAAGCGGATCGCTGACCCAGAGCTCGCAAGGCAAGTACGCGTCGAAGACACCGTCGGAGCAGGTCAAGGCCACCGCACTGAAAAAGGTTGCCGAGCAGAGCAAGACGGCCGCCGACAAGCTGAGCGTCACCGAGACGAAGACCTTCTGGTACGACGCCAAGCTGGCGGCCAAGGACGGCGCGAAGAGTGTCGCCGTCCCGGCGTACAAGCTCGAGATCGCCGGCGCTGAGGGCGAGGAGAAGGGCGAGCCCGCGCAGTGGATGGTGTTCGTCGACGCCAACAAGACCGACAAGGTGCTCGACAGCTGGAGCGAGACCAAGCACCTCAACCGTGTCGTGTGCGACAACGCGAACCGGCGGGTCAACCCGAACACGGTCAGCTGTGGCAGCGGGAGCCTGCGCTCCACCAGGTCTGAAGGCCAGGCCGCCACGGGCATCAAGGATGTCGACGACATCTACAACTACCTGGGCAACACCGAAAAGTTCTACGCCCAGTACACCAAGCTCGCCAACCTGACCAACCTCATCGGCTCCGACACCGGAGACGGCAAGGGTAAGGCACTGCGCGCCACCGTCCGTCTCTGCACCACGACGGAATGCCCGTACCAGAACGCCTTCTGGTCCGGCAGCCAAATGGCCTACGGCACCGGCCTCACCACCGAGGACATCACCGGGCACGAGCTCACCCACGGCGTGACCCAGCACACCAATGGTCTGGTCTACCGCAACGAGCCCGGCGCGATCAACGAATCCATGTCGGACATCTTCGGCGAGTTCGTCTTCCTGACCAACGCCAGCAACCCGTGCAACACTGCCGCCAACCGGTGGCGGCTCGGTGCCTGCAGCTCCATCGGCGTGATCCGGGACATGAAGAACCCGAACGCCTTCCAGGATCCCGACACCTACAAGGGCCGTTACTGGTACGCCGGTAGCGGTGACAGCGGTGGCGTCCACACCAACAGCGGTGTCGGCAACAAGACCGCACAGCTCATCACCGACGGTGGCACCCTCAACGGCTCGACCGTCACGGGCATCGGCATCACGAAGGCCGCCGCGCTGTACTGGACCACGCAGACCCTGCTGTCGTCCAACTCCAACTACGCAGCGTTGGCGAGCAAGCTGGCCACCGCGTGCAACAGCAATGTCACCAACAAGGTCGCCGGAACAACAGCGGCTGACTGCGCCCAGGTGAACAACGCGATCGCCGCGACCAAGCTGCCGCGTCTGAACCGCAACACATAATCACCGAAGACAGCAGGTCAGGACCGCCTCGGCGACCTGGCCTACTGTCATGTCACGGCCCGTTTCACGGACTCGGCTGCGGCACCGTGCAGTTGTCGACCTTCGGGTTCGCGCCGACGTAGTTGAGCGGGCCCGCGAGCGCGGTGATGCCGATCGTGCCCCAGCCCGCGCAGTTGGTCGGGCTGTTCTCGAAATAGTGGCGCTGGCCCGCCGCGAGCAGGCCGATGGCCAGCCACAGGAGCACGAGCAGGCTGAACAGCCGGGCACCCGTATGTCGTACCGCTCGTGCGTGGATATCGCGCTGGCGGATCTCGTGGTCGGGCATGTCACCGATGTCCTTTCATGCTCCCCACCTCGGGATACCCGCTCGAGCAGGAGTTACGCGCTCGGTTGTGGCACGTTGCAGTCGGCGACCTTCGGGTTCACGCCCATGTAGTTGAGTGGACCGGCCAGAATGGTCAGCGCGATGTTGCCGAAGCCTGCGCAGTTCACCGGGCCGCTGTCGAAGTAGTTCCGCTGGCCCGCGGCGATCACGCCGATCACCAGCCAGATGACGATAATCAGACTGATTGGTCTCATGTTGCCTCGTTCTTCGGCGTATTTCGAGCACCCCATTATCTGGTCCCGGACGCGACGCGCCGAGCGTGCCGAATCCGCCTGCGTGCCGTGCGACCGGCACAGTTCACGGCGCGTGCTCCGTGCCGGAACAGCGCTGACGGTCTGCGACCCGGCTAGGCGACAGCAAGTCCGGACGCGGCGGACCTCGCGCCGAACAAGCAGGCGCGAGGTCGCCGAATAGGTTGTGCCGGAAGAGTATTCGTGACTACCGGCGCATTGGCTTACGGACTGGGTTGCGGCACATTGCAATCCGCGACCTTCGGGTTCACGCCCATGTAGTTGAGCGGACCCGCGATCACGGTGACCGCGATGGTGCCGAAGCCGGCGCAGTTCACCGGGCCGCTGTCGAAGTAGTCCCGCTGGGCTGCGGCGACCACACCGACCAGCAACCAGATCAAGACGATAATGCTTCCGATTCTCATATTTCTCTCGCTCATCGGTCTCGAGCGGACAGTTCGACGCATTGGGGCTCACGTCCTTCCCGCACTTGGCTATCGGGTCGTATACCCCCGATCCGCCGAAATATCCGATCCGGACCGAACTAGTGCTCGCCGGCTCCTGCCCCCAAGCGTGTCGCGTATTTCATCCCCTGTTCAGCCGGGCCGGGTAGGTCACAGGTGTGCGCAGACAACACAGCTGGACCGTCGACCTGCTCCGGGTCTTCGCCATCAGCGTTGTCGTTGTCATCCACTGGATTTCGGTGCGCGTCACGGTCACCGACGGCGTCGTCCGCGGCGAGCCCGCGCTGCACGGCAAGCCGATCTGGGCACTGTCCTGGCTCATCCAGGTGATGCCGCTGTTCTTTCTGGCGGGCGGGTTCGCGAACACGCTGATCGTCGATCGGTGGCGGGCCACTGGGGCGACCTACGGCGAATACCTCGGTCCACGGATACGGCGGCTCACCGCACCGGTGCTCGCGCTGGTCGCGGTGCTCACGCCGCTGCTCGCGATCATCGGCGGGTTCTCCGAGCGAACGGCGACGGCTGCCGCGCATGTCGTGGCCAGTCCGCTGTGGTTCCTCGCGGTGTATCTGGTCGCGGTGGCGGTCGCGCCGGGTGCGGTCGCGGTGCACGATCGACTGCCGTTGCTGCTGCCGCTGGCCTTGCTCGGCTGCTCGATTGCCGTCGACGCCTTGCGATTCGGCGGCGCCGGGCAAGTAGCGGAATCGAATCTGCTGTTCGTGTGGTTGTTCTGCCACCAGCTCGGCGTGCTGCACGCGCGCAGTGCGCTCGGCCGGATCTCCGATATCGGTGTGCTGATACTCGCCGGGCTCTGCGTTGCGCTGCTGGTGCTCATGGTCGGACCCGGTCCGTACTTTCCCACCACCCTCGGTGTCGCCGACGCGCAGGTGTCCAACCTCGCGCCGCCCACCTCGGCCATCTCGATCCTCGCCGTGCTGCAACTCGCGCTGGTGACCCTCGTCGATCGGCGGGTCATCGGCTGGGAGCCGAGCAGCACCCTGCGCAGCATCGTCGGCGCGATCGTGCCGCTGTTGATGACCATCTACCTCTGGCATGTTCCGGTGATCGCGGTGTTGACCGGGATCGCGACGCTGGCGCCCACGACGCTGCTGCCCAGCGATCCGCAAACCTGGTGGGAGACAAGGCCGTTGTGGATTCTGCTCGGCGCGGTCGTGCTGGCGGCCGTGGTGCGGCTCAGCGCGCGCTGGGACATGTTCTGCGCCCGTTACGCATCGCGCGACGCGACCGTGCCCGCCGTCGCCGGCACCGCGCTTGCCGCGGGAGGCGTGTATTCGATCTGGCAGTTCGGGCTGTTCCCGGCGGGTCCAGCACTGGCGGTGCTCAGCCTGGTGTTCGGGGCGGCGCTGCTCAGTACTGCCCGGCGCACTGCGGACAAAAGTTCGGCGCCCGCCTGACTGTGTGATGTCACGAATGATCTTTGCCGACTTTCTCTTCCGGTCGCAGGGGCCGATCGGCGAGAATGGGGCGATGGCACGGCAGTCGATAGACGAACAGTGGCAGCAGTTCGGCGAGCATGTCACGTCCGCGCCCGGTCGATTGCCGGTCGAGGTACGCAAGCAGATCCGCAAGCGTGCGACCGACGGGGACGGCGATGACGGGATCCCGGCAGAGCTGGTGCCGTTCGTCGACCTGGTCTCGGAGCGTTCGTACCGGATCACCCAGGAATCCGTCACCGCGGTGACGGACGCGGGCCACAGCGACGACGAGATCTTCGAGGCGGCCGTCGTCGCCGCCTACGGTGCCGCCGACCGGCGCCTGCGCGCCGCTCGCCGGGCCTGGGAAGGACGTTGACATGTACATCGGCGCAATCGAATCCGGACATGATCGACCAACCAAGGTCGTACTCGGCACGATGGAGCTGTTCAGCAGGATGCCCGTGCCCGCGGTGCTCAAGGTGCTGTTCTATCGGCACCGCTTCTTCGGCACCCCGCTGTCCGACCTCTTCCAGCAGGTGATGCGCGGGCCCTCGTTCTGGACGGTGGCTGAGCGCGAAATCTTTGCGACACAAGCCTCCAAGGCGAACGAGTGCCCGTTCTGCGCGTCCGCCCACCACGCGATCGCCGGCGCGTACACCGACATCAACGTGGTGAAACTGTCGCTGGCCCAAGGCGCCGATTCACCGGCAAGACCCGAGGCGCAGGCGATGCTCGAATTCCTCGCCAAGATGGTCCGCGACCCCGACGGGCTCACGCCGGGCGACGCCGACAAGGTAAGGCACGCAGGGGTTTCCGCGGAAGCGTTCGAAGAAGCGGTATGGGTGGGCACCACGTTCAACGTCATCAATCGGATGCTGAACACTGTCGGTGCGCAAGCGTTGGAACCCAAGGAGGCGCGGATCGGCGCGCGGTTCATCAAGACCTTCGGGTACAAGGTGCCGCCGCCGGTCCGGTTCTTCTCGCGCGGCGACTAGGGATTCGCCAACGATCAGTCAGGCGAAGTCCGCGACATGGTCGGCCACCCATTGCGCGTAAGTACGGGCGGGTGATCCGGTGACGTCCTGGATTGTCGAGGTCGGCTGTCCGGGAGTATCAACCAGCGCGGCAAAGGCATCGAGCACGACGTCGACGGCCTCCGGTGGCACCCAATCCATGTACTGCTTCGCCTGTTCCGGTGTGAGCTCCGCCCACTCCAATGGGCGGCCCAATGCTGCGCCGATGGTTGCCACCTGGTCGATTCTGCTGAGCGCCGCTGAACCGGTCAGCTCATAGCTCACGCCGACGTGCCCGTCGGTGGTCAGCGCGCGCACCGCGACCGCCGCGATGTCCGCCTCGTGCACCAGGGTCATCGACGCCGCGCCGTAGCCGCCACGCACGATGTTGCCTGCGCGGATCTGCGCTGCCCACTCCAGGGTGTTGGTGGCAAAAGCGTGCGGGCGCAAGAAGGTCCAGTCCAGGCCGGAGGCCTTGATCGGTGCTTCGATGGCGGCATGGGCGACGCCGATCGGGTTGTCCTGTTCGTCGCGGTCGTCACGGACCGCGCCGGACGACAGCAGGACGAGGCGACCGGTGTGCTCGGCGATCACGTCGACCACCGCCTTCGCCACGTCGCCGGACAGCATCGGCCAGGTCAGGTAGACGGCGTCGACACCGTCGAGCGCCGGGATCAGCGTGGCCGGTGCGGTCAAGTCGCCTGGTACTACCTCGACGCCGGTGGGTAACGCGGCCGCCGCGGGCTTACGCGCGAGTGCGCGTACCGCGATCCCGGTCGCCGAGAGTTGCGAAACAACCTGTCCGCCAACGTGACCGGTCGCACCGATCACCAAAACCGTTTTGATAGCCATGAACTCACTCTATGAATGCGACTAACCCTTGGTAAGGGCCTACTTTGAAGTAAGCTCATGACGTGGGGGTAGGTTCTCAGGCGAGCGAGTCGAGCACGGCTCGGCAACGTGACGTATTCGACAAAGACTGCCCGGCTCGGACCGTCCTCGACAAGTTGACCAGCCGTTGGGGCGTGCTCGTCCTGGCCGCCCTGCGCTGCGGCCCGATGCGCTTCCACGTGCTGCGCGATCGGATCGGCGGCATCAGCGAGAAAATGCTGTCGCAGAACCTGCGCACCTTCACCGAATACGGCCTCACCGAACGCACCGTCGAACCGACCATCCCACCGCAGGTCAGCTACGCCTTGACGCCGCTCGGCGCCGAAGCGGCGGAACAGTTGCACGGCCTGCTCGCCTGGGTCGGCGCCAATGCCGAGACGATCGTGCGGTTCCAAGCCCGCACGCAGTGAGGTCGCGTGGGCTCCCGGCTCCCGGCTTCCGGCGCAGGCGATGG
Organism: Nocardia sp. NPDC049149; assembly: GCF_043197455.1. Lineage (NCBI taxonomy): Bacteria > Bacillati > Actinomycetota > Actinomycetes > Mycobacteriales > Nocardiaceae > Nocardia > Nocardia sp. NPDC049149. The sequence goes on from NZ_JBICTD010000013.1 coordinate 223,433, forward strand.
CTACCCGGGCTAGGCTTCTCCCGACGGCTGCTCTGCCGTCTTACCGGGTCGCCCGTATACCAGCCCTTCCGAGGAGGTAGCACGATGATCAGGTCTTTCGCTCGAACCGCTGTCGGCGCCGCGGCCTTCGCCGTCATGACCGGCCCGCCCGCCAACGCCCAAGTGCTCGCGGTCGAAGTCTTCGCTGGCCAAGAAGGCCTGCTGACCGGCTGCCCGGCCACCGTTCGCGCCACCGTCAGCGACGACGATGTCGCGCCTGGCACGGTCTTCTTCGTCCTCTCCGGCGGCGTCATCCCCGGCAACGGTGAACGCATTCCCGGCGAAGCGGTCTTCCATCCGGGAGACAAAACCGTCACCGCGACCTGGACGCCGACCCGCATCGGATCCCAGAACCTCGTCGCCATCCAGAGCGTGCCGGGCCAATACACCTCGTCGTTGTACATCACCGTCGACGTCACCGGCGCGGGCCTCGACACCGGGAGCTCCTGCCAACGCCTTCCCTAACGCGCAGTTGCGTTCGGGCGCAGGGTTTTACGACGTCGACTGCCACCGCCACGTGGAGGAGCCGGTCTGTCGGCAGATGACGGCACTTCCGTCGGACGACTTGCCGTACTTCTCTCCGTCGCGGTCGCACACCTCGCCGTCCTCGTTCGTGCCGCTCGCCAAGGGGCCGGGGTCGGTCCACCGGTAGCTCCGGCGGTCACTGCCTGCGCTGCACAACAGTTCTTTGCCGTTCTTCGCAGTGCGGAAGGACCCGGCATCCTCGCTGTCGCAGGGAGATCCGACAGCAGCATGATCCGCCGTGGACGTGCTGCTCGGCGTGCTGGTCGCAGTGGTGTCGAAAGTGTTGCAGGAGAACGCAAGTCCGTTGTCCTTCGGCTCGACCTTGCCGAGGCAGCCGAACGGCACCGCGCCCGCCGAGCTGAGCTGAATCGCCGAACCTGCGGTGTTGTTGACGCAGAACAGGCCGGTTTCGTCCATGCGGCAGTCATAGTCGTCGAAGGTGAGCCTGCTGCCGTAAGGCAGGGACGCCCCGTCGCCGAGAGTGAATTGGCCGGGGTCGCCGCGCACACTCCCGATGCCAAGGGTGGGACCAGGGAATTCGATCCAGCCACCCACCCAGTTGCCCTGTTTGGCCTTTGCCGGACGCGACGGGGGGTTGTCCAGCTCCGCCATGCAGGTGAGGCCCTGCCCGCCCTTGGTGCTTGCGGACGTCATGCATCGGATCTTTTCGGACGGGCTGACGAAGGCGACCGCCGAACCGAGATCGCTGACCGTCCCGCTCTTCGCCGTCGCGGTGTGAAACTTCGCGATATCGGCCGGGGTGCCCGCGCGCACCCAAGCCATCACCGTCGACAACGGCGCGCCCGCCGCGGGCGGGCTCAACGGCGCGGCCTTGGCCGACGTGGTCGATGGCGGTTTCGCCGTCGTAGTCACCGCAGTCGTGCCCTCGTCCGCAGACTTGGTGAAGTAGCCGCCCGCGGCCAAGCCGCCGACAACGATCACCGACCCGACAAGCAGCGCGGCCAGCCCCGTGAGCGCGTATCGGCCGATCCACTGACGCTTGCGAGCAGGCTGCCGCCGCGACCGAAACGGCTCATGGTCGTCCGAGTAGGCGGGAAACACATCGGTGTCCTGCGTGGATAGCTCGTCCTGCCGACGGTAGTCAGGTGACATCGATGCCCCTATGTCCCAAGGTCGGCGGGTACATCAGGTCGACCCGCCCCCGTGCAGCATACGATCAACCCGGCCAAAATGAGCAGCAAGCGAGTACCCACCCACCCAACCCCGGAAACATCCCGCAGGCCCTCGGCACGAGTGGCACATGGCTGTGGCAACGGTCGAGAGCGCCTCTCCATGGTGTGCCACTCGTCGGTGACCGGACCCGAGGTGGCGGTGGGATCTGCCTGCTGTCGGTGGCGCAATGACTTTCGCCGTCGGTAATGGTGGGGATAGCGAATGTGAAAGTCATCGAACGATCATTGAACGATAAAGAGGTCGCCTACCTCGCCGAACACTGCACAACTGCGGTTGCGACCACGGGACGACTCATCGGCAAATATGGCACGCGCCACATTCGATCCCTTTCCTGAGGATTGTCGGATATGAATAGGCTCGCTGTCGATATCAATCCTTCGATTCGACTGCGGGACAAGACGTTCCGTCGGGATCGGAGGTCAGGAGGAAACCGATATGTTTCGTACGGCTGCCCTGCGCGTAGGCCGCAATGTTCTCACCGCGGCGGTGCTGCCCTTCGCGGTAGTGGCCACGGTCGCCAGCGCGGGAACTGCGTCGGCGACTGACTACACCGCGCAGCAGGCACGGTTGGCCGCGGGCCTGGTGGCTTCGGCCAGCGACCAAGGCGTCAACTACAAGACAACTACGGCACCGGATCTCAAGACCATCTCCACCACGCTGGACAACGGCAAGTTCACGTTGACCGCGGATGCCTCGGCGGTGAAGGTCGAATCGGCCACCGGCGCGAAGGTCAGCGAATTCCCGCTGTCGCTGAAGACGGTCGCGGGCAACACGATTGCGCTGACGCCGCAGATCTCCCAGGACAGCAAGACGCTCGTCCTCACCCCGCAGGTGACCCCCGAGGTCGCCGCCGAACTGAAGCCTGTCGCCGCCGGCTTGAAGCCCATCGCGACCAACCCGGACGCACAGAACCACGACCCGCTCGCCAACGGTCTCGCCGGCGGCGCCCTTGTCGGTCTCGGCATCGCCGCCGTCCTGTGCATCCCCGGCCTCCTCGCCTTCATCGTCGGTTACTTCGCATGCGTGGCGATCAGCTCGCTCACCTACGTGGTGCTCGCCGCCGTGATCGGCGCGATCGTCGGCGCCGTCGCCCCCGACGTCATCCCGCAGGTCCTGCCCTGATGATCGGCTGACCGGTGCACGCACCGGTCGAAAGGGCCCGCCCCACCAGAACTGGTGGAGGCGGGCCTTTTTCGCTTATTTCCATTGCCTTCCCGAATACCGTTCGTCTAGCCACATATTCGGTAGATCCCGAACCCCGAACAGAACGATCTGCGCCGTGGTTGGCACTCCTGGTATTCCAGGAGGGCGAACTGCCGGGCGGCCCGGCCCCTGGCGAGCAGTAGTTACCCACCTGGCTGCCAACCATCTAGGGCGGCACAATGGAGGGCAACAGCTGCCAGGGCAAAAAAAGCCCCTCACCTGCGTGAGCAGGTGAGGGGCTTTTGGCGGTGGCGGAGGGATTTGAACCCTTTCCGCCCCGCTGGTCAAGGGTTCAGAATCGTCTCTACCTGCAAAAACACATCGTTGGCATTCACACCGGATCACAGCGATTCGTGCCCAGTTGTGCCCATTCTGTGCCCAACACCCGCGCGGCCCAGGCACCTCGAAATGAGGTGCCTGGGCCGCAGTCGTTCGCGAGGGACGCCTATACGCCCCGTTCGCGATCAGCAGGCGGGGGCTGTGGGGTGCTGGCACGTTCCGGGCCACGCACGCGGATACGCAGCCGCCACAACGCGTTGCGCAGACGGACAGGCCCCCAGAAACGCACTCGGTGCCACAAGCCGGGGTCGGGATACTCGGCGTACCTACCGTTGAACATCGGCATGACTCATCCTCTCGGGCATTCGGCGGCAGTGACTCGGCGGGTGTCGGTCAAGTCCCGGGGCGTGGTGTAACTGAGTGGTCACCGCATGATCCGAAGTATGGTCAGGCGGTGAGTTCTGCTGGTGCTGGGTCCTCCTG